>NZ_VMSG01000009.1 GCF_007713465.1 Pseudomonas sp. H3(2019) | reverse complement strand
AGGTTGATAATAAGGACGAGGCGCACCTCTCGCAGGTGCGAAGCTATACCGTTACAACTGCTGCGGTGGTGAAGCCGACAATTGGCGAAGTGAAGGACTCCGCAGGCGCGCCGGTCGGCAATCCCGGCACGACCACCCAAACGCCGTTGAAACTCACAGGCACGGTAGCGGCGGGGGAAGCGGTCAAGATTTATAACGGCTCGACTCCGCTGGGCGATGGCAAGTCGACGGGGGCCACCACGTGGGAGTTTGAAACGGGGACCTTGCCTCCAGAAAAGTATGTGTTCAAAGCCATAGAGCAGGATGGCGATGAGCTGGAATCAGACACCTGGACCGTTACCGTCGAAGCGCTGTCGACGGAAAACCCCGTCGTCAATTCAGTCAAGGAAATATCGGGTGCGGATGTTCCCCATGGCACCACAACCCTCACTCAGACGGTGAAGCTGAACATCAAGGCGGGCGCGAACGAAGAACTTGAGTTTTTTGTCAATGGCGTCTCAAAGGGTAAAGAAACTGCGGATGCGCAGGGTGATTTGGAGTACACGCTGACCGATCTGGATCTGGAAGAGCAGGATCTGACGGTGAAAGGCGTTGCCAGCGGATTGGTATCGGATACCTGGACGGTAATCAGAAAAACGGCCCCCTCCAACGGAACACTTGCCATCACCGCCTCCAAAGGCCCTCAACGCAAGGAAGTCCCTCGCGGAGGTGCTACCACATCTGACACCATCACCCTTCACGGTACAGCCGGATTTTCGAAGAACATCACAGCTTATGATGTCTTTACTCCGCTGGAGACGGTTGAGTCTGATCGAAACGGGTATTGGAGTATGTCCCTGAGCGGTTTAAAGGCGTATCGCTACTTTTTCGCGCTGAGTGCCCGCGACGCGCCGATGCTTTGGCCACTGGAGGTATTCGCGGTTGGAACACCGATTATCGAGCAGGTGACTGACCTTAAGGGTACGACACTCATCCCGCCTTACGACGAAACCTCCGGGCAGGCGTTTACGCTGCGAGGCTCGGGTACTGCGGGAGGGGAGATCAACGTCCATGAGCTTCTCAGCGACCAAATAATCAAGGCTATTAAGGTCAACGCGCAAGGTCAGTGGGAATGGACTGCACACATCGGTGCGGAGCCCAGGGAGTATCACTACGTAGCCTCAGCACCCGACGAAGTCGCGCGGAAGTCCAATCTCTATCGCGTGCGCAAGGTCGCGCCGGCGAAGTAATGGAGTATTGATCCGGTATGCGCTGACAACGGTCAGCGTATTGGCGCCGGGTGCCAGATGAACGTCAACGCCGCTGCTGATGTTGCGGCGACTCTTGCGAGATGGAGATTGCTCATGACTGCTCAAGTTACCGCTCCTCAAACACGCGCTCCTATCCCGGATCTCGACCCATTGACGGTCGAGCCGGTGTTGAATGACAGCGATCTGGACTCGATCAACACCTCCCTCCGGTTCAGGGCGCTGATACCTACGGAGAAACTGCTGCCGAGTGACAAGTTCTATGTCGAGATTGCGGGCGAACCCGGCACCCCGGACGGTGGACAGTACAAAAGCGAGCCGCTGTCACTAGGGTCGAGAAACCCCAGGATTGTGAATTTGAAGAAGGAGGTCGTTGCGTTCCTTCTGGGCAAAAAAATGATGGTGACGTACACGATCGTACGGGACAGTGAGGACGATAAAACCTCTGAGCCGCCACTGGAACTCAACGTGCTCCCTCTGCCAAAGAGTGAGTTGAAAGCAGCGCTGATCCGTGAGGCGGAGAACGACGGTAACGGGCCCGGACTGGACCTGACCGGCAGTTCCAATGACCTCACGCTGCGCTTGGGAATCTGGCCGCTGATTGCCGAAAAGCAACGATGCTGGGCTCGCCTGGAGGGCAAGAAAGCCGGCGATGTGGATCACCCGCTCACCGTGCTGCTATCGGAGCCAGTGGATGGGGCCTGGATCACTCGCGGTTACCGCGAGGTGAAAGTGCCTTATGACTATTTCAGGGCGTTACTCAATGGCTCGCCGTTGAAGGTCATTGTCAGGGTCGCGCTGAACCAGGAGGACGATGAGGATCAGGCGTTTGATTTCGAGGAGCGGGTCTATACCGTTAAAAACGTCGCCGAGGTAGTCAAACCGGCCATCACCCAGGTGACGGATTCCAAGGACAATCTCGTTGCCGACAAGGGCGAAACCACCGACACCACCCTGAAGCTGGAAGGCACTGCGGGGGAGGGTGCGACGGTGGAGATTTTCGTTGGAACCGACTCGAAGGGCACGGTCACCGCTGAAGGCGGGGTGTGGAAGCACGAGCTGACCGAACTGAGCCCGGGCACGCACGAGATCAAGGCGGTCGCCAGCGGACAGGACTCCAATACCTGGACCGTGAAGGTGAACGAGGACGCAGTGATATTGGCAATCACCGCAATGACGGACTCCAAGGGCGCTTCTATCGCCAATAATTGGGCGACTATCGATACGACGGTGAAACTCAAGGGCACGGTTGCCGAGGGGGGAGTAGTCGATGTTTATGATGGGGCTGCGCTGCTGGGCGAGGCCAGAACTATCGGTACCCAATGGGAGTTCGACGCGAGCGAATTAAGTGTCAAACGCTACGCCTTCAAAGCAAAAAAGCGCGATGGCAGCCAGCCAGAATCGGATATCTGGAGCGTTACAGTCGGTACTCCTTACATATCTACGGGAAGTACTCCCAATGGCGAGCGCTCTCCGACTGAAGCGGTTTCGCTTGCTGGCATTGCAAAGCCTGACCAAATGGTTGTGTTTTATTACCAAGGGAATGAGCTGACGAGAACTCAGGCTTCCCCCAATGGCGGTTGGGCTGTTCAAGTAACGTTGATCTCGATGTTCAATACCTTCACGGTGGGGGAGCCCGGAGGAGAGCTGCGGTCACCGTCATGGAGCATGTATTTTGATTTAAGACCGTAATATTTCAGGACGCAGCACATTCACGCTGACTAGGTAAGGTTGACGGTGTGACTGCTTAATTCCCGCTCAACCATGACGTATTAAAAAGCCCACTGAGGATCACTCCTCCAGTGGGCTTTGTTGTACCTGTCTGCCATCACTTACGGCGCAAACGGCATCACCCGCTTGTGATGGGTCTTGCGATACGTATCGCAGATGATCCTGAACGCTTCTTCACGCACCGGCTCACCGTGCAGGAATGCGTCGATCTCGGCATAGGTCACACCGTGGGACGCTTCATCCGGTTTGCCAGGCGACAGGTCTTCAAGGTCGGCGGTCGGCACCTTTTCCACCAGCGACTCCGGTGCGCCGAAGCTGCGGGCGATGGCCCGGACCTGGTTTTTCACCAGGCCGCTCAGCGGCGCGAGGTCGCAGGCGCCGTCACCGAACTTGGTGAAGAAACCCATCACCGCTTCTGCCGCGTGGTCGGTGCCGATCACCAGGCCGTGGGCGGCGCCGGCGATGGTGTATTGCGCGACCATGCGCATCCGCGCCTTGGTGTTGCCCAGCACGAAATCCACCGAGACTGCGTGCTTGCCTTCGAAGGCGGCGACTTCACTGGCCAGCGACTTGACCGCCGGGCCGATGTTCACGGTGTGGCGCTCATCCGGGGCGATGAAGTCCACGCAGGCCTGCGCATCGTGTTCATCGAACTGGGTTTCGTACGGCAAGCGTACGGCGATGAACTTGTAGCCCGCGTCACCGCTGCGCTCACGTAACTCGCGCATGGCCCGTTGGGCCAGAAGCCCGGCGGTCAACGAGTCGACGCCACCGCTGATGCCGAGCACCAGGGTCTTGAGCCCGGAATTGACCAGGCAATCCTGGATAAAGGTAATCCGCCGTGCGACTTCAGCCTCCAGGGCTGCCGGGTTTGCGAAGGGCGGTTGGACCTTGAGCTGTTCAGCAATCTCACGCTGTACGGCTTGCATGAATTCACTCCTTGCTTGATGTGCCAGAGAGGGCGGCAGGTACTTGAAACACATGTCGCAAATAGGCGACGAAATTCGGGTCTTTGCAGTGTGTCTTGCCGGCCTCATCGGAAATCTTGGCGACGGGCTGACCATTGCAGGCCGTCATTTTAAGCACGATGCTCATGGGTTCGACACCCGGAATATCGCAGGTCAGGTTGGTGCCAATACCGAAGCTGACATTGATCCGACCACGCAACGCGCGGAATATCTCCAGCGATTTTGGCAGCGTCAGGCTGTCGGAGAACACCAGCGTCTTGCTCATCGGCTCGATACCGAGCTTATGGTAGTGGGCGATGGCTTTTTCGGCCCAGGCAATCGGGTCCC
Source organism: Pseudomonas sp. H3(2019) (assembly GCF_007713465.1). Classification (GTDB taxonomy): domain Bacteria; phylum Pseudomonadota; class Gammaproteobacteria; order Pseudomonadales; family Pseudomonadaceae; genus Aquipseudomonas. Next base: position 203,250 of record NZ_VMSG01000009.1, on the reverse strand, counting down.
CGGAGTCATGGCGCAAACCGTCGAAAAGCTTGGCGAAATACAGGTCGAAATCGCTCAGGAAGGCATCGGTGGTGATGCAGTCGGTCAGGGCGATCCCCAGCAGGCCGCGGTATTCGCGAACCCAGCAATCGAGGGCGGCGCTCTGGCTGTCGATCAGTCGCGGGCCGAGTTGCTGGTGAGCCATGATCCATTCGTGAGCCATGGTGCCGAGCGGCTTCATGCCCAGCTCGCGGGACAGGTGCACGTTGCTGGTGCCGACGAAACGTCCGGGGAAATCGTGCTTGAGCACGTTCACCACTTCTTCCTGCACGCGGAAGGAGAAGCGCCGGCGAGTGCCGAAATCCGCCACCTGCAGGTGCGAGAGCTCGTCGGCGCTGGCATTGGCGCTCAACCAGTCGAACTTGCGATAGAGCTGCTCGCGGACCTGTTCCATGACAATTTCACGGTAGCGATAGCGGTTGCGCACTTCGCTGACCACCGCCAGCAGCGGCACTTCGAACAGAATCACATGCAACCACGGCCCGCGCAGACGGATGAACAGCTCGCCGTTCTCGATGCCGGTGTGGATGTAACGCAGGTTGAAGCGGAACAACCCGAGAAAACGCAGGAAATCCGGCTTCAGGAAACTGATGCGCTCCAGAAAGCTCAACTGATCGTTGCTCAGGCTCAGTTCAGCCAGACGTTCGATCTGAAAACGAATCTCCGCCAGGTACGGGCGCAGGTCCTCGCTATTGCGGCAGCGGAACTCCCATTCGACTTCAACGTTGGGGTAGTTGTGCAGCACCGCCTGCATCATGGTCAGTTTGTAGAAGTCGGTGTCGAGCAGGTTCTGCACGATGCGATCGGCAAACACACTCTCGCTCATAACGGGAATCTCCAGGCTGGCCGCCGCTGACGGCAGCGACGTTTCAGCTGTTTCAATGAATGGGACTAGTGGCGCATATCGGTGGGCTGTATTGCCAGTGTTTTTTTGATCAGGGTTAAGCCGTTACACAGTCCGTAGCAGCTGGCGAAGCCTGCTGCTACGGGATCTTTGTTGTTCTTACGACAATGGGCTATCGATCTGCTCCAGCATCCACTTCACAAAATCGCGCACCTTTGGCACTTCCGCCGAATGTTCGGGGTAGGCCAGGTAATAGGCATCGTTGCTGGGCATTGCGTGCGGCCAGGGGATAACCAGTTTGCCGTCGGCCAATTCCTCTTCCACCAGGAACCGTGGCAACAGGGCGACGCCACAGCCGACTTGTGCGGCGCGGATGCACATATAAAAGGTTTCGAAACGCGGGCCGTGATAGCTGTGCTCGGTCTGGTAACCCTGACTGTCGAACCAATCGTGCCAGGCCTGAGGACGCGAGGCATTTTGCAGCAATACCAGATCGCTGAGTTGCGTTGGGTCAGTAAATGGCTGCTCCGGCAGGCTGCCCGGTGCGCAAACCGGCACCAGCTCTTCGCCAAACAGCTTCAGGCATTCGGTACCGGGCCGCGAACCCTGACCGAAATAGAACGCCAGGTCGCTGCGCCCTTGCAGCAGGTCGTCGGCTTCCTGCTCGTTACACAAGTCCAGATGAATATGCGGATGACGCAGGCGCCAGCCTTTCAGGCGTGGCACCAGCCAGCGAGCGCCAAAGGTTGAAGGCGTAGACACGCGCAGTACTTCGGTCTCACCGCCGTAGGAACGCAGGTAGTGGGTCGACATCTCGACTTGTGTGAGGATTTTTCGCACTTCAACCAGGTACAAATCCCCGGCCGGAGTCATTTGCAGGCGTCGGCGTACCCGGCGAAACAGCAGGTGCTGCAACAGCTCTTCGAGTTGCGCGACCTGTTTGCTCACGGCGCTCTGGGTCAGGTTCAGCTCTTCGGCGGCGCGGGTGAAGCTCAGGTGACGAGTGACCGCTTCGAAACACTGCAACGCGGTGATCGATGGCAAGTGGCGTTTATTCAGCATGGGTGGGCCCTTGTTCTTGTTGCAACGCTTTGCATGAATAAACGGAATGATATCTCGCTTAATCGTCGTTTGTTGGCAAGTCTCGGGGCGGCTACAACTATAGGCCTGAAGCCCCTTGTCAGCGGGCTGTGAATTTTCTGCTTTTCACGTTGAAGGAGTGACCCATGGTTGCCGCATTGCTTGATCGTTTGGGGGTGAACCCGGCCCTGTACCAGAACGGCAAACAGCCCGTGCATTCACCGATCGATGGCAGCCATATTGCCTCCGTGAACTGGGAAGGCGCCGCTGAAGTCGAGCAGCAGGTCAGTCGCGCAGAGCATGCGTTCGACCTGTGGCGCAAGGTTCCGGCACCGCGTCGTGGCGAACTGGTGCGTCAGTTCGGCGAAGTACTGCGCGAGTACAAGGCCGATTTGGGCGAGCTGGTGTCCTGGGAAGCCGGCAAGATCACTCAGGAAGGCCTGGGTGAAGTTCAGGAAATGATCGACATCTGCGACTTCGCCGTCGGTTTGTCCCGCCAGCTGTACGGTTTGACTATCGCCTCCGAGCGTCCGGGTCACCACATGCGTGAGTCCTGGCATCCGCTGGGCGTGGTCGGGGTGATCAGTGCGTTCAACTTCCCGGTTGCGGTCTGGGCCTGGAACACCACGCTGGCGCTGGTCTGCGGCAACTCGGTGATCTGGAAACCGTCGGAGAAAACCCCGCTCACTGCACTGGCCTGCCAGGCGCTGTTCGAGCGTGTATTGAAGAACTTCAGCGATGCACCGCAATACCTCAGCCAAGTGATCATCGGTGGCCGCGATGCCGGTGAAGCGCTGGTAGACGACCCGCGTGTGGCCTTGATCAGCGCCACCGGCAGCACCCGCATGGGCCGCGAAGTAGCGCCGAAAATCGCCGCACGCTTTGCTCGCAGCATTCTGGAACTGGGTGGCAACAACGCAATGATCCTCGGCCCAAGCGCCGACCTCGACATGGCTGTGCGGGCGATTCTGTTCAGCGCAGTCGGCACCGCCGGTCAGCGTTGCACCACCTTGCGTCGCCTGATCGCCCACGAGTCGGTCAAGGAAGAGATTGTCACCCGCCTCAAGGCCGCCTATTCCAAAGTGCGCATCGGCCATCCGCTGGAAGGCAATCTGGTCGGCCCGTTGATCGACAAACACAGCTTTGAAAACATGCAGGACGCGCTGGAACAAGCCTTGAGCGAAGGCGGCCGGGTGTTTGGCGGCAAGCGTCAGCTCGAAGACAAGTTCCCGAACGCCTACTACGTTTCGCCGGCCATCGTCGAAATGCCGGAGCAGAGCGATGTAGTGCGCAGCGAAACCTTCGCACCGATTCTGTACGTGGTTGGCTACAAGGACTTCGCCGAAGCATTGCGCCTGAACAACGCGGTGCCACAAGGCCTGTCGTCGTGCATCTTCACCACTGATGTGCGTGAGGCCGAGCAGTTCATGTCGGCGGTGGGCAGCGACTGCGGCATCGCCAACGTCAACATCGGCCCGAGCGGCGCGGAAATCGGCGGCGCCTTTGGCGGTGAGAAAGAAACCGGCGGTGGTCGCGAGTCCGGCTCCGATGCGTGGCGCGGTTACATGCGTCGCCAGACCAACACCGTCAACTACTCGCTGGAGTTGCCGCTGGCCCAAGGGATTACCTTCGACTAAGCCCCGGATGATTGTTCCCACGCGCAGCAAAGGAATGCAGCCCGTGACGCTCCGCGTCACATCAAGAGCGGACGCAGAGCGTCCGGTGAGGCATTCCCACGCAGAGCATGGGAACGATCAGGCTGCGTCGTTTTTGGTTGGGCTTACATTTTCGGAGTCTGGCGATGCCGTTACGCGAAGAATGCTTATGGGAAAAACTGACGCCGCAACGGCCTGACCGGGCGACGCTCAAGGGCGAGGTGACGGCGGACGTCTGCGTGATCGGCGCCGGTTTTACCGGTTTGTCAGCGGCGGTGCATTTGCTGGAACAGGGTAAAAGTGTCTGCGTGCTCGAGGCCAAGCGCTGCGGGCAGGGCGGTTCGGGGCGTAACGTCGGGTTGGTGAATGCCGGGATGTGGATTCCCCCGGACGAGATCGAAGCCGGGTTCGGCGAAGCGATCGGCAGCCAGCTCAATCGCATGCTCGGCGCGGCGCCTTCGCTGGTGTTCAGCCTGATCGACAAATACACCATCGATTGCCAGCTACGCCGCGAAGGCACGCTGCACATGGCGCACAACGCCCGTGGCGAAGCCGATCTGCGCAGTCGTGAAGAACAATGGAAGCGCCGCGGCGCGCCCGTGGAGTTGCTGACCGGTGCGGCGTGCGAGCAGGCCACCGGGACCAAAAAGATTGCCGCCGCGTTGCTCGACCGCCGTGCCGGCACGCTCAATCCGATGGCCTACACCAGCGGTCTGGCCAAGGCTGCTGCGGACCTGGGAGGGCAGCTCTTCGATCATTCAGCGGTGACCCGGCTTGAACGTCAGGGCCAACGCTGGTCGGTGCAAACCGACGCCGGTTCGGTCATGGCCGAGCAGGTGGTGATCGCTTCCAACGCCTACACCGAAGGCGACTGGACTGAACTGCGGCGCAGTTTTTTCCCCGGTTATTACTATCAGGTGGCATCAAAGCCGCTGACCGAAGAAGCCGCGCAACTGATCCTGCCCGGCGGCCAGGGTTCCTGGGACACCCGTCAGGTACTCAGCAGTATCCGTCGCGACAAAGACGGCCGGTTGTTGCTCGGCAGCCTGGGCAACGGCAATCAGAAACCCACCTGGTTCCTCAAGGCCTGGGCCGACCGGGTTCAGCAGCATTATTTCCCCTACCTCAAACCGGTGGACTGGGAATGCTCCTGGACCGGTTGCATTGCTTTTACCCCCGATCACTTGATGCGCTTGTTCGAGCCGGCGCCCGGTTTAGTGGCCGTCACCGGTTACAACGGCCGTGGTGTGACCACGGGCACGGTAGTCGGTAAAGCCTTTGCCGATTATTTGTGTAACGGAAATCCTCAGGCGCTACCGATTCCCTTCGCACCCATGCAGCCACTGGCCGGGGTGGGCCTGCGCAGTTGTCTGTACGAGGCCGGTTTTTCGCTCTATCACGCGGGCCAGTGCCTGCGGATTGTCATCTGATCAAGGAAATATGTTGCGCGAAGCGGCGCTTTTTGGCGCAGCGACTAGCCTGTAATGGTGCGGGTTTGTAGCAGTTGCGCACCAGCAGTGTGCAGTTCGGTGACGCACGTTGTTACAGGCTGGTTGCACGTCGTTTGGCGCCGCGGTTGCAATGATGGCGCGCTAGGGTTGCGCCTCAGAAAATAAATGGTTTCACCTTCCGCGGTTTAGACGGTTGCACGCCCAATGAAAAAGGGCTCGAAACAGTCGAAATAACAATAAAGCAGCGACTTTTTGAAGAATAAAAAACCGATGGCACGCCACTTGCTCTGCGCTTGTAGCTGAATCAAAGCTTCCGCTGAAGTTGCTGTGCTAACTAAAAAAACCTCAGGAGCACCATCACATGTCGCAGACGTTTTACAGGAAAGGTTTTCTGGCACTCGCAGTTGCTACTGCATTGGGTGTTTCTTCGTTTGTTCAGGCGGATGTCAAACTTGGTGTGGCAGGTCCGATGACCGGTCCTAGCGCTTCCTTCGGCTTGCAATACATGAAAGGCGCGCAAGCGGCGGCGGATGCAATCAACGCCAAGGGCGGCATCAACGGCGAAAAAATCGTACTGGTCCAGGGCGATGACGCCTGCGAACCGAAACAGGCTGTAGCCGTCGCGAACAAAATGGTCCAGGACAAGGTGATCGGCGTGGTCGGGCACTTCTGCTCGTCGTCGACTATCCCGGCTTCCGAGGTCTACTCCGACGCCGGCATCATCGCAATCACCCCGGGCTCTACCAACCCGACGGTCACCGAGCGCGGCCTGCCCGCCATGATGCGTATGTGCGGACGTGATGACCAGCAAGGTATCGTCGCGGGCAACTACATTGTCGACGTCCTGAAAGGCAAGAAAGTTGCCGTCATCAACGACAAGGACACCTACGGTAAAGGCCTGGCGGACGCAACGGCCAAGCAGCTGACCGCGCGTGGCGTGAAACCGGTTCTTGAAGAAGGCCTGACCCGCGGCGAGAAAGATTTCAGTGCCCTGATCACCAAGGTCCGTTCGGTAGGGGCTGATGTCCTTTACTTCGGTGGCCTGCACCCGGAAGCCGGTCCACTGGTGCACCAACTGCGTGAGCAAGGCCTGAAAGACGTCAAGTTCATGTCCGATGATGGCATCGTCACCGACGAAATGGTCACGACTGCCGGTGGTGCTCCTTACGTCGACGGCGTGTACATGACCTTCGGCGCTGACCCGCGCCTGATTCCAGACAGCAAGGCTGTCGTGGATACCTTCCGCAAATCCGGTTACGAGCCTGAAGGCTACACCCTGTACGCCTACGCCTCGGTGCAAGCCCTGGCTGCCGGCTTCAACGGCGCCAAGTCGAACAAAGGTGAAGAAGCCGCCAAATGGCTCAAGGCGCACCCGGTGGAAACCGTGATGGGCAAGAAGGAATGGGATAGCAAGGGCGACCTGAAAATCTCCGACTACGTGGTTTACCAGTGGGATGCCGCGGGCAAATACCACCAGCTGGACAAACAGAAGTGAGATAAGCGCACCGCCAGGTCCGGGCCTCTCGATATCCTTCGTGGGGCCCGGCTTGAGTCATGGGTTCTGCAACCATGCCGACCCGGTATTTTTCTTCTGAGCCACATGAACCTGGCCAGGTGCGCCTCACAAGGGCTCATCGACACCGGGTTCGCGGTGGCCTCTCGAGTTAGTGAGAGTGCATGATGGACGGTATTTTCCTGCAACAAGTTATCAACGGTTTGACCCTCGGATCGGTCTACGGCCTGATCGCCATCGGCTACACAATGGTCTACGGCATCATCGGCATGATCAACTTCGCCCACGGCGAGGTGTACATGATTTCCGCGTACCTGGCGGCAATCAGCCTGGCTCTGCTGTCCTGGTTCGGTGTCGAATCCTTTCCGCTGTTGATCCTCGGTACTCTGCTGTTCACGGTCTTCGTGACCGGTGTGTATGGCTGGGTCATCGAACGCATCGCTTATAAACCGCTACGCAACTCCACCCGACTGGCACCGCTGATCAGTGCTATCGGCGTTTCGCTGATCCTGCAGAACTACGCACAGATCGCTCAGGGCTCACGGCAACAGGGTATTCCTACGCTGCTGAGCGGTGGGCTGAGATTCGATATCGGTACGGGTTTCGTGCAGATCACCTACACCAAGATCTTTATTCTGGTCGCTGCGTTTATCGGGATGGCCCTGCTGACCTACATCATCAAATACACCAAGTTGGGGCGCATGTGTCGTGCCACCCAACAAGACCGCAAGATGGCCTCGATCCTCGGGATAAACACCGACCGGGTGATCTCCTACGTGTTCATTATCGGTGCGGCCATGGCTGCGCTGGCGGGTGTCTTGATCACGGTGAACTACGGCACCTTCGATTTCTACGCCGGCTTCGTGATCGGCATCAAGGCCTTCACCGCTGCGGTGCTCGGCGGGATTGGCTCGCTGCCTGGCGCCATGCTCGGCGGGATCATCCTCGGCGTTTCCGAGTCGCTGTTTTCCGGCGTGATCAACTCTGACTACAAGGACGTCTTCAGCTTCTCGCTGCTGGTACTGATCCTGATTTTCCGTCCTCAAGGCCTGTTGGGTCGCCCACTTGTGGCGAAGGTGTAAGCATGTCCGACACTAATAACAAACCTATCGATGTGAAAAAAAGCCTGATCGACACGGTTCTGGCCGGGTTGATTGCCCTGATTGTCTTCGGCCCGATCGTGGGCGTAGTGCTTGAAGGTTATAGCTACAATCTGCAACCGACGCGTGTGGCCTGGATGGTCGGGGCGGTGATGCTCGGGCGTCTTGCCTTGAGCCTGTTCATGCAGACGGCCAAGGGTGAGAAGGTTCAGCAACGCTTCGAAATCGTCGGCTCCGGCGTGCATGTGCTGGCACCTGATTTCAAGTCGCGGCTGCGCTTCATCATTCCGGCGTTGATCGTGATCGCTATCGTGTTCCCGGTCTTCGCCGACAAGTACCTGCTGACGGTGGTGATCCTGGGCTTGATCTACGTGTTACTGGGCCTTGGCCTGAATATCGTGGTCGGTCTGGCAGGTCTGCTCGACCTGGGTTATGTGGCGTTCTACGCCATCGGTGCGTATGGCCTGGCACTGGGTTATCACTACCTTGGCCTGGGCTTCTGGACCGTGTTGCCGCTGTCGGCACTCATGGCGGCGATGGCCGGATGCATCCTCGGCTTTCCGGTGTTGCGCATGCACGGTGACTATCTGGCCATCGTGACCCTGGGCTTCGGTGAAATCATTCGCCTGATACTGACCAACTGGCTGTCCTTCACGGGCGGGCCTAACGGCATGCCGGTGCCATCACCGTCGTTTTTCGGTATCGAGTTCACGCGTGTGGCGAAGGATGGCGGGATACCCTTCCATGAATTCTTCGGGACCGAATACAACCCGAACATCAAGTTCATGTTCATCTATGCCGTGTTGTTCCTCGTCGTGATGCTGGTGCTGTACATCAAGCATCGCCTGACCCGAATGCCGGTCGGGCGTGCCTGGGAGGCCTTGCGCGAAGATGAAATCGCCTGCCGCGCCATGGGCCTCAACCACGTACTGGTCAAGCTGTCGGCCTTTACCCTGGGGGCTTCCACAGCCGGTCTGGCGGGTGTGTTTTTCGCCAGCTATCAAGGTTTCGTCAACCCGACCTCGTTCACCTTCTTCGAGTCGGCGTTGATCCTTGCCATCGTCGTACTCGGCGGCATGGGCTCGACCGTCGGCGTGGTGATCGCCGCGTTCGTGCTGACCGTCGCCCCGGAACTGCTGCGTGGCTTCGCCGAATACCGCGTGTTGCTGTTCGGCATTCTCATGGTGTTGATGATGATCTGGAAACCGCGCGGCCTGATTCGTATCAGCCGTACCGGCGTGACCCCGCGTAAGGGTGCCTTGACTGAGAGGAGCGCGTCATGAGCGATGAAGTCATTCTCTCGGTAGAGAACCTGATGATGCACTTCGGCGGCATCAAAGCCCTGAGCGACGTCAGCCTGAAGGTCAAGCGTAACTCGATCTTCGCGTTGATCGGCCCCAACGGTGCGGGCAAGACCACGGTGTTCAACTGCCTGACCGGTTTCTACAAAGCCTCTGGCGGGCATATCGAACTGAACACCCGGGGTGTCAAAACCAACGTCATCAAGATGCTCGGGGAACCGTTCAAGGCGACCGATTTCGTTTCACCGAAACGCTTCGTCAATCGCCTGCACTACAAGATGTTCGGCGGTACGCACCTGATCAACCGCGCCGGCCTGGCGCGGACCTTCCAGAACATTCGCCTGTTCAGGGAAATGTCGGTGATCGAGAACCTGCTGGTGGCTCAGCACATGTGGGTCAACCGTAACCTGGTGTCCGGCATTCTCAACACCAAAGGCTACCGCAAGGCCGAAAGCGATGCCCTGGACCATGCCTTCTACTGGCTGGAGGTGGTCGATCTGGTGGACTGCGCCAACCGCCTGGCCGGTGAGCTGTCCTACGGTCAGCAGCGCCGCCTGGAAATCGCCCGGGCCATGTGCACCCGGCCCAAGATCATTTGCCTGGACGAACCGGCGGCGGGCCTCAACCCGCAGGAAACCGAAGCGCTCAGCGCGATGATTCGGCATCTGCGCGACGACCACGACATTACGGTGGTGCTGATTGAACACGACATGGGCATGGTAATGAGCATTTCCGACCACATCGTGGTGCTGGACCACGGCAACGTGATCGCCGAGGGTAACCCGCAAGCGATCCGCAACGATCCGAAAGTGATTGCCGCCTACCTGGGTGCTGATGAAGAGGAGCTGGTATGACTCAACCGATCCTCGAACTGAAAGCGATCGACGTGTTCTACGGGCCGATCCAGGCCCTGAAAAAGGTCTCGCTGCACATCAACGAAGGCGAAACCGTCAGCCTGATCGGTTCCAACGGTGCCGGCAAATCGACGCTGCTGATGTCGATCTTCGGTCAGCCACGCGCGGCTGGCGGGCAGATCGTTTATCGCGGCGTGGACATCACCCACAAGTCGTCGCACTACATCGCCTCCAACGGCATTGCCCAGTCGCCGGAAGGGCGGCGGGTGTTCCCTGACATGACCGTCGAGGAAAACCTGCTGATGGGCACGATCCCGATTGGCGACCAGTACGCTGCCGAGGACATGCAGCGCATGTTCGAGCTGTTTCCACGGCTCAAGGAGCGGCGCAATCAGCGGGCGATGACCATGTCCGGTGGCGAGCAGCAAATGCTCGCCATTGCCCGGGCATTGATGAGCCGGCCCAAATTGCTGTTGCTCGACGAGCCAAGCCTGGGGTTGGCGCCGATTGTGGTGAAACAGATCTTCGCTACCCTGCGCGAACTGGCGGGCACCGGCATGACCATCTTCCTGGTCGAGCAGAACGCCAACCACGCGCTCAAGCTGTCGGATCGGGCCTACGTGATGGTCAACGGTGAAATCCGCCTGAGCGGCACTGGCAAGGAGCTGCTGGTGAACGAAGAGGTGCGTAACGCGTATCTGGGCGGTCATTGACTCTGCTTGATGCTGCTGATCGTTCCCACGCTCTGCGTGGGAACGCCTCTCCGGATGCTCTGCGTCCGCTTTTGTGACGCAGAGCGTCACCGGCTACATTCCCACGCAGAGCGTGGGAACGAGAGCTTCCGGCCGCTATCCACAATCCAATCTGGGAATTGTGGAAAACAATATTCGCAACCTGTTAAAGCGCGACATAAAGCCGCTGCAAATAGCTGTTTTTCCACAGTTTTGACTTGTCCCCGTTTGCTGTGGAACTGGCTGTGGGTAACATGGGAGCAACTGCTTGAAGGCCTTTAACGGCATGGCTTGCAGGGTTGTGGTTGTTTTTTGATCAGGCATTTTTCAGCGGCCTTGAGTAAGCCTTGTCAACCTTTTTGTTGCCGCTGCCCGGCGGCTGAACAGTCGTTGCGCAGCCTGTGGATAAGTCTGTGGTTAAACTCTGGAAAGACTCGGCAAAGGGCCGTAATGACTGGCGTGTAGCCATCGTCTCGGTGACTGCTCGGTCGCACCGACCGACGCTGGCTACACTTGTCAGTGCCCAGGTCAAGCAAAAAACTTTCAGATCTGCCCGCAAAGCCTTGTAGATCGCGCGTCTCAAGGTTTGCACTTGCCCCCAAAGACTGTGGACGGGGCTGTGGATAAGGTGCGTGCAGTTGGCTACGAGCCAGAGCAGCCAAGGCCTGGCAGCAGTTGAGCGTTTTTTGTACAGCGAACATGACAGAGTTTTCATTTTCGCGGTTTTGGGTTCAGGTACTCTGCGCGCCTTGGCGCCCCCGAATGGGCGCTCGTCATTTGACGACATGGAGCCATTGCATGACCGATAGTCCCGCCTTTGCTCCTGTCGAGCCCGTCAGTCCGATGCGTCGGCTGCTCAAGCGAATGGGCTACGACCTGGCCGTGATGGATCTCGGCGGACGGGGACTGGCACTGATCGGCGGGCTGCTTTTACTGGCCTGGATCAGCTCCGGCATCTACAAGGTTCAGCCGGATGAACAGGGCATTGTGCTGCGCTTCGGGCGCTGGCAGCAGACCGCCGAATCCGGGCTGCACTATCACTTGCCCTATCCTGTCGAAACCGTCCTGTTACCCAAGATCACTCAGGTCAATCAGTTGCAACTGGGCACCAGTACCAGTGTGCAGAGCGCTGCGACCAATGGCGCGCGCGACAAGCAGATGCTCACCGGTGACGAAAACATCGTCGAAGCCGATTGCACGGTGTTTTGGCGAATCAAGGACGCGCGACTCTACCTGTTCAAAATCAGCGACCCGGAGCGCTCGGTGAAACTCGCGGCCGAAAGCGCGCTGCGCGAGGTGATTGGGCGTACGCCGATTCAGTCGGTGATGTCTGACAAGCGTGCGCAGATCGCCGATGAAACCCGCGACTTGCTGCAGCAATTGCTGGACCGCGAACAGGCGGGGATTCTCATCACCCAGGTGCAATTGCAACGGGTCGATCCGCCGCCGCAGGTGATCGATGCGTTCAACGATGTGCAGCGAGCCCGCGCCGACCAGGAGCGCGCCCGCAACGAAGCCGAAGCCTATGCCAATGACGTGATACCCCGTGCCCGTGGCGACGCGGCGCGTATCACTCAGGAAGCCGAAGCTTATCAGGCGCAGGTCGGCAACCTGGCCGAGGGCGAGGCCAAGCGGTTTCTCTCGGTCTACAACAGCTACGTGCAATCCAAAGACGTCACCGCCTGGCGGCTGTACATGGAGAGCATGGATGAAGTCCTGAAAAAAGCCTCCAAAGTCATCATCGATTCTTCCGGCAAGGGCATGTCCGGGGTGGTGCCGTACATGCCGCTGAGCGAGCCTGGCAAACCCCAGCAAAAGGACGCCCGACTATGAACCGCACCGTCAAATGGTTGGCCGCAGCGGTCGTCGCGATTGCGCTCTGGGCGTTGGCCGCGTCGGCCTATGTCGTCGATGAATCGCAACAGGCACTGATCATCCGCTTTGGTGCACCGATGGGCGTGGCCGGGGAGCCGGGGCTCAAGTTCAAGGTGCCGTTCAGCGACTCCATCGTGTTTTACGACAGCCGTCTGCAAACCCTGGCATCGCCGGCCGAGCAAGTGATTCTCGGCGATCAGAAGCGGATCGAGGTCGAGACCTATACGCGTTTTCGCATTAGCGACCCGCTGCGGTTTTATCAGGCTGTCGGGACCCTGGATCAAGCCAATGCTCAACTGACGCAAATGGTCAGCTCCTCGTTGCGCCGTGAGTTGGGTGAGATATCGCTGCGTTCGCTGTTGTCGCCGGCCCGTCAGCAGGAAGTCGCGATCATCGAGAAAGACGTGGCCGACAAGGCCCGCGCACTCGGCATCGAGGTGACGGAGGTGCGTCTGCATCGCGCTGATCTGCCGCTGGAGGCCAGTCAGGCGATTTACGACCGGATGAAGTCCGAGCGCCAGCGCGAAGCCAAGGAGCTGCGCGCGCAGGGCTTTGAATGGGCCCAGCAAATCCAGGCCAAGGCCGACCGAGATCGCACGGTGTTGCTGTCCGAAGTTCAGCGCCAGTCGGCAATCACTCATGGTGAGGCCGATGCAGCGGCTAACCAGATTCTTTCGGCGGCGTTCAGCAAAGACCCGGAATTCTACAAGTTGTACCGCTCGTTACAGACCTACCGTCAGGCGCTGTCTGACAGTCAGCCGATGTTGGTACTGACGCCTGATGCTGCGTTTCTCAAGCAGTTTCGGAACGGGCCGGCAACGACCAGCGGCAAGTAGCGACGGCCATGAGTGATCTGTGTGCAGGACACCGGCCTGAGCGGTTCGCTGGGATGATGTTCCGATGACGCCGTCTTTTGCCAGGAAACCGCTCGATGTTATTTGATGGTGCGCTGCATGCGCTGAGCATGGTCTTTGAGGTGTTCCTGCTGGACTTGATCCTGTCGGGCGACAACGCGTTGGTGATTGCCCTGGCCTGTCGCGGGCTGCCGCCGGATCAACTCAAGCGGGCTGTATTGATCGGCACCAGCGGCGCCATCGTTCTGCGGACGTTATTGACCACGCTGGCCGGCTGGTTACTGCTGGTGCCGTGGCTCAAGCTGATCGGCGCGCTGCTGTTGCTGGTGATCGCCATACGGCTGCTGACCGAGGAAGAGGCCGGCGAAGAGGGCGATTCGTCAGGCGGTTCGCCGCAGACGCTGGGCGGCGCAGTGGTCACGGTGCTGACCGCCGACCTGATCATGAGCATGGACAACGTGGTCGGTCTGGCGGCGGTGGCTCAGGGCAGTGTCTTTTATCTGGTGCTGGGCTTGCTGTTGAGCGTGCCGCTGCTGATGTTCGGCAGCCTGCAAATCACTCGGTTGCTACAGCGTCAGCCGGTGCTGGTGTCGATTGGTGCGGCACTGCTGGGCTATGTCGCGGGGGACATTGCGGTCTCTGATCCGGTGGTCGTGGGCTGGGTCAACAGCCAGTCGCCGGCGCTCAATCAAGTGGTGCCCTTGCTGTGTGCGGTGTATGTGGTCCTTCAGGCCCGAATCATTCTTCGGCAACGTGCGCGGTTGCCCAAACCTGCGGTCATGCAGCCGGTTGCACGGGAGGTCAGGTTTCAGCAACCGGTCAGCGAACCGGTTACGTTGCCTGTGGTGAAGCCCGAGGTGGTCCTGAGTGCATCGCCCGCGCCTGCAATTGAAGCGTCCAGTGATGAGCCACGGCGGCGCCTGTTCGGCGATTACAACGGGCTGGCGACGGTGTTGGCGGGGCTTGCCGGTATTTTCGTGATCAGTGCTGCGTTGTATAGCCTGGTGGGCGGATTGTCCGGTGGCCTGCTGCCCACGCCGCAAAAGGAGTATGCGTATGTCTGCACCGGGGCAAGCACCACCCTTTACTATCGACCCGGCGGCAGCACGATCCGGCTCGTCACGGGTGGCGGTGAGGCCACCGGTTACGTGAGGTACAAGACCATTCTCTGGCAAACCCCGCAGAGCGCCCTCAAGGACCTGCACCTGAGGCTCCCCGGCGAGATCGAGAAAACCAGCGCCACGGTCGTCACCCTCAATGGCGGCAGCTTCTCGCAGATCCAGTGTGCGCGCAGCCTGTGACGTAACCATCAATGACCCGGTTGCCGCTGTGCTCCGGGCCGGGCATGCTGCTGGTTGAGTTTTTATTCCAACGGCTGCGTATCAGCCCAAACCAGGAGAACACGATGTCCAACACCCTGTTTATTACCGGCGCGACGTCCGGTTTTGGTGAAGCCTGTGCCCGTCGTTTTGCCGAGGCCGGCTGGAAACTGGTGCTGACAGGCCGTCGTGAAGAGCGTCTGAATGCCCTGTGCGCCGAATTGTCGAAGCAGACCGAAGTCCATGGCCTGGTGCTGGACGTGCGTGACCGCAAGGCCATGGAGGAGGCGATCGCCAACCTGCCGCCGTCGTTTGCCAAGCTGCGCGGGCTGATCAACAACGCAGGCCTGGCCCTGGGTGTAGACCCGGCGCCCAAGTGTGACCTGGACGACTGGGAAACCATGGTCGACACCAACATCAAGGGCCTGATGTACAGCACTCGCCTGCTGCTGCCACGCTTGATCGCCCACGGTCGCGGTGCCGGGATCATCAACCTGGGTTCCATCGCCGGCAACTACCCGTACCCGGGCAGCCACGTGTATGGCGCGACCAAGGCGTTCGTCAAACAGTTCTCGCTGAACCTGCGCTGCGACCTGCAAGGCACCGGCGTACGGGTGAGCAACATCGAGCCGGGCCTGTGTGAAAGCGAGTTTTCGCTGGTGCGTTTTGGCGGTGACCAGGCGCGCTACGACGCCACTTACGCGGGCGCCGAGCCGATCCAGCCGCAGGACATCGCCGAGACGATTTTCTGGGTCCTCAATGCCCCGGCGCACATCAACATCAATCGTCTGGAATTGATGCCGGTGAGCCAGACCTGGGGCGGGTTTGCGATCGATCGCAGTAGCAAGGCGTAAGTGTAGCGAGGGGGCTTGTCGGAGCAGACTCAGCCGAAATATTCGGTGAGCCCGCGATAACAGGTCGCCAAATGGTATGGCGTGGTCGACGGCATGTCCGGGCGGCTGACCGCGCCATCCCTGTCCAGGCACTCGTACCAGCCACCGGCATGCAGGAAGCGCTGTTGCAAGGCGTTCAATTGACGCTCAATCAACGCCTCGCTGTCCGGATGCAAAGTCAGGGCGCGCAGGTATTCTGCCTGGGCCCAAATGCGCTGGGTCTCATCACGTGGTCGGCCGTCCAGTTCAAGGTCGAGCATGGCTCGCACTGCGCCCGTTTGCTGATTAACGCCCAATTGCTCGGTGAACGGGAATGCGCGGGTCAGCGAGGCGTGCAGTTTTGATCCGCGCAGCAACGCCGATGACTCCAGCAGGAAGAACCATTCGAATTGATGCCCCGGCTCAAACCAGTTATCCACAGCCCCCAGCGGTTTCTCCATCATCACCCCGTGCTGCGGGTCGATGAAGTGCTTTTGCATCGCCCCGCACAGTGCATTGAGCGCGGCCTCGACCGGGGCATCGTCGCGTACTGACAGCGTGGCGAGGAACGCTTCGGCCAGATGCATCAGCGGGTTCTGCAACGGCCCGGACTTGAGCGATGACCAGTTGCGGTCGAGGCTGGCTTCGTACAGACCGTCGTCTGTGGCGAAACGTTGAGCGACCACTTCCAGCGCGGCATTGAGCACCGATTCCACCAACGGCTCGCGAACCTTGGCCCAGTAATGGGCGCAGGCAAACAGAATGAAGGCGTGGGTGTAGAGGTCTTTACGCTGATCCAGCGGCGCGCCATGGGCGTCGATGCTGTAGAACCAGCCGCCGTGTTCGGCATCGTGGAAATGCCGTTGCAGGGAGCGAAACAGCGCAGCGGCGCGCTCTTCGGCAGCCGGTACGTCACCGATCAGGCTGGCGAACAGGTACAGCTGCCGCGCGCAGGCCATGGCCCGGTAGCGTTGTGGCGGCAATGGCCGGTGTTCGGCGTCCAGCGCTTCATACGGCAGCGCCATGTCTGAGTTCCAGCCGGGGCCTTGCCAGAGCGGCACGATCACGTCCTGGAAGTGCTGCTGCACAGTGGCGAACAGGGCGGTCAATTCAGGCTGGGAGGCGGAGCGGGGAGCATCGGGCATTGGCTGGCGTCGTCACGGCAGGAGTGTTTGCGCGACATGGTAGCAGAGAGTGGAGCATACGATCGTTCCCACGCAGAGCGTGGGAACGATCAGCATCAGGTGTCCGGTTTCAGCCGGCGAGCAACCAGACTCCGGTTGCCGCTGAAGCAGCGCCGGCCAACCGAACCAGCGGCGCAGCCGCCTGAGGCAATACGCGCACCAACGCATAACCGGCAGCATGCAGGGTTGCGGTCGCAGCGACGAAGCCAGCGGCATACGCCCAAGGGCTGGACATGTCCGGCAGCTCCAGGCCATGCGCCACGCCGTGGAACAAGGCAAACAGTGCTGTCGCGCCAATCGCCAGGCTCAACGGTGGACGCACCGCCAATGCCACCGCCAGGCCCAACGCGAGCACCGAAGCGGCAATCCCGCTTTCCAGCGCAGGCAGGTTCAAGCCCTCAAACCCGAGCATTCCGCCGATCAGCATGACGCCGACGAAGGTACACGGCAGCGCCCAGCGCGCGGCGCCCTTTTGTTGCGCGGCCCACAACCCCACGGCGAGCATCGCCAGCAAATGGTCGAGCCCGCCAATCGGATGGCTGATGCCGGCCAGCAAACCGTTGTCGCCATGGCCCGGGTGGGCGAAGGCCAGTGCGGGCGTGAGCAGCAGGGCTGCGGCGGCGAAGATGCGTTTGAGTGTCATGAGTAAGCTTCCTTGTTGATAACGCCTGTGGATAAGTTTCAGGCTGCGGTCAGCAGCCCCTGGCGTTCGATGAAGGCGATGATTTCCTCAAGGCCCTGGCCGGTTTTCTGATTGCTGAAGACGAACGGCTTGCCGCCGCGCATGCGTTGGGTGTCGCTGTCCATCATCGACAGCGATGCGCCTACCAGCGGCGCCAGGTCGATCTTGTTGATCACCAGCAGGTCGGATTTGCAGATCCCCGGTCCGCCCTTGCGCGGCAGCTTGTCGCCGGCCGAGACATCGATCACGTAGATCGTCAGGTCCGAGAGTTCCGGGCTGAAGGTCGCCGACAGGTTGTCGCCACCGGACTCCACCAGAATCAGATCGAGGCCGGGAAAGCGCCGGTTCAGTTGATCCACCGCTTCGAGGTTGATCGACGCATCTTCGCGGATCGCCGTGTGCGGGCAACCGCCGGTTTCCACGCCGATGATCCGCTCGGGGGCCAGGGCTTCGTTGCGTACCAGAAAGTCGGCGTCTTCGCGGGTGTAGATGTCGTTGGTGACCACTGCCAGGTTGTAGCGATCACGCAACGCCAGGCACAGGGCCAACGTCAGCGCGGTTTTGCCGGAACCGACCGGGCCGCCGATACCGACGCGCAGAGGTTGTGTGTTCATGTGATTCTCCAAAGTAACAGGCCCTAGGAACGGAACAGACGGCTGTACTGGCGCTCATGGGCCATGCACGCCAGAGACAGGCCGAAAGCGGCGCTGCCGTAGTGTTGAGGGTCAAGGCTTGAGGCGTTCTGCTGAGCCTGTTGCAGCAGCGGCAGCAGTTCGCTGGTGAGGCGTTGCGCGGCTTGCTGGCCCAGCGGCAGGGTTTTCATCAACACCGCCAATTGATTCTCCAGCCAGCTCCAGAGCCAGGCGGCGAGTGCGTCTTGCGGGCTGATCTGCCAGGCGCGGGCGGCCAGCGCCCAGCCGAGGGCCAGATGCGGTTCGCTGCGTTGTGCGAGAAAGCTGCGGGCGGCGTCATCCAGTTCCGGTAAGCCGTTGAGCAGTTGCTGCAGGGAATAGCCCATTTGCCGGCTTTCCTGATGCAGCTCACGGGTTTCCCGGCT
The DNA here is from genome assembly GCF_007713465.1 of Pseudomonas sp. H3(2019). Classification (GTDB taxonomy): domain Bacteria; phylum Pseudomonadota; class Gammaproteobacteria; order Pseudomonadales; family Pseudomonadaceae; genus Aquipseudomonas. Next base: position 184,839 of record NZ_VMSG01000009.1, on the reverse strand, counting down.
GGCGCGGTGTTCCTCACAGCGTTGCAGCAACTGTGGCCAGTCTTCATTGGCGGCGGCGGTGCAATGGGCGAGCAACAGTGGCGCTTCGAAACGCGCCAGGTTGAGCAGCAACTGATCGCTGATCCAGCGTTTCGCGGATTCCGGGTCGCTTACGCGGCCGTTATCCACAGCCATTTCCAGGCCTTGGGAATAGCTGTAGCCGCCAATCGGCAATTGCGGGCTGGCCAGACGCAGCAGTGCCCAGGCCGGGTTCACGTGCGGATGCCGAATTGGTGCAGTTTCGGCGGATAGTTGAAGTCCTCGTCGCCGTGCCGTGAATGGTGATGGCCACCGCCATAGGCGCCGTGCTCCGGCTGGAACGGTGCTTCGATGTTTGCGGTCTGCGCGCCCAGCTGTTCGAGCATGGCTTTGAGCACGTAGTCGTCGAGCAGGCGCAACCAGCCGTCACCGACTTGCAGGGCAACATGGCGGTTGCCCAGGTGATAGGCGGCTCGGGTCAGTTCGAACGTGTTGGCGCAGGTGACGTGCAGCAGTTGCTCGGGGCGGGCACAGACGCGGACGATGCGGCCGTCTTCGGCCTCCAGGCATTCGCCGTCGTACAGCGGCGGCTGCCCGCGCTCCAAAAACAACCCGACGTCTTCACCTTCGGCACTGAAACAGCGCAGGCGACTTTTACTGCGTGCCTCGAAGTTCAGGTGCAACTCGGCGGCCCAGACGGGTTGAGGGTCGATTCTGCGATGAATCACCAGCATTGGGGGGCTTCCAGCAATAGACAATGCTCAGGCTAGAGCAAGGGGCTTGCCAATCGGACGAGACGTAGGAAAACCCTGTCAGAGCGTAGAAGATGTCTCTGAATGTTGCGGGATTTAGGGGGGGGCGCTGGGTGATATTGGTGCGTGGCACTCCGGCGCGCACCAAATTACAGCGCGGCTGATTGATCGTTCCCACGCTCTGCGTGGGAATGCCTCCGGTGACGCTCTGCGTCACGCCGTCAAAGGGACGCGGAGCGTCCCGGGCTGCATTCCCACGCGGGAGCGTGGGAACGATCAGCACTCTGCGTAGGAACGATTACTCTGTACTGCCCAACCCTTGCCAGTGTTTGAGACCGATAAAGATAAAGCGCAGTTGCTGAGTGATCTTCGCCTGTGGCGTCAGGTGCGCGGGCAAGGCTTCGGCGGGCGGGTCGATGATATCGGGGAGGGTGGCGAAAACGCTTTTGACGATCAGGTCGGCCATGACCGATAACCCGGAAAAATCGAGGTGTTGCAGTTTGGGCATCAAGGACAGGTCGGCGGCCAGGTCCGAGCTGATGTTTTCGCGCAGTTTGCCGATGGCCAGACGTACCGGCAGCGAGCCGCCATATTGTTCGCGCGCCAGAAACAGGAACTGCGAACGGTTGGCCGTGACCACATCAAGGAAAATTCGCACCGAGGCATCGATGATTCCGCCCATGACGAATTCATTGTGGCGCACCAGGCGAATGGTTTCGCGGAAGGTCTGGCCGACTTCGCTGACCAGTTCCAGCCCTAGCTGATCCATATCGGCAAAGTGCCGGTAGAAACCGGTCGGGACAATACCAGCGGTTTTCGCCACTTCACGCAGGCTCAGGCTGCCGAATCCTCGGCCGCATTCCATCAGGTGGCGGGCAGCGTCCATCAAGGCGTTGCGGGTCTGTTGTTTCTGTTCGGCGCGGGGCAGCATCAGGCGGCTGGCTTCTAATCAAGGACAGCGGCGCACTCTAGCAAATCAGCTTTGCTGGCGTCGAACTTGAGTAAAGGAAGGTGGGGCGGGGAGTGCGAGCTACATAAAGTCAAAGCCCGATCCAGGAGATCGGGCTTTTTTCCGGGCCAGCATGGCCTTAGCTCAGGCTAGCGTTGCGTTCGATCACACGGTCACCACCACCTTCAGCCAGGGTTTGGCCTTGTGGGGTGCGATCGGAGCCGTCGGAAGCCAGGGTCTGACCTTGTGGGGTGCGATCGGAGCCGTCAGCAGCCAGGGTCTGACCTTGTGGGGTGCGATCGGAGCCATCGGCAGCCAGGGTCTGACCTTGTGGAGTGCGGTCGGAGCCGTCAGAGGCAAGGATCTGGCCTTGTGGTGTCTTGTCGTAACCATCCTGAGTAATCAGGCCTTTTTCTTTCAGACGTTCGTTACCGTTGGCACCGTCGGCAACCGTTTGGCTATACGCCGAATGGCTGGATTTGACTTGCGGAGTTGCCTGATCGGCAGCTGGCAGGGCAAAAGCGCTGCTGGCTAACATCGAAAGGGTCAGGCTAAGCAGTAATTGGCGTTTCATGATGGGCTGCTCCTTGGGAGGGCTATAAAGTGGGTACGAAGCTAATGCTACTCTCGATAAGTCGATATAAAAGTTCATAAAGACAATGGTAATAATCAACGGAATTGATTGTTCGGCGGGAAGCCTCTAGATCGGACGTTTCCGGGGAACATTTTTGCACTGCGGTGGGTATTTTCGACTCACTTGCGCGACGGAAAAGTGCGAGGGCGGGTAACGGAAGCTGGCTGATCGGTCAATAAAATTGGTTTTTTATGCCCGAATGGAAGGGGTGTTAAACCTGCGAGCCATTTGTCAGTCGTAATCTCTATAATCCGCCGATTTCTGGCCTACCGTTTCATATGTGCGTCGCAGTTCGGGCGCTGAGTCGTAATCAGGAGCTCTGTGCAATGACGCGCACTCGTAAAATTCTGGCTTGGGTTGTTGGCAGTCTCGTGCTGCTGATGGCCCTGCTGGTGGTGATCATCGCGTTTTTCGACTGGAACCGGATCAAACCGCCGCTCAACACCAAAGTCTCCGAGGAACTGCACCGCCCCTTTGCCATCAACGGCAACCTGACGGTGGCCTGGAAACGTGAAGTCGATGAAGGCGGTTGGCGCGCCTGGGTGCCGTGGCCGCATGTGGTGGCCGAGGACTTGAGCCTGGGCAATCCGGACTGGTCGAAAAAGCCGCAAATGGTCAGTCTCAAACGCGTCGAGTTGCGGGTCTCGCCGTTGGCGCTATTGGCGCAGCGGGTAGTGATTCCGCGCGTTGACCTCACCGAACCCAATGCCGATCTGCAGCGCCTGGCCGATGGCCGCGCCAACTGGACCTTCAAGTTCGATCCGAAAGACCCGAACGCCGAACCGTCCCGCTGGGGGGTAGACATAGGAGCAATCGGCTTCGACAAGGGCCATGTCACGCTCGATGACCAGACCTTGAACACTCAGATCGACCTGCTGATCGACCTGCTGGGCAAGCCGATTCCGTTCAGCGACATCGTCGGTGATAAAGCCGCGAAGAAAGCCCTGGAGAAGGGTTCGGCGCCACAAGACTATGCGTTTGCGCTGAAGGTCAAAGGCCAGTTCCACGGTCAGAAGCTTGCGGGCGAAGGCAAGGTCGGTGGGTTGCTGGCATTGCAGGACGCGGCCAAGCCGTTCCCGTTGCACGCGCAGGTGAAGATTGCCGATACCAGCGTCGAGCTGGCCGGTACCCTGACCGACCCGCTGAACCTCGGTGCGCTGGACCTGCGACTGAAACTGGCCGGCACCAGCCTGGGCAACCTTTATCCGTTGACCGGCGTACCGCTGCCGGCTTCGCCGCCTTACACCACTGACGGTCACTTGATCGCCAACCTGCGCCAGTCGGACGGTGCGACGTTCCACTACGAGGCATTCAACGGCACCATTGGCAGTAGCGATATTCACGGCGACCTGACGTATGTCGCCAGCCAGCCACGGCCCAAGCTCAGTGGCACGGTGGTCTCCAATCAACTGTTGTTCGCCGACCTCGCGCCGTTGATCGGCGCCGACTCCAACGCCAAGCAAAAGGCCCGAGGCGGCGAAAGCAAGCAGCCAGCGGACAAGGTGTTGCCGGTCGAGGAGTTCCATACCGAGCGCTGGCGCGATATGGACGCCGATGTCGAATTCACCGGTAAACGCATCGTTCAAAGCGAAAAGCTGCCGTTTACCGATCTCTATACGCACCTGGTGCTCAACGATGGTCAGATCAGCCTGGAGCCGCTGCGCTTTGGCGTAGCGGGCGGCAAGCTCGATGCGCAGATCCGTCTGAACGGCCTTGCCACGCCGTTGGAAGGACGGGCGAAACTGACGGCGCGCGGCTTCAAACTCAAGCAGCTGTTCCCGGGCTTCGAGACGATGAAAACCAGCTTTGGGGAACTCAACGGTGACGCCGACCTCGCAGGTCATGGCAATTCGGTGGCGGCATTGCTGGGCAGCGCCAATGGCGATCTGAAGCTGTTGATGAATGATGGTGCGATCAGTCGTCAACTGATGGAGCTGGCCGGGTTGAACGTCGGCAATTATGTGGTCGGGAAAATCTTTGGCGACCAGGACGTGAAGATCAACTGCGCGGCGGCCGACTTCGACGTCAAGACCGGTCTGGCGACCTCCCGGCTGTTTGTGTTCGACACCGAGAACGCGATCGTCTACATCGACGGCACCGCGAACATGGCCAGTGAGCAGCTCGACCTGACCATCACGCCAGAGTCCAGGGGCGTGCGGCTGATCTCGTTGCGTTCGCCGCTGTATGTGCGTGGTAAGTTCATCAAGCCGGATACCGGCGTGAAGGGTGTGCCGCTGATGTTGCGGGGCGCGGGGATGGTGGCGCTGGGCGTGATTGCCGGTCCGGCGGCGGGGCTGCTGGCACTGGTGGCGCCGAGTGGTGGCGAGCCGAATCAGTGCGCCCCCTTGTTGGAGCAGATGAAGGCGGGTAAGGCGCCGAAGACCGTCAAGGGTTAAAGCAGGCACCGATAGCCGCTTTGAGCGCTAATGGAGTTCGAAGCGCCATTGATGCATTGCATGCCCTTGGCGCTTCAGTCTTTCATTTAGTGTATTGGTGCAGTTGGATTTATGTGAAAAAGGTGGGTGTCTACCGTGCTACCCAGCTTTCCAGTCACCTGGTTTCTGACGGTTTCGTACTTGTCTTCCAGCAGACTGGTAGACCACAAGAAGGTTTCAGGGTCGTCAAGAATGGTCCGTTGGGAAATCACTTGGTCAAGAATCGTGATGTCAACGGCGCTGTAGCTTTTGAATGAAATGTGAAGTGAAAGGGTTGTTTTGTTTTTACAGACGATTGTCAGGAGTGTGCTGATGGTAAAGGTTGTTCTTTCAGCAGCTACAGGATTGCCCGGGTTAGCGGATGGAACGTTTTCTCTTTGAATTTTGTTCAATATTGCCTTAACGATCGGGGAGTCGTCAGGCAGCTGTTTTATGATGGAAAATGCATTGCCAAGCTGTTGTAGTTGCTCTTCCCGTAGCGCACTGGATAAACCGATTTTTGCAAGAGTCAAAACACTCGAGGGTTCTTTTTTGATTCGGCGATTCCCAAAGCTGTTGAGCGACCAGAACAAGGTGCTGAGAGTCTTTTTATAGGAGGCAAACCACGTGTTTGGCGTGCTGTTGGCGACCAGTTGTGCCAGTAGGCTGGAATACAGAGTGTCTTTCTTGAACCTTTCGGAGTGTGAGCCGTAAAAAAGTGTAATGTTTCCATCGGCGACGTAAATGTCGGGGGGCATAGAGGTCATAAAAACTCCAGATAAATGAAGTGAAAGCGCATGAGCAGGAACAGAGGCCGTGAGTACTCACTGGCCCCGGTTTTTATCAGTTTGCTTGAGTGTGATTATTGAAAACCTGGAATGCCGTCCAGGAAGTCTTCGGCAGCCTGGCCAAGCTTCCTGAGAACGGAAGCACGTACTTGGTCATAGACATCCACGTTGAGATAAACGGCCGATGCTGCCGATTTTACAGCGGTGGATTGAGTGGTCGACTTCCACCAGAGGATGCCCCGTTTGCTTTCCCTGACATCCACGGATGTGCAGTTAAGAACCATCATTGGCGAGCCTTCGCGGGTTTGCCAGACGGGGGACATGTCAAACTTGGCCTCATAGCCAATTTTGGCACCGCGATTGTAGATACCGATCAGCCCCTGATCATTTTTGACGCCTTCCACGGCTTTGCCGGTGAGCGCCAGCAATTGAGGGGCGTTAGCGCCCACCAGGCCCTGAAGTATCTCAAAGGCTACGGCGTCCATGGTGAGTGCGGTTTTTCGGATAGTTACATTCTTGACTTGGGCCGCCTGAGTGATCCAGCCGAGTTTGGCAAGGCTCTCGGTGTAATACTTATACCACTCGTGCAGTTGCTTGATTGGGTCATACAGTTGTGATGCGGCGTTTTGAACTAGCAATTTACAGTTATCAACATCTTTACGGTTTTGCTCCGAGACGCCGGGCATGTAAATGTTCATCATCTCCGGACCGACCGTGCCGCTTTCTTTGTTTGGGTCGATCGGTGCGCTGAATGTTGCGCTTCGGGGGGTGAGCTTGTTCGATGCTGGTAAAGCAGGAAGTGTATCAAGAAATTCGAGGCGGTCTTCAATGTGCATGATTAGAGTCCTTGTTGTTTGATTGCAGACTTCTTGTCTGTGGTTTGAAATATAAACAACTGAGGTTTTAAGTCGAGCGTGCGTTTGTAACTCGATGATTGTTGTGGAGCGTTTATGTGGCTATTGGTTTAAGGTTTTGTTGTTTTTCTGAGGTGTATAAAAATTATCTTTCGTGATTCAGCTGCGATAAGACAGCGCTGTTGTTACTGATATTCGAGACGGTCCAGCATGTCGTCGGCGTGTTCGCTACTTAAGGTCCGAGTGATGGGTGTGAAGTAACGAGCCGGAAATGTCATAGACTGTTCGTGAAGGTGTCATCTTCGGTGGCGATGCTTGAGGCCGACGTCTTGCATCCCGCCTTGGGCCTTCTTATCGATTACAAGGATGTCCGCCCATGTCGCAAGAGACCGCCACGCGTTACCCCTTGGTGCTGGTCCCGGGAATGTTCGGCTTTATTCGCCTGCTGTTCTACCCCTACTGGTACGGGATCATCCCGGCACTGCGCCGGGGTGGGGCGACCGTGATTGCGGTACAGGTTTCACCGGTCAACTCCAACGAAGTGCGCGGTGAAGAGTTGTTGGTGCAAATCGATGAAATATTGCGCGAAACCGGAGCGGGAAAAGTCAATCTGATCGGCCACAGCCAAGGCTCGCTGACCGCCCGTTACGCTGCCGCCAAGCGCCCGGACCAGGTAGCCTCGGTGACCTCGGTAGCGGGGCCCAACCATGGCTCGGAGCTGGCGGACTACCTGCACAAACACTGTCCGCCCGACAGTGCGAAAGGCCGTGTGCTGAGCGCGTTGTTGCAACTGGTCGCGTGGTTGATGGGCCTGCTGGAAACCGGTTATCGCAGGCATAAATGGCCGGTGGATGTACAGGCCTCGCACAATTCGCTGACCAGCGAAGGGGTCGCGCTGTTCAATCAGCGTTATCCACAGGGATTGCCCGAGACTTGGGGCGGGCATGGGCCGGAGTTGGTCAATGGCGTGCGCTATTACTCGTGGTCCGGGACCTTGCAATCGGGCAAGACCGACCGTGGCGGCAACCTGTTCGACGGCACCAACCGCAGCTGTCGGTTGTTCGCCACCACCTTTGTTCGCGAGGTCGGGCATTGCGACGGCCTGGTCGGTCGCTACAGCTCGCACCTTGGCACGGTGATTGGCGATGAATACCCGCTGGATCACTTCGACATCGTCAACCAGACGCTGGGGCTGGTGGGCAAGGGCGCCGATCCGGTGCGGTTGTTTATCGAGCATGCGCAGCGGTTGAAGGCGGCGGGGGTGTAGTCGATAGACCGCGTGATCGCTCATCGCGAGCAAGCTTTGCTCCTACGGGGATCTGAGGCGCTCTTGTAGGAGCAAGGCTTGCCCGCGATGGCGTCAGATCAGGCGACGCTGACCTTGCGGCCCAACACCAAAGTCCAGCGCTCCGAAAGAATCACCCCACCCAATGTCAGCACCCCACCCACCAGGTGATACAGCGCAAGTTGCTCATGCAGCACCACCGCCGCAATCAATGCGGTAATCAGCGGCAGCAGGTTGAAGAACAGCGTGGTTCGGCTTGGCCCCAGACGCACCACCGCTTGCATCCACGCCAGTGGCGCGAGCATCGAGGCCAGCAGGCAGGCATAAAGCACCAGTGGAATGTTCTGCAAGGTCGGGCCGACTTTGGGCGAGGCCAGGAACAGCGGAAACAGCACCACCACCGCGACCAGCACCTGCAAATACAACAACACCAGCGGTGGTAGGCGCAGCTGCCATTTTTTCAGCAAGGTGCTGTAGACCGCATAGGCCAGGGTCGCGATCAGCATCAGCGCATCGCCCAGGTTGACCCCGTGTTCCAGCAGCGCGCCCAGACTGCCGGACGACACCACCACCAGCACGCCGGCAAACGACAGCACCGCACCGGCCAGCGCGCCGGCGGTCAGCCGTTGGCCGAGGCTGATAATGGCCATGGCCAGCGACATCAACGGCATCAGCGACAGGATGATGCCCATATTGGTGGCCGAGGTCAGCGTTGCGGCGAAGTAAGCCAGGCTTTGGTAGACCGCCATGCCGAGCACGCCGAGGACGAAAATCTTGCCCAGGTTCGGGCGAATCACCGCCCAATGGGTCATGACCGGTTTGAGCATGAACGGCGTGAACAGCATCCCGGCAAGCAGCCAGCGATAGAAACCGATCTCGGCGGGAAAGATCGCGCCGACCGCCAGTTTGTTGATCACGGTATTGCCGGCCCAGATGAAAATTGCCAGCAGGGGATAAGCGTATTGCATGGGAAAAACCAGAACGTTAATGAAGCGCAATTATCTGCCTGTCTGGATGCGCGCCTATACTGCGATCCAGACAATCTGCCCCTGATGACGGACAGCATGAACAGTAAACACATCGATCTGCTGGATTTCAGCGAACTGCCGTCCCCTGTGTACTTCCGCTATGCCGACTTCGATGCTCACCGCTTTGCCTCGGCTCACCGTCATCCGTGGGGCACGCTGGAGTATTCGGCCCACGGCGTATTGCACATGGACATCGGCGGCAGCCGCTTCATGTCGCCGCCGCAATACGCGGTGTGGGTGCCGCCGCACACCGAGCACAGTTTCTACAGCAACCAGCCGATTAACTACCGCGCTGTTTGCCTCGCGCCGCCACTGTGCCGCGATCTACCGCAGCAGGCCTGCACGCTGGCGATCAGTGACATTCTCAAGGCGATCCTCAAGGACTTCGCTGCCCGCGACGTAAAGATCCCCGAGCGCCCGGCCGACAAGCGCCTGGCCGAGGTACTGATCGATCAGCTTCAACAAGCGCCGGTGCATAACTGTTATTTGCCTTACGCCAGCAGCACCGGATTGCTCAGTGTGCTCGAAGCCTTGCAGGCATCGCCCGGCGACAACCGGCCATTGGTGCAGTGGGCGGAGCAGATCCACGTCAGCGAACGAACCCTGGCCCGGCAATGTGTTCGGGAACTGGGCATGAGTTTCGGTGAGTGGCGCCAACGCTTGCGTTTCCTCGCCTCGATCGAAGCACTGGACAGCCCGCGCAGCATTCAGGAGATCGCGTTCGATATGGGGTACAGCACGTCGTCGGCGTTTATCGCGATGTTTCAGCGTCAGGCCGGCTGCACGCCGGAGCAGTATCGACGGACCACGCTGGATAGTAGGTGAAGGTGTAACGGGCTTTGTCTACACTCCCCTCGAGGCCGCGCCCATCGGCGCGGTGACAAGGAGAAAACTCCATGAAGATGCTGCGTATCCCTTTGTTGATGATCGGTCTGCTGCTCTGTTCCCAGGGCTTTGCCGCTACGGCTCAACAGAACAAAATGACCACCTGCAATGCCGACGCCACCGCGAAAGCCCTCAAGGGTGATGAGCGCAAAACCTTTATGAGCACCTGCCTCAAAGCCGCGCCGGCAGCGGAAGCGGCCAAGCCCATGACCCCTCAACAAGAGAAGATGAAAACCTGCAACGCCACCGCCACCACCCAGGCGCTTAAAGGCGATGCGCGCAAAACCTTCATGAGCGATTGCCTGAAGAAAAAATAAGCTGCGCTCCCCCGTGCCCCTCTGTAGGAGCAAGGCTTGCCCGCGATAGGGTCACCGCGGTGGAACTGACAGACCGCGTCATCGTTCATCGCGAGCAAGCTTTGCTCCTACAGTGGTGAAGTCATCCGCTCGCTTCAATGTCGGAAGGCTGGCAGACTGCCAATCCTTTAACGCCGTTTGTTTTGAGGCTGTATGCCAACGTTTTCTCAGCGTCACGTGTTGCTGTTGGTCAGTTGGGTGATCATTTTTGGTGGGCTACTGCTGGTGATACCGCTGCGACTGTTGCCCAGTCTGCTGGCCGGGTTACTGGTGTTCGAACTGGTCAACATGCTCACCCCGCAGCTGCAACGGCTGATCGAAGGGCGGCGCGCACGCTGGCTGGCCGTGGCCTTGCTCGGTACGCTGGTGGTCAGCGTACTGGCGCTGATTTTTGCCGGTGCTATCAGTTTTCTGCTGCATGAAGCGGAAAACCCCGGCGCTTCCCTGGACAAATTCATGCTGGTGGTCGACAAGGCACGCGGTCAGTTGCCTCCGTTCATCGATGCTTATCTGCCGGCCAGCGCCGCCGAGTTTCGCGTGGCTATCGGCGAATGGTTGAGCAAGCACCTGAGCGATCTGCAACTGGTCGGCAAAGATGCCGCGCACATGTTTGTCACGTTGCTGATCGGCATGGTGCTGGGGGCGATCATCGCCTTGCAGCGCATCCCTGACCTGACCCAACGCAAACCCCTGGCGGCGGCACTGTTCGATCGTTTGCACCTGCTGGTTCAAGCGTTTCGCAATATCGTCTTTGCGCAGATCAAGATTTCCCTGCTCAACACTTTTTTTACCGGGATCTTCCTGGCGGTGATCCTGCCGCTGTTCGGGATCAAGCTGCCATTGACCAAAACCCTGATCGTGCTGACCTTCCTGCTGGGCTTGTTGCCGGTGATCGGCAACCTGATGTCCAACACGCTGATCACCATCGTCGGTTTGTCGCTGTCGATCTGGGTTGCGGTGGCGGCGCTGGGCTACCTGATCTTTATCCACAAGCTGGAATACTTCCTCAACGCGCGGATCGTCGGCGGGCAGATCAGTGCCAAGTCCTGGGAGTTGCTGCTGGCAATGCTGGTGTTCGAGGCCGCGTTCGGCCTGCCGGGGGTGGTGGCGGGGCCGATTTATTACGCGTATCTGAAGAGCGAGTTGAAGCTGATCGGGATGGTCTGATTCCGCAGATGTATTGCCTGGACTGACCTCATCGCGAGCAGGCTCGCTCCCACAGGGGAATGCGATTAACTGTGGGAGCGAGCCTGCTCGCGATTGGGGGCACCTCGGTTTCGGATCAGGCCTGAGTGCCGTAACGCTTCATGGCCTCGATCGCCAACCCGCTGCCGATGCTGCCGAAGATGTTCCCTTCCACATGCTGCGCATTCGGCAGCATCGCCGACACGCTGTTACGCAGCGCCGGAATCCCGCTCGAACCACCGGTGAAGAACACCGTATCCACCTGATCGACCCGCACATTGGCGTCGTTCAACAGCTGAGTGACGCTGTTGCGCACCCGCTCCAGCAGGTTGTCGATGGCCGACTCAAACAGTGCCCGGCTCAGCTCCACGCTCAAACCCGGCTCGATCCGGTCCAGCGGCACGTGGCGACTGTCGGCGTGGGTCAGCTGGATCTTGGTTTCTTCCACTTCCATCGCCAGCCAGTGCCCGGCGCGCTGGTCGATCAGCTTGAACAGGCGATCGATGCCGCCGGTGTCTTCGATGTCGTAACGCATGCTGCCCAGCGCCAGGGTCGACTTCTGCGAGTACACCGAGTTGATGGTGTGCCAGGTCGCCAGGTTCATGTGGTGGCTGGTGGGCATGTAGGCACCGCTCTTCATCCGGCTGCCATAGCCGAACAGCGGCATCAGGCCCTGCAGACTCAGTTGCTTGTCGAAATCGGTCCCGCCGATGTGCACGCCGCCCGTGGCGAGGATGTCGTCGTGACGGTCATCGTGGCCACGACGCTCAGGGGACAGCCGCACCAGAGAGAAGTCCGATGTACCACCGCCGATGTCGACGATCAGCACCAGCTCTTCCTTTTCGATGGTCGACTCATAGTCGAACGCTGCGGCAATCGGTTCGTACTGGAACGAAACGTCCTTGAAACCGATGGCGCGGGCTACGTCCACCAGGGTGTTTTCGGCTTCCTGGTCGGCCATTTCATCGTCATCGACGAAAAATACCGGACGCCCCAGCACCACTTCTTCGAATTCTCGACCGGCGGCGGTCTCGGCACGCTTCTTCAACTGGCCGATGAACAGCCCGAGCAAGTCCTTGAACGGCATTGCCGTGCCCAGGACGCTGGTATCGTGCTTGATCAGCTTGGAACCCAGCAGGCTTTTGAGCGAGCGCATCAAGCGGCCTTCGTAGCCTTCCAGGTACTCGTGCAGCGCCAGCCGGCCGTACACCGGGCGGCGTTCTTCCATGTTGAAGAAAACCACCGACGGCAGGGTGATTTTGTCGTCCTCCAGCGCGATCAGCGTTTCCATGCCAGGGCGCAGCCAGCCGACAGTGGAGTTGGACGTGCCGAAGTCGATACCGCAGGCACGGGCCGGAGATGCGTTTTTCATGTCTTTCGAGTTCCGGTTAAAAAACGGCCGCGCAGTGTATGTCAGAGCGGCGCAGAATCGAAGGCCGACTATCCGCTAAATTCAGGTCATCGCTCACTTGAAAGACTATCCTTGTTCCCCAAACTTACAGGCATGGCCTGGCAGCCACTCCGCGATCAAGTGATCCGCCCCGGCTGCCGATAAACTTCAGATGTGCTGCCCGATCACATTCTTGAGATCGGTCAAGCCTGCGACAGCCAATCAGTGCATGCTGTGTCTGGCTGCGTGATATCGATAACGGATGGTGATTCCCTCGATGGACTTCAAAGACTATTACAAGATTCTCGGTGTGGAGCCGACCGCTGACGATAAGGCGATCAAGGCCGCCTATCGCAAGCTGGCGCGCAAATACCACCCCGACGTCAGCAAGGAAAAGGACGCCGAGGCCAAGTTCAAGGACGCCTCGGAAGCCTATGAAGCGCTGAAAAGCGCCGACAAGCGCGCCGAATACGACGACTTGCGCAAATACGGCCAGCACGGCCAACCGTTCCAGGGCCCGCCGGGTTGGCAGCGGCGTGGCGGTGCGGGTGGCTTTGGCGGTGGTCAGGACAGTGGCGATTTTTCGGACTTCTTCAGTTCGATCTTCGGTAACCGTGGCCCGGGTTTCGGGGGTGGACAGTCTGGCCGCAGTGCCGGTCGTCGAGGACAAGACGTGGAAATGGAATTAGCGGTTTTTCTGGAAGAAACCCTGTCGACCGAATCGAAAAAAGTCAGCTTCCAGGTGCCGCAGTACAACGCCACCGGCCAGCATGTCAGCAACACCAGCAAAAGCCTGAACGTAAAAATCCCGGCCGGCGTGATCGACGGCGAGCGCATTCGGCTCAAGGGCCAGGGCGCACCGGGTGTTGGTGGCGGCGCCAATGGCGACCTGTACCTGACCATTCGTTTTGCGCCGCACCCCAAATTCGACGTTGAAGGCGAGAACCTGATCATCACCTTGCCGCTGGCCCCGTGGGAGCTGGCGCTGGGTGCAGAGGTCGCGGTGCCGACCCTGACCGGCAAGATCAACCTGAAAGTTCCAGCCGGCAGCCAGAACGGCCAGCGCATGCGCGCCAAAGGCCACGGCCTGCTGAACAAGGCCGGGCAACGCGGTTATCTGTTCGTGCAGCTCAAGGCGGTGATGCCCAAACATACCGACGATGACGTCAAAGCGCTGTGGCAGGAGCTGGCGAAGAAAGCCGCTTTTAATCCGCGGGAGCATTTTTGAGTCAAGAGAAGGAGTAGCCAATCATGAGCAACCCCCTGATCGTTCAACTGGACATGGCAGAATTCTGTGAGGCGACCGATTTACCGGACGTCTACGTGATCGAAATCGTCGAACACGGCATCCTCGAACCTCAGGGCGCGCAGCCCAAGGATTGGCGTTTCAACGACTACGAACTGGCGGTCGCCAAGCGCGCCGCCAAGTTACGGCGTGACCTGGATCTGGAGTGGGAAGGCGTCGCCCTGGCGCTCGACCTGCTTGAAGAAGTGCAGCAACTGCGTGCCGAAAACCGGATGCTCAGGCAGCGGTTGGGGCGGTTGGTGATTGAGTAGCTGCTTCGGTTATGAAACCTCGGTCAGCAAGGTGCGTAGCCGGTCGTGCAAATCGCCGGCACACTGCTTGAGTTCGTTGATGAAGGTCCGCTAAACCGTTTCACGTTGACACACTTTGTGATTTTTATTTGTTTGTGGTTCCGAGTACTGAAGGGTGTCGTCTACTAAACGGAACGCCCCCTCGTGAATGACCTCAGCTCCAATGCGCCCTTCTCCAATACACACTTCGGCGAAATCACCCAACTGATTGTTGCCGCTCGCCAGAGGGCAGTGCAGACGGTCAATACCGAATTGATCGAGTTGTATTGGCAGGTAGGAGCATATATCAGCCGCAAGATCGAAGCTGCAGAGTGGGGTGATGGGGTGGTCAGCCAGTTAGCGGATCATCTTGCTTTAACTCAGCCGGGGTTGCGTGGTTTTACCCGCCGTAATCTGTTTCGGATGCGGCAGTTTTACGAGGTTTACCGTGCTGAAGAGAAAGTGTCAGCACTGCTGACACAATTACCCTGGAGCCATAATCTGATCGTTCTCGGTCAGAGCAAGCAATCCGAAGAGCGCGAGTTTTACTTGCGTTTGGCGATTCAGGAGAAATGGTTAAGTCGAGAGCTGGAGCGCCAGATCAAATCAGCCTTGTTCGAGCGTTCGCTTACCCAGCCCGCAAAAGTCTCGGCAGTGCTGAGACAAACTCATCCTGAAGCGTTGAGTGTGTTCAAGGACGCCTATGTGGTCGAGTTCCTCGGTTTAGTGCAAGGGCATACCGAAGTCGATCTGCACACAGTGTAGTGGTCTAATTTCTACTCTCACCCATCGCCTGGAATGACCCTATTCAAGACGTAGCACTTCCCCATCCGGGCCGAGAGTGATTCGCTCCACCTATGGGGCGGCAGCTGCGCAATCGCATTCGCCCGCTGCGTTGGCAGCCGCATGAGGGTGTCCTTCAAAAGAGCGGGCGTCAGTGCTATGCGTGATTAACGGTTTTCTATCCTGGCGCCACCTTTTTCAGGTGAGGCCAGGCTGTACTCACCTTCATCACAATGACCCCCAACAGCAGCAAGCCGGTGAGCGTCATGGCGAGCCCTTCCAGCAAGATGTTTGCCGGTACCTTATCGGCCACGACGCCTGTCAGCATGACCGAAACAAGAAAGGCCGCGCCTGTGCCGGTATCCAGCAATGCAATCACACGGGCATAGAAATCCCCAGCAACCTGTTGATAGATGCGCAACAGGCTCAGGGTAATGACCAGCCCCTCCGCCAGCCCCGTCACAGCCACCAACGGCAATGCCAAACCGAGGCTGTCGACTTGCGATACAACCCAGATAGAGGCACATATCAGGGTCAGACTGATCAACATCCATGCGCCATATTGCTGCACGACACGGGACCATGACGATAAAGCAAGTCCAGCCAACATGCCGACACCATAGGCGCCGAATAGCAACCCGACATCGGCCGGTGGACGTTCCAGCACCTGGACCACATAGACAAGCGCAAGAATCTCAAAACTGCCAAGGGCCAGCATCACCAGCATACTGGCCGTCATGGGCAGTATCAGGCTGGCTCCATAGCGTGAAACCGCCGTGCGCAAATCGCGCCAGATACCTGCTTCATCGGCCTGCTCCCGCTTGACATGGGGCGAGGGCAACAACACACACAAGACACTGGCGATGAGCAGCAGCACGCCAATTACCACAACCGCCACCACATGCCCGTAGTGACTGGCCAGCACGCCAGCCAACAGCGTACCGATGGCCATCCCTGACATGCGCGCGGCCATGATGATGGCGTTGGCAGCGGGTAGCCGATCTGCCGAAACCAGGCTGGGTAATAAGGCACTGGCACCCGGCACGAAGAACCGGTTGCATGTCGCCGCCAGGGCAGCAATGGCAAGGATAGGGATAAGCTGCCCACGCATCGCCGGCAGCAAGAGTGCCAGGATGATGAACAGACGCGCCACACAGGCCCAGACCAGTACCCGTTTGAGATCGGTGCGATCGGCCACTGCACCGGCCCATGCGCCGAACAGCAGCATCGGGATCAACTCGCAAATGACCAGCAACATGATGTTGAACGCCGACTGGGTCAGATCGAATACCACGATCTGCAGCAGCACGATCAGCATCCAATCCGCCACCGAAATCACCCACTGCAGACCGGTCAAGAGCAAAAGACCGGTGTCATGCTTGTGTAGCAGCCGCTTCACCGCTGGTCTTCCACAGTCAGGTTTTCCAGCGCGAGCTTGTCCTGGTCGTGCTGGAGCACAAATCGATGCAGGAGCATGCGAAGCAGTCGTCCGAGCCACTTGGGATTGGCTTGCATCCAGGCGTAACAGGCTTGCAGGCGACAGCCCATTTCGACTTTGCCCTGCTCGTTGGAAATGCCAAAGTTAATGCTGCGCAATCCTTTGCCGATGGCGTGGCGAACGATCTGGTAGCCCATTGCGCGGTGGATGGACAGGCGACTCGTTGCCTCCAGATCCACGCCGCAATAGGTGGACTCCAGATGGTCGCCCAGAACAAAACAGAGGTCGAACGCATCAATACGTCCTTCCTTGCGCAGCAGCAACCACACCGCATGGTCGAGCTGGCTCATTTGCAGAAAGAAATCTTCGGTGACCATGATTTGGTCAGGCGAGTGATGTTTGCGATACAGCTGTAACCATAAGGCGTGCAAGCGCTGCGCTTCATCAATCGACAGTGCCTGACCCTCGCGAATTTCAAGACGGTAGCCTGCCTTTTCAAGCGATCGCATATCACGGCGTATGCTTTTGCGCTTGGGGTGCTGCTCCAGATACTGCTCAAAGTCTGTCCAGGGCAGCTCCAAATGCGCGCAGCTGTAGAGCTTGTCGAGCGTCTGCTTGTGGAGGTAGTCGGATGTCGGAAAATCCCGCCCGACGAACAATCGGACGCCGCGCTTGATTGAAGCCCGCTCCAGCGCAGTCACCAGACTATATCGCAGGCTTATGGAATTCGCAGTGACCGCTAACATCAGCGGCAACCCAGTATTGACCGGCGTTCCCAGGGTCGTGACGCGCAACGACATCCCATATGGCAGATGAATCCGCCATAGGGTGGCTACAGCAGCGCCGACCAGTTCACCGTTTGAAATGGCCAGCGCATAAAGGTACTGGCATTCCAGACCGCTGGCCTCCAGGGCAGCCATATACTCATGGCTGCAAAACTGATGAGGCTTGCACAGTTGATTCCAGGACGTTCGGTCAATCGTCGCAATCGAGTCCTTGATTTCAATATGTTCCGCCGCCCAAGTGGTGTCATTTGTGCAGGCCGGCAAGCCGATCCGCACCACCTGTTCCATGCGTGTCATATGCGACTTCCTGACCTAGCTCGCTGCCGCTAGCAGACGCTCGCCCAATCGACTGGATGAGTCATCGCAACCGAGCAGATTTTCCAGACTATGGGCGAACCTCTCGATTTCCGCGTCGGTGTGGTGCCGGTGCAGGATCAGCCGTATCAGTGCCTGATTGGGCTTGACCGCCGGATAGCGGAAGATCGGCACGCAGAAGCCTTGTTGGTCCAACTGCTCCCGAACTTGCTCGGCCTTGCTGTCCTTGCCGATCAACACGGAGGTGATGTAAGACGGTGTGCTATTGAGCTGCAGGCCACTGTCAAGCAATCGCATGCGAAACGCCAAGCTTCTGCGCAGGAAGTCATCCATGATGGAAGGGTCGCGCTTGAGGTGCTCGATGATGGATGCCGCTGCGTCTGCCGTTGGCGGTTGAATGGCTGCAGTGAAGATCGACGTTCCGCTCAGTACTTCAAAGGCGTCGATGTACTCCGCGTTGGCGCTGATCGCGCCGCCTTCCAGGCCTACTGATTTCGATAATGAGATCATGATGAAATCGGCGCGGCGAAGGTGCTGGAACTCTTCATGGAAATTGCGCTGCGGCTCGCCATACACCATGAAGCCATTGGCGTCGTCGATATAGCTCAGGGCATTGAATCGTTCACACAGATCCAGGATCGTACCGATAGGCGCCACACTCCCATCGGAGGAGTAGACACTTTCGAAAACCACAATGGCCTTTCGATCTCCGATATTTTGCAGAACACGCTCAAGGTCGGCCACATCGTTATGCTTGAACGACAGCAGCGATTCGCCGTACTTAAGGTGCCCGGCTGCTTTCCAGAGACTCCAGTGGCAATCACGGTCAAAGATCAGCACGGCATCGCGGTTGTCAATGCCGCTGCTGGGGGAGAAGTTGAACTTCGCCGTCATGGCATTGATGAAGCCAAGGTTGGCCAGCATGCCTGAGGCAAACGTGAGTGTTTTGTCTTTGCCATGATGCTCGCTGAGCAACGCTTCCAATCGGAAATGTGGCTCGCAGACACCCTGCGTTGCCCGCGACCCACCGGTGGAAAGCCCATAGCGCTTGACCGACTCACAGAACGCATCGAGCACTTGCGGGTCCTGTTGCCAGCCAAGGTAGTTGATCCCCGAGAAATTCACATACGGCAGGCCATTGCGCGTGATACGCGAACCAGACATTCCTTCCATAATGACCGGCTCGCGCAGGAACCCTTCGGACACCGACGACTCAACGAAGCGCTGAAAGCCCCAGCGATCTACATTTGGTGATATTTCCATATGTCCCCCCTCCATTCATCCTGACTGCCAACATTTGATAAATCTTGACAAATGACTAAAAATAAGATTGTCGATTCGTGTTCCAGTAGTAGCAGTTAGTCATCTCAACGATTTACCACCGCATTCAGAAGCGCAATGATCGTTGCACCGCAATATCAAGTAACGATCAACAATCCATCAAGATTGCATGAAGGAGTGACCTGTGAGTTTAGGACGAGTACTGATCGTCGAGGATGATTTCGATGGGGCTGAAGTACTGGAGGCCTATCTTGGCCGGGATGGATTCCAGACGCGACATGCAGCAGATGGTCATAAAGCCCTGGACTACCATGCGCGTTGGCGACCGGATCTGGTGCTGCTGGACATCATGTTGCCGGGACTCAGCGGCAACGAGGTTTTGACTGCCATTCGCCAACACTCAGCGACCCCAGTCATTATGGTGACTGCTGTTGGGCACGAACCCAGCCGCATCAACTCCCTGCTGTACGGTGCTGATGACTATGTGGTCAAACCCTACAACCCAGGGGAAGTGGTTGCTCGCGTGCATGCGGTGCTGCGGCGTTGGCGTGGGGGTGGCCAGGGGCAGTCGACCTTGCTACGACATAATCGCCTGGTCATTGATTTGAACGCGGCACTGGCGACCATTGAAATCAATGGCGCGAGTCAACCCCTGGAGTTGACTCGCACCGAGTTCAATCTACTGTCCATGATGATGGCAGCGCCATCGCGCATGTACACACGTGCCGAGCTGCTCGCCAACTGCCTGCCCGAAAGTGATGCGATGGAGCGAGTGGTCGATGCCCACCTGTACAACCTGCGACGCAAGCTGGAGCGTGCAGGCATTCACGATGTCGTTCTGACGGTGCGGGGGCTGGGGTATCGCTTCAGCAATCCGGCATGAGCACGGCAAAGAAAGGACTCTCCCGCCAACTCTGGTACTGGATCAGCCTGCGCATGACCGGCCTGGCACTGGCGGCCATACTGGTGGTGGGTGCTGGCATGTGGCTACGCTTCTTCTCATGGGAAACCAAGCTGCGAAACGCACTGCCCGAGGCCGTGCGCCAGGAACTCAAGGTCCTGGAAGTCGACCATGCCGCCAATGCCGAGCGCCTGCGTGAAATCTATGGGCAATACTTCTATGGTGATTACTTCACGCCAGAGGTCCTCCGGGCGGATCTGCTGTGGTTCAGCGGGCTGGCACTGATTGCGCTCCCCCTGATTATCGGCGGCGGCATCTGGGTCTCGTTGCGCCTGTCGCGCCAACTCAGCGCCGTTGCTATCTCGGCAATGCACATCGCTGGCGGAGACTTCCGGTCACGAGCAGGCAACGTGCGCGATGCACCCGCAGCGCTGCATAGCCTGATGGCCGATTTCAACCACATGGCTGAGCGCCTGGAGCGGCAGGAGCGGGAATTACAGGCATCCAGCGCCGCCATCGCCCACGAGCTGCGCACGCCCCTCACCGCTGCCAAGGGGCGGCTACAGGGTCTGATCGACGGCGTATTCGAGGCCTCACCACAACAGTTGGCCATGATCATGCGACAGCTTGATCAGCTCAATCGGCTCATTGAAGATCTGTACTTATTGTCGCTGGCCACAGCAGACCAGTTGCAGTTGATGCCCTCAAGCTTTGCGCTCAAGCCCCTGATGGAAGAGCGAATGGCTTGGGCGGCACCACGCTTGCAACAGCAACCGGTGAACATCGTCCTCGACTGTCCGGACGGTTTGATGTTGATCGCCGATCGCGACCGCTTAGGCCAGGTACTGTCTATCCTGCTCGACAATGCCCTGTGCTACGCAGCATCCGGGGGCTATCTGGCGCTGCGGGCCCGCAAGCGGCAAGACCGGTTGCTGCTCGACGTCGAGGATGCTGGCCCGGGCTTCGCACCGGAGCATATCGAGCGCTCGTGCGACCGCTTCTGGCGTGCCGAACATTCGCGCTCTCGCCATGCAGGCGGCAGCGGGCTGGGGCTGTCGGTGGCAGTAGCTATCTGCCAAGCCCATGGTGGCAAGCTGAGTGTCCATAATCGTGCCGAGGGCGGCGGTCGCATCCATATCGAGTTGCCTGGCTGATTCAAGGCAAAGGCTGCGCCAGCCTGAAAGCGGGCACAGGCAAAACCTGCCCCGCTGTCCTTGACGAAGTCTTCATCGTTTCTTGGCACGACCTTGTATCGAGGGCGGCTCACTACCGGGGTACTAAACCTCAAAGGATGAGCCGCCATGAGCAAGCCCGTTTCTCGATGCAAACACAAGCGACACATGACCAGCGCTGTCTCGGTCTTCATTGCCGGCAGCCTCTGCTTGCTGATGCCGCTGAAAAGCCAGGCCCAGCAGCAAGTCGCTGACGTATCCACCAGCTTGTTTGGCGAAAAAACCGAGGTCACGGTGGGACTGGGTGCCGCCTACACCCCCCGCTATCTGGGCGCAAAAGAATCGCGAGCCATGCTGGTGCCGACACTGAGTATTTATCGCGGCATTTTCTTTGCCGATTCCGTGCGCGGCCTTGGCGCGGAATACCTGACTCAGAGCGGGTTTTACTCCAGCGTGGCAATCGGCTACGACTTTGGCCGTACTGATGAAGACAGCGTTTGGCGTCCTGGCTCCAAGCGACTCCAGGGGATGGGTGAAGTCACAGGCGCGACCACTGCCACGTTTCTGCTGGCACAGGATCTGACCTCCTGGCTGTCGATCAAGGGTGAAGCAGAGCTGCGCGTTGCCGGTCATAAGCGTGGTAATCGTTACCAGTTGGGCCTGAAAAGCACCGTACTGGACACGGCGGGTGATGTGATTACCCTTGGCATGAACGTGCATGCCGGGGATAAGCGCTACAACCAAACCTACTTCGGGGTGAGCGATGCCCAGGCCCAGGCTTCCCGGTTCTCTCGCTTCGATGCCGAGTCCGGCGTCTATGCCTACTCGTTGTCAGCGGACTGGCAACATAATTTCAATAAGCAATGGGCGATGTTGGTCGGGGTGAATGTCATGGAGTTCCGCGAAGAGGTGGACAAAAGTCCTGTGGTGGAAGAAAAAACCGGCGTCACCAGTTTTGCCTCATTGCAGTATTCATTCTGAGGCGAATAGACATCCACAGTGCGCGCACGTAGAGAGCCCATCCCGGCACGGGGGCCGTGGTGCCGGAAACTGATTTGGTTGGCCTGTACCGTGGCGGCAGTCTTGTTATTGGTGGCGGGCGCTTGGCTGCTCATGAGCGAGCCGCCCGTTTCAGTGCTGACACCGCTACAGCCCCGAAAATAATCTCAGACGCTCAAGGCAAGGCTGCACCGTGGGCGTCTGTTCCGCAGACCGGCACTTTGGCCGCACTTGATGAAATCTTGATAGAACCTTGAAAGACGATTGACGCGTGAAGAGCACACTTCCCTCCATGCCTCCTATGGATCGGAAACTTCACATCATGTCACGACAGTGCAGTGCAGCATTTGTGATGGTGCTGCTATCAGGCTGCACTACGTTAATACCGCCGTATACAACACCCAACAACAGCACCTTGCCTGCGCATTACCAGCAAGGGAGCGGTAAAAGATTCGAGGATGGGGCACTGACCTCGGCGGCCGATAAAACCTGGCAGAGCTATTTTCCCGATCCTCATCTACAGGCTTTGATCCGCCAGGCGCTGCTTCACAACCACGACCTGCGCAGTGCCGCTTTGCGGGTTCGGCAAGCACAGGCCGCCTACCGCATCGAGCGCAGCTCCCTGGCGCCCACTGTTGCCCTGGGAGTCGATGCGCAACGCTCGCGCACGCCTGCGGATCTGTCGGAAATCGGTCAGACCTCGACTGGCAACGAATTCAAGGCAGGTGTGGGTATCAGCAGTTGGGAGATCGACTTCCGGGGGCGTATCGCCAGCCTGAACGAAGAAGCCTTGCAGCAATTCCTGGCGACCCAGGCCGGGCATCGGGCAGTAACGATCAGCCTGGTGGCGCAGGTGGCCGACGCCTGGATTGGCCTCCACGAGCTGGATGAGCGCCTGCGCCTGGCTAACGCCGCTCAGGCCAACCAGAGCGAATCGCTGCGCATCTTCACACATCGGTTTGAGATGGGGTCAGTGACCAAGCTGGAACTGACCCAGGTGCAGACGCTACTAACCCAGGCCGAGGCATTGGCGCTGCAACTGCAACAGCAACGCGACTTGCAATGCAATGCAGTGAATCTGCTGGTCGGACAGGTTGACCTCGTCGATGCCAACGACAGGCCTGTCGCCGATCAGACCCTGGTCCAGCCCCTGGATGCCGGCCTGCCATCCGACCTGCTGATCAACCGCCCGGACATCATCGCGGCAGAGCATCGCCTGCGCGCCGCCAACGCCCATATCGGCGCGGCCCGCGCGGCCTTCTTCCCGCGCATCAGCTTGACCGCTTTCGGCGGCCTGGCCAGCGCAGAACTGAGTGACTTATTCAACGCAAGCAGCCGTGCCTGGAACTTCGCACCAAGCCTGTCGTTGCCGGTCTTCGATGGGGGACTGAACCAGGCCAACCTGGATTTGGCGAATGTGCGCAAACACCTTGCCGTCGTTGAGTACGAGCAAATCATCCAGAGCGCCTTTCGCGACGTAGCGGATGCCCTGGCCAACCAGCACTGGCTGCAACAGCAATTATCAGTGCAGCAGCAAGCCGTCGAGATCCAGGAAGAACGCAGTCGGCTGGCGCGCTTGAGCCATGACCGTGGCCGGTCCAGTTTCCTGGAGGTGCTTGACGCCGAACGTGATCGTCTGCAGACCCAGCAACAAGTGGTACAAGCGCAACACGCACTGCTGCGCAACCGGGTGGTGCTGTATGCCGCACTGGGTGGCGGCTCACGGCATGTGCCGAGCGCCCCGTTACTCGATCAGCCGCCATCCACCCTGTTTTCAGATATCGCAGAGGAATAACCCAGCCATGAGCGCCCCCATCAAGAAGAAAATCACCGCAGTTGCCATCGTGGCGGCCATTGCCGGTGCAGCCTGGATCGGCTGGGACTGGTTCGATCAACGCGCCGTGCCGGACGGTCTGATGGTCAGCAATGGACGCATTGAAGCCACGGAGGTGGACGTGGCCGCCAAATTTGGCGGTCGCATCGAGCAGATCCTGGCCGATGAAGGCGACGAGGTGCAGGCTGGGCAGGTGTTGGCACACATGCATATCGATTCGCTGCTGGCCCAGATGCGCGAGGCCCAAGCGCAATTGCAACGGGCAGAACATGCCGTGAAGGCCACTCAGGCGCAGGCGAACATGCGCCGCAGCGAGCAGGCGGCCGCCGAGGCTGTCGTGGTTCAGCGCCATACGGAACTGAATGCCGCCCAGCGTCGGCTGGCGCGCACCGAGGTATTGGTCAAGGACGGCGCCACAACAGGCCAGGAGTTGGACGATGACCGCGCCAGCGTGGCGAATACCGGGGCCGCGCTCAATGCCGCGCGCGCGCAGGCTAACGCCGCCAGATCGGCCATCGAAGCCACCGACGCCGAAGTCACCGGCGCAACATCGAGCGTCGCGGCAGCGCAGGCCACGGTCGAGCGCATCCAGTCCGAGTTGGACGACAGCACTCTCAAGGCCCCGCGCACTGGCCGCGTGCAGTATCGCCTGGCCCAGCCCGGCGAAATGCTCGGCGATGGCGGCAAGGTGCTTAACCTGATCGACCTGTCAGATGTCTACATGAGCTTCTTCTTGCCCACCGAAGCCGCCGGGCAAGTGGCCCTGGGCAGTGAAGTGCGCATCGTGCTGGACACCGCGCCGAACTTGCCGATACCCGCCAAGGTCACCTTTGTCTCGCGCCAGGCCCAGTTCACCCCCAAATTCGTGGAGACCGCCAATGAGCGGCAGAAGCTGATGTTCCGGGTCAAGGCTCGGATCGACAAAGCATTGCTGCGCAAGTACCAGGATTACGTAAAGTCCGGCCTGCCCGGCGTTGCCTGGATCAGGACCGATCCACAGGCCCGATGGCCTGAAGCCTTACAGCTTAGGGACTTGCCATGAACAGCCTCGCTGAACCCGTGGTTCGCTTGCGGGACGTAAGCCTGCATTACGGCAAGACCCAGGCGCTGGCGGGCATCACCCAGGACATCCCCGGCGGTTGCATGGTAGGGCTGATCGGCCCGGATGGCGTAGGCAAGTCCAGTCTGCTGTCGTTGCTCTCCGGCGCGCGTCGGGTACAGCAAGGCACAGTAGAGGTGCTGGGCGCCGACATCGCCAGCAAGGCCCACCGCGACCAGATCTGCCCGCGTATTGCCTACATGCCCCAAGGCCTGGGCAAGAACCTGTACCCCACACTGTCAGTGGAGGAAAACCTGCAGTTCATCGCACGGTTGTTCAGTCAAAACGCCAGCGAACGGCGCCGACGCATCGACGATTTGACCCGTAGCACCGGCATGTATCCATTTCTTGCGCGACCCGCCGGGAAGCTTTCGGGAGGCATGAAGCAGAAACTGAGCCTGTGCTGCGCTCTGATCCATGATCCCGACCTGCTGATCCTCGACGAACCCACTACGGGTGTCGATCCGCTGGCGCGCGCGCAGTTCTGGGAACTGATCGCCCGTATCCGTCGCCAGCGAGTCGGCATGAGCGTGATCGTCGCCACCGCCTACATGGATGAAGCACAAGGCTTTGACTGGCTGGCAGTCATGGACGAAGGTCGGGTGCGGGCCACCGGCACGCCTGCCGAACTGCTGGCACGCACCAATTGCGATTCGTTGGAGTCGGCCTTCATCAGTTTGTTGCCGGACGAGAAAAAGCAAGACCACGAGCCTGTGGTCATTCCTCCCTTGCAGACCGACCCGGACGATATCGCCATCCAAGCCCAGGGACTGACAATGCGCTTTGGCGACTTCACGGCCGTGGATCACGTGAGCTTTCGCATCCGTCGCGGAGAAATCTTCGGGTTTCTCGGCTCCAACGGCTGCGGCAAGAGCACCACGATGAAAATGCTCACCGGCCTGCTACCCGCCAGCGAAGGCCGTGCCTGGCTGTTCGGCAAGGAGATCGACTCTCACGACCTTGCCACACGCAGTCGCGTAGGCTACATGTCGCAATCGTTCTCGCTCTATAACGAATTGACGGTAAAGCAGAACCTGGTCCTGCATGCCAAGCTATTCCATGTGCCCGCCACAGAGATCGACGCTCGCGTGCAGCAAATGGCCGGGCGTTTTGAATTGCTGGACGTCATGGATAGCCTGCCGCCCAGCATCCCCATGGGCATGCGCCAGCGCCTATCGCTGGCCGTGGCGATGGTTCACAAGCCCGAACTGCTTATTCTGGATGAGCCGACTTCGGGCGTCGATCCGGTGGCGCGCGACAAGTTCTGGCGCTTGTTGGTGCAACTGTCGCGGCGCGACCACGTGACCATCTTCATCTCCACCCACTTCATGAACGAGGCCGAGCGCTGCGACCGCATGTCGATGATGCATGCGGGCAAGGTACTCGACAGTGATGCACCGATGCAGTTGGTGGAAAAACGCGGTGCCGCCAGTCTGGAAGAGGCCTTTATCGGTTATCTGATCGAGGCCGATAACAATACCGCGCCTGTGCCGGATGAGAGCGCTCCCACACGGCACGGCACGGCCACAACAGCACCCGAACAGGCTCAGTCTTTCAGCCTGCAGCGTCTACTCAGCTACGCCTGGCGCGAGTCGCTGGAACTGCGGCGCGATCCGGTACGCGCCACACTGGCGCTACTGGGATCGCTGCTGCTGATGTTTGTTATCGGCTATGGCATCAGCACCGACGTCAATGACCTGCGCTACGCCGTGCTTGACCGTGATCAGACCGGCTTGAGCCATGACTACACCCTGGCGCTCTCCGGTTCGCCGTATTTTCTTGAGCGCCCGCCGTTGCACAGTTACGCAGAGCTGGACCGACGCATGCAGACCGGCGAACTGAGTCTGGTCATCGAGATCCCGTCCGGCTTTGCCCGCGACGCCACGCTGGGGCGCAACGCCCAGGTCGGTGCCTGGATCAACGGCGCCATGCCCAGCCGCGCCGAAACCGTGCAAGGCTATGTGCAGGGCATGCACCTGCTCTGGCTGACGCAAAAATCCCAGCAATTGAACGGCAAAACCTACACCAACCCGGTCGAAGTGCAGACGCGCTTTCGCTACAACCCGGACATCAAGAGCCTGCCCGCCATCGTCCCGGCGGTGGTGCCATTGCTGCTGTTGATGCTGCCGGCGATGCTGACCGCGCTAGCCGTGGTGCGCGAGAAGGAACTGGGCGCGATCATCAACTTCTACGTCACCCCTGTCACCCGCACCGAGTTCCTGCTTGGCAAGCAACTGCCCTATGTGGCGCTGGGAATGCTGAACTTCCTGTTGATGAGCGTGCTGGCGGTGACCGTACTGGATGTGCCCATGAAGGGCAGCTTTGCCACCCTGGCGCTGGCCACCCTGGTGTTTCTGGTGATCTCCACCAGCATGGGGCTGATCGCATCGGCCGTCACACGCAGTCAGATTGCCGCGATGTTCGCCGCGCTGATCGGCACGCTGGTGCCTGCCACCCAGTTCGCCGGGCTGACTACACCCGTTTCCTCGTTGGAGGGCATCGGCAAGCTGATCGGCGAAGTCTACCCGGCCACCCATATGTTTCTCATCAGCCGTGGCGTATTCGCGAAGGCTTTGGGGCTGGCTGATCTGCAGCAGTCCTTCATTGCCTTGTTGGTGGCCGTACCGCTGGTGATGGGTCTGTCGATTGCGATGTTGCACAAACAGGAGCGCTGAGATGAAACGCACTTTTTCCAACATCTGGCAACTGAGCGTCAAGGAGCTTCGCAGCCTGTGGCGCGATCCGGTCATGCTGCTGCTGATCGTCTTCAGCTTCACGGTGATGGTCTACACGGCCGCCTCGGCCATTCCAGACACCCTGAACAACGCACCGATCGCCTTCGTCGACGAAGATGATTCGCCCCTGTCGCAGCGCATCGCCACCGCTTTCTACCCACCTCAGTTCACGCAACCAGAGCACATCAGTGTTGCCGAGATGGACGCCGGTCTGGACTCCGGCCGCTATACCTTCGTGCTGCACATGCCGCCCAACCTGCAGCGCGATGTTCTGGCGGGTCGTCCCGCGCAGGTGCAGCTCAACGTCGATGCCACACGCATGGATCAAGCCTTCAGCGGCAGCGCCTATGTCGAGCAGATCGTCACCGATGAGGTCAAGACCTTCGTGCAGCGTTATCGCGGCAATTCGGCCCTGTCGGTGGAACTGGCGCTGCGCGCACGATTCAACCCGGCGTTGGACAAGACTTGGTTCAGCAGCCTGCTGCAGATCATCGACAACATCACCATGCTGGCGATCATTCTGACCGGAGCCGCGCTGATCCGCGAACGCGAGCACGGCACTATCGAACACCTGCTGGTGATGCCGGTCACCCCCACGCAGATCATGCTGGCCAAGGTCTTGGCGATGGGCACGGTGGTGCTGGTGGCGGCGGCGTTGTCGTTGCAGTTCGTGGTACGCGGGTTGCTCGCCGTACCCATCGAAGGCTCGGTCTGGCTGTTCCTGGTCGGCGCCGCGCTGAGCTTATTCGCCAACACCGCCCTGGGCATCTATCTCGCCACCGTGGCCCGCAGCATGCCGCAGTTCGGCCTGTTGCTGATGCTGGTGCTGTTGCCGTTGATCCTGCTCTCCGGCGGCGCCACTCCGCGCGAAAGCATGCCCACGCTGGTGCAGTACCTGATGCTGGCCGCGCCCACCACCCACTTGGTGCAGTTGGGAGAAGGCGTGCTGTACCGCGGCGCGGGGCTGGACGTCGTGTGGGTTCAACTTCTTGCGCTACTACTCATCGGCAGCGTGCTGTTCGCACTTTCGTTGCAGCGTTTTCGCCGGATGCTTGCGCAGATGGATGGAGGCTGATCGATGCCTGGCCCTTCATGGCGCCAATGTGTCATTGCTGGAGATTCAAGCGGCTAGCTCGGCATCCTACGCGATGCCTGCGTTCGGCCTGCGCGGTATTCCGCGTTAAACACCATTGGACAGAGAAATGCCTTATGGCCCCTGAATAGAGAGGCTATCAGTTGATTTCTCAGAATGGACAGGATTATTTCGGACATTAAAAAGCCGGCTTGTGGCCGGCTTCTCGGGGACGGGCTTGGTTTATTTTTGGTAAACCGTACCAGCCTTCAAAACGTACACCCGGATCTTGCGTCCGGCTGTGGGACTTGGCGAGAAAGTCATCTGCCTTGTCGGTGCGATCGGACGGGCGCTGGGCGGGTCGATGCAAATGTGGGGCGCAGCATACTGATTTTTTTGGGGAATTCCCAGCGTGAAGTGCTATCCAGAGCGTTGTGGTGCTTAAAAGGGCGACTCGGTTTCAACTGAACGGCACCGGTGGCCTCTGTTTGTTCAGCGTGGACCACCAGAAGACCCAGCCGAGGATTTCGATGTTTTGTTCTTCGATTTGTTTGGCGCTGAAGATTTCATCGGGATAGCCGCTGCTGTTGTGGCTGCGCAGTCGCAGGGCGCCGGAGGGGAGGCGGTGCAGGTATTTGATGCGCAGCATGCCGGCGTGTTCGAGGGCGTAGATCTGGCCGTCGACGACCTGGGTCAGGCTGCGGTCGATGGCGAGGGTCGAGCCGTCTTCGATTTTCTCCGACATGCTGTCGCCGACCATCGGCACGCAGATGGCCTGGGCCGGTTCGACTTCCAGGCTTTCAAGGTAGTGTCGCGGCAGGCGGATGAATTCGCCGGGTATTTCAGAGACCTGGGTATCGCTGGCACCGGGGGCCGTGGGGACTTCGTTATACAGCGGGATTTCTACATCGAGCGAATCGACGTTCACGGTGTACACGCCGCGGGTTTCTTGCGCGTCGAAAACGTTGCCGGTCTGATCCGTCAGTTGTCCCGAGCCTGGATGTCTTGGGCCCTCGCCGTTGAGCAGCCACAGGCTGTTCACACTTAACAAGCGGGCGATTTGTTCCATTCGCGGGTAGGGAACGCCGCGGATGTACCAGTTGTTCACGTGCTGGGGCTCGACGTTGCAGAATGCCGCGAATGCCGTCGGGGTGATGTTCACCTCTTTCAGGAGCGCTTTGAAGCGTGGGCCGCATTTGTGCTTTTTCATGAAAACGGAGTTTACGGGCCGGGGTGGCCGGATTAAATAAACAACCGGATCAATTTTCGCGGGAATATTCTGCTGTGGTGCAGGATATTGTTAGTTCATATTAAACGCATATAAACGTTAGACTTTGTTTCATTAAACACCCTGTTTAACCTGATGTTTTAACACTCATAAAAAAACCCCGGATAACCGGGGTTTCTTCAAGAGGTCAGTGGCGTTCAGCCAGCGCCGTCTCAGCCTTTATAGGCAGCAACCGACTTCATGATCGCGGCGCGAGCGGCGTCTGCGCCGTCCCAACCTTCGATCTTCACCCATTTGCCTTTTTCGAGATCTTTGTAATTCGCGAAGAAGTGCTCGATCTGCTGAATCAGCAGCGGTGGCAGGTCGGTGTATTCCTTCACGTCGACGTACAGCTGGGACAGCTTGTCGTGTGGAACAGCGATGACTTTGGCATCGCCGCCGCCGTCGTCGGTCATGTTCAGGATGCCGACTGGACGCGCGCGGATTACCGAACCTGGAGCAACCGGGTAAGGGGTCACAACCAGCACGTCGAGGGGATCACCGTCGTCTGCCAGGGTGTTCGGGATGTAACCGTAGTTGGCCGGGTAGAACATTGGGGTGGCCATGAAACGGTCAACGAACAGGCAATCGCTGTCTTTGTCGATTTCGTATTTGATCGGCGCATGGTTGGCCGGAATCTCGATCGCGACGTAGATGTCGTTCGGCAGGTCTTTGCCAGCCGGAATCTTGCTGTAGCTCATTGGGCGGTGCCCCCGTAAGTGGCCAAATGACTTGGCCGGATTGACCAAAAAGTGGCGGCGATTATAGGCATATTCCGTCGCCTGCGCCACGTACCAGAGGTCGTATAGACCCAGGCAGGACGCTAGTCGTGTGGCTGATAGCCCGGATGTGTGGCTTGCAGTTGCTCGAGCCTGGCCAGCGGGTCCTGGCGGTAAAACAGCTGCAGTTGCTGATAGACCTGTGGATAAGTGGCGTGCAACAGATCCGGGGCGCTGAAGAAGTATTCGCTGGTGACGGCGAAGAACTCGGCCGGGTTTTCCGCCGCGTAAGGGTCGATGGCGGTGTTGGCGTGCGGATGGCGATCCAGTTGGCGATTAAGGTCGTCGTAGGCGTGCTGCATGACTTTCGCCCACTCACTGACGCGCATGTCGCTGTGCAGCGGTGGCAAGCCGTTGGCATTGCCGTTGAGCATGTCGAGTTTGTGCGCGAGTTCGTGGATCACCAGGTTGTAGCCTTCCCAGCCCCCACTGGCCATCACGCCCGGCCAGGCCAGAATGATCGGCCCCTGTTGCCAGGCTTCGCCGCTGTGCTCGCCGTTCCATTCATGCTCGACGCCACTGGCATCGCGATGGCGCTGCGGGCTGAGGAAGTCGTCGGGGTAGAGCACGATTTCGTGGAAACCCTGATACCAGTTCAAATCGCCCAGGTGCAGTAACGGCAACTGCGCCTGAGCGGCGAGCAACAGGCGCTGTTCCTGGTGCAGTTCGACGCCGGGCAGGCAGGTCAGGTGTTTTTCTTGCAGAAAGAGCACGGCGGCTTCACGCAGCCAGCGGTCTTCGGCCTCGCTGAGGCCGTCGAGAAAACTCAGGTGTTGGCGCACCCGTTGCCAGGTTTCATCGGCAACGGGGTGTTTGGCCAGCGTGCGCTGGCGGCGCCAGGCGTTGAGGAACCCCATGGACGCTCAGCGCGACGCGGCTTTGGAGCTCGCGTTGGCCAGGCGGCTGCGGATCACGCCAATGATCATCGGCACCAGCGACAGCAGGATGATGCCCACTACCAGCAACGACAGGTTTTTCTTGATGAACGGCACGTTACCGAAGAAATAACCCAGGGTCACCAGGCCGCCGACCCAGAAGATGGTGCCGAGTACACTGAAGGCGAAGAAACGCGGGTAAGGCATTTTGCCTACGCCAGCGACGAACGGTGCGAAGGTCCGGATGATCGGCAGGAAGCGCGCCAGGGTCACGGTCTTGCCGCCATGCTTGTCATAGAAGTCATGGGTTTGTTGCAGGTAGTCGCGACGGAAGATCTTTGAGTTCGGATTGCTGAACAACTTTTCGCCGGCTGTTCGCCCGACAAGGTAGTTGGTGCTGTCACCGAGAATCGCCGCCAGCATCAGCAAGCCGCCCAGCAGCACCGGGTCCATGCCGCCACCGGCCGCTACCGCGCCAGCGATGAACAACAACGAATCGCCCGGCAGGAAAGGCATCACGACCAGGCCGGTTTCGCAGAAAATCACCATGAACAGGATGGCGTAGATCCATGGCCCGTAGTTGGTCACCAGCAAATCGAGGTAGACATCGAGATGCAGGATTAGGTCGATCGGGTTGAAATCCATGGTGGGCACCTGTGGTAACGACCCGACTCAGCAGGCCTGTGCGGATATTTTGGAAAAATGGCTACAGGGCTGTGGAGTTTTTCTTACAGTCCGTAAGGTTCGTGATTATACGGACTGAAAAGTGAAAAGCGTGTCGAGTTTGTAGCGAGGGATTTCCAAGTCGGATCGGTGGTTCGGTACTGAACTTTGTGGGAGCGAGCTTGCTCGCGATAGCATCGGCTCGGTATGACTGACACACCGAGGCGCCTGAATCGCGAGCAAGCTCTCTCCCAAAGTGTCCGACTCTGGCTCAGAGTTCTTCGCTGATCGGCAAGACGTAGTTCTTGAACTCGGTGTCTTCGCGAAACCCGATGGATTCGTAGGTTTTCTGCGCAATTTTGTTGTCGCTGCTGGTCGACACGCGCATGCGCACAGCCTGGGTTTCCTTGGCCATTTTCTTTGCGGTGCGCATCAGGTTGTCGGCAACCAGTTGGCGGCGGGCGTCTTCGGCGACGTAGATGTCGTTGAGGATCCACACGCGCTTGAGCGACAGGGACGAAAAGCTTGGGTACAGCTGACAAAAACCCAGCAGTTTGCTGTCGTCATCATCGGGCAGGGCCAGATAGATCACCGACTCCTTGCGCCGCAGACGCTTTTCCAGAAAGGCCCGGGACGAGTCTGGATAAGGCAACGAGCCATAAAACTCGCGGTACTTGACGAACAACGGCGTCAGAAGGTCCAGGTGCTCGAGGGTTGCTTGAGTAATCCGCATGCTAGGCCTCAACTTTCAAGTAGATAGGGCGGCAGTTTCCAGTGGATACGACGGCAATCGGTTCACTGCTCGGGCAGCCGTTCGTCGAACTCTGCCTGAAAGCGGAGCAAAAACGCAATTCCAATACGGGTCAGGCATCCGGCAGACTCAGTAGGAAATTTCCTGTCATATCAGCGTCATCTCTCGACCCGATAGTTTGGACCTGGGCTTCGTCTTTCAGGTTAACCCCCGACAACTGCCGTCGACAGGCCTCGCGCATCAAGTACAGCAAACGGTGTGCCGCCATGCCATAGCTCAAACCTTCAAGGCGGACATTGGAAATACAGTTGCGATAGGCGTCCGTCAGGCCGACCTTTGGATTATAGGTGAAATACAAGCCGAGACTGTCTGGCGAGCTGAGTCCAGGGCGTTCGCCGATCAGGATCACGATCATTTTTGCGCCAAGCAATTCGCCGATTTCGTCAGCCACGGCGACGCGACCCTGTTCCACCAGAATCACTGGCGACAACGACCAGCCTTCGGCCTCCGTCTGTTCTTCCATGCGCGCCAGAAACGGCAAGGTGTGTCGATGCACCGCCAGCGCTGACAAGCCGTCGGCCACGACGATCGCCAGATCAACGCCGCCCGGGTTGGCCAACGCGTATTCACGCAGCGTTTGTGCGGACTCATCACTCAATTTTCGCCCCAGGTCTGGCCGTTGCAGATAACTGTGGCGATCGTTGGCGGCGCTGTGCAGCAGCAGACTGTCGCGTCCGCGCTCGGCCAGTTGCTGGCTGAGCCCGACATGATCGAAGGGCAGGTGCACGGCATCGCGGGCCTCGGCGTGGGCGTACTGGAAATCCAGTTGCGCGCCGGTCGGCATACTGGTGCCGGTGCGACCCAGAGCGATGCGTGCCGGGGTCAGGCGGCGCAGTCCCAGCCAGGGGTTTTGCGGATCGACGGTTGGTTTATCCATCAGCAGATTACTCATCCCAGTTGCGCCATGGCCTGGCGGAAGGCCGGCGGCAGGTTGTTGCCGAAGTGCACCTTGCCGTCACCTTGGGTGAAAATGCCCATATTGGCCAGCCACCGCTCAAACTCGGGTGCCGGTTTCAGGCCCAGGGTCTGGCGTGCGTAGAGCGCGTCGTGGAACGACGTGGTCTGGTAGTTGAGCATGATGTCGTCGGAGCCGGGGATGCCCATGATGAAGTTGATCCCGGCCACGCCGAGCAGCGTCAGCAGGGTGTCCATGTCGTCCTGATCGGCTTCGGCGTGGTTGGTGTAACAGATATCGCAGCCCATCGGCACCCCGAGCAACTTGCCGCAGAAGTGATCTTCGAGGCCGGCGCGGATGATCTGTTTGCCGTTGTAGAGGTATTCCGGGCCGATGAAGCCGACCACGGTGTTTACCAGAAACGGCTTGAAGTGCCGTGCCACGGCGTAGGCGCGGGTTTCGCAGGTTTGCTGGTCGATGCCGTGATGGGCGTTGGCCGAGAGCGCGCTGCCCTGGCCGGTTTCGAAGTACATCAGGTTTTGCCCCAGGGTACCGCGACTGAGGCTCAAGCCTGCTTCATAACCTTCCTGCAGCACACTCAGGCTGATGCCGAAACTGGCATTGGCCGCTTCGGTGCCGGCAATCGACTGGAACACCAGATCCAGTGGCACGCCTCGATTGATCGCCTCGATGGAGGTGGTGACGTGGGTCAGCACGCAGGCTTGGGTCGGGATTTCGTAGCGCTGGATGACCGCGTCGAGCATTTCCAGCATCGCGCAGATCGAGGCGATGCTGTCGGTGGCCGGGTTGATGCCGATCATCGCGTCGCCGTTGCCGTAGAGCAGGCCGTCGAGAATGCTCGCGGCGATCCCGGCGGGTTCGTCAGTCGGATGGTTGGGTTGCAGACGGGTCGACAGGCGCCCGCGCAGGCCCATGGTGCCGCGAAACTGAGTCACCACGCGAATCTTTTGCGCCACCAGCACCAGGTCTTGCACGCGCATGATCTTCGACACGGCGGCGGCCATTTCCGGGGTCAGGCCAGGGGCCAGCGCGCGTAGGCTCTGCTCGTCGGCCGCATCGCTGAGCAGCCAGTCGCGAAAACCGCCAACGGTCAGGTGGCTGACAGTCTCAAAGGCGCGAGCATCGTGGGTGTCGATGATCAGCCGGGTGACTTCATCGGATTCGTACGGGATCAGTACTTCTTGCAGGAACTGCTTGAGCGGGATGTCAGCCAAGGTCATTTGCGCGGCGACCCGTTCGCCATCGTTCAGGGCGGCGACGCCGGCCAGAAAGTCTCCGGAGCGTGCCGGGCTGGCCTTGGCCATGACTTCCTTGAGGCTGTCGAAACGGTAGGTCCGGGCGCCGACGGTATGGGCAAATGCAGCCATGAGCGGTGTCCTCTTTATGTGTACAAGTCTTGATAACACTGACCATCCCTCGTGGGAGCGAGCTTGCTCGCGATAGCGGTCTGACATCCGGCACATGTGCTGAATGACACTCCGTATTCGCGAGCAAGCTCGCTCCCACACTGGGTCTCAGTGCACTTCAATAATGCAGGCGCCGGGCCATTCGCCCGGCGCAAGTGCACGTTAGATGCCGGTAAGCATCGCGTCCGCCGGGGCGTCGAAGCGCTGTTTGGCGGTCAATTGGAAGTAGATGAAGCCGGCCACCATGAAACCGAGGAAAATCATCCCGATCAGGGTGTTGAACCAGGCCATCGCCACCAGGCAGACCACTGCCAGGAACAGCGCGATGCCCGGCACGATCGGATAACCCGGGGCGCGGAAGGTGCGCTCCAGGTTCGGCTCGGTTTTGCGCAGTTTGAACAGACTGAGCATGCTGATGATGTACATCACGATAGCGCCGAACACCGACATGGTGATCATCGCGGCGGTCAGGGTCATGCCTTGCAGGTTGACCAGCCCATCGCTGTAGATCGCCGCGATGCCGATCACGCCGCCGGCCAGAATTGCCCGATGCGGGGTCTGGAAGCGCGAGAGCTTGGCCAGGCCGCGAGGCAGGTAGCCGGCGCGAGCGAGGGCGAAGAACTGTCGCGAGTAGCCGAGGATGATCCCGTGGAAGCTCGCCACCAGACCGAACAAACCGATCCACACCAGCATGTGCATCCAGCTGGAGTTGTTGCCGACCACGGCTTTCATGGCCTGAGGCAGCGGGTCGTTGATGTTCGCCAGTTGACGCCAGTCGCCCACACCGCCGGCCATGACCATCACGCCGATGGCCAGGAACACCAGGGTCAGGATGCCGCTGACGTAGGCCCGTGGAATGGTGCGTTTCGGGTCCTTGGCTTCTTCGGCAGCCATGGCCGCGCCTTCGATGGCGAGGAAAAACCAGATGGCAAAGGGGATCGCTGCAAAGATGCCGGGGATCGAGGCGACCGTGAACTCATTGGCGCCGGACCAGCCGTTGAGCACGAAATTGCTGAAGCTGAAGCCCGGTGCAACCACGCCCATGAACACCAGCAGTTCGGCTACCGCCAGAACGGTCACCACCAGTTCGAAGGTCGCGGCAATGCTGACGCCGAGGATGTTCAGGCCCATGAACACGAAGTAGGCGCCGATCGCGGCGAGTTTCGGGTCAAGATCCGGGTATTGCACGTTCAGGTAGGCGCCGATGGCCATCGCAATGGCCGGTGGCGCGAAGACGAACTCGATCAGCGTGGCGATCCCGGCGATCAAGCCGCCTTTCTCACCAAAGGCTCGTCGGCTGTAGGCAAAGGGCCCGCCAGCGTGGGGAATCGCAGTGGTGAGTTCGGTGAAACTGAAGATGAAACAGGTGTACATCGTCGCCACCATCAACGCGGTGACGAGGAACCCCAGGGTGCCTGCGGTGCCCCAGCCGTAACTCCAGCCGAAGTATTCGCCGGAAATCACCAGGCCGACGGCAATGCCCCAAAGGTGCAAGGTGCCGAGTGTGGGTTTGAGCGTTGTTGAAGAAGTCATAAGTCCTCTCTGTTTTTTATTGTTCGATCTGTTGGACTTTCGGGTGTGGCGGTTTGGGTGGATCGACGCTGTTCACGCAGCGGTTAATCTGTCGAGCAGGCACGCAAAGCCCGTGCCAGAGCGGCAGGGCAATGTAGGTTGTGTCAATGAAGGCGCCATCGTTGGCAAGCCATGCTCCTACAGGGGGGGGATTTGTAGGAGCAAGGCTTGCCCGCGATAGCCGTTACGCGATTTCGCGCGGAGTTAGAAGAAGCCCAGCGGATTGATGTCGTAGCTCACCAGCAGGTTTTTGGTTTGCTGGTAGTGGTCGAGCATCATTTTGTGGGTTTCACGGCCGACACCAGACTTCTTGTAACCACCGAACGCGGCGTGGGCTGGGTACAGGTGGTAGCAGTTGGTCCAGACACGACCGGCCTTGATCGCCCGGCCCATGCGGTAGGCGCGGTTGATGTCACGGGTCCAGAGACCGGCACCAAGGCCGAACTCGGTGTCGTTGGCAATCGCCAGGGCTTCGGCTTCGTCCTTGAAGGTGGTGATGCTCACCACCGGGCCAAAGATTTCTTCCTGGAACACGCGCATTTTGTTGGTGCCCTTGAGCAGGGTCGGCTGGATGTAATACCCGGTCGCCAGGTTGCCCTCGAGTTTTTCCACCTTGCCGCCGGTCAGCAACTCGGCACCTTCGCCTTTGGCGATTTCCAGGTAGGAGAGGATCTTGTCAAATTGCTGCTCGGATGCCTGGGCGCCGACCATGGTGTCGGTGTCCAGCGGGTCGCCACGTTTGATTTGCAGGACCTTCTTCATCACCACTTTCATGAAGTCGTCGTAGATCGACTCTTGCACCAGCGCGCGGGACGGGCAGGTGCAGACTTCGCCCTGGTTGAAGAACGCCAGCACCAGGCCTTCGGCAGCTTTCTCGATGAAGGTCGGTTCGGCTTGCATGATGTCGGCGAAGAAGATGTTCGGCGATTTGCCGCCCAGTTCCACGGTGGACGGAATAATGTTTTCGGCGGCGCATTTCATGATGTGCGAGCCGACCGGCGTCGAGCCGGTAAAGGCAATTTTGGCAATGCGTTTGCTGGTGGCCAGGGCTTCACCGGCTTCTTTGCCGAAACCTTGCACGACGTTCAGCACGCCGGGCGGCAGCAGGTCGCCGATCAGTTCCATCAGCACGGTAATACCCAGCGGGGTTTGCTCGGCGGGCTTGAGCACCACGCAGTTACCGGCGGCCAGTGCCGGGGCAAGTTTCCAGGCGGCCATCAGGATCGGGAAGTTCCACGGGATGATCTGCCCGACCACGCCCAGCGGTTCGTGAATGTGATAAGCCACGGTGTTGCCGTCGATTTCCGCGGCGCTGCCTTCCTGGGCGCGCAGGCAACCGGCGAAGTAGCGGAAGTGGTCAGCGGCCAGCGGGATGTCGGCGTTGAGGGTTTCACGCACGGCTTTGCCGTTGTCCCAGCTTTCGGTGATCGCCAGGACTTCGAGGTTTTGCTCGATGCGGTCAGCGATTTTCAGCAGCACCAGCGAGCGCGCCTGAGCAGACGTGCTGCCCCAGGCGTCGGCGGCTGCGTGGGCAGCGTCCAGGGCTTTTTCGATGTCTTCGGCCGTGGAGCGGGGGAATTCGGCAATCGGTTGGCCGTTGACCGGGGAGGTATTGGTGAAGTACTGACCTTTGACAGGCGCGACGAATTCGCCGCCGATGTAGTTGCCGTATTGACTCTTGAACGAAACGATAGCGCCTTCAGTACCTGGGTGAGCGTAACGCATGGTGAGTATCTCCTTGGCTTTTGTGCTTATAAGGGAGTACGCGCAGTAAGCGCTTGAGAAGCGTAGAGCAAAGGTCGGGCCAGTGCTTTGAAGTTCAGGTAAATCAAGGGCTTACGGCTTTTTCAAGGGGGTGGTGATACAGGGCCTGTGACAGATGCGGTACAGGCCTTGTGACAGTTTGTACCGCTTGTGGCACAACCTGTGACCTGGTGGTCAGGCCAGCATTGCAATGCGCTTGATGCTGGAGGATGCTGGGCGTCACCTCATGCAAGGCAGTTGAGCCCAGGGGAGAATAATAAAAAATGCACAGCAACCATTTGAGTCGCCATGCCCAGCAAGTCTTGACCGTGACCCAAGGCAAATCCCATTTGCAGGGGCCGGGCAGCGATCCGTCCATCGCCCGTTCCTGGCTGCGTTGTCTTGAGGATTATCACCTCGACCCGGCCCTGACCATGGCGCCGACGGTGCTTGAACACGGTCGTGTGCTGGAGAGTCGCGAGCGCTTGCAGCAAGTCCTGCAGATTGCCGGTGGCGAAATGACCAGCCTGCATCAACAACTTTCCGGTGCCGGCCACGCCGTGCTGTTGACCGACGCCCGCGGGGTGATTCTCAACTGTGTCACCGCGCCTGCCGAACGGAAGATTTTCGAGCGCGCCGGTCTGTGGCTTGGCGCTGACTGGAGCGAAGCCTGCGAAGGCACCAATGGCATCGGCACCTGCCTGGTGGAGCGGCAGTCGCTGACCATTCACCAGGATGAACACTTTCGCGGTCGCCACACCGGCCTGACCTGTTCGGCGAGCCCGGTGTTCGACCCGCACGGCGAACTGCTGGCGGTGCTCGACGTGTCGTCGGCGCGTCACGATGTCTCGCGTCAGAGTCAGTTCCACACCATGGCGCTGGTCAACCTCTCGGCGAAGATGATCGAGAGCTGCTACTTCCTGCGTTACTTCGACAATCAATGGCTGCTGCGCTTTCACTTGCAGGCCGAGTCGGTCGGGCTGTTCAGCGAAGGGCTGCTGGCGTTTAACGGCGAAGGGCGGATCAGCGCGGTCAATCAGAGCGCGTTGAACCTGCTGGGGCATATTCGTGGCGGGTTGCTGGGTAAGCCGGTCGAGGCGTTTTTCGATTGCTCGCTGGACGAACTGCTGGGGCGTGCGAGCGTTAATGCTAGCGCCAGTTGGCCATTACGCACCCGCGACGGGCGGGTGCTGTTTGCGCTGCTGCGCGGCCAGCCGCGCAGCATTCCGACCCCGGTGCTGCAACAGCCGGTCATTGCCGAGCGCCCGGCACTTTCGGGCATTTGCCTGGGGGATGAAGGGCTGCAGGCTGATTTTCGTAAAGCCTTGCGAGTCTTCGAGCGTGATGTGCCGCTGCTGATCAACGGTGAAACCGGCTCAGGTAAGGAGGCCTTCGCCAAGGCCGTGCACCAGGCCAGTCAGCGCGCCGACAAAGCCTTCGTCGCGCTCAACTGTGCGGCGATCCCGGAAAGCCTGATCGAGAGCGAACTGTTCGGCTATCGCGGCGGCAGTTTCACTGGCGCCCGCAAAGAGGGCATGCGCGGCAAGTTGCAGCAGGCCGATGGCGGCACGTTGTTTCTCGACGAGATCGGTGACATGCCGCTGGCGCTGCAAACCCGACTATTAAGGGTGCTGGAAGATCGGCAGGTGGTGCCCATCGGTGGTGAGCCGCTGCCGGTCAATGTGCGGATCATCAGTGCCACTCACCGGAATTTGCTCGAGCGGGTACAGGACGGCAGTTTCCGCGAAGACTTGTATTACCGCCTCAATGGCCTGGAAATCGCCTTGCCAGCGTTGCGCGAACGCAGCGACAAGTCGCAGTTGCTGGACTTTTTGCTGGCTGAAGAGTCGGGTGGGGAGGCGGTGCTGATTGACGCTGCGGCGCGACAGGCGCTGCTCGACTACGCCTGGCCGGGTAACGTGCGGCAATTGCGCAATGTGCTGCGGACCCTGGCGGCATTGTGCGATGACGGACGGATCGGGGTTGAGGATTTGCCGGTGATGATTCGGCAGGTCCGACCGGCTCCAGTGTTAGCGCAGGCGGACGAGGTGTCCGAATATCCGCTGGACGATGCCGAACGCCTGGCGTTGCTCAATGCCCTGGAGCAGCAGCGTTGGCACATGACCCATACCGCTGAACAACTGGGTGTCAGCCGCAACACCCTCTATAGAAAACTGCGCAAACACGGCATCGCCCGTTAAACCACGTCGCGACTATGCTCGTTCCCACGCGGAGCGTGGGAACGAGAGAGCAAAGCCAGCCCATCACCTAAAGAGTGCGATTTTCGGCCCTCTACGCTAACCTGCCTCGATGTTTACGAGGTTGACTATGCACATTCATATTCTGGGTATTTGCGGCACTTTCATGGGCTCGATGGCGGTTCTGGCCAAAGAGCTGGGCCATCATGTGACGGGCTCCGATGCCAACGTCTACCCGCCGATGAGTACGCAGTTGCAGGCGCAGGGCATCGAGCTGACGCAAGGCTATGATCCTTCCCAACTCGATCCGGCCCCGGATCTGGTGGTGATCGGCAATGCGATGTCGCGCGGCAACCCGGCGGTCGAATACGTAC
The DNA here is from genome assembly GCF_007713465.1 of Pseudomonas sp. H3(2019). Classification (GTDB taxonomy): domain Bacteria; phylum Pseudomonadota; class Gammaproteobacteria; order Pseudomonadales; family Pseudomonadaceae; genus Aquipseudomonas. The sequence goes on along the minus strand of NZ_VMSG01000009.1, from coordinate 143,708 downwards.
TGAACAAAGGCCTGCCGTACGTCTCCGGTCCGCAATGGCTGGCCGACCATGTGCTGCAAGGCCGCTGGGTGCTGGCGGTTGCCGGCACTCACGGTAAAACCACTACCAGCAGCATGCTCGCCTGGGTGCTGGAACACGCGGGCATGAGCCCGGGCTTTTTGATTGGCGGCGTGCCGCAGAACTTCTCGGTATCGGCGCGTCTGGGTGACACGCCGTTCTTCGTGATCGAAGCCGATGAATACGACAGCGCGTTCTTCGACAAGCGTTCGAAATTCGTTCACTACCGTCCGCGTACCGCGATCCTCAATAATCTTGAGTTCGATCACGCCGACATCTTCCCCGATCTGCCGGCCATCGAGCGACAGTTCCACCACTTGGTGCGGACCATCCCGAGTGAAGGCCTGGTGATTCACCCGACCACCGAACCTGCGTTGCAGCGCGTGATCGAAATGGGTTGCTGGACCCCGGTGCAAACCACCGGCGCAGGCGGGCAGTGGCAGGTCAAGTTGCTCAGCGAAGACGGCTCGAAGTTTGAAGTGATGTTCGAAGGCGTCGCCCAAGGCGTGGTCGAGTGGGACATGACCGGCCAGCACAACGTTGCCAATGCCCTGGCGACTCTGGCGGCCGCGCGGCATGTGGGCGTGGTTCCGGCGATGGGTATCGCCGCGTTGAGCGCGTTCAAGAGCGTCAAGCGTCGTATGGAAAAAGTCGCTGAAGTTCACGGCGTCACTATCTACGACGACTTCGCTCACCACCCGACCGCCATTGCGACCACCCTTGACGGTCTGCGCAAACGCATCGGCGACGCACCGTTGATCGCGATCATCGAACCGCGTTCCAACTCGATGAAGCTCGGCGCGCACCGTGACGGTTTGCCGGAAAGCGTGGTCGATGCCGATCAGGTGATCTGGTATGCACCGGCCAACCTCGGCTGGGACTTGCCCGCCGTTGCTGCGCTGTGCACCGTGCCATCTATGGTCTGCGACTCGCTGGACGGCATTATCGAGCAGGTGAAGCGCCAGGCCAAACCGGGCACCCACGTGGTGATCATGAGCAACGGCGGCTTCGGCGGCCTGCACGGCAAATTGGCTGAGGCGCTTAAATGAGTAACGGTCCGGATCGCATCACGCTGGCCATGACCGGCGCTTCCGGCGCCCAGTACGGCTTGCGCCTGCTCGATTGTCTGGTGCGCGAAGACCGCGAGGTGCACTTCCTGATTTCCAAGGCCGCGCAACTGGTGATGGCGACCGAGACCGACGTCACGCTGCCGCCGAAACCACAGATGATGCAGGCCTTCCTCACTGAATACACCGGCGCGGCTGCCGGGCAGATTCGGGTGTATGGCAAGGAAGACTGGATGTCGCCCGTGGCTTCGGGCTCCGGCTCGCCGGCCGCGATGGTGGTGGTGCCGTGTTCGACCGGGACCTTGTCGGCGATTGCCACAGGCGCCTGCAACAACCTGATCGAGCGCGCCGCCGACGTGACCTTGAAAGAGCGTCGGCAGTTGATTCTGGTGCCACGCGAGGCGCCGTATTCCAGTATTCACCTGGAAAACATGCTCAAGCTGTCAAACATGGGCGTGACCATTCTGCCGGCCTCGCCGGGTTTCTATCACCAGCCGCAGACCATCGATGATCTGGTGGACTTTGTCGTGGCGCGGATTCTCAATCTATTGAACATCCCGCAAGACATGCTGCCGCGTTGGGGCGAACACCATTTGAGCAGCGATGAATAAGCTATTGAGTCTTCTGCTCGCCCTGCAATTGGGCGGTTGTGCCACCGCACGCACATTGGATGCGGCCAAGCCCGGAGCGCCGGTGGTGTACTCGGGGATGCGCCTTGATCTGTACGCGCTGGACGGCGGTTGCTGCGCCAAGGATCGTTTTGGCGCCGAAGCACCGAGCTACCCCGGCATCGACCTGCCGGCCAGCGCGCTGCTCGACACGCTGCTGTTGCCGCTGTCGGTGTTGACGGTGCTGGGGGTAGGGCTTCAGGCGACGGGCGGGTTGTAGCGGAGCGCTGCCGCGCTCTATCGCGAGCAAGCTCGCTCCCACATTGGATCTTCAGTGAATGCAAATTATGTGAACGGCACCGATCAAGTGTGGGAGCGAGCTTGCTCGCGATGACGCCTGCCCAGTCACCGCCGATCTATTTGCCTAACTTGCGCAACTCATCCGACTCGACAATCCGCAAGCCATCCTGTTCTTCCAGCGCCAGGCGCCACATGGCGCGGGCCAGTTGGCAGGCTTCGATGCCGTGGTATTTGCCGGGAATCAGTTTGGACAGCGGGCCTGCCAGTTGTTCGGCGAGTCGCGGTTCAAGGCGATCTCCCAGTAGCAGGGAAGGTCGGCAGATAGTCAGTTGCGGCCAGTTCTGTGCGCGCAATGCGTATTCCATCTCGCCCTTGACCCGGTTGTAGAAAACCGAGGATCTGCGATCAGCCCCCAGGGCGCTGATCACGATCAAGTGTCGTGCGCCCATTTCCCGCGCGCGTTTGGCAAACGCCACCACCAGGTCCAGATCGACGGCGCGAAAGGCTTGTTCGGAGCCGGCCTGTTTGATCGTCGTGCCCAGGCAGCAGAAGGCAATGTCGACGCGGCCACTGAGTTGGGGGAGAAGCACCGCCGGATCGCCAACCGGGTTTTCCAAGTGAGGATGTTCCGCCAGTGGTCGGCGTGACGGTGCCAGTACGCGGCTGATGGTCGGCTCGTTGAGCAGCCGATCGAGTAAGTGTTCACCAGTCAGGCCGGTGGCTCCAGCGAGCAATACATGCTGAGGCGTCAAGTACATAATGTTTCCCCCTTGATACTGTTTCAGCTTAGTTGCTCTTTGCTTCCTTGCTGGTTAAAGCGGCACTTTGTAGTGCCTTGCGTGCTTGTTGCTTGCGCAGTAATTGCCAATGCGCCAACACCCCTTTAGGCGCCCAGATCTGTGGTTCCGATGCCTCGAAGTTATCTGCCAGTTCGCGCTCGGCGACCGTGGCCTTGGCCAGTTTGAATGCCTGCTCCAGATCGTCGGTCTGGTTCAGTGCCTGAACGAACAACGCGTCGCCGAAGTACGTGAAGTCAGCTTCCTCCGAGCAGCCGAACGACACCCGGTCGGCGCGCGAGGCGGTCATGATCAGTGTGCGTTCGTCTTTGAGTGCCGGGATAAAACCACCGGAGTAGCAGGCCGAAATCACGATGATCTTGTCGCGGTTTTTCAGCGGAGCGAGGACGGCGGCCAATTCGTCAGCCGGCAAATCGGCCAGTTCCATGCGCGGTTGGTCGAGCACCAGTTCGTGTTCGTGGGTGCCGTGGCTGGTCAGGTAGATGAACACCAGATCTTCCGGCCCGCTGCGTTCGGCCAGGGTCAGGGCGGCGCGGCGCAGGTTCTCGCGCGTGGCCATCGGCCGGTCGCCGAGGTGGTCGCGATGGTTGACCAGGCGAATCTGGCCGTAGGCGCCGAAGCGGCTGGCGAGCATGTTGCTGACGTAATCGGACTCGCGCAGAAACACGCTCTGCTTGCCGTCGCCGCCCACGGTCAGGGTGTACAGCTCGATCGCCGGGGTCGAGGCCGGCACATTGGCCAGCGCGTCTTCGAGCAGGCGCCCTTGCGCCAGTAACCCCAACTCGAGGGTGTCTGGCAGCAACTTGCCATTAGCATCGCGTACACGCTGGCCATTGATCCAGTCGCCGCTTTGCACGGTGCCATCCGTCAGCACCAGCGTGCCGTGCCCTTGATAGCTGTCGTTATTGAACTCGCCGATGTAGAAGCTGCCGTCCGCCAGATTCAAACGGCCTTGACCGGTGAAACGCCAATCACTGAATTGGCCGATGTAGTGGCTGTTGTCGGCGCCGATCAATTCGCCTTTTCCGTTCAGCGCGCCTTCCTTGAACTGGCCGACCCACACGTCGCCGTCGGCGTTCTCGTAGCGGCCTTTGCCGTTCAACTGATTCTGTTTGAAGCCACCGACGTAGCTGTCGCCCTCGGCACTGCTGAAGGTGCCGTTGCCTTCCAGCTGACCGTCGACAAAAGTACCGGTGAACTGGTTGCCGCTGGCATCGCCACGCTGGCCTTCACCGTTGGGTTTGCCGTTGGCGAACTGGCCCTGATACTGGCTGCCGTCTTCAAGCTCGAGACGGCCGAGGCCGGAATACTGATCGGCCTTGAACTCGCCACGGTAGGTCATGCCGTCTTCTTTGAGGGTGCCTTCACCGTCGCGCCGCCCGAGTTTGAAGCCGCCGGTGTAGCTGCTGCCGTTGGTGGTCAGCGTGCCCTGGCCATGGAACAGCCCCTGCTGGAACTCCCCGCGGTAAACCTCGCCGTTACTGCCGTGCCATTCGCCCTGACCGTGCCACTGGCCCTTGTCGAACTGACCGGCGTACCAGCTGCCGTTCGGGTAGTCGATCCGGCCCTGGCCTTGCAGCAACCCATTGACCAGATCACCCCGATAGCGGCCGCCATCAGGCAGGCGTGCGTCGGGCGGCAGCAGCGATTCGCCGTCACCACACGCGGTGAGCAACAGGGTCAGAGCAAGGGGTGCAAGTGAGCGCATAGCGGGATCCGGGCAATTAGGCGAGGGAGTATGCCGCAGCTATGTGTCTGATATATAGAGCTGTGCGAAACAGCGTAGGGCTGTTTCGCATCGGGTGAGGGTTAAACGAACGCCAGCGACAACGGTTCAGCGATGTACGCCGGTTTTTCCTGGCCTTCGATTTCCAGCGTGGCGGTGGCCTTGAGCAACCATTGGCCGGGTTTCTTTTCGGTAACGTCGCTCAGTTCGACCTTGAGCCGGACTCTGGAGTCGACCTTCACCGGTTGAATGAAACGCACGCTGTCCAGGCCGTAGTTGACGACCATCTTCAAGCCTTGCGGCAGGACCAGGATGTCTTCCATCAGTTTCGGGATCAGCGACAGCGACAGAAAACCGTGGGCGATGGTGCTGCCAAACGGGGTTTGTGCGGCTTTTACCGGGTCAACGTGGATGAACTGATAATCGCCTGTAGCTTCAGCGAACAGGTTGATGCGGTCCTGATCGATCGTGAGCCATTCGGAACGTCCGAGTTCCTTGCCGACATAATCTTTGAGCTCTGCAACGGGAACATAGGGCATTGAGACTCTCCTTGGGTTCATCGGATTTATAGTTTTTCGAATGGGGGGATTTGACCTCCCGGAAAACCACTTTAGATCAACATGACAATTGGCTCAGGTCAACTGACCATGCTTTTGGCGAATGCCGGTGCATAGCGTTGTCGTGCTTATAATGCTCGGCCCGCGTGTGGGGGACGAGTTTTGCTGGAGATGACGGATGTTGCTACGCGGCCTGACCTGGCTGGTGCTGTTTCAATTGCTCGGCACGGCCCTCAACCATTTGTTTTTGCCGGTGCTGCCAGGGCCGATTATCGGCCTGCTGTTGCTGCTGGGGTTCCTGGTCATTCGTGGCGAAGTGGCTGAGCCCCTGAGCCTGGCCGCCAGCAGCCTGCTGCGTTATTTGCCCTTGCTGCTGGTGCCGCCAGCGGTGGGCGTGATGGTGTACGCCGCCGATATTGCGGCGGACTTCTGGGCCATCGTCGGCGCACTGGTGTTGTCGCTGCTGCTGTCCATGGCCTTCGCCGGGGTCTTGATGCAACGGCTGGTCAAGCGCCACGCCGTGCGTTCGGAGGAGTCGTGATGATCTTCGACTGGCAGGGAGCGCTGGCGGCAGTGATTCATCACCCGTTGTTCGGTATCGGCGTTACGTTGGGCGCTTATCAACTGGTGCTGGCGGCGTTCGAGAAAACCCGCTGGATCTTTCTGCAGCCCGTACTGGTATCGATGCTGCTGGTGATCGGCGTGTTGCTCGCGTGTGGGTTGACGTATACCGAATACCGCAAAAGCACCGAGTTCCTCAGCATTCTGCTGGGGCCGGCGACCGTTGCACTGGCGGTGCCGCTCTACCTGAACCTGCGGCGGATTCGACAGCTGTTCTGGCCGATATTTACTACGCTGGTGATAGGTGGTGTGGTTGCCACCGGCATGGGCGTGCTGCTGGGTTGGTGGTTTGGCGCCGAGCACATGATCCTGATGACCATGGCGCCCAAATCGGTCACCTCGCCGATTGCCATGCTGGTGGCCGAGCAGATTGGCGGAGTGGCGGCGCTGGCGGCGGTGTTCGTGTTGATCACCGGAGTGATTGGCGCCATTTTCGGCCCGAGTCTGTTGAACCGGCTCGGTGTGCACAGCCCGGAAGCCCGCGGTATGGCGCTGGGCATGACCGCCCACGCAGTCGGGACTGCGGTGGCGATGCAGGAAAGTGAAGAGTGCGGCGCCTTCGCAGCGCTGGCGATGAGTCTGATGGGCGTGGCCACGGCGGTGTTCCTGCCGTTGGCGGTGTCGATGGTGGTGTAAGGAAATGTCTATGAGCTTGCCGCTTTTTCCGCTGAACACGGTGCTGTTTCCTGGCTGCATCCTCGACTTGCAGATTTTTGAGGCGCGCTATCTGGACATGATCAGCCGCTGCATGAAGCAGGGCGGTGGCTTCGGCGTGGTGTGCATCCTCGACGGCGAAGAAGTCGGCATCGCCCCGGAGGGCTACGCGCTGGTGGGATGCGAAGCGCTGATGACCGATTTCAAGCAGCAGGATAATGGTCTGCTGGGTATTCGGGTGCAGGGCGGGCGGCGCTTCCATGTTCTGCGCACCGAGACGCAGCGCGATCAGTTGACCGTCGCCGAGGTCGAGTGGCTGGAAGACGAGCCGGAACAACCGCTACAGGACGAAGACGCCGATCTGGTCGCACTGCTCAAGGCGTTGGCCGAACACCCGATGGTCGAAGCGTTGAACATGGGTACCGAAGCGACCGGGCAACAGTCACTGGCCAATCAATTGGCGTACCTGTTGCCGTTTTCTGAAGAGGACAAGATCGAACTGCTGCAACTCGACAACCCGCAGCAGCGCCTGGATGCGATTCAGGCATTGCTGGACGAGTTGCAGGGCGAGTTGTTTGCCTAATGCTTGTCAGTAGGCATACCGCTGCAATGTATGAGGCAAGTGCCACAGCGCGAAGAACCCGAACAATGCCAGCATTACCGGCAACACCGACCACCAGACCTTGGCCGGCATAGGGCTCAAGGGTGTCTGACGCTGGGTCACGGCCAGGCTGGCAGCACACACGCAAGCCGCCAACATCGCGCCGGCGGTTATATCGGTTGGCCAGTGTGCGCCGAGATAAACCCGCGACAGGGCAATGGCGGCTGCCGGCAAGCAACCGAGCAGCAACCAGGTCAGGCGCATGCGCTGCGGTTGGCCCCGGCCGGCCAGCACTGCGAGGGTCAGGAACAACGCAAACGAGCCTGACGCATGACCGCTGGGCATGCTGTAGCTGGTCAGTGGGTCGGTCAGTACTTCCGGGCGCATCCGGGCGAACAGGTTCTTGGTCCCGGTATTCGCCAGCGCGGTGACCAGCAGCGTGCTGCCGGCGAAGATCATGTGCCGCCATTGGCGTGTGATCAGTAGCAGGGTCGTCAGCGCCGCGCTGATCACCAGCATGTTTTTGAATTCGCCGATCAGGGTGAACATTACCGCGACTTCATCCAGCGCCGGGCTGCGGTGTTCTTGAACCAGCGTCATCAGGCCTTGGTCGAAGGCGCTCAAGTGCGGATAGCCTATGAACAGCCCGCCGAGTATCACCAGGCTGAGGCCGGTGATCAGTGCGGTGGCCTGGCGATGACCGCGCAAACTGCTGTTGATGCTCAGGCCCACCAATACCGCGATGCTACCGGCTATCAGACCGGCTTGAGGCCAGAAACCTTCCGGCAGCGGCAGGCGAATCGCCGCGCCCGTGGCCCAGCCCGGCAGCAGGTAGGCCACCGACCAGCCGGCCCCCGCCAGCAAACTGACAGCAAAGAAGCGCGGGAACGGCATGTCGAACATCCCGGCAACCATTGGCAGCATCGGGCGCAAAGGACCGATAAAGCGCCCGACCAATAAGCTCGCGATGCCATAGCGCTGGAAATAATTTTCGGCGCCGTTGATCCATTCCGGATGGTGACGCAGCCCTGGCAAGCGCCGAATGTTCTGGTGGAAGTGCCTGCCCAGGAAATACGACAGCAGATCGCCGAACAGGCCGCCAAGGAAACCCAGCAGCAGCGTTTCGCCCAGCGACAGCGCGCCGCTGCCGGCCAGTACCGTGATGGCAAACAGCAACACGATGCCGGGCACGATTAACCCGACAATTGCCAGGCACTCAACGCAGGCCACTATGAATACCGCCACCGCCAGCCATTGCGGATTCACCGTCAACCAGACGGTCAGGCTATCGAGCCATGGGCCCATACATACAACTCCATTTCATTTATTGGCCCCGAAGGCTGCGATCTTTTTAAGATCAAAAGATCGCAGCCTTCGGCAGCTCCTTCGGGGGATGGTGTTTCAGATCAGGAAATAATCGCGGTTTTCGACCTGGCCGCGTCGCAGGGGGTTCCGGGTGCAGTAAGGGGCGTAAGCGCTGTCGACGAAGCGGTACATCAGGTGCTCGTCACGACCATGAGGAATGCCCAGACGTGTGGTCTGAATAACATGCACGGGGTGTGTGCCGACGTCTTCGACAAGCAACACTTCATGATCGAAGCGCTTGGCATCCCAGATCGGTACTTTCAGACCCAGCGCCTTGCACAGCAAGGTCTGCCCGGCGCAGAGCTTCTGCGAGGGGCGCGGTCGACCGCAGGCGTCGGGATTGTTGAGCAGCATCTGCGCCAGGCTCGCCGGGCCGGAGAGTTCATCGACCCACGGGTAAGCCGATTTGATCAGCACCGCATTGCCCGGTCCGTGGGCGCTGAAGTTCAGCGAATCACCACCACGGGCGTAGTACATATAGATGTGGCCGCCATCCAGAAACAAAGCCTTACGCTTTTCTGTGTAGCCGAGGGAGGCGTGGCTGCCCTTTTCTTCGCAGTAATAGGCTTCGGTCTCGATAATCCGCGCCGAAAGCCACAGGTCACCGACTCGATGGCGGATCACTTTGCCCAGCAATTCACAGGCAAGCAACTGAGCATCACGGTTGAAAAAGCTGTCGGGCAGGGCTTTTGGCAGTTTCGCTGCGGTCAAAATAGACATGGCGGCCGAAGTGATCAGGTAAATATGACGGAATGATAACAACTGCGGACTTAATCGAGGCTGAACACTGCCCATTTCGACCATCCGCCCGTCACTGCTGTTAGTAGGAGCGTGTGACAGCTATAATCTGCCGCTTTCCTCTTTGCCAAGACCACAGAGACCATGACTGAGTCCGTTCTTGACTACATGACCCGTTTGGGTCGCGCTGCCCGCGACGCTTCCCGCGTGATCGGCCGTGCCAGTACCGGGCAGAAAAACCGCGCCCTGCTGGCTGCCGCCGACGCTTTGGATAACGCTCGCGCCGAGTTGACCGCCGCCAATGAGCTGGATCTGGCCGCAGGCCGGGCCAATGGGCTTGAGCCGGCCATGCTCGAACGTCTGGCCCTGACCCCCGCACGCATTGACGGCATGATCGTCGGTTTGCGTCAGGTGGCGGCGTTGCCCGACCCGGTCGGCTCGATCCGCGACATGAGTTACCGGCCGTCGGGTATTCAGGTCGGCAAGATGCGCGTGCCGCTGGGCGTGGTCGGGATCATCTATGAGTCACGGCCAAACGTGACCATCGATGCCGCGAGCCTGTGCCTGAAGTCGGGTAACGCAACCATCCTGCGCGGTGGTTCCGAGGCCATTCATTCCAACCGTGCGATTGCCGCCTGCATTCAGCGCGGCCTGGCTGAAGCCGGTTTGCCGCCGGCCGTGGTGCAAGTGGTCGAAACCACCGACCGTGCTGCCGTTGGTGCGCTGATCACCATGCCCGAGTACGTCGACGTGATCGTACCGCGCGGCGGCAAGGGCCTGATCGAACGGGTCAGCCGCGACGCTCGCGTGCCGGTGATCAAGCACCTGGACGGCATCTGCCACGTGTATGTCAGTGCCCACGCCGAGTTGCCGAAGGCCCAGCGCATTGCGTTCAACGCCAAGACTTACCGTTACGGTATCTGCGGCGCCATGGAAACCCTGTTGGTCGATCAAGCGATCGCCAAGGCATTCCTGCCGGCGATGGCCGAACAGTTCCGCGAAAAAGGCGTCGAACTGCGCGGTTGTGAACGCACCCGGGCGATCATCGACGTCGTGGCCGCGACCGAAGAAGACTGGAGCACCGAATACCTGGCGCCGATTCTGTCGATCCTGGTGGTCGATGGCCTGGACCAGGCGATCGAGCACATCAACCATTACGGCTCGCACCACACCGACTCGATCGTCAGCGAACACCAGGGTGAAGCCCGGCGTTTCGTGGCTGAAGTCGATTCGGCCTCGGTGATGATCAACACCCCGACGTGCTTTGCCGATGGCTTCGAATACGGATTGGGTGCCGAGATTGGCATTTCTACTGATAAGCTGCACGCCCGCGGCCCGGTGGGCCTCGAAGGTCTGACCTGCGAGAAGTACATCGTGGTCGGTGATGGCCAGTTGCGCGGCCAGGAGCCGGTCTGACTTGGGCGATCTCGGCCAGAGCGCCGCTGTGACCGCCGGCGAAACCGGCCCCCGACGCATTGGCGTCCTGGGCGGGACCTTCGATCCGGTGCACATCGGCCATTTGCGCAGCGCGCTGGAAGTCGCTGAAGCGCTGGCCCTTGATGAGTTGCGCCTGACGCCCAGCGCCAGGCCGCCGCATCGGGATACGCCGCAGGTTTCGGCGCAGGACCGTCTGGCGATGGTCGAGCGCGCGGTGGCCGGTATGACGCCGTTGGTGGTGGATGACCGCGAGCTCAAGCGCGACAAGCCGTCCTACACCATCGACACCCTGGAACTGATGCGCGCGGAACTCGCCGCTGATGACCAGTTGTTTCTACTTTTGGGCTGGGACGCATTTTGCGGCCTGCCCACTTGGCACCGCTGGGAAGAGTTGCTCCAGCATTGCCACATCCTGGTGCTGCAACGCCCGGATGCCGACAGCGAACCGCCGGATGCCTTGCGCAACCTGCTGGCAGCGCGCTCGGTGAGCGACCCGCTGGCCCTCAAAGGGTCGAGCGGACAGATTGCATTCGTCTGGCAGACGCCGCTCGCGGTATCCGCCACCCAGATCCGTCAACTGCTGGCCAGCGGTAAGTCGGTACGTTTCCTGGTGCCCGACGCGGTCCTGGCCTATATCGATGCGCACGGACTTTACCGTGCGTCGAACTGAAAAAGGCGCGCTTCAAGGCACGTGAACGCGTGTATCGAAGCGCCCGAACATACGAGCAAAACGAGTTTTATATGACTGACAAAGACGTAAGCAAAGTAAAGCGCAAGGGCACGTTCAAGAGCGCCCCGCTGCCAGTAGAAGCTCATACCGGCGTCGTACTTGCCGGCGAAGAGCTGGTCAAGGTTGCCGTAGCGGCCCTGGAAGACGTCAAGGCCCAGGACATTCAGGTGATCGACGTTCGTGATAAGCAGAGCATCACTGACTTCATGATCATCGCAACCGGTACTTCCAACCGTCAGATCGGCGCGATGCTGGATAAGGTCCGCGAGGCGGTCAAGGCCCAGGGCGTCAAGCCGCTGGGTGAAGAAGGCAAGGGCGACAGCGACTGGGTGCTGCTGGATATGGACGACGTCATCGTGCACATGATGACCGCCTCGGCTCGCCAGTTCTATGACCTGGAGCGCCTGTGGGCCGGTGCCGAGCAAAGCCGTTCGGCCAGCGCCGCGCATCACAGCCCGGAAAACCCTCATGAGCACTTCACCAAGCTCAACAAAGACCAGCAATAAGGGTTCGCTGTGCGACTGCGTCTGATCGCCGTCGGTTCACGCATGCCCAAGTGGGTGGAAGAAGGCTGGCATGAATATGCCAAGCGTCTTCCTTCCGAGCTGGCGCTGGAACTGGTGGAAATACCGCTCAACACCCGTGGCAAGAACGCTGACGTGGCGCGCTTCATTCGCCAGGAAGGCGAAGCCATGCTGGCCAAGGTCGGGCCGAACGAGCGCATCGTCACCCTCGAAGTTCACGGAAAACCCTGGAGCACCGAGCAACTGGCGGTCGAGCTGGACCGCTGGCGGCTGGATTCGCGCACGGTGAATTTCATGGTCGGCGGCCCCGAAGGGCTGGCGCCGGAAGTCTGTGCGCGGGCTGATCAGCGCTGGTCGCTGTCGCCACTGACCTTGCCGCACCCGCTGGTGCGGATTCTGATTGGTGAACAGTTGTATCGCGCCTGGACAGTGCTGTCCGGGCACCCTTACCACAAGTAGTTCAGCGCCCCCATGTCTCAGCCGATCCGCATCAAGGACCACGAGAAAGACGCCCGTCTGGTGCGCGGCCGGGTCGTGTTCGGGGCAATTGCGGTGGTCACGCTGATCGGCGTGCTGATTGCGCGGCTGTATTTCCTGCAAGTGATTCAGTACGAGTACCACTCGACACTGTCGGAAAACAACCGCGTTCACGTTCAGCCGATTCCGCCGACTCGCGGGTTGATCTATGACCGTAATGGCGTGGTGGTGGCCGATAACCGGCCCAGCTTCAGTCTGAGCATGACTCGCGAGCGCTCCGGTGACTGGAAGCAAGTGCTCGATGTGATCGTTGAAGTCCTGCAACTGACGCCTGAAGATCGGGCGGTCTTCGAAAAACGCATGAAGCAGGGGCGCCGACCGTTCGAGCCGGTGCCGATCCTGTTCGAGCTGACAGAAGAGCAGATCGCCCGGATCGCGGTGAATCAGTTCCGCCTGCCGGGCGTCGAAGTGGTTGCGCAACTGGTGCGTCATTATCCGCAGGGCGCGCACTTTGCGCATTCGGTCGGTTACATGGGGCGGATCAACGAGAAAGAGCTCAAGTCTCTGGATCCGGTGAGTTACAGCGGCACCCATCAAATTGGCAAAACCGGCATCGAGCGCTTCTACGAGCCGGAATTGCACGGTCAGGTCGGTTACGAAGAAGTCGAGACCAACGCCCGTGGCCGCGTATTGCGGGTGCTCAAGCGTACCGATCCGATCCCCGGCAAGGACATCGTCCTGAGCCTGGACATCAAGCTGCAGGAAGCCGCCGAAGCCGCATTGGGTGGGCGCCGTGGTGCGGTGGTGGCGCTGGACCCGAACACCGGCGAAGTGCTGGCAATGGTCAGTCAGCCGAGTTTTGACCCGAACCTGTTCGTGACCGGCATCAGCTTCAAGGCCTACGCCGAGTTGCGTGACTCGATCGACCGGCCACTGTTCAACCGCGTGCTGCGCGGCCTGTACCCGCCGGGTTCGACCATCAAGCCGGCCGTGGCAATTGCCGGGCTGGACTCTGGCGTCGTGACGGCCTCGACCCGGGTTTTCGACCCGGGTTACTACATGCTGCCCAACTACGATCACAAATACCGTAACTGGAACCGCACCGGCGACGGCTATGTGGATCTGGACACGGCGATCATGCGTTCCAACGACACCTACTTCTACGACCTGGCGCACAAGCTGGGGATCGATCGGTTGTCGGCGTACATGGGCAAGTTCGGTATCGGCCAGAAGGTCTCGCTGGACATGTTCGAAGAATCGCCGGGGCTGATGCCGTCTCGCGAATGGAAACGCGCGACCCGACGTCAGGCGTGGTTCCCGGGGGAAACGCTGATTCTGGGGATCGGCCAGGGCTACATGCAGTCCACCCCGTTGCAACTGGCCCAGGCCACCGCGCTGGTCGCCAACAAGGGCAAGTGGAACCGTCCGCACCTGGCCAAAACCATCGAGGGCGAGAAACCGGTAGACCCGAACCCGATGCCGGACATCGTGCTGCGTGATACGTCGGACTGGACCAAGGTCAACCATGGCATGCAGCAAGTGATGCACGGTGCCCGCGGCACTGCACGTAAAGCGGCGATCGGTTCGCAATACCGGATTGCCGGCAAGTCGGGTACCGCCCAGGTGGTCGCGATCAAACAGGGCGAGAAGTACGACCGCTCCAAGGTTCAGGAACGCCACCGCGACCACGCCCTGTTCGTCGGCTTTGCGCCGGCCGACAACCCGAAAATCACCGTGGCGGTGATGGTCGAGAACGGTGAGTCCGGCTCCGGTGTCGCGGCGCCCGTGGTGCGGCAAGTCATGGATGCCTGGCTCCTGGGCCCGGACGGCCGACTCAAACCCGAGTACGACAGCCCTATCAGCGCGGAGGCTACGGCCCGTGAAGAGTAATTTTGATCGCATCCTCTCCAGTGAGGATGTGATGCGTCGCCGCGCGACGCTGTTGCAGCGCATGCACATCGATGGCCCGTTGCTGATCCTGCTGCTGATCCTCGCGGCCGGCAGCCTGTTCGTGCTGTATTCGGCCAGTGGCAAGAGCTGGGACCTGCTGGCCAAACAAGCGACGTCGTTCGGGATCGGCCTGGTGTCGATGATCGTCATCGCCCAGTTCGAACCGCGCTTCATGGCGCGTTGGGTGCCGCTGGGCTATGTGCTCGGGGTGATCTTGCTGGTGGTGGTGGACGTGATGGGCCACAACGCCATGGGCGCCACGCGCTGGATCAACATTCCCGGGGTGATTCGCTTCCAGCCCTCGGAATTCATGAAGATCCTGATGCCGGCAACCATTGCCTGGTACCTGTCCAAGCGCACCTTGCCGCCGCAACTCAAGCACGTTGCCGTCAGTCTGTTCCTGATCGGGTTGCCGTTCATATTGATCGTCCGTCAGCCGGACCTCGGCACGTCGCTGCTGATTCTGGCCGGCGGTGCCTTCGTGCTGTTCATGGGTGGCCTGCGCTGGCGCTGGATCCTCAGCGTGGTCGCGGCAGCCGTGCCGGTGGCGGTCGGCATGTGGTTCTTCATCATGCACGACTACCAGAAGCAGCGGATCCTGACCTTCCTCGACCCGGAGAGCGATCCGCTCGGCACCGGCTGGAACATCATTCAGTCCAAGGCCGCCATCGGTTCCGGCGGCGTGTTTGGCAAAGGCTGGCTGCTGGGCACCCAGTCGCACCTGGACTTCCTGCCGGAAAGCCACACCGACTTCATCATTGCGGTGATGGGCGAAGAGTTCGGTCTGGTGGGCATTTGCGCCTTGCTGCTGATTTACCTGCTGTTGATTGGCCGTGGGCTGGTGATTACCGCCCAGGCGCAGACCCTGTTCGGCAAATTGCTCGCCGGCAGCCTGACCATGACGTTTTTTGTTTATGTTTTCGTCAACATCGGTATGGTCAGTGGCCTGTTGCCGGTGGTGGGGGTGCCGTTGCCGTTCATTAGCTACGGCGGAACTTCGCTGGTGACACTGCTGTCAGCGTTTGGGGTTTTGATGTCGATCCATACCCATCGTAAGTGGATCGCACAGGTTTGAATAAGGTGAAGATTTCAATGCAAGTAATGCGTGGCTGGGCGACCCGATACGCTCCGTGGGTCGGCCTGGTAAGCATCCTTGGTGCAGCGCAGGAAGCGCTGGCCGGCGATTATGAAGGCTCGCCCCAAGTGGCCGAATTCGTCGGTGAAATGACCCGCGACTATGGTTTTGCCGGTGAACAACTGATGGGCGTGTTCCGCGAGGCCGAGCGCAAACAATCGATTCTCGACGCGATCTCCCGACCGGCCGAGCGGGTCAAGCAATGGAAGGAATATCGCCCGATGTTCCTGACCGATGCGCGGATCGCCCGGGGCGTGGATTTCTGGCGTCAGCACGAAGCGGCGCTGGCCCGCGCCGAGCGGGAATACGGCGTGCCGGCGCAAGTTATTGTTTCGATCATAGGTGTTGAGACGTTTTTCGGTCGAAATACCGGCAATTATCGGGTGATCGACGCGTTGTCGACCCTCAGTTTCGACTACCCTCCACGTGCAGAATTCTTTCGTAAGGAATTGCGCGAGTTTTTGCTGCTGGCCCGCGAAGAGCAGGTCGACCCGCTGACGCTTAAAGGCTCGTACGCCGGCGCCATGGGCTTGCCGCAGTTCATGCCGAGCAGCTTTCGCGCCTATGCGGTGGATTTCGACGGTGATGGCCACATTAATATCTGGACCAACCCGGACGACGCCATCGGCAGCGTTGCCAGCTATTTCAAGCGTCACGGCTGGGAAGCGGGCGAACCGGTGGTCAGCCGGGCCGATGTGCGCGGCGATCAGGTCGACGACGGCTTGACCACCGGCATCGAACCGACGAAAACCGTCGGGGAGTTGCGGGCGTTGGGCTGGTCGAGTCATGATGCGCTGCGCGATGATATGCCGGTCACGGCTTTCAGGCTGGAAGGTGACAATGGCCCTGAATACTGGATGGGCCTGAAGAATTTTTACGCGATTACGCGTTATAACCGCAGCGTGATGTACGCCATGGCTGTACATCAGTTGTCTGAAATGCTGGTCCAAGCACGGGGCGTCAAGTAATGCTGGCATCGCCAATCCGCAAACCCCTGAGGCTGGTGGCTTTCGCCGCGTTGTCGTTGCTCGTGGTCAGCTGTTCGACCAGTCGTGCACCGCAACAGAAATACACGACCGCCGTACGTGCGACACCAGGCCTGGATATCAACCGTGCCCACAAAGACGGTGCGCCGTGGTGGGATGTGGATATTTCGCGGATTCCCGACGCTACGCCGACCCTGCACACCGGTCCGTACAAGGCCAACCCGTATACCGTGCTGGGCAAGACCTACTTTCCGCTGGCCGAATCCAAGCGTTATGTCGCTTCGGGCACGGCGTCCTGGTACGGCACCAAGTTTCACGGGCAGAACACCGCCAACGGCGAAGTGTATGACCTGTACGGCATGAGTGCCGCGCACAAGACCCTGCCGTTGCCCAGCTACGTTCGGGTGACCAACCTGGACAACAACAAGAGCGTGATTCTGCGGGTCAACGACCGTGGGCCGTTCTATTCGGACCGCATCATCGACTTGTCCTACGCCGCGGCCAAGAAACTCGGGTATGCCGAGATTGGTACCGCGCGGGTCAAGGTTGAAGGCATTGACCCGCAAGAGTGGTGGGCGGCAAAAGGCCGACCCGCACCGTTGATGCTCAACGAGCCGCAAGTCGCGCAAAATAGCGCACCGGTGATTACCGCGTCGGCCGGCACCGTCGAGCAATGGACGCCACCGCCGCAGCAACATGCCGCGGCCGTTGTGCCGGTGCAGATCGATGCAAAAAAAAACGCTTCTGTAACAGCCTCTGGCCAGTATCTGCAGGTGGGCGCGTTCGCCAACCCGGACGCTGCAGAACTCCTGAGATCGAAGTTGAGCGGGATGGTGAGCGCTCCGGTGTTCATCAGCTCGATCGTGCGCAACCAACAGACACTGCATCGGGTTCGCCTGGGGCCAATCGGCTCGCAGGGTGAAATCGCGCAAGTGCAAAACAGCGTGCGCCTGGCCAATCTCGGTTCGCCGAGCCTGGTGACGGCTGAATAAGCAATTTCTGATTCAAGGTTCGCTTGCGGTTTGGGGTGAACCTGAGTTGTTGGCTCGACGAACAATAAAAGCCCGGCAAGGGTTAGAGAGTAAGCAACTGAACACGCGACAATACTGAGGTTCCGATACGGAACCTGGGTTGTCTGATTAGTTTTGCCCGAAGGGCAGTTTCCATTAGCGATTTCGAGAGACGGATGAACATCACCACCTTTGCCAAACGCCTGTGCCTGCTAGTCCCGCTGCTCCTCTCGCCCGCCGCTTTTGCGGTCGAGATGATGCCATCGCCACCGCAACTGGCCGCTAAAGCCTACGTGCTCATGGACGCCAGCAGCGGCAACGTGCTGGTCGAAAACAACGGTGACCAGCGTCTGCCACCTGCCAGCCTGACCAAGCTGATGACGGCCTACATTGCGACCCTGGAAATCCGTCGCGGCCAGATCGGCGAAAACGATCCGGTCACCGTCAGCGAAAACGCCTGGCGCACCGGCGGTTCGCGGATGTTCATCAAGGTTGGCTCGCAGGTCACGGTCAGCGACCTGCTGCACGGCATCATCATCCAGTCGGGCAACGACGCCAGCGTCGCGCTCTCCGAGCACATCGCCGGCAGCGAAGACGCATTCGCCGACCTGATGAACAAGACTGTTGCCGACCTGGGCATGAACAACAGTCACTTCATGAACCCGACCGGTCTGCCAAACCCTGAGCACTATTCCACGGCTCACGACATGGCCATTCTGGCGCGTGCAATCATCCACGAAGACCCGGCTCACTATGCGATCTACTCGCAGAAAGAGTTCTTCTGGAACGGCATCAAGCAACCCAACCGCAACCTGCTGCTGTGGCGTGACAAGACCGTTGACGGTCTGAAAACCGGTCACACCGAAGAAGCCGGCTACTGCATGGTGTCCTCGGCGGTACGTGATGGCATGCGCCTGATCGCCGTGGTATTCGGCACCAACAGCGAAAGCGCTCGTGCTGCTGAAACCCAGAAGCTGCTGACCTATGGTTTCCGCTTCTTCGAAACCCAGACCTTCTATCAGAAAGGCGCCGAGCTGGCTCAGGCTCCAGTCTGGAAGGGCACCACCAACCAGGTCAAAGCCGGCCTGGCTGAAGACCTGACCATGACCCTGCCAAAAGGCCAGCTGAAAAAGCTCGCTGCCAGCATGACCATGAACCCGCAACTGGTCGCGCCGATCGCCAAGGGCGACGTGATTGGTAAAGTCGAAGTGAAACTGGACGACAAGGTCGTGCACAGCGCTGATCTGATCGCGCTGGACGCGGTCGACCAAGGTGGTATCTTCCGCCGCATGTGGGATAGCATCCGTCTATTCTTCTACGGCTTGTTCAACTGATAGTGTGCACCTGCATGGCCACGCGCTGATCCGGCGCGGGGCCATGCCGTCGCCACGGCTTACGCTTACGAGGCCGTTACGCCATGACCGATACCGAAGTAAAGGCACCCAAGATCGAATTCCCCAACGTTGACTACCCGGTTAAGGTGATCAGCGATACCGGTGTGGGCAACAAAGACAAGATCATCGAAATCGTCAAGAAGCACGCGACGATCAATCATGACCGTGTGGACGAACGCCAAAGCACCAATGGCAAGTACACGACGATTCAGTTACACATCGTCGCGACCGACCAGGACCAGCTGTACAACATCAACAGTGAACTGCGGGCCACAGGCTTCGTGCACATGGTGCTGTGATGTCCGAACCGCTGGGCTTTCGCGAGCTCGGCCAGCTGGCTTACGAGCCGGTCTGGCATGCCATGCAACGGTTTACCAACGAGCGCGGCAGCGACCGCGCCGACGAGATCTGGCTGGTCGAGCACCCACCGGTTTTTACCCAGGGGCAGGCCGGCAAGGCTGAGCATCTGCTGCTTCCCGGCGATATTCCGGTGGTGCAGGTCGACCGTGGCGGTCAAGTGACATACCACGGCCCGGGTCAGTTGGTGGCTTATCTGCTGCTGGATGTGCGCAAGCTGGGTTTCGGTGTGCGCGACCTGGTCAGCCGGATGGAGCAGTGCCTGATCGAGCTGCTGGCCAGCTACGGCGTCACCGCTGTGGCCAAGGCCGATGCGCCGGGCGTCTACGTCAACGGTGCAAAAATTGCTTCTCTGGGTCTGCGGATCCGCCACGGTTGCTCCTTTCATGGCCTGGCCTTGAACGTGGATATGGACCTGGAGCCGTTTCGCCGGATTAACCCCTGTGGATACGCCGGGCTGGCCATGACCCAGCTGCGCGATCACACCGGACCGATTGAATTTGCCGAGGTAAGTGCCCGGCTGCGTGCGCAGCTCGTCAAACACCTCGACTATGCTGAGCAGACGACCCTAACGGGCGGAATCGACTGATATGACTACTGCGCAAGACGCTGTGCAAACCATGATCCCGACGCTGGATGTTACCGAGCGCCCGGCCCCGCGTGCCAAAGTGGAAGCTGGCGTAAAGCTGCGCGGCGCCGAAAAGGTTGCGCGTATCCCGGTGAAGATCATTCCGACCACCGAATTGCCGAAAAAGCCTGACTGGATTCGCGTGCGCATCCCGGTTTCCCCGGAAGTCGACCGTATCAAGGCCCTGCTGCGTAAACACAAGCTGCACAGCGTCTGCGAAGAAGCTTCCTGCCCGAACCTCGGCGAATGCTTCTCCGGTGGCACCGCAACCTTCATGATCATGGGCGACATCTGTACCCGTCGCTGCCCGTTCTGCGACGTTGGCCACGGTCGTCCGAAGCCACTGGACGTCAACGAACCGGAAAGTCTGGCCATCGCCATCGCTGACCTGAAACTGAAGTACGTGGTGATCACCTCGGTAGACCGCGATGACCTGCGTGACGGCGGTGCCCAGCACTTCGCCGACTGCATCCGCGAAATCCGCAAACTGTCGCCGAACGTGCAGCTCGAGACCCTGGTCCCGGACTACCGTGGCCGGATGGACGTTGCACTGGCTATCACCGCCGCCGAGCCGCCTGATGTGTTCAACCACAACCTGGAAACCGTACCGCGCCTGTACAAGGCTGCGCGTCCTGGTTCGGACTATCAGTGGTCGCTGACCCTGCTGCAGAAGTTCAAGCAGATGATGCCGCACATTCCGACCAAGTCCGGCCTGATGCTGGGTCTGGGCGAAACCGACGAAGAAGTCATCGAAGTCATGAAGCGCATGCGCGAACACGACATCGACATGCTGACCCTGGGCCAGTACCTGCAACCGTCCCGCAGCCACTTGCCGGTGCAGCGTTTCGTGCACCCGGACACCTTCGCCTGGTTCGCCGAGGAAGGTTACAAGATGGGCTTCAAGAACGTCGCTTCCGGCCCGCTGGTACGTTCCTCGTACCACGCCGACGAGCAGGCGAAACTGGTCAAGGCCGAGTTGATGTCGTCCTGATCCACGATGCCCGCAAGGCGTATGCCTTGCGGGCATTTTTGTTCAAGGGTTGACTCGGTACCACGTCACACTCGGTTTTTTCCTGCACCCTGTGGGACGACTGAACCTCTTCTGTTTGTCCCCGTTCCTGACTACTGTGTGCTGAAGCATTCACACAGGGAGAATCACGGATGACCACTCGCTCGACCCTCATTATTTCTGAGCATGCTCCAGTCCCGGCGTTACCCGCTGAAGGGCTGATCGGCGTCATTGCGCCGGCGGGTCCCGCAGCTCTGGATACCGAAAGGGCCCTTCAATGGATGCGTGCACGCGGGTATTCGCTGCGAATTTTTCCGGGCGTTCTGGAAAGTGACGGCTACCTGGCCGGCAGTGACGACATTCGACTGAAGGATCTGCATGAGGCGTTTGCCGACACCGCCATTGATGCGATTCTCTGCCTGCGCGGCGGCTATGGCAGCCCGCGTCTGCTGGACCGGATCGACTTCGAGTTGCTGCGGCGCAATGCCAAGCCGTTTGTCGGCTATAGCGACATTACGGCTCTGCATCTGGCCATCAGCCGTTATGCGGGGTTTGTGACCTTTCACGGGCCGATGCTCAACGCCGACCTGTTGGGGAACAAGCAACAACCTACCGAGTCTTCGCTGTTCAGCCTGCTCAGAGGCCAGATGAGCGCCGGGAGCCTGTTGGCGCACCCGGTGGCCTACCCGTTGAGCACGATTGAGCCAGGCATCGCTCGTGGGCGTTTGCTGGGCGGTAATCTGTCGATGATTGCCGCGACCCTGGGCACGCCTTTCGAAATCGATGCCGACGGGATCATTCTGTTCATCGAGGACGTCAACGAGCCGTTGTATCGCATCGACCGGTTGCTGACTCATCTGCGCCTGGCCGGCAAGCTGAATAAGCTGCGCGGGGTGTTGGTCGGGGATGTGGCAGGCGTGGACAGCGATGCCTTGGCGCAGTTGCTCAAGCAAACCTTCGAGCCATTGCGCATTCCGGTGCTTGCCGGTTGGCGCAGCGGCCATTGCGACCCGAACCTGACGCTGCCCATGGGCGCGTTGGTGAGGCTGGATGCGGGGAGCAAGGAGTTGTGGCTGGAGCAGGATGTGGTGATCAGGCGTTAGATTGTGGTCGCCAGATAGTCAGTCTTCGCGAGCAGGCTCGCTCCCACATTCAACCGTATTTCCATGAAGAAACTCGGTCACCTGTGGGAGCGAGCCTGCTCGCGAAGGCGGCATCCGCCATACGGCTGATTAGCGGTTACGCAAACCTTCCAGCAACTTGTGCGTCGGGTAACCATCTGCCGGCCAGCCGAACGACTGCTGGGCGCTGCGAATGGCCTTGCGGGTGTTGGCGCCGATGATGCCGTCGGCGTTCCCTGCATCGTAGTTGCTGGCGCTCAGCAAATTCTGCAGTTCGATGCGCTCGGAGCGACTCAGGGGCAGGTCATCCTTCGGCCATTCGCCGTTGATCAGGCCCGCTCCGTTAAAGCGTTCAGACAACAGGTTCACCGCCAATGCGTAGGACGACGAGTTGTTGTACTTGAGGACCGCGCGGAAGTTGTCGAGGATCAGGAACGCCGGGCCACGATAACCGGCGGGCAGCAGCAGGGCGGCTGACAGCTGTTCGGAACCGGGCGGAACGACACCGCCATTGGGCAGCTTGATGCCCATTTGCATCCACTCGGAGATGCTTTTGCGAATCGCACCGTCAGCCAGCGAATAGTCGAAACCACTCGCCAGTTGCACTTCGAAGCCCCAAGGCTGGCCTTTCTGCCAGCCGGAGCTTTGCAGGTAATGGGCGGTGGATGCCAATGCATCGGTCGGGCTGCCCCAGATATCGCGGTGACCGGTGCCGTCAAAGTCGATCGCATGGGTGAGGTAGGTGGTCGGGATGAACTGGGTCTGGCCCATGGCGCCGGCCCAGGAGCCGAGCATCTTCTCGGGCGTGATATCACCCTGTTGCAGAATCTGTAGAGCGGCCAGCAATTGGGCGTGAGCAAAGTCTGGGCGCCGGCCTTCGTAGGCCAGGGTCGCCAGCGAACGGATCACCGATTTGTCGCCCTGGAAACTGCCGAAGTTGCTTTCCATGCCCCAGACCGCCACGAGTGCCTGGCGATCAACACCATAACGCTGCTCGATGGAGGTCAAGGTCTCGGCGTACTGGCTGAGCAATGCCTGGCCTTTGCGCACGCGCGCGGCGGAGAGCGCGCCATCGAGGTATTCCCACACCGGGCGGGTGAACTCCGGTTGGCTGCGGTCGGCGCGGATCACGCTCATGTCCGGCGTGACACCGGCAAAGGCGCGGTCGAACACATCCGGGCGAATACCGGCGGCGAGGGCATCCTTGCGAAAACCGGCTTCCCACTCCTCGAAGGTCTGGGTCGGCTGGATGTCGAGATTGTCGCCAGTCGGCACTACCGGAGGAATGATGGCCGGGGCGGTCGCAACGGGGGCGGTTTGAAGCGGTTGCGCGTCGGCAGCGGTGGGTTTTTCCGCGCAGGCGACAAGCAAAACAAGGCTGGAGGCAGCAATCAGTTGGCGCAGGTGCCAACGACGGGAAAGACAAAGGGGCATGCACAGGTCCAGATAAAACGAATCAGGTGCAGACCTTATCATGCCGAGGGGGAGCGAGGTGATGTTGAAACTTCATGCCGCCAGAAAGTAAGAAGCCTCCCAGCTTTTAGACTGGAAGGCTTCGCGGCGGTAGCTGCCTTTGCCCTTGCCGGGTTGTTCCTGACGGCTGCGGAACAATGGCTGGGCGACAATGGATTTGGCCTTGTTGGGCCGCTTGTGTTTGCTCATGGGCGGTTCTCTCGTTGAGTGGTTTTAGCGGGGCAAATCATCGGCCGAAGTTGGGGTTCTGTCTAGTCCCTGTGATGCGTAGGACCTTTCAGCCGTCATCGCGAGCAGGCTCGCTCCCACAAAGTTGACGCTATTCCTGTGGGAGCGAGCCTGCTCGCGATGGCCGTGATGCGGTCGAAAGACTTACTCGGCAGGCAACGCCAGGCGCTGGCCGGCCATCAACAGCGACAAGCGGCTCAGGCTCATCCACGGCGAGCCTGCCGCCTGGCCTTTGATTTGTGCGTCGATCCGCTGGGCATCGAGCAGCAGTTGCGCCCAGCGCTGCGCCGAATGGCGTTGCAGGGCTTTGCTCATCAGGGGTTTACGTTTGTCCCAGACAGGCGGTCGGGCCTGGCTGAAGGCCTTGTCCAGCGGCACACCCTGGCTGTATTGCAGCGACAGGTTGGCCAGTAGTCGAAGCTCTCGGGCCAGCGCCCAAAGAATTACCGGTGGTTCGACGCCTTCGCCGCGTAAACCTTCAAGCATGCGTAAGGCATGCGCCGCTTCACCGTTAAGAATGGCATCGGTCAGCCCGAAAACATCGAAGCGCGCGCTGTCGGCAACCGCGGCTTGCACCGTTTCGACCGTGATCTGGCCACCTTCGGCCATCAGCTTGAGCTTTTCGATTTCCTGAGCGGCCGCCAGCAGGTTGCCTTCCACTCGCGCGGCGATCAGTTCGACGGCGTCCTGGCTGGCGGCAAGCCCAGCCTGGGACAGGCGTTGACGAATCCACTGCGGCAACTGGTTGGTGTCCACCGGCCAGATCTGCACGAACTGGGTCTGCGGGCCTTCGACCAGCACCTTGCCCCACTTGGTTTTCTGCGCGCTACCGTCGAGCTTTGGCAGGCTGATCAGCAGCAAAGTGTCTTCGGCCGGACGCGAGCAGTACTCCATCAGTGCTGCTGCACCTTTGTCGCCCGGTTTGCCGGACGGCAAGCGCAACTCCAGCAGACGCTTTTCGGCGAACAACGACATGCTGGCGCCGGCTTGCAGTAGCGTACCCCAGTCGAAACTGGCGTCTGCGCTGAATACCTGGCGCTCGTCAAAACCTTGCTGGCGGGCAGCAGAACGGATGGCGTCGGCGGCTTCCTGACACAGCAGTGGGTCATCGCCACTGATGATGTAGACGGGCGCAAGGGCGCCTTGCAGGTGTTTGCCGAGCTGGGCGGGGGCTAGTTTCATAAGACAGGGCGAACGGGGCGCCGGAGCGCCCCGTACGACTTACTCGGTCGGCACTTGCATAGGTGACTGACGCGGAGTGTTCGCTTCAGCTTTACGGGCTGCTTCCAGCGCGTCGGCTTCCGCTTTGGCACGGTCATCGGCAGACTGTTGCAACTGATCAAGCTGAGCCGGGGTAAGCTGTTGCAGGCGCAGCATCATGCGTTGCACCAGGTCGCGACGCATTTCCTTGCGCACTTCGTTGGCTTCCTGATCGGAGCCAGTGATGTTGCTGCCGTCGTGCATGAAGACCTTCTGCACTTGCAGTTTGTCGTCGAGCAGGGACAGCTTGTTGTGGCCCACGATTTGATAGTTCAGCACGTTGGTCAGCTCATACTCGGCCGAATGGCCACCGCCGGAGTAGCTGAGGCTACGCTGGCTTTCCTGTTCGTTGGTCAATACCAGCTTGTAAGGTGCGCCGGCATAGACTTTGACGCCGCTGCTTTCAAGCACCTGACGCATCAGCGTCACGGTTTCGCCATACGAGTTGCGCGCGCTCAGGTCGAGTTCCTTGATCGCCAGTTCGGTGGTGCCGGTACCGCGCAGCTGGAAGCCGCAGGCGCTCAGCAAAACAGCGAGCCCCATCACTAGCAGATTGCGTTTGATCATCTTGTTGCTCCCCTTGAAACCATGTGGGCCGAGCGTGCGACCCGAAAGGTTCTGTTCGGCGCCAGGTATACGACCTTGCGCCTGATCCAATTAGCTAGCGACGATATTGACCAGTTTTCCGGGCACTACGATCACTTTACGAATAGTCAGGCCGTCGACAAAGCGCAGCACGTTTTCATTGGCCCGTGCGGCGGCTTCGACTTCTTCGCGGCTGGCACTGGCGGGCATTTCGATCTGGCCGCGCAGCTTGCCGTTGACCTGAATCACCAGTTGCAGGCTGTCTTGAACCAGCGCGCTGTCGTCCAGAACCGGCCAGCCGGCATCGATCACCGGATCGGCGTGACCCAGTCGATGCCACAGTTCATGGCTGATGTGCGGGGTGATCGGGGCCAGGAGCAGGGTCACGGTTTCCAGGCCTTCGTGAATCAGCGCGCGGTCCTGTTCGGTGCCTTGCGCGGCTTTTTCCAGCACGTTCATCAGCGTCATCACCTGGGCGATGGCGGTGTTGAATTTGTGGTTCTGGCCCACGTCGTGGCTGGCCTGTTTGATCGCCTGGTGGATCGAACGGCGAATGGCTTTCTGCTCGTCGTTCAAGGTGGCGACGTCCAGTTTGCCCGGAAGGCCCTGGGTGACGTGCGCTTGAGCGAGACGCCAGACGCGCTTGAGGAAGCGGTGCGAACCTTCTACGCCGGAGTCGGACCATTCCGCGCTCATGTCGGGTGGCGAGGCGAACATCATGAACAGGCGGCAAGTGTCTGCGCCGAACTGATCGATCATCGACTGTGGATCGACGCCGTTGTTCTTCGACTTGGCCATCTTCTCGGTCCCGCCGATTTCCACCGGCAAGCCGTCTGCGATCAACTTGGCGCTAATGACCTTGGCCTTGCTGTCGCGCTCGAGTACCACGTCCGCAGGGTTGAACCAGGTGTAAGCACCATTGGCTTCGCGACGATAATAAGTCTCGGCGATCACCATGCCCTGGGTCAGCAGGTTCTTGAACGGTTCGTTGGAGCTCACCAGACCTTCGTCACGCATCAGCTTGTGGAAGAAGCGCGCGTAGAGCAGGTGCAGGATCGCGTGTTCGATACCGCCGATGTATTGATCCACTGGCAGCCAGTGGTCGGCCGCGGATTTTTCTACCAGGCCACCTTGATAGTGCGGCGAGGCGTAGCGGGCGTAGTACCAGGACGACTCGACGAAAGTGTCCATGGTGTCGGTTTCACGCTTGGCAGGTGCGCCACATTTCGGGCACGTGCATTCGTAGAACTCGGGCATGCGCGCCAATGGCGAACCGGCGCCATCGGGTACGACGTCTTCCGGCAGCACGACAGGCAGTTGGTCTTCCGGCACCGGCACGTCACCGCAGGTATCGCAGTGGATGATCGGGATCGGGCAGCCCCAGTAACGCTGGCGGCTGATGCCCCAGTCGCGCAGGCGGAATTGGGTGCGCGAGGCACCGAGGCTTTTCTTGATCAGCGCCACTTCGATGGCATCGAACGCGCCCGCGAAGTCCAGGCCGTCGAACTCGCCGGAGTTGATCAGCGTGCCGTGTTCGCCGTAGGCGTCTTGCCATGGTGTCGGGTTGCTATCGCCGGAACTGGTGCGCACTACTGATTTAACCGGCAGGTTGTACTTGTGGGCGAATTCGAAATCGCGCTCGTCGTGGGCCGGAACCGCCATGACCGCACCATCGCCGTAGTGCATCAGCACGTAGTTGGCGACCCACACCGGCAGTTTTTCGCCGGTCAGCGGGTGCTCGACGAACAACGAGGTCGGCAGGCCTTTTTTCTCCTGGGTGGCAACGTCGGCTTCAGCCACGCTGCCGCCTTTGCATTCTGCGATGAACGCTTGCAGCTCAGGGTTGTTCTGCGCCGCCAGGGTCGCCAGGTGGTGCTCGGCAGCCACGGCAACGTAGGTCGCGCCCATCAGGGTATCCGGACGGGTGGTGAAGACTTTCAGTGCGCCCGTTTCGCCGATCGAGTCGACGTTGTACGGGAACTGCACTTCCATGCCGCGGGATTTGCCAATCCAGTTGCGCTGCATGGTTTTGACTTGCTCAGGCCAGCCCGGCAGGTCGTCGAGACTCTCCAGCAGTTCATCCGCGTAAGCGGTGATCTTGAAGTAGTACATCGGGATTTCGCGTTTTTCGATCAGCGCGCCGGAGCGCCAGCCGCGACCGTCGATCACCTGTTCGTTGGCCAGAACGGTCTGGTCGACCGGGTCCCAGTTCACGGTGCCGTTTTTACGGTAGATCACGCCTTTTTCGAACAGGCGAGTGAACAGCCATTGTTCCCAACGGTAGTAATCCGGCTTGCAGGTGGTGACTTCGCGCGACCAGTCGACCGCCAGGCCCAGGCTGCGCAGCTGGGATTTCATGTAGGCGATGTTTTCGTAGGTCCACTTGGCGGGCGCTACGTTGTTCTTCATTGCGGCGTTTTCCGCCGGCATGCCGAAAGCGTCCCAACCCATGGGTTGCAGGACGTTTTTGCCTTGCATGCGCTGATAGCGGGAGATCACGTCGCCAATGGTGTAGTTGCGCACGTGCCCCATGTGTAGCTTGCCGCTGGGGTAAGGGAACATCGACAGGCAGTAGAAAGTCTCCTTGCCTGGCTGTTCACTGACTTCAAAGGACTTTTGCTCGTCCCAGAACGACTGGGCAGCATTTTCGATTTCGCGGGGCTGATAGTGTTCGTGCATGGCTACTTTTGAACTGAATAGGGGTGGCCTAATCCTCTTCAATGCAACGCTGGACGCTGATGACGCCAAAAGTGGCGTTTTCGATGCCCAGCCGAGCTGGAAGTGGAGTTACAGGAAGCGCCGTAGCATACATGACCGCGCTCTACCGAGGGAAACCCTGATTACACGTGTAGGGCCGTTGGTCGCGGCACCTGAACGGTTTGCTAAGCGAAGCTAAGCTCTAGATGGGGAGTGAGTCTTATCTTCAATGAGGTGAGGGATGGTTGAGTCACAACGAAAAGTAACTAAGCCGCAGTTGTACGAAAAGTTGATAGAGCGCCTGGGGCTGGCCCTGGATGCCGCAAGGACAGCTGGCCGGTTACGCGATGAGCGTCCGGTGGAACTGGAACTTCGCGGGCTGAGCAGCGCAGAGTTCGAACTGATCATGGCTTATCTGGACCGTAGTGAGCATGAGGCGCAAGGATGCTTGTTATCAGAAGCAGCAGTGAAGCCTAAGGACGTTCCCCGTTCGGCGAAAATTATCTGGTTGCAAGACAAGCTCTCTCGCAGAGACGCGGTAAAGGTCCGGTCCCTGCTGGTCAAGTAAGTGATCAGGCAAATGTTTGTTGCCCCAAGCGGGCGCATGAAGTCGCCCATGATGGCTTTTTGATGAAAAGGCCTTCCATCTTAGTTGTCGCATTACTTCAATCCACTTAGGCTTCGGGCATCTCTGGAGGTGCCCGATGCCCTTTCGTTATTTCGTTAAACAACTGCTTCTGCCACCCGGTATTTTTTTGCTGTTGCTTGCGCTTGCCTGGTGGTTGCGCCGCTCAAGACCACGCCTTGCGGGGCTGTGTTTTGCCTTGGGGGCCGGTGGGTTCTGGTTGATGAGCTTGCCGGTCGTTGTCCAGTGGAGCGCCAAGGCCCTTGAGCGTGAAGCCCCGCTGGCCCGCAGCGAATGGGCGACGCTGGCCGAGCGCGCGGATGTGATTGTGGTGTTGGGAGCAGGGCGCGAACGCGGTGATCTTGCGTGGGGTGCCGATCAGCCGACCGGTGTGGCGCTGGAGCGTGAGCGTTACGCAGCGCGACTGGCCAAGGCGTCGGGTTTGCCGGTGTTGACCAGCGGTGGTTTGCATTACGGCACGCCGCCCACTGAAGCGAAGTTGATGGCTGATTCGTTACAGGATGATTTTGGTGTCACGGTTCGTTGGCAGGAAGGGCGTAGCCGCACCACCTGGGAAAACGCTCAATTCACTGCCGAGTTGCTGGAGCCTTTGGGGTTGAAGCGGGTCGTGGTAGTGACGCAAGCCTGGCATATGCCGCGCAGCGTCTGGAGTTTCGAGCAGGCGGGATTTACCGTGGTGCCGGCACCAGTGGGCTTTTTAGGCACCGATAATGCCGAACCGCTGGGCGGCTGGATGCCGACGTTCAAGTCGATCTGGCGATCGGGTCAGTTGTTGAATGAGGCCGTGGGGCAGATCGGGTATTCGATTTTTTATCGCTGAGAGTCAAAAGATTGATCGTTCCCATGCTCCTGCGTGGGAACGCTTCCCCGGACGCTCTGCGTCCGCTCTTGTGACGCGGAGCGTCACTGGCTGCATTCCCACGCAGAGCGTGGGAACGATCATGTGAGGTTAAACCGTCTTGGCGATCCGGCTGGCCAACAGTGCCCAGCCAAACAGCAGTGCGCAAAGGATGAGCAGTGGCCACGAGCGCCATTGCAGGTAAGGCGTCAGGTTGTGCATCGGCACCACGTCGCCGTAGAGAATGCCGCGTTCGAATTGCGGGATCTGCACGGTGATCTTGCCGAAGGGGTCGATCAACCCGGTGACACCGTTGTTGGTTGCGCGAATCATCCAGCGGCCAGCCTCAAGCGCCCGCATCTGCGCCATCTGCAGGTGTTGCAGCGGGCCGATGGAGGTGCCGAACCAGGTGTCGTTACTGATGGTCAGGAGCAAATCGCTGCGCGCCGAAAGGCTGGCGGCAAATTCCGGGTAGACCACTTCGTAACAGATGAACGGTGCGATCTGATAACCCTTGGCTTGCAACAACGGTTGATCAGCCGGGCCGCGGGCAAAATCCGACATCGGCAGATCGAAGAACGCAATCAAGCCGCGCAGCAGCTCTTGCAGCGGTACGTATTCGCCAAACGGCACCAGTTTCTGCTTGAGGTAAGTGCCATCGCCTTGGCCAACCACCGTGATGCCATTGTAGAAGCGTTTCTCGTGATGCACTTCCTGGCGGATCGGCACGCCGGTAATCAGCGCCGAGTTACGTTCAGCGGCGAAGCTGCCCATCATGTTCAGGTAGCCCTCGGCAGACTCCTTGAGCACCGGGACTGCGGTTTCCGGCCAGATCAGCAGGTCGACACGTTTGGAGGTGAAGCTCATGTCGCGGTACAGCGCCAGTTGCGCGTTGAGCTGCGCCGGGTCCCACTTCATGCTTTGTTCGATGTTGCCCTGAATCGCCGCGACGCTCAGCGGATTGCCCGAAGGGCTGGTCCAGGCGTGGCCCTTGAGTAACAGGCCGATGACCCAAGGCGCGGCCAGCAACAGCAGGCCGGCGATGATAAAGCCTTTGTGTCCGGCCTTGATCAGGCGTGGCAGGTTGTACACCAGCGCGGCGGTCAGGGCCAGGCTGAAGGAAATCAGCCACATGCCACCCAATGGCGCCAATCCGGAAAGCGGGCCGTCGAGTTGGCTGTAACCGGAATAGAGCCATGGAAAACCGGTGAGGAACCAGCCACGAAACGCTTCCTGACCCACCCACAGCGCCGCGAATGCCAAGGCGTCGGCCAATGGCGCTTCGTTACGGCGCAACCAGCGCGCCCAGAGCCAGGCGGGCAGGGCGAAGAACCAGGCAATCGCGGCGGTGAACGCCAGCATCAGCAATCCGGCGAGCAGCATCGAAGCGCCACCAAAGTTGTGGATGCTGTAGTAGATCCAGCTGGTGCCCGCGCCAAACAGGCCGAAACCGAAACACCAGCCGCGACCCAGTGCCTGACGAGGTGTCAGTTCACGAAGGCCGGCATAGAAAAAACCGACCGCCAGCAACGCCAGCGGCCAGATATCGAACGGCGCCAAGGCCAGGGTGGTGAGTGCACCGGCCGCCACGGCCAGCAGGTTACCGGGCCAGCCGGGGCGGGTGATCCAACGCATGTCAGTCCTTAGCGGGCTATAGGGGTCAAGCGCAGCAAGTGAATGCGACGGCTGTCGGCGTTCAGGATGCGGAAGCGATAGGCGCCGATTTCAGTGATTTCGTTGCGTTTTGGCAAGTGCCCGAACGCGCTCATCACCAGGCCGCCAACGGTGTCGAATTCGTCGTCGGAGAATTCGCTGTCGAAGAACTCGTTGAAGTTCTCGATCGGCGTCAGGGCCTTGATCAGGAAGTCGCCGCTTGGCAGTGGCTTGATGTAGCTGTCTTCTTCAACGTCGTGCTCGTCTTCGATGTCGCCGACGATTTGCTCGAGCACGTCTTCGATGGTCACCAGGCCCGCCACGCCGCCGTATTCGTCGATGACGATGGCCATGTGGTTATGGTTGGCGCGGAACTCGCGCAGCAACACGTTCAGACGCTTGGACTCGGGCACGAAAGTGGCCGGACGCAGCAAATCCTTGATGTTGAAGCTGTCGCCGTTCTCCTTGAGGATCAGCGGCAGCAAGTCCTTGGCCAGCAACACGCCCATGACGTCGTCGTGGCTCTCGCCGATTACCGGATAACGCGAGTGCGCGGACTCAACCACGGCCGGGAGGAATTCACGGGGTGTCTGGGTCGCCTTGATGCTGACCATCTGCGAGCGCGGGACCATGATGTCGCGTACTTGCAGGTCAGCGACCTGGATGGCGCCCTCGACGATGGCCAGCGCTTCGCTGTCCAGCAACTTGTTCTGGTGGGCATCACGCAGAAGCTCCAGCAGCTCCTGACGGTTTTTCGGCTCGTGGGCAAAAGCCTGGGTGAGTTTACCCAGCCAGGACTTTTGCCCGTTGCTCGATCGATCTTCGCTCATAGCGATTACTCTGAATCCTTTGTTGTCACGATAGGGGATGTTTCGGTTTCGTCGTCCGCATACGGGTCAGGATGACCCAGTTCTGCAAGCAACGTTCGTTCCAGTGCTTCCATTTCTTCGGCTTCTTCATCATCTATATGGTCGTAACCAAGCAGATGCAAGCAGCCGTGAATGACCAGATGTGCCCAGTGGGCCTTCAACTCCTTGCCTTGTTCGGCCGCTTCGCGCTCAACCACTGCGACACAGATCACCAGATCACCCAGCAACGGGATATCCAGCAACTCGTCGGGCACATCGGCAGGGAACGACAACACATTGGTTGCGTAATCCTTTTGACGCCAGGTGTAGTTCAGCTCGCGGCCTTCTTCCTCGTCGACCAGGCGAATGGTCAGTTCGGAGTCGGCGCTGCGCTGACGCAGGGCCAGTTCGCACCATTGGCGGAACTCGGCTTCGCTTGGAGCAGGCGCTTCGGTCGCCAGTTGCAGATCAAGCTCAAGCTCAAGCATCGTGGCGATTGTCCTTTTCGGTGGAAAGTGTTGCAGGTTCGTCAATCAGGCGATTTTCGAAACGCTCATAGGCTTCGACAATGCGCTGCACCAGCGGGTGGCGAACGACATCTTTGGGTTTGAAGTGGGTAAAACTGATGCCCGGTACTTCCTTGAGCACGTCGATCACATGAATCAGCCCGGACTTGGTGCCTTTTGGCAGGTCGATCTGGGTGATGTCACCGGTGATGACCGCGGTCGAGCCAAAACCGATCCGTGTCAGGAACATCTTCATCTGTTCGACGGTGGTGTTCTGGCTTTCGTCGAGGATGATGAAGCTGTTGTTCAGCGTACGGCCACGCATGTAAGCCAGTGGCGCGACTTCGATAACCTGACGTTCGATCAGCTTGGCGACGTATTCAAAGCCGAGCATTTCGTACAGCGCGTCATACAGCGGGCGTAGGTACGGGTCGATTTTTTGAGACAGGTCGCCGGGCAGGAAGCCGAGTTTCTCGCCTGCCTCGACTGCTGGACGTACCAGCAGGATGCGGCGGATCTGCTCGCGCTCCAGCGCATCGACTGCGCAGGCAACGGCCAGATAGGTCTTGCCGGTACCGGCCGGGCCGATGCCGAAGTTGATATCGTTGCCCAGGATTTCCTTCACGTAGCGCTGCTGATTCAAGCCGCGAGGGCGAATCATGCCTTTTTTGGTGCGCAAGGCGACGGAGGGTTCGGCGGGCGAATGGTTGTCCATTTCTTCCACGGCCGATTCCTGCAGGAACAGGTGAACCATGTCTGGCGACAGCTCGCTACCCTTGGTTTCACGGTAGAGGCGGCGCAGAAGGTTTTCCGCGGAGGTGGTGTGCTTGAGTTCGCCGATCAATTCGAACTGATTGCCGCGATTGCGGATCACGATCGCCAGGCGCTGTTCGATCAAGCGCAAATGCTCGTCGAATTGCCCGCACAGATTGGCGAAGCGATGAGCCTCAAAGGGCTCGAGGATGAAACGATGTGGTTCTATGGGTGCGTTCAAGGTTGTTTTTAGCCGCCCTGGGGCAATGGAGATAAATCAAGGATAACGCCAGAGGCCTGGGTGCGAAAGCTCTTAAATAACCCTACATCAAGCACCAACCCTGTGGGAGCGAGCCTGCTCGCGATGACGGTCTGACATTCAACATCTATGTTGTCTGACCTGGCGTCATCGCGAGCAGGCTCGCTCCCACAGTGGAGTGTGGTGTTATCTAATCAGCGAACCACGCAGCGAGTGCGGCTGTGCGGCGTCGATGTGCACGTCTGCGAACTGGCCGATCAAGGTCGGATTGTCGCAGCGAAAGTTTACGATTCGATTATTCTCGGTCCGGCCTTGCAGTTCGCCCGGGTCTTTTTTCGAGTAATCGGTCACCAGGATCCGCTGGGTCGAACCGACCATTTGTCGGCTGATCTCGAAGCCTTGCTGGTTGAGGCGATGCTGCAGGGCGTTCAGGCGCTCTTTTTTCAGCTCTTCCGGGGTTTCGTCGGCCAGGTCGGCAGCCGGGGTGCCCGGGCGCTGGCTGTAGACGAACGAGTAGGAGAAGTCGAAGCCGACGTCTTCGATCAGCTTCATGGTCTGTTCGAAGTCTTTTTCGGTCTCGCCGGGGAAGCCGACGATAAAGTCCGAGCTGATGCAAATACCCGGCACGGCGGCGCGCAGCTTGCGCAATTTCGATTTGTATTCGAGTGCCGTGTGGTTGCGCTTCATCGCCGCAAGAATCCGGTCCGAACCCGATTGCACCGGCAAATGCAGGTGTTTGACCAGTTCTGGCACTTCGGCGTGGGCCTGGATCAGGCTGTCGGAGAACTCCAGCGGGTGCGACGTGGTGTAGCGGATGCGGTCGATGCCATCGACGGCCGCCACCACGCGGATCAGCTCGGCCAGATCGGCCAGGCGTCCATCGTGGGTCAGGCCACGGTAGCCGTTGACGTTCTGCCCGAGCAGGGTGACTTCACGCACGCCGTTCTCGGCCAGGTGAATGATCTCGGCAATCACGTCATCGAACGGCCGGCTGACTTCTTCACCGCGGGTATAGGGCACTACGCAGAACGTGCAGTACTTGCTGCAACCTTCCATCACTGAAACGTAGGCGCT
Organism: Pseudomonas sp. H3(2019); assembly: GCF_007713465.1. Lineage (GTDB taxonomy): Bacteria > Pseudomonadota > Gammaproteobacteria > Pseudomonadales > Pseudomonadaceae > Aquipseudomonas. The sequence goes on along the minus strand of NZ_VMSG01000009.1, from coordinate 109,039 downwards.
TGGGCCATCGATACGCGGTTCCGGCAGGTGGTCGAATTTTTCGATTTCCGGGAACGAGACGTCGACTTGCGGCAGCTTGGTCAGGCGTGCGGCGTCGATCATTTCCGGCAGGCGATGCAGGGTCTGCGGGCCGAAGACCACGTCGACATAGGGCGCACGGTCGCGGATTGCCGCGCCTTCCTGGCTGGCCACGCAACCGCCGACGGCGATGACCATTTCCGGGTTGGCGAGCTTCAGTTCGCGCCAGCGGCCCAGCTGGGAATACACCCGGTCCTGGGCGCGTTCGCGAATCGAGCAGGTGTTGAGCAGGATGACATCTGCGTCTTCGGCGCGCGCCGTCACTTCCAGGGCCTGATGTTCGCCCAGCAGATCGACCATGCGCGAGCTATCGTACTCGTTCATCTGGCAACCGTGGGTTTCGATATAAAGCTTCTTGGCCATGGACGGGTTCATCACGTGATTCAAAGAACCGCGCATTATAGGGAACAAGTCCCCAGGTTCCTACCGTCGTGCGTCCAGCGGCTATGCTATAGTTCGCGCCCTCATTTTTATCCCTCGATGTGTTACTCGCCCACCATGACCAAACGTGAAGCTCCAATCTACAAGGTGATTTTCCTCAACCAGGGCCAGGTGTTCGAAATGTACGCCAAGCAGATCTATCAAAGTGATCTGTGGGGCTTTCTGGAAGTGGAAGAGTTCGTCTTTGGCGAGCGCACGCAAGTGGTCGTCGATCCGAGCGAAGAGAAGCTCAAGGCTCAGTTCGAGGGCGTGGTGCGCAGTTTTGTGCCGATGCATTCGATTGTGCGCATCGACGAAGTCGAGCGTATGGGCACCCCGAAAATCAGCGAAGCCCGTGGCGCGGTCGGCAATGTCATGCCGTTTCCGATGCCGATGCCTGAGAAGTAGTTGATTGAGTGATCGTTCCCACGCTCTGCGTGGGAATGCCGCTGCCGACGCTCTGCGTCGGGTGACGCAGAGCGTCGCTGGATGAATTCCCACGCAGAGCGTGGGAACTAGCTGACTACCTTAAGGAAGAGGTGAGAAAGGCGTACGCCCGTCGGCGCTTTGCAGTTCCATCAGGTATTTACGGAAAATTTGCCCCAGCACCTGGGTAGCAACTTCCAGCTCATCGCGTTGCATGTGCTCGGCGACTTCGTCGGCGGTGTCCAGCGCATCTTCCGCGCCGTTGACCGCGGCCATTTTCAGCACGATATACGCCTGAACGTTATTGGCCGGCACGCCTTCGCCATGGAAGAACATGATGCCGAGTTTGAATTGCGCTTGAGCGTGGCCTTGCAGCGAAGCTTTTTCGAAGTAACTCAGGGCTTGATTGAGGTCGCGCGGTACGCGTTTGCCTTCGTAGTAGAACTCGCCCAACTCGTATTGCGCTTCTGCATCCCCGGCGTCCGACGCTTTCTGGCAGGCGGCGAGCGCCTCCTTCAGGTCTTCAGGCTGGGTATTGAGGGTGCAACGACCCATCGCTGGGATCAACAACGAGTTGCCGCCTGCTTGTGCGTGCGCGAGCAGGGGCTGAAGGAGCAACAGGCAGCCCAGTGCAAGGGCGCGGCCGGTGCGGTTCATGGGAATCGACTTACCTCTGAAGGGCGCGCGGACCCGTCGAGGGATCCAATAAGCGCGCATTATGAAATAAGCAGGACCCACCTTACAAAGTCTTTACTCGTTTTTCTGCCGCGCGGGGATTATATCTGCTGCTTTTTGGGGAATTATCGGTGTTGCGTAAGAAATAAGGTCGGCATGTGGGATAAAGCTGACGCCGACAATCGTCGACGTCAGCGTCTATCGCTTACTTCAACGCAGCGAATGCACGTTCAGCGGCGTCCAGCGTCAGTTTCAGCTCGGCTTCGCCGTGAGCGATCGAGGTGAAACCGGCTTCGAAGGCGCTTGGTGCCAGGTACACGCCACCTTCGAGCATCAGGTGGAAGAAGCGTTTGAACAGGTTGGCATCGCTGGCCATCACGTCATCGAAGGTCACGATGTCGTCGGCGCCGCTGAAATACAGGCCGAACATGCCGCCAGCCTGGGTGGTCACGAACGGAATGCCAGCAGCATCGGCACGTTGTTGCAGGCCATCGAGCAGGCGACTGGTGTACTCGCTGAGTTCAGCGTGGAAGCCCGGGCGGCTGATCAGGCGCAGGGTGGTCAGGCCGGCGGCCATCGCCAGTGGGTTACCCGACAGGGTGCCTGCCTGGTAAACCGGGCCCAGTGGTGCGATGTGCGACATGATTTCGCGTTTGCCGCCGAAGCAGCCGACCGGCATGCCGCCCCCGATGATCTTGCCGAAGGTGCTCAGGTCCGGGGTTACGCCGTAATACGCCTGAGCCCCACCCAGTGCCACGCGGAAACCGGTCATCACTTCGTCGAAAATCAGCACCACGCCGTGTTTGTCACACAGGGTACGCAGGCCTTCGAGGAAACCCGGCGCTGGCGGCACGCAGTTCATGTTGCCCGCTACGGGTTCGACGATGATGCACGCCACTTCCTGGCCGACTTCGGCAAGCATTTTTGCAACGGCATCGATGTCGTTGAATGGCAGCGTCAGGGTGTGTTTGGCGAAGGCGGCAGGAACCCCGGCAGAGCTTGGCACGCCTTGGGTCAGCAGGCCGGAGCCGGCCTTCACCAACAGGCTGTCGGAGTGACCGTGGTAGCAGCCTTCGAACTTGATGATGCTGTCGCGGCCGGTGAAACCACGGGCCAGGCGAATGGCGCTCATGGTCGCTTCGGTGCCGGAGCTGACCATGCGCACCATTTCCATTGACGGCACGATCGAGCAGACCAGGTCGGCCATCTCGGTTTCCATCTCGGTCGGGGCGCCGTAGGACAGACCGTGCTCAAGCTGCTTGCGCACTGCGTCGAGCACGTCCGGGTGGCTGTGGCCGAGAATCATTGGGCCCCAGGAGCCGACGTAATCGACATAACGCTTGTCGTCTTCGTCCGTCACGTAGGCGCCTTCGGCGTGTTTGAAGAACAACGGCGTGCCGCCGACGCTCTTGAAGGCACGCACAGGCGAGTTCACGCCGCCGGGAATGTGTTTCTGAGCATTGGCAAACAGGGTTTCGGAACGAGACATGATTGGGCTCTCAAAAATCGGTAATTTAAGCTTTGAACAAGTCGTTGAAGGCGCGAGCACGGCGCGTCACTTCTTGAGTGTCTTCGGCACCAAACAGCCCGTGAACCACGGCCAGCAGATCAACCCCGTGGGCCACCAGCGGGGCTGCGTTGTCGAGGGTGATGCCGCCGATCGCGCAGATCGGCAGGTGCAGTTTGCTGCGGGCCTGGTCGAGCAGTTCGAGACTGCACGTCGGTGCGCCGGGCTTGGTGTTGGAGTTGAAGAAGCGGCCGAAGGCGACGTAACTGGCGCCTTCCTTTGCCGCTTGTTCGGCGAGTTCGAGTTGTGCGTGGCAGGTCGAACCGATAATCGCCTGGCGACCCAGCAGCGAGCGGGCCGGGGTCAGCGGGCCATCGGTCTGCCCCAGATGTACGCCGACGCCCAGGCGCGCGGCCAGTTCGGCGTCGTCATTGATGATCAGTTGGGTCTTGTAGCGTCCGCACAGGTCATGCAAGGCCTCGGCCTCACGCAGTCGGCGGGCCTCGTCGGTGCTTTTGTCGCGGTACTGCAGCAAGGTGACGCCGCCGTCCAGCGCAGCCTCCACGTAAGGCAGGAACTTGCCGGCCAGCAGTTGGCTGTCGGTAATGGCGTACAGACCACGTAATTTCATCGGGCAGGCCTCATGGCGTTACGAGCAAAAGTCCAGCGGCAGACGGCGTGGCACGAACTGGCCTTTGCCCAGCTGTTCGGCGTCTCGCAGGGTGCGCCACGTGTAGTTGAGCGCCGACTGTACCGCGCTGGCGAGGTGTTCGCCCTGGGCCAGACGTCCGGCCAAAGCGCTGGCCAGGGTGCAGCCCGAACCATGATAGCTGCCGGGCAGGCGCTGGCAGGTGTAGGTGTGGCGGCTGCCGTCGCGGCTGTACAGGCGATTATGTACTTCGTGTTCGTCGCCATGACCGCCGGTGATCAGCAGGTGTTTGACGTAAGGCAGGAGTTTTTCTGCGCATTCATCCGCCGTGCCTTCGGGCAGTTCGGCAAGGATGCGTGCTTCCGGGAGGTTAGGGGTGGCGATGATCGCCAGTGGCAGCAGGCGCTCGCGCATGGCGTAGCCGACCTCGTCCTTGCCCAGTCGTCCGCCACCGCCGGCGCGCAGCACCGGGTCACAGACCACCGGCAAATGCGGATACGCCTGAAGCAGTTCGACCACGGTGTCGACCATTTCCAGTGAGCCGAGCATACCCAGCTTGACCGCCGCGACCGTCGAGTCGTTGAGCACGGCGTTGGCTTGTGCCAGCACCCACTCACGGTCGAGAACGCGGAAGTCGCTGACGTTGACCGTGTCTTGCACAGTCAGCGCGGTAACTGCCGGGGCAGCATGACAACCCTGAGCGAGCAGGGCTTCGATATCTGCCTGCAAGCCGGCGCCACCACTTGGGTCGTGGCCGGAGAGACAGAGGACAACGGGGCGAGAGCTGTAGATATTCATGGTGCGCGAGCTTACCACCAAACCTCTTTTTTCGGTGTGCCGACCGATGACCCATGGCTCGCTCCGCGTAGCAGCCTTCGGCAGCTGCTACAGGGGGGGGCTTGTCACAATCTGACCGACTCAATCAATCTGGTTCTGTAAATCGCTCTGAAAGGCCCGTTCTAGAGCCTTTAGACTAAATTATTCAATAGTGTTCAATGGCCATCAACGGCTATGCTAGAGTGGATCCAAATCAATAACAGGTAATGCCGGTTTTACGTCTACTCAAAGGGAATGGGGGGCTTCCTGACACAACCGGACTGGCCACGCTGGGGCTTTATGCGCTATTTGCTGATGTTGCTGTTGAGCTTGCCGATGTTGGCGGCTGCAGCCGATTTTGATGAGCTCACCCAAAGCCTCCCCTTGGGACGAGTCATGCAGGTGTACGAAGATGTCTCCGGCACTGCATCCATCGCCGATGTACGCGCGCAAGCGGCGGCCGGCAACTTCAAGACCCACGACAAAGACACGTTGAACGCCGGTTATTCGCATTCGGCGTTCTGGCTCAAAGTCGATCTGCACTACCGCCCGATCAACCCCGACGCTCAACGCCGATGGTTGCTGGAACTGGCTTATCCGCCGATGGATCATATCGACCTCTATCTGCCGGACAGCGCCGGTGAATATCGATTGGTCAGTCGTACCGGCGATACCTTGCCGTTCGCCAGTCGCCAGGTTCGGCAAAACAACTACCTGTTCAAACTGGACTTCGTCCCCGATCAGCGCGAAACGCTGTACTTGCGCCTGCAAAGCGAGGGGTCGATACAGGCGCCACTGACCCTTTGGTCGAGCACTGCTTATCTGGAAGACCAGCCCTTGCGGCTGTATGTGCTCGGTCTGATTTACGGCGTGCTGCTCGGGATGTTGGTCTACAACCTGTTCATCTACCTGAGCGTGCGTGACACCAGTTACCTTTATTACATCTTCTATATCGGCTCATTCGGCCTCTATCAGCTGTCGGTCAACGGTGCGGCAGTCGAGTATTTCTGGCCGAACAACCCGTGGTGGGCCAACGCCTCGACACCGTTTTTCATTGGTAGCGCCGCGCTGTTCGGCAGCCAGTTCGCCCGCAGCTTCCTGCAAACGGCCAGTTGCAGTCGCAGGCTCGATCGCTTGCTGTTGGTGTTGATTGCGTGCAGCGCAGTGGTGGTCGGGCTGTCGTTGATGACCAGCTACGCCTTGGCCCTGCGCCTGGCGACGGCGTTGGCGTTGATCTTCACCGTGGTGATTTTCTTCGCCGGGATTTTCGCCTGGTGGCGCGGCTTGCGGGTGGCGCGCTACTTCATCATTGCCTGGTCGGCGTTTCTGCTCGGTGGTGTCGTCAATACATTGATGGTGCTCGGCTATCTGCCCAATATGTTCCTGACCATGTATGCCAGTCAGATCGGCTCGGCAATTGAAGTTGCGCTGCTGTCGCTGGCCCTGGCCGACCGGATCAACGCCATGCGCGAGCAGCAGGCACAGACGCTGTTTGACGCCGGGCAGAAGCTCGAAGTGTTGAACCAGCAACTGGCTCGCAGTAACCGGCTCAAGGATGAATTTCTCGCGACGCTGACCCACGAACTGCGCACCCCCATGAATGGTGTGATCGGTTCGCTGGAACTGATGCAGACCGTCGACCTCGACCCGGAGCTCGAGCAGTATCAACAAACGGCCGCCGGTTCGGCGCGGGAGATGATGCGCATGGTCAACGGCATTCTGACCCTGACTGAATTGCAGGCCGGCCGACTCAAGGTGTACCCCGAAGCGTTCAGCTTGCGCTCGATGGTCGAGACCTTGCAGCAGCAGTTCGCCGCCAATGCCGCGAGCAAGGCCTTGGACTTCAAGGTTGATCTGACTCCCGGGCTACCTGACCGTCTGCACGGTGACAGCGCCAAGCTGGCGCAAGGTCTGGAGTGCTTGCTGGATAACGCGATCAAGTTCACCCGGGTGGGTGGACTGGCCTTGCGGGTCAGCGGCAAGTTTGCCGAGGAGGGGCGTCTGGCGCTGTCTTTCGCCGTGATCGACACCGGCATCGGCTTCACCGATCTGGGTGACGCCACGCTGTATCAGCGGTTCTTCCAGCTCGACGGCTCGATGACGCGCGAATACGGTGGGTTGGGTGTCGGTCTGGCGATATGTCGGCAATTGGTCGAGTTGCTTGGCGGGCGTTTGACCCATCGCTCCGAGCCCGGACGCGGTAGCCGCTTTCAGCTTGATGTCGAGTTTGACGTGGTGAGTGTTGTGCAACCGGTTGTCACTCAATCGCGCCAGATTCACGGTAGCGTCCGTTTACGCGCACCGCAGGACTGTACGGTGTTGCTGGTCGACGACAACAGCATCAATCAGTTGGTGGTGCGTGGCATGTTGCTCAAGCTCGGCTATCGGGTTCGCAGCACCGACAGCGCTGAGGCAGCGCTGGAGCTTCTGCGTCGCGAATCGTTCGACGCGGTGCTGATCGACTGCCCGTTGCCGCTGCTCGACGGACTGTCGATCGACAGCCAGATCCGCGCATTGCCCGGTTATACCGAGTTGCCGGTGCTGGCTGTGGTGGTCTCGGTTCAGGGGCTGGATCTTGAGCAGGGATTGACCGATTACCTCGGCAAACCGGTGAAATTCGAAGAGTTGCAAGCGACGCTCTATCGTCGGGTGCTTTGTCCAAAACAAGGTGAAAGCGCCGATATTTAGGCGGATATGCCACTTTGTTCGGTGGGGAGGCAGTGCTTAACTGAAGGTCTCAACTGACCCAAGGAGGCCCCGCCATGAACCTGCATCAGTTCGCCGAAACCCACGAAGTCACCAACCAGCCGCCATCGCTGGACGGAACCAACCTCTACCGCATCGACTTGCCGTTGCAAGAGTGGGCGCGGCGTTTCGGGGCGGCTTGGGCTGATGCGCGCATCGATGCGTATGGCGCTTTGGCCGGTGGTCCGTTGATGGAGGCGGGGTTCCTGGCCAACCAGAACAAGCCGGTCTTCACCAGCCATGATCGCTACGGCCACCGCATTGATCTGGTGGAGTTTCACCCGGCCTACCATGAGCTCATGCGCACGGCGGTCGAGCACGGTTTGACCTCCTTGCCCTGGACCGATCCGCAATCGGGTGCCCACGTTGCCCGTGCGGCCATGAGCTACCTGCACAGCCAGGCCGAAGCCGGCAGTGGCTGCCCGCTGACCATGACCTTCGCCAGTGTCCCGGCATTGCGCCTGCAACCAGACATCGCCAAACAGTGGCTGCCGAAAATTCTCGCCACCGCCTATGACCCGCGCAATGTCGGCATGGCCCACAAGGCCGGCGTCACCATCGGCATGGCAATGACCGAGAAACAGGGCGGCACCGACGTTCGGGCCAACACCACCAAGGCTTACCCGGTTGGCGCTGCGGGGCCGGGCCAGGCGTATGAGCTGGTGGGACACAAATGGTTCTGCTCGGCGCCGATGTGCGACGCCTTCCTGACCCTGGCGCAAACCGACAAGGGCCTGACCTGTTTCCTGCTGCCACGTCATCGCCCGGATGACACGCGTAACCAGTTCTACATCCAACGGCTAAAAAACAAACTCGGCAATTGGTCCAATGCCTCCAGCGAAGTCGAGTTTCGCGGGGCGCTGGCGTGGATGATCGGCGAAGAAGGCCGCGGCGTGCCGACCATCATCGAGATGGTGGCCATGACCCGTTTCGATTGCATGGTTGGCTCCAGCGCCCTGATGCGTCAGGCATTGACCCAGGCCAGCCACCACTGTGCCCACCGGAAGGTTGGCGGCAAATTGCTCAGTGAACAGCCGCTGATGCAAAACGTGCTCGCCGACCTGGCGCTGGAAAGCGAAGCCGCACTGGCCTTGAGCCTGCGTATGGGCCGGGCGCTGGATCACCTCGATGACACGCGGGAAGCCAAATTTGCCCGTCTGGTAACGGCAGTGGGTAAATACTGGATCTGCAAACGTGCGCCGGCCATGATCAACGAAGCCGCCGAATGCATGGGCGGTGCAGGTTACGTCGAAGACAGCATCTTGCCGCGCCTGTACCGTGAGGCTCCGGTGAACTCGACGTGGGAAGGTTCCGGCAATGTTCAGTGCCTTGACGTGTTGCGAGCGCTGTCGAAAGAGCCGGGCGTGCTCGATGCGCTGTTCAGCGAACTCGGCGATGGTCATGGCGACAAGCGTCTGGCCGAACACATCAGTCAGCTGCAGGCAGCATTCAAGGACACCGACGACATTCAGTATCGCGCCCGACAACTGACCGAAGACATCGCCCTGGGCCTGCAAGCCAAGCTGCTGCTTGAGGCCGGTAACGCCAGCGTCAGCGATGCCTTTATTGCCAGCCGGTTGGGAACGGCCGGTCGGGTTTACGGCACCTTGCCGCGCGGTCTGGATGTGGAAGCGATTGTGGCGCGGTCGACCCCTCAAGGATTTTGAGGCACGAAAAGATCGCAGCCTGCGGCAGCTCCTACAGGGCTCAGCGGTATTCTGTAGGAGCTGCCGAAGGCTGCGATCTTGTTTTCCACTGTTTCCGTCGGACTGCGATACAGGCAAGATGAAGGTCTGCAAGTCAGAACACAGGAAGCTGATCGTGACCGAAGCCTTTATTGTCGTTCAAACCGCCGAACAAGCCGTCGATCGGCTTGCCGCTCTGCACGAGCGGGCCACCACGGCGTTGAGTCAGGCGCTCAAGCGTTATCTGAAGGACCGCATCGAACCCGACGCCGAGCAGCGTGCGATGTTTCGTTATCCGGAATTACGCCTGACCTACCTTTGTCAGGGTGAAGTCCCACAGACCACGCGGGCTTACGCCAAGGTCCAATTGCCGGGGACCTACAGCGTTACCGTCACTCATCCGGCGGCTTTCCGTAAGTATTTGCTGGAGCAACTGGTGCCGCTGATGCACGACTTCACCGTGACGGTGGAAGTCGGTGTCAGTGAGCAGAACATCCCGTATCCGTACGTGGTCGAGCAGGGCGATGAACTGGCGGGCTCCGGCGTCACCGCTGCGGTACTGGCGCGAGTGTTCCCGAGCACCGATTTGTCGGCCGCTACCGATGGCATTGCCGATGGTTTGTACGATTGGGAAAATACCGATCCGCTGCCGTTGGCGTTGTTCGATGCAGCACGGGTGGATTTCTCTCTGCGCCGTTTGGTGCACTACACCGGCAGCGACTGGCGCCATGTGCAGCCGTGGATCCTGCTGACCAACTACCACCGTTATGTCGACCAGTTCATCACCCATGGCCTGGAGCAACTGCGCACTGATCCGCGTTTTGTGCGCATGGTCTTGCCAGGCAACGTGATCATCGACAAGAGCATGGATCACGGCGAAGCGTCGGCCATTGCGGCGGGCGTAGTCTGGCACCGTTATCAGATGCCGGCCTATCACTTGCAGGCGTCTGACGGCCACGGCGTCACTCTGGTGAACATTGGCGTCGGTCCGTCCAACGCGAAGAACATCACTGACCACCTGGCCGTGTTGCGCCCGCATTGCTGGCTGATGATCGGTCACTGCGGCGGCCTGCGGCAGTCGCAGACCATCGGTGATTACGTGCTGGCTCACGCGTACATGCGTCGCGACGGGATTCTCGACCGGGTGGTGCCGCCGAACATTCCGATTCCGGCCTTGGCCGAAGTGCAGATGGCCTTGCAACAAGCCGCAGCCAACGTCACCGGCGAAAAAGGCGATGACCTGAAAAAACGCCTGCGCACCGGCACCGTGCTGACCTACGACGACCGTAACTGGGAATTGCGCTGGGCTCAGGAACGACCGCTGATCAACCTGTCTCGCGCGGTTGCCGTGGACATGGAAAGCGGCACCATTGCCGCGCAAGGCTATCGTCTGCGTGTGCCATACGGCACCTTGCTGTGTGTTTCGGACAAGCCGTTGCACAGCGAGATCAAGCTGCCGGGTTCAGCCAACGCTTTCTATGAGCGTGCGGTCAGCCAGCACTTGAAGATCGGCATCGCGGCGGTAGATCTATTGCGCACCGAGCTCAATTCGTTGCACTCGCGCAAACTGCGCAGCTTTGACGAGCCGCCGTTCCGCTGATTGGGTGGTGGTTATTTAACGGTCGGGCCACTAGCATGGTGAGCCCTGACCGTTAGATGTTGTTTTTTCCATGTCGCGTCCTCTTCGTCCCGCTTCCCGCCGCCCCAGCGTGAAACCTGCGCAATCCTCTTCAGCTCCGCGACGTGTTGCCAAAGCGCCACCGGCCGAGCCGAAGCTGATTCTGTTCAACAAACCCTTCGACGTGCTGACGCAGTTCAGCGACGCAGAAGGGCGGGCGACGCTCAAGGACTTTATCGAGATTCCCGGGATTTACCCGGCAGGACGGCTGGACCGTGACAGCGAAGGCTTGCTGCTGCTGACCAACGATGGCCAGCTTCAGGCACGCATCGCTGATCCGAAACACAAGTTGGCCAAGACCTATTGGGTGCAAGTGGAAGGCGAACCAAGCGCCGAGCAATTGCAGCGCTTGCGCGAGGGTGTCGAGTTGAATGACGGCATGACCTTGCCGGCGCAGGCGCGGCAGCTGGAAGAACCTGAACTATGGCCGCGTAACCCGCCCGTGCGCTTTCGCAAAAGCGTGCCGACCAGTTGGCTGGAATTGGTGATTCGTGAAGGGCGCAACCGTCAGGTGCGGCGCATGACCGCTGCAGTTGGCTTGCCGACCCTGCGTCTGGTGCGGGTGCGAATCGGCGACTGGACGATCGAAGGCCTCGATCAGGGCCAGTGGAAAGAAGTGCCGGCGCGCTTATAAAGCGCCGGATTCGATTAGGCCGATCACCACACTCTTGATGATGAACGCGGCCACGCCCAGACCCAGCACGAAGAACAGGATGAACGAACCGAAGCGTCCGGCCTTGGATTTTTTCGCCAGATCCCAGACGATGAAACCCATGAAAATGATCAGGATGCTGACCAGACCGGTCATCATCCACTCTTCAAATACTGCAGGATCCATCGATTATCTCCAGCGCATGCGGGGCAAAAAAGGCTCGGCAAGTATACGCCAATGGATATTGGCGGCGCATTGACGTGCGTCGGTCTGCCGCAGGTGCGGTGAGGTGAAGAACTGTGGACGCGGAGCGTCCATGGCGGCATTCCCACGCAGAGCATGGGAACGATCAGAGGTGGGATCAGCTGCGCAAATGGGTCAACGGCAACTCGGTGCTGTTGAGCACCTGGTTCAGCACAAAGCTGGAGCGTACGCTGGTCACCCCTTCGATGCGGGTCAGGTGGCCGAGCAGCAGTTTCTGGTAGTGATCCATGTCCGGCACCACCACCTTGAGTTGATAGTCGGCGTCCATCCCGGTCACCAGGCTGCATTCGAGCACTTGCGGCAAGGTGCGGATGGCGGCTTCGAAGTTCTCGAAGCGCTCGGGCGTGTGCCGGTCCATGCCGATCAACACGTAGGCGGTCAGGCTCAGGCCGAGCATCTTGCGGTCGAGCAGGGCCACCTGGCGGGTGATGTAGCCGTCGTCTTCAAGCTGCTTGACCCGCCGCGAACAAGGCGATGGCGACAGGCCGATGCGTTCGGCGAGCTCCTGATTGGAGATGCGCGCGTCGCGCTGCAATTCCGCCAAAATGCTCAAGTCGTATCGGTCGAGTTTGCTCATGAATCAGGCCTTTGTCATAACTATTGCGGCAGATTATCTATCCAAGGTTAAAAATTGCGCAAGTCATGTTTATTTGAGCAATCTTCGCAATCCTCTGTCGCCGCCCAAAGCCTATTCTTATCACCAGAATCACTGCCCGGACAAACAGTCCACAGCGGCCCGCCGAATCAGGCCAGCCGCGGCCACCACTCCCACAGGAGCTGAGTTGGCCCCCGGGCTACACACTGTCCAGAAGACGGAGTGAGGTGAGCCGACGTCAAAAGCGTCGAGCACGGACGAAGTTCTCAAAGGGAGGCCGACGGGTCTCCCTTTTTTATTACCTGCGAAACGCCTTTTATGGCCTGCAAAATAAGTCTCGTGACTGATAACCTGTTGCTGAACCGGCCTGTGCTTTTCCAGTCTTACGTATAGGTCACCACCGCAGTGAGGAATAGCATGAAGTCGCACATCTGGCGTATGGCAGGTGTTGGTGTGTTGTGTGTAAGTGTCAGCGCGCCATTGCTGGCAGAAGGTCAGGGGGGCGAGGAGCACCTTCAGGAACAGCAACGACAACAGCAACACAATAATGGTGGTGCTCAGCATGAGCATGGCGGCGAAGGCCGGCAGGGGAACAATCAACCGCGCCCCGAAAACAATCCGCCTCGCGTGGAGCCCAACCAGCAGCATCCGCAAAACAACCAACCTCGCGTCGAGTACAACCAGCCACGTCCGCAAAACAATCCGCCACGTCCGCAGACTGAAATCATTCGCGGCAACAACAGCCGCCAGTTCGAACAAAACGGTCAGACTCAGGGCCGACCTGCACCAGCGAACAACCTGCCGATCCAGGGCCGTCCGGACACTGTTCGCCAGACCCAGGAGCCACAGCGTGGCTACTATCAGGACATTCCGCGGCGCAACGATTACAACCAGCGTTGGCAGGCCGGTGGTCACGATGACCATCGGGATGAGCGTCGCTGGCCAGGACGTCCGGAAGGGCATGGCAATGGCTGGGGTGATGGTCCGCGGTATCGGCCGGGTTATGTGATCGACCGCTTCCCTGAGCGCCACGACCGTGTGCCGTACCGTGGACAGGATTACTTCTACTCCGGTGGCTATTGGTATCGCCCGAACGGGCCGCGTTATGTGGTGGTCCAACCGCCTCGCGGGATCCGTGTGAGGTATCTGCCCGATTACGCTCAGGAGGTATGGATCGGTGGCGCGCTGATGTTTCTGGCAGCCGGCGCGTACTACGCCTACGAGGAGAGCACTCAGGACTACGTTGTGGTTGAGCCGCCGGTAGGTAACCCGGCACCGCAACCGACCAGCAATGGTTATGACGTGGTGGCTTACCCGGCTAACGGGCAATCGCCGGAGCAGGTCGCTCAGGACGGTTACGATTGCTATCGTTGGGCGGTCCAGCAGAGCGGGTTTGATCCACGGACCGTGACCTATCAGCCGGCGCCACAGGTGGTACAGACTTACCGCCAGGCCGAAGGCAATTGCCTTGCCTCACGCGGTTATCAGGTCACTTTCTGATTCCGGACGGCTGTCACCACTTCCTGCGGGTCGGCGTGCACCAGCACTTCGGCTCGCGGGTAAACGGCGTGAATGGCGTCCGCCGCTTGATCACTGATGCCGTGCGCGACTGACAGCGTCAGTTCCCCCGGCAACTCCAGGTGCAATTGCACGAACCAGTGACTGCCGGAAATCCGCGTGCGCAAGTCGTGGGCGCCGAGTACGCCGGGCACGCCGCACGCCAGTTCGAGCATGTGCTGGCTGACGTCCGGTGGCAGTTCTTCATCCATAAGCACCGCAAAACTTTCCCGGGCGATTTGTATCGCACTCCACAAAATGTAGACGGCGATTCCCAGGCCGAACCAGGCATCGACTTGATGCCAGCCAAAACCGGCCAGTACCAACGCGACCAGGATGCTGCCGTTGAGCATCATGTCGGAACGGTAATGCAGCGAGTCGGCGCGCACCGCGCTGGAGCCGGTTTCGCGGATAACCCGGTGTTGCAGCATCAGCAGCGCCAGGGTCAGGGCGAGGGAAAAGATAATCACGCCGATGCTGATCCACGGCGCGCCCACCGGTTCCGGGTGTTTCAGGCGCTCGAATGCCTGATACGCGATCAGTACCGCACTTCCTCCGATAAACAGAGCCTGTGCCATACCCGACAAGGATTCCGCCTTGCCGTGCCCGTAGCGGTGATCGTCATCGGCCGGGCGCAGTGCGTAATGCACCGCCAACAGATTGAGCAGCGACGTCACACCGTCGAGTGCCGAGTCCGTCAGTCCGGCGAGCATGCTCACCGATCCGCTCAGCCACCAGGCAATGGCCTTGGCGACAATGAGTGTGCTCGCCACCGCCACGGAGGCGCGGGTGGCGAGACGTAACAGGCGAGCGTGTTCCGGGCTGCTGGTCATAGGTGGAGCGTTTCCTCGGTGTGGTGCATCAAGCAGCGGGTTTCAGGCCGAGCATGGCCAGTTGCTGGACGCTGCCCTTGTGTTGGATCAGGCGCGGATCATCCAGCGGGAAGCTGCGGCCCAGTTCGCTTTCGAGAATGGCCTGCAACTTGTGGTTATCGACCTTGCCGTCGGCATCAATGGCTTGCCGAAGTTTCTCGGGCGCCACTTGTGCGGTCTTGCCGGGTTCGAAGTAAATCGCGCCGGTGGTGAAGTCTATGGCAAACGCGACGAGCCCGGGGATGATATAGAACAGCAGGCCCACGGCGTCGAGCGCGGCAATCGCCGGGTCGATCTTGCCGTCGATCTGGCCACGGCGATCCGGGTAGAAAATCGAACCGCAAGCGGTCACTTGAGTCAGCAGGGTCGCAACCAGTACACCGCCAATCAGGCGAAATGGAGTACGCATGGTAAATCTCCTGAGCAAACATGAAACGAAACGTTGTCGGTCTGAATTAGGACCGTGATTAACGCCAGGCAGTTCGCCGTTATACTCGCCGATCTGTTTTGGAGCCAGCATGAACTCTTTGCCAATTGATGAAGTTTTACCCGCACTGCGTGAAGCCTTGGCGACACGCCACGAAGCCGTGCTCGAAGCACCGCCCGGCGCCGGTAAAACCACCCGTGTACCATTGGCGATGCTGGATGAGCCATGGCTGGCCGGGCAAACCATCCTCATGCTTGAGCCGCGTCGGCTGGCCGCGCGGGCGGCGGCCGAACGGCTGGCCAGCGAGCTCGGCGAAAAAGTCGGCGAAACCGTCGGATACCGGATTCGCCTGGACAGCAAGGTTGGACCGAACACGCGCATCGAAGTGGTCACCGAAGGCATCCTCACTCGTCGTTTGCAGGAGGATCCGGCGCTGGACGGTGTGGGCTTGCTGATCTTCGACGAATACCACGAGCGTAGTCTCGATGCCGACCTCGCGCTGGCCCTGAGCCTGAATGGCCGCGAGTTGTTTCGGGATGAGCAGCCGCTGAAGATCCTGCTGATGTCGGCAACCCTCGAAGGCGAGCGCCTCGCCGGGCTGCTGAATGACGCCCCGATCCTGCGCAGCGAAGGGCGCATGTACCCGGTGACGATGCGCTGGGGCCGGCCGTTTCAGCCGGGTGAATTCATCGAGCCGCGAGTGGTGCAGACCATTCTCGACGCCTTGAACGACGAAAGCGGCAGCTTGCTGGTGTTCCTTCCCGGGCAGGCCGAAATCCGTCGTGTGCATCAGCAGTTGGCGGATGCCTTGGGCGAACGTTCCGAGGTGTTGCTCTGCCCGTTGCATGGCGAGCTCGATCTGGCGGCGCAACGTGCGGCCATCGATCCGGCGCCACCTGGCCAACGCAAAGTGGTGCTGGCCACCAACATCGCCGAAACCAGTTTGACCATTAATGGCGTGCGCGTAGTCATCGACGCCGGGCTGGCGCGAGTGCCGCGTTTCGATCCCGGCAGCGGCATGACCCGCCTCGACACCCAGCGCATCTCCCGCGCCAGCGCCACCCAGCGTGCCGGCCGCGCAGGACGGTTGGAACCGGGCGTGTGTTATCGGCTGTGGTCGCAGGATCAACACGAACAACTGGCGGCCTATGCCAGCCCGGAAATTCTCTCGGCTGACCTTGCCGGGCTGGCCTTGCAGCTCGGGCGTTGGGGCGTGACGCCTGGGCAGTTGGTCTGGCTCGATGTGCCGCCGGCGGCGGCTTATGCACAGGCGCAGGACTTGCTCGAACGCCTTGGCGCGTTGCAGGGGGCGTCCGCTGAAGACTGGAAACTCACTCGCCACGGTCAGGCCATGGCCGAACTGCCGACCCATCCGCGCATCGCGCATCTGTTACTGCGTGGACAAGCGTTGGGGCTGGCGGACATGGCCTGCGACGTCGCTGCATTGCTTGGCGAGCGGGACATTTTGCGCGGTGCCGGTGCGGACTTGCACAGTCGGCTGATGCTGTTGTCCGGCAAAGAGCGAGCGGCGCGAGGCGCTCAGGGTGGTGTGCAGCGGGCGCGGCAATTGGCCCGGCAATATCGTGGTTATCTGCGTGGCAAAGCCGAGTCGCCGGTCAGCGATCCGGAGCATCCGCGCTGGCTCGGCGCATTGCTGGCGCTGGCCTATCCGGACCGCGTCGCCCAACAGCGCCGTTCCGGTGGTGCGGAGTATCGTCTGGCCAACGGTCGTGCGGCGTTGTTCGCCGAGGCTGACAGCCTGATGAAACAACCCTGGCTGGTGATCGCCGATCTGGGCAGTCGTCAGGGGCAGCGCGAAGAACGGATTTATCTGGCGGCGGATTTTGATCCGGCGCTGTTCGATTCGGTGTTGGCGGAGCAGGTGCGCTGCGTCGATCAGCTCGATTGGGACGAGCGCGAGGGCGTGCTACGGGCCGAACGTCAGCGCAAGGTCGGCGAGTTGGTGCTCAGTCGCGAACCGTTGACCGGACTTGATGAAACCGCGCGCAGCCAGGCGTTGGTCAATCTGGTGCGCCGCAAAGGGCTGGAGCTGTTGCCGTGGACGCCGGAGTTGCGTCAGTGGCAGGCACGAGTGGCATTGTTGCGTCAGTTGGACTTGAGCAAGCAGGGCGAGAGTGAATGGCCGGATGTCAGCGACGCGGCGTTGCTGGCCAGCCTCGAACATTGGTTGATGCCGTACCTGGGACGGGTTTCGCGGCTCAGCCATTTCGCCAGCCTGGATGTGTCGAGCTTTGTGCATAACCTGCTGCCCTGGCCATTGCCGCAACGCCTTGACGAGCAGGCGCCGCATCATCTGAGCGTGCCCTCCGGTTCATCGATTCGTCTGGATTACAGCGAACAGCCACCGATTCTCGCGGTGCGTTTGCAGGAGTTGTTCGGCCTGGCCGAAACCCCGCGCATTGCCAGTGGCCGGCAGGTGGTCAAGCTGCATTTGTTGTCACCGGCGCGCCGGCCGGTGCAGGTTACCCAGGACCTGGCGAACTTCTGGCGTAGCACCTATGCCGAGGTGAAGAAGGATCTCAAGGGACGTTATCCGAAACATTACTGGCCGGATGACCCGCTGGTGGCAGAGGCCACGGCGCGGGCCAAGCCGCGTAAGTCCTGATCATTCTCGTTCCCACGCGGAGCGTAGGAACGATCTGTGCCAGTCAGTGGCTACGGGGCGGGCGGGAGCAAAAAACGCGCAATCACCGGCAAATGATCGGAGATGCGCAACGTATCGTCCTGCCGCACTTGCGCTTCGATCCGTTTGATCCGTGGGCTGTAGAACAGGTAGTCGACGGTGCGATCCGGGCCGTTGAGGCCAGGGTCGTTAGGGTAATGGGTCAGCCACTGGTCCCGATCGACACCGCTGGCCTCGTTGTTGGTCGGGATCATCGGGTACTTGTCCCACAACAGATGCAGTGCGCTGTCGGCGGAATAGGGCGTGCGCTGCTCGGGCGCGAGGCGTTGATACTGGCCCAGCGGCAACAGGTTGAAGTCGCCACCGATCAGCCACGGCGTACCGCGACCTTCATACGTGTCGAGCACCTTGGCAACCGCCGTCACCTTCGCCTGCCGGGTCTCATCAGGCTTCACTGCCCGATCGAAGTGAGTGTTGAGCACCGCCATTTGCCCGCCATCGCGCAATGGCAGGTAACTCACCAACAGGGCGTTTTTCGGCTGGAACTGACGGCTGATGAAATTGATCGGCGCTTCAGGCAACTGCAGGCGTTCGGCGTGTTCGATCTGGTAGCGGCTCAAGGTCGCCAATTGCCGGCCAACGCTGCCAAAAATATGCGGATCGGGAACGAAGTCGGCCTTCCAGTCGAAGGCGTGCGTGCTGCACGGGTAGAGGTCGGCCAGGCGTTCCTGGAGCAACTTGAGCTGATTCTGATAGCCGCTGGCCTTGGCGTCATCATCCAGTTCCTGCAACAGGACGAGGTCCGGCTGCTCATCGCGGATTACCCGTGCCACTTCATCAAGGCTGAAGGCCATGTCTTCCGCAGTCGGACTTTCGTCAGGGCCTTGAGCCAGGTCATTCCAGAACACATAGCGTTTGCCCGCCAGGTACTGGACGTTCCAGGTCATCACCTTCAACGCCTGTCCCGGCACGAGCACAGGCGCGCTGGTACTGCAACTGACGGGGAGCGTTTCCCTGGCGTCGGGGCGCCAGGTCAGGCTGTAGAGAAAGGAAAACAGCAGGCTGACGAGTATCAGCAGGCCCAGCAGGGTGTAGCGCAGTAGACGGGTCATGGCTCGGCTTATGGCGTTACAAAGTTGAGCCCGAGCATAACCGAGGCGGGCCTAGGGGGCATTCTCAATTAGTTTCCACGCCGCGCCGGGTCTGCTGTTGTGCAGGGCAAGGCGCGAGAAGCGTGGTTTGGTCATTCCAAATAAGCTTCGAGCAACGCAGCCCTGCACAACAGCAGGCCCGGCCCTTCGGGTTGTGCCTTAAAGCGGGCCAGGCTGCGTTGCAGGCCTTGGAAAGGGAGCGACCATTCCCCGCGGCCTGCGCCTTGCCTGGCCCGCTTTAAGGCGACAACGCGGCGGGGAAACTAATTGAGAACGCCCCCTAGACCCCAAGGGCAGAGCTGTCAGGCGCTGCCTTCGGTTTTGTCGGGGGCCTCGCTGATCAACATGAACAGACGAAACAGCACCACGCTGGTGAACAGTTGCAGAAAGCTGTGGACGCTTTCGATGATCAGCGACAGTGCCGGGTTCTGCGGCTCCGGGTAGATGGCCATGCTCGCACCTTTGAGTATCCACAACGGGCCCATCACGCAGAGAATGCACAGCAGGATGCGCAGGAAATTGCCACGGGCCAGGCGCATGCTTTCCCGGATGGCCTCCAGTGGTTGCATGTTGCGCAGCACCAGCAGGTATTCGGCAAAGGCGAGCATCACCATCAGCCATATGCCTGGCAGGAAATACAGCGACAACCCCACCAGAATCAGCAAGGTGTTGACCGCCGTCAGCAATGCAAAGCGCGGCCACAGGCTGACCGACGCCGACAACAGGTCCAGGGTGCGCGGCGATTCGCCACGGCTGCGGGCATCGAGAAACAGGATCAGCGCGGCGGTGTACAGCGGATACACCAGCAACCCGATAATCACGCTATAACCGGGAAAGGCGTCTGGCCCCTGGGAGTGGTCGACCAGTTGCTGAAGCAAGGCTTCAAGCACGACCAACGGCAGACACAGCGGCACGATGCGGCCCAGGTTGCGCTGGAAGAAATACAGGGAGTCGCGGAGTACGTCTAACGGATTCATCGGTCGCTTTCGCTGATTACAGAGTATGTCGACACTGTAACCGATGCGACCGGCAGTCGAGCAAACGTAAACGTTCGGTAAAGGCCATTGAAACAATCAGCAACAGCCCCATAACTAGGGGGCACCTTATCCATAAGGGAAAAGGGCAACGATTTTCCGGCAATCTATGAGGTCGCCATGAACAGCGAAGAACAAACCCTGATCGATGGACTGTTTTCACGGCTGCAACAGGCCGAAACGGATTCAGCCCCACGCGATGCTCTGGCCGAGGCGCGGATCAAGGAACACCTGAGCCGCCAGCCAGCAGCGGGCTATTTCATGACTCAGGCGATTCTGGTGCAAGAGGCGGCGATCAAGAGCCTCGACGAGCAAAACAAACAGCTCACCCAGCAAATTCAGCAACTGCAAGCCGAACTGCAACAAGCCAAGGCCCAGGCCGCCGCACCGGCCCCGAGCAACAGCGGCGGTGGTTTCCTGTCGAGCATCTTCGGCGGCTCCCGTGATCCGCAGCCTGCACCGGCCCAAAGCGCTCCAGTGTCGAGCGGCGGCTGGCGTGAACCGGCGCGGCCTTCTGCGCCACCGCCACAAAACTATGGCGCGCCACAGCAGGGCTTTGGTGCACCCCAACAGAACTACGCCGCCCCGCAGCAGCAGGCGCCGGCAGCCGGCAGCAGTTTCCTTGGTGGCGCCTTGAAAACCGCAGCCGGCGTGGCGGGTGGCGTGATGCTGGCAGAAGGTATCAGTAGCCTGTTCCACAGCAACCAGCAGCAACCGCAGCAAATCGTTGAAGTCATCAAGGAAGAGCCGGCTCAAGTGAATGACAGCGAGCGCCTGGCCAACAACGACTCCTGGAGCAACAACGACCAGGGCGGGCTGGCCGACACCGACTACAGCGATGATGACTCATCGTTGTTTGGCGATGACGACGATTCCTTCGTCTGATACGCCGTTCGTCCGGGGCGTTGTCGCGCCCCGGACTGATTGTTCGCGGAAAAATCCTTCTGACTGGCATACTGGGCGACTTTTCGGACCTTGGGTCTGATCAATCGCCTGCGCTTGTGCGCCATGAGGATTTGCGGTGAAGAAGATCGCGGTGTTCGCCGATGTCCAAAACCTCTATTACACCGTGCGCCAGGCCTACGGTTGTCATTTCAACTACGCCGCCCTCTGGGCTGACGTCAGTCAGCGCGGGCAGATCGTCGAGGCCTATGCCTATGCCATCGATCGCGGCGACAGCAAGCAGCAGCAATTCCAGCAGATCCTGCGCAACCTCGGTTTCATCGTGAAGCTCAAGCCCTACATCCAGCGCAGCGATGGCTCGGCCAAGGGCGACTGGGACGTGGGCATCACCCTCGACATCATGGATGCCGCCGATCACGTCGACGAAGTGGTACTGGCCTCGGGGGACGGTGATTTCGACATGTTGCTGGAGCGGATCATCGCCAAGCACGGTGTTGAAGCAGTGGCCTATGGCGTACCGGGGCTCACCGCCAATTCGCTGATTCGCGCGGCCAGCCGTTATGTGCCGATCGAAGGCGCGCTGCTGCTTAAAAACTGATGCTGCTTAAAAGCTGATTATTGAACGCAAGGAACAGGTTTGGAACGCATAGCTGTCATCGACTTCGAAACCACCGGAATCTCCCCGAGCAGCACGTGCCGGGCCACGGAAATTGCCGTGGTGATTCTTGAACAGGGGCGCATTGTCGACCGTTACCAAAGCCTGATGAACGCCGGCGTGCGTATTCCGGCCTTCATCGAGCAACTGACCGGTATCAGCAACGCCATGCTGCGCACTGCACCCTCGGCCGAGCAGGTGATGAATGAGGTCAACGAATTCGTCGGTATCACGCCGCTGCTGGCCCACAACGCCGCCTTCGACCAGAAGTTCTGGGACTTTGAGCTGGGGCGGATCAAACGCACACGCTTGCAGAACTTTGCCTGCTCGCTGTTACTCGCCCGCCGCCTGATGCCGGCTGCACCGAACCACAAACTCGGCACCCTGACCACCTTCGCCCAATTGCCCCACACCGGTCAGGCTCACCGGGCCATGGCCGATGCGGAAATGGCCGCCAACCTCACCGCGCATCTGGCGCAAGAGCTGCGGCAGAAACACGGCTTGCGCGAGTTGTCCCATGACTTGCTGTGCAGCTTGCAGAAAGTGCCAGCGGCGAAGATCAACGAACACCTCAAGCGCCATCGCGGATTCTAAGCTTGATCGTTCCCACGCGGAGTGAATGATCGTTCCCACGCTCCTGCGTGGGAATGCCTCACTGGACGCTCCGCGTCCGCTCTTGATGTGACGCGGTGGTACTTTGAAAAGTGTACTGGCCTTATAAACAGGTTTTGTAACTTAAGTTCCGTCCGTCGGCTTTCTAAAATAACGCTCTCCTTGTCCTGCCTTCGAGCGTCCCATGCCAGGCCTACGCCGTTTTCCGTTACCGCTGATGGGTGCTTTTTTTGCGTTGTACGTGATCTGGGGATCGACCTATCTGGTGATACGCATCGGCGTGCAGTACTGGCCGCCGCTGATGCTTGGCGGCATTCGTTTTATTGTCGGCGGGACGCTGATGTACGCCTTCCTGCGCTGGCGCGGTGTGCCAGCACCGACTTGGCCGCAGTGGAAGGCGGCGGGGCTGATCGGGATTTTGTTACTCAGTTTTGGCAACGGCGCGGTCAGCATGGCCGAGCACACGGGCGTGGCCTCTGGCGTTGCGGCCTTGGCGTTGGCGACAGTGCCGTTGTTTACCTTGCTCTGCGGGTATTTCTGGGGCACGCGTAATACTCGTCTGGAATGGGCGGGGATTGTGCTCGGGCTGATCGGTATTGCCATGCTCAACCTGGGCTCCAATCTGCAATCGAGCCCTTTGGGGGCTGTGCTGCTGATTGCTGCGGCGGCAGCCTGGGCGTTTGGTTCGGTTTGGAGCAAACATTTGCCAATGCCTCAGGGCGCGATGTCCAGTGCGGCGCAAATGCTGGTCGGCGGCGTGGTGTTGTTGATCGGCAGCGCGCTGACTGGCGAACAGCTGCAAAGCTTGCCGCCACTCGAGGGGTGGGTCGCGATGATGTACCTGGCGGTGTTCGGTTCGATCGTCGGCTTCAACGCCTACATGTATTTGCTGAAAAACGTCCGTCCGGCGGCGGCCACCAGTTATGCCTACGTCAACCCGGCAGTGGCGGTGTTGTTGGGGATCGTTTTTGCTGGAGAGAGCATCGGTATCGAAGAGGCTTTGGCGATGGCGGTGATCATCAGTGCCGTGGTGCTGATCAGTCTGCCGCAGTGGCGACGTGCTCCTGAGCGGCCTGCGGTCCTGGTGCCGACAGAATCCCGTGTGAATTAGGGTAAACTGCGCGCCATTGCACACTCGCGCTGATTTTTCCTACGGTATTCCCATGACTTTCGCCACTCTTGGCCTGATCGAACCCTTGCTGCGCGCCCTTGAGACGCTCGGCTACCAGACTCCGACCCCAGTGCAGACGCAAGCCATTCCGGCGGTGCTGGCCGGTCGCGACCTGATGGCTGCCGCCCAGACCGGTACCGGCAAGACCGCTGGTTTCGCTGTGCCGCTGTTGCAATTGCTGGCCATGGAAGGGCCGAAAGTCACCAGTAACTCGGTACGCGCGCTGATTCTGGTGCCAACCCGCGAGCTGGCTGAGCAGGTTCATGAAAGCGTGCGTCAGTATGCCGAGAACCTGCCGCTGAGCACCTACGCGGTGTACGGCGGCGTCAGCATCAACCCGCAAATGATGAAGCTGCGCAAAGGCGTCGATCTATTGGTCGCCACGCCTGGTCGCCTGCTGGATCTGTTCCGCCAGAACGCGCTGAAGTTCAACCAGTTGCAAACCCTGGTGCTGGACGAAGCCGACCGCATGCTCGATCTGGGTTTCTCCGAAGAGCTGGCGAACATTTACAAGGCGCTGCCGAAAAAACGTCAGACGCTGCTGTTCTCCGCGACCTTCTCCGATGCGATTCGCGAGTTGGCCGGAAAAATGCTCAATGATCCGCTGAGCATCGAAGTCAGCCCGCGTAACGTTGCCGCCAATACCGTCAAACAATGGGTGGTCACGGTCGACAAGAAGCGCAAGGCCGAGCTGTTCATTCACTTGCTGCGCAAGAATCGCTGGAAGCAGGTGCTGGTGTTTGCCAAGACCCGCAACGGCGTGGACGCGTTGGTGGAGAAACTCCAGGGCCTGGGCGTGAATGCCGATGGCATCCACGGCGACAAACCGCAAGCTACGCGCCAGCGTGCACTGGACCGTTTCAAGGCCAGCGAAGTGCAGATTCTGGTCGCCACTGACGTCGCGGCCCGTGGTCTGGATATCGAAGACTTGCCACTGGTGGTGAACTTCGACCTGCCAATCGTCGCCGAGGACTACATCCACCGTATCGGTCGCACCGGCCGTGCAGGCGCGACCGGCGAGGCGATTTCGCTGGTGTGTGCCGATGAAGTGAATCAGCTGTCGGCCATCGAGATGCTGACGCGTCAGACGTTGACCCGCCACATGGAGCAGGACTTCGAGCCTGAACACCGCGTGCCGGACACCGATGCCAGCGGTCAGGTGGTCAAGAAGCCGAAAAAACCGAAGAAGCCAAAAGTCTCCGGGGGCAGCAAACGCAACCTCGGCAAGTGGGTGGAAAGCGGTGATGCTTCGGCGCCGGAACCTTCGATCAAGCCTGTGCGCAAAGTACCGGTGTTCAATACCGGGCCGCGGAAGCGTAAGCCTTAAGCCCCCCCGACAATGATCGTTCCCACGCAGAGCGTGGGAACGATTAGCGACGAATTACATCCTGCGCTGCAACCACTCCACGATCCCCAGCCCCGCCGCTCGCCCACTGGCGAAGCACGCGGTCAGTAGATAGCCACCCGTTGGCGCTTCCCAATCGAGCATTTCCCCCGCGCAGAACACGCCAGGCAATTGCTTGAGCATCAGCTTTTCATTCATCGCTTCGAACGTCACGCCGCCGGCGCTGCTGATGGCTTCGTCCAATGGGCGGGTGTTGACCAGTGTCAGAGGCAAGGCCTTGATGGCGCTGGCCAGCAAAAGCGGGTCAGTGAAGCATTCGGCCGGTGTCAGTTCGCGCAACAGTGCCGCTTTGACCCCGTCGAGGCCGAGTTGGCTGTGCAGGTGTTTGGCCATGGAGCGTGAACCACGGGGTTTGCTCAGCGCCGCCTGGATTTTATCCACAGGCCGGCCAGGCAGCAGGTCGAGGTGGATGGTTGCCGAGCCGGTCTGATTGATGGTCTCGCGGATCGGCGCCGACAACGCGTAAATCAAACTGCCTTCGATGCCGGTGGCAGTGATCACGCATTCGCCGAGTCGCGGGACATCGTCGTTGAGGCCAATGGCGATATTTTTCAGCGGGGCCCCGGCGAATTTGCTGACCATCAGCTCGCTCCAGGCCTTCACCTCGAATCCGCAATTGCTCGGTTGCAGCGGCGCCAGGGCGACTCCGCGTTGTTCCAGCGGCAGCATCCAGGCGCCATCCGAGCCCAAACGCGACCAACTGCCGCCACCCAGCGCCAGTAACAGCGCATCGGCGCTGATCGCCTTCTGGCCCTCGGGGCTATCGATACGCAGGCTGCCATCGGCGTTCCAGCCCAGCCAACGGTGGCGGGTGTGGATAACAACGCCGGCATCGCGCAGGCGTTTGAGCCAGGCGCGCAGTAGCGGGGCGGCTTTCATGTCGGTCGGAAACACACGGCCAGAGCTGCCGATGAACGTTTCGATACCCAACCCATGAATCCACTGGCACAAGGCCTCAGCCCCGAATTCGCGCAGCAACGGGGCGATGCGCGGAGCGCGCTCGGCGTAACGCGCCAGAAATGCCGGGTAGGCTTCGGAATGAGTAATGTTCATGCCACCGACGCCGGCCAGCAGGAATTTGCGACCTACCGAGGGCATGCCGTCGTACAGATCGACCTTGACCCCGGCCTGGCTCAGCACCTCGGCGGCCATCAGACCGGCAGGGCCGCCACCGATGATGGCGACGTGGTGAGGGCGGTTGGCGGAGGGCTGGGTCATGGCGTGAGCTGCGGTTCGGCGGAATAGGGCGGGCATTCTATCAGCACACCTTTGAAATACGCTGCAGGACTGCTACGGGGGGTATGGGTTTGAGCTGGTTAAAAAACGCTCAATGGCTTACAGGCTATACGCGCTATAGCCTGTAGGTCCTTTCACTCAGGTTATCCACAGGCCGTTCCACAGGCATTGTGGGTAAAGCATCCACACCTCAGTGACAACCTGATGACTGCCAGACCCGTTGTGCGCTGTGATGGAGGATGCCATGGCGTCGCGCCAGAGCCTTGCGGTCCTTGCTGTAGCCGCCGCCGATCACCCCGACCACCGGGATGTCGCGCCCCAGGCAATGGCGCAGTACGCTTTCGTCGCGGGCAGCGACGCCTTCATCGGTCAGTTTCAGGTAGCCCAGCGCGTCATCTTTATGCACATCGACACCGGCGTCATACAGCACCAGGTCGGGCTGATAGAGCGGCAGCAGGTAATTCAGCGCGTCGTCGACCACTTTCAAGTAGTCCTGATCGCCCATGCCCATGGGCAGCGGAATGTCCCAATCGCTTTTGGCCTTGCGTGCGGGAAAGTTCTTTTCGCAATGAAGGGAAACCGTCACCGCGTCCGGGGTATGTTCCAGTATTCGTGCAGTTCCATCGCCTTGGTGCACGTCGCAGTCGAAGATCAGCACCCGACCGACGCGGCCGCTTTCCAGCAGGTAATGGCTGATCACCGCCAGGTCATTGAAGATGCAGAAACCCGCCGGGTGATCGTAATGAGCGTGATGCGTGCCGCCGGCCAGATGACAGGCCATGCCGTGTTCCAGGGCCTGTTCGGCGGCCAGCAATGAGCCGCCAACCGCGCGCACGGTGCGTCGGGCCAGTGCTTCGTTCCACGGCAGGCCGAGCCGCCGTTGGTCTTCGCGGGACAACTCGCCGCCCATATAGCGTTCGATATACGCAGGGTCATGGGCGAGGGCGAGAATCTCGGTCGGGCAGATTTCCGGGCGCAGCAACTGCTGATCCTGGGTCAAACCACTGTCCACCAGGTGATCGCGCAGCAGTCGGAACTTGTCCATGGGAAAGCGATGTTCCGCCGGGAACTCGGGGCTGTAGTCTTCGTGGTAAATCAGCGGCAGCGACATGGCGATTTCATGGAGTGAATGAGTGAATGAGTGAAGGATCCTACCAGCGATGTAGACTTGTTTGCAGGGGAACGGAGGGGGAACGATGGAGCCGATACTGCAACTCGAAAGCGCGCGGCTGCTGATGCGCCAATGGCGCGATGAGGATTTGCCGGCGTTTGCGGCGATGTGCGCCGACCCACAGGTCATGCGCTACTTTCCGGCACCCTTGAGCCGTCTGGAAAGCGCGGCATTGATCGGGCGAATCCGTGGTCATTTCGCGGAGCATGGTTATGGCTTCTGGGCGCTGGAGCGCAAGGACACCGGCGCGTTTATCGGTTTTACCGGATTGGCGGTGGTCGGGTTCGAGGCTTCTTTCACCCCGGCGACTGAAATCGGCTGGCGCCTGGCCCGTGAGCACTGGGGGTTGGGTTACGCCAGTGAAGCGGCCTGGACCGCTCTGCGTTGCGGCTTTGACCGTTTGGCGCTGGACGAAATCGTGGCGTTTACCACCGAAGCCAACCTGCCTTCGCAGAAAGTCATGCAGGCGATCGGTATGCATTACGACCCGTCGGCGGATTTCGAACACCCAAGGGTCGGGCGTGAGGATCCGTTGCGTCACCATGTGCTGTACCGCATTACCCGCGAGCAGTGGTTGGAAACCTTGCATGGATAAGCTCGCCGGGATGTTTACAATGGGCTCATGGTTGGCCCTGGCCACTATCTGAATCGACCGTCGCAGCCAAGACTGGGCGGCATTGCTCTGTGTGAGGAGAGTCTGAATGAGCCATGTGTTGGATGATCTGGTCGACTTGCTGACCCTGGAACCGATCGAAGAAAACCTGTTTCGCGGTCGTAGCCAGGACCTGGGTTTTCGTCAGCTGTTCGGCGGCCAGGTATTGGGCCAGTCCCTTTCCGCAGCCAGCCAGACGGTCGAAGACGCGCGCCATGTGCATTCGATGCACGGTTATTTCCTGCGTCCGGGCGATGCGGGTATGCCGGTTGTCTACCAGGTGGATCGAGTGCGCGATGGTGGCAGCTTCAGCACCCGCCGCGTGACGGCGATCCAGAAGGGCAACCCGATCTTCACGTGCAGCGCGTCGTTCCAGTACGACGAAGAAGGCTTCGAACACCAGACGACGATGCCGCAGGTGGTCGGACCGGAAAACCTGCCGTCCGAGCTGGAAATCACCCAGCAACGCGCGCATTTGATTCCCGAGCACATGCGCGAAAAACTGCTGTACCCCAAGCCGATCGAGTTTCGCCCGGTGACGAAAAGAGACCCCTACAACCCACAACCGGAAGATCCGGTCCAGTACGTCTGGTTCCGCACCGACGGTGCGTTGGCCGACTCGCCAGCGCTGCACAAATACCTGTTGGCCTACGCCTCTGATTTCGGATTGCTGGTTACATCGATGTTGCCGCACGGCAAGTCGGTCTGGCAGAAAGATATGCAAGTCGCCAGCCTCGATCACGCCTTGTGGTTCCACGCCGACCTGCGCGCCGATGACTGGTTGCTGTACGCCATGGACAGCCCATGGGCCGGCAATTCTCGTGGTTTCTCCCGTGGCAGCGTGTTCAACCGCGCCGGCAAACTGGTAGCGTCGGTCACTCAGGAAGGCCTGATTCGTCATCGCAAGGATTGGGCATGAGTCTCTCCGAGGTGCGGCATTGGGTGTTCGACATGGACGGCACGCTGACCATTGCCGTGCACGATTTCGTGGCGATTCGCCAGGCGCTGGCGATTCCCGCTGAGCACGACATCCTCACCCACCTCGCGGCGCTGCCGGCCGATGAAGCCGCGGCGAAACACGCCTGGCTGCTGGAGCATGAGCGGGACCTGGCCTTGGGCTCCAAACCGGCACCCGGCGCTGTGGAACTGGTGCGTGAGCTGGCCGGACGCGGCTATCGCCTCGGCATTCTCACGCGCAATGCTCGTGAACTGGCCCATGTCACGCTTGAGGCGATCGGCCTGGCTGACTGCTTTGCGGTGGAGGATGTGCTGGGACGTGATGAAGCACCGCCCAAACCGCATCCGGGTGGTTTGCTGAAGCTGGCCGAGGCCTGGGACGTGGCGCCAAGCGAGCTGGTGATGGTCGGTGATTATCGCTTTGACCTGGATTGCGGGCGCGCGGCGGGCGCACGGACGGTGTTGGTGAACCTGCCGGAGAATCCGTGGCCAGAGTTGGCCGATTGGTATGCGCAGGATTGTGTGGAATTGCGGCAGATGCTGTTGGCTTGAGGGATTTGTTGTCTGGTTAACCGCTATCGCGAGCAGGCTCGCGATGGGTCCATATCAGGCGACATACTTCCAGCTACTGAAACAACGCCTTCTGCCCCTCGGGTGAGGTGAACATCTTGTCCCCGTTATGCCCGACGCCGGGCGCTTCGATCAGCCGCTGATTCAGTCCTTCGGGATGGCGCTGCTGCAAGTAGTCGAAATAGTGGTGTCCACGAATCAGCCGATACGCGCCCTGCGTCTCGGCGGCGCAACTCCTGTCCAATGCCGGATGATGGGGGTTGGTGTCTCGCTGGCCCAGCAAATAAGTGATGTTGCGCTGAACGTAGCCTTGCTCCAATTGCTGCGCCGTTTGCCCGTTGGCGTAGTCCGGCAGCTTGAGAAGTCCGTACTTCCAGTCATTGAAACCTGGGCAACGTGCAACATTGAACGGCACCGGTCGCTGCTCATCGAAATACGCATACGAAGACGGGTTGGCGATCACGTAGCGCACGCTGATGCCTGCAGCTCGCAGGGCCGGCTGGTCGTGGCCGAGCAGTGCATAACGTTGCACCACTTGCGCACCACCGGAGTGGCCGGCAATGACGATTTCTTTCAGCGTTGGAAACTGCTGGCGATCGCTCAGGCGTTCCAGAATATTGTCGAGTACCGCGTAGGAGCTCAGCGGACTCGGGCCGGTGGACAGATCGCCGGCCATCCAGTCATCGCCGCGCCAGCGCAGCAGGCTGTCGGGCAGTTGATGGCGTGCGATGTCGGTTTCATTGAGGAACTGTGGCGCGATCACCAGGGTAGTCGCGCTTTGTCCGGCCTGCTCAGCGGCTTTTTCCGCGCTCTGGCGGTAGGTTTCAGCGTTGCGCAAACGGCCATGAATCACGATCAGCACACGCTGAATCTGCGGTGATGATTGGCTCACGCCAACCGCCAGTTCGGAGTCGCCCATGTTCAGCCGACCAGGGCTGATGACCTTGACCGCATGCTCGGCAGCCAGGAGATTGGCGCTGCCCGATAACAGCGCGAATACCAGCAGCCAGCGCGTATGCATTTAGAGGCTCTTCGCCGCGAAGGTGTTGCATTGACTGACCCGGCCCCGTTGACGTGCGACCTGGATCCTGGCGGATACGCCGAGCAAGGTTTGCATGTGAGAATCCTCTGGTTGAGCGTGGTGATGAGTGTTGCCGGTGAGCGGGATCGTTGCCAGTCCGATCGTCAGACTATGCCGGATGAAAGGCAGTATGGCATTCACCTGCGAAACCGGTGGCTGCAGACGAGCTTCGGCGAACGTCTCAGGCATCGCACTGGCAGTTGGGTTCCCTCGCCGGCAGTTGTTGAACGCCGCAGTTCCACATTTCGCATTCATCCCGTTGTCTTCTAGAATCGGTCAGATTTCGTCTGGAATCCCACCATGGCCGGCAATCAAATCGAACGCGTCTTCAGTGTTCTGGAAAGTCTTGCCAGCGACCCGCGAGGCCTGCCGATGCAGGTGCTGGCCGAGCAGCTGGAGATCCCGAAAAGTGCGATGTTCGAACACATTTTTCTTTTTACTGTTCAGGAAACTGGAATCAAGTTCTAGATTGTTGAAATTCCATGGTGCCTTGCGCGCGATGTTTTTGACCATTGACGCAAGACACAAGGGATACCCCATGACGCTCAGCACCCCGCTCTCCGGTATCAATCAACCGTTCAAAGGCATTCTGCTGATTGTTGTCGCCACCTTGCTGTTTTCCACTCACGACGCCTTGTCGAAATACCTGTCGGGCTTCTATCCGGTGGTGATGGTGGTGTGGGCGCGTTATCTGGTTCATACGCTGCTGATGGCCGGGATTTTTCTACCGCAGTCCGGGCTGCGTGTCCTGCGTACCAAGCGCCCGTTGCTGCAGTTGCTGCGGGCGTTGTGCTTGCTCGGTACCAGCCTGCTGTTCACGACTGGCTTGTTGTTCATCCCGTTGGCGGAAGCTACGGCGGTCAACTTTCTTGCACCGGTGCTGGTGACCGCATTGTCGGTGCCATTGCTCGGTGAGCGGGTGACGCGTGGGCAATGGCTGGCGGTGATGTGCGGGTTTGTCGGCGTGTTGATCATCGTCCACCCCGGCGGCGAATTATTTACCCCGGCGGTGTTGCTGCCGTTCTGCTCGGCGTTGTTCTTCTGCTTTTACCAACTGCTGACGCGCAAACTCAGCGAGGTCGACAGCCCGACCACCAGCAACTTCTTTGCCGGTTTGTGCAACACCCTGGTCATGAGCGCGTTGGTGCCGATGTTCTGGCAAGTGCCGAGCTTTACCCACGGGCTGTTGATGCTGGCGCTGGGGGGCTTCGGGATGACTGCGCATCTACTGCTGACTCAGGCGTTTCGGCATGCGGCGCCGGCACTGCTGGCACCCTTTGGTTACTGTCAGATCGTGTTTGCCGGACTGCTGGGTTGGTTGCTGTTTTCCCACACGCCAAGCCTGACCACGGTGATCGGCATCGCGATCATTTGCCTCAGCGGTCTGGCAGCCGCCTGGCAACAGCGGCGTCGTTGAGCGGGAGGAGACGCAGGCCCGGGATCAGGCCTGCGCGAGGGTGGGATCAGTCTTTGAGGTGCGGAATCTTGCGCGGTGCCATGAAGTACAGCCAGGTCAGCGCAATGAAGTACATCGCCGGAATCATGGTGAACAGCACGGTGTAGTTGTTATTGGTGATGGTCAGGATGTGCCCGACCAGTTGGGTCATGAACATCCCGCCAATGGCGGCGCACATGCCACCGAAACCGAACACCGTGCTCATCATGTGCTTGGGCGTGTAGTCCATCACCAGGCTCCAGATGTTCGCGGTCCAGGCCTGGTGCGCGCCGATGGCCAGCGAGATGGCAAACACCGCGACCCACAGGTTGCTGGAGCCGGCGGCCATGATGACGCCGATGATGCAGCAGGCGAACAGCAGCATGGACATCAACCGGGCCTTGATCGGGTTGATCCCGCGGCCGATCAGGAACGAGGACAGAATGCCGCCGCCCACGCTGCCGAAGTCGGCCGTCATATAGATGATGATCAGCGGAATACCCATTTGGGTCACGTTGATGCCCAGGTTGTATTGCTGGTTGAGGAACGGTGGCAGCCAGTACAGGTAGAACCAGAACACCGGCGCGGTCATCGAGTAGGCGAGGGCGAAGGCCCAGGTGCCACGCATCCGCAGGATCCGCGAGAACGGTACGCGGGTTTGTTCCGGTTCGGCTTCGTTCTGGATGTAGTCCAGTTCCGATTGCTTCACCGACGGGTGATCTTCCGGGTTGAAGTACTTCAAGCCCCAGAACAGCAGCCAGATCCCGCCCAGTGCCGACATGCACAGGAACGCGGCTTGCCAGCCCCAGGCGTGGAGGATCAGCGGCAGCAGCATCGGCGTGAACATCGCGCCGACGTTGGTCCCGGCATTGAAAATGCCAGTGGCCACGGCACGCTCACCGGCAGGGAACCACAGCCGGGTGGTCTTCACGCAGGCCGGGTAGTTGGCGGCTTCGGTCAGCCCGAGAATAAAGCGGCAGACCATAAAGCCCAGGGCCGAGGTCGCCAGGCCATGGGCGCCGGTCGCCAGGCTCCAGAGCAGCACCGCGCAGAAGAACACGCGCTTCACACCGACCCGATCGATCAGCCGGCCTTGCAGCACGAAGCCGACGGCGTAACCGACCTGAAACCAGAAGTTGATGTTGGCGTAGTCCATCGCCGTCCAGCTCATTTCCTTGGCCAGGATCGGCTGCATGACGCCCAGCGCGGCGCGGTCGATGTAGTTCAGGGTGGTGGCGAAAAACACCAGCGCCAGCATGCCCCAACGGGTTTTGCCGACCGCCATGGCGCCGCGGATTTTGTCGCCGATGCCGCCAGACGCGACGCCCATGGCCGGGGCTATGCGGGCGCTTTCTGTGTGAGAGCTCTGAGAAGGAATCATCTGTGCCATCCGTTCAATGACTGACAAGCAAGGCTCGTCGGGACTTCATGGGCGCGTGATCAATCGTCGGGGGTGCGCAGATGCGCAGGGTGAAAACACTGATTGACCGGCTGAGTGTTTGTGTTGGCTCAGTGTTGGCTGAGGCAACCAAAGCGCGTGTTCAGCGTGCGGGCCGGGTTCGGTCGCAGGCGCCAGAAAGGTCTGAAGGCGATTGGCGGTCGGGCGCCAGGCACGGGGAATGAAGGAGAGAGCAACGGAGCAAGGCGTTGAATGCAAGCATGAGCGTGTACCCGATTTTTGAATTTTTTATGGTGTGTTCTGGGTCGTTGGTCACTTCGACCGGTGGTTGATGACCGGACTCGATGTGCTGTCGATGGTGCGCAGTGAGCGAAAAATCGTCAATTCGCCAACCGCCATTGTGTTCGATAATCGCACAGTAAACTAACCGGTTGGTACACTTTGAATTGCTCAATGAACAGGCCGGCTCAATAATTCTCCTGGCCTCAGCACACCCAAAAAACGTGCGGCGCCTCGAACAAAATCAACAAGATCAGCCCATCCCACCGGGAGTCGAAACATGCAGCGTTCCATTGCCACCGTTTCCTTGAGCGGTACCCTGCCGGAAAAACTCGAAGCCATTGCCGCTGCGGGTTTCGATGGGGTGGAAATTTTCGAAAATGACCTGCTGTACTACGACGGCAGCCCGCGTGAAATTAAACAGATGTGTGCTGACCTCGGCATCGCCATCACCCTGTTTCAACCGTTTCGTGATTTCGAAGGCTGTCGCCGCGACCGCCTGCCGCGCAACCTCGAACGCGCCGAGCGCAAGTTCGACCTGATGCAGGAACTGGGCACCGACCTGGTGCTGGTGTGCAGCAACGCTTCGGCCGACAGCGTTGGCGATGAGCAGATTCTGGTCGATGACTTGCGACTGCTGGCCGAGCGCGCCGGGGCTCGTGGCTTGCGGATCGGTTATGAGGCACTGGCCTGGGGCCGGCATGTGAACACTTATCAACAGGTCTGGAATATCGTCCGCCAGGCGGACCATCCGAATCTGGGCGTGTTGCTGGACAGTTTTCATACCTTGTCGCTCAAGGGTGATCCACGGGCTATCGCGGACAT
Source organism: Pseudomonas sp. H3(2019) (assembly GCF_007713465.1). Classification (GTDB taxonomy): domain Bacteria; phylum Pseudomonadota; class Gammaproteobacteria; order Pseudomonadales; family Pseudomonadaceae; genus Aquipseudomonas. The sequence continues at coordinate 74,813 of NZ_VMSG01000009.1, read as the reverse complement.
TCCCGGCGAGAAGATTTTCTTTGTGCAAATGGCCGACGCACCGATCCTGGCGATGGACGTGCTGGAGTGGAGCCGACATTTTCGTTGCTTCCCCGGACAGGGCGAATTCGACTTGCCGGGGTTTCTCGCACCGATTATCCAGAGTGGTTACACCGGACCGCTGTCGCTGGAAGTTTTCAATGACGGATTCCGCGCCGCGCCACCACGCGCCAATGCCGCCGATGGCCTGCGCTCCTTGCTGTATCTGGAAGAGAAGACCCGAGCACGTTTGCAGCAACAAGCGACGCCCACGCCGAACCTCGACATTTTGTTTGCCACGCCACCGGCCAGTGAGTACGACGGCGTCGAGTTTCTCGAGTTCGCGGTGGACGAAAGTCTTGGCGCCAAACTCTCGCATTGGCTGGAGCGACTGGGTTTCGTCAAGGCCGGTGAGCACCGCTCCAAGAACGTCACGCTGCTGCGCCAGGGCGATATCAATCTGATCCTCAACTCGGAACCCTATTCGTTTGCCCACAGTTTTTTTGAAGCGCACGGGCCGTCATTGTGTGCGACTGCGGTGCGGGTCAAGGACAGCGCCAGTGCACTGGCCCGAGCGGTGGCGTACAAAGGGCAACCCTATCGCGGGCTGGTCGGCCCCAATGAACTGGAACTGGCGGCGGTCCGTGCGCCGGATGGCAGCCTGATTTATCTGGTGGATGAACACGCCGATGTCTACGGCACCGACTTCAGTCTGCATCCGACGGCAGCCACCGGTGGCGGACTGAAAAGGATCGACCATATGGCGATGGCGCTGCCGGCGGACAGCCTCGACAGTTGGGTGCTGTTCTACAAGAGCCTGCTGGATTTCGAGGCCGACGATGAAGTGGTGTTGCCTGACCCTTACGGCCTGGTAAAAAGCCGCGCGCTGCGCAGCCGATGCAGTTCGATCCGTTTGCCGCTGAACATTTCCGAGAACCGCAACACCGCCATCTCTCACGCCTTGTCCAGTTATCGCGGCTCCGGTGTGCATCACATTGCTTTTGATTGCGACGATATGTTCGCTGAGGTCAGTCGCGCCAAAGCCGCCGGCGTACCACTGCTGGACATCCCGCTCAACTATTACGATGACCTCGCCGCACGCTTTGATTTCGATGACGAGTTCCTCAGCGAGCTCGCCTATTACAACGTGCTGTATGACCGCGATGCCCAGGGCGGTGAGCTGTTTCATGTGTACACCGAGCCCTTTGAAGGGCGCTTCTTCTTCGAAATCATCCAGCGCAAAAACGGCTATGCCGGATATGGTGCGGCCAACGTCGCGGTGCGCCTGGCGGCGATGGCGAAATCACGCAGCGGAGGTGTGCGTCACGCCAAGTTGTAGGAAATTGGTAAACACAGGGGTAAACGGCCGTGGCGAAGCTTCCTTCACTGCAGCGTGCGGCCCATAATCGCCAGCTGTGCAGTGAAGGCCATGAGCCCGGAATGAGAATGACCACAGAACTCACCGTCGCGCCCGACGAACCCTTGATCGAGCCGCGCAAGAGTCGCAAGAACAACCCGGAAAAGACCCGCGAGAACATTCTTCAAGAAGCCATTGTCGAGTTCGTCCAGCAGGGCCTGTCCGGCGCTCGTGTCGATGCAATCGCCGAGCGTATCCACACCTCGAAGCGGATGATCTATTACTACTTCGGTAGCAAGGAACAGCTCTACGTCGAGGTGCTGGAGAAGCTTTACGGCGATATCCGCAGCACTGAAAGTCGCTTGCACCTGGCTGAGCTGGAACCGCGCGAGGCGATCCGGCGGCTGGTGGAGTTCACTTTCGATCACCATGACCGCAACGTCGATTTTGTGCGCATCGTCTGCATCGAGAACATTCACAATGCCGAGTACGTGAAGCAGTCCGAAGCGATCAAGGCAATGAACAATACGATCCTCGATTCGCTGGGCGTGATTCTGCAGCGCGGTGCCGAGGAGGGCGTATTCCGCATCGGGCTGGACCCGCTGGACGTGCATTTGCTGATCAGTTCGTTCTGTTTTTACCGGGTGTCGAACCGTCATACCTTTGGCGAGATTTTTCAGATCGACTTGCCGGACGAAACGATCAAGCAGCGTCATCGCCAGATGATCTGCGAGTCAGTGCTGCGTTATTTGCAGGCGTGAAGCTCAAGCCAGCAGATTGCAGATCGTTCCCACGCTCTGCGTGGGAATGCCTCACTGGACGCTCCGCGTCCGCTCTTGATGGTGACGCAGAGCGTCATGGGCTGCATTCCCACGCAGAGCGTGGGAACGATCATCAAGAAGGCCGTGGTCGTCAACCATTCATGCTTTGAAAGTGCGCGAGCATCCGCTGTGCATCCGGCACCACGCCACTGAACAACTCAAAGGCCTTCACCGCCTGAAACACGGCCATGTTGCCGCCATCCAGAGTACGGCAGCCCAAGGCACGAGCGTTGCGCAGCAGTTCGGTTTCGAGTGGAAAGTAAACAATCTCCGCGACCCACAATTCGGCCCGCAGCAACTCCACCGGCACTGGCATGCCGGGCAGTTTGGCCATGCCCATCGGCGTGGTGTTCACCAGCCCATCGGCCTGCGCCAACGCACTCGGCAGATCGCTGCCGGCACAGGCCCGGCCGCTGCCGAAATGCTGATTGAGGTTGTTCGCAAGGCTTTGCGCACGACTGACGTCCACGTCGAAAATACTCAATTGCTGAACGCCTTCGCTCAACAGCGCGTGGGCCACCGCAGCCCCCGCACCACCAGCGCCCATTTGGACGACGCGCTCGCGGGCAGCATCCTTCAAGCCACGGCGAAAACCTTCGGCGAAACCGAGGCAGTCGGTGTTATGCCCGATGCGTTTTCCGTCCTTGAGCACCACGGTGTTTACCGCACCGATACCTCGGGCTTCCGGTGAGAGTTCGTCGAGCAGCGGGATGATCGCCTGCTTGCACGGAAAGGTGATATTCAGACCGGTAAAGTTCATCCGTTCCGCCGATATCAGCAGGTCGGGAAGGGCGCCGCTGTCGAGTTTCAGTTGATCGAGGTCGATCAACCGATAAAGGTAGCGCAGGCCTTGGGCATCACCTTCGCGTTCATGCAGCGCCGGGGTTCGAGACGCCTGGATACCGGCGCCGATGAGTCCTGCGAGTACCGTGTTGTTCTGCGACATGTGGCTCATCCCTTCAAGCGTTGACTGAAATGCTCCAGCGCCAGGCGATAGCCGTGGCTGCCGAATCCGCAGAGGACGGCGGTGGCGATGGCCGACACGAACGAATGGTGACGGAACGGTTCGCGAGCATGCACATTGGACAGGTGTACTTCGATCACCGGTAACTCGCTGGCGATCAGCGCGTCACGAATCGCGACCGAAGTGTGCGTCCAGGCCGCCGGGTTGATCACGATTCCGGCACAACGACCGCGTGCCGAGTGAATCCAGTCGAGCAATTCGCCCTCGTGGTTGGTCTGGCGAAACTCCACTGCCAGGTCGAACTCTGCGGCGGCGCGACCGCACAAGGCCGAAATGTCGGCCAGGGTTTCATGGCCATACGTCGCTGGCTCACGGGTGCCAAGCAGATTCAGGTTCGGGCCGTTGAGCACCAGAACGATAGGGGGCATCAGGGCGTTCTCCATTGTTATTGTGGGCGTGGGTCGAGGGTGACCCGCCTATGGAGATAAATTGTACCAGCCGGTTAATTTGGTCAATTGAACCTGAGCGGCAAGCCTCGCAAGACGGCAATAAGTGTTCGATGATCGGACAGTCGCAGGCGCCACTCACAAAAAAGCCGTCATCAAGACGGCTGTTTTGTCATGAGCGTGTGCAATCAACGTCGGGTCAGCAAGACCCCGGATTCCATGTGGTGCGTCCACGGGAACTGATCGAACATCGCGCAGCGGGTGATGCGGTGGGTGTCGTGCAATTGGGCGATGTTGGCCGCCAGCGTTTCCGGATTGCACGAGATGTACAGGATGTTCTCGAAGCGTCGGGTCAGTTCGCACGTGTCCGGGTCCATGCCGGCGCGCGGTGGGTCGACGAACACGCTACCGAACTCGTAGCTCTTCAGATCGATGCCATGCAAACGGCGGAACGGGCGAACTTCATTCAGCGCTTCGGTCAGCTCTTCGGCAGACAGACGCACCAGGGTGACGTTATCCACAGCGTTTTCACTGAGATTGCTCAATGCTGCATTCACCGAGGTCTTGCTGATTTCGGTGGCCAGCACTTTGCGCACGCGGGTCGCCAGCGGCAGGGTGAAGTTGCCGTTGCCGCAATACAGCTCCAGCAAATCGTCGGAACGATCGCCCAGAGCGTCGTAAGCCCAGTTGAGCATCTTCTGGTTCACCGTGCCATTTGGTTGGGTGAACGCGCCTTCCGGTTGGCGATAGCTGAAGGTACGACCGCCGACTTCAAGTTTCTCGACCACATAATCATGGCCAATCACTTCGCGTTTGCCCTTGGAGCGACCGATCACGCTGACGTTGAGGTCCGCGGCCAGTTTCGACGCCGCCGCATGCCAGTGCTCGTCCAGCGGACGGTGATAACACAAGGTAATCATCGCATCGCCGGCCAGGGTGGTCAGGAACTCCACCTGAAACAGCTTGTGGCTCAGGGCGGCGCTGGCTTGCCAGGCGGCCTTGAGCTGCGGCATCAACTGGTTGATGCGCAGGCTTGCGATCGGGAACTCTTCGATCAGGATCGGTGTGCGTTTGTCTTCCTGAGAGAACATCGCGTAGTGACGCTGGCCGGCTTCGCGCCACAAGCGGAATTCGGCGCGCAGGCGAAAGTTCGCCAGCGGCGAGTCGAACACCGCAGGTTCTGGTGCATCGAACGGCGCCAGCAGGTCACGCAGGCGCGTGGTCTTTTCTTCGAGCTGAGCCGTGTAAGTCTGGAAATCGAAAGTCATGCGTTGAACCAACCCAACTTGATCACGAACAGAATCGACAGAACCACCAACGCCGAGTTCAGTTCACGGCCGCGACCGGACAGCAACTTGATGGCGGTCCAGGAAATGAACCCGAACGCGATACCGTTGGCGATGGAGTAAGTGAATGGCATGGCCAGCGCGGTAACGACCACTGGCGCGGCAACGGTGATGTCGTCCCAGTCTATTTCCGCCAGGCCCGAGGTCATCAGTACGGCGACGAACAGCAGAGCGGGCGCGGTGGCGAAGGCCGGTACGCTGGCGGCCAGAGGTGCGAAGAACAACGCCAGCAGGAACAGAATGGCCACCACGACGGCTGTCAGGCCGGTACGGCCACCGGCGCTGACACCCGCAGCCGACTCGATGTAGCTGGTGGTGGTCGAGGTGCCCAGCAGGGAGCCGGCCATGGCCGCGGTGCTGTCAGCGATCAGCGCACGGCCCATTTTCGGCATGTGGCCGTCCTTGTCCATCAGGCCGGCGCGCTTGGCGACGCCGATCAGGGTGCCGGAGTTGTCGAACAGGTCAACGAACAGGAAGGCGAAAATCACGCTGACCAGACCGATGTCCAGCGCGCCCTTGATGTCCAGTTGCAGGAAGGTCGGGGCCAGCGAAGGTGGCATGGCCATCACGCCGCCGAACGGTGTGAAGCCCAGGGCGATGGACGCAATGGTCACGGCCAGGATGCCGATCAGCACCGCACCGCGCACTTTCAGTGCTTCAAGGGCGACGATCAGTGCAAAACCCAGAGTCGCGAGGATCGGTGCCGGTTGTTTCAGGTCGCCGAGGCCAACCATGGTCGCCGGGTTGCTGACCACGATGCCCGCGTTGTGCAGGGCGATCAGCGCCAGGAACAGACCGATACCGGCAGCAATCGCCGAGCGCAACGCCAGCGGGATGCTGTTGATGATCCATTCGCGGATGCGAAAGATCGACAGCACGAAAAACATGACCGCCGAGATGAACACCGCCCCCAGCGCCACTTGCCAGGTGTGGCCCATGTGCAGCACCACGGTGTAGGTGAAGAAGGCGTTCAGGCCCATGCCCGGTGCCAGGGCGATCGGGTAGTTGGCGATCAGGCCCATGGTCGTCGAGCCGATGGCCGCTGCCAGGCACGTCGCGACAAACACCGCGCCCTTGTCCATGCCGGTCTCGCCGAGGATGCTCGGGTTGACGAACAGAATGTAGGCCATGGCCAAAAAGGTCGTGATACCGGCAAGAATCTCGGTACGCACGTTGGTGTTGTGTGCCTTGAGTTGAAACAGCCTTTCCAGCATGTCTGCTCCCCGTGGCGCGCCCGGCGCCGTGAATGTATCGACTTCAACAGCAAAGCACAGGCCGTGCCAGGCACCTGAGTATTTTCTATCGGTCGGAAAAAGCCGCGCATCATACCAGCCGTGTGCGGCTATGGCTGCCTAATGGCGTTGATCGTCGGCGATGTTTTGCAGTTTGAGGGAGTGGGGCATACTGCGCGCTGGTTTTGGGAGTGGATATGTCTTCTATAAAGAACAGGATGATTCTGGCTTTTGGCCTGTCTGGCGCCATGTTGTTCGGTGCGCACACCGCACTGGCAGCGTCTGCACCGCCACTGAGCGAAGTCAAGGTCCTCAAGGTCCAGTCGACCTCCTGCGGCATTGAAGATATTGCGCCAGGGCAGGAGAAGACGCAGTGCGATCATGCCGGCCCCGGCATCAAGATCTACGTGCTGGAGATCGGCTACGGCCGCCTGCCGAATGCAACGCTGGACGGCTTTGAAGTCAATGGCGTGCGGGCGCCTGTCTGCGCCTATGGCAACGGCAATCTGACGGAATGCTCCGGCGTGGCCAGCAAAATCGTCGGCAACCTCTACACCTTTGATCTGGCAGGTAAGCAGGAAGGCACTTTCACCTTCAGTAATACCTCGATCAATGCACCGGGCAATACGCTGTCGACGCAGCTGTACATCAAGTAACTTTCACTGGTAACAGCAGGCTCGAACATCTGTCAGCAAAGCTGACTACGCTTTAAGGATCACCCTGTGGACGCGGACCATGACCTTTAGAGCCCTGATTACCCTTGCCGAAGGTATCGACGACCTGCAAGCCGTGACACTGATCGACGTGTTACGCCGTGCGAAAGTCGAAGTGGTGGTGGCGAGCATCGAATCACGGCGCATGCTCACCTGCGCCCGTGGCACTCGATTGACCGCCGACGCGATGCTGGTCGATGTGTTGGCGCAACCGTTCGATCTGGTCGTTTTGCCGGGTGGCGCCGTCGGCGCTCAGCGCCTGGCCGCTCATCAACCTTTGTTGCAACTGGTCCAGGATCAATCCGCCGCCGGGCGCCTGTTTTCCGGTATCGCCGAGTCACCGGCGCTGGCGCTGCAAGCCTTTGGCGTATTGCGTCAGCGGCGCATGACCTGCCTGCCCGCCGCCAGCCATCATTTGCTCGGCTGCACATTCGTCGATCAACCGGTGGTCATCGACGGCAACTGCATCACCGCCCAAGGTTCGAGCGCAGCCCTGGCGTTTGCGTTGGTGCTGGTTGAACGACTGTGTGGCAAGGCCGTCAGGGCTGCGGTGGCATCAGAGTTGCTGGTTTAGCGGGCTCCATTGAGGCCTTCGGCTCATCCACCGGCACATGCATGCGGTCGCGCTGTGCCAGGGTCGGGAACAGTTTGATCCACGTCCCGGTGACCAGCAGCGTACCGATTCCGCCCATGACCACCGCCGGTACGGTGCCGAACCAGTGGGCGGTGAGTCCGGATTCGAATTCACCCAACTGGTTCGAAGCACCGATGAACAAACCGTTCACCGCGCTGACCCTGCCGCGCATTTCGTCCGGGGTTTCCAGTTGCACGAAGGACGCGCGGATCACCATGCTGATCATGTCGGCTGCGCCGAGCACCACCAGCACCGCCAGCGAGAACCAGAACGAGGTCGACAGGCCGAAGGCGATGGTCGCGACGCCAAACACCCCGACGGCCGTGAACATGACCCGTCCGACGTTGCGTTCCACGGCAAACCGCGCCAGCCATAACGACATCAACAAGGCCCCGACCGCTGGCGCCGAGCGCAGCAGGCCCAGCCCCCAGGGACCGGTCAGCAGGATGTCCTTGGCAAACACCGGCAGCAGCGCCGTGGCGCCTCCGAGCAACACCGCGAACAAATCCAGTGAGATCGCCCCGAGAATGTCCGGGCGGTTGCGAATGAAGCGAACCCCGGCAAGCAACGAATCCAGCGTTGCCTTGCCCTTGTTCAGCGGGGTTTGCCGTGCGGGCAGGTTGAGCATCAGGGTGCAGGCGATGAGGTACAGAATCACCGTCGGGCCATACACCCAGACGCTGCCGAAGGCATACAGCAAACCACCCAGCGCTGGCGCGACGATGGTGGCTGACTGCTGAGCCGACTGGGACGCGGCCACTGCGCGCGGAAACAGTGCACTGGGGACAATCGTCGGTAATAACGCCTGGGTGGTCGGCATTTCGAATGAACGGGCGGCGCCGAGCAGGAACGCGAGGATGAAGATCATCTCGCGGGTGACGTGATCAGTGGCGCTGCCAATCGCCAGGGCGAGGGCGATCATCGCCTGCAAAGACTGGCAGATGGCCGCGACTTTGCGCCGGTCATAACGGTCCGCCACATGCCCGGTGTGGAGCATGAACAACACCCGTGGCGCGAACCCCACGAGCCCGACCAGGCCCAGGTCCAGCACGTTACCGGTGAGTTGATAGAGGTTCCAGCCGATAGCCACCGTCAGCATCTGGAAGCTGCTGGCGGCAAACACCCGCGCCAGCCAGAACGCAATGAACGGGCGGTGATGGCGCAACAACAGCGGGGCTTGGGTCGGCATCGGCAGGCAGGTCTGAACGAGGAAAAATCGAGATTATCACCAAGTTGTAACCTGAAGTTGCGTGTGCGGGAAATTTAGTTAGCTAGACACCTATCCTGAAGCCCGCGTCGTACCTTCGCCACAGCGAATACCGCAGCCCTGAACAGAACGGTGAGGCAACCTGTCACGCGGCAAAAGACCACACAGTCGGGCGCTGAAAATGGGACTACTCTTTCATCGTTACTTGATCCAGATCAAAACCCTTGGTGGATTTGCTCTGGCGGCCAGATGGCCAGACTCCCTGCGTTGCGATGGTTGTAAAAAACAACGAATTTGAATTCGCCACACTCCATAACCGTGGGGGCGGTGGGTGCAGGCTTCCAGCCAGCAGCCGTATTACCAGACAGAGGAAGACTTATGTTCGGTTTGGAGGCACTTGATCTCGCCCGAATTCAGTTCGCGTTCACCATCTCGTTTCACATCCTGTTCCCGGCGATCACCATCGGCCTGGCGAGTTACCTGGCGGTGCTTGAAGGCTTGTGGCTGAAGACCCACAACGATACCTACCGTGATCTGTACCACTTCTGGTCGAAGATATTTGCCGTCAACTTCGGCATGGGGGTGGTCTCCGGATTGGTCATGGCTTATCAGTTTGGCACCAACTGGAGCCGCTTCTCGGACTTTGCCGGTTCCGTCACCGGGCCGCTGCTGACCTATGAAGTGCTTACGGCGTTCTTCCTCGAAGCCGGTTTTCTTGGCGTCATGCTGTTTGGCTGGAACAGGGTCGGGCGCAAGCTGCACTTCTTCGCCACCGTCATGGTGGCCATCGGCACGCTGATCTCGACGTTCTGGATTCTTGCCTCCAACAGCTGGATGCAAACCCCGCAGGGCTACGAAATCGTTAACGGCCAGGTAATTCCGGTGGACTGGCTGGCGGTGATTTTCAACCCGTCGTTCCCGTACCGCTTGATGCACATGGCCACTGCAGCTTTTGTGGCCACTGCCTTCTTTGTCGGCTCGTCAGCCGCCTGGCACTTGTTGCGCGGCCGTGATAACCCGGCGATTCGCACCATGCTGTCGATGGCCATGTGGATGGCCTTGATCGTTGCACCGATTCAGGCCGTGATCGGTGACTTCCACGGCCTCAACACGCTCAAGCATCAGCCGGCGAAAATCGCCGCGATTGAAGGTCACTGGGAAAACGTCGGCAATGAGCCGACCCCGCTGATCCTGTTTGGCTGGCCGGACATGAAAGCCGAGAAGACCAAGTTCGCAGTCGAAATTCCGTACCTGGGCAGCCTGATCCTGACTCACTCGCTGGACAAACAGGTCCCGGCACTCAAGGAGTTCGCGCCCGAAGACCGGCCGAACTCGACCATTGTGTTCTGGTCGTTCCGGATCATGGTCGGGCTGGGCTTCCTGATGATCTTTACCGGTCTGTGGAGTCTGTGGCTGCGCAAGCGTGACAGGCTGTATTCGAACCGTGCATTCCTCTACCTGGCGCTGTGGATGGGGCCATCGGGCCTGATCGCGATACTCGCCGGTTGGTTCACCACTGAAATCGGCCGTCAGCCGTGGGTGGTGTACGGGCTGATGCGCACTGCCGATGCTTCATCCATGCACAGTTTCCTGCAAATGAGCATTACCCTGGCGCTGTTCGTCGTGGTGTATTTCTCGCTGTTCGGCGTCGGCCTTGGCTACATGATGCGCCTGGTGCGCAAAGGGCCGAAGATCAACGAAGGTGCTGAAACGAGCCACGGTGGCCCTGGTCAGCAACGCACGCCGGCCCGTCCGCTTTCCGCGGCCGACGATAACGGTGATCACAGCCACAGCCTGAACAAGGGGAATTGAGTCATGGGTATTGATCTTCCGCTGATCTGGGCCGTGATCATCATCTTCGGCATCATGATGTACGTGGTCATGGATGGTTTTGACCTGGGAATCGGCATTCTCTTTCCCTTCATCAAGGGCGACCGCGACCGCGATGTGATGATGAACACCGTCGCGCCGGTCTGGGACGGTAATGAAACCTGGCTGGTATTGGGTGGTGCGGCGTTGTTCGGCGCGTTCCCGCTGGCGTATTCGGTAGTGCTGTCGGCGTTGTACCTGCCGCTGATCCTGATGCTGATCGGCTTGATCTTCCGCGGTGTGGCCTTCGAGTTCCGCTTCAAGGCCAAGGACCACAAGCGACACATCTGGGACAAGTGCTTTATCGGCGGTTCGCTGACGGCGACGTTCTTTCAGGGCGTGGCGCTGGGGGCATTTATCGACGGCATCCCGGTGGTCAATCGGCAGTTCGCCGGCGGCACGCTGGACTGGCTGACACCGTTCTCGCTGTTCTGCGGTGTGGCGCTGATCGTCGCTTATGCGCTGCTCGGCTGCACCTGGCTGATCATGAAAACCGAAGGCCAGTTGCAGGAGCAGATGCACAACCTGGCACGACCGCTGGCGTTGGTGCTGCTGGCGGTGACCGGTATCGTCAGCATCTGGACTCCGCTGGCCCATGCCGAGATTGCTGCGCGCTGGTTCACCCTGCCGAACCTGTTCTGGTTCTTGCCGGTGCCGATCCTGGTGTTGGTGACCCTGTACGGTTTGATACGTGCTGTGGCCCGTAATGCCCACTACACGCCGTTCCTGTTGACCCTGGTGCTGATCTTCCTCGGTTACAGCGGTCTGGGTATCAGCCTGTGGCCGAATATCGTGCCGCCGTCGATTTCGATCTGGGACGCCGCCGCCCCGCCGCAAAGCCAAGGCTTCATGCTGGTCGGCACCCTGTTCATCATCCCGTTCATTCTGGGCTACACCTTCTGGAGCTACTACGTGTTCCGCGGCAAGGTGACCCATGACGACGGTTACCACTAGCAGGAGCAAAGCTTGCTCGCGATGGCGTCTTGAAAGGCGCCATCAAACCCAGACCGAGGACCGGGGCAATGGCTAATAAACACTCTTTGCAGGAAATCGAACAGGCTGAGAAGAAGCCGCTCTGGCAGCGGCTTGGCTGGCTGGCAATGATCTGGACCGGCAGCGTATTGGCGCTGTTTGTCGTGGCCAGCCTGATGCGCATGTTCATGAACGCTGCTGGCCTGACCACTCACTGATCGACCCGAACATCCCATCCCGTGCTTTGCGGCACGGATTTATAACCCTCCGCTGGAGGGTTTTTTTTGCCTGGGAGTTGGCCTTTATTTACGGGCCTTGAGGATCACGAATTTGGGCGTTGCCGCGACCTGCTCGACACCGCGGAACAGCCGCGCCAGTTTGCTGTGATAACCCAGATGCCGGTTGCCGACGATGTATAGCGCGCCGCCCACCACCAGTGATTCGCGAGCCTGCTGGAACATCCGCCAGGCGAGGAAGTCACCGACCACCTGTTGTTGATGGAAGGGTGGATTGCACAGCACCACGTCCAGCGACTGCGGCTCCTGCCCGGCCAGACCATCGCCCGCCCGCACGATGACTTCGCGTTCACCGAGGGCGGCCTGCCAGTTTTCGGTGGCGGATTGCACGGCCATGAACGATTCGTCCACCAGCGTGTAGTGGGCTTGAGGGTTTTGCAGGGCACTGGCGATGGCCAATACACCGTTGCCACAACCCAGGTCGGCGACTCGCGCGCTACCCAGGTTTTTCGGCAGATGAGGGAGAAATGCCCGGGTACCGATGTCCAGGCCTTCGCGACAAAACACATTGGCGTGGTTCAGTAGCTCGATTGCCGGCTCGTCGAGCGTGTAGCGAGTCGGGTAGGGCGACTGCGCGGGTTGCCTGGCGCCGGGAGTGGCAATCAGCAAGCGGGCTTTCTTGACTGCAAGCGACGCTTGCACCGGGCCGATGTGGCGCTCCAGCAGATCACCGGCAGCCCGTGGCAGGTGTTTGATCATGGCCGCGGCAACCACTTGCGCGCCAGGTGCCAGTTGCGTTTGCAGGCGGATCAGTTGCTCTTCCAGCAACGCCAGGGTTTTGGGGACGCGGATCAGTACCCGATCGAACGGACCGACCAGTGGCGCGCTAGCCGGTAGCACTGACACGGCATCAAAGGGAAGGCCATTGCGTACCAGGTTCTTTTCCAATGCCAGGGCTGCGAGAAACGAATCACCGCTACTGGTGACCTGAACCTTACCGACAAGGCTCGCCGCCAGCGCACCAAAGCTGTCATTGAGCACCAGCACCCGGGTATCGGCGCTGGGCTGCTGTTCGGCCAGATGATTGAGCAGGTACTCGTCGGCTGCATCGAACGCTTGCAGCGGTTCGTTCTGCTGTTCGGGCTGGCGGATCAGGTCAAGTTGGGCGAAGGGGCTTTCGAGCAGGGGCATGGGGCGGGGACTCTGGGTAATCAACGGGTGTCCCGCGGTTTTGCACGTATTCAATGCTGGACGGGACCGCCTGAGTGAACTGCGTTGCGGTGTCGTTCGCTTCATCACTCAGAAGGGGTGTAAATGGTACGTTTTTTTCCGTCGGATTACTCGCAGGTTTTACCGTCGAGGTCAGCAATGACAGGCAGGGGCGTTGGTTGTGGCTCAGATATATTTGCACTTCGCAGCCTGCACCACCGCAGAAATTTTGTTGGTGACCCCCAGTTTCTTGATCGCATTGCCCATGTGGAAATTTACTGTACGTGGGGTGAGGTTCAGGATGAGCCCGGTTTCCGATGCGGTCTTGCCTTGCGCAGACCACTTCAGCACCTCCGTTTCTCGCGTCGATAATTGAGTCGCGCTTAAGCCGCCCTGAGTCTTGCAGGCCAGCTTTTGCAACGCGAGGACATGCAGCTTATGACTGATGAACGTTGCATAACCGAGGTTTTCATAGAGTTCATACGCGGTGATACGGCAATGGCTTCGGGCGACGCTGAGCATGCCGCTGTTGTGGTGGTTCAGGTCATGTACCGGTAGTGCCCAACCATATTGCATGCCTTCATGTGCGAGTTCGCGCCGCAGTTCGGGGACGTTGCTGAAGGTCTCGCTGTCCCAGAGGATAGGTAGCATTGAGTGATTGCAATGGGCCACTGTCGGATCTGTCGCGCAGTAATTGTTTTGCTCATAATGGGTGTTCCAGCTGGTTGAGTAATTATTAAGATTTACCTTGTTAAAACAGTGGGTTGGTGCATGAGAAAACATCGAAAACGCACAATATTCGTAGCCAAGATTGTTAAAGAAACCGAGTGCTATTTTGTAAGCATTTTCAATATTTAACTCGCAAATCAACAGTTTTAGCTGATTTTCCTTCCAGGTATCCATAGAAAGCGCTCCTTGTATTTCACTTCGTAGGCACTGGCATTTATTGGATCCAATTTTCACGTCACGATTGTAGGATGAATCTTACATATGTGAAGTGAATTTTTGTTCTTGATGGATTCTTCAAATGAATAACCGGTTCTTAGGAGAACAGAACCTGTACAGAGCATTAGACTTCGTCCGTTATCTGTAGAGATATTAAAACTATCTTCATCTTTATAGCCGTGAACCCTGCCTTTAACTCTTTGGTTAACAGTTCGTCGTCTGTTGATTAATACCACTGCAAATCGGCGGTGTTTCTTCGTCCGGCTTTGCGGGACACTGGAGCGACCAGACCAATGGAGCGCCCCATGACCGCCAGCGCAGAGAAGTTCACCCGTCAAACCCTGCTCGATGTCCAGCCATTGACCCCCAGCCTGTTCACGCTGCGTACCACGCGAGATCCGGGATTTCGTTTTCGGGCCGGGCAATTTGCTCGTTTAGGGGTTACCAAGGCTGACGGCAGTACGGTATGGCGTGCCTATTCCATGGTGTCCTCACCCCATGATGAATTTCTTGAGTTCTTTTCCATCGTCGTTCCGGGTGGCGAATTTACCAGCGAGCTGAGTCGTCTGGAGGTGGGCAATACCTTGATGGTCGACCGTCAGGCCTTTGGTTTCCTGACCCTTGATCGCTTCGTCGATGGCCGTGATCTCTGGTTATTGTCCACGGGGACGGGTATTGCGCCGTTTCTGTCGATCCTGCAGGACTTCGAGGTCTGGGAGAAGTTCGAGCGAATCATTCTGGTGTATAGCGTGCGCGAAGCACGGGAGCTGGCATATCAGGCGCTGATTGCTGAATTGGATGAGCGTGAGTATTTGGCGGAACACGCCCATAAATTGCAATTTATCACCACGGTCACCCGTGAGCCGCATCCGCCAGCGTTGAGCGGGCGTATCACCCGGTTGATCAAAAATGGCGAGCTGGAGCGGGTGGCTGGTGTCGCCATCACGGTCGAACATTCGCGAGTGATGCTCTGTGGAAATCCGCAGATGATCGATGACACACGCAGCCTGCTGAAAGAGCGCGGCATGCAACTGAGTCTGACTCGGCGACCCGGTCAGGTGGCTGTGGAAAATTACTGGTAATGAAAAACGACGCCATCAGGCGCCGTTTATTTCGCAACGCAGCCTTCAGGGCTTGTTGTTCTGTGCTTTGAGC
Organism: Pseudomonas sp. H3(2019); assembly: GCF_007713465.1. Taxonomy (GTDB): domain Bacteria; phylum Pseudomonadota; class Gammaproteobacteria; order Pseudomonadales; family Pseudomonadaceae; genus Aquipseudomonas. Next base: position 59,689 of record NZ_VMSG01000009.1, on the reverse strand, counting down.
AGGTCGCGAATCTCGCTCAACAGCTCTTCTTCCTTGGTCGGAACCGGCGGCAGGCTTGGCGCCACAGCTTCTTCACGCTTCAGGCGGTTGATGGCTTTCACGCCCGCGAAGATCGCGAACGCGACGATCAGGAAGTCGATGATGCTCTGGATGAATTTGCCGTAGGCCAGCACCACGGCCGGGACAGTGCCCTGTGCCGCTTTCAGCGTGACCGAGAGGTCCGCGAAGTCCACCCCACCGATCAGCAGGCCGATTGGCGGCATGACAACATCGCCGACAAACGACGAAACGATCTTGCCGAACGCGGCGCCGATGATAATACCGACGGCCATGTCGACCACATTACCTTTGACCGCGAAGGCCTTGAACTCATTGAGCACGCCCATAGGTTATTCCTTGTTACAGATGAGGTTGGTGAACGCAGTGTAAATCAGCACGTCGGGTCTTGCTCGACACAACTTCTTATAGCGTTCGCTGCTATCGACCCGATTGGCGGTCAATAGTTTTCAAAGTGCCATCAATCGCACGCGAAATACCCGCCACCCCACAGATAGACCAGAAAAAACTCTCAATCGACTCGTTGTGTTCTTTCTATTTATGTTTTGACTGTCTGGTCACTAGCCTCTGTTCAGCGCACCTGGATGCGCTGCACAAAACCAGAGGAGTTCGACATGACCACCGCCATTAGCCGAGGGGCTTTTTCCCATCGCCGTGTATTCGGCGTCTTGACCGCCAGCCTGCTGTCATTCTCCGTTCACGCGGCGACCCTGACCCGCGATAACGGTGCCGCCGTGGGCGACAACCAGAACTCGCAGACCGCGGGGGCCACTGGTCCGGTGCTGTTGCAGGACGTGCAACTGATCCAGAAACTCCAGCGCTTTGATCGCGAACGCATCCCGGAGCGGGTCGTACATGCCCGCGGCACGGGTGCCCATGGCAGTTTCACGGTAACCGATGATCTCAGTGACCTGACCAAGGCCAAAGTCTTTGCCGCTGGCCAGACGACGCCGGTGTTCGTGCGTTTTTCAGCGGTGGTGCACGGCAACCATTCCCCGGAAACCCTGCGCGATCCACGAGGCTTTGCCACCAAGTTCTACACCGCAGACGGCAATTGGGACCTGGTCGGCAATAACTTCCCGACCTTCTTCATCCGCGATGCAATCAAATTCCCGGACATGGTCCACGCCTTCAAGCCAGACCCTCGCTCCAACCTGGATGATGACTCACGCCGGTTCGACTTCTTTTCCCATGTCCCGGAAGCCACTCGGACGTTGACCGAGTTGTATTCCAACGCCGGTACGCCGGCGAGTTACCGGGAAATGGACGGTAATGGCGTTCACGCCTATAAATTGGTCAATGCCAAAGGCGAAGTCAGTTATGTGAAGTTTCATTGGAAGAGTTTGCAGGGGATTAATAACCTCGACCCAGAAGCCGTTACCAAAGTTCAGGGGCAAGACTACAGTCATATGACCAATGACTTGGTGGCTCATATTAATAAAGGCGACTTTCCAAAGTGGGACTTGTACGTTCAGGTTCTAAAACCTCAAGACTTGTACAAGTTTGACTTCGATCCATTGGATGCTACCAAGATCTGGCCGGGTATCCCTGAGCGAAAAGTTGGACAAATGGTGCTCAATCGTAATCCTGCGAATGTCTTTCAGGAAACCGAGCAAGTTGCTATGGCGCCGGCCAATCTAGTGCCGGGAATTGAACCTTCGGAAGATCGTTTGTTGCAAGGTCGCGTGTTCTCTTATGCCGATACGCAGCTGTATCGCCTGGGCGCCAATGCGTTGCAGTTACCGATCAATGCGCCAAAAGTAACGGTGAACAACGGTAACCAGGACGGAGCAATGAACACGGGTCGCAGCAGCGGCGGTGTGAACTATCAGCCGAGTCGTCTGGAGTCACGTGAGGAGCCTCAAGCGGCACGCTATAGCCAGTCGGCGCTGTCGGGTACGACCCAGCAGGCGAAAATCCAGCGCGAGCAAAACTTCAAGCAGGCCGGCGATCTGTATCGTTCGTTCAGCAAGAAGGAGCGTAGCGACCTGATCGAAAGCTTTGGTGGCTCGCTGGCTACCACGGATGACGAAAGCAAGCACATCATTCTGTCCTTCCTCTATAAGGCTGACCCGGAATACGGCACCGGCGTGACCAAGGTCGCCAAGGGGGATCTGAGTCGCGTCAAGGCGCTCGCGGACAAACTGGTCGACTGATCGTAATTGCCTCAACCGGCTCTCGCACGACTCAGTGCCGTGCGAGAGCCCAGGAGCTGTGCCATGCGAATGTATCTTTGCCTGTTTCTGGCCAGCCTGGCGTGCAGCGTTTATGCAGAGCCGGGTGCCGACCTGACCAAGGATCCGGCAGCGCTCAAGGCGCAATTGCAGGATTACTACTTTGACGCCGCTCGTCGCGGCGATGTGCCGATGCTCGAGACGTTCATCGAGGCAGGCTATTCCCTCGAGACTCGCGACAGCAAGGGTTACACCGCGTTGATCCTGGCGGCTTACCATGGTCAGTCTGCGGCGGTAGAGCGCTTGCTCGGCGCCGGGGCCAATGCCTGCGCCCAGGACCTGCGTGGCAACACGGCGCTGATGGGGGCGATCTTCAAGGGCGAAGTGCAAATAGCCCGGCGACTGTTGGCGACCGATTGCAACCCGGAGCAACGTAATGGCGCAGGCCAGACAGCGGCGATGTATGCGGGCCTGTTCAAACGGCTCGAGTTGCTCGACGCCTTGGCTGCCAAGGGGGCCGACCTGAATGCCGAGGATCCGCTGGGTAACAGCGCCGCGCGTCTGGCCGCGGGCGAAATCCGTACCGCGGCGCCGCGCTGATCGTGTCCAGCTGAGCTATCATCGCGGTTTTTTCCGGGAGTTCAGATGGCCAAGGCAAAGCGCATGTACGGCTGCACCGAGTGCGGCTCGACCTTCCCCAAGTGGGCCGGCCAATGCGGCGAATGCGGGGCCTGGAACACCCTGACTGAAACCCTGGTGGAAAGTGGCGGTGCCGCGGCCCCCAGCGGTCGAACCGGCTGGGCCGGGCAGCAGGCGCAGATCAAGACGCTGGCCGAAGTCAGCGTGGAAGAAATTCCACGCTTCTCCACCGCGTCCGGTGAGCTGGATCGGGTGCTCGGTGGCGGTCTGGTTGACGGCTCGGTGGTGTTGATCGGCGGTGATCCGGGGATCGGCAAGTCGACGATCCTTCTGCAAACCTTGTGCAACCTCGCAACCCGGATGCCGGCGCTTTATGTCACGGGCGAAGAGTCCCAGCAGCAAGTGGCCATGCGTGCCCGACGTCTGGGCTTGCCGCAAGATCAACTGCGGGTCATGACCGAAACCTGCATCGAAACCATCATCGCCACGGCCCGAGTGGAAAAACCCAAGGTCATGGTGATCGACTCGATCCAGACGATTTTCACCGAGCAACTGCAATCGGCACCGGGCGGCGTCTCTCAGGTTCGCGAAAGCGCGGCATTGCTGGTGCGTTACGCGAAACAAAGCGGCACGGCGATTTTCCTCGTCGGCCACGTGACCAAAGAAGGCGCATTGGCGGGGCCCCGAGTGCTGGAGCACATGGTCGACACGGTGCTGTATTTCGAAGGCGAGTCGGATGGACGCTTGCGTCTGTTGCGGGCGGTGAAAAACCGCTTCGGTGCGGTCAACGAGTTGGGCGTGTTTGGTATGACCGACAAGGGCCTGAAGGAAGTCTCCAACCCTTCGGCGATTTTCCTCACCCGCGCGCAGGAAGAAGTGCCGGGCAGCGTAGTGATGGCGACGTGGGAAGGCACGCGACCGATGCTGGTGGAGGTTCAGGCGCTGGTGGACGACAGTCACCTGGCCAACCCGCGCCGTGTCACCCTCGGCCTGGATCAGAATCGTCTGGCCATGCTGTTGGCAGTGCTGCACCGTCATGGCGGTATACCGACTCACGACCAGGACGTATTCCTCAACGTGGTCGGCGGGGTCAAGGTGCTGGAAACGGCATCCGACCTGGCGTTGATGGCGGCCGTGATGTCCAGCCTGCGCAATCGGCCATTGCCTCATGATCTGTTGGTGTTCGGTGAGGTTGGCTTGTCCGGTGAAGTGCGGCCGGTGCCGAGTGGTCAGGAGCGCTTGAAGGAAGCTGCCAAGCACGGCTTCAAACGCGCCATCGTGCCCAAGGGCAATGCGCCGAAGGAAGCGCCCGCCGGGTTGCGGATCATCGCGGTGACGCGACTGGAACAGGCGTTGGACGCGCTATTCGAATAAACACACCCCTCGTAGCTACCGCAGGTGGTCAAATGCGGATCAGCGCGCCCAGCTCCCGCTCAAGTTCGGCTTGATCGCCCGTGTTGAGTTCGACCAGCCGTCGCAGTTTGCTGACAGACTCCAGATCGATGTACCGACAGACGAAGCCTAACTGGTGGTTATTGTCATGGGACAGTTGCACATCCATGCGGATCTCGGTGTCACTGCTCAGGTGAATGTCGACCGAAAACATCTTCTCTGTGTCCCCAAGCCAGGGCTCGGGGCGTTCGATCAACAGGCCCTTGAGTGACAGGTCGAGCAGTTTCACCGGCCAGCGATGCTCGCCTTGGCTGAGCTCGGTTTTGGCATCGAAGGCAATGCGTTTGAAGCGGCGGTGATTGGCGGGGTGGTCCCTCATGGCGCAATCCTCTGGGTGTTCGCTGACTATAGACCAGCATCCGCACAGGCTGCCACTCAAGGCCGGGTTCACGACCTATGTCGGGGTATGGTCTTTGGCGCCAGTAGCGCTAAACTCGGGGTGACTGTCTTTTTTGTCCACTCTGGCTGGAATAAGAAAATGAAAAATAATAATAGCCTGCTGCGCCACTTACCCTGGCTGTTGCTGGCAATTGTAGGCGCCTGTGCCTTGGGCGTAGTGGCTTTGCGGCGAGGCGAGGCGATCAATGCCTTGTGGATTGTGGTCGCGGCAGTGGCCATCTACCTGGTCGCTTACCGTTACTACAGTCTGTTCATTGCCAATAATGTGATGCAGCTCAATCCACTGCGAGCCACCCCAGCTGTCGTCAACAACGACGGTCTGGACTACGTGCCAACCAATAAACACATTCTTTTCGGTCACCACTTCGCGGCCATCGCGGGTGCTGGTCCGTTAGTCGGTCCAGTGTTGGCGGCGCAGATGGGCTATTTGCCCGGTACGCTCTGGCTGATCGCCGGCGTGGTGCTGGCCGGTGCCGTTCAGGACTTCATGGTCCTGTTCATGTCGACCCGCCGCAACGGCCGCTCCCTGGGCGACATGGTCCGTGAAGAAATGGGGCAGATTCCCGGGACCATCGCGCTGTTCGGCTGCTTCCTGATCATGATCATCATCCTCGCGGTGCTGGCGCTGATCGTGGTCAAGGCCCTGGCCGAAAGTCCGTGGGGCATTTTCACAGTGATGGCGACCATCCCGATCGCGATGTTCATGGGCGTGTACATGCGCTACATCCGCCCGGGCCGCATCGGTGAAATCTCCATCGTCGGCGTGCTGCTGTTGCTCGGCTCGATCTGGCTGGGCGGGCAGATTGCCGCTGATCCGGTCTGGGCCAAGGCGTTCAGCTTCACCGGGATCCAGATCACCTGGATGCTGATCGGTTATGGTTTCGTCGCGGCAGTATTGCCGGTCTGGCTGATCCTGGCACCGCGCGACTACCTGTCGACCTTCCTCAAGATCGGTACCATTGTCGCCCTGGCGATTGGTATCCTGATCACCATGCCCGAGCTGAAAATGCCGGCGTTGACCCAGTTCATCGATGGCACCGGGCCGGTGTGGAAGGGCGGTCTGTTCCCGTTCCTGTTCATCACCATTGCCTGTGGCGCGGTCTCGGGTTTCCACGCCTTGATTGCTTCGGGGACCACGCCGAAACTGTTGGCGAGTGAAGGTCATGCCCGTTACATCGGTTACGGTGGCATGCTGATGGAGTCCTTCGTGGCCATCATGGCGATGGTGGCGGCTTCGGTGATCGAGCCGGGCGTGTACTTCGCCATGAACAGCCCGGCGGCGATCGTCGGCGGTGACGTGATGCAAGTCGCGCAAACAGTCAGCAGCTGGGGCTTTGCGATTACGCCCGAAGCGCTGCAAGCGGTGGCCAAGGATATTGGTGAAACCACCGTTCTGGCTCGCGCCGGCGGTGCGCCGACCCTGGCGGTCGGCATCGCGCAGATCCTGCACAGCGTTCTGCCGGGTGAAAACACCATGGCGTTCTGGTATCACTTCGCGATCCTGTTCGAAGCGCTGTTCATCCTGACGGCGGTCGACGCCGGCACCCGTGCCGGGCGTTTCATGCTGCAGGATTTGCTCGGCTCCTTCGTTCCAGCGCTTAAACGTACCGAGTCCTGGACCGCCAACCTGATCGCGACCGCCGGTTGCGTGGCAATGTGGGGCTACCTGCTGTATCAGGGCGTGATCGACCCGCTGGGGGGGATCAACACCTTGTGGCCGCTGTTCGGTATCTCGAACCAGATGCTGGCCGGTATCGCGCTGATGCTCGGCACCGTGGTGCTGATCAAAATGAAACGCCAGCGCTACATCTGGGTGACCTTGCTGCCAGCCGCCTGGCTGCTGATCTGCACCACCACCGCAGGCTTCATCAAGCTGTTCGACGCCAACCCGGCGATCGGCTTCCTGTCGCTGGCCAAAAAATACAGCGATGCCCTGGCCAACGGTCAGATCCTCGCGCCGGCCAAGGACATCACGCAGATGCAGCACGTGATCTACAACGCCTACACCAACGCAACGCTGACGGCGCTGTTCCTGTTCGTGGTCTTCAGCATCCTGTTCTATGCGATCAAGGTCGGTATTTCCGCCTGGGGCAGCAAAGAACGCACGGATAAAGAATCGCCATTCCAGGCTATTCCAGAAGCGTAATCGAGGGTTGCAAACATGTTCAATGACTTGAGTCGCCTCGGTAAATACCTCGGTCAGGCCGCACGCCTGATGGTCGGCATGCCCGACTACGACACCTACGTCGAGCATATGCACACCAAGCACCCGGACAAACCGGTGATGAGCTACGAGGCGTTCTTTCGGGAACGTCAGGAGGCTCGTTACGGTGGCAAGGGTGGGCCGAAGTGCTGTTGACCCGCTGACGGCGGGTTGTCAGATCTGACGTGGGAGCAGACTTGTGTGGGAGCGAGCTTGCTCGCGATGGCATCACCTCGGTGTTGGCGATAAACCGAGTTGTCTGCATCGCGAGCAAGCTCGCTCCCACAAAAAGCCTGCTCCCATTTTTATTTGTGTAGTTGAAGGAGATCGAGTTTGTCCTCTCCCATCCCGGTAACCGTTCTCAGCGGCTTTCTCGGCGCCGGCAAAACCACGCTGCTGCGTCATCTGCTCAAAGCCGAGCACGGCCTGAAAATCGCCGTGATCGAAAACGAATTCAGCGACGCCGGCATTGACACCCAGCTCTTGGGCGATGAGCCGGTGCAAGTCATGACACTGTCCAACGGTTGTGTCTGCTGCACCATTCACACCGACCTGACCAAGGCCCTGTACCTGTTGCTGGAACGCCTGGACAGCGGCGAAATCGCCTTCGACCGTCTGGTGATCGAATGCACCGGCCTGGCCGATCCGGCACCGGTGGCGCAGACCTTCTTCATCGATGAAGAGCTGCGCGAGCGCTACATCCTCGACGGCATCATCACCTTGGTCGATGCAGCGCACGCCGAGCAGCACCTGACCCAGACCATCGCCCAGGCGCAGATTGGCTTTGCCGACCGCTTGCTGGTGAGCAAGCGCGATCTGGTCGACGAGGTGACGTTCAACGCGCTGAGCGAACGTCTGACCCGCATCAATCGTCGGGCGCCGATCCGTGTCGTCGAACATGGCAAGATCGATCTGGCCGAGTTGCTCGACGTGCGTGGTTTCAATCTCAACGCCGACCTCGGCGGTGGTGTAAGCCTGCGCCCGGTGGGCAAGGCGCCGTCTATCGACCGCATCTCGAGCCTGGTGCTGCGGACCGACAAACCGCTGGATATCGACAAGCTCAGCGAGTTCATGAACGAACTGCTGGAAGACCACGGCAAGCAACTGCTGCGCTACAAAGGGGTGCTGAACATTGTCGGCGAACCTCGGCGCATGGTGTTTCAGGGAGTGCTGAAGTTGTACGGTTTTGACTGGGATACCGAGTGGGCCGAGGATGACGCGCGGGAAAGTGTGATCGTGTTTATTGCCGATGATCTGCCGGAAGAGAAGATTCGCGAGGGGTTTGCGCGGGTTGCTGCGGAGTAAGGTCGGATATCTTCTGTGTGTTTGAGGCCGTCATCGCGGGCAAGCCTTGCTCCTGCAAGGCGTGCGTATCACTTGTAGGAGCAAGGCGTGCCCGCGATGGCGATCTAACCGGCGACGCTATCAGGGGCCGATTCCGGGCTCAGCAATTTCTCCTCAAGATGATCCAGGTGCTCGGTCATCAACCCCACGGCAGCCTTGGCGTCTCCGCGCTCTATCGCCTCGACAATCGCCGCATGCTCCTGCCACGCACAATGACTGGGCGACTGTTCTTCGTAGCAGGCGATAGCCAGCGATGTCAGCGGCACCAGGCTACCAAGAAATTGTGCCAGCGGTGCGTTGCCGGCAACTTGCGCCAGTTGCAGATGGAACTCACCCGACAGGCGAATCGCCGGCCCACGCTGGTTTTGCTCGATACAGCGGCGTTCGCGTTCGATCAGTTCGTGTAACTGCGGCAGATGCCGGGAAGTCGGTTGCTGGCAGGCCAGTCGCACCAGGGTGGTTTCAGTCAGCCTGCGGGCGTGGAGTATCTGGCGGGTTTGTTCGGCATCGGGGGCAGCAACTTGCGGACGATGATTGGGCCGCAGGATGACCACTTGCTGATGGGACAATCGCGCCAGTACCTGGCGGATGATGCTGCGGCTGACACCGAATGCCTGGCCAAGGCTTTCTTCGGTGAAGCGGCTGGCCGGGGCGATGCGTTGTTCGAGAATGGCGTCGAAAATCTGCGGATAGATGTCATCGACGCAACGCTTCTTTTCGCTCTGGCGGCGCAAGGGCAGGGCGGCGGAAATCGAGAAAACGGGATTCTTCAAGGCGTAGGAACTCATGGCCTGTCTCCAGTCCGGTTGCCGATAGGGGTTCTACAAGCAGTTATTGGCCCAGATTGTCGTCCGGGATATTCATTTCAATGCCCATGCGTTCCCCTTCCTGAAGAATGTGCCGGCGCATTTCGGCGCTGGCCAGGGCACTGTTTTTACTGCGGATCGCGCGGACCACGGCTTCGTTTTCTTCCAGGCGCCCGGCCAAATGTTCCGGCGAATTGCGCAGCATCTCGGCGCTCTGTTTGAGAGCGTTGCTGGTTTGCTGCACGACGTTCTGGAAGATCGGGTTCGAGGTCAGGGTGAACAGTTCTTCGTGGAATGCGATGTAGGCGTTCATTCCGGCTTCGCTGTCGTTGGCTTCGAGGGCTTCGCGCATGTCCATCAGCGTCAGGCGCAGTTGGCCGATTTCCTTGCTGCTGATGGACTGGGCAACCAATCCGACAATGAACGGTTCGAGGGTGTAACGCAGTTGCAGCACATCCTCGAGACTGGCGCCGGCTACGCCACTGTCGTTGGCTGGCGCGTCGTTCAGGTTGGCCTCAAGCACCACCACGCCTTTGCCGGGCATGGAGCGCACCAGGCCGAGGGTTTCCAGCACGATCACCGCTTCACGCAGGCTAGGCCGGCTGATACCCAGTTGTTCAGCCAGTTCGCGTTGCCCCGGCAACATATCGCCCGAGCGCCACTGCCCGCGCGCCAACGCGGCGCGAAGCTTTTCAACCACTGAATTTACAACTGTCGACGAGGTAATCACTGTTCGCTCCATGAGAGACGGTAAAACGCTGAGTTGTTGTGCCTGCCAGTGACAGGCACAAGGTTCGGTCAAAATTCTTGCTGATGCGCGGGCGGTGCTGATTTACGCGACTGGAAGGTGTAACCCTGCTCGCCGGACAGTACCTTGTTGGCACGCTGGACATCGATGTCTTTTTCCCAGCGGGCGATGGCCACGGTGGCGACACAGTTACCGATCAGGTTGGTCAGTGCCCGGCCAATGCCCATGAACCAGTCCACTGCCAATACCAGCACCAGGCCCACCACCGGAATCGCCGGGATCGCGGTCAGGGTCGCCGCCAGAATCACCAGGGCCGAGCCGGGAATGCCGTGGGCACCTTTGGAGGTGATCAGCGAGACCAGCAGGATGGTCAGCAAATCGCTCATGGCCAGTGGTGTGCCGGTGGCGTTGGCGATAAACACGATGGCCAGGGTCAGGTAGATCGAAAAACCATCGAGGTTGAACGAATAACCGGTTGGAATCACCAGGCCAACTGTCGAGCTACCGATGCCCAGGTGCTCCAGTTTGCGCATGATCTGCGGGAGCACGGCGTCAGAGGAGGCGGTGCCCAGGACGATCAGCAACTCTTCGCGCAGGTATTTGAGAAATGGCAGCAGCCGCAGGCCGGAAAGGCGCATCACCAGCCCCAGGATCAACGACACGAACACCGTACACGTCAGGTAGAACAGGCCGATCAGGCTGCCCAGGTGTTGCAGGGAGTCCAGGCCATATTTGCTGGTGGTGAAGGCAATCGCACCAAACACACCAATCGGTGCCAGACGTACGATCATGCCCATGATGCGGAAGATCACATGGCTGAGCTCGTTGATCAGTCGCGAGATCCCCGACGCCGCTTCACCCACCAGGTTCAGCGCACTGCCAAACAAGACCGAGAACAGCAGCACCTGCAAGATGTTGTTGTCGGCAAAGGCGCCAATCACCGAGGTCGGGATCAGGTCCATCAGAAACTGAGTGGTGGTGTGCATGTGCTGGCCGCGCTGGGCGATATCGCCCATGTCGGCGGTGGAAAGCTGATCCAGATGAATGTTCGCGCCGCTGCCGATACCGGTACTGAACGCGAACACCAGACCGATCACCAGGGCGATGGTGGTCAGCACTTCGAAGTAGATCACCGATTTGAGGCCGATGCGTCCGACCTTTTTCAGGTCGCCAGCGCCGGAAATGCCGCTGACCACCACGCAGAACACGATCAGGCCGATGAGCATTTTGATCAGTTTGATGAAGCCGTCGCCGAGGGGTTTTAACTGGGCGGAGTATTCGGGAAGGGTCAGTCCGCAGATGATGCCGAGCACCAGTCCAAGGACAACTTGAAGGAAGATTGAGCGCGAGCACCATCTGAGCATGGGAGGAATCCTGGTGAGTGTCCCGGGTGCCGTGCGCTGTGCGCATCAGATTCAGGACTTAATTATTGTGGTCTTACCGGTATGTCCAGTGCAGGCGCAGTGTAGGCGCTGTTTTCGGAGGGTCGCAAGCGGAAAATGACAAATTGGCTTTACCGGTCTTACCAGTTGAGCGGTAAGGGCCGATCTTGAGCGGTTTCGCAGGCGAAAAAAAACCGGCCATCACTGGCCGGTTTCTTTTTGCTGCGGTTTAGCGGGCTGATTAAGCGCCGTATACCGGCAGCTTCTTGCAGATGGCCTTGACCTTCTCGCGAACGGCGTCGATCACCGCTTCGTTGTTCAGGTCTGCCAGGATGTCGCAGATCCAGCCGGCCAGCTCTTTGCACTCAGTCTCTTTGAAGCCGCGAGTGGTCACAGCCGGAGTACCGAAACGCAGGCCGGAGGTGACGAACGGGGAGCGTGGATCGTTCGGTACCGAGTTCTTGTTCACAGTGATGAACGCTTTGCCCAGAGCGGCGTCGGCGTCTTTACCGGAGATTTCCTGCTTGATCAGCGACAGCAGGAACAGGTGGTTTTCGGTACCGCCGGAGACCACGTCAAAACCGCGCTCGATGAACACGCCGGCCATGGCCTGGGCGTTCTTGACCACTTGTTGCTGGTAGGTCTTGAACTCAGGCTGCAGGGCTTCCTTGAAGCAGATCGCTTTAGCGGCGATCACGTGTTCCAGCGGGCCGCCCTGGGCGCCCGGGAATACTGCGGAGTTGAGTTTCTTCTCGATGTCGGCGTTGGCGCGAGCCAGGATCAGGCCGCCACGTGGACCGCGCAGGGTCTTGTGGGTCGTGGTGGTGACCACGTCAGCGAATGGCACCGGGTTCGGATAGACGCCAGCAGCGACCAGACCAGCGACGTGAGCCATGTCGACGAACAGGTAGGCGCCCACCTTGTCAGCGATTTCACGGAAGCGCGGGAAGTCCAGGATCTGCGAGTAGGCAGAGAAACCGGCCACGATCATTTTTGGCTTGTGCTCAACAGCCAGACGCTCGACTTCGTCGTAGTCGATCAGGCCGTTGCTGTCGATACCGTACTGAACGGCGTTGTACAGCTTGCCGGAGGAGGAAACGCTGGCGCCGTGGGTCAGGTGACCGCCGTGGGCCAGGCTCATGCCCAGGATGGTGTCGCCCGCTTGCAGCAGGGCCAGGTAAACGGCGCTGTTGGCTTGCGAGCCGGCGTGTGGCTGAACGTTGGCGTAATCGGCGCCGAACAGCTGCTTGGCACGGTCGATGGCCAGTTGCTCAACCACGTCGACGTACTCGCAACCGCCGTAGTAGCGCTTGCCTGGGTAGCCTTCGGCGTACTTGTTGGTCAGAACCGAGCCTTGAGCTTCCATCACCGCAGGGCTGGTGTAGTTTTCCGAAGCGATCAGCTCGATGTGTTCTTCCTGGCGCTGAGCTTCTTGCTCCATGGCGGCAAAAAGGTCGGCGTCGTACTTGGCAATAGTCAAATCACGGCTGAACATGGCGGTCCTCAAGGATCGGGGGGCAGAAAAGGAAGGCATTCTAACCCAATGGGTTTTGTCTGGCATATGAAAGGACATCATGTCGCAGACAAGTGGTGTTCATGACGGGATATGCGGTGATTGTGCAGGCCTCATCGCGAGCAGGCTCGCTCCACAGGCGGTGATATCCATAGATCGTTCCCACGCTCCACATGGGAAGGTCAGTCGAACATGAACAACGCATCATTGCTGAACTGCGCTTCGAAACGCGCCGCCGGCATCGGGCGGCCAAACAGATAACCCTGCACTTCGTCGCAGCCGTGTTCACGCAGGAAGTCGAGCTGTTCGTGGGTTTCCACGCCCTCGGCGATCACCGCCAGGTTCAGGCTGTGGGCCATGGCGATGATCGCTCGGGCAATCTGCGCGTCCTGTTCGCCGGACGGCAGGCCGTCGACGAAGGTCCGGTCGATTTTCAGCACATCGATCGGGAACTGCTTCAAGTAGTTCAGCGATGAATAACCGGTGCCGAAGTCGTCGACCGCGATGCTCAGGCCCAGGTTTTTCAGCCCGGCGAGAATCTGCATGGCTTCGCTGACTTCACGCATCAGGATGCTTTCGGTCAGTTCCAGCTCCAGGCAGGCCGGTGGCAGGCCCGTGTCCTTGAGGATGGTGGCGATGCGCGTGCCAAGCTGGCCGTCGGAGAACTGCCGTGCAGAGATGTTCACCGAGACTTTCGGGACGCGGACCTTGTTCTGGTGCCAGCTCTTGAGCTGACGGCAGGCCTCGCTGATCACCCAGTCACCGACATCCACCACCAGTCCGAGCTCTTCGAGCACTGGTATGAAGTCTCCCGGCGGCACCAGCCCGCGACGTGGATGCTGCCAGCGCAGCAGGGCTTCGGCGCCGGTCAGGCGTTTACCGTCGCCGCTGAGTTGCGGCTGGTAGTACAGAACGAATTCGTTTTGCTCAAGGGCGTGGCGCAGGTCGCTTTCCAGTTCCAGGCGCTCCAGGGCGCTGGCGTTCATGTCCGCCTGATAGAACTGGAAGTTGTTCTTGCCGCGCTCCTTGGCGTGGTACATCGCCGTGTCGGCGTTCTTCATCAGTTGGCTCAGTTCGTTGCCGTCCTGAGGACTCAAGGCGATGCCGATGCTGGCGGTGACAAAGAACTCGCGGCCTTCGAGGACAAACGGCTTCACCAGGCTGGCAAGGATCTGCTCGGCCACATGAATCGCCCGATTCAGCGCGAGCTCACGGCTGGCACGCGGTTGCAGGAGCAAGGTGAACTCATCGCCGCCCATGCGCGCTACCGTGTCGTCATCGTCGACGCAAGCGAGCAGGCGGGTGGCCATTTCCTTGAGCATGCGGTCGCCGGCGGCGTGGCCGAGGGAGTCGTTGATCGGCTTGAAGCGGTCGAGATCGAGGAACATCAGCACGACCCACGACTTCTGCCGCTCTGCCGATTGCAGCGCGGTGTGCAACCGGTCCTGGAACAAGGTGCGGTTGGGCAGGTGGGTCAGGGCGTCATAGTAAGCGAGGCGGTGAATCCGCTGTTCGCTGGCCTTGCGTTCGCTGATGTCAGTAAAGAAGCACACGTAGCTGGCGAGGTCGCCTTCGTCATCGAGTACTGCCGTAATGCCGACCCACGCCGGGTAGTGTTCACCGTTGCGGCGCTTGAGCCAGACTTCGCCTTCCCAGGTGCTGTGCTGGTGCAGTTGCTTGAGCACATAGCGCAGGTGGGCTTCCTGCTGGTCATCGACGGTCAGCATGTTCGGCAACTGGTCGAGGACCTGCGCCACTTCATAACCGCTGACACGGCTGAAGGCTTCGTTGGCCTGCACGATGTAGCCGGCCGGGTCGGTGATCAGAATCGCCGACGTCGAGTGCTCGAAAACCGTGGCCGCCATGCGCAGGTCTTTCTCGGCGCGGCGCTGCTGGCTGATATCGCGACCGACCCCGAGCACACCTTCGAACGCGCCATGTTCATCCCAGACCAGGACCAGGCGCAGTTCGATCGGGATCTTGCGCCCGTCGGCGCGCAAGCAGTCGAACAGGAACAGCTGGGTTTGCACCTGACTGCGCAGTTGCGCCAGTTGCTCGGGTTTATCCAGAGCCTTGCTGACCCGGTCCATCAGGCTGTAGATGCCGGTCAATTGTTGCGGGTTGGCGATGGTTGATTGCCAGCCATTCTGGAAGATCCAGTCAACGTCATAGCCGAGCACGGCGTTCACCGACGGGCTGACGTAATTGAGCGAGAGTTTGCTGTCGGTGGAGAAAATCACGTCGCTGATGCTTTCAGCGAGCATCCGGTAACGCTGCTCGCTGTCGCGCAGGGACTCGCTGGCTTCGATCTGATCGGTAATGTCTTTGGCCACGCCAATGATGCGGGTGACCTGGTCGTGTTTGTCCCGCGCCAGCGCCTGCTCGCGGACTTCGAAACGCCGCCATTTGCCGTCGCGGTGACGGAAGCGCAACTGGCACTGCATCAGTTGGGTGTAACCGGCCTGGCGCTGTTCCTGCCGCAAGCGGTGGTAGTGATCGGCGTCTTCGGGGTGCAGCAGAATCTCCCAGAAGTACTCGCCCATCTGGTGCAGTTCGGTTTTGCTGTAACCCAGCGTCTGGCCCAGGTGGTGGTTACTGAAAATCATCCGCTGGCTGATCACGTCCTGCACGTAGAGATGATCGGGGACGGTACGCACGACATCCGACCAGAAACCTTCACGCTCCAGCAGCGACAGCTCGACAATTTTACGGCTGGTGATATCGCTGATGCTGAGGATCACCGCTTTGGCGTCGTGCTGAGCTTGTGGCAAATGCAACACCAGCCACAGATGCTGGTCGCGGCCCTGGGTGTCCCTGAGCTTGATCTCCAGTTCCAGCTGTTTCTGCTGGTTGAGCACGGCATCGAGCAACTGGTTGCCGATGGCATTGCCATCCAGTGGCCCGCCTTCGATCAGCAGCTTCCAGGCTTGCTCGCTGGACTGGACGTTGAGAAGGTGCAAGGCGACCTGGTTGACCTCGGTGATGCGCAACTCTTGTAGCAACTGTCGGCGTTGTTCGGCGTTCTCCAGCCACCGCTGCAATTGCTCGCTGGTGTGCAGTTGCGCCTTGTCGAGGCAGGCTTTGAGTCCGGAGAGATCCAGTACGCAGAGCGCAACACCGGTGCCGTCGAAAATGTCCCGATAGCGCCGACGTCCGTCGTGCACCTGACGCTGGCGTCGGCGCATATTCAACAATGCGATGAGTGGTAGCAGCGAGAAGGCCAAACCCAGCAGGCATTTGCCGATCAACACCGGCAGCAATTGTTCGAACACTCGTTGCCGGTCAAACAGCCCGCGTAATTGCCAGTCGCTGTTACTGAGTGGTACGACCAGTACGCTGTTCGCCAGGTCATTGGCGTTTACCGTGTCCGGCTTGTTCGAGGGCAACCCGTCGTCGCGGCTGATGATCAGTTGGTTGATGCGGTTTTCCACCACCCACAGCGGACGGATCCCGGTGTCACTCTGTTTGGTCAGTGAAGAGAAAAACGTCGGTCGCAGGCGCAAGACCCAGTAGTCGCGCGTGCCGCCGCTGGCCTGGTGCAGTAACAGGTTCACCACCGAGCCGTCGTTGGCATTGCTGAAGTAATGCACCTGCGCGTGACTGCGCCGGACCAGCTCGCTCAGGTAGTCGGCATCCTGGCTGTCGCTGGTGCTGTCACTGAGGATTTTCCCCGAGGGACTGAGCAGCGCCAGGCTGAGTAAATCAGGCAAGGACTGCTGCAGCTTGCGCAGCAACGCCTGTTGCTGATCAACGGTCTGCGGTTTTTCGACGATCGGTAGCAGATTCAGTGCGATCTGAGCGTTGAGCGCCATGTTCAGGCTGACTTGCGCGGCCAGATCGGCGGTGTAGTCGATGGTGTTCTGGCGCTGGCTGTTCTGGGTTTCGCTCAGTTGGTCGAACAATTGCCAGATCAGCAATCCGATCAACAGCAGGACAAGCGTCGCCAATGCACCTTTCAAGGTGCCGCGCAGGGGCGATCCGGTCGCAGGACTCAGTGCGCTCACGGATGAAGGCGGAGTGACATTGGACAAACTATGATCCTGCGGTTTGGCTGGATTGGCGCGACGTGCACTATAAGCCGGACGCCCGGAGGGCGGCTAGCATGCCTTGAGCTTTGGCAAAGTGCCAGCCCCTCTCGGCTGGACTGCCTTTCATCATTAAGGTAGCTTTGCCGGTTACGCGGGAGCGTTCCAGCTCTTAGACTCAGGCTTTTTTCGCGCGCACCTATTGATAGCGATCAATCGCTGGCGGCGCGTATGGCCTGGCCCGGGCTTCGCCCGTGCTTATATTCATCAGTCACTGACCCTAGGTTCTCCATGGCTCAATACGTCTTCACCATGCATCGGCTGGGCAAAGTTGTTCCGCCGAAGCGGGAAATCCTGAAAAACATTTCGCTGTCGTTCTTCCCGGGCGCCAAGATCGGCGTACTCGGCCTCAACGGCTCGGGTAAATCCACACTGTTGAAAATCATGGCCGGCGTCGACACCGAGTTCGACGGCGAAGCCCGTCCGATGCCGGAATTGAACATCGGCTACCTGCCACAAGAGCCGCTGCTGGATCCGACAAAGACCGTGCGTGACGTGGTCGAGGAAGCGGTCAGCGTGATCAAGGACGCGCAGGCGCGTCTGGATCAGGTTTATGCCGAATACGCCGACCCGGATGCCGACTTCGACAAACTGGCCGCCGAACAGGCCAAGCTCGAAGCTATCCTGCAGGCGGGCGACGGTCACAATCTGGATCGCCAACTGGAAGTCGCTGCCGATGCGCTGCGTCTGCCGGCCTGGGATGCCAAAATCGAACACCTGTCCGGTGGTGAAAAGCGTCGTGTGGCCCTGTGCCGTCTGCTGCTGTCCGCCCCGGACATGCTGCTGCTCGACGAGCCAACCAACCACCTGGACGCCGACTCGGTGGCCTGGCTGGAGCATTTCCTCCACGACTTCCCGGGTACCGTGGTTGCGATCACGCACGACCGTTACTTCCTGGACAACGTCGCCGGCTGGATTCTGGAACTCGACCGCGGCGCCGGTATTCCTTACGAGGGCAACTATTCGGGCTGGCTTGAAGCCAAGTCCGATCGTCTGGCCGCCGAATCGAAGCAGCAGTCGGCCCATGAAAAGGCCATGAAGGAAGAGCTGGAGTGGGTGCGCAAAGGCGCCAAGGCCCGTCAGTCGAAATCCAAGGCGCGTCTGCAACGCTTCGAAGAAATGCAATCGCAGGAATTCCAGAAGCGCAGCGAAACCAACGAGATCTACATCCCGGCCGGTCCACGCCTGGGCGACAAGGTCATCGAATTCAAGAACGTCAGCAAGGGCTATGGCGATCGCGTGTTGATCGACAACCTGTCGTTCTCCATGCCGAAAGGCGCCATCGTCGGCGTGATCGGTGGTAACGGTGCGGGTAAATCCACGCTGTTCCGCATGCTGATGGGCAAGGAAACCCCGGATTCGGGCACCATCGAAGTCGGCGAAACCGTGCAACTGGCCTGCGTCGACCAGAGCCGTGAAGACCTGGACGGCAGCAAGACTGTGTTCCAGCAGATCTCCGACGGTTCCGACCAGATCCGCATCGGCAACTACGAGATCCCGTCGCGCACCTACGTCGGCCGTTTCAACTTCAAGGGCGGCGATCAGCAGAAGTTCGTCAAGGACCTGTCCGGTGGTGAGCGTGGTCGCTTGCACCTGGCCCTGACCCTGAAAGAGGGCGGCAACGTCCTGCTGCTCGACGAACCGTCCAACGACCTCGACGTTGAAACCCTGCGTTCGCTGGAAGAAGCCCTGCTGGACTTCCCGGGCGCCGCCATTGTGATCTCTCACGATCGGTGGTTCCTTGACCGCGTCGCGACCCACATCCTGGCGTACGAAGACGACTCGCAAGCAGTGTTCTTCGAAGGTAACTACACCGAGTACGAAGCCGACCGCAAAAAGCGTCTTGGCGATGCCGCTTCCCAGCCACACCGGGTGCGTCACAAGAAACTGGCCTGATAGGCCGGTTACATGAAAAACGGAGCCTTCGGGCTCCGTTTTTTTGCGCGTCATTCCCAGGCCTGGGGGTGGTTTAACGCGGCTCGATGCGGATGATTTCGATCAACTGATCGCCGGCGGGCCGTTGCCAGAGCACTTCGTCGTTCAGCTGTGCGCCGAGCAGCGCCCGTCCCAGCGGTGAGCTCCAGTTGATCAGGCCTTTGGCGGCATTGGCCTGATCTTCGCCGACCAGTTGCACACGTCGTTCGGTACCGAGTTCATCGGCGTACGTCACCCAACTGCCAATCTGCACTTTCTTGGTGGAAGTGGCCGGCGTCACCACTTGAGCGCTTTGCAGGCGTTGTTTGAAGTAACGCAAATCACGCTCGAGATCGGCCAGCCATTGTGGGTCCGCTTCCTCGCGGGCCGACTGTTCGCCGTGCAGGGTTTGCAGCTCGGCGACTTTGGCCTGCAGCAGGGCGAGGCCTTCGGGCGTGACGTAGTTGGGCTGCGTGCTGACCTGGCGCTCTACCGGCTGGTCGGCTGGTGCAGCGGCGTTATCTTCATTGACGAAAGCGCGGCTCATGGCGGTTCTCCCTGAATGGGTTTCAAGTCATCGTCGCAGGCTTTAGATTTCGGCGGTTGTCCGAAAGCGACCTGTTGCAAGCGATAAGCCTATGGGGGGCTTGCAGCTTCAATAGTGATACCACTTCACTTCCAGCATAACCTCGTTTTCGGGTGACGCGACGCGGCTGAACTCGCGTTGGGCGCTCAGGCGTAGACCCAGGTTACGCGACAGTTCCCACTGCTGGTTCAGGCTAAGGCTGCGCCGTACTTCACCGTTAGTGAAGTAATCACCTTTGGTTTCCAGGCTCAGATTGCCCAGCGGGTTCTTCCACAGAACACCGCTGTTGAAACCGGCGGCGGGTGCGATGAAACCGGCAAAGTCGCTGTTGTGCTCGATGCGCACGGTGCCAAGGACGAAGCCCAGTACATCGTCGCCCAATTGCCAGGTGCCGCCGGCGCCGCCGTTGACATGGCTGACCAGGGTTTCATCGTCGTGCTTTCCCGGGACTCGCTCCAGGCCGCCGGTCACCTGCCAGGACCACGGTTGCAGCAGCTCGTTGCGCGGGGTCAGGGAGCGGATGGTCGCCAGGTCCAGTTGCTGCAATTGCCAGTGATTGCCTTCGTACTGGCGCAGCTTCATCTGGAGAATTTCAATCTGCGCACCGAGCGGAAAGCTTTCGGCATTGTCGTTGAGGTCGTGATAGGCCATGCGCAGGCCATATTCACCAAAGGCTTTGTCGCCACGGGTGCCGATGCCGGCCTGCCAGGTGCGCGACTCGTGACCGTTTTCCGGCAAGCCCGGGCGTTCGATGGACAGCTCCGGTGCCGGGTTCTGATTGATCGCCCGCAGCAGCTCGAAGCTGCGTTGCGCGCGCTGTGGATCGCGTTCCTGGCCGTTGGCACGGTAGCGCTCAAGACGGTAGGCCGCGTCGATAATCAATGCCTGACGATCACGTGGCAGCGCCTTGAAGGTCGGCTCCTGCAAGCGTTTCTGGTCGGCGCTGACCTTCAACACCCATTGTTGTTCATCGTCGGTGAGCGGTTTGGCACGGCTCAACAGCTCACGTTCGCGGGACGGCCGGTAATCGATTTTTTCCACCAGCCCGGCGTCTTTCACCGCTTTGACGGTGTCGGTAGGAATCGCGGTTAGCGGGAATTGTTCGGTGAGCCTGAGGCTCGGTCGTGCCACTTGCAGCAACTCCAGCAAGCGGTAAGAGCAGTTTTCATCAAAGAAGAAATAATCGAACTGAATCTGCTTGAGCTCCCATACATGCTCGACCATGCGCTCGGTTTCTGCCTGCGTCAGGTTCAACCGGTATTCCCACAGATCGCGGTTTTCCAGGCTGCGGTATTCCGAGAGTTTTTCCTGATAGGGCACCAGTGCGAACAACCCTGGATAGCCACCCATCAGGCCTTTCCAGGCATACAGAATGCTGTTGTCCGAACCTTCGATATAGGCGCCGAAATTGATCGCGTAACTGAGCAGGGCAGTGTGGTCGGTTTGCACGTCAGCCTGATCGATGCGCAACAAGGTGTGACCGAACATCGATGACGGGCTGTTCAGATAGGCCGCCGGAAAAATCATCACCGCGCTGTGGGGTGATACGTCCTTGAACCATTGTTTGAACTCGCTGCAATCCACCGTCGGCAAATCGTTCAGGTTCAGTTGGGCTTTCAACCAGCGGGTACGCGCCGGGTAAACACATTGCGCATGCTGCTGGCCTTTGCTGGCGGGAGCGTAGAGCGCTTGTACGGTGGCCGCCAGCTCTGCGTCGGGATGTTCGGCGCCGTTGGCCGCCAGGAAGAACTTCTTGTCGCTGACATAGCTGCGCCAGCCACCGAGTTTTGCGCTTTCGTAGTGGCCCAGGGAAATCCAGAACCGGTCGTTGGCCAGTTGCTGCAAACGTTGGTTGTCGATACGAGGCGCGGCGGACAGCGGGGCGCAGACAAACAGCGCCAGACAGGCAAGGCGTTTGAGCATGGTGGGCTACTTAATTCAAAAAAAAGACCCCAAAAAGGTCAGGTCCCAAGAACAAAACCCGCTCCGGTAACAGAGCGGGTGAGGCCGAGCTTAAGCCGGGGTCGCATATTTGGCCAGACGAGCATCGCCTTTGAGTACTGCCAGGGTATTGGTATGCACGTCTTCAGCGGTCACGTCAGCCTTGCTGAAAATCTGCTGGAAATGCTCGTGGGTGACGGTGGCGAAATACGCACGGTCTTGCGGTGCGACGCCCAGTACCACGGCATAGGTGGTCAGCGCTTCTCCGGAGCCCTTGGCCATGTCTTCGGACAGTTCGTTCATCATGCCGTTCATGGCAATCCAGGATTTGCCGCCATAGGTCAGCGCGGCGTTGGTTGCGCAACCGTTGGTGCCGGATGTCATGCCGAAAGTGGCGTTGCCAGAAGTGCCGTTGGTGGTGGATGCGAGGAAGTGTGCCGGGGTGCCACGCTGACCTTCGAACAGCATGTTGCCCCAACCGCAATCCGGGCCGCCTGGCGCCTGGGCCATGGCGTTGAGGGATGCAACGGTGAAGAGAGTACCAAGAAGAATCCGTTTCATAGCTGTGTTCTCTTTTGTTTGCGTACCAATGGACAGGGGTTCTGGCGCCGCTCCGACGCCATTGGGCTGGTGATTGGTCCAGCCGCGCAGTTTGGAGTCTAGGCACGATCCAGGGGTTCCGTGTTTTTTCGCCAAACATTCCCTGTCATCATTGATGTAGCCCCATCCCGAACGGGGTTCGGCACTTGACTATGCTTTTACCCAAGGCGCGCCTTGCCAGTCAGGCACGGGCAGCGCCAGAATGCCTTCAATTGCCCCGCCTGATGTAAGGAAGCCCGATGCCCGATCCTGTTGCTGCCAGCTTGCGTCTAGCGCCTGAAGCGCTGACCCGTCCGTTTTCCGCTGAACAGTTCAGCTTCTCTACCACTAATGAGCTGGAGCCTTTTCGCGGCGTGCTCGGCCAGGAACGTGCGGTTGAAGCCTTGCAGTTCGGTGTGGCCATGCCACGCCCCGGTTACAACGTGTTTGTCATGGGTGAGCCCGGTACCGGCCGGTTCTCTTTCGTCAAACGCTACCTGAAAGCCGAAGGCAAACGCCTGCAGACCCCGGCGGACTGGGTCTACGTCAACAATTTCGATGAGCCGCGCGAACCTCGCGCACTGGAGTTGCCGTCGGGGACGGCCGGTGCGTTCATCACCGACATCAACGGTCTGATCGACAACCTGCTGGCGACGTTTCCAGCGGTCTTCGAGCACCCGTCCTACCAGCAAAAGAAAAGTGCCATCGACCGCGCCTTCAATCAGCGCTACGACCGTGCACTGGACGTGATCGAGCGCCTGGCACTGGAGAAAGAAGTCGCGCTGTACCGTGACAGCACCAACATCGCCTTCACCCCGATGAGTGAAGGCAAGGCGCTGGACGAAGCGGAATTCGCCCAGTTGCCGGAAGCCGTTCGCGAGCGCTTCCACGACGATATTTCCGGACTGGAAGAGCGGCTGAACGAAGAGTTGGCCAGCTTGCCGCAGTGGAAGCGCGAGTCGAGCAATCAACTGCGCCAGCTCAACGAAGAAACCATCACCTTGGCCTTGCAGCCATTGCTTTCGCCGCTGTCGGAAAAGTACGCAGAAAACGCGGCGGTGTGCGGTTATCTGCAAGCGATGCAGGTGTATCTGCTCAAGACGGTGGTCGAGCAACTGGTCGATGACAGCAAGACCGACGCGGTCGCTCGTAAATTGCTCGAAGAGCAATATGGTCCGAGCCTGGTGGTCGGTCATCCGCACAGTGGCGGTGCCCCTGTGGTGTTCGAACCGCACCCGACTTACGACAACCTGTTCGGCCGTATCGAGTACAGCACTGATCAGGGTGCGCTCTACACCACTTATCGGCAGTTGCGTCCGGGCGCACTGCACCGGGCCAACGGCGGCTTCCTGATTCTGGAAGCCGAAAAAATGCTCAGCGAACCCTTTGTCTGGGATGCGCTGAAGCGGGCCTTGCAGTCACGCAAACTGAAAATGGAATCACCGCTGGGCGAATTGGGCCGACTGGCCACGGTGACCCTGACACCGCAACATATTCCGTTGCAGGTCAAAGTCGTCATCATCGGCGCACGCCAGCTGTATTACACGCTGCAAGACCTCGATCCGGACTTCCAGGAGATGTTCCGGGTACTGGTGGATTTCGATGAAGACATCCCGATGGTCGATGAGAGCCTCGAGCAGTTTGCTCAGTTGCTCAAAACCCGCACCTCGGAAGAAGGCATGGCCCCGCTGACCGCCGATGCGGTGGCGCGCCTGGCGACCTACAGTGCGCGGCTGGCCGAGCATCAGGGCCGTTTGTCGGCGCGCATTGGCGATCTGTTCCAGTTGGTCAGCGAGGCGGACTTCATTCGCGATCTGGCCGGTGACGAGATGACTGATGCCGGGCACATCGAACGTGCGCTCAAGGCCAAGGCCACCCGCACCGGGCGTGTGTCGGCGCGGATTCTCGATGACATGCTGGCCGGGATCATCCTGATCGACACCGCAGGAGCGGCGGTCGGCAAGTGCAACGGGCTGACGGTGCTGGAGGTCGGCGACTCGGCGTTCGGCATACCGGCGCGAATCTCTGCCACGGTTTACCCCGGTGGCAGCGGCATCGTCGACATCGAGCGTGAGGTCAACCTCGGGCAGCCGATCCACTCCAAGGGCGTGATGATCCTCACCGGGTATCTGGGCAGCCGTTACGCCCAGGAATTCCCGTTGGCAATTTCGGCCAGTATCGCGCTGGAACAATCCTACGGTTACGTCGATGGTGACAGTGCATCGCTGGGCGAGGCCTGCACGTTGATTTCGGCATTGTCGAAAACCCCGCTCAAACAGTGCTTCGCGATTACCGGTTCGATCAACCAGTTCGGTGAAGTGCAGGCGGTGGGCGGCGTCAACGAGAAGATCGAAGGCTTCTTCCGTCTTTGCGAGGCGCGTGGCTTGACCGGCGAGCAGGGCGCGATCATTCCTCAGGCCAACGTCGCCACATTGATGCTCGATGAGCGGGTGCTGGCGGCCGTGCGTGCCGGGCAGTTCCATGTCTACGCGGTGCGTCAGGCCGATGAGGCACTGAGCCTGCTGGTGGGTGAGCCTGCCGGCGAGCCGGACGAAGAGGGTCAGTTCCCTGAGGGCAGCGTCAATGCTCGCGTGGTGGAGCGCTTGCGGGTGATCGCGGAATTGATCAGCGAAGATGACTTGAAAGAGGCCGAGAAGGAGCATGCGCAGGCACAGGAGGCATTGGCTGCGGCCAAGCCTGCCTGATGGGTGAACGATCACAGCCTGCGCACTCCTGTAGGAGCTGCCGCAGGCTGCGATCTTTTCAGCGAATTTCCCCTCCTTGAACCGGGCTTTATTGCCGCCCGGGTGGCGTCAAAAAACCAACTACGACCATTCGGCGCCTTCTAAGCTCCGTCAACTTGCTGACTCGACTTTTCTTCTATGCTCAGGACAAGGACATCGACAGTCATCACTGGATCGAGACAGCCTTCCCGTGGAGGCTGAATACCCGATTTACCGAGGGTCGCCGCCATGCCGCGCAACCTCTGCCTCACCCGCCAATGCCTGGGCCTGGTTACCCGTATCGAATGCAGTATTCGCCCGCTTGCGGGGGACACCGGTATGTGGACCTTGTTGTTTGCCGCCGGAATGGCCGGTGAACAACCTTCCGCCATCAAGGCCCAAGGCCCGTTTCATGGTCCTTTCGTGGCCGAGTCGATACTCGATACCATCGTTGAAAGCCTGACTCTGCACGGCTATCAGCTGGCCGATGACCCGCAAATCTGGTGTTTGCACTTGCAAGCCCAGCTGCGGGAAATCAATGGTGGACGCTGCCGAAATCCGGGTGGTTTTCAGTTCAACCCCGAGCATTAGTGACTATTCGACAGGGTTGGGGTTTTCGGCCTTGTCGAGCTTGACCTCGAATCCGTATTCGACGGTATTGAGGTTGGTGCGCTGGTAGGTTTCCAGGCTGGTCGGCTGGCCGTAGAAATAATGCACCTCAACCACCGCCGGGCCTTCTGCGCTGGCGTCGTGGCTGACCGCAAGAATCTCCTTCAGGTAATTTCCGCTCGCGTCCTTGGCGAAGAAGCGCCAGTTCTGGGCGGGGAATACTTTCTGGTCAACCACCAGGGCGTTGCCCTTGAGCTCCAGGCCTTTGGGCAGTTTCTGGGTGTCGAGGTTGTCTTTTGCAATATTGGCCAGAAACAACGGCATCGAGCCGACAGCGTACGCTGGCGTTTCGGGGAACAAGGTCAGGTCGTAGGTGATGGTGGCGCGCAGCGGGTCGATCTCGAAGGCCTCGGCTGGCAATTCGATGGGCTCGCCACGTTTGCCCTTATCGTCCTGGGTGAAGAAGGTCACGGGGGTGTCGCCAGGGCTGAATGAGGAGCCGAGCAGTTCGTCGTTGAAGGTTTTCGGGTGATCGAATTCGATGCGTGCTGCACTGGCGTCCTCGATGGACTGATTGACGTGGATGTTCTTTTTCAGCTGTTCCTCATCCAGTGTGGCGCCTTTGAGCCAGGTTGCGGCCTGATCGTCGTACACGACCACAGGCAGGTTCAGGCTCTGGATGGTTTTATCCGTGGTATTGCGGTCGAAGCGGCGTACTGGCAGTTCCAGGTCTTTGCGGGTGACGGTGACGGCCGAGAAGTCGAGGACGTTGACTTCGAGGTTTTCGATGGGACCGTTGAAGTACACCTTGGTGTAATGATGAGTCTGCTTGTGCTCGAACGCCTGTTGCTCGTCTTCCAGCTGTTTTTCGAACGCATCGCTCCAGGCGGTCTGCTTCTGCATCTCGGCCAGTTGTTTTTGATAGAACCCGATTTGTGCGGCATCTTCGTTGATCGAGCCCGAGCGTGAGAGAAGCTGCCCGGTCGTGTCCCTGGCCTGGACAATCAGCGGATTGAGCGAGGTATCGCGGACGTCTGGCGCCAGTGCTGCGCTGTTGTTGACTTCGACCTCGGCGTAGTTCTTTTCGAGAGCCTTCAGGGTGACGCTGATGTTGTCGTCAGTGCGGGTCTGGCCCACGTCCTTTTTCGTCAGGTCGAAGGTGAATACCTTGCGGGGGGCAATGACCTCGACTTTACCTTTCAGGGTTGTCGGTTGCGGCTGGCTTTTGTTGTCGATGTTCTCGCCCTCGACAAAAGGGTAGGCCACGGTCAGGTCATCCGGATTGGTCAGGCTGGCGCTTGAAGGGCTCAACTGAATGCCGGGATCGGTTTCCGACCATTCGGGCTGGAAAGGGACGACCTTCTTGTTGCTCAGCGTGACCGACTGCCATTCCAGCCCATGCGGAAAGGGGAACTCGGAAGGCATGTTGAAGCTGAAGGGAAACACCGGCTGCAAGTCGGTCAGATACTCGGAGCTGGAGTCCTTGCGCAATACGAACAGGCCATTGATGTAGGTGTCGACCAGCGCCTGTGGGGTGGGATAGTGCTTGAGCAGGGCCATGGCGTCTTCGCCGTATTCGGTGGCGATCGGCTTGATGGCAAGCTTTTGCTGTGCGCGCTCGAGCAGCAGCAACGAGCCGCCGAGGTTGGCCACGGCATCCTTGAGCTGGGGATCCTGAATCGCGTCCAGCGACTTCTCGAACTGTGCGGTCTTCTCCTCGAGGCTCTGCGGGCGCTTCTCATCGCTGGGTGAGCAGCCGCCGATCAGTACCGCGAGGCAAAGGCCGACAGTCGTTAAAGGCAATCGCAAATCCATTTTCCGTTTTTCCTCTACAGCGCAAATAAACAATGCGAATGCTTTGGACACTAGCAGAAAAAGCGCTTTGGCAGACTCGCAGGTTGTGGATTTGTCTGCGGTTTATGGGGTTTTGAGCGGCTGATATACTCGCCGCCGTTTAAAAACCTTGTGTGAGATTCAATGGAACGTTTTGTCGAAAATGCAATGTACGCCTCGCGCTGGCTGTTGGCACCGATCTACTTTGGTTTGTCCCTGGGCCTGCTGGCCCTGGCGCTGAAATTCTTTCAGGAAGTCTTCCACGTTATCCCCAACGTGTTCACGATGGTCGAGTCCGATCTGATTCTGGTGCTGTTGTCGCTGATCGACATGGCGCTGGTAGGCGGCTTGCTGGTGATGGTGATGATTTCCGGGTACGAGAACTTCGTGTCCGAACTCGACATTGATGAAGGCAAGGAGAAGCTCAACTGGTTGGGCACGATGGACTCTTCTTCCCTGAAGATGAAAGTCGCGGCCTCGATCGTGGCCATTTCCTCGATTCACCTGTTGCGCATCTTCATGGACGCCAGGAATGTCGATCCCGAGCACCTGAAGTGGTACGTGATCATTCACATGACCTTCGTGATCTCGGCGTTTGCCATGGGGTATCTGGACAAGCTGACCAAGCACTGAGTGTCGTTCCCGAGCCGTAGCGTGCCGCCCGGCCGTTGTGAAACGGACGGGCGGCGGCGTTTCTGGCTTGTGCTTTTGTGCGCCGAGGCATATCCCTGTAAGTGTCTTGGCTCGCCATTGCGCGGGGTGTGTTCATGAACCTGCAAGAGTTGAACGCCTATGCCATCGCCGGGAAGGTCGATGAGCTGAATCTGATCTCGATGGAAGGCGGGATTTATCTGTTGGAAGCTCGGATACATGGTGCCGCTCATCCGCTCGACGACACCCATGGGCAAACACTGCGCCTGCGTTCGGTGGAGCACGCTCGTGAAGTCCTTCATGCGTTTCCCAAGCTGACATTCAACCTGATTCACACCTCCGTGCACGACGAGATGTGCGGTCTGGGCACCAGCGGGGAAGAGAGCCTGAAGGTGCCCATCTCCTGATAGAGCTGGCACCTATCATCACCGCAATGGCATCTGTGCTAGTCTGCTCGCCCTTTTTATGAAGGGCTATCTGGAAGTGCTGTAGGAATATTGTCCTTTCAGTGGCCCCCAAAGCGGAGCAGTGTCATGTCCGAAGTAAATCTGTCCACCGACGAAACCCGCGTCAGTTACGGTATTGGCCGTCAGTTGGGCGACCAACTGCGCGACAACCCGCCACCGGGCGTTAGCCTGGACGCGATCCTGGCCGGTCTGACCGACGCATTCGCCGGTAAGGAAAGCCGTGTTGGCCAGGAAGCAATGTCTGCCAGCTTCAAGGTTATCCGCGAAATCATGCAGGCCGAAGCTGCTGCCAAGGCTGAAGCGGCCGCTGGCGAAGGCCTGGCGTTCCTGGCTGAAAACGCCAAGCGTGACGGCATCACCACTCTGGCTTCCGGCCTGCAGTTCGAAGTACTGACTCAAGGTGAAGGCGCCAAGCCAACCCGTGAAGATCAAGTGCGCACTCACTACCACGGCACGCTGATCGACGGCACTGTATTCGACAGCTCCTACGATCGTGGTCAGCCTGCAGAATTCCCGGTTGGCGGCGTGATCGCTGGCTGGACCGAAGCCCTGCAACTGATGAACGCCGGTAGCAAATGGCGCCTGTACGTACCGAGCGAACTGGCTTACGGCGCACAAGGCGTTGGCAGCATTCCGCCGCACAGCGTTCTGGTGTTCGACGTCGAGTTGCTCGACGTTCTGTAAGCCCTGTTCGGCTGTACTGGCAGGCTAATGTGGGAGCGAGCCTGCTCGCTCCCACAGTCTTTTGCGGTGTCTCATAGTTCGATCTTGTGGTGCAGATCATTCATCGGGCGCAATGCCCGGGCGTAGCAGAATAGAAACAGGTTGCGCACCAGTTCCTTGAGCACCACCGGCTCGCTGGAACTCAGGCCATTGAGGTCGAGGTCGCCCTGCTCTTGCAGCTCACTCAAGGCTTCTTCTTCCAATACCGCACACACTTCCCCGGTTTCCCGATGCAGGATCCTGAGGTACGGGTGTGGGCGATCCAGCCATGCATCGATCAAGTAAGTCATGATGCTCATCTCCTTTTTAATGGTTTGATGAGAATAATTCCTATTCAATTAATAGCAAGTACCTATTGGCGGTTTCTGCTGTTTTCTGTAGGGGAATTGCCGAGGGTCAAAACGGCGGGCGTTTTGCTATTGGGCGGGATTGTTGGGGGACCAGGTGAGGGTGAGGCTCCATCCCACGCAGGGCGCAGGATGGAATACAGCAGGTTCAGACTTTTCTGACGAACTCGGATTTGAGCTTCATCGGGCCGATACCGTCGATCTTGCAGTCGATGTCGTGGTCGCCATCGCACAGGCGGATGTTCTTGACCTTGGTGCCGACCTTGACCACCAGCGATGTGCCCTTGACCTTGAGGTCCTTGATCACGGTAATGGTGTCGCCATCTTGCAGGACGTTGCCGACCGAATCCTTTTTCACGGTTTCATCGGACGCTGCGTCGGCTTCGCCGTTGGCGGACCATTCGTGGGCGCATTCTGGGCAGATCAGTTGGGCGCCGTCTTCATAGGTGTATTCGGAATTGCATTTCGGGCAGGGTGGCAACGTGCTCACTAAGGCTCCTTGGATTCAGGATGGCTAAAAGCGCACATTATATAGGGTTTTAGGCGGGAGAGGGGGTGGGCGGTGACGACCTGCTGGAGCGAGCTTGCTCGCTCCAGTATGGGGCAGGTGTCAGTGTGTGCGGGCGACCGCAAACTCGCTCAGTTCGACCAATGCATCCCGGTATTCGCTGGCAGGCAGCATTTCGAGGCATTTGATCGCGCGGGCCACGTAATCGCGGGCCAGTTGTGCGGTGTAGTCCAGCGAGCCCGAGGCTTCCACGGCAGCACGGATGCTTTCCAGGTCTTCGATACCACCTTTCTGAATCGCCCGGCGCACCAGTGCCGCCTGCTCCGGCGTGCCTTCGCGCATGGTGTAGATCAGCGGCAGGGTCGGCTTGCCTTCGGCCAGATCGTCACCGACGTTCTTGCCCAGGGTTTCTGCGTCGCCTTTGTAATCCAGCAGGTCGTCGACCAGTTGGAAGGCCACACCGAGGTGGTCGCCAAAGGTGCGCAAGGCTTCGCTCTGTTCTGGCGTCGCGCCAGCCAGGGCCGCGGCACTGTGGGTCGACGCCTCGAAAAGCATCGCGGTTTTGCCGCGGATGACTTCCATGTAGGTTTCTTCGGTAGTGCTGGCGTCGCGCACCTTGGACAGCTGCAGGACTTCGCCTTCAGCGATGATCCGCGTGGCTTGCGAGAGAATCTTCATCACCGGCATCGAGCCCAGTTCGACCATCATCTCGAACGAGCGCGAGTACAGGAAATCACCCACCAGCACGCTCGGGGCATTGCCCCACATGGCGTTGGCGGTCGAGCGGCCACGGCGCATGCCGGACATGTCGACCACGTCGTCGTGCAGCAGGGTGGCGGTGTGCAGGAATTCGATGGTGGCGGCCAGCAAGCGCATGTCGTCGCCTTCGCGCCCCAGGGCCTTGCCACACAGCAACACTAATAAAGGACGCAGGCGTTTACCGCCAGCCGAGGTAATGTAATCGCCGATTTTCGATACCAGCGGCACTCGGGAAGTCAGCTGCTTCTTGATGATGCCGTCGACGGCGTTAAAATCGTCCGCCACCGCGCGGTAGAAAGCTTGGGGTTGCATCAGCGACAGTCGCTCCAGAAGGGTTGCGCGGCATGCTAGGACCCACGTCCGGGCCTGTCAAGGCGCGATGGACGGCCACTTGCAACGCGCTCGTGCCTTGCGTACAATCGCGCACCCTGAACTTCCTGGGCAGCACCTGCCTTACGCAATTGCATTTGGGTCGTTCCATCCCATGCAGCCATGCCAGCCAATACCTCTTCTTATAAAGAGCTGGGTGAGCAGGATTATCGGAGAAATACCATGTCGTACGCAGTAATCGTTACTGGTGGCAAGCAATACAAGGTCGCCCCAGGTGAATACCTGAAGATCGAGAAACTGGAAATCGCTACCGGCGAATCCGTAACTTTTGATCGCGTTCTGTTGGTCGCCAATGGCGATGACGTGAATATCGGCGCTCCAGTTGTTGCTGGCGCTACCGTTGTGGCTGAAGTGATCTCCCAAGGTCGTCACGATAAAGTCCGCATCATCAAGTTCCGTCGTCGTAAGCACCACATGAAGCGTATGGGCCACCGCCAGTGGTACACCGAGATCAAAATCACCGGTATTCAGGCTTAATTTCAGCCTAATTCCTCACTAGGAGAATTGAACTCATGGCACACAAAAAAGCTGGTGGTAGTACCCGTAACGGTCGCGACTCAGAAGCCAAACGCCTTGGCGTGAAGATGTATGGCGGCCAGAAAATCATTCCGGGCAACATCATCGTGCGTCAGCGCGGCACCCAATTCCACGCCGGTTACGGTGTTGGCATGGGTAAAGATCACACCCTCTTCGCGAAAATCGAAGGCGTGATCAAGTTTGAAGTAAAAGGCGCGTTCAACCGCCGTTACGTGAGCGTTGTCGCGGCTTAATTGCGCGATCGCTGGAAAAGCCCTGTCTTGCGACGGGGCTTTTTCGTTTGTGGGGTGAGTCTCTTGCAAAACTGTTTGTATGGGCTGCCGGCGCTGGATTATGCGGTCGTTGATTGAGGTCGCTGCGCTCATTTTTGCAAGAGTCTTATGTCTTAGTGTTTTTCGGCTCGTCCGTATGGCGAGAGGCGTTTTGTTATGAAGTTTGTTGATGAAGTATCGATTCGAGTAAAAGCTGGCGACGGCGGCAATGGCTGCATGAGTTTCCGTCGGGAAAAATTCATCGAAAACGGTGGTCCTAACGGCGGTGACGGTGGTGACGGCGGCTCGGTCTACATGATCGCCGACGAAAACCTCAACACCCTGGTTGACTACCGTTACACCCGGCACTTCGATGCCGAGCGTGGCGCCAACGGCGGCAGCACTGACTGCACCGGTAAAAAAGGTGAAGAGCTGGTTCTGCGGGTTCCGGTCGGCACCACAGTCATTGACTCTGCTACGCAAGAAGTCATTGGCGACCTGACCAAGGCGGGTCAGCGTCTGCTGGTGGCGCATGGCGGCTGGCACGGTCTGGGTAACACCCGTTTCAAATCCAGTACCAACCGCGCGCCGCGCCAGACTACGCCAGGCAAGCCGGGCGAGCAGCGTGACCTCAAGCTGGAAATGAAGGTGTTGGCCGACGTGGGCCTGCTGGGCTTGCCGAACGCCGGCAAAAGTACCTTTATCCGTTCGGTCTCGGCGGCCAAGCCGAAAGTTGCCGATTATCCGTTCACCACGCTGGTGCCAAACCTGGGTGTGGTCAGCGTCGATCGCTGGAAGAGCTTCGTCATTGCCGACATTCCGGGTCTGATCGAAGGTGCTTCCGACGGCGCGGGCCTGGGGATTCGCTTCCTCAAGCACTTGTCGCGGACCCGTCTGTTGCTGCACCTCGTCGACATGGCGCCGCTGGATGACACCAGTGCTCCGGACGCGGCTGAAGTCATTGTCAGCGAGCTGACCAAGTTCAGCCCTTCGCTGGCTGAGCGTGATCGCTGGCTGGTGCTGAACAAGTGTGACCAGATCCTTGAAGAGGAGCACGAAGAGCGGGTCAAGGAAATCGTTGATCGTCTGGAGTGGACCGGTCCGGTCTACGTGATCTCGGCCATTGCCAAAGAAGGCACCGAGCGCCTGACGCGCGACATCATGCGTTACCTGGAGGATCGTGCTGATCGTCTGGCTAACGACCCGGTCTACAAGGAAGAGTTGGCCGATCTCGATCAGCGCATCGAAGACGAGGCCCGTGCCCAGTTGCAGGCGCTGGATGACCAGCGTGCCCTGCGCCGCAGCGGCGTGAAGTCGGTCCATGACATCGGCGACGATGATTGGGACGAAGAAGATGTGGATGACGAAGACGGTCCGGAAATCATTTACGTGCGCGACTGATTCGTTGCAGTAAACTTAAGCGCCGCTCTATCGAGCGGCGTTTTGGTATCTGGAAATCGGTAGTCACGAATAACGTTACGGGCAGCGCTGGGTCGCGCTGTCCTCAAGCTAAGGTTGAAGATGATGCGGAGCAAGGTGACAGGTGCGCAGCGTTGGGTCGTGAAGATCGGCAGCGCTTTGCTGACGGCTGACGGCAAGGGTCTGGATCGCGCAGCAATGAGCGTCTGGGTTGAGCAGATGGTCGCGCTGCATGAGGCGGGTGTCGAGCTGGTGCTGGTGTCCTCGGGGGCGGTAGCGGCAGGCATGAGTCGCCTTGGCTGGACCGCACGACCCAGTGCGATGCACGAGTTGCAGGCGGCTGCCGCCATCGGTCAGATGGGGTTGGTGCAGGCCTGGGAGTCGAGCTTTGCCGAGCATGGCCGGCACACGGCGCAGATTCTCCTGACTCACGATGACTTGTCTGACCGCAAGCGTTACCTCAACGCCCGCAGCACCTTGCGTGCGCTGGTCGATCTCAAGGTCATTCCGGTGATCAACGAGAACGATACGGTGGTCACCGACGAAATCCGTTTCGGCGACAACGATACGCTGGCGGCGCTGGTGGCCAACCTGGTCGAGGCTGACCTGTTGGTGATCCTCACTGATCGTGACGGCATGTTCGACGCCGATCCGCGCTACAACCCTGACGCCAAGCTGATTTACGAAGCGCGCGCCGATGATCCGGCGTTGGATGCGGTTGCGGGCGGCACTGGCGGTGCGTTGGGTCGTGGCGGTATGCAGACCAAATTGCGTGCGGCGCGTCTGGCGGCGCGTTCGGGGGCTCACACGATCATCGTGGGTGGGCGTCTAGAGCGTGTGCTGGATCGTTTGAAGGCGGGCGAGCGCATCGGCACCTTGCTGTCGCCTGAGCGCGGCCTGCTGGCGGCGCGCAAGCAGTGGCTGGCCGGGCACTTGCAGACTCGCGGCACGCTGGTGCTGGATGAGGGGGCGGTCACAGCGTTGTCTCGGGGTAATAAAAGTCTGCTGCCGGTTGGCGTCAAGCTGGTTCAGGGCAGCTTCCGTCGCGGTGAAATGGTGGTGTGCGTGGCGCCGGACGGTCGTGAGATTGCCCGTGGTTTGGCCAACTACAGTGCGCTTGAGGCACAAAAAATCATCGGTCAATCGTCTGAGGCGATTGTCGGTTTGCTGGGTTACATGGCGGAGCCGGAGCTGGTTCACCGCGATAACCTGATTCTGGTTTAAGGAAAACGCGAATGCGCATGGCAAAAGGATTGTTGGGGTTGCTGTTGGCGATGCCGCTGCTGGCTTCGGCTGAAGAAATCGGTCAAGTATCGACTGTATTCAAATTCGTCGGGCCGAATGACCGCATCGTCGTCGAGGCATTTGATGATCCGAAGGTCGATGGCGTGACCTGCTACCTGTCGCGAGCCAAGACGGGCGGCGTGAAGGGTGGTCTGGGGTTGGCCGAAGATCGCTCGGAAGCGTCCATTGCTTGTCGTCAGGTCGGTCCGATCAGCTTCAAGGGTGAGCTCAAGGATGGCGAAGAGGTGTTCAAGGAGCGCACATCGCTGGTGTTCAAGACCATGCAGGTGGTGCGTTTCCTCGACAAGAAGCGCAACACCCTGGTGTACCTGGTCTACAGCGATCGCCTGATCGAAGGCAGTCCGCAGAATGCCGTGACCGCGATTCCGATTTTGCCGTGGACGCACGCCCAATAAGCTGACGCTGTACCCTGTGGGAGCGAGCTTGCTCGCGATGAGGTCGTAGCATTCAACATCATCGTTGACAGCCATGCCGCCATCGCGAGCAAGCTCGCTCCCACATTTTTTTGTGGTGTGCCTGGTAAATCGCAGGCAATAAAAAACCGACCCTGGGGTCGGTTTTTTAATGAGCGTGTCGCTTAGGCAGCAGCGGCAACGTTCAGAGCCTTGACGTGGCCATTCAGGCGGCTCTTATGACGAGCAGCTTTGTTCTTGTGGATGATGCCTTTATCGGCCATACGGTCGATAACTGGCACGGCCAGAACGTAAGCGGCTTGCGCTTTTTCAGCGTCTTTTGCGTCGATGGCTTTAACTACATTCTTGATGTAGGTACGAACCATGGAACGCAGGCTGGCGTTGTGGCTGCGACGCTTCTCAGCCTGTTTTGCACGTTTTTTGGCGGAAGGTGTGTTGGCCACCGTCGAGCTCCTCGAAAGACTTTTTAGGAAATAGCAAACAAAATAGGCCGCGAATCATGCCGATGAGTTGAAGTCTTGTCAAGGGCGGGTGATGCGTTCCGCTGAGTGGTCGATCTAAAGAGGCGGGATATTTATTTCCGGCGCTTGACCTGTAAACTCGCGAGCTTTGGCTCTGTGCTGTTGCGGCGCGGAGTATCGCATAAGTGGGCGGTTTGTTCGCCTGCTGTTTATCGACAGGCAAAAACTCTTCAATGAACCTGCTTAAATCGTTGGCCGCCGTCAGCTCTATCACGATGCTTTCCCGGGTTCTGGGGTTCGTCCGTGACACGCTCGTCGCACGCATATTTGGCGCCGGGATGGCCACAGACGCCTTCTTTATCGCCTTCAAACTGCCCAACCTGTTGCGGCGAATCTTCGCCGAAGGAGCGTTTTCCCAGGCCTTTGTGCCGATCCTGGCGGAATACAAAAGTCAGCAGGGCGAGGAGGCGACACGAACTTTCATCGCTTACGTATCGGGCTTGCTCACGCTGGTACTGGCGCTGGTCACGATTCTGGGGATGGTCGCGGCGCCCTGGGTCATCTGGGCAACGGCCCCGGGGTTTACCAACACGCCGGAAAAATTTCAGCTGACCTCCAGCCTGTTACGAGTGACCTTTCCTTATATATTGCTGATCTCGCTGTCCTCGCTGGCCGGGGCGATCCTCAATACCTGGAACCGTTTTTCGGTGCCAGCCTTCGTGCCGACCCTGCTCAACGTCAGCATGATCGTCTTCGCGCTGTTCCTGACGCCGTATTTCGATCCGCCGGTAATGGCTCTGGGCTGGGCAGTGCTGGTCGGTGGGCTGGCGCAATTGCTCTATCAGCTGCCGCACCTGAAGAAAATCGGCATGTTGGTGTTGCCGCGCCTGAATCTGCGCGACACCGGTGTCTGGCGGGTGATGAAGCAGATGCTGCCGGCGATCCTCGGGGTCTCGGTCAGCCAGATTTCGCTGATCATCAACACCATTTTTGCCTCGTTTCTGGTGGCAGGTTCAGTGTCCTGGATGTATTACGCCGACCGCCTGATGGAGTTGCCCTCCGGTGTTCTCGGTGTGGCGTTGGGCACGATTCTGCTGCCGACGCTGGCCAAAACCTACGCCAGCAAGGACCGTCACGAATACTCGCGCATTCTCGATTGGGGCCTGCGTTTGTGCTTCGTGCTGGTGCTGCCGTGCTCGCTGGCGCTGGGAATTCTGGCGGAGCCACTGACCGTTTCGCTGTTCCAGTACGGTCAATTCAGCGCATTTGATGCCTCGATGACCCAACGTGCGCTGGTTGCCTACTCGGTCGGTTTGCTCGGGATTATCGTGATTAAAGTGCTGGCGCCGGGGTTCTATGCGCAACAAAACATTCGCACACCGGTAAAAATCGCGATTTTCACGCTGGTCGTCACTCAGCTGTTCAACCTGGCCTTGATCGGCCCGTTGAAACACGCAGGGCTGGCCCTGGCCATTAGCGCGGGTGCATGCCTCAACGCCGGTCTGTTGTTCTATCAATTGCGCAAACAGAAGATGTATCAGCCACAGCCAGGCTGGGGCCTGTTCGGGCTCAAGCTGGTGGTCGCGGTGACGGTGATGTCCGCAGTTTTGCTGGGGGCGATGCACTTCATGCCGGCCTGGGACGAAGGGCACATGCTGGAACGCTTCCTGCGTCTGGGGGCTTTGGTCGGTGCCGGTGTGGTGGCCTATTTCGGTATGCTGGCGTTGATGGGCTTCCGTCTGCGAGACTTCAATCGCAAGGCGTTGAACTGAAGACGCGGCATCAATAATCACGGGTCGGGCGCCAGTTTTGTCGGTTCGATCACTTTGGGTTACGGTGTTGCCTGTTGTCGGCCGCCGGGTGTGGTTATAATCGACCACTTTATGAGCAAGAAGCGCGTTATGCAGCTGGTTCGAGGCCTCCACAATTTGCGCCCCCAGCATCGGGGCTGTGTCGCCACTATTGGCAACTTTGACGGTGTTCACCGTGGTCACCAGGCTATCCTGGCCCGACTGCGTGAGCGTGCGCTCGAGTTGGGTGTGCCCAACTGCGTGGTGATTTTCGAGCCGCAGCCGCGTGAGTTTTTCGCCCCGGACACGGCTCCAGCCCGTCTGGCGCGCTTGCGCGACAAGTTGCAGTTGCTGGCCGCCGAAGGGGTTGACCGGGTTCTGTGCCTGGCCTTCAATCATCGTTTGAGCAAGCTCAGCGCTGCCGAGTTCGTCGACACCATTCTGGTCGATGGTCTGGGTGTGCAGCATCTGGAGGTCGGTGACGACTTCCGTTTCGGTTGTGATCGGGTAGGGGATTTCGATTTCCTGCTACAGGCCGGGGCCGTCCAGGGGTTCACCGTCGAAGCGGCGCAGACCGTTGAACTGGACGGGTTGCGTGTCAGCAGCACCCAGGTGCGTAATGCCTTGGCCGCCGCTGATTTTACCTTGGCCGAGCGCTTGCTCGGCCATCCGTTCGGGATTGCCGGGCGGGTCCTGCACGGGCAGAAGCTGGCGCGCCAATTGGGTACACCAACGGCCAACGTGCAACTCAAGCGTCGTCGTGTACCGCTGACCGGGGTTTACCTGGTGAGCGTCGAAGTCGACGGCAAGACCTGGCCGGGCGTCGCCAATATTGGTGTTCGGCCAACGGTTGAAGGTGATGGCAAAGCCCACCTTGAAGTCCATATTCTAGATTTTGCCGGCGATCTGTATGACCGGCGTTTGACGGTGGTTTTCCACCACAAGCTGCGTGAAGAGCAGCGTTTCGCCTCTCTGGAGGCGCTTAAGACGGCGATCAATGCGGATGTCGCCGCCGCCCGTGCCCTAGCGGCACCTAGCGCCAATCGCTAATGAAGAGCCTTAAATGACCGACTATAAAGCCACGCTAAACCTTCCGGACACCGCCTTCCCAATGAAGGCCGGCCTGCCTCAGCGCGAACCGCAGATTCTGCAGCGCTGGGACAGCATTGGCCTGTACCAGAAGTTGCGTGAGATTGGTAAGGATCGTCCGAAGTTCGTTCTGCACGACGGTCCTCCGTACGCCAACGGCACCATTCATATCGGTCATGCGCTCAACAAGATTCTCAAGGACATGATCATCCGCTCGAAGACCCTTTCGGGTTTCGATGCGCCTTATGTTCCGGGCTGGGACTGCCACGGTTTGCCGATCGAGCACAAAGTCGAAGTGACCCACGGCAAGAACCTCACGGCGGATAAAACCCGTGAGCTGTGCCGTGCCTACGCCACCGAGCAGATCGAAGGCCAGAAGTCCGAGTTCATCCGCCTGGGTGTGCTGGGTGACTTCGCCAACCCGTACAAGACTATGGATTTCAAGAACGAGGCCGGTGAAATCCGTGCCTTGGCCGAAATCGTCAAGGGTGGCTTCGTGTTCAAGGGCCTCAAGCCTGTGAACTGGTGCTTCGACTGCGGTTCGGCCCTGGCTGAAGCCGAAGTTGAATACGAGAACAAAAAGTCCTCGACCATCGACGTTGCCTTCCCGATTGCCGACGAAGCCAAACTGGCTGCCGCGTTCGGCCTGCCGTCGCTGGGCAAACCGGCTTCGATCGTAATCTGGACCACCACCCCGTGGACCATCCCGGCCAACCAGGCGCTGAACATTCACCCCGAGTTCAACTACGCCCTGGTCGATGTCGGCGACAAACTGCTGGTACTGGCTGAAGAGCTGGTCGAGTCGTGCCTGGCTCGCTACAACCTCGAAGGTTCGGTCATCGCCACAGCCACTGGCGCGGCGCTGGAACTGATCAATTTCCGTCACCCGTTCTACGATCGCCTGTCGCCGGTTTACCTGGCCGAGTACGTTGAACTGGGCGCCGGCACCGGCGTGGTTCACTCCGCACCGGCTTACGGCGTGGACGACTTCGTGACCTGCAAAGCCTATGGCATGGTCAACGACGACATCCTCAACCTGGTGCAAAGCAACGGCGTGTACGTGCCGTCGCTGGAGTTCTTTGGCGGCCAGTTCATCTGGAAGGCCAACCCGGCCATCGTCGACAAGCTGACCGAAGTCGGTGCGTTGCTGCACACCACCGTCATCGAACACAGCTACATGCACTGCTGGCGTCACAAGACCCCGCTGATCTACCGCGCCACCGCGCAGTGGTTCATCGGCATGGACAAAGAGCCGGCGACTGGCGACACCTTGCGCAAACGCGCGATCAAAGCCATCGAAGACACCAAATTCGTGCCGGCCTGGGGCCAGGCGCGCCTGCACTCGATGATCGCCAACCGTCCGGACTGGTGCATCTCCCGTCAACGTAACTGGGGCGTGCCGATTCCGTTCTTCCTGCACAAGGAAAGCGGCGAACTGCATCCACGTACCGTTGAGCTGATGGAAGAGGTCGCCCGGCGCGTCGAAGTCGAAGGCATCGAAGCCTGGTTCAAGATGGACGCGGCCGAGCTGCTCGGTGACGAAGCGCCGCAGTACGACAAGATCAGCGACACCCTCGACGTCTGGTTCGATTCGGGCACCACGCACTGGCACGTCCTGCGCGGTTCGCACCCGATGGGCCACGAAACCGGCCCGCGTGCCGACCTGTACCTGGAAGGTTCCGACCAACACCGCGGCTGGTTCCACTCGTCGCTGTTGACCGGTTGCGCCATCGACAACCACGCGCCGTACCGCGAACTGCTGACTCACGGTTTCACCGTCGACGAAGCTGGCCGCAAGATGTCCAAGTCCTTGGGCAACGTGATCGCGCCGCAGAAAGTCAACGACACCCTGGGCGCCGATATCATGCGCCTGTGGGTCGCTTCGACCGATTATTCGGGTGAAATGGCGGTTTCCGACCAGATCCTGCAACGCAGTGCGGACGCCTACCGGCGGATCCGTAACACCGCGCGCTTCCTGCTTTCCAACCTGACCGGTTTCAACCCGGCCACCGACATCCTGCCGGCAGAAGAAATGCTCGCGCTGGACCGTTGGGCGGTGGACCGTACCTTGCTGCTGCAACGCGAGCTGCAAGAGCACTACGGTGAATACCGTTTCTGGAACGTCTACTCCAAGGTGCACAACTTCTGTGTGCAGGAGCTGGGCGGTTTCTACCTCGACATCATCAAGGACCGTCAGTACACCACTGGCGCCAACAGCAAGGCCCGCCGTTCGGCGCAAACCGCGCTGTTCCACATCTCTGAAGCGCTGGTGCGCTGGATCGCGCCGATCCTCGCCTTCACCGCTGATGAGCTGTGGCAGTACCTGCCGGGCGAGCGCAACGAATCGGTCATGCTCAATACCTGGTACGAAGGCCTCAGCGAGTTGCCGGAAGGCTTCGAACTGGACCGCGCCTACTGGGAGCGGATCATGGCGGTCAAGGTTGCGGTCAACAAGGAAATGGAAATCCAGCGCGCGGCCAAGGCCGTGGGCGGTAACCTGCAAGCCGAAGTGACGCTGTTCGCCGAAGAAGCGCTGAGCGCCGACCTGGCCAAGCTGAGCAACGAACTGCGCTTCGTGTTGATCACCTCCACCGCCAGCATTGCACCGTTCGTGCAAGCGCCGGCCGACGCGGTTGAAACCGAAGTCAGCGGTCTGAAACTCAAAGTGGTCAAGTCGAGCTTCGCCAAGTGCGCCCGTTGCTGGCACTGCCGTGATGATGTCGGCGTGAACCCGGAGCATCCGGAAATCTGCGGTCGTTGCGTCGACAACATCAGCGGCGCTGGCGAGGTTCGTCACTATGCCTAATGCTGCTAGCCGTTTCGGACGGCTGAGCTGGCTCTGGTTGAGCGTGCTGGTTCTGGTCATTGACCAGGCCAGCAAGCTTCACTTCGAAAGCTCGCTGACCATGTACCAGCAAATCGTGGTGATCCCTGATTACTTCAGCTGGACCCTGGCCTACAACACAGGCGCGGCCTTCAGTTTCCTGGCTGACAGCTCCGGCTGGCAGCGCTGGTTGTTTGCCCTGATCGCGGTCGTGGTCAGTGCGGTGCTGGTGGTCTGGCTCAAGCGTCTGGGGCGCAACGACACCTGGCTGGCGATTGCGCTGGCATTGGTGCTCGGTGGTGCGCTGGGCAACCTGTACGACCGCATTACCCTGGGCCATGTGATCGATTTCATTCTGGTGCATTGGCAGAACCGCTGGTACTTCCCGGCGTTCAACTTTGCCGATAGCGCCATCTGCGTCGGGGCCGTGATGCTCGCGCTGGATATGTTCAAAAGCAAGAAGACCGGAGAAACCGTTCATGACTGAGCAGGTATTGGCTGAGCAACGCATCGGCCAGAACACGGAAGTCACTTTGCACTTTGCATTGCGCCTGGAGAACGGCGACACCGTCGACAGTACCTTCGACAAAGCCCCGGCGACCTTCAAGGTCGGCGACGGCAACCTGCTGCCAGGTTTCGAAGCTGCACTGTTTGGCTTCAAGGCGGGTGACAAGCGTAATCTGACGATTCAGCCAGAAAACGCTTTTGGCCAGCCCAACCCGCAAAACGTGCAGATCATCCCGCGTTCGCAGTTCCAGGATATGGAACTGTCCGAAGGCCTGCTGGTGATCTTCAACGATGCGGCGAATACTGAGCTGCCCGGTGTGGTCAAGGCGTTCGATGACGCTCAGGTGACCATCGACTTCAACCACCCGCTGGCTGGCAAGACATTGACCTTTGACGTGGAAATCATCAACGTCAAAGCGCTGTAACTGATCCAATGGGATCAACTGTGGGAGCGAGCTTGCTCGCGATGGCTGAATACCATTCAACATCAATGTTGGATGTGAGGCCCTCATCGCGAGCAAGCTCGCTCCCACAGTAAGTTTTCACTGTTTTCGAACCCGGTGTTCGAATGACAGGCAGGCATTACTATTTCTTGCGCGCAAGACACGAGGCACAGCATGCAAATCAAACTCGCCAACCCCCGTGGCTTCTGCGCCGGCGTGGACCGGGCGATCGAAATCGTCAACCGCGCCCTGGAAGTCTTCGGGCCGCCAATCTATGTGCGTCACGAAGTGGTCCACAACAAATTCGTCGTTGAAGACCTGCGCGCACGCGGGGCGATCTTCGTTGAAGAACTGGACCAGGTGCCGGACGACGTCATCGTGATTTTCAGCGCCCATGGGGTTTCCCAGGCCGTTCGTACGGAAGCCGCAGGCCGTGGCCTGAAGGTCTTCGATGCGACCTGCCCATTGGTGACCAAGGTGCACATCGAAGTGGCGCGCTACAGCCGTGACGGTCGTGAGTGCATTCTGATCGGCCATGCCGGTCACCCGGAAGTCGAAGGCACCATGGGCCAGTACGACGCCAGCAACGGTGGTGCGATCTACCTCGTCGAAGACGAAAAGGACGTTGCCGCGCTGAACGTGCGTAACCCTGAAACACTCGCTTTCGTCACGCAAACCACCTTGTCGATGGACGACACCAGCCGCGTGATCGATGCCTTGCGAACTCGTTTCCCGGCCATTGGTGGCCCACGCAAGGACGACATCTGCTAC
Source organism: Pseudomonas sp. H3(2019) (assembly GCF_007713465.1). Taxonomy (GTDB): domain Bacteria; phylum Pseudomonadota; class Gammaproteobacteria; order Pseudomonadales; family Pseudomonadaceae; genus Aquipseudomonas. The sequence goes on along the minus strand of NZ_VMSG01000009.1, from coordinate 17,047 downwards.
GCCACGCAAAACCGTCAGGACGCCGTCAAGCAACTGGCTGACGAATGTGACGTGGTGCTGGTGGTCGGCAGCCCGAACAGCTCCAACTCCAACCGCTTGCGCGAGCTGGCCGAGCGCATGTCCACCCCGGCGTACCTGATCGACGGTGCCGAAGACATGCAGCGCAGCTGGTTCGATGGCGTCGAGCGTATCGGCATCACCGCCGGGGCCTCGGCGCCGGAAGTACTGGTTCGGGGCGTTATCGAGCAACTGCAGGCCTGGGGCGCTACCGGCGCCGATGAACTGGCCGGTCGCGAGGAGAACATCACCTTCTCCATGCCCAAAGAGCTACGCGTTCGCTCCTTGCTCTGATTCCTCACCTCCCACACACAAGGCCTGCTCGGCCTTGTCGCTGCGCAGACTGACGCGGCCGCTTCTGGACAGCACCACCTGGTGATGACTGACCGGCTCGCGGTCCGCGCAGATGTGCAACGTCCCGGCCTGAAAGGCGCCGCTAGGCAACTGTGGCTCGCCCAGACCGCTGAACCGTACAAAACTCCTCACCGGCCGATTGCCCACAATCGGCACCCCGGCGCTTGTCTGGCGCTCGAGCAACAGCGGGTTGCTGCTGTCCTGATGACCCTCGCCACTAATGTCCAGAATGATTCGCCAGCCTTGGCCCCAATCGTCGTTCAACGCGTGGATGACAAGTGTTTGATTACGCAGGATGGCCGCGGTGCGGGCGTTGCGCATGCCGCTGGCGAGTGTTTGCGCCGCGGTCTCGCGACTCACTGATTGCGTGTACTCGCTGAGCACCGGGCTGACCTGGTGCAGAACGATCGCTGCGATTGCCAGTCCGATAAGCAGTTCTATCAGACCGAAACCCTTCTGATGCATGGCATCTCCTTCCCTGGAGTGGGCGTTGGGTTGTGCAACGAATGTCAAAACAACCCTGCGGCTACCGGTTGAATGTTCTAGCTTGATACAGCTAGGTGTAGTCGTTGGCAGCGGAGGGCAGCGATGAATCATCGTACAAAAGGTTTCACGTTGGTCGAGTTGCTGGTGATCCTTGCGGTCATGGCGATTCTGCTCACCCTGGCGGTACCGGCGTTCAACAGTTCTATACAGAACGCCAAGGCCGATACCGAAATCAGTGATCTGCAACGAGGGCTCAATTACGCCCGCCTGGAGGCGATCGACCGGGGCATCACCACGCGCATCCGGCCAACCGCCGGCGGTAGCGTCTGGACCGGGGAGTTGAGGGTGTACGACAGCACCGGTTCACCGGCGAATGTATTGCGGGTTATTCCGGCGATGAGCAGCGGCGCCACTCTGACGCTAACCTCTGGAGTGACCAGCATCGATTTCAACAACTTGGGTGGGTTGTCGGCGCCAGCCACGGCAGTGCTGTTCAATTACGTATCAGGGGCGCAGAGCCGGACGCTCAGCGTGTGTTTAAACGGAAGGATTGTCTTGGGTGGAAGCTGCGGATGACAGGATCGGGATCGCGTGCACAGGACGGCATGACACTGATCGAAGTGTTGGTTGCGTTGTTGATTCTGAGTGTGGGGCTGCTGGGGGCGGCGGCGACTCAGCTGAATGCGCTGAAGTACACCGACAGCTCGCTGATGACCAGCCAGGCGAGCTTTATCGCCTACGACATGATGGACCGGATTCGCGCCAATTCTGCGGCCGACTACACCGTTACGCCGCCGACCTCGGGCAATTTGAATGTCACCCGGGATCAGGACCTGTATGACTTCACCACCAATATCACCAGCTTCGGCGGCCCGACCGCTACGGGCAGTATTACCCTGAACCAGCGGGTGTATACCATCACCATCACCTGGGATGATTCGCGCGCAGCAGCCGCCAGTTCGACCCGCAGCTTTGTCCTGAGCAGCCGCGCCACCGTCGATCCGCTGGTGACGCCATGAACCGTTCGTCCCGGGGATTTGGTCTGATCGAGCTGATGATCGCCCTGGCGATCAGCCTGATCGTGGTGCTCGGCGTGGCGCAAATTTTTATTTCGGCGAAAAGCACCTACATCAGCCAGAACACCTCTGCCGGGATGCAGGAGGATGCGCGGTTTGTCCTGAGCAAAATGATTCAGGAAATCCGCATGGTCGGCATGTTCGGTTGCCTGGGAACGATTACCGATGCGAGCTCGGCCGGCGACTTCAACGCCAACCAGATCACCCCCATCAGCTGGGACAACACCGCACTCAAACTGACCCTGGTGACGTCCGATGTCGGCGGCAACGGTGGCGCGCCGACCTGGACCGTGGTGTCTGACTGCCGAACCAGCGCAACGGCCTACACCGGCGCGCATACACCGACAGCCGGGCAATTGGCGTTTCCGATCCGGCGCTTGGCCTATAGCCTCAGCAATGGCCAGATCCTGATGACCACGAACACAGGCACCGCGGCGCTGGTGAACAACGTCAGTGCTTTCAACGTGACCTTCGGCATGGCCACCAGCGCCACCGATGTTGCCGCGTCGAGTTACAGCAGCAATCCGACTGACCCGACGCGAATCCGCAGTGTGCGCCTGACCCTGACCCTGGCGGACCCCAAGAACCACGTGCGTAATCAGACCTTCAACGTGGTTGCCGCTTTGCGCAACCGGTTGATGTAGGGGCGATGCCGATGATTCTTTCTCCCCTCAAGACACACGCCCAGCGCGGCATGGCACTGCTGATGAGCCTGGTGTTTCTGCTGTTGTTGACGCTCATCGGTATCTCGTCGATGCAGAACGCCACGCTCCAGGAAAAAATGGCCGGCAGCGTGACGCTGCGCAATCAATCCTTCCAGGGGGCGGAAGCGGCACTGCGTATCGGTGAAAGCGCCGTACAACTGAGTACATACACCCTGGCGATGTGTGCCAACACCACTCAGTGTGCCCCGCCGGCCGAGTCTTCGGTGATCGCGGCTGCCGGGTTCAATTCTACCTCTGGGGTGACCTGGATCGTTGCCGGCAGCGGTTTTTATGGTGTACAGAACATCGGCACCACACAGGGCGCGGTGAATATTCCGAGCAACACCTCGGCGACGCTCTATCGGGTCACCGCCGTCGGGTTGGCGGGTACCTCGCGCAGTGTGGTGGAGAGCATTTATGCGAAATACTGAGGCTCGTCGTTGGGAGCCGGGCCATTGGTTGACGCAGTTAGCCTGCGGCTGGCTGCTGGGTCTTTATCTGGCCGCTCCGGCGTATGCCTTCACGCCATCGGACTCACCACTGCTCGGCGCGTCGGCAGTTGCGCCAAACGTGATGTTGTTGCTCGATGATTCGGGGAGCATGAACAGCATCATCTACGCTCCCGGTTTTGACCCGACGGTGTCGCGGACCCCGGCCAAGCAATGCAATGCGTTTTCCGGGTCGTGTTTTAGCGGGTCAGACATCGTAGGTGATCCGATTTTTCTGTCCAGCCTGCCGACGTCGGGTTGTTCCAACGGTTACTACGCGTTCTACAACAACAGCACGACGCCATTGTGTCTCAAGCTTCCCGATCCGGTGGGTAACGGCAATACCCGTTATTACGACGACTACATTTCCTACGTGGTAAGCCTGGCCAACGGTAAGAACCGTGACTTTACCGATGGCTCGATACCCAACGACTACCGCATCAACGTGGCGCGCAACGTTTCCACCACGTTGGTTACCAGTAACCGTTCACTGCGTATTGGTCTTGCGACCTTCAATCCCCCGGTCAACAACGACTCCGGGAATGGTGGATATATCGCCCGCTCCATCAGTGATCTGGCGCCGGTCAGCGGCAGCGTGACCCAGGCCCAGGCCGATGCGAACTACAACGCACTGATTTCTGCCATCAATGGCTTAAGCGCGGTGACCAACACTCCGCTGGCGGAAACCTACTATGAGATCACCCGCTATTTTCGCGGTATGACGCCCTACTACAACTCGACGCCGAAAACCTATACCAGCCCGATCCAGTATCGCTGCCAGAAGAACTACGGAGTGGTCATCACCGATGGCTTGCCAACCTACGACCGAACGTTCCCGAGCAACGACCCCTTGGGCGGTAGCAAGCTGCCCAACTGGGACGGGATCAACAATGACGGCAACAACCTCAACGGTGATGCCGAAGGCGATACCCTGTACCTGGATGACATTGCCAAGTTCGCCTTCGATATAGACATGCGCTCCACCGGCACTGACGCGGCAGGAAAAAGCTGGTCATCGACGGACTTTCCCAAGCAAAACATGAACACCTACACCGTGGGCTTTACTGCTGCCAACCAGATGTTGTCGGATGCGGCCAACTACGGGCAGGGCAAGTATTATCAGGCAACCGACAGCGCCAGCCTCAACACCGCACTGTCGGCCGCGTTGAGCGACATTACCGCCAAGGCCGGCTCGGGTGGCAGCGGCGTCACCAGCAGCAATACGGTGGCCAGTGGCTCCAGTTATTTCCAGACCAGCTACGACCCCAAGGACTGGCGCGGCACCATCAAATCCTTTGGCTTTACCTCCAGTGGCGCCGTGAACACCGCCTCAGTGCTGTGGACCACCGACACGGCCATCGTTCCCGGCGCGACGGCGCCGACCTATCAGTCCTGGAACACCACGACCAACGCGGCGGTCACTCTGGCCTATGGCAACTTCTCCAGCACCCAGCAAACCAGTCTCAGCCAGAACCTGCCGAGCGGCATCAGCGGCAGTGATCTGGTGGAGTGGAGCAAGGGCACCAATAAAACCGGCTTGAAGACTCGTACCGTGCTGCTTGGGGACATCATCAACTCGCCATTGACGCTGGCATCACCCACCGACAAAACCGCTTCAGACCTGGCCGGCAGCACCAGTTACAGCACGTTCCTGACCAGCAAAGCCGCGAACATGAACACCAGCCTGGTGGTGAATGCCAACGACGGCTTCGTGAATGTCATCAACGCCGGCAGTGGTGCGCGGCGCTACGGCTATATGCCTTCCAGCGTGCTGTCGTCGCTGCATTTCATCGCCGACACCGCCTACATCAATGGCACCAGCCACAAGTTTCTCAACGATGGTCAGGTCGGTGTATTCGATGCTCAGCTCAACAGCGCCTGGAAAACCCTGGCCCTGGGTGGCGTGGGGGCGGGCGGCAAGACCTTTTACGCCGTGCAGCTTTTCGACGGGACGGCGGGGAACGTGACCAATGCCTTGTGGGAAATCAGTGCACCGGCCACCGCCAACACCGCGAACGTTTTCAATGATCTGGGTTATGCCTATGCGCGGCCGGAAGTGGCACGCTTGGCCGATGGTCGCTGGGCGGCCTTCATATCCAACGGCTACGGCAGCAACTCGGGCGTTGCCGCGTTGTACGTGGTGGATATTCGCGATGGTTCGCTGATCAGGAAAATCGTTATCGACAGCACCGAAACCACCAACGGCCTGTCATCGGTCAAGCTCAAGGTCGACTCACAAAGCATTGTGCAGGCGGCCTATGGCGGTGATTTGAAAGGCCGGTTGTGGAAGTTCGACTTGAGCAGCTCGAACCCCGCCAGCTGGGGCATAGCCTTTTCCGGTAAGCCGCTATTCACTGCACCGGGCGGCGCGACGCAGCCGATCACTGCGCAACCGTTGCTGGCGGACCATCCGATCAACGGCAAAGAGGTGTTTTTCGGCACCGGGAAATTCAACGAGACCGCTGACAAGCTCAGCAAGGACCTGCAAGCGTTCTATGGGGTGTGGGATGCCGATGGCGGCTCGGGGCAGATCACCGTGTCGAGCTTGCAGGCGCAGGCTGTAACCGGGGTCTTCACGGGGACCGCCGGGGGGCAGTTCATCACTACCTCACAGAACCCCGTGACCTATCCGGCGCAGAACGGCTGGTACTTGCCGCTGGTGTACAACAATGCCCTGACCGGTGAGCGGGTGATCAATCAGGCTGCGCTGGTGCTCGGGCGAATTGTATTTACCACGGCCAGCATTGACACCACGGATCCCTGTTCAAGCTTTGGCAACGGCAAACTGGTCGAACTCGATGCGTTCAGCGGTAAGATGCTCAACTATGCGGTGCTCGACACCAATGGCGATGGCCTGGTCGACACGAACGACACGATCTCCAGCGGGGTGATCTTTACCGGTGGTATTCCGACGCTGAATGCGATCGTCAACAGTGCAGCCCGCAAAATCGTGAACGATTCCAGTGGCGGCATCACCACTCTGGTTGAAAAATCCGGCGGCGGTAGCCGTCGAATCATGTGGCGACAAATACAGTAAGTGAGAGTTGAGGCAATGCGCAGATCCAACCAAGGTTTTACCCTGATCGAAATCATGATCGTGATCGCGATCATCGGGATTGTGGTGACCATTTCCGCTCCACTCCTTACCGAGTACGTGAAGCGAAGCCATCGCACCGAAATTGCCGGGCTGCTGTCCGAGCAGGCGCAAAATCTTGAACGGTTCTATTCGAAAAATAATGTGTACAGCAACGCTACCGGGCTGAGTGCTGGCAACGACTACTACACCATTACCCCGACACTGACCGATCAGACCTTCTTGCTCACCGCCGTGCGCAAGGCCGGGTCAACGATGGCCAGTGACAAGTGTGGGGATTTCACCCTCACCAACACCGGCGTCAGAGGCATGAACAATGCGACGACCGGGCTGACCACCAAGGATTGCTGGGGTCGCTGAGTACCTTTCCTCGGGCGCGTTTGGCGCCCTCCGTGTTTTTTATGGTTGGATCAGATGATGGCCAAGCAACAGCAAGTGGTGATTGTCGGCGGTGGGGTGATCGGCCTGCTGACCGCGTTTAATCTGGCGTCGCACGTGCAAAGCGTGGTTCTGCTGGACCGCTCAAACGTGGGCCAGGAATCCTCCTGGGCTGGCGGCGGCATTGTTTCGCCGCTGTACCCGTGGCGCTATAGCCCGGCGGTCACCGCATTGGCTCACTGGTCGCAGGATTTTTATCCACAGCTGGCTGAACGTCTGTTTGCGAGCACCGGAGTCGATCCCGAGGTGCACACCACGGGCCTGTACTGGCTGGATCTGGATGACGAGGCCGAGGCGCTGGCCTGGGCAAAACGCGAAAATCGTCCGTTGAGTTCTGTGGATATTTCAGCCACTCACGATGCCGTACCGGTATTGGGGCCGGGGTTCTCGCGGGCAATCTACATGGCTGATGTCGCTAACGTGCGTAACCCGCGACTGGTGAAGTCCCTCAAGGCGGCCTTGCTGGCACTGCCCAACGTGACTATTCATGAACAGTGCGAGGTCCGCGCGTTCATTCGTGAAGGCGATGCGGTAGTGGGCGTCGAGAGTTCAAAAGGCCCGATCCCTGGCGATCAGGTGGTACTGACCGCCGGCGCCTGGAGCGGTGATTTACTGAAAACCCTGGGCCTGGATCTGCCGGTCGAGCCGGTCAAGGGGCAGATGATTCTCTACAAGTGCGCCTCGGACTTTCTGTCGAGCATGGTTCTGGCCAAGGGCCGTTATGCCATTCCGCGCCGAGACGGACACATCCTGATCGGCAGTACGCTGGAACACGAAGGGTTCGACAAGACGCCGACCGAGCCCGCGCTGGAAAGCCTCAAGGCCTCGGCGGTCGAGCTGATTCCGGCGCTGGCCGAGGCCGAGGTGGTCGGGCATTGGGCAGGGTTGCGGCCGGGTTCGCCGGAAGGGATTCCGTATATCGGCGCAGTGCCCGGATTTGCCGGGTTATGGCTCAATTGCGGGCATTACCGTAACGGGTTGGTGCTGGCACCGGCGTCGTGTCAGTTGTTTGCGGATGTAATGCTGGGGCGCGAGCCGGTTATCGATCCGGCGCCTTATGCGCCGACCGGGCGAATCTTTTAAGGTCTTATTCCAGCCCCAGTTTTTTCAACCTGTAACGCATCGACCGAAACGACAGGTTCAGCCGTTGGGCCGCTGCTGTGCGGTTCCAGCGGGTTTCTTCGAGGGCCTGGAGAATCAGTTTGCGTTCGACATTCTCCAGATATTGCTCAAGGTTGTCGATTTTCGTCAGGTCCGGCAATCCGGTATCGGCGCTGCAATTACCCTCAGTCAGGCGCAGGTCGCTGGCTTCGATCTGCTTGTTTTCGCAAAGGGTGTACGCGCGCTCGAGCATGTTTTCCAGCTCGCGGACGTTGCCCGGAAAACGGTAGTGCTTGAGTGCATCGAGGGCTTGCGGATGGAGATGGGCGGCCGGCAAGCCGCTGCCTGCCGCGAGACGCTTGAGTACATGACTGGCCAACAGCTCGATGTCGTCACGGCGCTCGCGCAACGGTGGGACGCGCAGTTCGATCACATTCAGCCGGTAGTACAAATCCTGCCGAAAGCGCCCGGCGGCCACTTCGGCATCCAGATCCCTATGGGTGGCGCAGAGTATTCGCACATTGATGATGGCTTCCTGCTGTCCGCCGATGCTGCGTACCGCCTTCTCCTGAATCGCGCGCAGCAGTTTGACCTGCATCGCCAGCGGCAAGTCGGCCACTTCATCGAGAAACAGTGTGCCGCCGTTGGCCGCCTGGAACAGCCCGGGTTTGTCTTCGATGGCGCCGCTGAAACTGCCTTTGCGATGACCGAAAAACTCGCTTTCCATCAATTCGGATGGAATCGCCCCGCAGTTGACCGGCACAAACGGCTGGCTGCTGCGTGGGCCTTGTTCATGAATCAGCCGGGCGACCAGTTCCTTGCCGCTGCCGGATTCGCCGCTGATGTACACCGGTGCCTGGCTGCGCGCCAGTTTGTCGATTTGCTTGCGCAGGTTGCGCATGGGCACTGAGTCGCCGAGCAACCGGCGATCGATGGCATTGGCAGCGTCGCCCGCGACCGGCAAACGCAGGGCGCTGACCACCAGCTCCCGCAGTCGGGTGAGGTCCACCGGTTTGGTCAGGAAGTCGAAGGCCCCGGCTTTCAGCGCGTTGATGGCAGTATCGAGGCTGCCATAAGCGGTGATCATTGCTACGGGCACGTATGGATGGGTCAGCTGAATGTGCTGCACCAGCTCCAGGCCGGTACCGTCGGGCAACCGCATGTCGGTCAGGCACAGGTCGAACCGTTCTTTGGCCAGCAACGACCGGGCTTCGCCGGCATTGCGCGCGCTCAGCGTGTCGAGTTTCATTCGGCCGAGGGTGATTTCCAGAAGTTCGCGAATATCCGGTTCGTCATCGACGATCAGGACTTTTTGCCGTGGGCTTGTCTTCAACTTTGTTTCCGTCCGTGAGCAAAGGTGATGCGAAAGCAGCCGCCGCCATGGCGTGGTTTGAAGTCTAGGCGGGCCTGGTTGCTTTCGCACAGCTCACGGGACAGATAGAGACCCAGGCCAGTACCCTGGCTACTGGTGGTGAAGAACGGTTCGAACAAATGCGCTTGCTGCTCCGCTGAAACGCCGGGGCCATTGTCCAGTACATCCAGAGTTGGAAGCTGACTGTCGGGGTCGATAAATAGCGTGAGCCAGACTTCGGCCTGTTCGTGCGCAAGGCCGCTGTGGCGCCAGGCATTGCGCAGCAGGTTATCGAGCACCTGAGTCAGTTGGTCAGGGTCCATCAAGGTGGTGAAAGGCCCTGCGCCCATGCTCAGATGAATCTGCTGACGATCTGTCGCACCTTCGCGCACCGTGTACACGAACTGCTCCAGCCACTGCTTCAAGTCGAGCCGTTGCGGTACGACTTGCTGCCGCCGTGAAAGCTGCAGGACGTTTTCTATCACTCGGTTCATGCGTTGAGAGTGGTCTTGAATAATCTGCGTCAGACGGCGGTCGGCGCCGATCAGTTCCTCAGATTCGTTCAGCAACTGCGCCGCATGGCTGATGGCACCCAATGGATTGCGGATTTCATGGGCAATGCCTGCGGTCAGCCGGCCCAGTGCTGCAAGCTTGAGTTGCTGGGCTTGTTGCGCGACCTGGGCAAGGTCTTCGAGAAATACCAGGGTCTGACGTTGTTCGTTCAAGCCCAGCGCGATGAAGCTCGGTTGCAGTTCCAGGCCGGTACGGGCGACTTTCAGGCTTTGTGGGCGCAAGGTCGGGTTGTTGAACCAGAGTTGCAGGCGCTCGACCAAGGCTGTCGAATAATCGTCGATGAGCTGGCCGTCGAGGTGTGTCTGGCCAAACAGGTTCAAGGCGCTGTAATTGGCCAACTGAACCCGGCGCTCACTGTCGAGCACCAGGATGCCGGTGCGCATGCGTTGCAGGATCAGCGCATTGAGCGCTTCCAGGCTGACCACTTCGCTGGCGCGCTGCTGGGCCAGACTCTCGCTGACCTCCAGTTGTCGGGTCAAACCTTGTACCAGCAAGGCTGCGGCAAAGCACAGGGCGCCCAGAGTACCAGCTTGCAAATAGTGATTGGCGCCAGTCGGGTGGCTGCCGCTCAGGGAGAACGTCAGGGAAATGATGCCGATGGCGGCGACCGCCGCGAGCAGCAGGCCGATGCGCCGGCGCAGCAATGTATTGCCGATCGCCACTGACACGATCAGCAGATTGCCGATGGCGCTGGGGACGCCACCTGCGGCATAGAACAGCACTGACAACAGCAGGAGATCAACCAGCGTGAGGCCGAAGATCTGTGCGGGTTGTCTGGGGTTTCCCGCAAACACCACCAGCAGGATATTCAGAATCAGGTACAACCAACTACCAGTGCGCAGCAGGTCGTCGTTGGTGAACTCCAGCAACTGGCTGTCCATGTTGCTGGAGATCAACAGCACCAGAAGGAGACCGATGCTTAAACGGTAGAGATGATAGAGGCGCAGCAGTCGCTGGGCCTGTTTGTCGCCGGGACTCGAGATCTCAGCGATCACGAGAACCCGGGCCTTGCTCGAGGTGAGCCTGGCTGCAATACCACTGTTGTTGAAGGCTCAGCGCGCGGTCGCGTGGCAGGTGTACACCGCAATGGGCGCAGCGAACCATGGGCGGTGCATCGAGTTCGCTGGGCGTATGGGAGGTTTCGGCTGGGCGCTTGTACTTGCGCCAGAACCATACTGCTGCAGCAATCAGGGCAATCCAGAACAGTAAACGAAGCATGATGAGCCGCTTTGCAATGAATAATCCGGCAGTTTAGCCAAGGACTGGAGAAGCGCACAGCGCAATAAAACGCGGCCATAAAAAAGGGAGACTCGAAAGTCTCCCTTTTTGGCGCATCCGGGTGTCAGTCGAACACACCGAAGGTCAGGCGGCTGAACCACGAGCGGTCGCTGCTGTTGCCTTCGGCCTCGTGCGGCTGTTCTTCAACCGCATCGCCTTCTTTGGGCTTGAGCTCGGCAGGGATCGCGTCCTTGGCATCCTGGAACTGCTTCATCACGTCCTGGTTGGCGCGGGTTTCGCCCGGCGGCAGCGGTGGACGGGATTCGATCAGACCCAGAGTGGCCTTGCTCATCCATGAACGGTTGTCGGCTTCGGCAACGCGCGGTACGAACTGGCCGTCGACCAGGGTCGGGTGGTTCGGGTAGTTGAGCTTCAGGGTTTCGAGGCTGGTGTTGGCCAATTCGTCCAGGTGCAGGCGCTGGTAGGACTCGACCATCACCGCAAGGCCGTCCCCGACCGAAGGGGTTTCCTGGAAGTTTTCCACGACATAACGACCACGGTTGGCCGCTGCAACGTACGCCTGACGGGTCAGGTAGTAGTCGGCTACGTGAATTTCGTAGGACGCCAGCAGGTTACGCAGATAAATCATGCGTTGCTTGGCGTCTGGCGCGTAGCGGCTGTTCGGGTAACGGCTGGTGAGCTGGGCGAACTCGTTGTAGGAGTCACGTGCGGCGCCCGGGTCACGCTTGGTCATGTCCAGCGGCAGGAAACGCGCCAGCAGGCCGACGTCCTGGTCAAAGGAGGTCAGGCCCTTGAGGTAGTACGCGTAATCGACGTTCGGGTGCTGCGGGTGCAGGCGGATAAAACGCTCGGCGGCAGACTTGGCAGCCTCAGGCTCGGCGTTCTTGTAGTTCGCATAAATCAGTTCGAGTTGAGCCTGATCAGCATAGCGGCCGAACGGATAACGCGATTCCAGAGCCTTCAACTTGGCGGTGGCGCTGGTATAGCTATTGTTATCCAGATCGTGCTGAGCCTGCTGGTACAGCTCGACCTCGCTCAGGTTTTCGTCGACGACTTCCTTCGATGAGCAAGCAGCGGTCAATGCGAGGATGGCGATCAGCAGCAGGTGTTTCACTTGCATGGCGGCTTGCGTCCCTATGACGGCCGCTGTCTTGGGCGGGGCCGTCCTGTTATGATGAGTGCCCCGTTGAAAAGCCTCGGGGCAAAAGACGCCGTATTTAACCACAAGCGCGCAGCCGAAACCAAAGGCTGTAGCCGACGCCTAGTCTGAGCATGTCCGATAAAATTGAACTTCGCGCAGAGGTGCCGTCCGAACTGGGCGGCCAACGCCTCGATCAAGTCGCCGCACAATTATTCGCTGAGCACTCGCGCTCGCGCCTTTCCGCCTGGATCAAAGACGGCCGCCTGACTGTGGATGGAGCGGTTATCCGCCCGCGAGACATTGTCCACGGCGGCGCCATCCTTGAGCTGACTGCCGAGCAGGAAGCTCAAGGAGAATGGGTTGCTCAGGACATCGCCCTGGACATCGTCTATGAAGATGACGACATCCTGGTGATCAACAAGCCTGCGGGCCTGGTGGTGCATCCTGCCGCCGGTCACGCCGACGGCACCTTGCTCAACGCCTTGCTGCACCACGTGCCGGACATCATCAATGTACCGCGCGCCGGTATCGTGCACCGTCTGGACAAGGACACCACCGGTCTGATGGTGGTGGCCAAGACCATTCAGGCGCAGACGCAGCTGGTCACTCAGTTGCAGAGCCGCAGTGTCAGCCGGATCTACGAATGCATCGTGATCGGCGTGGTCACTGCCGGCGGCAAGATCAACGCGCCGATCGGTCGTCACGGCCAGCAACGCCAGCGCATGGCGGTGATGGAAGGTGGCAAGCAGGCGGTCAGCCATTACCGCGTGCTCGAGCGTTTCCGCTCCCACACTCACGTGCGGGTCAAGCTGGAAACCGGTCGTACGCACCAGATTCGCGTGCACATGGCCCACATCAACTTCCCGTTGGTCGGAGATCCTGCCTACGGCGGTCGCTTCCGTATTCCGCCGGCAGCCAGTGTGACCATGGTTGAATCGCTGAAACATTTCCCGCGTCAGGCGCTGCATGCGCGTTTCCTGGAACTGGATCATCCGACCACCGGTAAGCGCATGAGCTGGGAATCGCCACTGCCGGACGATTTCGTCTGGTTGCTGTCGCTGCTCAAGCAAGACCGTGAGGCGTTCATTGGATGATTGACTGGCTGATTCCTGACTGGCCCGCGCCTGTCGGGGTAAAAGCCTGCGTCACCACCCGGGCGGGCGGCGTCAGCCTGGCGCCGTTCGACAGCCTCAATCTGGGCGATCACGTCGACGACAACCCCGAAGCGGTTGCCGAGAACCGCCGTCGCCTCACCGATTATTTCGCTATTCAGCCGGCCTGGTTGCAACAGGTTCACGGGGTTACCGTGGCCTATGCCGACCCGACGGCAGTGGCGACGGCCGATGCCAGCTGGACGGCCACACCGGGCATCGCCTGTACGGCAATGACGGCGGACTGCCTGCCAGCCTTGTTCTGTGATCGCGCCGGTACTCGCGTCGCCGCCGCTCACGCCGGTTGGCGAGGTCTGGCGGCGGGTGTGCTGGAGGCAACTGTCGAAAGCCTGGCCGTAGACCCTGCCGAGGTGCTGGTCTGGCTCGGCCCGGCCATTGGTCCGAAAGCATTCGAAGTCGGCCCGGAAGTTCGCGAAGTCTTTGTCCGGCAGCTCGCGGAAACCGATCCGGCCTTCGTCCCGAGCCAAAACGCCGGCAAGTTCATGGCCGACATCTATACGCTGGCGCGCCTGCGTCTGGCAGCCTGTGGTGTTACTGCTGTTTACGGTGGCGGCTTCTGTACCGTGACCGATCCACGCTTCTTCTCTTACCGCCGCAGTCCACGCACCGGTCGGTTTGCTTCCCTGGTCTGGCTCGAACGCTAGACTTATCTGATCTGCGTCAATCAAACGCTGCTTGAATCTTCCAGAATCGACCGCATCTAGTGGGGTATCTGGCAGGTTTCTCTATTTAGGTGTGTCCATCGCTCCGGCCTGCTCAAAAGGAAGGTGACCAATGCGTATAGACCGTTTAACCAGTAAATTGCAGTTAGCCTTATCCGATGCCCAATCCCTGGCTGTTGGCCTCGATCATCCGGGTATTGAGTCTGCGCACCTGATGCAAGCGCTGCTGGAGCAGCAGGGCGGCTCGATCAAGCCGTTGCTGATGCAAGTCGGTTTTGACATCAACAGCCTGCGCAAAGAGTTGAGCAAAGAGCTCGACCATCTGCCAAAAATCCAGAATCCCACCGGCGACGTGAACATGTCGCAGGATCTGGCGCGCCTGCTCAACCAGGCCGATCGTCTGGCCCAGCAGAAGGGTGACCAATTCATCTCCAGCGAGCTGGTGCTGCTCGCCGCCATGGACGAGAACAGCAAGCTCGGCAAGTTGCTGCTCGGTCAGGGCGTCAGCAAGAAAGCCCTGGAAAACGCGATCAACAACCTGCGCGGCGGCGAAGCGGTGAATGACGCCAACGCCGAGGAGTCGCGTCAGGCGCTGGACAAATACACCATCGACCTGACCAAGCGTGCCGAAGAAGGCAAGCTTGACCCGGTGATCGGCCGTGACGACGAGATTCGCCGGACCATCCAGGTTCTGCAGCGCCGCACCAAAAACAACCCGGTGCTGATCGGCGAGCCTGGCGTGGGTAAAACTGCCATCGCCGAAGGCCTGGCCCAGCGCATCATCAACGGCGAAGTGCCGGATGGCCTGAAAGGCAAGCGCCTGCTGTCGCTGGATATGGGCGCGTTGATTGCCGGAGCCAAGTACCGTGGCGAGTTCGAAGAGCGCCTGAAATCCCTGCTTAACGAGCTGTCGAAGCAGGAAGGCCAGATCATCCTGTTCATCGACGAACTGCACACTATGGTCGGCGCCGGTAAAGCCGAAGGTTCGATGGACGCCGGCAACATGCTCAAGCCGGCCCTGGCCCGTGGCGAGCTGCATTGCGTCGGCGCGACCACGCTCAACGAGTATCGCCAATATATCGAGAAGGACGCAGCCCTTGAGCGGCGCTTCCAGAAAGTGTTGGTGGACGAGCCAAGCGAAGAAGACACCATCGCGATCCTGCGTGGCCTGAAAGAGCGCTACGAAGTTCACCACAAGGTGGCGATCACCGACGGCGCGATCATTGCGGCCGCCAAGCTGAGCCATCGCTACATCACTGACCGTCAGTTGCCGGACAAGGCGATTGACCTGATCGACGAAGCGGCCAGCCGCATTCGCATGGAAATCGACTCCAAGCCGGAAGTGCTGGATCGTCTGGAGCGGCGTTTGATTCAACTCAAGGTTGAATCCCAGGCGCTGAAGAAAGAAAGCGACGAAGCGGCGAAGAAGCGTCTTGAAAAGCTCCAGGAAGAAATCGTTCGTCACGAGCGTGAGTACTCGGACCTCGAAGAAATCTGGAATTCGGAAAAAGCCGAAGTGCAGGGCTCGGCGCAGATCCAGCAGAAAATCGAACAGTCCCGTCAGGAACTGGAAGCTGCCCGCCGCAAAGGTGACCTCAACCGCATGGCCGAGTTGCAGTACGGGGTGATCCCGGACCTGGAGCGCAGCCTGCAAATGGTCGACCAGCACGGCAAGAGCGAAAACCAGTTGCTGCGCAGCAAGGTGACTGAAGAAGAGATCGCCGAAGTCGTGTCGAAATGGACCGGTATTCCGGTGTCGAAAATGCTCGAAGGCGAGCGCGACAAACTGCTGAAGATGGAAAGTCTGTTGCATCAACGCGTGATCGGTCAGAACGAGGCCGTGGTGGCGGTGGCCAACGCCGTGCGCCGTTCGCGTGCCGGGTTGTCCGACCCGAATCGCCCAAGCGGTTCGTTCATGTTCCTCGGCCCGACCGGCGTCGGTAAAACCGAATTGTGCAAAGCCTTGGCCGAGTTCCTCTTTGATACCGAAGAGGCGATGGTGCGGATCGACATGTCCGAGTTCATGGAAAAACATTCCGTGGCGCGGCTGATCGGTGCGCCACCAGGCTACGTGGGCTACGAGGAGGGCGGTTACCTGACCGAGGCGGTGCGTCGCAAGCCCTATTCGGTGATCCTCCTGGACGAAGTCGAGAAGGCTCACCCGGACGTGTTCAACGTGCTGCTGCAAGTGCTGGAAGATGGCCGTCTGACCGACAGTCACGGGCGTACCGTGGATTTCCGCAATACGGTGATCGTCATGACCTCCAACCTGGGTTCGGTGCAGATCCAGGAACTGGTCGGTGATCGTGAGGCGCAGCGTGCTGCGGTGATGGATGCAGTGTCGACGCACTTCCGGCCGGAGTTCATCAACCGGATCGACGAGGTGGTGATCTTCGAGCCATTGGCACGGGATCAGATTGCCGGCATTACCGAGATCCAGTTGGGTCGCCTGCGCAGCCGTCTGGCCGAACGCGAGCTGAAACTGACGCTGAGCAGCGAGGCGCTGGATAAGTTGATTGCGGTGGGTTACGACCCGGTCTATGGCGCACGGCCGCTCAAACGAGCGATCCAGCGCTGGATCGAAAACCCGCTGGCACAGCTGATTCTGGCCGGCACTTTCTTGCCAGGTACCACTGTGACGGCCACCGTTGCGAACGACGAAATCGTTTTCAACTGAGCGTTCACTGCACGCTAATGGAGGAGGCCCCGCATCGCGGGGCCTTTTTTTTCTTAGGGTGTTGAACTGTAAGGAAAAGGCTTGTAAAGTGCGCCCCGCAGTAAGTCGCCCCAAGGGTTTCTTCTCCCCAAGTCGAAATCTGAAATAAGTTGCAAATCATTGTCTTGAAAGCAATTTAGGGGGTTGACAGAGGTGTTTAAGATTGTAGAATAGCGCGCCTCAGACACACGAACGCAGCGATGCGAACGGGTCGAAGAGGTGAAGCAAGCTTCACAGTTGTAATTGAAATATGTAGTTCCGTGATAGCTCAGTCGGTAGAGCAAATGACTGTTAATCATTGGGTCCCAGGTTCGAGTCCTGGTCACGGAGCCAATTTCAAACCGGGGTATAGCGCAGTCCGGTAGCGCGCCTGCTTTGGGAGCAGGATGTCAGGA
>NZ_VMSG01000008.1 GCF_007713465.1 Pseudomonas sp. H3(2019) | reverse complement strand
CTTGCGGGCAACATGCCTCGTCGCTGATAGGGAGATTCACGGCTTCACCGCTCTTTCTCCGCATCCGCCCCGCGTTTGGCAGGCATCTGACTTCCGGTCGTGTCGCATCAAGGTGGCCTACAACGCTCTCTCTCGTTCGGCCCTTCGTCTAAAAAAAAAAGACTACTACGGCCTCTGCTGACTTCTCGCTCCGGCTTGCGCCGTCGCCCTTTCAAGCGCTAGGCGAGATCTCCCCAGGTAAGAACGCAATCCTTCACCGCACAACTGCCGAATCTACGTCGTCGCCCTTTTGACCACTAGAGCTTCGCGGTTATTCGCCCGCTCGCCCTGGCCGACTTCGCCTCATATTCGATTTTTGTACATCAGCTCGCGGCTTCGCTCCACGCTTCCTCCCCACACTCGGTCACCCTCATGCAGTTGCGCTTCACTTCGTTTGCTGTGGTCAACTTACGGTGGGACTTACACCCACAAGATTGCGCCCATGCTGGGCGCACAAAAACGGGAGCCCCTGAGGGCTCCCGTTATTTTTTTGCAGTACCGACGACTGGCCAATCACTTCGCCTGGTAGATGATCCCCGGGCTGCACTGAACCATCTGATAATGATCCGGCAAACCGTTCAACGCTTCGGAAGCCCCCAGGAACAGATAACCGCCCGGCTTCAGCGTGCTGTGAATCCGCAGCAGGATGTCTTTCTTCACTTCGGCAGAGAAGTAGATCAATACGTTGCGGCAGAACACGATGTCGAACTTGCCGAGACTGGCGTAGCTGTCCAGCAGGTTGAACGAGCGGAACTCCACCCGACTCTTGATCGGTGCCTTGACTGCCCAGCGCCCCGGCCCTTTCGGATCGAAGTAGCGTTGCAGACGCTCCGGCGAAAGGCCGCGACCGATCGCCAGGCTGTCGTACTCACCAGTCTTGCAGTTGGTCAACATGGTCCCGGACAGGTCGGTGGCAATGATCTGCACCCCCATCTTCAACTGCCCCATATTGACCCGTTCGAACTCGTCGATCGACATCGACAGCGAGTACGGTTCCTGCCCGGACGAGCACGCCGCCGACCAGATCCGCAGGCGCTGCCCGGGACTGGCCTTGATGGACTCAGGCAGCACTTTGTTCTTCAAGACTTCAAACGGATAGGTGTCACGAAACCAGAGGGTTTCGTTCGTCGTCATCGCGTCCACCACCATCTCGCGCAAACCACTGCGCGGTTGGGTCTGCATCCGCTGCACCAACTCACCCAAGGACTTGATGCCTTGCTGTTCCATCAGTTTGTTGAGACGGCTCGACACCAGATACTGCTTGTTCTCACCGAGCAAAATGCCACAGGCTTTTTCCAGGAAGACCCGGAACTGTTCGAAATCCAAATTACCCGTAGACAATGATGCCGCCTCTTAAATCGTGTTGATCGCCAGGAGCGAAGGCCACTAGCTGATATCTGCTGCTTTGATCCGGTCGACTACCCGGGATGCCAGGTCATCAGGACGGAATTTGGCAAGGAAGTCATCGGCACCGACTTTCTTCACCATCGCCTGATTGAACACACCTGACAACGAAGTATGCAGGATGATATGGAGCTTTTGCATGCGAGGGTCGCTGCGGATCTCGCTCGTAAGGGTGTAACCGTCCATTTCGGGCATTTCGATGTCGGAAATCATCATCAGAAACTCTTCTTCCGGCTTCTTGCCCTCATCGACCAGTTTGCGCAGGTAATCCAGCGCTTGCCGGCCGTCGTTCAACGAAACGACTTCAACCCCCACCGTCTGCAGGCAACGCGTGATCTGCTTGCGCGCCACCGACGAGTCATCGACCGTGAGCACTCGCAAGGAGATTGCCTTGTGTTGGGTATCGGCATCGATCACGCCAACCGAAATCGCATCCGACATCGGCGCAACTTCCGCCAGGACCTTTTCCACGTCGATGATTTCGACTAACTGATTGTCGACTCGAGTCACAGCGGTCAGGTAATGATCGCGACCCGTGCCCTTGGGCGGCGGATGGATTTCTTCCCAGTTCATGTTGACGATCCGCTCGACCGACCTCACCAAAAAACCCTGAGTCTTGGTGTTGTACTCCGTGATGATCACGAAGGGATTGCTTTGATCCTGCAACCCGCCTGAGCCGGTCGCCATTGCCAAATCCAGAATCGGAATGGTTGCCCCCCGAATACTCGCCACACCGCACACGACAGGACTGGACTTGGGCATCAGGGTCAGCTTGGGGCATTGCAGCACCTCCCGAACCTTGAACACGTTGATCCCGTAAAGCTGCTGGCCGTCGAGACGGAACAACAACAGCTCCAGGCGATTCTGCCCTACCAGTTGCGTGCGCTGGTTAACCGAATCCATTACACCAGCCATGCCCAGACTCCTACACCAACGCTAAGTGTGTTGCGACGCACATTCATCACTAAACGGCACGGCGCTTGCTTTTTAACTGCCATGAACACAAAAACGACATTTTCCCGACGCCTGACATCAATGTGCCGTAAATTCCTCGGCGCCCTGTCAGCCGTATGCCTGTTGAACCTTGGCAGCCCTGCCTTTGCTGACCCGGTTACCTTGCCTGATCTACTTATCGGCGTCACTCAGGGCTTTCTTGAATTCACCGTAGAAGACTATCTGGCCACCAGTCAAACCGCAGGGCGCTACGAAATCGAAGTCAACAAGCTCGACCCGCGTATGCACATGCCGGCGTGCGACAGGGAATTGACAGCGACATTGGAGAGCCCCGCGATACCTCTGGGCCGGGTTACGGTGAAAGTCCGTTGCGATGGCGCCTCCCCCTGGACGGTCTTCGTACCCGCTCAAGTCCGCCTGTTTCGCGAGGTCGTCACGACCACGCGCCCCCTCAAACGGGCCGGCATCATCGACCCTTCAGATGTCATGTTGCGTGAGCGCGATATCAGCCTGATCAATCAGGGATATCTGACAAACGTCGATCAAGCCATCGGACAAAAACTTGTCCGACCAATGGTCAGCGATCAAGTGGTTACGCTTGTTCATTTGGAGCAGGCAGAAGTCGTGCGCAAGGGCGATCAGGTGGTGATCACCGCCCGCAGCGGCACACTGAGTGTGCGGATGCCGGGTGAAGCACTGTCCAATGGCGGCCTGAACGAGCAGATCAGAGTCAAGAACCTCAACTCACAACGAGTCATCAAGGCGCAAGTCACGGCACCGGGCCAGGTGGAAGTCTTCATGTAGATAACTGGCGCACAACCGTCCTGTTCCCTAAACTGTGCCTCACGCAGGGCAAATACCGACGCGCCTGGCTCATAGACTATTAAGCCTAAAGTTTTTCCGGGTATGGCCGAAAACATGGCAAGCGTCCAAATTCCCAGAGGTTTTTTTATCATGGTCATTGATTTCAGCCGTTTAAACAGCTCCCCCACGCTCACAAGCAGCACACGGACCAGCGTCAGCAAGGACACCGGCGATGCCGGCAAATCCGCGCCGCTGAGCACCTCGACCGAACAGGTCGGTGCGACCCAAAGCGGGGAATCGGTACACCTCAGCAATGAGGCTCAACAGTTGCAGAAGATCACTGACAAGCTGCGCGATCAGCCTGCCGTCGACAACGCCCGCGTGGCCGAGTTGAAAGCAGCGATTGCCGATGGCAGCTATAAGGTCGACAGCAACCGTGTAGCCAGCAAACTGCTCAACTTCGAAGCCCAGCGCTAGCCAAAGGCCTGCGCCAGGCTTTTGGACGCTTAAAACCCAAGGCCAGCCATGCACGACACTCATTTACTGCAACTGATCACCGATGACTTTGCCCCAGCTCAACAATTGCTGGAGCTGCTGAAGACCGAATCCCTCGCCCTGCACGGCCGTGACATGCCGCTGCTCGAGGATATTCTGGCGCAGAAACAGGCACTGATCATTCTGCTGGAACAGCATGGCCGCAAACGCAGCGAAATTCTCGCGAGCCTGAACCTTCCTGCCAATCGCGCAGGCCTGGAGCAGTTCGCCGCTCACTCAAGTATCGGCGATCAGTTGCTGACCCAAAGCGACGCTCTGACCCGACTGCTTGCAGATTGCCAAGCCGCCAACGAGCTCAATGGCCGCTCAATCCAGGTGCAACAAGCCACCACCGCCAATCAGCTGAAAATCCTTAACGGTGGCGAGCCTCCAGCGCTTTATGACGCCCGTGGATCAACCTCCATGCTTGTGAAGCCCCGCGCGCTCAGTCAGGCTTGAACTCATAAATAAGCGTGCTCTATCAAGGCACGAAACATGCTGGCAGAATGCTGGCTCTTGCGTGTGATCGTATTCTGTCTGGAGATTGATAAACCGTGTTCAACGCCTCAAGCGCGGAAGATGCTCCGCAGCCACCCAAGGTGCTCAGCACCCCGCTGGAAATCACCGGCAACCTGCGGATGCTGCAAGAGAGCCATGATCCCCTGATCATCACGTTCCACGAACGCAGCCAGCGCTTTCAGAGCTACCTGGTCGATATCGATCGCGACAGCAATATGATCGCCCTGGACGAAATGATCCCTCGCGATGGCGAACGCTATCTGCTTGCCGGCGAAGCTTTTCGGGTTGAAGGCTTTCATGAAGGCGTACGTATTGCTTGGGAAAGCAACGGCACACTGACCATCGACGAGTCCAACGGTGGCCGCTGCTACCGCGGCACGCTGCCCGATGAAGTGGTTTATCACCAGCGTCGCAACGCGTTTCGCGCGGCCTTGAAACTGGCACAACTGGTGAATATCGAACTCGGTGGTGAAAAGCTCAAGACGCCCGTCAGAGGCAAACTGCTGGACATCTCGGCGACGGGTTGCAAGCTGCGCTTTGATGGCGACATTACCAGCGGACTTCAATTGGGTGAGGTGTATGAACGCTTCATCGCCGCCCTGCCCTTCGGCAGCATGACCGCACCGGTCGAGCTGCGTTATCTGCATCACGAAGAGAAGATCGACACCACCTTCGCCGGCGTACGCTTTCACAACATGAGCGGGCTGGTGCAGCGCCAGGTCGAGCGCTTCGTCTATCAGTTGCAACGCGAAGCACGCCGCTTCGACAAAGACGATCTCTGATCCAGACGCGTAAAAAAACGGGCAGTCCCTTTCGGTGACTGCCCGTTTTTTTTGCCCCTAAGGTCTGGCCTCGGTAAAGCTTTTCGGGTGCTCCGCCCCAGGATCTTCAGACTGCTCATCAGAGCCGTCGGCGTCTTCAGCGTCGGATTTCGCGTCCCGCTCAGGATCCGGATCAGGACTCGCACCATTTTGCATCTGGTCATGCACGACCTGCTCATCGACCCGCGGATCGAGAGCCGCCACCAGGGGCGAACTCGACATGCTGTCCGGCATGGCCACGTGATGCAGCGGCGCGTCTTCCACCTGATGCAGATTGGTCACCGCTTTCGGCCGGATGCGCCATACCAGCACCACTGCGAAGAAACTGAAGAACGCGTACAGCATCTGACTGCCGAACAACTTCATCAGCACACCCGCCACCAGCGGACCGATGCTCGCCCCCACACCGTAGGTCACCAACAACATGGCGGTCAGCGATACCCGCCGATCACCCTCGACGTGGTCGTTGGAAAACGCCACCGCCAACGGGTACAGACAGAACTGCACCAGCGAGCAGGCGAAGCCAGCGATAAACAGCACCTCAAGCGGCACCTGCGACATGATCGCCAACGGCAACGCTGCCAGCGCCAGGCAAAAGGCAAAACTGCGAATCAGCAGCGCCCGATCATAACGATCCGACAACCAGCCCAGCGGCCACTGCACCAGCAACCCGGCAAAAATGCAGCTACCCATGAACAGACCGACCTGCTCAGTGGAAAGCCCTTGCTGGGACGCGTACAACGGCGCCAGACCATAGAACGAACCGACGATCAGGCCAGCGCCGAGCACCGTACTGAGGGACTGCGGAACCCGCTTCATGAAAAAGCGCGGCTCCATCGGCGCCGGGTGCAAGGGCGCCGGGTGAATCCGCCGCGTCAGCGCGACTGGCACCAGGCACAGCGCAAAACACAACGCCACCAGCATCAGCAATTCCAGCCCCAGGGACGGGTGCATGACCAGAATCAACTGGCCCAGCACCAGCCCCAGGTACGAAGCGATCATGTAGCCGCTGAACACCAGCCCGCGCTGCTTGGCTTCGGCCTGCTCATTCAGCCAGCTCTCGATGACCATGTATTGGCACATCATGCCCAGACCAACGACCATCCGCAGCACCAGCCAGGCCGGTAGCCAATCGATCAGACCGTGCCCCAGCACCGCCGCACCGACGATCCCGGCACAGGCCGAGTAGGCCCGGATATGACCGACCCGTGCGATCAACCGGTGACCGATTTTCCCGCCCAGCACCAGGCCGAAATAGTTGGCCGCCATCAGCGCACCGACCCACAGACTGTCGACATGGTCCGCTGCCAGGCGCAAGCCCAGGTAAGTACTGAGGAGGCCCGAGCCGATCAACATCATCAGCGAGGCGAAATAAAGCGCTCGAAAGGATTTCAGGATTTGGCGCATCGGCGTTCCGAGCGGCTCCTTGCAGTGAGTACCGGGCTACCGACAACGATAGCCCGACAGCGACGAATCGGTTAGGCCTGGGTGGCCAAAACACGCCGCTCCCAGGGAGTGATTTCATCAAGAAAACTGCTCAACTCCATGGTCTTCGAAGCGATGTAGCCTTCGATGAACTCCTTGCCAAACAGTTCCTTCGCCAATTGGCTACGTGTCAGACGCTCAAGAGCAGCATGCAAGGTACACGGCAACGACAAACTGTCCGGCACTTCAAACTGGCCTTGAATGGCCGGCGTCGGCTCCAGTTCGTTTTCAATGCCATACAACCCGGCCGCCAGACTGGCGGCAATCGCCAGATACGGGTTGGCATCGGCGCCCGGTAGACGGTTCTCGACTCGACGCGCTTCTGGCGAGCTGGCTGGAATCCGCAAACCCGCCGCCCGATTGTCATAAGACCAGCAGGCATTATTCGGCGATGCGTAAGGATGGCACAGACGCTGGTAAGAGTTCACGTTCGGCGCAAACAACGCCGTGAAATCTGCCATCGCTGCCTGCTGGCCACCGATGAAATGACGGAAGATTGCAGTCGGCTGTCCAGCGTCATCGCTGAACACATTTCGGCCCGTGCCTGTCTCGACGATGCTCTGGTGAATGTGCATCGAGCTGCCCGGTGTATGCGCCAGCGGCTTGGCCATGCACACCACGGTCAGGTGGTGCTTGAGCGCGACTTCCTTGAGCAAGTGCTTGAACAGGAATGTCTGGTCAGCCAGCAGCAACGGATCACCGTGCAGCAGATTGATTTCAAACTGGCTGACGCCCATCTCGTGCATGAAGGTATCGCGCGGCAAACCCAAGGCTGCCATGCATTCGTAGACTTCATTGAAGAACGGGCGCAAACCGTTGTTGGAGCTGACACTGAATGCCGAATGACCTTCCTCGCGACGGCCGTCCAGTCCGACCGGCGGCTGGAAGGGTTGGGTCGGGTCGGTGTTCGGTGCAAAAACAAAGAACTCCATCTCGGTCGCCACGACGGGCGCCAAACCGCGAGCGGCATAACGGGCGATCACCGCTTTCAACTGACCGCGAGTCGAGAGACGCGAGCTTTCCCCGCTCAACTCATCGGCATCGCAAATGGCCAACGCACGGGGCGGCTTGCTCCAGGGCAAACGGTGAATCTGTTTCGGATCGGCATTGAGCGCCAGGTCGCCGTCTTCATTGCCGTAAAAACGTGCCGGCGGATAACCGCCCATGATGCATTGCAACAGCACGCCACGCGCCATCTGCAAACGCCGCCCCTCAAGGAATCCTTCTGCGGTCATGACCTTGCCACGCGGCACGCCATTGAGATCCGGGGTGACGCATTCAATCTCATCAATGCCCGTCAATCGCTGTGCGAGTGAACGCTGGCCATCGGTCGTCATGACTCTATCCTTGAAGTTGTGCAAGCCGCGAACGGCGACATGTACAAAATAGGCACCAGCTGTTCGGAATATCAAGCACCGGGACATAAAAATGTCCTACAAAAATGCTGCGCGCCGTGCCGGATATCAGGGCAGGTAGAGATTGAACAACCCGCCTCCCAACGGGCCGCCATTACGGATTTCGGTGCGCCCGTGCACGCCGCTGCGCTGGTGCAGTTGTGCAATACGCGCGGCGAAGTACAGACCCAGGCCGGTGCTGCCACTGGCCGGATTGATACCCTGTACGTAATCCGCCTGACGCTCGATCATCTGGGCCGGGAAACCCTCGCCGTCGTCATTGATCGACAACAGCAATTGCCCGGTTTCCTCACCGATGCTGATCAATAGCGAATGCCGGGCATGACGAATGGCATTGTTGATCGCATTGGCCAGTACCGTTCCAATCAGCTCCCGGTCAAAGAATCCGAGAGGGCTCAAGGGATCGATCTCATAAGTCACTACAATGCCACGACTCTTGAACACGTCCTGATGCGCCGCCAACTGCGCTTCGATGAAATCGTCCAGCTCGTGATAATCCGGACGCAACGGCAACTGGTTGACGCCGAGCTTGTACAACCCCAGCAACTGCACCAGCATGCCGTTCAGATGAGCGAACTCATAGTCGATCACGCCCTGCTCGGCGGTTTGCTGCTGAGCCGCAGGCAAGCGCGCAAGCCACTGTCCGTGGGCCTGCATCAGCAACGCCAGGGAGTTCTTCATGTCGTGTACGGTGGAGGCGATCACCGTGGAAAAGTCGAGCCCCTCGTCAACATCATTCATTCGCCAAACGCCTTGCTTC
Organism: Pseudomonas sp. H3(2019); assembly: GCF_007713465.1. Classification (GTDB taxonomy): domain Bacteria; phylum Pseudomonadota; class Gammaproteobacteria; order Pseudomonadales; family Pseudomonadaceae; genus Aquipseudomonas. The sequence goes on along the minus strand of NZ_VMSG01000008.1, from coordinate 199,784 downwards.
GCAGCTTCTGATAACGCGGATAACGCGCATCGCTCTCGGGCATCATGCCCACCATTTTCAGGCACGTACGGCACTCTTCCACCAGTGCTGAATCGAGACTGGCATCGGCCCCGTGCAACAGCGATTGCGCCATGTTGAGAGCAATACTGATGTTCTTCGGCTGCAACAACAGTGCACCGCGAAAAAGCTCCCGTGCCTCTGGCAGCGCGCCCGCCTTGTAACTGCGCACGCCCTGGCGGTTGAGATCTGCCGCCGCGTTGCCGGAGTTGAGGATCGCCGGGTCGTCGGTCTGCTCGGCGATGCCTTGCATCACCACCGGGTCATCACCGTAAATCTCTGCGCAGTTTTTCAACATCGAATTACCGGCGTCAGTCTGCCCCAGCATCTTCAACTGCTTGGCAACCAGCAACGCCGCTTCAGCGCTCATGAACTGCTCCATCCCACCCAGATGGGTCAGTGCCTGCTCCGTCAGCTTCTCAGCGGTTTCAGCATCGTTGAGCAGCAGGCTGGTGGCTTTCATCAAGCGCGCCCGGACCTGTAACCCCGGATCATTGATGTTTTCCTTGGCGACAGCGCTCAGGGTCTGGTTGATCTCCAGCCGCGTGCGGGTATCCAGACCTTTTTCGCTGCCTTTACTGATGAGCGCATGCGCCAGCCCCAGATTGCTTTCCGGGTCCTTGAAACGCGACTGCGCCCCTTGAGAGACCGCTTGACGATAGGCTTTGGCCGCACCTTCGAAGTCTTCGTTAGTCAACGCCAACTTGCCCAGCAACGATTGCCTGCGCACCGCCAATGGCGACAGGCGAACGGCCTCTTCCAGCACATTCTGCGCAGCCTTGGTGTCACCTTCAGCCACCAGCACTTCGGCCAGGCCGTCATACAGCGCCGGCATCATCGGGAAAGCCTTCAGCGCCTTTTCGTAGACGGCTTTTGCCTGAGCGACCTGGCCTCGCTTGAACATCAATCGCCCCAGACCGACATAGGCCCAAGGCAACGGGCGATCCGCCAGAATGCTGTTGTACAAGCGCTCCAGCGCCTCATTCTGATTCATGTCGCGCAACGCATCGGCGCGATAGCGCAGGCACAGCGGCGAATAGCGCGGGTCCTGCTTGCACAACTCAATGCAGGCATTCAGGACTTCAACAGGTTTACCCCGATCCAGCGCCTGCAGGATCGGCTTGAGCAACGTCTTGCGCTGCTCCAGTCGCTCCAGTCGCTGGGCCAGGCCAGCGCGGTTGAAAGGCTTGGTCAGATACGCATCCGGCTCATGCTCGAGCGCACTGAGCACCATCGCCTGACTGCTCTCGGCAGTGACCATCAGAAACACACTTTCATGGCTGATCAGCTTCTCGACCATCAGGTCTTCAAGCACCTGCTGACCATTCTTCTTGCCATCGCCAAGGTGATAATCCTGCAAGATGAAGTCGTAGCGCTTCTGCGCACACATGCGCAGCGCCACCTCACCCGTGTCGGCAGTGTCGACATCCTTGACACCCAGCTCACGCAACATCGACCTGACCGAACTACGGAAATCCGAGAAATCATCGACGATCAAAAAGCTTTTTTGGTGGTACGCCAGCATCGAAGATTCCAGGCAATTAAGAAGATGAACCCAAAGACAAATGCAGGGACCAGCTCTAAATCGCTGCCCATTGAGGCGTCGCGCAGGACAACGGCCCACCGGGTTATCGGCCGTTTGTGGCGTTCCCTTATAGGTGTCGGCAAACAATTGTGGGTTTACGTGGACGGGCTGCAAACACAGGTCAAAAAAAGCCCCGCCAGGTAATCCCGAGCGGGGCTTTTCGATGTTGTTTTCGGCTACGTCGCGGTCGCGATGATGTTGTACAGAGGTCGGAGCGCGTGCAGAAACATCGTGTGTTAGTGGTGTCCCAGGGCAGGTTCGAACTGCCAACCTTCCCCTTAGGAGGGGGATGCTCTATCCAATTGAGCTACTGAGACACATGCCGGCCGCAAGGACATGCGGCGCGATGGACGGCGTGCATGTTAACGGGCAGGCCCGGTTTTGTCATGTCGTCTGTAAGGCTTATTAAGTGTAGGCAAACGCCTGCTTCGATCACGGGCTCAGATTTGATCCGCTTTTGCGCTGATACCCTCTCGCATCAATAGAGCCAGCAAGTTGTCGACAGCAGTGGAAAGTTCACCAGAATTATCCAGCTGAAAAATCCCTTCCGGGTCTTCTCGAGCAGCATCCGTTGAAAACAAGGCATTGCGCTCAAGTCGGGATTCGATTTCCTCAGCGCTCTCACGCCCTCGCCGCTCAAGACGTCTGCGCAGAGCTTCGGTTTTGACCGTCAGCACTATGGGCAACAATGTCGGATAACGCGCCATGGCTTCGGACAAATGACCTCTTGAGCCGTTGATCAGCACATGGCGACCTTCACTCAACCACTGATCAATCTCTGCCTGAATGCCGTAATCAAGCCCATTGGCACGCCAGCACAGCGCAAAACTGCCTTCGCGCCTCATTTGAGCAAATTGCTCCGCAGTAACACCCAGAGCGTCTTCGCCGACCGATTCAGCCGACCGGGTAATCACCCTGCGTACCACAACGCAATCAAGGCCAAGCAAGGAGTCGCGGGCCGCATCGATCAGGCTGTCTTTACCGGAGCCGGACGGCCCCATCAAATAAACAAGTCTGCCGCGCATCCCTATATCACCCCTCATTGCGTGCCCGTCCTAGTAAATCGGCCATTTGCCACTATTCTGTATCTGGTAAGGAACGAAGATCGTATCCGCATAGCATGCACGCTCAGGGGCGCCCAAGCACCCATCTGTCGGGCAAAGAGAACGCGGTCAGATGTACGGGCCCGGTGACTGTTTTCAAACCAGTCCGCATTTCTGATAATTGGTGCTGGCATAACGCCTGCTTCCAGTTCAATATTTGTCACAGAATTGACGCCAATGATCTGGCAATTTTGAGGCATGATGCGGCTTCATATCAATTCAGGTTGAACATATGGCGACGAGGCTTGTCCTACATGACATCCTGCGGCCAATTCCGAGAACCGCTCCCCTGAACTAACCGGTTAAATATATGCGCCCATTGAAACAGGCAATTTATTCCAGCCGTACGGCTGACAAGTTCGTCGTACGTCTGCCAGACGGGATGCGTGAACGCATTGCCGAGGTGGCTCGCAATCATCACCGCAGCATGAATTCCGAGATCATCGCCCGCCTTGAGCAGAGTCTTATTCAGGAAGGCGCACTGGGCGAAGAATTGAGCATGCGCCTGGACAGCCCCGAGCTGTCACTGCACGAACGCGAACTGCTTCAACGTTTCCGTCAACTCTCCCACCGCCAGCAAAACGCACTGGTTTCGCTGATTGCCCATGACGCTGAAATGGCCGCAGACGCCACCTGATTGCATCCCGTAAGCTCTAGCCAGCCATGTGCTGGCTTTTTTTTGCCTGAAATTCAGCCAATTGCTTACCCAACGACAAGCTCAGTTGCCATCGACATTACGCTAACAGATTGGAAAATGAAGGCGCGCGGCCTGCTGGCTTGAGCAAGACCGCACACTAGAAACTCAGAGCAGGAAGATTGTCGCCAGCCCGAGGAAGATGAAGAAACCACCGCTGTCGGTCATGGCCGTGATCATGACGCTCGCACCCATCGCCGGATCGCGTCCGAAGCGCGCCAGGGTCATCGGAATCAAAACCCCCATCAACGCCGCCAGCAACAGGTTCAAGGTCATCGCGGCAGTCATCACCACGCCCAGCGACCAACTGCCATACAGCAGGTAGGCCACCACGCCGATTACCCCACCCCAGACCAGGCCATTGATCAAACCAACCGCCAGCTCCTTGCGCATGAGACGCGAGGTATTACCGGTGCTGACCTGATCGAGCGCCATCGCACGAACGATCATGGTGATCGTCTGGTTACCGGAGTTACCGCCAATACCGGCAACGATCGGCATCAATGCTGCCAGGGCCACCAGCTTCTCGATAGAACCTTCAAACAAACCGATTACCCGCGATGCAACAAACGCGGTAATCAGGTTGATCGCCAGCCAGGCCCAGCGGTTACGCAGGGATTTCCAGACTGACGCGAAAATATCTTCCTCTTCACGCAGACCCGCCATGTTGAGAACTTCGTTTTCGCTCTCTTCACGAATCAGGTCGACCATCTCATCGATGGTCAGACGACCAATGAGCTTGTCGTTCTTGTCGACCACCGGAGCCGAAATCAAGTCGTAACGCTCAAAAGCCTGGGCGGCATCGTAAGCGTCTTCATCCGGGTGAAAACTCACCGGATCGCTGGCCATGACTTCCGAGACCTGCTTGTCTGGATCGTTGACCAGCAGTCGCTTGATTGGCAACACCCCCTTGAGCACGCCATCGTAGTCAACCACGAACAACTTGTCGGTATGGCCTGGCAGCTCTTTGAGGCGACGCAAGTAACGCAGAACCACTTCAAGACTGACATCCTCGCGGATCGTCACCATCTCGAAGTCCATCAAAGCACCGACCTGCTCCTCGTCATAGGACAACGCGGAGCGAACGCGCTCACGCTGTTGACCATCGAGGGTCTCCATCAGCTCGTGGACGACGTCTCGCGGCAGCTCGGGGGCCAGGTCAGCGAGTTCGTCGGCATCCATCTCCTTGGCCGCCGCCAGGAGCTCGTGATCGTCCATGTCGGCAATCAGCGTTTCGCGAACCGAGTCGGATACTTCAAGCAGGATGTCGCCGTCGCGCTCGGCCTTGACCAACTGCCAGACAGTCAGACGCTCGGCAAGCGGCAAGGCTTCAAGAATGTAGGCAACGTCGGCGGAGTGCAGATCATCGAGCTTGCGTTGCAATTCGACGAGGTTTTGCCGGTGGACCAGGTTTTCGACCAGGTCGTGATGATGACCTTCCTGGCGATGAGTCAGGTCTTCGACCACCCGCTGGCGATGCAGCAGCTCAACGACTTGAGCCAGGCGGTCTTGCAGGCTTTCTTGCGTTTTCTTTACTTCAACTTCAGTCATAGGCGAACTCCACTCCCAGCAGCGGGGCACGCCGGAAGGATCAATCAGTCAATTCATGATTGGTAAAACGGGGTACTGAGTAACTACTGGGTAAGTCCATGGAGGTATTCCACAAGCCCCGGCGGGGCTGACGGGCGCAATCATACACCGCCTGAGGGCTTTAAACGTTAAAAAATCCAGCCTGAAACAAGCGCTTGCGAGACAAACCTGAGCGCTGTCCGCATCCGTGAAACTGCGACGACTCATCCTGAAAAGAAAACACACCCCCACTGAGAATTGTACTGACTACCCTTGATGATGACCGTCATGGAGGACGCCCAATGCCCAGGAAAACACTCACAACCCTGTTTATCACCCTGATCTTCCCGCCCCTGCTGACCATTGCAGCGACTGTGCATCGATGCGAAGACGCCAAGGGCCGTATCACTTACACGACGCTGAGCTGCCCTCCTGGAGAGGCACTGTCGCGGCAGAACATTTACAACCCAAGCGTTTTCACATTCGAGGCGATACTCCCCAGCGCCAACCACCAGGAAATATCAGGAATCAAAAGCGCACCGAGAGATCCGACCGTTGTCGGCCAAATGAATGACAAGTGCGGAAATCTGCTCAGCGCCAAGGAGCGTCGCGAAGCGATCATCAATCAGCGGATAGTTCCCGGCATGAGCCAGCAGGACGTTGAAAGCGCGCTGGGCAAACCAGACAAGATCAGCATTCGAAACGCGACGACGAATTATCGCTACGACAGCAAGAAAGGTCGTAGCGCGCACATCGTGTTCGATGAGAAGGGATGCGTAAAAGGCAAATCCCAGACAGCAAAAAGCCCGCGTTAGACGCAGGCTTTTTGGTGTTTGGTGCACTCGACAGGATTCGAACCTGTGACCGCTCGGTTCGTAGCCGAGTACTCCGAACCTGTGACCGCTCGGTTCGTAGCCGAGTACTCTATCCAGCTGAGCTACGAGTGCAATTTGTGTTTTTATACCAGATCACAACTGGTTGAAGCCAGGTTACCTGCATTACTGCAAACAACCCTTAAATGGTGCACTCGACAGGATTCGAACCTGTGACCGCTCGGTTCGTAGCCGAGTACTCTATCCAGCTGAGCTACGAGTGCATTTGTTGCCGCGCATTATAGGCCGTTAAATCTTTTTGTAAAGCACTTTTTCTAGTAATTTCAACAACTTACCGAAGAAGCCAGATTACAACGTACTAAATAAATAATGGCGGAGAACGGGGGATTCGAACCCCCGACACCCTTTTGAGGTGTACTCCCTTAGCAGGGGAGCGCCTTCGGCCACTCGGCCAGCTCTCCGCAACACGGGGCGTATCTTAACCAACCTTTTCCCCGTTTGCAAACATAAAAAACGATAAAAATTAATGGCTTGGTTCGTCGTCCTTCTCTTTCTTGATCCGCAGGTAGATTTCCTCACGGTGAACAGCCACCTCTTTCGGCGCGTTAACGCCGATACGCACTTGATTTCCTTTGACGCCGAGCACGGTCACGGTGATTTCGCCATCACCAATAATCAGGCTTTCTGCGCACCGACGAGTCAGAATCAGCATACCTTTCTCCTCACGCATTTCATTTCAGGGACAACAGTCTGCAAAAAAAAGGCGCTCGACCTACAACCAGAACGATCGCAGCCCTACACGCCTAAGTATTGACTAGCACGAGCAAAAGAACAGGTTTCAGTCGCGCCACTCAAAAAAACAAAGGGCGCGGTCAGACCGCGCCCTTAAGGGAGCATCACTCGCCCTGGCGGGCTGGTGCGTCCAGTTCAAAAGCTGTGTGCAGAGCGCGCACAGCCAATTCCAGGTACTTCTCTTCGATCACCACGGAAACCTTGATTTCCGAAGTCGAGATCATCTGGATGTTGATGGTTTCTTTAGCCAGGGCCTCGAACATGCGACTGGCAACGCCTGCGTGAGAGCGCATGCCGACGCCGACGATCGATACCTTGGCGATCTTGGTGTCGCCAACGACTTCACGGGCTCCGATCTCGCGAGCGGTGTTTTCCAGCACGGTCTGGGCCGCCTGGTAGTCGTTGCGGTGCACAGTGAAGGTGAAGTCGGTGGTGTTATCGTGCGCAACGTTCTGCACGATCATGTCGACTTCGATGTTCGCGGCGCTGATCGGGCCGAGAATCTTGAAGGCCACGCCCGGGGTGTCTGGCACGCCACGGATGGTCAGCTTGGCTTCATCGCGGTTGAAAGCGATGCCGGAAATGATCGGCTGTTCCATGGATTCCTCTTCATCAATAGTAATGAGGGTGCCCGGACCCTCCTTGAAGCTGTGCAGTACGCGCAGCGGAACGTTGTACTTACCGGCGAACTCGACCGCGCGGATCTGCAACACCTTGGAACCGAGGCTGGCCATTTCCAGCATCTCTTCAAAGGTGATCTTGTCCAGGCGCTGAGCCACGGACACCACGCGCGGGTCGGTAGTGTAGACGCCGTCAACATCGGTGTAGATCTGGCATTCATCAGCCTTCAAGGCCGCTGCCAGCGCCACGCCGGTGGTGTCGGAACCGCCACGACCAAGGGTGGTGATGTTGCCGTGCTCGTCGACGCCCTGGAAACCGGCGACAACCACCACGCGACCGGCCTTCAGGTCACCGCGAATCTTCTGATCATCAATCTGCAAGATACGCGCTTTATTGTGCGCGCTATCCGTCAGAATCCGTACCTGGTTGCCGGTGTACGACACCGCCGGTACGCCGCGCTTGATCAGCGCCATGGCCAGCAGTGCAATCGTCACCTGCTCACCGGTGGAAACGATGACATCCAGCTCACGCGGAACCGGTTGATCGTCGCCACTGATTTGCTTGGCCAGATCGATCAGACGGTTGGTCTCGCCGCTCATTGCAGACAGCACAACCACCAGGTCATCGCCGGCTTCGCGGAATTTCTTAACCTTGTCGGCGACCTGCTCGATTCTCTCGACAGTGCCGACTGAGGTGCCTCCAAATTTCTGTACGATCAAAGCCATTTCAAAGCCGCCTCTGCCCATGAAGGGCGCCCATTAATCACTCAAACAGCTGCGAAGCCCGCCACTAGACAACGGGCTCGGCACGCAGCCTTAAATACCCTGCTCTACAAACGGCACGGTCAGGGCCAATGCAGCATCCAGTGCGCCAGCGTCGGTACCGCCGCCTTGCGCCATGTCTGGACGACCACCGCCCTTCCCGCCCACTGCCGCAGCGGCTTGCTTCATCAAATCACCGGCTTTGAGTTGGCCAGTCAGGTCCTTGGTCACACCCGCAACCAGCACGACCTTTTCCTCATGGACACTGCCGAGCAGGATCACTGCGCGGCCGAGTTTGTTCTTCAGTTGATCGACCAGCGCCAGCAGCGTCTTGCCGTCCTGACCGTCGAGACGCACGGCCAGTACTTTCACGCCTTTGACGTCCTGGGCAGAAGCCGACAGGTCGTCGCCCGCCGCGCTGGCGGCCTTGGCTTGCAACTGCTCGAGTTGCTTTTCCAGCAGACGGTTGCGCTCAAGCACAGCCGACAGCTTGTCGATCAGGTTGTCGCGGCTGCCCTTGACCAGGTTGGCCGCTTCCTTGAGTTGCTCTTCCGCAGCGTTCAGGTAAGCCAGTGCCGCAGCGCCTGTCACCGCTTCGATACGACGTACGCCAGAAGCCACGCCGCCTTCGCTGGTGATTTTCAGCAGGCCGATGTCGCCGGTACGATTGGCGTGAATGCCACCGCACAGCTCAACGGAGAAGTCGCCCATGCTCAGTACGCGCACGCTGTCGCCGTACTTCTCGCCGAACAGCGCCATGGCGCCTTTTTGCTTGGCGGTGTCGATATCGGTTTCTTCGGTTTCAACTTCGGAGTTCTTGCGAATTTCGGCGTTGACGATTTCTTCCAGCGCTTTCAGCTGTTCAGGCTTGATCGCTTCAAAGTGGCTGAAGTCAAAGCGTAGACGCTGACTGTCGACCAGCGAGCCTTTCTGCTGAACGTGCTCGCCCAGCACCTGGCGCAATGCCGCGTGCAGCAAGTGCGTGGCGGAGTGGTTCAGCGAAGTGGCGTGACGTACGTCGGCATCCACCTGAGCCTGAACTGGCGAGCCAATAGTCAGGCTGCCCGAATCCAGCACACCGTGGTGCAGGAACGCACCGCCAGTCTTGGTGGTATCGCGCACGTCGAAACGCGCGGCACCCGCCTGCAGGTAACCGCAGTCACCGATCTGACCGCCGGATTCCGCATAGAACGGCGTCTGATCGAGAACGACCACGCCCTCTTCGCCTTCGCTCAATACGTCGACCGATTGCCCGTCTTTATACAGAGCAACAATTTTGGCCGAGCCACTGTGAGCGGTGTAACCGGTGAACTCGGTGGCTACATCAACCTTGACCAGGCTGTTGTAGTCCATGCCAAAGGAGCTGGCCGAACGGGCACGGACACGCTGGGCTTCCATTTCGCGCTCGAAACCTGCTTCGTCGATGGTCAGGCTGCGCTCGCGAGCGATGTCGCCGGTCAGGTCCATCGGGAAACCGTAGGTGTCGTACAACTTGAACACCACGTCGCCTGGCACCACATCGCCTTTGAGTTCGGCCAGATCCTGCTCGAGGATCTTCAAGCCCTGCTCCAGGGTTTTGGCGAACTGCTCTTCTTCGGCTTTCAGCACGCGCTCGATGTGCGCCTGCTGGGATTTCAGCTCTGGGAAGGCTTCGCCCATCTCGGCAACCAGTGCGCCAACGATCTGATAGAAGAAGCTGCCTTTGGCGCCCAGTTTGTTGCCGTGACGGCACGCACGACGAATGATCCGGCGCAGCACGTAACCGCGACCTTCGTTGGACGGCAGCACGCCGTCGGCGATCAGGAAACCGCAGGAACGGATGTGGTCAGCCACGACTTTCAGCGAAGCCTGGTTGTCGTTCGTGCAACCGATGGCCTTGGCCGAAGCGCTCAGCAGGCTCTGGAACAGGTCGATTTCATAGTTCGAGTGAACGTGCTGCAGCACGGCACTGATCCGCTCCAGGCCCATGCCGGTATCCACCGACGGCGCTGGCAACGGGTGCAACACGCCATCGGCGGTGCGGTTGAACTGCATGAACACGTTGTTCCAGATTTCGATGTAACGGTCGCCGTCTTCCTCTGGCGAGCCCGGTGGGCCACCCCAGATGTCGGCGCCGTGATCGTAGAAAATCTCGGTGCAAGGACCGCACGGGCCGGTATCGCCCATAGTCCAGAAGTTGTCGGAGGCGTATGGCGCGCCTTTGTTGTCACCGATACGAACCATGCGTTCGGCCGGAACCCCGACTTCCTTGGTCCAGATGTCGTACGCCTCGTCATCGCTGGCGTAGACCGTGACCCAGAGCTTTTCCTTCGGCAGGTTCAGCCACTTGTCCGAGGTCAGGAAGGTCCAGGCGTAGGTGATCGCATCACGCTTGAAGTAGTCACCGAAGCTGAAGTTACCCAGCATTTCGAAGAAGGTGTGGTGACGAGCGGTATAACCGACGTTTTCCAGGTCGTTGTGCTTGCCACCGGCGCGGACGCACTTCTGGCTGCTGACGGCGCGGGTATAGGCGCGCTTTTCCTGGCCCAGAAAGCAGTCCTTGAACTGGTTCATCCCCGCGTTAGTGAACAGCAGGGTTGGGTCGTTGCCCGGAATCAAAGAGCTGGAGGCTACACGGGTGTGGCCTTGCTCTTCGAAGAAGCGAAGGAAGGCTTCACGGATTTCTGCGCTTTTCATTAGGTTCTTCCACGGAGACTGCGGCCAAAGGCCTGTACGAATCGTCAACAGACGAAGCGACGGCAAAGGGCCGCATTATATCGGCGTTAGTGAGCAGGTACAGTGTGTTTGTACGATACAAACAGTCAATTGGACGGCTAACACCTTCAGTTTTGCGAAAACTCGACGAAAGTCGCGATCACCTGCTCGATCTGCGCCCGGCTGACATCCATGTGAGTGACCATGCGCAAACGTGAAGCGGCGCTGAGCTTGATCCCGCGCTCACCGGCAAACGCCTTGAGCGCCTCGCATTTATCGCCCATTTGCACGTAGACCATATTGGTCTGTACCGGCTCGACTGCATACCCCGCCGCGCTCAGACCTTCAGCCAGAAACTGCGCATTGGCGTGGTCATCCGCCAGGCGTTGCACATTGTGATCCAGCGCATACAAGCCTGCCGCTGCGAGGATGCCGGCCTGACGCATGCCGCCGCCCACCATCTTGCGCAGGCGTCGGGCCTTGCCGATCAACTCGGCCGAACCACAGAGCACCGATCCGATCGGAGCGCCAAGGCCTTTGGACAGGCACACCGACACCGAATCGAAGTGCCGAGTGATTTCCCGCGCATCGACGCCCAGCCTGACCGCTGCGTTGTACAACCGCGCGCCGTCCAGGTGCAGCGACAGACCGTGCTCACGGGTAAAACTACGAGCCCGCGCCAGATATTCCAGCGGCAATACTTTGCCTTGCATGGTGTTTTCCAGCGCCAGCAGCCGGGTCCGGGCAAAGTGGAAGTCGTCCGGCTTGATCGCTGCTGCCACCTGAGCCAGGTCCAGCGAACCGTCGGCTTGAAATTCCAGCGGCTGCGGCTGGATCGAGCCCAACACCGCGGCCCCGCCACCTTCGTACTTATAGGTGTGCGCCTGCTGGCCAACAATGTACTCGTCACCGCGCTCGCAATGGGCCATCAACCCCAGCAGGTTGCTCATGGTACCCGTCGGCACGAACAACGCCGCGGCAAAGCCCAGGCGCCTGGCCAGTCCGGCCTCAAGCTGATTGACCGTCGGATCTTCGCCGTAGACGTCATCCCCGGTGGCCGCCTTGGCCATCGCGTTAAGCATCCCTGCGGTCGGTTGGGTGACGGTGTCGCTGCGAAGATCGATAACACTCATGAATCAGGCCTCGGAATAGGACGCTAACGTCGCTGCTGATAAGGGAAATCTCTTTCGAAGAGGATTACTGCGGCCAATGCCTTGATTAATCAAGGCCCGGGCCAGGAAAAGCCAGCTCAAGCCAACGGAAAAACCGATGTATATCGTCAGAAAGCAGCGATGCGCAGCCCACAAATATGTGTTAAAAACTCTCCGCCGCCAGAAAACCTGGCAGCAAAACGTTCTCAGGGCGGGGTGTAACTCCCCACCGGCGGTAATTGCGCGCAATGCGCATAGCCCGCGAGCGCTTGGTGTCACCGATGCTTCGGCAGCAGGTGACGGCAAGGTCAGCAGACCCGGTGTGATCCCGGGGCCGACGGTCATAGTCCGGATGAAGAGAGAACGGGATTGGCACCAAAGGGCCGTCCGTGGGCAACGCGCATACACTGCACGTCTGACCTGCACGTACCCTTAAATCCCATTCGATTCATAACGCCCTGTTTTTCACACAAACAGGAGTCAGAACAGATGCAACCCACCGCAATCGATAGCAAAAGCAAAAACCATCCGGTTGAGCGCGTAGCGTTTATCCAGGCATGCTGGCACAAGGAAATCGTTGATCAGAGCCGTAATGGCTTCGTCAGCGAGATGGTCGCCCAGGGCTATCAGGAATCGGATATCGACTTTTTTGAAGTCGGCGGCGCCTTTGAAATTCCACTGCACGCCAAGCTGCTGGCCAAATCCGGTCGTTACGCCGGCATCGTCGCTGCAGGTTTAGTGGTTGACGGCGGCATCTACCGTCACGAATTCGTCGCCCAGTCGGTGATCAGCGGCCTGATGCAGGTTCAACTGGAAACTGAAGTGCCGGTGTTCTCGGTCGTGCTGACCCCGCACCACTTCCATGCCGGCGAAGAGCACCAGAAGTTCTTCTTCGAGCACTTCGTGCACAAGGGCCAGGAAGCGGCAAAGACCTGCGCCGACACGCTGCACAAGACGCGTGCGCTGCGTCGCACTGAACACCGCGCAGTAGCGGTCTAAACACCGCAAAAACCTGTGGGAGCGAGCCTGCTCGCGATGGCGGTGGGTCAGTCAACATTTATGTCGGCTGACACTCCCTCATCGCGAGCAGGCTCGCTCCCACATTGGTTCCAGGGTGACTTCAGACCAGGTTCTCGCCGGTGCTCGGCACGATCAAAATCCCGGCGCGCAGGCCGTTTTTGACTTTCGGGTTCGGGAAGATGATTCGCGCCCCCTCCTCCTCGACGATCCAGCGGGTCTGGGCGATGTCTTCGGCCAGCAGATAACCCTTTTTCAGCTCCGAGAAGTTCTCGACATCCGCCGGCAGGTTCAAGTGGAAGCTGTCACTGTGCTTGATGATTTCCCGCGCCACGCTGAACAGCTGCAAACCCTCCAGGCTCTCTTCTGCCAACGCAGGCTCGGTGCCTTCGATGATCTGCTTCAAAAGGGTTTCAAGGCGCGAGACGTTGACCCCGTCGTTCTGCCCGAACGGCCGGGCCTTGCCCAGCTCAAGAGTGAAAGACTCGGCATCGAGCTTGTCGTAGGTGTACGAACTGAAAACGATGGACGGCTTGTTCTGCAACAGCACCGCCTCCATGCCGGCAGCGCGCAGGCGGGCCAGTTCATGACGGGAATGCTGGCGACCTTCTTTCCAGGGATACAACGCGAACTGCTCGATCTTCGAGCCACGGATCGCGGTGTGCAGGTCGTAGTGCAAACGGTCGCGGTCGGGCAGGTTGAAGAAACTCGCTGCCAGACGCTCCAGCTCACAGGCTCGCAACGCTTCAGAGCCACTGCTGAGTTCGTGACGGCCATTGAACAGCCGATTGACGTCCTGCTCGATAAAACGCTCGCCGCGACGCATGGCCTCGGGGTTGCCGAACAGGAACAGAATACGTGCGCGCGGCTTCAACTCTCCGCGGGCGATGTCATGCAACAGGCGATCGAGCAACTCGATCGGCGCTGTTTCGTTACCGTGGATGCCGGCCGACAACAGCAAGTCCAGGCCATTGTCGCGAGCCTCGGGGGGCCGGACTTCCAGCGCCCCTTCGCTCAGCCAGCGCATCCGCACGCCTTCGACAGTCAGTTGAGTCTTCTCCGCCGGTTCACGGCCGGCGAGGGTCAGTTCAAGCAGTTTGCCGAGGGCGAGCATAGAGCGAATTCCTTAGTGATCGTGTTTGCAATCCGGGCCGTGCACGTGGTCTTCGTCACCGATTTCAGCCGGTTCCATTTCCAGTTGCAGACTTACCAGATTAGTCGCCAATGGGCGCAACAGCAGGTTGGCGTATTCGGCATCACCTTCTTCGACGTCAACGCCGATCAGCAGCTGGCCACGGCCGTCGTGCTGGATCCACAACTCTTTGCCCTGCCACATTACCGCAACGCGGGTGCAAGAGGTTTCCAGCTGAGTGCCGTCGGTGTCTTCAAGAATCAGCTGCAGGGTATCGCTCATTTTTACGTTCTCATCGGGAGATAAAGCAACGCGTCCGGCGCTTCATGAGCAGGACGCGGGCTTTCAATTGATCTGGAATGGATAAACCGCGCCCAGTTTAAGGATTTGCGTCAGTTCATCCAGTGCCGTCCGGCACTCAAGCAACAATTGTGGGTCCGCCAGATCGCTTTCGGTCATGCGGTCACGGTAGTGCTTGTCGACCCATTGGGTCAGCGTGCCATACAACGGCGGGGTCATGATAACCCCTGGGTTGACGGCTGCCAGCTCAGTTTCATTCAGTGCGACACGCAACCGCAGGCAAGCCGGGCCACCGCCGTTCTGCATGCTTTGCTTGAGATCGAAGACTTTCACTTCGCGAATCAGGCCGCCAGAGCTGGTCAGCTCTTGCAGGTACTGCCAGACGCGTGGGTTGTTCTGGCACTCTTGCGGCACGATCAGCAGCATCGAACCGTCAGCGCGCGACAGCAACTGGCTGTTGAACAGGTAAGAACGCACGGCGTCTTCGACCGACACCTGGGAACGCGGCACGCAGATCGCCTTGAACTGGCCGCCACGCTTGGCCAGCTTGGCCGACAGCTCAGCCAGCATCTGCTCGGTGTCGAGGAATGCGTCCTCGTGATAGAACAGCGCTTCACCGTTACCGACCGCGATCACGTCGTTGTGGAACACGCCCTGGTCGATCACCGAAGGATTCTGTTGGGCGTACACCACGCCGTCATCGCTCAAGCCGTGCAGACGGGCAACCGCTTGCGAAGCTTCGAGGGTCTGACGCGCAGGGTACTTCTGCGGTGCCGGGTAGCGGGTATCGAACGCGCTGCGACCGAACACGAAGAACTCGACACCGGCTTCACCGTATTCACGACAGAAGCGCGTGTGGTTGGCGGCGCCTTCGTCACCGAACTGCGCCACAGCAGGCAATGCTGCGTGATGGGCGAAGTGTTTCTGGTCGGCGAACATCGCCCCCAGCACGCGGCTGGTGGTCGGGTGCTCGATGCTGCGGTGATATTTGCAGTTGAGGTTGGCGGCGGTGAAATGCACACGACCGTCGGCGGTATCAGCGCTCGGGCTGACGGTGGCGGCGTTGGCCACCCACATGCTCGACGCCGAGCAGCTGGCAACCAGCAATGGCATCGCCTGTTTGGCGGCTTGCTCGATCACTTGAGCGTCAGTGCCGCTGAAACCCAGGCTGCGCAGCGCGCCGACATCCGGACGCTCTTGCGGCGCGAGAACGCCTTGCTGAAAGCCCATTTCCATCAGCGCTTTCATTTTCGCCAGGCCTTGCAGCGCCGCTTCCTTCGGATTGGAAGACTGCTGGCTGTTGCTCTGGGACGCGACGTTGCCGTAGGACAGACCGCCGTAGTTATGGGTCGGCCCCACTAGACCGTCAAAATTGACTTCATAGGATTTCATCAGCGAGGCTCCACGAAAATCTGTTGTTATAGGCTTCAGTAACTGTTCTTCAAGACCGAGGCGCGGCCATCGTCGGATCGCCGCCCGGAGCAAGCTCGCTCCCACAGGGATTTCATCGCCCTTGTGGGAGCGAGCTTGCTCGCGATTGGGTATCACGCCATTTTTACGCCAGGCGTCAGGGCGGCCGGCAAGGTCAGGCTTGGGGTTTCCAGCGAGGCCACCGGGTACGCGCAGTAATCCGCGGCGTAATAGGCACTGGCGCGATGGTTGCCCGAGGCACCCACACCGCCGAACGGTGCGCTGCTCGCGGCGCCGGTCAGCTGTTTGTTCCAGTTGACGATACCGGCGCGGCTTTCCAGCCAGAACTGCTGATAACGCGCTTCGGAATCCGACAGCAAACCTGCCGCCAGACCGTATTGGGTGTTGTTGGCTTCAGCGATTGCCGCCTCGAAATCAGCGTAACGGATCACTTGCAGCAACGGGCCGAACAGCTCTTCGTCAGGGCGATCGGCAACCGCGCTCACATCAAGAATGCCCGGGGTCAGCAACGCGGCGTTAGCCTGAGGCTGGGTCATTTCCAGCAGCGACACGGCGCCGTTGGCGAGCAAATGTTCTTGCGCATCCATCAGTGCCTTGGCAGCGGCCAGAGAAACCACCGAGCCCATGAACGGTGCCGGTTGCTGATCAAATGCGCCGACGTCAATGGTCGCACTGACCGCCACCAGACGCGCCAGCAGCGTGTCGCCCCAGGCGCCTTGCGGTACCAGCAAGCGACGGGCGCAGGTGCAACGCTGACCGGCAGAAATAAACGCCGACTGAATGATCGTGTACACCGCAGCATCAAGGTCTGCGACCTGATCGACCACCAGCGGGTTGTTGCCGCCCATCTCCAGCGCGAGGATCTTGTCCGGACGACCGGAGAACTGCGCATGCAGGTGGTTGCCGGTACGGCTGGAACCAGTGAAGAACAGACCGTCGATACCCGGATTGGCCGCCAGGGCGATCCCGGTTTCACGCGCGCCTTGCAAGAGGTTCAGCACGCCAGCAGGCAGGCCGGCTTCGATCCAGCACTTGACCGTCAGTTCGGCAACTTTCGGGGTCAGTTCGCTTGGCTTGAACAGCACGCTGTTACCGGCCAGTAGCGCCGGAACGATGTGACCGTTCGGCAAATGCCCAGGGAAGTTGTAAGGACCAAACACCGCCACCACGCCATGAGGCTTGTGGCGTAGCACGGCAGTGGCGTCACCCAGCGGGCCGCTCTTCTCGCCGGTACGCTCGCGGTAGCTCTGCACCGAAATGGCGATCTTGTTGACCATGCTGGTCACTTCAGTCGCAGCTTCCCACAGCGGCTTGCCGGTTTCTTCACCGATGCAGTGAGCCAGTTCGTCAGCGTGTTTTTTCAGGCTGGCGGCAAACGCTTCCAGCACGCCGATGCGATCTTCCAGGGAGCGTTTGGCCCAGGCCGGGAAGGCCTGACGCGCAGCTTGCACGGCGCTCTCGACCTGAGCGGCGCTGGCACCCTGCCCCGACCACAGCACGTGCTGGGTGACCGGGTTCAGCGATTCGAACGTGTCACCCTGGCCAGGCAGCCACTCACCGGCGATGTATAGCGAATTCATTATTTCGACTCCCGAGCAGCAGACAACGGCACGGCACGTACTTGATCGCCGGCATTGAGTTGAAGACGTTTGGCGGTCAACGGGTCAACCACCAGGGTACCGGCGGCAAAGCGTGCGGGAGCGGCAGTGATCCGGCAGTCTTCGCGTTTGCGGTTGTGAATCAAAAATGGTGTGGCGTCGTCACCCGGGGTGCCGATGGCCAGTACCAGCGCCTGGCTGTCGCGGACCGCACGGATCTTGCCGGTTTCGCATTCAACGGCCGGGCCGGCGTCGAAGATGTCGACGTAACCCTGATAGCTGAACCCTTCGCTCTTGAGCATCGCCAGCGCCGGCTCGGTGTCAGGATGAACCTTACCGATCACATTGCGCGCGTCTTCAGAGAGGAAGCAGGTGTACAACGGGAATTTCGGCATCAGCTCGGCGATGAACGCCTTGTTGCCCACGCCCGTCAGGTAATCGGCCTGGCTGAATTCCATTTTGAAGAAGTGCCGACCCAGGCTTTCCCAGAACGGCGATCGGCCGGCTTCATCGGACACACCGCGCATCTCGGCAATGATCTTGTTGCCGAACAGCTCCGGGAATTCGGCGATGAACAGCATCCGCGCCTTGGCCAACATGCGGCCGTTGAGGCCGGATCGGAAGTCGGCGTGCAGGAACAACGAGCACAGCTCGGAATTGCCAGTCAGGTCGTTGGCCAGGAACAGCGTCGGGATTTCACGGTAGATGTTCAGCTCTTGCGACGCGCTGACGGTCAGACCGACCCGGAAGTTGTACCAAGGCTCACGCAGGCCGACAGCGCCGGCAATCGCGGAAATACCGACCACGCGACCATTATCGTCTTCAAGCACGAACAGGTAGTCCGCGTCGCCGCGCCCCGCTTCGCCGCGAAAGGTCTTTTCAGCCCAGCCAACCCGATGAGCCAGACGCTCCTCGTTGGCCGGCAAGGTGGTCAGGCCGGTGCCGGTGCTGCGGGCCAGGTCGATCAGCGCGGGTAAATCGCTGCTGCGTACGGGACGAACGATCATGCTATCTCCTTAAACGGGTCGCTCAGGCCACCCGCAAAACTCGCTGCTCTTAAGCCTGAAATCGGGCCTTAAACTGCCACCAGACGCACGCTGGCACCTTCACCGACGCCCAAGGCCTCGGCGGCTTCAAGATCCAGGGTTACCGGTTTGCCCGGCGCATAATCCAGCTCGAGCAATACCGCGCGGTAATCCTGCAATTGGGCATTGGCCACCAGGTACTGACGACCGGCGCCTTTGACCGGTTCGCCGATTTTCACCGGCACTACACGGCTCTGGGCGATCGAGCGGATCCCCGAGACACGTGCGTGCAGGGTCGGGCCACCGTCGAAAATGTCGATGTAGTGATCGGTCTCGAAGCCTTCGCGCATCAGGATGTCGAAGGTGATCTGCGCCCGTGGGTGCACCTGGCCCATCGCCTCTTGGGCGGCGTCCGGCAGCAGCGGCACGTAGATTGGATAATGCGGCATCAGTTCGGCGAGGAAGGTCCGGCTCTTGAGCCCGCACAGACGCTCGGCTTCGGCGTAGTTGAGGTCGAAGAAGTTGCGACCGATGGCATCCCAGAACGGCGAATCGCCATTTTCGTCGCTGTAACCGACGATTTCGGTGACCACCGAATCGGCGAAACGCTCCGGATGGCTGGCGACGAACAGCAGGCGACCGCGAGAGTTGAGTTCCGACCAGGCCGAACCGACCAGCTCCGGCAGCACGTAGAAGCTGGTCAGCAGGCTGTTGCCGGTCAGGTCGTGGCACTGGGAGAGCACATGAATCTTGTTATGAATCTTCAGCTCGCGAGAGGCGTGCACGAAGGTTTCATTACGGAAACTGTAGAACGGCTCGGAATAACCGGCCGACGCGACGATGGCCGAGCAGCCCGCCAGTTTGCCGGTGGCGGTGTCTTCGAGGACGAAGAAGTAGCTCTCTTCACCGTTGAAGCTGACTTCGGCAGCGAACGAGGCTTCGCTTGCTGCGATCTTGTCGCTCAGGCGTTCGACATCATCCGGTAAGGAGGTGACACCAATCGGGCTGTCCGCAGCCAGACGCTGTACCTCGCCCAGATCAGCCATTTGCGCGGGACGCATCACCAGCATGGTGTCACTCCTTACTTAACATCAGGTCGACGAAAGGCGCCGACTCGGGGAAAAAAATGCCGGGCAGGCCCGGCACAGGAAAATTGTCTCGGCGCCTGTCCCTAAGAATAGGCGCCGAGCGGTACCGCAGCCTGAATCAGGCTTGAGTCAGTTTGGCCACGGCGCGCTCGAAGCGCTCCAGGCCCTCTTCGATGTCTGCGTCTTCAACCACCAGGCTTGGCGCGAAGCGAATCACGTCCGGGCCGGCTTGCAGAATCATCAGGCCTTCTTTTTCAGCCGCGTTGAACACGTCCTTGGCCTTGCCTTTCCAGGCCTCGCTCAAGACGCAGCCGAGCAGCAGGCCCAGGCCACGCACTTGGGTGAACAGGCCGTACTTGGCGCCGATCTGCTCCAGGCGAGACTTGAACAGGTCGTGCTTGGCTTTGACGCCATTCAGCACTTGCGGCGTGTTGACCACGTCGATCACCGCTTCAGCGACGGCGCACGCCAACGGGTTGCCACCGTAAGTGGTGCCGTGGGTGCCGACCACCAGGTGTTTGGCCAGCGCTTCGCTGGTCAGCATCGCCGCGATCGGGAAACCGCCGCCCAGGCTCTTGGCGCTGGTCAGGATGTCCGGCGTCACGCCGTAATGCTGGTAGGCGAACAGCTCGCCGCTGCGGCCCATACCGGTTTGTACTTCGTCGAAAATCAGCAGTGCGTTGTGTTGGGTGCACAGCTCGCGGGCGCCTTGCAGGTACGCAAGATCAGCCGGCAATACGCCGCCTTCGCCCTGAATCGGCTCCAGCACTACCGCGCAGGTTTTGTCGGAAATGGCCGCTTTGAGCGCGTCCAGATCGTTGAACTTGACGTGAGTGATGCCGGTGATTTTCGGACCGAAACCGTCGGAGTACTTCGACTGGCCACCGACGTTCACGGTGAACAGCGTACGGCCGTGGAAGCTGTTGAGCGCGGCGATGATTTCGTACTTCTCTGGACCGAAACGATCGTGAGCCACACGACGGGCCAGCTTGAAGGCGGCCTCGTTGGCTTCGGCGCCAGAGTTGCAGAAGAACACGCGTTCGGCGAAGGTCGCATCGATCAGCTTATGGGCCAGGCGCAGGGCCGGCTCATTGGTGAACACGTTGGACACGTGCCACAGCTTGTTCGCTTGCTCGGTCAAGGCACCGACCAGTGCCGGGTGCGCATGGCCCAATACGTTAACCGCAATCCCGCCGGCGAAGTCGATCAGCTCGCGGCCAGACTGGTCCCAAACACGGGAACCGGCGCCACGTACCGGAATGAAAGCGGCAGGCGCATAGTTGGGAACCATTACCTGGTCAAAATCGGCGCGTTGTACCGCAGCGTGCTCAACGGACATCGGAGTCTCCTGATGAGAAACACCCGCCTGAAACTGGCGAGCGATGGGGGGATTGTAAGGACAGTTTTCAGCCCGGCCTTGCCGCCAAGCGACAACTTCTTATAGCGCAAACCCCGGATTTCTCCGGGTTTACGGCAATGCGACAAATAGCGTCGCAAAGGCGCAGTTTAAACTGCCCGGGGGGATTAGCGGCAGGGTTGCCGGGATTTGATTTCTGGAGCTCGCCCGCCCCCTAACTATGTACCGCATTCCGCTCGCCACTTCCTGATTTGCTATGAGCTCTTTCAACGCTCAAGGAATGGCGCGATGTATTTGTCTGAAGGACAGCAACCGACAGTTTCAACCGACACAATCTTTTCGGAACACCCCGATAGCCACTACCAACACCTGCAAAATGCAATTCCCGAATGGCTGGGCAAGGCCTCGCCTGCCCGGCGCCAGGCGCTGCAGAACACTCAGCCGCAACTGCTGGCCCGGCTCCAGGCCGCACCGGCCGCGCAGCACCAGGAACTCAAGGCTCTTAACGCCGCACACTGGACCGCTCAAAGTGATGTCGACCAACGGCTGGAGCACTTGCAAGACGCCAGTGCCTTCGCCGAACCGTTGCTCAAAGAAGCGCTGAAAAACCGCTTCGGCCTGGAGCTGGACGTCAGGACAACCTTCCTGCGCCTGTACGTACCCGCGACGACGCCGTGGTTTCCGGTCAAGACCGGGGCTCGCGCCTGGACGGTGTCGCTGCTGGACGCCGCGCTGCATAACTTCGAAGAGAAAGAAACGCAAGACACTGCCTACGAAACCGATTCGACCTACATCACCCAGCCCTCTGCGACCGGGCAGTTCGACACACTGCCCTTGATCAAAGCCAAACTGAGCATCCCGGCCTTTACCAAACTGTGCCGAGAGCTGGATATCGGTGGCCAGTACAAAACCTATCTCGAAGACAACCTCGGTTTTTCCGATCCGGTCGCGGCGACGGTTCTGCGCCAGAAAATCGATGACAGTCAAAAAGCGGCAATACGGGCAGCGCTGCAAATGGCGCGGATGAACCGTGACATCTCGGAGAGTTACTTTCGCCTGATCGGCGGTTTGCTCGACGGGCTGCAAGGCTTGCGGGTCAACGGGCAGGCCGTGTTGTGTCATGACCTGACGATGATGTCCGCTCCGCTCACCGGCATCGTCGTGTTTGCCCCCGATCTGGATCAGGTTCAAAAAACCGCCAGAGTGGTGGCCTATGTGCCGGATGACCCCGAGCACCCGATCAAGGAATACGCCTCGGCGCTCGAGATGGTCATCGAACTGACCCGGCAGTTGCGTTCGAAGGATTACCAACAATTTTTCAGCCGGTTCGTGAACCACGAACATCGCGGTTTTTTCTTCGCCAGCCTCAATGAGCGCCTGGCAAAGGTGAAGTGGCACCCGCCCGTCGCGGGAAGCTCGGAGCCCACCTGGCGGGAAACGCCCCTCGACCGTCCCGATCTGCAAACGGCATTCATGCCGTTCAACGACAACCTGTGGCAGCACCTCTATCAGGCAAAACTCAACAAAATCCTTAATGACGCCCGGAGCATCGCCGTCCCGACGGCAGCCGTCGATCAGAAAGCCCGTTGGGCGTTCTGGGATTCGCTGGTCAACATAGCCTCGTCGATTCTCCAGACCGCGGCGTTCATCATCGCGCCGTTTGTGCCCGTGCTGGGTGAAGCAATGATGGCGTACATGGCCTACCAATTGCTCGACGAAGCCTTCGAAGGGATCATCGAGTGGGCGCAGGGCCGAACCACCGAAGCCTTCGAGCACTTCATGGGAACCGTGGAATCGCTGATCCAGCTGGGGACCTTTGCGATAGGCGGCGCCATTGGCGCGGGTGAGTTTCGCAAAATCTTGCCCAAAGAGATTGTCGCCTTTATCGACCGTTTCAAGCCCGTCGAGCTGCCCAATGGCCAAACCCGGTACTGGGAACCGGACCTCGCCCGCTATGAGCAGAAATCCATTCCGGGTGTGGATTCCAGGCCCGATGAACGGGGCCTGCATCAGCACCAGGGAAAACAACTGCTGCCCCTCGAAGACGCGCACTTTGCGCTGAGCGAAAGCCCGATCCCTGGCCAGTACCGGATTGAACACCCAACCCGCCCCGACGCTTATAAACCGCTGGTACGGCACAACGGCGACGGCGCCTGGCATACCGAGCTCGAGCAGCCGCTGGAGTGGGACAAACCCACGGCGTTGCGCCGGATCGGCCAATCGGTCGAATCCTTTTCCCCGGCCGAACGCGAGACGATTCTTCAGGTCAGCGGCTACAACGAAGACGCCCTGCGCAAAATGCATGTCGATCAGGAACCCCTTCCGCCGCTGCTGGCCGACAGCATCAAACGCTTCAAGATCGATCAGGATCTTCAACGCTTCGTCGATCAACTGGCTAGCGACTTGCCCGAGGATTATCTCAGCGCCGATCCGTTGATGCAGCTGCAACTCCTCGATGAACACGGCCAATGGCCGGCCAGCAAACGGCTGCGCTGGGTGGATCAACAAGGAGAAGTCGCCTGGCAGTCCTCCAGCGACGAAACCTTGCCGCTGATAGAGCTTCGTCAGGACCGCCTGATGGACGGCGACCTGCTCAAAACGCTGCTTCATTCGCTTGAGGACAGTGAAATCAAAGCACTGCTGGGAGAAAAGTTCGGTGGTCCGACGCCCGCGCTGCCTGTCCGCACCCAGACATTGAGAAAGCAACTCGCCCAACTCGCCTGGCAACAACGAACGGCAATGTTCGAATCGCGCTACCAAGCGCTCGAACGCATCGAAGATCCGTTGGCACAACCGATCACTCAACACGACCCTCAGTTGCCGGTCAGCATCACCCGGGAATTGCTCAACACCGCCACCGGGGATGAGCTGATACACATCAGCGAAGGGCAATTACCGCAGCGCCAACAAGATCTGATGCAACTGGCCAATCAGGAAGTGCGCGTCACCCGCGCCTATGAAGGGCTGGAGCTGGACTCCGTGAGCAACCCGGATTCCGACACGCTGGCATTGCATAGCCTCAAGCGCTTACCTGGCTGGAGCGGTGACGTACGGATCGAAATCCGCGAGCGGCGTTACGAAGGGCCCATGCTCGACAGCACCGGACGGGCCGATGCGCCGGTACAAAAAATCCTGGTGCGACAGACCGACGGCACCTATCAGCCTTACGACGACCGCGGCCTGGAACTGCATTCGGCGACCGACTTCTACGCCAGTGTTTTGTACGCCCTGCCGGACGCCGAACGCCAGGCCCTGAACCTCCAGATCGGCCAGACGCAGAAGCTGAAAAACGCGATCCGCGAGCAGCCCATGGAGCGCAGCGAGCTTCGGGTGGCGATTTCCAATCCGCCGGTTCAGGAGCCGGCCATTGATACGCTGCGTCTGTTGGGTGCTGACGGTTACCCACGAATCTTGCGTACTGTGCGCACCACGAACGAACGAACCTTCACCCTGGAAGAGAGGGTGCGAGAGATTTATCCGGGCCATTCCCCCGAGGAAGTCCAGGCGTTTATTTCCAGGTGGCAGAGCCACCCGGCAGGCGTGCGTGGCGAACTTTCCCGCCTGGGCCACGAATATGAGCGACTCGCCAATGACCTGCATGGCTGGGCGAACGACGTACCGCATAGCGACCCCGACAGTGGGCTCGCGCTCACACCGCTTCAGCGCCGAGCAGACTTGCGAAATCGCATGTTGCTCAAGGACGCTATCCAACGTTGCTGGCAACGGCAAACACGCGGACCGGCTGGTTATATGCTTGATCTACGGGAGCCGATACTGGGCGACCTCCCTCCCCTGAACGCCGACTTCAGTCATGTTTCCGCTCTGACGATCAGTGGCAGCACCAGCACCCATGCTCTCGAGCCTTTTTTACAGAACTTCCCCGGGTTGCTGTTCCTGGACGTTCAGAACTTCAACCTGCAGAACTTGCCTCAATCCATCACTTCACTGCCGACACTTCGACAACTGGTCGTGCGTAACTGCGGCATTACACTCTCCCCCGCCAACCAGCAGTTGCTCTCTTCCTTGACCGAGCTCTCCCTGCTGGATCTACAGGACAACCCGCTGGCAGTCGCGCCTGATATACAAGCCATGCGCTCGCTGACGCACCTCAATCTGGCCAATACGGGTATTTCCACGCCGCCAGCCGGCCTGTTGGATCATCTTCAATTCATAACCGGCAGATTCGATGGCAACCGGATTACCGAACTGCCCGACGCGCTCTTCACTTTATCCAGCAACTTCAGTGACGGATTGGATTTTGCAGACAACCCGCTGTCCGCAACCACTCGAGAGCGAGTAAAGACTCACTACAATCGAACCGGGAAACACTTCGGGGTTTTGGCCGAGCAGGCGGATATCGATCGGACAACAACCCTGTTTCCAGACCTGACCGCTCATCAAGCGACTAACCTGTTGTATCGCTTGCCCGGAACGTTGGCTCAAGGTCGAGTTCAACTCACGAACTGGGAGACCGAATATACCCAGTTGAACGACAACCTTACGCACTGGGCCAGAAACGTTCCTGAGCGCGCGCCCTCGACCGGCCAGCCTCTCAATATCAATGAACAGTTCAACGAACAGGACGCAAGAAGAACATTCGGGCAACAACTGGAACAGGCTTGGCGCAGCAGATTGAACGACCAGTTTGTCTCGACCCTGGAATTCATGGGGGACATGCCGGAACTGACTGCGGATTTCAGCCATGTTTCCAGCCTGACCCTGACTGGCAACACCAGCATTTCTGCAACCACCCCATTCCTGCAGCGCTTCACGGGGTTGCGACGCCTGGATCTGCGTGACTTTGCTCTGGATCAAGTGCCCCAGGCGATCACCAGCATGCCGCAGCTCAACGCATTGGTACTGGACGATTGCAGCGTAGTGCTGACACCTGAAGGTCAGACAGCGCTTTCCTCACTGAACAACCTTGACACGCTGGAACTGATCGACAATCCATTGGGTACGGCACCCGACGTAACGACTCTGCCCAGGTTGACGTACATCAATCTGTCCAATGCCGGCATTTCCAATGTTCCCGCCGGTCTGGTGGACCATCCAAACCTGAGTACCGCCATCTTCAATGGCAACCTGATTACCGAACTGCCCGACGCCTTCTTTGATCTTCCCGGCCATCGCAGTGACGGGTTTGATTTTTCGGACAATCCGTTATCGACAGCAACCCGAGACCGGATAAAAACCTATTTCCGTGAAACCGGGCAAGACTTCGGAGTTTGGGCCGACAAAGCTGATATCGACTTGGCCAAAGAGCTGTTTCCAGCCCTGGACTCGCAAGACGCCAGTGATGTGATCTATGACTTGCCCGGAACACTGGAAGATAGCCGGCTCCAACTCGGACGCTGGAGAACGGAGATCACGCAGCTGTCCGGCGACCTGACGATATGGGAACGCCAGGTTCCTGATCGGCACCCTGTCACCGGTCAATTGCTCAACGCCGAGCAGATGTACGCCGAGCACGTCTCCAGGGCAGAGTTCAAACAACAATTGGAACAGTTCTGGCGTCGTCGACCAGAAGTTTCCCGGATGCGCGACGACCACCTGATAGCCAATCTGACTTTCTCCGGTGACATGCCGCTGATGACCGCGGACTTCAGCCATGTTTCAAGCCTGGAACTCAGGGGCAACAACGCGATCCGCGCAACCGGCCCGTTCCTCGAACTCTTCCCGAATTTGCACAGTCTGGAAATGCATCACTTCACGCTGGATCAAGTGCCCCAGGCCATCACCCGCATGCCGGCCCTCAAGGAGCTGACATTGGCCCATTGCCGCGTGACACTCACGCCCCAAAGCCAGGCCGCACTTTCATCTCTGGGCCGGCTTGAAGCTCTGAATCTGAGTGACAACCCACTGGCGATCGCACCCGACATAGAGGCCATGCCGGAACTGAACGACATTCGACTGTCCAACACCGGTATTGCCAGCCTGCCAAACGGTCTCACCAGCCGTCAGTATCTAAGAACCGCGATTCTCAATGGCAACCAGATAACCGATCTGCCCGACGCCTTCTTTGATCTTGACCTCGATCTCGCCGATGGGACTAATCTCGCCAATAACCCGTTGTCGTCAATCAGCCGAGACCGAATCAAGGCCTACTACGCTAAAAACGGAAATGACTTCGCTGTACTGGCAGAACAGGCCGATATCGATCGCGCACGCGCACTGTTTTCTGGCCTGGATACCGAAGGCGCAAGCCATGTCATCTATAAACTGCCCGGAACACTGGAAGACGGCCGCACTCAGCTCACGTACTGGGAAACGGAAATTGCTCAGCTCACCAGCGACCTCAGCGTCTGGGTCGATGACATTCCAGCGCATAACCCCTCGACCGGCGATCCTTTGAGCCCCCTCGACAAGAGCGCAGAGCGCATCGCGAGAAACGAGTTCCGCCAGAGACTGGAGCTATTCTGGCGCCAAAGGTTGGTAGAGCAGCCAGAACTCAGGGCCGACTCGCTCATAGCGGACCTGGCCTTTATCGGTGATATGCCAGAGCTGACAGCAGACTTCAGCCATGTCTCGGCACTGGCCTTCAACGGCAGCAAGGCCTTGGGTGTCTCTTCCCGCTTCCTTGAGTGCTTTACCGGTCTAGAACACCTGGAAATGCGCAATTTCGCCCTGGGTCGCGTACCTCAGGCGATTACCGGCATGCCATCACTCGAGAATCTGGTATTGAGCAATTGTGGCGTGGTATTCGAGGCCGAGGCGCAGACAGCACTTTCCTCGCTACCCCGCCTGGAAATGCTGGACCTGTTCAATAATCCACTGGGCCATGTCCCGGATGTAGCGGCCCTGCCAACGCTGACCTTTATCGACCTCTCCAGCACTGGCATTGAGCGTGTTCCAGTCGGTCTGTCGAGTCATCCTCGACTTCAAACCGCCATCTTGAGCGGCAACCGGATAACTGAATTCCCACGCGAGATCTACAACCTGTCCGCCGAGGTCGGCGATGGATTTGATTTCGGCAACAATCCACTCTCAACAACGACCCTGGAGCAGATAAAAGCCTACTACCAGCGAACCGGAAAAGACTTTGGAGTATTGGCCAACCAGGCCGATATTGACCAAGTAACAGCGCTATACCCAAGTTTCAGCGACGAACAAGCAAGCGAATTCATCTATCGCCTGCCCGGCACACTGGCCGATGGACGCATCGAATTGGCACACAAACACACCGAACTCGCCGACTTGAGCCGCGACCTTACCGTGTGGATGACCGATATCCCCAACGACCCCGTCACCGGTGAACCGCTGAATGCCGAAGACCTGCTGCAAGAGCAATACAAAAGAATGAAGTTCAAGGAAAGCCTGGAGCGGTGCTGGCGTCAAATACCGACAGAGGGCGTGTCCTTTGACGAGTTCGGCTTCACCTCCAACCTGTCGATCATAGGCGACCTGCCTGTGCTGACAGCCGACTTCGGGCATGTCCGCGAACTCTACCTGACAAGCACAGGGAACATTGCCCCCAAGGCAAGTCGGTTCCTGGATTATTTCCCCAAGCTGGAAAGCCTTGCTGTCCAGGGTTATCAGCTGGAGAACATTCCCGACGCAGTCTTCGCAATGCGCAGCTTGACGGCGCTAAGCCTGCCAGAGTGCAACATCACCCTGACCCGGCAAACCCTGGATGCACTAGCCGGTATGGAAAACCTCGACAGCCTGAATCTCAGAGACAACTTGCTAGGCCTGACGCCCGACCTGAGCAACATGACGAGATTGCATTCGCTGGATCTGAGCAATTCCGGGCTCACCGAAGCGCCGAAGGGATTGTTCAACAGCGCCAGCTTGATTCACGCTGATCTGTCCAATAACGCAATCACCGAAATGCCGATCGAGTTGATGGAGGCCGACCCCGATATCACGGCCAATTTCGACTTCAGGAATAATCCACTCTCCCCGGAAAGCCTGCAGCGCGTTGCGGCTTACTACTATCAAACGGGAAACACATTGAACATCACCGGAGTGGCCGGAATGCCACGCCCTACCGACCTTGCGCCGGACGTTGAATTGGAAAGTTGAACGATTACTTGAACCTATAAGGCCATGGGAGCACTTCCCATGGCCGTCTCAGGCAACGACTAGCCGCGCTCTGAAGGCGCCGACGACAATTCAAACGGACTGCTGCTGCGCCGCTGGTTGCGATCTTCCCGCGGCGTGGCGCCGAAGAAGTTGCGGTAGGCGCTGGAGAAGTGCGGCCCCGAGGAGAAACCACACGACAGGCCGATCTGGATGATCGACTTGCTGGTTTGCATCAACATCTGCCGGGCCTTGTTCAGGCGCAGCTCCAGGTAGTACTGGCTCGGCACACGGTTGAGGTACTGCTTGAAGATCCGCTCCAACTGCCGACGGGACACGCACACATGCTGGGCGATTTCGTCGGTGGTCAGCGGTTCTTCGATGTTGGCTTCCATCAGCAACACGGCTTGCGTGAGCTTTGGATGGCTGGAGCCGAGGCGATTCTGCAACGGAATGCGCTGACGCTCTCCGCCCTCACGAATGCGTTCGACCACCAGTTCTTCAGACACCGCACCGGCCAGTTCAGCGCCGTGATCACGGGCCAGCACCGCCAGCAACAGATCGAGCACCGACATCCCGCCGCATGCGGTCAGGCGATCGCGATCCCAATCGAACAGATGACTGGTGGCAATAACCTTGGGGAAACGCTCGGCGAAATCGTCCTGCCAACGCCAGTGCACCGCCGCACGATAACCATCGAGCAAACCGAGCTGGGCCAGCGGATAAACACCGGCCGACAAACCGCCAATCACACAACCGGCACGCACCAGTTGCTTGAGTGCGCTGCTGAGCGCCGGTGCCAACGCCGTCGGCGGCTCATCGGCCAGCAGAAACAGTTTCTGGAAATTTTCCAGCTTGCCGGTCCACGGCTCGCCCGGCAATTGCCAGGCCCCTTCGGCCGGCATTTCGGCCTGCAGGAACGAGAGTTCGTAAACAACTTCCGGATGCACCCGCTGAGCAACACGCAAGGCCTCCTCGGCCAGCGCCAGCGTCAAGGCTTTAGTGCTGGGCCAAATCAGGAAACCAATTCGATGGGCAGTCATGGCGGGCAATCCGAAACGAAAACAGTGTTAAAGCCGAAGGCGGCTGCAACCAAATTAGACCATCTGGCGCGCGGTGCGCAGCATGACCTAATTGGGTGCGTAACGGGAGCGATTACTTCAGGCTGCCCGAGAGGAATTGTTGCAGACGTTCGGACTGTGGATTGACCAGCACTTCACGCGGGTTGCCGCTTTCTTCAACCACGCCTTTGTGCAGGAACACCAACTGGTTCGACACTTCACGGGCAAAGCCCATTTCGTGCGTGACCACGACCATGGTCCGGCCTTCCTGGGCCAGCGCCTGCATCACTTTCAACACGTCGCCCACCAGCTCGGGGTCGAGTGCCGAGGTTGGCTCGTCGAACAGCATCACCTCAGGTTCCATCGCCAACGCACGGGCAATCGCCACACGCTGCTGCTCACCACCGGACATATGGCCAGGGTAAGCATCCTTGCGATGGGACACGCCAACCTTGGCCAGATACAGCTCGGCCTTTTCACGGGCTTCGGCCTTGGACATGCCAAGCACATGGACCGGCGCCTCCATGATGTTTTCCATCGCGGTCATGTGCGACCACAGATTGAAATGCTGGAACACCATCGACAGCCGCGAACGCATGCGTTGCAGTTGTTTCGGGTCGGCGGCTTTCAGCGCACCGTCCTTGTTCGCCACCAGCTTCAGCTCTTCGTTGTTGAGCAGAATCTTGCCGGCGTGCGGTTGCTCAAGCAGGTTGATGCAACGCAGGAAAGTACTTTTACCGGAGCCACTGGAACCGATGATGCTGATCACATCGCCGGCTGCCGCTTTCAGGGACACGCCCTTGAGCACTTCGTGACTGCCATAGCGTTTATGCAGGTCTTGGACTTCAAGTTTGTACATGCTGTCGGTTCTCACAAAAACAGTCAGTCAGTGGTTTCAGTGCTTGCGCGGGGCCAGATAGCCCAGCCAGCGGTGCTCGGCCATCTTGAACAGACGCACCAGAATGAACGTCATGCACAGGTAGAACACGCCTGCGGTGATGTAGGCCTCGAACGGCAAGTAGTACTGAGCGTTCACGGTACGCGCGGCACCGGTGATGTCGATCAGGGTCACGATGGACGCCAGACTGGTGGTCTGCAGCATCATGATCACTTCGTTGCTGTACTGCGGCAGCGCCCGGCGCAGGGCCGACGGCAGCAGGATGCGCTTGTACATCTTGAAGCGCGACATGCCCATGGCCTTGGCCGCTTCGATCTCACCGTTCGGCGTGGCCCGCAGGCTGCCGGCGATGATTTCAGCGGTGTAGGCGCTGGTGTTGATCGCGAAGGCCAGGCACGCACAGAACGTTGCGCTGGACAGCCACGGCCAAAGGAAGCTTTCACGTACCGCTTCGAATTGCGCCAGACCGTAGTAGATCAAGAACAGCTGCACCAGCATCGGCGTGCCGCGGATCACGTAGGTGTAGAGCCAGGCCGACATGTTGACGATCGGCTGCTTGGAAACCCGCATCAAGCCCAGCGGCAAGGCGGCCAGCAAACCGAACAGCAGCGACAGCGCGAGCAGTTTCAGGGTGGTGACCAGGCCGCCGAAGTACAGCGGCAAGGCCTCCCAAATGACGTTGTAGTCGAAGATCATAGATCAGCCGCCCTTACGCCTACCGAGTAGCGCTTCTCAAGGTGACGCAATGCCAGCAACGAGACACTGGTGATCACCAGGTACATCGCGGCCACTGCGAGGAAGAAGGTGAAAGGCTCGCGGGTGGCATCTGCCGCCTGCTTGGCCTTGAACATCATGTCTTGCAGACCGACCACCGAAATCAGCGCAGTCGCCTTGGTCAATACCAGCCAGTTATTGGTAAAGCCCGGAATCGCCAGGCGAATCATCTGCGGCACCAATACCCGGAAAAACACCTGAAAACTGCTCATGCCGTAGGCCGCACCGGCTTCTGCCTGGCCTTTCGGGATCGCCATGAAGGCCCCACGGAAGGTTTCCGACAGGTACGCACCGAAGATGAAACCCAGGGTGCCGATACCGGCGACCAACGGGTTCAGGTCGATGTAGTCGTCATAGCCGAGCAATGGCGCAACACGGTTGAGCAAGTCCTGACCGCCGTAGAAAATCAGCAGGATCAGTACCAGATCGGGAATCCCGCGGATCACCGTGGAATACAGATCGCCCAACCAGGCCAGCCAGCGTACCGGCGACAGGCGCAATGCGACCCCGATCAGACCCAGAACAATGGCCAAGGCCATGGACGACAAGGCGAGCTGAAGCGTCAGCCATGCGCCATCGAGGATGACAGCCCCGTAGCCTTTCAACATGATTCAGGTCCTCGAAAGTTGGGATGAAAAAATGGCGCAAACCTCAGAGATCCTGTTGCTTGCGCCATTTCGGACTGACAGCTGCGACTATTTACTTACCGTAAATATCGAAGTTGAAGTACTTGTCCTGGATTTGCTTGTACTTGCCATTCGCACGAATGGCGACGATGGCGGCGTTGATCTTGTCCAGCTCAGCCTTGTCGCCTTTACGCACGGCAATACCAATACCGTCGCCGAAGTATTTCTCGTCGGTGAAGGCCGGGCCGACAAACGCGAAGCCCTTGCCCGAGTCGGTTTTCAGGAAACCGTCATCCAGCAGGGTAGCGTCGGCCACGGTGCCATCGAGGCGACCGGCAGCCACGTCCAGGTAGATTTCGTTCTGCGAGCCGTACGGCTTGATTTCAGCACCCAACGGCTTCAGGACTTCTTCGGCGAAACGGTTGTGGATCGAACCGCGTTGCACGCCGATTTTCTTGCCCTTGAGTTCGGCCAGGTTGTCGCTGACCTGCGTACCGGCCTTCATCACCAGACGTGCCGGGGTGTTGTAGTACTTGTTGGTGAAGTCCACGGACTTCTTGCGGTCGTCAGTGATCGACATGGACGACAGGATCGCGTCGATCTTGCGCACTTTGAGTGCCGGGATCAGACCGTCGAACTCTTGCTCGACCCAAACGCACTTGACCTTCATCTCTTCGCACAGGGCGTTGCCGATGTCGTAGTCGAAACCGACGATGCTGCCGTCCGGTGCTTTGGATGCGAACGGAGGGTAAGCCGCCTCGATACCAATTTTCAGAGGCTTTTCATCGGCGAACGTCGGCAGGGACAGCACGGACAGTGCCAGGGCGCCAAGAAGCACGAGTTTCTTCATCTTAGGACTCCATCGGTATAGGGCGAAAACGGCAGAGTGAGCGACAGCCCAATATGCGAATGGGTGGAAATTGAAAGCTGCGCTGCGTCGCAGGATTGTTGCGTTGAATTCAGCTTTGATTTCAACGCAGGCAACGGCGAGCGAGTGATCGGCATTCTAACGACAGGCCCGAAGCCGATATTTCTTCAATGCGACAACAAATTACAGAAGCACTGAGAAACCCGACCAAGCACATTGACAGCCCTGCAAATTCATGCAGAAGCAAAAGACAGTGAACCGATCTATGTTGCAAATTGCGGGCCTATTATTCGCAAACCCTTCTAATCCGGCAAGCGCAGCGTTGTGTCTTATTCTTCAGGTAGCCAGAAGAGGCCCTAAAACGGGGCTTTGCGTTTCCCAATGCCTCGAAAGCGGGCGAGCGGTTACACATTTAGTTACTTGAAGGGCAGCGGGTAACAGTGGGAAAGCGCCTACAGGTGAAACCGATAAATATTGGCTCCCCCTCTCCCACTGATCGTTCCCACGCGGAGCGTGGGAACGAGCACAAACAAAAAAACCCGCCAGGCTCAACACCGGGCGGGGCTTTCGACGACACGAGAACGGCTGTTACGCGACGTTCATGGTCTTGTGCGTATCAATCAAATGCTGCACCACACTTGGGTCTGCCAGGGTGGAGATATCACCCAACCCGTCATACTCAGCCGTAGCAATCTTACGCAGGATACGGCGCATGATTTTCCCCGAACGGGTTTTCGGCAAGCCTGGCGCCCACTGAATCACATCCGGCGAGGCAATCGGACCGATCTCTTTGCGCACCCAGTTTTTCAGCTCCAGGCGCAGTGCTTCGCTCGGCTCTTCGCCGCCGTTGAGGGTGACGTAGACATAAATGCCCTGCCCTTTAATGTCATGCGGCACACCAACCACCGCCGCTTCGGCGACTTTCGGGTGCGCAACCATCGCGCTTTCGATCTCGGCAGTCCCCATGCGGTGACCGGAAACGTTGAGCACGTCATCCACACGCCCAGTGATCCACCAGTAGCCGTCCGCATCGCGACGCGCGCCGTCACCGGTGAAGTACATGCCACGGAAGGTCTTGAAGTAGGTGTCGACGAAGCGGTCGTGATCGCCATACAGCGTACGCGCCTGACCTGGCCAAGAATCGAGAATCACCAGATTACCCTCGGCAACGCCTTCGATGATGTTGCCCAGATTGTCCACCAACGCCGGCACCACACCAAAGAACGGCCGCGCCGCCGAGCCTGGCTTGAGCGCGTGAGCGCCCGGCAGCGGACTCATCAGGGTTGCGCCGGTTTCGGTCTGCCACCAGGTATCGACGATCGGGCAACGGGATTGGCCGACGTTCTTGTAGTACCAGTCCCACGCTTCCGGGTTAATCGGCTCACCGACCGAACCCAGCAGACGCAGGCTGCTGCCATCGGCACCTTCAACAGCCGCGGTGCCCTGCGCCATCATGGCGCGGATTGCGGTTGGCGCGGTGTAGAGGATGTTGACCTTGTGCTTGTCGACGATCTTCGCCACCCGGGTAATGTCCGGGTAGTTCGGCACGCCCTCGAACAGCAAAGTGGTCGCACCGTTGGCCAGCGGGCCATAGACAATATAAGTGTGGCCGGTGACCCAGCCGACGTCGGCGGTGCACCAGTAGATTTCGCCCGGACGGTAGTCGAACACGCGCTCGTGGGTCAGCGCGGCGTACAACAGATAACCGCCAGTGGTGTGCTGCACGCCCTTCGGCTTGCCGGTGGAGCCCGAGGTATACAGGATGAACAGCGCTTCTTCAGCGCCCATCTCTTTCGGTGCACACACAGTGCCCGCGACTTTCATCAGGTCTTCGTACCAGATGTCGCGATGCTGGTTCCACTTGATGTTGCCACCGGTGCGCTTGCACACAATGACCTTCTGGATGCTGCTGGTTTCCGGGTTGGTCAGCGCGTCATCGACGTTGGCCTTGAGCGAGATCTTTTTGCCGGCACGCAGGCCTTCGTCAGCAGTGATCACCACTTTCGATTTGCAGTCGATGATTCGACCGGCCAGGGCTTCCGGCGAGAAGCCGCCGAACACCACCGAGTGAATCGCACCGATCCGGGTACAGGCCAGCATGGCGACCACGGCTTCGGGGATCATCGGCATATAGATAGTCACCACGTCGCCGCGATGCACATCCTGGCCGCGCAAGGCGTTGGCAAACTTGCAGACTTGTTCGTGCAGCTCGCGGTAGGTGATGTTGCGGCTCTCGGCCGGGTCATCGCCCTCCCAGATGATCGCGATCTGATCGCCACGCTCGGCGAGATGGCGGTCCAGGCAGTTGTAGGAAACGTTCAGGGTGCCATCGGCGAACCACTTGATATCGACATGGTGATCGTCGAAAGAGGTCTGTTTCACCGTGGTGAAAGGCTTGATCCAGTCGAGGCGCTTGGCTTGCTCGCGCCAGAAACCGTCCGGGTTGACGACCGACTGCTGGTACATGGCCTTGTAGGTCGCCTCGTCAGTCAGCGTGTTGGCCGCAACCTCGGGACGAACGGGATACAGAGAAGCCGCACTCATCTTTCTTACCTCGGTGGAATAGTTGTTTTTGTATGGCCCCGTTGTAGCCCGAGGCGGGCCTATAGAACCATTCGACGATGGTAGTAACAAGCCCCTACTAAACGTCGTGCTTACCGAGCGAACCGCTCAGACACCGCGGTTTCATTGGCTTTCAGCTATTTCGAGAAGGCCGACCCTGAAGCATACGAGGTCGTTTTTAAGGGATTGTTACAGGAT
This sequence comes from Pseudomonas sp. H3(2019), assembly GCF_007713465.1. GTDB lineage: Bacteria > Pseudomonadota > Gammaproteobacteria > Pseudomonadales > Pseudomonadaceae > Aquipseudomonas. The sequence continues at coordinate 163,967 of NZ_VMSG01000008.1, read as the reverse complement.
ATGCCAAAAGTCTTTATCAAAAGCACACCTATATGCGTGCAACTCGGGCGCCTAAAATCAGCCTCGCCAACACGGCAAACGTGATTAACCCAGTTGCAGCCCCCACGAAGGCAGTTAATCCAACACTGAGTCATCAAGTTCCACACGCAACCCCAAAAAGGTTGCGTGACCCCACTCGACCTTAGAAAGGTAAAATTGAAATGAAAGCTTTATTGGTTCTGGCCCTCAGCAGTCTGTGCGCAACCGCCATGGCAGACGAGATCCCGACTGATGTCGCCAACAACATCGTACCGGTAGAGGAATACACTTACTCGACTCACCTGGACATCGCCAAAGTTATCTCCATGAGCGAAGTTCCAAGCGTTTGCGAAGTGGTACCGGCCCGCATGGAATATGAAGACTCGAAGGGTCAACGGCATATTCTGCGCTACAGCGTAATGGGTAACGGCTGCTCTAACGGCTGATCATCAACGCTGAGGTTTGGCTGATTGCCGAACCCGACATCACCGCCCGACCCTCGTCGGGCGTCGTTGTGCCTGAAGACACAGAAACCCGGAGCAAAACACTACATGTAGTGTGAAAAGCCATTTTTGGTTGTTTTTTGAACAGATCATCTGATCAACAATTGCCAGCCGAAACTGCACACAATCGCGCCCCGAAAAACACCCCATCTCCCCTGTAAGTCCCATCCCATCGGGCTTGCGGCGTTTTGACAGCAAACACCGACGTCATCAGCGCTGGCGAGTCGCCAAAAACCGGCAAAAAAAATCTTCATCGGCCAAAGCCCTGTAAACCCTTGCTCCGCCTTGATTACGCGCCCTGCCGAGGGTTCTCTGAGCCACTTCGTCGCACCACAAGCGTGAAAAAACACCTATAATGCGCCCGTAAATCGGGCCTGCAACATCCCCTTACAGGAGGATGCAGGACGCTGAGGCCACCGCAGGAGCTGACGACGTTATCTCCGCCCTTAGCGACTTCAGGACACCCGTACACATTTCTGTTTTTTGCCTGCGTATTGCTGCAACAAACGATTCCTTTTAGAGACAACGCGGCCACCGAGCCGTGTGAAAAACCGACCATCAGTGTTTTCACACGGGCGACTGGCCCTCACGCAGGAGACGACACGTCATGCTGAGCTGGGACGAATTCGACAAAGAAGACGGCGAAGTTGTCGCCAAAGGCGCCAATGCTGGCCACGCTACTGAAGCCAACATGGACCGCCTCGACAGCGCCGGTGGTGCCGCAGCGCTTGAAGCGCGCGCCGTCACCGCCACCGACTCGGCTGCGATCATCCGCGCCAAGGCCGCCCTCGACAAACTCGACGTCGCCGAAGGCCTGGCCGAACTCGAAGGCGCTTCCGCCCGCGTTGCGGTCGACGAAAAGCGCATGATCAACTGCCGCGCCGACCTTAACCAACTCGTCCCGTTCAAATACGACTGGGCCTGGCAGAAGTACCTGGACGGCTGCGCAAACCACTGGATGCCGCAAGAAGTCAACATGACCGCCGACATCGCCCTCTGGAAAAACCCGGAAGGCCTGACCGACGACGAGCGCCGCATCGTGATGCGCAACCTCGGCTTCTTCTCCACCGCCGACTCCCTGGTTGCCAACAACCTGGTACTGGCCGTGTACCGCCTGATCACCAACCCGGAATGCCGCCAGTACATCCTGCGCCAGGCGTTCGAAGAGGCGATCCACACCCACGCCTACCAGTACTGCATCGAATCGTTGGCCATGGATGAAGGCGAGATCTTCAACATGTACCACGAGATCCCATCGGTCGCTAAAAAAGCCACCTGGGGCCTGAAGTACACCCGTTCGATCTCCGATCCGAAGTTCGAAACCGGCACCGTCGAAACCGACAAAGAACTGCTGCGCAACCTGATCGCCTACTACTGCGTACTGGAAGGCATCTTCTTCTACTGCGGCTTCACCCAGATCCTCTCCATGGGCCGCCGCAACAAAATGACCGGCGTCGCCGAGCAGTTCCAGTACATCCTGCGCGACGAATCCATGCACCTGAACTTCGGCATCGACGTGATCAACCAGATCAAAATCGAAAACCCACACCTGTGGGATGCTGAAATGAAGGAAGAAGCGACCCAGATGATTCTGCAGGGCACTCAGCTGGAGATCGAATACGCTCGTGACACCATGCCTCGCGGCGTGCTGGGCATGAACGCGGCGATGATGGAGGACTACCTGAAGTTCATCGCTAACCGTCGTTTGTCGCAGATCGGTTTGAAAGAAGAGTATCCGGGGACGACTAACCCGTTCCCTTGGATGAGCGAGATTATGGACTTGAAGAAAGAGAAGAATTTCTTTGAGACTCGGGTTATTGAGTATCAGACGGGTGGGGCTTTGAGCTGGGATTGATTTCTGGCTTGAGATGCTTGCTTGAAAAAGGTCGCCGAATGGCGGCCTTTTGTTTTTTTGAAGCTGGACGGTTCGTCTTAGAACACCTTTCCTTCCGAGTGTGAGTTTCAAGAGACTGAAGTACCTCCAGACACGAACCTCTCCCTGCGCCCTACAAGCAATCTCCTACAAGCAATCTCCTACAACAATCAGCGAAACAATCACCTACCCGCCCACCTGAACCACCACTACTCTACTGGAAGGTGCCTAAGAAACGCCCAACGTAGCGACTACCTCTCCCCCATAATGCCAACCGGACTTTTGATGTGTCCTCTTGGTTTTGTGAGATGCGGTGTAGTCTGTTGGGGTTATTTACATCCTCTACGTTGGGCCAACCCAAATGCTAGTAGAGGCTATGTAAATGACTTTTCTATCCGCCTACAAATGGCTAAACCCTCAGGTGATCAAGCATGATTGATGACCACTTCGAAGCGATACTCTTCATCCGCCACCACCGTCATCTACATGCTATCTGGCTGGAATCTCAAGCTTGGTTCTGCGCTCGCGACTTTGGCCGTTTACTTGGGAGATACCTCGATGAACGAGCAGTACGCAAACTCGATCCGGATCAAAAGCGCATGCTCTGGCTTCGCCGCTATGGCGAAAATCACGGATCACTCATGATCAGTGAATCTGGTGCTTATGCACTACTTATCCATCACCATTTCCCTGAAAACCGCAACCTGCGGCAATGGCTAACCCATGAAGTGGTGGCAGTACTGCGTGATGCACACCAACCCGTAAATATGACGCTGCCGAATGTGAGCTTGCTGAAGTGGCCCGGACTGTCGCTTAGCCTGCTGCATTGGCATAACGAACCTTGGGTCAGGCTGCGAGACCTGCCGCAGGTCATGTCTGATCCAGAGCTATCTGAATATAGGAGAACACCAAAGCGAAAACGCTCTTGGTGGCAGATCGCAACTCGATTTATCCAGGTGAACTGAGGCTGGAAACCGTTAACGTGTGAGGCGTGTATCCGGCAAGATTTGCCTCACATCATCTAACTACCTTAGGTCAAATCGTCGAAAACCCACCGACCATGGAGCATGCTTTTCAGTTGCTCGACGCTCAGCAGTGTATCCGGCCTCTTATGGACAACCGCGTGGCAGTTTGCGCAGAGTGTAATCAGGTCCGTCGCTGGATCGACTGACTGATCCTCCTCATATTCGGAAATGGGCTTCACATGGTGCACATGGATAAAGCCTTTTGCATGCTCGCCATATGCCTTCTCGAAATCAAAACCACAGGCTTTGCATCTGAGCCCATGAATAGCTATTGCCTGACGCCGAAGCTTTGGACAGCGCTCATACTTCACACCGAAATATGTGATTTTTTTCCCTTCAATACCGACGGTCCTAGTCTCAAAATCCTGCGCACCATCAGTTAGGCTGGAATCGTCGACCTGATCCGACTTCAGTACCGCAAGGGCGTGGATGCTGTCAAATACGGTTTGATCAATTGCCCGGACACCGTTACGCCAGTAATTATCTTTGAGTTTTGGAGGAATCGGCTCAAGGTATACCCCATCAACTTTATTCGGAACTGCAGATTCAAAGGGTTTAAAGCCCTCAATGACTGCAAACAAGTCACCTTTTGTGCTGTTCTTGTCTGCATGCACCCTCCCTATTCGAGCAACACCAAAATAATGAGGGTTGGCGCTCAGGCGCTGATCCGAAAAAGCCTTGTTTCTCATTTTTCCTTTGTAATACAGCACCGCGGTTCCTTCGGTAAGAATCGCCCTGTACTGCTTCGGGAAGTGGTAAAGCGCCCCTGTTTGATCGGCCCACTTCGACTCATCATTTTCGACAATGACAGCTGGCATCCATTCATCCTCTTAGCAGAGGATGAAGCCTACCAAATTAAGAGAAAACTCCTACACGATCAGCGAAAGATTTCTACGACGCTCGATCAGTAAATGAGAGATGTCACTCAAGCAGTATTGTCAAAATCCGCAGATATCCGGATTTGTCCCTTCAACCGCCCAGGCTTGCGCACCCGAGGTGTATCGACATGGGGAAGCAGATCCAGATAAGGCTTGCCAGCCTTGGTGATCACAACCTTGTCGCCATGCCATGCACGCTCAGCAAGTTGGGAAAGCTGGGATTTTGCTTCATGCATGTTTACTTGTACCAGTTCATTCATTTGGCACCTCCATAGCGTTAGCCAAGCTAGCCCAAGTCGTAGAATTTCGATAGACAAGGTGTCGAGCTGACCGTCTGTCAAAAATGACTTCTCAAGACCCTCGACTGCCGATGAAGCAATCCGATCACCATCGCGAGCAAGCTCGCTCCCACAGGGGATCGGCGGTGGGTTTGGGATTCGGTGTTATCGGGGCCGCAGGATTTTCCTGCGGCCCTTTTCTTTGGCTGTATCAAGGGTTACGAGATCATTTCCCCAACCCACTAATCTTCCACGGGCACACCGCGTCCCTCACCCCGCTCGGCCCGACGATCTCCGGTGTCTGCCCCAGTGACCTGGCGCTCAGCACTTTGCCCACCTGCGCAATCAACTGATCAAACCCCAACGTCGCATTTTCCTGATGCAACTTGCGCAGTTGTTCGACCACGGCGTAGGTGAAGGCGCCATAGCTGCTGGAGCCGACTTCGTATTCGTTGGCTTTTTCGTTTTCCCGGGCGGCGTAGAGCATCAGGGGCATGTAGGGGCCGTGGTGGCCGTAGAGTTTGCCTTGGCGCTGCAGTTGGGCTTTTTTCTCGGGGCGCAGGCCGGTGGCGGCGCCTTGGGTGCTGCGGGTGCGGGTGAGTCCGCGGGATGTGTGGTCGTGTTCGCTGAAGTCGCGGCCGTCGCTGTCGGCGGCGTACACCCGGCGGTCCCAGTCGCCAGCGTAGGGGTCCCAGCGCAGCATGCGGTGGCGGATGTCGCTGGGTGGGGTGATGCCGCGTACGCGGCCGTTGCCGCGGGTCATGCCGCCGGCGTAGCAGCAGTCGAACATGACGGTCAGTTTGGCGCCGTGGCCGTTCGGGTCGAACGGCAAGTGGCTGTAGAACTGGCGGAACAGTTTGTCGGTGAAGTGGGTGTTTTCGTCGTCCCAGTCGAAGTCGTAGAGCACCAGGGTTTCGTCCATGCGGTCGGCTTCGCCGCTGCTGCTGTAGGCCGGCAGTTGGGTGCCGTGGCCGGAATAGAACAGCACGCGCTCGTCGCCGGCGCGGGCGCCTTCTACCAGCCATTCGAGGCGCTCGACGAAGTTCGCCCGCGTCGCTCGGGCGTCGTGCAGCAACCGAATGTCGCCGGCGTCGTAGCCGCTTTCCTGAAGCATGCGGCTGATCAGGTAGGTGTCGTTGATGCAGCCGTCGAGGCGTGCGCCCGGTTCGGGGTAGTCGTTGATGCCGACCACCAGGGCGCGGCGTTTGCGTTGGCCGCTGCGGGACAGGAACGCCGGCACTTCCAGAGCACCTGCCGCCACCACGTCGCGGGCCAGTTGTGGCCAGAGGCCGGTCTGGCTGGTGGCGGACGACAAGTAAGCCTGGGCTGCGTGATTGAGGTCGAGCAGGTCATCACGCAGCGGCACGCTGAACTCGGTTTGCAGGTCGACCCGCGCTGAGTCTGGCGAGGTAATCGGCCGGGTCAGCAAGCCGTCGTTGGGGTTGTAGAGGTGGAACCAACGGCGAATGCCTCGGCCGTTTTCGCTCAGGCGCATGACCCGTCCGCCCCACACTTCGCGCATCACCAACGGCAGCGCGATCGGCGAGCCGAAGCTGACGAATACCCGGCCATCGATGAGTTTCAGCGCCGAACCTTTCTTGGCCACCGAACGGCGCAAGGCGTCGTAACCGATCAGGCTGCCGAGCCCTTGGGCGAAGATGATCTGTGGGTTGAACGCGTCGATTTTTTCCAGCAGATGTTGAGTCAGTGCGGTGCGTAAATCGGCGTCTTCGATCCACTGCACGATGGCGCCGACGGTGGTGCGCAGCATCTGATTGACCGGCAGGCCCCAACTGCCGAAATCCTCGTCGGCCTTGCCCCGGGCGTCGTCCCGCAGCATGGCCAGGCCGCGGGTGATCTGGGCGAAGTCCGGTCCATCCTTGAGTTGGTCATCGAAGGGCAGAAAGTCGATGTCCTGGTCGTCGATAACGCGACCGTTCTGCGCCAGTTGGCTGCGGATCAGCGTGCGCCATTGTTCCTGCCAGTTCGCGTCGGTACTGCCCTGCCCATTGGCGGGTTGCGTGAATCCCACACCCGGCAGGCACAGGACTCGCAGTTGCGCAGGCACAACAGCCGGCACCGCCCCAACTTGCAAGGTTTTGACGGCGGGCGTTGCAACGGCAGCTACCGTTTGACCGTGGGCGGTGGCCATCAAATCCTGCAGGCGCCGCAGTTTCGCTTCCAGGCTGTCGGCACTGGGCGCGGCGGACGTGAGGGCGGCCTGGCCAGGATCAACCAGTGCACGGGTGCGACTGTCGAGGAAACTGCTGACGCCTTGGGCGCTGTTTTTCCAGATCTGCTCCGGATCAAGACCGTCGAGGTAACCGGTGGCGCTGTCCACCACCTGCCGGCTTTGGGTCGCTAGTTGGGACTCGATCAGTGGCAGCCCGGCGCGGCTTGGCACGGCGGTGGCTGCCAGTTTCGGCGCCGGAGCAAGGTTTGCGGCAGCGCGCCAGATCGGCGCATTGCCGAAGTGCTGGGCCGCCACCACCCTTGCACCCAAGGCACTGCGCGGCAGTTGGAAATGATCGCAGAGAAAGGCCAGCAAACTGGTGTGATCGTAATGTTGCGCCTGGAGGTTGTCGGTCCACGGGATCAGGCCGGGATTGAGCCAGGGCGAAGCGAGGATCGCCGGTACACGGATGCCGAGACGAGTGAAGGGATTGGGCCAGTCGACATCAACCGTTGAACCCGTCGCCACGCAAGTCGGTGGCACCACATGGTCATGGAAACCGCCGTGCTCGTCGTACAGCAGCACGAACAGGGTTTTGCTCCAGAGGTCTGTGTTGTCCGACAAGGCATTGAACACCTCGCCGACAAACTGATCGCCAAAACGCAGGTCTTCCGGTGGATGGTGCGACACGTTGGGCCCGAGCTTGCCGTTGAGCAGGCCATAACTCGGCTCGATCCAGGACAGCTCAGGGAGCTTGTTACCAGCGACATCCGATTTGAAGTCGTCGATGCTCATGTGCTGCAAACCACCTTTGACCAACGCCGCCAGCGGGATGGCGCCATCGGAATAAATGCGCACATCGTGGCCCTTGTCACGCAGCAGCGAAAAAATGCTGTCGCCACCAAACTGCGCAATCAGGCTTTTGATACCGGCCAGCACCGTGCCCGTGGACGGCATCAGCAAGTGGCCGTTGCAACTGCCGAGCATGGCGAAAAAACGGTTCGGCCAGGTCGGGCCCGGCACCGAGGCAAACCAGCGGTCGCACACGGTAAAGTTGCGCGCCAGCCCCTGGATCGCCGGCAGCGGATCGGCGGCTGGCGTGGCACCAAACGGGATGTAGTTCATCGCCCGCTGGGCCATGGATTGCGAGTAAGTTTTGTACACCTTCAGATCGTTGCGAGCCTTGTCGTAGGCGTCCTGCGCAAAGCCATCGAGCTTGGGTGTGGTCAGGCTGGTCTTGAGTGACACATCCAGTTGCTTCACCACATCGACGAACTCGTGACCGAGGTCGAAACCTTCGCTGTCCTTGGCCGGCAGCGCCGGTGGCGAAGGTGCGGGCGGCGCCCACAGGGCAAAGTAGTCAGGTGTTTCCGCCGTTTGAGTGATCACCGCTGAATTGCCACTGGCGTCCTTCAGCGGGTTGCTGCTGGGCGCTTTACGGTCGATGCCGTCGCACGCAGGGTTGATGCTGGTGTAATCCCCCAGCAGATGATCGAACGAGCGGTTTTCCATCATCAGCACAACGACGTGCTTAATCTCGTCGGGCCAGTTGTTCGACATGCTGCTCTCCCTGAGTTGATGTGCCCGATCACGCTCAGGGCTTGGGCTGTGGGACCGTTTTGCTGCCCGTCAGGCGAATCATCTGGCTCAACATCTTGAACCAGAAGTCGCCGCCCAACGAGGCAGCCAACGCCGCCGTCATGACCCCAAGCAACCAGTAGCCGAACCAGGCGATTTTGTTGTTCTGATCGTGGTGTAAAAACGCCGGCGGGTTGTTCCAGCCGATAGCGCCCTGAGGCAGCGCCTGCAAACTGCTCAATGCCGAATCGAACTGGCATTGGGCCTTGTCGTCCCGATTCGCGCAGGCTTGATCGAGCGCTGCGGATGCGCTGTTCGTCACCAGATTGTTGGCCATCTGCATGCCTGCCGCGTGCAACGTGTCATTGCGCACCATGCCTTGCATGAGGTCAAACGCGTTGACGTTGAGCACCAGGCAAATCACCAGCGAGCAGACCAGCGAGACAACTTTGGCATTACGCCGCATCCAGCCTTCGGCGCGGTCCATGACCGCATTGATCCAGTGCTCCAGCCGGGTCTTGAACGCGCACAGCAGTTCCTGGGCCGTGGTGACGTTGGCCTGGGCCGCCGCAAGCATCGTCGACAGTGCGCGGCGCAAGTGCTCAGAGGGAACCTGCGCAATGCCTTTGGTCAGGGCCGCATTGAGTTCGTCGAGGGGAATATCGAGGGTCGTGGTGTCGTCTTTGTGCAGCAACAGCGTGATCACTACCTGCGCCAGTATCGCCGGGTCCAGGTAACTGGGGCGATTGCCCGGTGGCGCCATGGACTGGATCATCGGGTGATCAAGCACCTGCTGGAAGAACGCCAGGTCGCTGTCGTTCAGCCCCTTCAATTTGCCGGTGAACAACAGCTTCAGGGCGTTATAAAGGTACTTCGCCCGGACCTTCTGGAAGAAGGATTGAATGATTTCAGTGAGGGTGGTGACGAAAATACCCAGCAGCGTGAACAGCGCCAACATCCCGAGAATCGCGTCCAGAACGACCGACCCAAACATCCTTACCTCCTTGTAGGGGCAACAGACAGTCAGCCCGCAACGGTGCCTCAGTCTGAGGCATGGAACCCTACGCGCCATCTGACAACGCTAGTCAGGCTATGGGGTCTTGTCCAATTGCAGTGGGCGTTGATGCGACAAACGTGAATCAACAGGTGCGCCATCACGCGCCACCCGCTATTAATACGCCACCTACCTCTCAAGGACCCGAGCGCGCATGAAATTCGACACCGCCTACTGCATCAGCCTCGACGACAAGCTGTCGATCTATGACGTGCGCGATCTGAACTTCGACGAGACCATGGATTTCGACTCGGCCAAGGAGCGCTTTCAATGCCCCAACGACGACTGTCGCACGGCGTTCGACGAGGCGAATGGGCTGGGGACGTTCAACGCGAAAAACGTCAATTACATCCGCACGCCGCACTTCAAGAACCTGCCCGGCACCCGGCATATCGAAGGCTGCCCTTATGTCAGCCTCAGAACGCCGGCGTCAGAAGGTGCAGAAACGGACGACGGGCCGGAGGAGCATTTTCCGTCAGAGCTGCTGCTGACCCGGCGTCAGTATGTGCGTAAGCCAGCCACTCCACTGCCGGATGTCGATGCACCTCGGGATCAGCCAAAACCTTCCGCCACGACCAGCGCTACCGAGCACCCGACTCGCGAGTCGGCACCGGACAAAACCAGCGTCTTCGCTCACCCAGTGGAGTGCTTCGTATCGAATTTCGATAACAAGGACCTGCTCAAACGCATGCCGCTGAAGATTGGCGAGCACACCGCGTCTTACAGCGCGTTCTTCAAGAAAATCGAATACCTGCAGGACAACAAGGGGCTGATTTACTGGGGCAAGATCAAAGCCATCAAGGACTACAACACCAGCTTCCGCATCGATTTCGAGAAGAAGGTCTGGCTCGACAAGAAGCCCTACTCGGTGAACGTTTACCTGAGCAAAAACCTGATCGAGAACTACCGCAAGCGCAAAGCTTTCCTGGAAGAAATCAAGAGCGCCATCGACAGCGAGCGGGAGCTTTATTGCTTCTTCTATGGCGTGACGCCGGAATTGAAGCAGGTACCAAGCAAGAAAAACCCCGAGAAGACGTTCGGGGTGTTCAGTGGTGATATCGAGAATCTGGATCACTTCATTGTTCGGGAGGTGCCGGGGTTGGAGGGCAAGTAACCAGTGGCTCACATTGCTAACGTAACGTCACGTTACACCTCAACCCAGTTGAAGATGCCTCTCCAGATCCCGAAGCTCCTGCCTCACTTGTTTACGTCGATCACGCGCAGCCTGGATGCCAAGCTCATCGAGGCCGCAGTATGTTCGTAACCAGTGCACCATCATTTCTTCATCCGGATAGAAATAGTCTTTATGGCCTTTGCTGTTTCTCAGGGTGTCGTTCATCTGTGCATCAAAGCGGCCAGCCATGATCTCGTCCGGCGGCAAAGAGCCCCATTCAGCGGCGCAATCCTCGAAGACCCAGGCGATTTGTTCGATGTGTTTTTGTGCACTGCGATGACTGCGCCTGTACATACGGTATAGATGACAGCTCTCCTCGAACCGCTCCAGCATCGGCGAGTAGTTCACCCACTGCAGAATGTCATTCTGCATCGCATAGCACATCAAGCCGTTGATCCAGCGATCAGAAAACCGTTGGATAAACCCCTCAAGATCAGCCTTTTTCGATTCGGCGAAGATCATGCAGTAACGAGTTTGTACGTGTATGACGAGCAACACGTGCTTGCGCTGGACAGTGATGGCATGGACCAGCCATTGCTCGACCAAGTCGTCCGGGTCATCTTCCTCAATGGTGTGCGACGGTGGGTTGCTATCCACCGGGGTGATTTTTTTGCCCTTGTTGACCCGGCTGAAGAAGTTGCTGGCCGCTTCGGTACAGTTGAATATCAGCATTCCTGGTTCCCTGTCAGTCCTGTCGCACGATCTCCTCAACCCATTCAAGCTCAAAGGGCTGACGAACAACGCTAGCAATCTCCCCACTGGTATCTTTGCTAAAACTCGAAATCATAGAGTTATCCGAGCTACGAACCAAGCATCACCAATACCAGCACTTCGGCCACGAAAGCCCTGCGGCGTTTTCGACGATGTTTCGCCGGGTGCTGGGGCAAGCGCCCACCGCCTACCTCGAAGGTGCGAAATAACATCGATCAAAAAATTGAGTTTGATCCGGGCCGAAAACAACTGTACAAAAACACAGTACTTATTGAATAACCCATTTCGAACCCGGAGAAAACCATGGCCTCTCTTGCGATGAAAATCACCCTGGAACGTATCGCCCTTTTCCAATTCACCCCCGCACACAGCGCACAAGCCCGTGCGATGCTGGGCTGGTCGCTGGAGGAGTTTTCCAGGGAGTCCGGGGTTACCGTTGAAGCGATCCGCCGTTTTGAAGCGGGCGGTGAAGTGCTCGACGTCACCCGCCTGGCCCTCGCCTATCGGCTTGAAGCCGAAGGCCTGGTGTTCTTTCCAGGCTTTGCACCGGGCCGAGGCATGAGCGTCAGAGGCTCTACGCCTGATCCGGTGGGGCGGGCGGATTACGCGATGATTGAGTGATACCCAATCATCCAATGGGGGGCCTTCCCCCCAACACTGGCAGAGTCTGCTGTACCAGCATCTGCGCAGAACAATCCGTGGAATAGGCGCACGTCCCTAGCCATTAACGATCAACTGAACGGTCGTCTCTTCAACCTCCAGCCACCAGGCCTCTCCACGCTGCGGCTGCTCAAGACTGAACGCTTCGCCCATCTGTGGCGTGGTGATCGAAATACTGCGTTCCAAGGCCAAGGCCAAGATGCGGTCGAAGGGTTCATGCCATGCGTGCATCGACAAATCGAAAGTGCCGTTGTGAATGGGTAGCAGCCAACGGCCCTTGAGGTCGATGTGGGCTTGCAGGGTTTCTTCCGGTTGCATGTGGATGAGCGGCCAGTCGACGTTGTACGCGCCGGTTTCCATCAGTGTCAGATCGAAGGGGCCGAACTGTTCGCCGATCGCTTTGAAACCGTCGAAGTAACCGGTATCACCACTGAAGAAAATCCGTTTGCCGCCATCAATCATCACCCAAGAGGCCCAGAGCGTGCTGTTGCCATCGAACAGTCCGCGACCGGAAAAGTGCTGCGAAGGCGTGGCAATGAAATGAATCCCCTCGATCTGAGTGCCTTCCCACCAATCCAGCTGACGCACTTTGCTCGCATCGACGCCCCATTTGATCAACGTCTCACCCACGCCCAGCGGCGCAAGAAAGTGCCCGGTTTTGTCCGCCAGCTTGAGAATCGACTGACGATCGAGGTGGTCGTAATGGTCATGGGACAGAATCACCGCTTCGATCGGTGGCAACTCCTCCAGGCTGATCGGTGGTTGATGAAAGCGTTTGGGGCCGGCCCATTGCACCGGCGATGCACGCTCGGCGAAGACCGGATCGGTCAGCCAGAACTTGTCGCGCAGTTTCAGCAGCACGGTGGAATGCCCCAGGCGAAACACGCTGTGGTTCGGTGCGTCGAGAAGCTGTTCGAGAGTCAGTGCTTGAACCGGAATAACACCGGTCGGTCGCGTGTTACTCGGCTTGTGGAAAATCATGTTCCAGAAAATTTGCAGGGTCTTGCGAAAACCTTGCCCCGGTACGGCCGCATGATTTTGGTATTGCCCCTGCTCTTGCCGGGACGTTTTCAGTTCAGTGGCGCTATCCGCCGGGGAAGAGAAAGTGGCCATGTTTGAGTGACTCCAGAAAACCGACGAGGTGCGGCGTTTCTTTTTCGGACGATAAATGGCCAATGCACGCACGCGTCAGCCGCAAACTCTATTTTTCAACCGCTCAACTACACTGCACAGTGTAGTTTCAAGATTGCAACAAAGCCGTGAGCAAGTAAACTGCCGAGTGTAATTCTTCCTTTTTTTCTACCGAAGCGTATTTATGACAGCTCCACTGCGCCTCACCGACCGTAAACGCGAAGCCATTGTTCAGGCGGCGATTGCCGAATTCCGTGCCAACGGGTTCGACATCACCAGCATGGACAAGATCGCCGCCACCGCGGGTGTCTCGAAGCGCACGGTGTACAACCACTTCCCCAGTAAAGAAGAGCTGTGGACTGAAATCCTGCAACGATTGTGGACCAACGTCACCGCTCAGCAGGACAACTGCTATCGCACAGACCTACCGCTGCGCGAGCAGTTGGGCCAACTGCTGCACTGCAAATTGCAGTTGCTGGGGGACACCAATTTCCTTGATCTGGCACGAGTTGCCATCGCCGCCACCATCCATTCGCCAGAACGGGTCCAGGACATGGTCGAGCGTATTGGCGAACGTGAAGAAGGGCTGACCACCTGGATTCGCGCGGCTCAGGCTGACGGTCGGCTCAAGCCTGTAGACCCGGCCTTTGCTGCCCAGCAGGTGCAGGGAATGCTCAAGGCATTTGCCTTCTGGCCGCAGATCTCCCTGAACTGTCCACCACTGTCACCCGAGATGCAGACGACGGTTGTAGAGTCGACGCTGGACATGTTTCTGGCCTGCTATCAACGGTAGGCATGAAGGGCACGCAAAAGGACACATGGAACAAATGACACTGTTCACGTGTTTATCCGCTGGACCGAAGCGCTGAATAAAACACTACAAAGTGTTTCAAAGCGAATCGGGCGCTGGAAGCTGTGGGGGTTATAGTGAGCCTCAGTCCCATGGCATTGCAGAGAGCATCATGAATTCAACCAAGCCCGAAGAAAAAGATCCCGCCGTCCCCGTCGATCACTTGCGCTTCCACCGGCCGCACGCTCATCTGGCATCGACGTTCGGCAACGACACTTTTGCATTGAAGGCCGAAGCCTTTGCACGCTTCTTTGGCACCCCGACCTTCCTCGGCGCGCAAACCCTCATCGTCGTGGTCTGGATTGCCCTGAACGTCACGGGGTTAACGACCTTCGACGTCTACCCGTTCATCCTCCTCAACCTCGCGTTCAGTCTGCAAGCGGCCTATGCCGCGCCGTTGATTCTGCTGGCGCAAACCCGTCAGGCCGCCCGCGACAAAGCCCAGTCCGAAGCCGACGCGCTACACCGCGAGACCTTGGCGATTGCCAACACCGAACGGCAAGCACAAGCCGCGAAGACCTCAGCGCAGTTACTGACGTTGCTTCAACAAAACACCCGACTGACCGAAATGACCAAAGAACTGACTGAACGCATCGAAAACCTGACCATGGAGATGCATCAACACGTTCTAAAGGATCAGCAACGCTCCTGATCGGGCAATTGCAACCAGCGTGATAACTCGTCGAACAGCGTCACCACCGAGCGCAATGCTCGACAGTCCGGGCGAGTCAGTAACCACAGGCTGGTGTCGTAACCGAGCAGGGGTTCGCTCAATGGGCGCAGCCCCTGCGCGGCGTCGATCAGAAAGTTCGGCAACGCGGCGACCCCAAGCCCGGCGCGTACCAACTCGGTGACCGAGAGCATACTGTTGCAGCGATAGCTCGGCAGCACACCGGGAAATTGCTGACGACGCCAGATCACGGTTGGATGGTCGGGCAGAAAGTCATCCGGAGCGATCCAGCTCAACCGCGTCAGATCACTCGGCTCGACCGACTTCAGATACGCCGCACTCGCACACACCCGGTACGACACCGCCCCCAATCGCCGCCCAACCAGATGCTCCGGGGGTGAGCGGGTCAGGCGCAAGGCGATATCGGCATCGCGGCGGCTGAGGTTGGCGAAATCGTTGGAGGTGCTCAGTTCCAGAATCAACGCCGGGTACGCCGGCATGAACTGCGCCAGTGCCGGCAACAGCAACGCATGCAACACCGAATCGGTGCAGGTCAGGCGCACGGTGCCGCTGATGACGTCACCGCCCTGCTCCACGCCAATACGCGCCGCTTCCAGCGCCTGCTCGGCGCGTTCGGCCTGCTCGGCCAGTGTTCGGGCCAGGGCGGTCGGCAAATAACCTGCGCGACTTTTCTCGAACAGCGCTTGGCCCAACGCCGCTTCCAGACGCCTGACCGCACGAAACACCGTCGAAACGTCGACCTTCAACAGTGCCGCCGCCCGTGCCAGAGAGCCGCCGCGCACCAACGCAAGAATCAAGGCGAGGTCCGGGTAATCCAGCTGATAGTGCGTTGATGCATTGAACACTTGGGTAAACGCCACTATTGATTGCGTGAACGCCAATCTATAGTGGCGCCCAGGAATCAACAAGTCTTGGAGACACTATGCAAAAAAGCCCTGAACTGCGTATTGCACTGATCGGTGACTACGACCCGCAGGTCACTGCCCATCAGGCAATTCCCCTGGCGCTGAACCTGGCCGCACAACACGCTGAAGTTGATGTGCAGGTTGAGTGGCTGGCCACTGACCACATTGATGTAAACACTCAATTGGCTGACTTCGACGGCTTCTGGTGCGTGCCTGCCAGCCCTTACCGCAACATGGACGGCGCGCTGTTGGCGATCCGTTTTGCCCGCGAACAGCAGCGTCCGTTCCTCGGCACCTGCGGTGGTTTCCAACACGCGGTGCTTGAATACGCGCGCAACGTTCTGGGTTGGGCCGATGCCGAGCATGGCGAAACTGCGCCAGACGCCATTCGCGCCGTGCTCACGCCGCTGACCTGCTCGTTGGTCGAGGTTGCCGACAGCATCCGGTTGGTTGAAGGCTCGCTGATCGCCAACGCCTACGCGACCACTGAAATTCGCGAAGGCTACCACTGCCGCTACGGCGTCAATCCAGCGTTCGAAGAGCAACTGCTGACACACAACCTTAAAGCCACCGGCCACGATTCGGCGGGTGATCTACGGGCCGTGGAGCTCAGCGATCATCCGTTCTTCGTCGCGACCTTGTTTCAACCCGAGCGAGCGGCGCTAGCCGGCACTCTTCCACCCTTGGTCGAAGCCTTTATCAAGGCCTGCGTGAGGAATCGCAAATGATCGCCAACACCCCCTCGCCGCCTTACTACGCGGTGATTTTCACTTCACTGCGCACCACCGCCGACCAGGGTTACGAGCAAGCCGCGATGCGCATGGTCGAACTCGCCCGCGACCAACCAGGGTTTCTCGGAGTCGAGTCAGCCCGGGGTGAAGACGGTCTCGGCATCACCGTTTCCTACTGGTCCAGCGAAGAAGCAATCCTCGCCTGGAAACATCACGCCGAGCACAGTGAAACCCGCGAACGCGGGCGCTCGACCTGGTATGAAGCGTTTCATACGCGAGTGTGCAAGGTTGAACGCGCTTATGCCTTCGAGCGTCAGCCGGCCTGAACCAGACTGCGCAGCGCGCTAATTTCCGGTAAATCCTCGCGTCGCATGTAAACCCGCAGCGGTTCGGTGATGTTGATCCGGTCGTCAATGTTCTGTTCCAGCAGCAAGCGGATCAGCTCGCGCTTGAGGGTCATGGCTTGACCGGCCTCAGGCGCCCAGACGAACTCGTTGGCGGGGATGATCGCGTCGTCAGCGACGTCCATGCCAAAGGCGTCTTCGCTGAAGCGGACGATGTAGTGAGCGGTCTTGCGATTGAAACCGACGAAGCCTTTGAGTTGGTCGGCGGCCTGGCAGATAAGCTCGGACGTGATGTGCATGGTAAACCTCACGGGTGCGTCCCGAAGGACGGCTGAACGATGGTTTACACGCAGGGCGGGGTAAGAATGCTTTGGGATTTCCCTCTGACGGGGAAACTGCCAAGGTCGATCGTACTGCAAAAGACTGCACAAAAGCGCGGAAAAAACGCCCCTCACACACGTGAATGTCGGATTGGCGATAGCGCATCCGTCGCTCAATTGTTAAAAGAGACGTCTTTGAAATCGCTTCTTACGAAAGGATCTCGACTATGCCTGTTACCTACACAAAAAGTGCCCTGTTGCTGAGTCTGATGCTCGGCCTTGGCCAGGCACAGGCTACCAGCCAGCAGAGCCCGACCGCTCTGGCCACCGCCACCGGGATCCCGCACCCGGCAGTGATCGCCCACCGTGGCGCCTCGTTCGATGCACCGGAATCCACTGCCGCCTCCTACACACTGGCGCGCGACCTGGGCGCCGATTACCTGGAAATGGACCTGCAACGCAGCAAGGACGGCGTGCTGTTCGCCTTGCACGACAACAACCTGCAACGCACCACCGACGTTGCCACCAGGTTTCCGGAACGCAAGGACAGCCCGGCCAATGCGTTCACCCTCGCCGAACTTAAAACCCTGGACGCCGGCAGCTGGTTCAACACCGCGCACCCGGATCGCGCACGCGCCAAGTACGCTGGCCTGAAAATCCTGACCCTGGACGAAATCATCGATATCGCCGAAGGCAACCCGCTGCACAAGCCGGGGCTTTACATCGAAACCAAAGAGCCCAAGCAGTTTCCCGGCATCGAGCGCGACCTCAAGGACAAACTTCAGGACCGTGGCTGGCTGAGCCCGGCGGGTTCCAAACTGGCCAAAAGTGAGCTGACCGTCGGCCAGGGCAAAGGCAAAGTGATCCTGCAAACCTTCGAGAAAAGCAGCCTCGAACTGCTGCAAAAAGAAATGCCGCAAGTGCCGAAGATTCTCCTGCTGTGGGTGGGCGAAGGCAGCATCGAACCCAAGTCGAAGGTGACCTTTGCCGAGTCCGGTGACAAGGATAAAGCCACTTACTACGCCAAACAGGAACCCAAGGACAAAGCCGAATTCGAGCAATGGGTCGACTACGCCAAGGCTCAGGGCGCCATCGGCACCGGCCCTTCGGCAGCGCTGACCAACGGCGGCGATCAAAGCTATTCAGACCTGGTGCAACCGTGGATGAACCAGTACACCCACGACAAAGGCATGTTGGTGCACGTCTACACCATCGACGATGCGGTGGACTACAAGAAGGTCATGGACGCCGGTGTCGATGGCATCTTCACCAACCGCGCCAGCGAACTGCTCAAGTACTACAAGCGCCCGGCAGCGGGCAGCGTTGCGCAGCTGCTTGAGAACAACGGCTTCTGAGTGGCCGCCCGCTATTGATCGCTCCCACGCTCCTGCGTGGGAGCGATCCAAGGATTCGGGGGAGTTAAGGATGAATTAAGTAGCGCTGGTTAACCTGACGCCACTTAAACAACTCACCCAAGGAATGCCCCCATGAAGACGTTGACTGCCCTGTTCACCGCCACTGCCCTGACCCTGACGGCGGGTTTCGCCATGGCTGATGTGCGCCCGGACCTGATCCCGGGTCTGCTCAAGGACGGCATTGTGATGGACATGCAGAAACTCAATCAGGCGGCGCTCGCTGAGCATCCTGGCAGCACGGCCGCGAACATCACTGACACCGAGCTGGAGCACAATGCCAAAACCAGTGTTTATGAGTACAAGGTTGAAATCCGCGACGCGAAGAACGTCGAATGGGACGTGAAGCTGGACGCCAATACCGGCAAAGTGCTGAGCAACACACAAGACAAGTAAATCGAAGCGATGCAAAAGCCGCACGCCCCTGGGGGTATGCGGCTTTTTTGCGTCTGATGGGTACGACCGGCAACACCGCCGCGCCGTTACGCCGTCGTACTGACCAGCGACCCCGACGTGCTGCTGCCGGACTCTTGCAGTGCTTGCGTCAACGACGCCGTGGCGGTCTCCAATGAACCCGAGGTGGTTGCGATCTGCGACTGGGCGGCCGCGACTTTCGCCGCTTTGGCATCCGCACTTTCCTGACTGGCCTGAGCGGCTTGCAGTTGTTGCTGTTGCTCCTGCAATAGCTTTTGCAATTCGGCGATCTGCTTGCGCAGTTCTTTCACCGTATCCGACTCACTGCTACTGCTGCTCGAACTGCTGCCGCCCGACGCAGCAGCGCCACCACCGGCTGCTACTTTGCCGCTGTCGGTAGTCGAACTGCCCGTCGTGGTTGTGCTTTGCGTGGTGTCGGTATCGGTGCTGCCGCTGATGGCGGTCTTGCTGGTGGAAGTGGACAGAGTCTGATTGATCGAGACCGATGTAAGGCTGACCATGGGCGTTTCCTTCGATGAGGTTAGGGATAACCGAATCATCGACGTGCAACACCCACACTTGAGATCAATCGTGTACCGACACGGTTAGCGTGCCGATACACATTTGAGATGACTAGGCGCCGAGGCGCGCCGTCACCGCGTTCAATTGCCCCGACAACCCGTGCAGGTTGCTGCTCGCGGCTTCAGTGCGCTGCACGTTGTCCAGGTTGGTACTGGCGATGCTGGTGATCTCGGTCAGGTTGCGCGAAATGTCTTCGGCCACCGAGGTCTGTTCTTCAGCGGCCGTGGCGATCTGGCGGTTCATGTCGCGAATCGCCTCCACCGACGCGGTAATGCGTTCGAGCATGGCCCCGGCCTGGGTGACCTGCTCGACACTCTCCTCGCTGCGCGACTGGCCGCTTTCGATGGCCTGCGCCGCGTCTACCGCGCCGGTCTGAACGCTCTGGATGATCTGGTTGATTTCGATGATCGACGCCGCCGTGCGCTGGGCCAGGCTGCGCACTTCATCGGCTACCACGGCAAACCCGCGTCCGGCTTCACCGGCTCGAGCGGCTTCGATAGCGGCGTTCAATGCCAGCAAGTTGGTTTGCTCGGCGATGCCGCGAATCACTTCCAGCACCTTGCCGATGCGCCCGCTATCGGTTTCCAGTTGGCGGATGACCGTCGCCGTGTTGGCGATTTCACCGCGCATCTGAGTGATGGTGTGAATCGTGCCCTGCATGACCTTCTCGCCCTGCTGTGCCGACTGATCGGCATCATCGGCGGCCCGCGCCGCATCGGCCGCATGACGAGCGACTTCCTGGGCGGTGGCAGACATCTCGTTCATTGCCGTGGCGACTTGATCGGTGCGGTTGAACTGTTCGCTGGTGCCATGGGCCATCAAGGTCGCAATCGAGTTCAGCTCACCGCTGGCGCTGTCCAGATCCGAGGCGCTGCGCTGCAAGCGGCTGAAGGTTTCTGCGAGAAAATCGCGCAACGTATTGGCCGCGACCGCCAGTTTGCCCAACTCATCCTGACGATCACTCGCCGCCCGCTCGGCAAACCGGCCCTGGCTCAATTGCGCGACGTATTCGATCAATTTGCGGATCGGTTCCACCAGATTGCGGTTGACCAGCCACAGGCTGAGCAAGCCAATCAACAGGCCCGAAGCCAGCATCACCAGGATACCCAGCAACACCGTACGATCGGCGCTGGCGCTGATTAGCGTCGATTGCTCCCGGCCCTGTTTACGCAACTCGTCGACCAGTTCGCTCATCTGCTCGCTCGTAGCGCGGTCCACGCCTTTGACCGCGTTATCACCTGCCGAAGGATCGGCACCGGCGGCCAGATAAGCCTCCCGACCTTTTTGATAAGCAGCGCCGAGCACCCGGTGCGCATCACGCAGGTTCTCAAGACGGGATTTAAGGGATGAGTCGACACCCGGCTGGCGGGTCAACTCACCGAGAATGTTCTGTACATCGCCCTGACGATCCTCGAACTGCTTCCAGTATCTGTCCAGCTCAGCCGGTTGCTTGCCGCGCAACAGTACGTTTTTCCACTCCTGAACCTGAGCCTTGAATTGCAGGTTGGCTTCGTCAATCAGTTGCGAGGTACGTAACGGGCCTTCGATGAGACTGCGGTAGTTCTGCACCCCGCTGGAGAGTAAGTGAAAACAGGCCAGGGCAATCAGCAACATCGCGATCAGACTGCCGCTCAGCAGTGCCAGGATTTGCGCTCTCAGGGATTTTTGCAAAAACATCGAGTGATACTCATGACAGGGATAAGGCTCGCACCGGTAGAGCATGCGAGATGTCCGGACATCCCTGTCGACAACATGCAGGCCGGGCACCGAAGTGCTTGAGCCAATGTAACCGTCATCGGCACACGCCGCGGTTTCTTGAAGTCGATCCGACCGCCGGTAGAAGTTCTATTACAGGCGCCACCAAACTGTCACAAAACCGTCAAGCAGCGTTGCCATGATGCCGCTCATGTGAGCCTGTGAAACGTACGACAGGCGCCTCCCTTCAGCGAGACTCCATGAACCACAGCATCGATCAACGCCACCGCGATTCTGACCTGTTCGGCCTGCTCTACGGTTTCAGCTTTCGCCCCGGCGAACGCGGCCGCGAAATCGATTCGGCCAAGGCGCTGCAGCTGCTGCAACAACCGGGCGCGGAGGACGAGTTCCTCTGGCTGCACCTGAACCTCGCCCACGCCGCGTGCGAGCGCTGGATGAAAGCGCACCTGGAGTTGCCGGAAGAATTCTTCGAAGCCTTGCATGAAGGTTCGCGCTCGACGCGCATCGAGCACGTCGATTCGGCGCTGCTGGCGGTGGTCAACGACGTGGTGTTCAACCTCAGCAGCATGGTGTCGTCAGACGTCTCGACCCTTTGGGTCTGCGCCCGCAGTCGCTTGATCATCAGCGCGCGCCTGCAACCCCTGCACTCGGTGGACAAGCTGCGCTCCTCGGTCAAGGCCGGCGAATGCTTTCGTTCGCCACTGGAGTTGCTCGTGCATTTGCTCCGCGACCAGGGTGAAGTGCTGACGCAAATCGTGCGCAAAACCAGCCAAAGTGTCGACCAGATCGAGGACGAGTTGCTGTCATCGCGACTGTCCACCAACCGTGCCGAACTGGGCGCCAATCGTCGAGTGCTGGTGCGCTTGCAACGGCTGCTGGCACTGGAGCCGGGTTCGCTGCTGCGCCTGCTCAACCGTCCGCCGCAGTGGTTGCAAAAGGACGACGTCAAGGAACTGCGCAAATCCACCGAGGAGTTCGCGCTGATCATCAACGACCTCACGGCGCTGGGCGAACGGATCAAGCTGTTGCAGGAAGAAATCGCCGCCAACCTCAACGAGCAGAGCAACCGCACGCTGTTCACCCTGACCGTGGTCACGGTGCTGGCGCTGCCGATCAACATCATTGCCGGTTTCTTCGGCATGAACGTCGGCGGCATTCCCCTCGCCAGCGACCCGGAAGGGTTCTGGATTCTGGTGGCACTGGTCGCGACCTTCACGGTACTGGCCGGGCGCTGGGCGTTTCGCAAGCGGGCGGATTACTGATCCGCCCCACACCTCCGTCCCCTCGTTCCCACGCGCAGCAAAGGAATGCCGCCCCGGACGCTCTGCGTCCAGCGTTTGACGCAGAGCGTGGGAACGATCGACGGAAGTGCTAAAAACCCAAACACTGACCCAAAGCAGTCTCGCTGTAACATTCGGCAACGATCATGACCGACACTCCTCCCTGACACAGGATTGTCCGGCCATGGCTACGCCTTCCTTGACCGCCGCCTCCAACGCCCCAATCAGCAACGCCGGCCCGCAACTCGATAAAAAACCCGGCGTATTGACCGCCGTGGTGTTTTTCGCGGTGCTGGCCATGGGGCTGCTGTTCACCGCCTACAGCCTGACGCACGACATGCATGAGCTCGGCACCACCGTGACCACGTGGACGCCGTTTCTGCTGCTCGGTGTGGCGCTGTTGATCGCCTTGGGTTTTGAGTTCGTCAATGGCTTCCACGATACCGCCAACGCCGTGGCGACGGTGATTTACACCAACTCGCTCCCCGCGCATTTCGCGGTGGTCTGGTCGGGGCTCTTCAACTTCCTCGGGGTGCTGCTGTCCAGTGGCGCCGTCGCATTCGGCATCATCGCCTTGCTGCCCGTGGAGCTGATTCTGCAAGTCGGTTCATCCGCCGGTTTCTCGATGATCTTCGCCCTGCTGATCGCGGCAATCCTGTGGAACCTCGGCACGTGGTGGCTGGGCTTGCCGGCTTCGTCATCCCACACCTTGATCGGCTCGATCATCGGTGTCGGCGTCGCCAACGCGTTGATGCACGGACGCGACGGCACCAGCGGTATCGACTGGGCGCAAGCCACCAAAGTCGGTTACGCGTTGCTGCTGTCGCCGCTGATCGGCTTCGCATTTGCCGCGCTGTTGCTGCTGGCGTTGCGCATCTTCGTCAAAAACCGCGCGTTGTACAAAGCCCCGAAAGGCAACACACCACCACCGTGGTGGATTCGCGGAATGTTGATCCTGACCTGCACCGGCGTGTCCTTCGCCCACGGCTCCAACGATGGCCAAAAAGGCATGGGCCTGATCATGCTGATTCTGGTCGGCACCCTGCCGATGGCCTACGCGCTGAACCGCACCATGCCGGCCGACCAGGCGTTGCAATTCGCCGCCGTCGCCGAAGTGACCCAGCAAGCGTTGGTCAAGAGTGCTCCGCTACCGGCCCCCGCCGACCCGCGCCCCGTGCTGTCGGAGTACGTGCGCAGCAAGGAAGTGACGCCGCAACTGATCCCCGCCCTCGCCGCTCTCGCTGGCAACATCGGCAACGAAGTGAAAGGTTATGGCTCACTCTCCAAAGTCCCGGCGCAAGCCATGGGCAACGTGCGTAACGATATGTACCTGACCAGCGAAACCATTCGCCTGATGGACAAGAACAAGGTCGGTGACTTCGATGCCGACACCAGCGGCAAGCTGCAATTGTTCAAACAACAGATCGACAACGCCACGCGCTTCATTCCGCTGTGGGTGAAAATCGCCGTGGCGATTGCTCTGGGCCTGGGCACCATGGTCGGCTGGAAGCGCATTGTGGTCACGGTCGGTGAAAAGATCGGCAAGACCCACCTGACCTACGCCCAGGGCGCCTCGGCAGAAACCGTGGCCATGCTGACCATTGGCGCGGCGGACATGTTCGGCCTGCCGGTATCGACCACTCACGTGCTGTCCAGCGGCGTGGCCGGAACCATGGTGGCCAACGGCGGCGGCTTGCAGATGAAGACCATCCGCAACCTGTTGATGGCCTGGGTGCTGACCTTGCCGGCGGCGATAATATTGTCGGGGAGTTTGTACTGGTTGTTCACGCAACTGTTCTAAACTGCCCGCCATTGAAAAGTCCCGGGAAGGAGAATCGCCCCGGGATTTTTTTTGCGTCGTAAAAAGGCCACAACCGGCCTTTCGTCGAAAACCCGCTGTCCTTGGGTGCAAATTATCCAGTGCAACTGCAATCGGGCTTCAGTTTGTTAGCGGCATGCCGACTCATGTAAGACTCGATGCATTCAGGAGGGGATCCGTGAATCTGTACATCAATCAGCTTCAGAAGAAAGCTGACTTCAAAGAAGCCGTCTATGCAGGTGACATTTTCCTGAACACCGAGCTCACCTCGGCCAAAGCGCTGTGCGCCTTTGCCCAGGAGAGCATTACCGCTGCATTCGACGGCGAAACCAATCACCAGGCACTGCACCGCATGATGCCGGTCGAAGAATTCGTTTCGCTGGTGACCCGGCTCAAGGGCCAGTTCACCAACAGCCAACGCGCCAAGGACCTGATCCGCGCGTTCACCCTGGAAATCGGTGTTGATCCCCAGGACTACATTTTCGATGTGCCGCGCGTTCGCGTCGTGCCCAACTACAACTATTTGCATGCGGGCGTCAGCTACGCCTACAAGCCGCACCGCGACACCTGGTACGGCAGCGTCGATTGCCAGATCAACACCTGGATGCCGGTGCACACCATCGAGCCCGAGCAGACCATGATGATCAACCCGGCGTACTTCGACGTGCCGGTGAAGAACACCTCGGCCGACTGGAGCCTGTCTGAGTGGATCAACACCCAGCGCCATCGCGCCAAGGACAACCTCACAGAAGAGCGTCGGGTGCATCCGGTTCCTCAGGAAGAGATCAACGGCGCCTCGGAAGTCCGCATCGCCGGCAATACCGGTGAGATGCTGATTTTCTCCGGGTCACACTTGCACGGCACCGTTCCCAACCACACCGACAATACCCGCTTCAGCGTGGATTTCCGCCTGATGCACCTAGACGACCTGAAGCACAAGCGCGGCGCGATCAACGTCGACAGCGCGTGCCCGGATGTCGGCGCCGGCTTCAAAGACTATTTCCACGCCCACGACTTCTCGAATTTCCAAGGAATCCAATCATGACCAAGCGCCGCATTACGCCTGCCGAGGCCCAATACAACGAAACCCGCGCTGGCGTTCTCAAGCGGGTCGACGCCGAGTACGTGGCCGATGCCCCTTTTGTGTTCGCCAACCGCATCGGCGTGACCGCTGCGCTGTCGCGCATGGAGTTGTTCAAGAAGGTCGCCGAAATTCCCGGCGCGATCATCGAGTGCGGCGTGTACAAGGGCAACTCGCTGATGCTTTACATGCACCTGTCGATGATCCTGGAACCCTATGCGATCAACCGCTCGATCGTTGGTTTCGACACTTTCGAAGGCTTCCAGAGCATCAACAAGGACGAAGACCCGGCCGACGTCAACGAGACCATGTTCTCCGACACCGACCAGTCGCTGATCCAGGACATGATCGACGCCAACGACCTGCTGCGTCCGGTCAACCGCATCCCGCGTTGCGAGCTGGTCAAGGGCGATATCTGCAAGACCGCGCCTGAATGGGTCAAGACCCGTCCGGACCTGGTCGTCGCCATGCTGATCCTCGACACCGACCTGTATGAGTCGACCAAAGTCGCGCTGGAAACCTTCCTGCCGTACATGCCAAAAGGCGCCATCGTGGTATTGGACGAAGTCGCCTACCGCAACTTCCCGGGTGAAACCAAAGCCCTGCGCGAAGTGTTCGACCTGAACAAGATCGAGCTCAAGCGCCTGCCGTTCGATTCCTGCGTGGGTTACTTCCACATCTGATCCGAACCGCCCGCTCCTGCTTCTGCAGGGGCGGGTTCGCCCACGATGTCTTGGCTACAACGCCTTACCCCGCCCTCTGCAAGGTCATCAAGGACAACCGGTTTTTTCCTTGATCGATCAGCCTTGAACTCTTTGCAACAACACCCGCTCACGCGCCACGTCATAACCCCAGTGGTAAACGTAGGTGTACGGCAGGAAAAACAGCAACACGCCGATATCCAGAATCAACGCCTGCATCAGGCTGACGTTCAACCACCAGGCAATCAGCGGCACACTGACCGCTACCAGACCACCTTCGAACAGCAAGGCGTGCACCACGCGGGTTGCGGCGCTGGGGGTAAGCGCCAGGCGCTTGAGCAGACGGTCGAACAGACCGTTGAACAAAACGTTCCAGGCCAAGGCGATCAGACCGATGGCGATGGTCACGGCGCCCATCTCGAGTATTGGTTTGTCCATCAGCCACGCCAGCAACGGTGTACACAGCATGACTGCCAACAGTTCGAAACCAATGGCCTGAAAAACACGTTCGGTAAAGGATTTGTTGGTGCTCATAATCAAGCTCCCTGGGTGAATGTGGTTGCCATCATCTACCACCACACCGATACTTCATAACCAGTAACCATCGATCAAGGCGATAGTTCATGGCCTCACATGAAGTGCTGCTGGCGTTCGTCCAGGCAGCGACCCAAGGCTCGTTTTCTGCAGCGGCGCGCAAACTCGGCAAGAGCCAGTCGACCATCAGCGCGGCCGTCGCCAGCCTGGAAATAGACCTGAACGTGACACTGTTCGATCGCAGCAGCCGCAAGCCCAGCCTGACCTCGGCCGGGCATGTCATGTTGCAACGCGCCGAGGACATTCTGGCCGCCACCAGCCGCCTGGAAATGACCGCCGCGCAACTGTCCCAAGGCGTTGAGGCAAAGCTGACGGTGGCGATATCCGACACCTACCAGTCCGATCGATTTGAAGCGGCATTGAGTGACTTCGAGCAGCGCTACCCGGACCTGGAACTCGAATGCCTGATTGCCGAGTGCGACGATTTGATCGCCCTGGTGCAACGCGGGCGCGCGCATATTGCCTTCGCCGAAATGCAGGCCGACTACCCGGCCGACCTGAACAGCGCGACGGTCGACGAGTGCACGGAAATTGCCTTGTTCGTGTCGACTGGACATCCGCTGGCGGCGCTGCAAAAGGTCGATAAGGAAACCTTGCAGCAGCACCGTGAATTGCGCCTGGCGACCATCATCAATCCCTATGAAACCCGCGCCCAAGGCCGGGTCTGGTCGGCGCCCAGTTACCTGATGCTGCTGGAAATGGCCCAAGGCGGTTTTGGTTGGGCGCCCTTGCCGCGCTGGCTGGTCGAGCGTTTTGGTGCGGGCTCGTTGCAGGAACTCAAGGTCCGCGGCTGGCCAAAACCGGTGTCGGTCGACGCGCTCTGGTCACGCCTGCACCCGCCTGGGCCGGCGGGGAGCTGGTTGCTGGCGAAGATGCTGGAGTGATCAAAAGATCACGGGGATCGACGGGTATCCATTAATCCCCGGTGTACGCGGTCGGCGGCAATCATTTGAGCTCGCTCAACCGCCGCTCGATAAACCGCCGCTCCGGCTCTTGCCGGGTCAATTCAAGGGCGCGCAAATAAGCCGCCCTCGCCTCTTCAACACGTCCCAGCTGCCGACAAAACTCGGCGCGCGCCGAATGGGCCAGGTGATAGTCGAGCAGTTCGCCACGGGCAAGAATCTCTTCGACGACCGTCAACCCCGCCAGCGGCCCGTCGCGCCGGGACAGCGCCGCCGCGCGATTGAGTTCAATCACCGGCGAAGGCTGCACCCGCAGCAACACGTCATACAGACCGACAATTTGCGGCCAGTCGGTTTGCTCGGCCGTTGTGGCTTCGGCATGTACCGCCGAGATCGCGGCTTGCAGGCAATAAGGTCCAAAGCCACGCGTGCTCAACGCGCGTTCGATCAAGGCAGAGCCTTCGGCAATCATCCGGGCATTCCACAGCGAACGATCCTGCTCATCGAGCACGATCAATTCACCCGACGCCGAGGTTCTGGCCGGGCGTCGCGATTCATTGAGCAGCATCAGCGCCAACAGCCCCATCACTTCGGCCTCCGGCAACAGCTCCATCAGCAAGCGGCCCAGCCGGATCGCTTCGCGGGTCAGGTCTTCGCGGGTCAGCTCGCTGCCGACCGATGCCGAATACCCTTCGTTGAACACCAGGTAAATCACCCGCAACACGCTGTCGAGGCGCTCGGGCAACTCGGCAACGGAAGGCACTTGATAGGGGATTTTCGCGTCGCGGATTTTGCTCTTGGCGCGCACGATGCGCTGGGCAATGGTGGACGGTGCAACAAGAAAGGCCCGGGCGATTTCCTCAGTGGTCAGGTCGCAGACTTCACGCAGCGTCAACGGCACCTGCGCATCCGCCGCCAGGGCCGGGTGGCAGCAGGTGAAGATCAGCCGCAAGCGATCGTCTTCCACATCTTCAGCCCTCCAGTCGGTCTCTTCGAGCGCTTCCAGCTGTGCCACCAACGCCGCTTGGGAAGCCGCAAATCGCGCCCGACGGCGCAAACCGTCAATGGCTTTGAAACGCCCGGTCGACACCAGCCAGGCACGCGGATTATCGGGCACGCCATCGCGCTGCCAGCGTTCGACCGCGACAAAGAAGGCTTCATGCAAAGCCTCTTCGGCGAGGTCGAAATCCCCCAGCAAGCGAATCAACGTGGCGAGGATGCGCCGCGATTCGTTGCGATAAACCGCCTCGACCAGCGCCTTGACCGACTCGCCCGGCATCAACCCGACAGACCTGTGGTCATCAACGATTCAACTCACGGACGGGGCGCACTTCAACGCTGCCGACCCGGGCTGCCGGGATGTTGCCGGCGACCTGAATGGCCTCGTTCAGGTCCTTCGCATCGATCAGGTAGAAACCAGCCAGTTGCTCCTTGGTTTCGGCGAACGGACCGTCGGTGATCGACAATTTTCCGCCCCGCATACGCACCGTGGTGGCGGTCTGAACGGACTCCAGCGCCTCGGCGGCGAGCATCCGGCCGCTGCCCTGAACCGACTCGGCGTAGGCCACGCATTCGGCGTCCTGAGGGCTGTCGGGCGAGGTATGCAGGCGCTGTTCGTCACTGTAGACCAGGCATAGGTATTTCATAAGACTCTCCGTCATCAGGCTGATCAACTATGGCTGCAGATTGAGCATCTGGCGAAAATCCCGACGATCAGGGTGGCCGCTTGAACAGCGTCTGAACATCAGTGTGCTTTTTGTGTGAAGCCACCCTTAGTCGTCTGGCGACAAGCCAAATCGACCGCTCAAATAAAATAAATGTCGAAGAGACAAACTGGCTAAAATCCGCAGTTCACCTTTGTCGGACCACGGACACCGCCAGTGACAACCCAACTCGTTCCCTACGAACAGCTGACACCCGCACAGCACCAGCAACTGGAAGCCATTGAGATCCCTGACCGGCAGAAGCAATTCTCCGGCGATATCGACATGGCCCTGCACACCTTGTTGTCAGCACCGCGTGACGGCATCAAGGGTTTTGCCCTGCTCGTCGACGAGATTCCCGTAGCGTTCCTGCTGCTCAAGCGCCCACCATTCCTGCCACACTGGGCTGACGAAGACACCGCAACCCTGCACGCACTACAGGTCGATTACCGCCACCAGGGCAAGGGTTATGGCAGCGCCCTCCTGCAAGCCCTGCCACTGGCTGCGCGCCAGGCCTGGCCAGAAATCAAGGGGCTGGAGCTGTCGGTGGATGCACACAACGAATCGGCGCTCGGGCTCTACCTCAAGCAAGGCTGGGTCGACAGCGGCAACGCCTACAAAGGCCGGATCGGTTATGAACGGCGCATGGCCCTGGCTTTCTGAACGCTCGATAACCTTTCATGGATGAAGTGAACAATGCTGACGACTATCGAACAACTTGAAGCGATTTACGGCCTGCCCCACGACCGCGCCGTGCGCAAGGAAATCCCCTTTCTCAACCTCGATTACCAGGCGATGGTGCGCGCCTCGCCGCTGGTCATCTTAAGCTCGGTCGGCCCTGATGGCATGGACGGCTCACCTCGTGGCGATACGCCGGGTTTCGTACGGATCATCGATGAGCGAACCCTGGCGATTCCCGACCGCCCGGGCAATAACCGCATCGACACCTTGCGCAATATCGTCCTCGATTCGCGGATCTCGTTGCTGTTCATCATTCCGGGGATCGGCGAGACATTGCGGGTCAATGGCCGCGCACGGATCAGCGCCGAGCCCGAACTGCTGGAAAGCTTTGCGGTGAACGGCAAACCGGCGCGCACAGTGATTCTGGTGGACGTCGAAGCCGCCTATTTCCACTGCTCCAAGGCTATCGTCCGCTCGGATTTGTGGAACCCGGAAAAATACCTGGACCGCTCGGCCCTGCCCACCGCAGGTGCCTTTCACAAGCGCCTGAATGACGGCCAGTTCGATGCCGAAGCGTACGATCGGGAAGCGCCTGTTCGGGTACTCAACAGCCTCTACTGACCACTGGAACTCCGCTGTCCTGACAGCTGCTACGGGAGTTCAACGTTGGGTGGCCGTTACAGATCCAGCGCCATTTCATGCCAGGCCATGCCGCCGTGGTCGGACGCGGACACGTTGAGGTAGACGAAACCAAACCCGGCATACAGCGGAATATGCCGCTCCTTGCACATCAGGTTGATACGGACTTTGCCCAAATCCCGCATGCGGACAATGAACTCGCTCATCAAGCGTTTCGCCAGTCCCAGCCCTTGGAAATCCGGGTGCACCACCACCGACATGATCACCACCTGCGGGCCATCCGCGTCATGGCCGATCATTTCCTTGAAAGCCTCATCCGCCATTTCTACCTGATACGCCGCCCCTGAATTGATAAAGCCGGCAACGACGCCGTCGACCTCGGCCACGATAAAACCTTGCGGCCAGGTGGCGATGCGCGTGGCGATTTTCTCGCGAGTGGCCGCTTCATCACCTTCATACGCTTCGGTTTCGATGGCGAAACAGCGATCAAGATCCGCCGGCGTGACCTGGCGAATGAC
This sequence comes from Pseudomonas sp. H3(2019), assembly GCF_007713465.1. Taxonomy (GTDB): domain Bacteria; phylum Pseudomonadota; class Gammaproteobacteria; order Pseudomonadales; family Pseudomonadaceae; genus Aquipseudomonas. The sequence continues at coordinate 133,028 of NZ_VMSG01000008.1, read as the reverse complement.
AGTCGTGGGTGAGTTCATGGCGTGGCCCGGTCAGCGAAAAAGAGGGAGCGAATCATAAATTAATAAGGACGGCATATCGATCATCTGCTGGCCCGTAAAGCCTTCGTATAGCCGCTTTCTTTCGCGCAAGGTTCGGGCTATTGCTTGTCCCTGTCTTTCGCCATGAAGAGGGAAACTCACCATGACTAGCGTTCAGGTCGGTCTTCTTATGCTGTTCACCATCAGTGCTTTCGGCTTTATCACGTTGACGATCGATGTGCTGCGAGCGCGGCGAATCAGCAAAGACAAATAGTGCAGATGCCGAGTGGCGGCGGCGCTTGAGTGCGCCGCCTCACAAGCCATTCAGGCCGTTTTGAGCGGTACCCAGATTTCCAGCACGCCGGTATTGAGTTTCGGGTTGAAGTCGTCGCTGTAGCGCTCGAACTCCGGGGCATCGGCGGCTTCATGACCTGACTGCGGCAACCAGGTTTTCCAGATGTACTGAAAGGTTTGCGGCAGGGTGTCGAGCGCACCTTCGTGCTTGAACACCGCATAGTGCTGAGGCTGTATTTCGATCCAGCGGTAGAGTTCCGGCAGGTCATCGAGCTTGCTGATCTCGACACCCGCGATGTACTCGAAACCACCTTTACCGTCCGGGTTGCAGCAGACACCGTAGGTTACTTCCCCGATCTGCCCTGGAACGTTACCGATGTGCGGTACGAATTTATCCCAGAGCTTGGGAATACCTTCGGTGGTGTCCGCGCTAAACTGTCCGCCAAGTCCAGCGATCAGCATAAAATGCCCCGCTTCGAAGCGCGGCTCAGCGATTTCGCCCTTTTTTGGATCATCCATGAATCAACTCCTGCAACTGAAGGTGGGTTCGGCTGCAAGTATAGAAGCCAAACCGGATTCCCCCAGTCAAAGACCCGGAAGTTCTGCAACCGCAGTCGGGAGAATAAATTCCTGGTAGCCAGAAATAATCACGTAGACCGCGAAATAACAGAAGATCGCTGCAGATACCAGGTAAGAGTAGCGCAGCAGCTTGTCACCCAGAAGCTTGCCGCCCTGGGTCGCCGCCAGGCACAGGGCAACGCACCACAGCAGCCCGGCGCAAAAGAACCCTGCCAGAAACAGTGCGGCATTGGTCAGGCTACCGCCCCCGGAACGGGCAATCAGCGTACCGCCGACGGCGGCGAACCAGAGAATCGCGCTGGGCGACGACATTGCCAGAAAAATCCCCCGGAAAAACTCCCGGCGATGGGAGCCGGCACTGACCTCACCCGCCTCCGCCAACACGGCGCTGTGATAAATCGCCGAATAAATCATCTTCGCCGCGAAGTACAGCAGCAACGCCGAACCACCGACCCACAACACCCAGCGCACCGCTGAATACTGCAACAGCACCGTCATGCCCGCCAGCGCCAATACTGCGTATACCAAGTCGCCGACACAGGTGCCGAGCCCCAACGCAAAACCCTGAAAATACCCGCGTTGCATGGCCAGTGTGATCATCGCAATGTTGGCCACGCCGATGTCCAGGCACAGAGAAAGGCTCAGTAAAAAGCCGCTGGAAAATTCCATTTTGCATCTCGTTTAAAAGTGGTCGTTGAGTAAGTGCCAACTTCTGCAAGAAGTGTGCGCGCGCTGGCTGATGGCGAAAACTTGCGCGGGCGATCAATAGTGTCATGGAAAATAGTTGAACCTCGCCACTAGACAATTGGCCATCGGCGCCCTTATCTTTCGCCACAGGCCACCGCAGTGGCCAGCGTCGCTCGGACGGTTCCGGGCGCTTACGTTATCGAGGCAACAATGGCCGAACAAGGTTCGCCGCGCCGCTTTGCGCGCATAGATCGACTCCCCCCTTACGTATTCAACATCACTGCCGAGCTGAAGATGGCCGCCCGTCGTCGTGGCGAAGACATCATCGACTTGAGCATGGGCAACCCTGACGGCCCGACTCCACCGCACATCGTCGAAAAACTGGTGACCGTTGCCCAGCGCGAAGACACCCACGGCTACTCCACCTCCAAGGGTATTCCGCGTCTGCGCCGGGCGATTTCCAACTGGTACAAGGATCGCTACCAGGTCGACATCGACCCGGAAAACGAAGCCATCGTCACCATCGGTTCCAAAGAAGGGCTGGCGCACCTGATGCTCGCCACGCTCGATCAGGGCGACACCGTGCTCGTGCCGAACCCGAGCTACCCGATCCACATCTACGGCGCAGTGATTGCCGGCGCACAAGTGCGCTCGGTGCCGCTGATCCCCGGCGTGGACTTTTTCGCCGAGCTGGAACGAGCCATTCGCGGCTCGATTCCGAAGCCGAAGATGATGATTCTCGGCTTCCCGTCCAACCCGACCGCGCAGTGCGTCGAACTGGATTTCTTCGAGCGGGTGATCGCCCTCGCCAAACAATATGACGTGCTGGTGGTGCACGACCTGGCCTACGCCGACATTGTCTACGATGGCTGGAAAGCCCCGTCGATCATGCAGGTGCCAGGCGCCAAGGACATTGCGGTGGAATTCTTCACCCTGTCCAAGAGCTACAACATGGCCGGCTGGCGGATCGGTTTCATGGTCGGCAACCCGGAACTGGTCAACGCCCTGGCGCGGATCAAGAGCTACCACGACTATGGCACTTTCACCCCGCTGCAAGTGGCGGCCATCGCCGCGCTGGAAGGTGATCAACAGTGCGTCAAAGACATCGCCGAGCAGTATCGGCAACGGCGCAACGTGCTGGTCAAGGGCCTGCATGAACTGGGCTGGATGGTCGAAAACCCGAAAGCCTCGATGTACGTCTGGGCCAAGATTCCTGACGCTTATGCGCACCTGGGTTCACTGGAGTTCGCCAAGAAACTCTTGGCCGAGGCCAAAGTCTGTGTGTCTCCGGGGGTGGGGTTTGGTGAATACGGGGATGATCATGTGCGCTTTGCGCTGATCGAAAACCAGGACCGGATTCGTCAGGCCGTCCGCGGGATTCGCGGGATGTTTCGGGCGGATGCGGCGGCGGGTTGATATCGCGGCGTTTTGAACGTTGCAAGGAAATGCCCCTGTGAGCGTGTTGCGCTCACAGGGGCATTTTTCGTTTCGGGTCGTTGATGACTAACGCCGTGGTGGAGGCGGTAGTTCAGTCGCGCCTTTGTAGTAGAAAGGTGACATATCAATAGCCTCAGTTTTCAGTGTACGACCCACCCCTTCACATGCGGCGTTGTTCAGCATGCCGTTGTCATAATCGCCCATCCAACTGAACAGCCCTCCGAGGTTCCATTTTTTCACGTACTCGCCTTTGGCCTTGATCGTACGAGGCGTATCGAAGGAAATGAACAACTCAGTCGTCGGGTTGTAGAGAAAGTCGGCATCAGCCTTGTCGTCGGTGTACAGGATGAAGCCATTGAGCGGTTGCTTCGTCTCCAGGTCCAGATAGTTGTAAATCATATCTGGCCATTCGGTGACGCCACTTTCAAACGAACCTCCCGTGTCAGTCCCGTTGCGGGGGGCGTACGTCCCTTTCAAAGGGGAAACACTTTCCAGTTTTGCCTGTTGAGCATTTCGACTGTAGCCCGCGTATCCCAAACAGATCTTTTTCGAATCAACACCCAGCCCCAACAAGTACTGCACCGCGGAATGCACAGAGTTCTCGGTGATATCAGCTGGGTTGCTGCGGTACAGGTTGCAATGGTGCTGCAGCGTTGTTGCCCATGGCGTGCCAAAGAAGTCGTAACACATCAGGTTGACAATATCGACGCCAGCCGCAATCAACAACAGAATATGGGACTTGGCCAACTTCACCGGGTCGGCAATGGAAGCAATGCTGATTTCCACATTCGGCAACTTGGCCTTTACCGCGCGTATCAGCACCGCAAAGTAAGCAGCGTCATTGTCATCGTATTTATTCGGCTTCCAGGTGTCCCCGTCTCCGGGTGCGTTGCCGGGAGCCCCTGGGTACTCCCAATCGATATCAATGCCGGTAAACATGGGGAATTTTTCAAAGATAGCGACAATGGAGTCGACAAGAATGGGTAGCCTGTCTGGATCACGGACGAGATCGAAAAAGGCTTCACTCATCGACCAACCGCCTAGGCTGAGGGACACTTGCATGTCCGGGTTGGCCGTTTTGAGTTTACCCAATGCACCCAACAATCCTTGTGCCTTCGCGGGGTCAAAGAGCTCCTTGTAATTTTCACCGATATAACTCGAATACCCGCAATTGATATAGGCCGCGACATCACCCCAAGGATCGGTGAGTGCCGCCTTGGACATCCAGAGTTTCTCTGCTGCGTCTAGCTGTGCCTGAGTCGGGGGGACACCCGGCACTGGTTCATGGTCCCAATAGTGTGCTGCTCTGGCGATGACATTTCTATTGACTCCAAGGTCTCCGACAATCGCAGCAAAGCCGAGAACGATCTTGTCAAAGGTCCCGGTCTTGCCTAGCAGCCTCATCACGTCGGTGCCACGCCCTCCCGTGGCTTGGGGGGCAGTCCCCTCATAACGCGGATCACCAATCCCCCAGTCGCTGTAATAGCAAAAGCACTCGAACTCATTTTTTTCATATTGGTTAAACACATTTTTTGTCACACGCCCGGGGGTCCAGGACAACTGATCATCTTTGGTACTGGGCGAGAATCCATTCACCACATAAGTTTTTTCAGCCGCACCCCCCCCTAAAGTAACCCCCGCTACTACAGTCCCCGGATCCGATTGAAAAACAAGTTTGCTATCCCTGCCTGCCCGACCTACTTGCGTTAACCCAGCTTCTTTTGCGGTCATGATGTTTTCTCCCTGTACGCGTAAATGAGTCAAGAGTTCATGAGCAACTTTTACGCGCGGCACGACACAGAGCCTACCTGTCAAAGTTGACAGTGCCGACGAGCGGTATTCAGGGATTGAGGATGACAAAAAGAAAACCGCGAAAGGACTGATCATCCTTTCGCGGCTCGGGTGACGCTGTAAGCACGGTACCCGCACAACGTGCAGACACCGCAATAAATCAAACCACCAACGACAACAACATGATGAAGCCCAGTGCAACGACCGACAGGATGGTTTCCATCGCCGTCCAGGTCTTGAAGGTTTCGGCTACGGTCATGTTGAAGTACTGCTTGACCAGCCAGAAGCCTGCGTCGTTGACGTGAGACAGGATCAACGAACCCGCGCCGGTGGCCAGCACCAGCAACTCGCGGTTAACCCCCGGGATCATCCCCACCACCGGCACCACGATACCCGCACCGGTAATGGTCGCCACGGTTGCGGAACCGGTGGCCACGCGGATTACCGCGGCGACCAGCCAGGCCAGCAGAATTGGCGAAATCTGTGCGCTCACCGCCATGTGGCCGATTACATCGCCCACACCACTGGTCACCAGCATCTGCTTGAAGCCACCACCGGCACCGATGATCAGAATGATCGCGGCGGTCGGCGCCAGACTGGCGTCGAGCAGTTTCAGAATCTGTTTGGAACCGATGCCCTGACGATGCCCGAAGGTGTACAGCGACAGCAGCAACGCCAGCAGCAAGGCCGAGATCGGGTGACCGATCATGTCCATCCAGGTGCGGAAGAAATGCCCATCGGGCAGCGCGATGTCGGCAAAGGTCTTGAGCAGCATCAGGAATACCGGCAGCAGCACGGTGATCAGCGTGATGCAGAAGCTCGGCAAGGTGCTGGAGTGAGGCTCGCGGGCCAGTTGATCCACCAGCTCCTGGTTTGGATGACCGGGGATGTACTTGGCAATGAACGTGCCGTAAATCGGGCCGGCAATAATGGCCGTCGGCAGCGCGACGATCAGACCGTAGAGAATGGTTTTACCGATGTCGGCACCGAACACCCCGATGGCCAGCAATGGACCCGGGTGCGGCGGAACCAGACCGTGCACGGCAGACAGGCCGGCCAGCAGCGGGATGCCAATCTTGATGATTGAAACGCCGGTGCGGCGGGCAACGATGAACACCAGCGGAATCAGCAGCACAAAGCCAATTTCGAAGAACAACGGAATGCCAACCAGGAAAGCCGCAAACATCATGGCCCATTGCACGCGTTCTTTACCGAACGCGCGAATCAGGGTCTGGGCGATCTGATCCGCCCCGCCCGATTCGGCCATCATTTTGCCGAGCATGGTACCCAGCGCGAGGATGATCCCGACAAACCCGAGCACCCCACCGAAACCGTCCTGGAACGCCTTGATGATGGTGCCAATCGGCATGCCCGAGGTCAGCCCGAGAAAAGCCGCGGCGATGATTAATGCAATGAAGGGGTGAAGCTTGAACCGGGTGATCAGGACGATCAATCCAATCACGGTGATCACTGCATCGAGCAGCAAAAACGACTCGTGGGACATGCCAAACATGGGGGGGTATCTCCTGTTTGTTGTTGTTATTGAAGCGGGTTATTCAAATGCCGTCAGGACAGCGCTACCTCTTGAAGCAACACTCAACTGGCGAGTTTCAGACCATGACTGAGCCACCAGGCGTGGGCCTGCCGGGCGAGCTCATCGACACTGTGCTTCGAGGCATCGAGCGCCAGGGTCAGTGGCTCGCCAACGGGGGGTTCAAGGGTCGCGAACTGGCTGGCGATCAAGGTCGACGGCATGAAATGCCCCGGACGATGGGCCACGCGCTCGGCGGCGACTTCAGGGGTCAACTCAAGGAACACGAAACCCAGGCCCGGCAAGGCGCTGCGCAAGCGTTCACGGTAACTGTGCTTGAGCGCCGAGCAGGTCAGCACCGGGTGTGCGCCCGAGGCATCGACGCGACACAGCTCATCGCACAGGCTGTCGAGCCAGCCGGCCCGGTCGTCGTCGTTGAGAGGAATGCCTGCGCTCATCTTTTCGATATTGGCAGCAGGGTGAAAGGTATCGCCTTCAATGCCGGTTGCGCCGCTGAGCAGGCACAGGGCTTCGCTGACGCTGGACTTGCCGCAGCCGGCCACGCCCATGATGACCAGGGCGGTGATGGGTTGACTCATGTAACACCTCAGCGCGCAGACAGCGCTACCTTTGCTACGTGAAACTCTAGTGCAAAAGCAGGCATTGCCGACGCCTTCTTGTCATTTTTATGGGTTGCAGCACGTTCTTTCCCAACGCCAAAAAGCAGGGATCAGGCAAACCCTGCTCAAGCATTTGCAGCCGCATCGAGACAGCGCTACCTTAGTGCCTTGAATTTTGTTTGGCAAGCAGCCCGATGACCTCCACTAAAAACGATAAAAATACTCGCACCACCGGTCGCCCTACCCTCAACGAAGTTGCCCGTCTGGCAGGTGTGAGCCCGATCACCGCGTCCAGGGCCCTGCGCGGTATCAGCACCGTCGCCACCGAACTGGTGGAAAAGGTCCAGCAGGCCGCGCTCGAACTGAACTACGTGGTCAACCCCGCCGCCCGCGCCCTGGCCTCGGCCCAGAGCCATTCGGTGGTGGTCCTGGTGCCATCGCTGTCGAACCTGCTGTTCATCGAAACCCTTGAAGCCATCCATCAGGTGCTGCGTCCCAAAGGCTTCGAAGTGCTGATCGGCAACTACCACTATTCCCGTGATGAAGAAGAAAACCTGCTGCGCAACTACATGGCCTATCAGCCAAGAGGGTTGCTGCTGACCGGCTTCGATCGCACCGAAAGTGCCCGCCGGATGATCGAGACCAGCAATATCCCCTGCGTCTACATGATGGACCTGGACCCGGGCGCCGGTCTGAACTGTGTCGGTTTTTCGCAATTGAGTGCTGGCGAAACCGCCGCACAACACTTGATCTCACGCGGTCGTCGGCACCTGGCCTACATCGGCGCGCAACTCGACCAACGCACCTTGTTGCGCGGCGAAGGTTTTCGGCGCGCATTGCAGCAAGCAGGCCTGTACGACCCGGACCTTGAGTTGCTGACACCGCGCCCGTCATCGGTGGGCCTTGGCGGCGAATTATTCCTGCAGATGATGGCCAGCCACCCGCAGGTTGACGCGATCTTCTTTGGCAACGACGACCTGGCCCAGGGCGCCCTGCTCGAAGCCATGCGCCACGGGATCAAAATCCCCGAACAAGTCGCCGTCCTCGGCTTCAACGACCTGCCAGCCTCGGCGCACATGGTGCCGCGCCTGAGCAGCATCAGCACCCCGCGTGAAGCCATCGGCCGCCGCGCCGCCGAGCACATGCTGACCTTGATGGCCGGCAATTCGGTGGCCAATCCGGTGGTCGATATGGGGTTTGAGTTGAAGGTTCGCGAGAGTACCTAGGAAACCCGCTCTCGGACATTCCCGCCAACACCCTGGGATGCGTCCCACAGATTTGCCGGAAATGCTTGCCATCGATTTTTTTACGCTTGCCGTAGCCTGTTTGGAGCTGCTTTTAACCGCCCCAAGGAGTCTTATGTCATGCACACGGACCCGCAAAAACAGCAAGGGTTACTCTCGCGCTGGAGCGAAGCCCTGGCGACCGAGGCGTTCACGTCTCGCCGGATAAACCTCGGCCACCTGGCCGATACACTCGAGCTCAGCACCCGCGCAAGCTTTCAGCGCTTGTTGCAGGCGCTGCTGCGCGAAGGCCTGCTGAATTCCGAAGTCCTGCAAGCCAAGGGCTCGATGCATTGGCTCACGTTGCTCGATGGTGCCCGGTTGTGTTTCGAAGGGCTTATCCCGGCGCGGATGCACAGTTGGGACCTACAGGGCGACATCACGCTGTATCGCTCTGAATGCCCAGCACAAAAACTGTTGTTTCCTTCACAGTTGCTAAACCTGCTCTGCACGCAACTTGAGCCTTTACCGTCGCCCGAAGTGCTCGTTCGCCTGGCCGAAGAGCTTGATGACAGCTTCTGCAATGCCACCTTGTGCCAGGCCTTTCACCACGGCTGGAGCCGTCAACTGCGTGAACAGTTCAAACTCGCCGATGACGATAATCTGCTGACCTGGCTCAAGAGCAATCCCTCCCACCCGAACCCGACATCGGTGCTTGAACAGTGGGGCACGCTGGGTCATCCCTGGCACCCGAACTACAAGACCAAGCTTGGCTTGGGCACCACTGAAGTCATTGCTTTATCACCGGAATTCGAAGCCTGCGTGCCCGTCGTCCTGTGCGCCTTGCATCGGCAATGGGCTCACGTCGAATCGTTGAACGAACCCGAGCATTACCGCGGCTGGTGGCAAGGGCATTTCCCGATCGCGGCCGAACAATTGATCCAGCACCTTCTAACCCAAGGTCTCGACCCGGATGACTACCTGCCCCTCCCCGTCCATCCGTGGCAAGCCGCAGAGGAACTACCGCGCTCGTTTACTCGCGAAATTGCCGACCGCGTGCTGGTCGTGACCACCATCATTGCGTTCAACGGTCAGCCGACCATGTCGTTTCGCACCCTGGCACCCACTGCAAACCGCTGTTCACCGATGGTCAAACTTCCTGTGGCGCTACGACTGACCAGCGTGCAGCGCACCCTTTCGCCACGCTCTGCGCGCATGGGGCCAAGGGTCAGCGGATTGTTGCTGCAAATACTCAAGCAGGAGCCGCAGATTCGAGCCGTGTTGAACATCGTGCCGGAACGTATCGGCGTGCATTACTCGCCGCAACCGGCAGATGATCAACGCTCCCGACACCTGGCGGTGCTTTACCGGGACAACCCGTCGCGCTTGTTGCAGCCGGGCGAGATGGCCGTTCCCGTTGGCAGCCTGTTCGCCCTGGATGAACACGAACAACCGTTACTGCGCCAGTGGGTCAGGTTGGCCCAAGGAGGAGACGGCAGACCGGAACTGCTGCGTTTTTTCCGTGACTATCTATCGATCGCCGTTCCCGGATTGCTCGGTCTGTACCTGATCTACGGGGTCGCCTTCGAGGCGCACCAGCAGAACAGTTTCATGGTCATGAGTGCTGAGGGACAGTTAAGCCGACTGATGGTGCGTGACTTCGGCGACATCCGGATTCACCGCCAGACCTTGCATCGGCAAGGCCTCGACCTTCAGTTGCATGACCCGCAGATGACGCTGTATGACGATGCGGACTTCGTGCGCGACAAACTCTTGCACACCACCTTCATGTGCCATCTCGGGGAGCTGGCACTGCTCTGCGCCCGGCATTGGAAGATGCCGGAAGATGCACTGTGGAATGAGTTGGCCATTCAGGTCAGTGACTGCTTTGACCACTTGCGTGAACGGGTCGAGCCACAGCGCTGGACAATCGAGCGTCTGGCCTTGTTGAAACAGGACTGGCCGGCCAAATCGTTCATGCGTATGCGCTTGCTCGACAGTGCGCTCGATATCGTCGGTCGTCTGAGCAACCCGCTTCGATAGCCCAGCGCACGAAGACAAGTTGAAGTGGGCGCAAGCTTTTTACCGACGATCAGAGCGCTGCAGGATGGAGCATCGCCAGCAGCGCCTGCACCGCCGCAGAAGGTTCCCTGAGCGGTGTGGCCACCAGCGCAAACTCTCGATGAACAGGCACCGCCAACGGCAGTACGCGCAACCCCTTGCGATTGGCTGGCAAGGTCATTTCCGGAACCAGCGTCACTCCGACGTTTTCCCGAACCAGCGTGAACGCACTGCCCCACTCTCGAACTTCAACCCGGACATCAAGCAGCGCAAGACCTGCATCCGCTGCCAGGCTGCGGGCATTGACGCTGCAACCGCCGGTGGCCAGCACAAATGGCTGCTCGACCAGTTCCGCCAGCATCAACCCGTGCTCGTGGTTTCCTCGGGCCAATGGATGCGCCATCGGCAGCACCGCAACCCAGGTATCTCGCCCCAACATTCCGGCATTGCGTTCAGGTGGAGGATTGAGCACCACGCCCAGATCAACCAGGCCAGCGCCAAGCAACGCTTCAACTTCGTTGTCGCTGACCTCCAGCGCCACCACCTGAATACCGGGATACAGCTGATTGAACTGGCGCAACAGCGGCGGCAGAAACGTCGCGAGCACCATCGGAAAACTGGCCAGGCGAATCGTGCCACGCTGAATGTCCCGCGCCGCTTCGGCGGTGGTCCGGATGGTCTCAAGGGCCTGGAGCATCACCCGCGCCTGTTCGATCACGTGTACTCCAACCGCGGTCGGCAAGGTCTGACGGTTTTCCCGGACAAACAGCTGAATACCGAGCACGTCCTCAAGCAAGGCCAGCGCTTGACTGGCTCCCGATTGAGTCATGCCGATACGCTCGGCAGCGCGAGTAATGTTGCCCGTGTCGGCGATAGCCACCAGCATCCGCCAATGCATCAGGTTCATCATGGCAGTAGCTGTCCTTATGGCTGATGTCTGAAAGACTAATTTTACGACGAGTGTGGGCGACTATGACACTGATCAAAATCCTCACCTGGAACTCTGACCATGAAGTTGTATTTTTCGCCTCAAGCCTGCTCCCTTGCACCGCACATTGTTCTGCGTGAACTGCAGTTGCCATTCGAGCTGGTCCGCGTCGACAACCGAACGAAGAAGACCGGCGACGGTGCCGACTTTCTTGCGATCAATCCGAAAGGCTATGTCGCGGCGCTGCAACTGGATAACGGCGATGTGCTGACCGAGGGACCGGCAATCCTGCAATACCTGGCTGATCTTCGCCCGCTTGCCGGCCTTGCACCGGCGTGCGGATCCTGGGAAAGAGTGCGCTTGCAGGAAGTCCTGAACTTTATTTCGAGTGAGATTCACGGCGCTCTGGGACTGCTGTTCAACGTGCAGTTTCCTGATCAGGTGAAAGCGCTCTTCAAGGAGAAACTGTTCAAGCGGTTTGCCGTGCTGACCCAGACTCTGGAGCAGCATGATTATCTGCTGGGCGAACGCTTCAGCATCGCTGATGCCTATCTGTTCAGCGTGCTGCGGTGGACTGCCTTGTTTGATATCGACCTGAAGCAATGGCCGCCGCTGGAGCGTTTTCAGGCGCGGATTGGCTCACGGCCTGCGGTAAGCGAGGCGCTGGCGGCGGAAGTGGCGCACGCCTGAAGATTGATTACGGGTGAATGACGCAGCTGGAAATGAACGCGGAGCCCGATTGCCGGGCTCCGTCAAGGCGGGCTCAGTGCCCGAACACACCGACCTTTTTGGCCTTCTTGTCAGCGCGTTTTTCAACGGCTGTCTTGGTCGGTTTCTTTTTCGCCGCTTTCTTCGAATCCATGCCTTTGCTCATGATGCACGCTCCACCAACTGGGAATATGAGATCAGGTATACACCTATCTCGCAGCGTTGGTTCTTTTATAATAGGCGCATTTTTCGCAGTGACCCTCTCGCACATGCCCAACACCCAGTACACCCAGCTTGCCGAGCCACTGTGGCCTTTGCTGAACAAGTTTTATCGCAGTCACCAGTCATCGATGAAAGCGGTTCGCGACGCTCAACTGTGGGTAGGCAAGCGCGACGAGATCATCGCCGGGCTCTGTTTGCGGCCGATGGCGGAGGGTTTTTGGCTGACGGGGTTATTTGTCGACCCGGCCTTTCGGGGACAAGGTATTGCGGGGGCGTTGATGGCCCAGGCGCTGGTGCAGATCACGGCGCCGGTGTGGCTGTTCTGCCACCCGGACTTGCGCGAATTTTATGAGCGCAATGGTTTCACTGCGGACCCGTTGTTGCCCTACGCACTGGCCGAGCGCCTGGCTCGCTATAAACGCAACAAGCCGATGATCGCGATGGGCCGAGCATTGGGAGCCAGCCCGGTTTAGTCGTCTGCCGCCGGATCAAGATCCGGGAACATCACCTCGGTAAACCCGAACTTGCGGAAGTCGGTGATCCGCGACGGGTACAATCGGCCGATCAGGTGATCGCATTCGTGCTGCACCACTCGGGCGTGGAAACCCGAGGCGATGCGCACAATCGGCTCGCCCTTGGGATCGAAGCCTTCATAGCGAATGTGCTGATAACGCTCGACCGCCCCCCGCAGCCCCGGTACCGACAGGCAACCTTCGAAGCCCTCTTCCAGCGTCGGATCAAGCGGCGTAATCAACGGGTTGATCAAGATCGTCTGCGGTACGGCGTCAGCGTCCGGGTAACGTTCGCTGTGTTCGAAGCCGAAGATCACCAGTTGCAGGTCGACACCGATCTGCGGCGCAGCCAGGCCAACGCCACCGACGCTTTCCATGGTCTGGAACATGTCGTCGATCAACTGCCACAGCTCGGGGCTGTCGAACATTTCGGCCGGTACCGGCGGAGCGATACGCAGCAGGCGCTCATCGCCCATTTTCAGGATTTCACGGATCATCGTCAGGCTTCGTCAGTGGTCGGGTTGAGCGAGTGATCCCGGCCCAGTCCCGAAACATGGTGTTTTTCGTCGTGTTCGCCGAAGTCCTTGGCGCCAGGATGCTTGCCTTCGCTCGACATGTGGTCGATCACCGCATTCATTTCCGCGCCGAGCAACAGCACCGCAGCGGAAATGTAGAAGTACAGCAACAGCACGATGATCGCACCGATACTGCCATACATGGCATTGTAGTTGGCGAAGGTTTTGACGTAATAACCGAAGCCCAGCGAAGCGATGATCCAAACCACCACTGCCAGCACCGAACCCGGCGTGATGAAGCGAAACTTCTGTTTCACATCAGGCATCACGTAGTAAATCAACGCGACCGCGACCATCAGCAAAATGACGATCACCGGCCAACGCAGTATCGTCCACAGCGTGACGATGAACTCTTCCATGCCGATCTGCGACGCAATCCATTCCATCACCTGCGGGCCGAGTACCATCAAGGCCGCAGCGACCAGTAGCATGCCGGCAACGCCAACAGTGTAGAAAATCGACAGCGGGAAACGCTTCCAGATCGGCCGGCCTTCGACCACATCGTAGGCCGCGTTCATCGCGCTCATCATCAGCCGCACACCCGCGGAGGCGGTCCACAGGGCGATGACGATACCCACCGAGAGCAATCCACCCTTGGATTGCTGGAGTTGGTCGATCACCGGGTTCACTTGTTCCAGCGCTTGCGGCGGCAACACCAGCTCCGACTGAAGACGCAGCCAGGAAAAGAAGTCCGGCAGGTGCAGGAAACCGATCAGGGCAATCAGGAACAGAATGAACGGAAACAGCGAGAACAACATCTGATAGGCCAGCGCCGAGGCATAGGTCGACATCTCGTCATTGATGAACTCGGTGACCGTGCGCATCATCACGCGGTGCAAGGGCAAGCCTTTCAACTCCGGGAACATCATAGCGTCTCCTTTCGCCGCAAAAGGGTTGAAGTCGGGGGCGACTCAGGGGCCGTTTTCTACATCAAAGTAACCTACTTGGCGACTTTGAAACAATTTCGGGGAGGTTAAATACGGTAACCGACATAAAAACGGCCATCCGTGGATGGCCGTCGCAGTGCATTAACGCCGGTTATCGGATCAGGCTTTATCGATGGTTTTCTTGATCGCCTCTTTAGCCTTGCCGAGCACTTGCTGGGCTTCGCCTTTCTTCTCCTGAAGCTTGTCTTCGGCTCGCAGCTTGGGGTTGTCGGTGGCTTTACCCACACCTTGCTTGACGTTGCCGACCGCTTCGTTGGCCAGGCCTTTAACTTTATCGCCAGTGCTGCTCATGGTATTTCTCCTGTGAACATTCAAAGGTCAGTGTCGTTACCTGGTGGTTGACCAGAGGGCGTTGCACAGAGTTTCATTTATTTTCAGCGCGTCATTTCATCCGCAAATGCAGGTTGGGCTTTATGTTTGCCAGCCAACCCCCGAGAATGCGCAACGTATTCAGGCCGTGGCGCTGAAGATCCAATCCCGTAGGAACGTTATGAAACTCGATAAAAAGCAGGCCATTGCCCGCAGAAACCAGGAACTCGGCGGTGCAGTGCTTGGTGTCAACAACTGCCATTTCACCGAATTGAACCGCAACCGCAACATCTGGTGGTTTGATATCCCGGTTGCGCGCCTGGCCATTGGTCAGTACGAATGGGTTCACCTGCTGATGCACACGCCCGCCACCGACGAACTGCTGCACCTGAAAGTACCGACGGTGTTCCTGCGCGAGAAGCTCGAAGGCCTGGTGGTGCGCAACGAAGGCAAGCGCAAGGCGGCCCTGAGCCTGGAACTGAGCGCCGACAAGGACTCCTACCTTCAGGACATGCGCCCAGCCGGCACCAACGTCAACTTCGCGCAGTTCCGTCTCTAAAGAGATCGTTCCCACGCGCAGCAAAGGAATGCCGCCCCCCGCTGCTGGGACGCAGAGCGTCCCGGAATGCGTTACCACGCGGAGCGTGGGAACGAGCAGGTTTCTCTGCCAGCAACAAAAAGCCCCGCATCTGCAGGGCTTTTGTTTGATTAGGCGCTGACCTTCTTCAAGCCGAGTTTCTTCAGCTCTTCATCACGCAATTCGCGACGCAGGATCTTGCCGACGTTGGTGGTCGGCAGCGCATCGCGGAACTCGATGCCTTTCGGCACTTTGTAGCCGGTGACGTTGGCACGCATGTGCGTCATCACCTGCTCTTTGGTCAGGGTTACGCCCGGTTTGGCAACGATGAAAATCTTGATTGCCTCGCCCGACTTCTCGTCCGGCACACCAATGGCTGCGCATTGCAGCACGCCCGGCAAGGTCGCCAGTACATCTTCGAGCTCGTTGGGGTAGACGTTGAAACCGGAGACCAGAATCATGTCTTTCTTGCGATCGACAATGCGCATGTAGCCATCTGGCTGGATCAGCGCAATATCACCGGTCTTCAGCCAGCCTTCGCTGTCGAGGATTTCGTCGGTGGCTTCCTGGCGCTGCCAGTAGCCTTTCATCACTTGCGGACCTTTCACACACAGCTCACCGATTTCGCCTAGTGGCTGTTCAACGCCAGCGTCATCGATGACTTTGCACAGGGTCGACGGAACCGGAATACCGATCGTTCCCAACTGAATGTTCTGGTTTGGATTGACGGTGGCTACCGGGCTGGTTTCGGTCATGCCGTAACCTTCGCAGATGGCGCAACCGGTCACGGCTTTCCAGCGTTCGGCAGCGGCCAGTTGCAGGGCCATGCCACCGGACAAGGTGATTTTCAGGCCAGAGAAATCCAGCTTGCGGAACGCTTCGTTGTTGCACAGCGCCACGAACAAGGTGTTCAGGCCGACGAAACCGCTGAACTTCCACTTCGACAGTTCCTTGACCATCGCCGGCAGATCGCGCGGGTTGCTGATCAGGATGTTGTGGTTGCCAATCAACATCATCGCCATGCAATGAAAGGTGAAGGCATAGATGTGGTACAGCGGCAGCGGCGTGATGAGGATTTCGCAACCTTCATTGAGGTTGGAACCCATCAGCGCCCGGCACTGCATCATGTTCGCCACCAGGTTGCGGTGGGTCAGCATTGCACCCTTGGCCACGCCGGTGGTGCCGCCGGTGTATTGCAGCACGGCAACGTCGCTGCTGGCCGGGTTGGCTTCGGTTACGGGCTGGCCGTGACCTTTGCTCAACACGTCATTGAACTTGACGGCCTTGGGCAGGTGATAGGCCGGGACCATCTTCTTCACGTACTTGATGACGCTGTTGATCAGCAAGCGCTTGAGCGGTGGCAGCAGGTCGGCCACTTCCGTGACGATGACGTGCTTGACGCCCGTCTTGGGCACCACGACCTCGGCCAGGTGCGCCATGTTCGCCAGGCACACCAGCGCCTTGGCGCCGGAATCGTTGAATTGGTGTTCCATTTCCCGCGCGGTGTACAGCGGGTTGGTGTTGACCACGATCAAGCCGGCACGGATGGCACCAAACACAGCGATCGGGTATTGCAGCAGGTTTGGCAGTTGTACGGCAATTCGATCGCCCGGCTGCAAATCGGTATGCTGTTGCAGGTAAGCGGCAAAAGCACCGGACAATTCGTACAGCTCACCGTAGGTGAGTGTCTTGCCGAGGTTACTAAAGGCCGGTTTGTTGGCGAAGCGTTGGCAGGATTGCTTTAACACCGCCTGAATATTCGGATACTCGTCTGGATTGATCTCGGCAGCAATTCCAGCTGGGTACTTATCCTTCCAAAAGTCTTCGATCATGGAAGCCCACTCCTCAGCAACGCGAATTCTTCACCGCATTTTGCGATTATTATTGGTGTGTGTTTTTTGGTGAATCCGGCTTTACCCAGGCCGGGAAGTCACAAAGCGCGCCGAGAGTAGCAGCTTTGCCAAGGCCCTACTAGAGCCAAATAGAGCCTTCACAGTCACTTTAACGACTCAAGACCGGCAAATGGTCGATTTTAGAGCAAAAAATCTATACACCCTTGAAACGCCCTGAAATTGGCGTTTTACCCCGCTGAAAAGCATCGCGGGCAAGCCTTGCTCCTACGGATTTGTGTCGTGCCACAATTGGCTGATCGACACTAAACCTGTAGGAGCAAGGCTTGCCCGCGATCGCGCGAAGCGCGGCCTTTAACGATTACGCGATATCGCGCAGCTCCCGTCGCAATATCTTGCCCACCGGCGTCATCGGTAGCGACTCGCGCAGCACGATGTGCTTGGGCACCTTGTAGGCGGTGAAGTTTTCCTTGCAGTAGGCCTTCAGCTCTTCAAGGCTGACCCCTGCCTCACGCGCCACCACGAAGAGCTTCACCGCTTCCCCGGAGCGTTCGTCCGGCACGCCGATTACCGCGCAGTTGGCGACTTTCGGGTGCGCCATGACCACATCCTCGATTTCGTTCGGGTACACGTTGAAACCCGAGACGATGATCATGTCTTTCTTGCGATCGACAATTCGTACGAACCCGTCCGGGTCGATCACCGCGATGTCACCGGACTTGAACCAGCCGTCGGCATCCAGCACTTCGGCGGTGGCTTCGGGTTTCTGCCAGTAGCCTTTCATGATTTGCGGGCCCTTGATGCACAGCTCGCCGCGCTCGCCCATGGGCTGTTCGACACCGTCATCATTGATGACTTTCAACGTGGTACCCGGCACCGGCAGGCCGACCGTGCCAATGCGCGACTTGTCGCCATACGGATTGGTGCAGGCCACTGGCGAGGTTTCAGTCAAGCCGTAGCCTTCGGTGATCCGGCAACCGGTTATCTGCTCCCAGCGTTCAGCGGTGGCCTTGACCAGTGCGGTACCGCCGGAGTTGGTGAGTTTGAGGCTGGAGAAGTCCAGGGTCTTGAAGTCCGGATGATCCATCAGTGCGACGAACAGCGTGTTGAGCCCCAACAGCGCCGAGAACCGCCAGTTCTTCAGCTCCTTGATGAAACCGGCGATGTCCCGTGGATTGGTGATCAACACGTTGTGGTTGCCGGTCACCATCATGCACATGCAGTTCGCCGTGAAGGCATAGATGTGGTACAGCGGCAGCGGCGCGATCATCACTTCCTGACCTTCACGCAGCAGCGGTTTGCCATTGCTGCCGAACTGGCCAAGACAGGCGCGGGCCTGCTGCATGTTGGCGACCAGATTGCCGTGGGTCAGCATCGCGCCCTTGGCCAGCCCGGTAGTGCCGCCGGTGTATTGCAGCACGGCGACATCATCGAGGCTGACGTTCAACGGCTTGATGCTTTGACCGCGGCCCAGGCGCAGCGCGCTCTTGAAGGAAATCGCCTGCGGCAGGTCGTAGGTCGGGACCATCTTCTTGACCTTGTCGACCACGGTGTTGATCAGCCAACCCTTGGCGGTCGGCATCAGGTCGCCCATCTTCGCTTCGATCAGGTACTGAATCTCGGTGTCGGGCAGTACTTCCTGGACCTTCTGCCCGAACATGTTCAGGTACACCAGCGCCCGGGCACCGGAGTCCTTGAACTGATGACGCATCTCACGCGCGGTGTACAGCGGGTTGGTGTTGACCACAATCAGCCCGGCTCGCAACGCGCCGAACACGGCAATCGGGTAATGCAGGACATTGGGCATCTGCATCGCGATGCGATCACCGGGCAGCAGGTCGGTCTGAGTTTGCAGGTAGCCAGCGAACGCCGCGCTGTAGCGCTCAAGCTCGGCATAGGTGAGCGTCACGCCCATGTTGCTGAATGCCGGACGGTCAGCGAATTTCTTGCAGGAACGCTCGAACACCTCGATCACCGACTTGTAGGCACCCGGTTCGATATCATTGGGTACGCCGGCCGGGCGTTTGTCATTCCAGAAATCAGGTTGCATTGTACTTGTCCTCTTTACCTGAGCAAATCCGGGCCGCCTTCTCTGTGACGCTGAAAAGCGGGGCTTCTGGGACACTAGCAGCTATGGTGATTCAGGCAAATATACGCACCCGCTTCATTAATAGCGTGAATCTTGCTGCTGGGGGACACCCACATCGCACGCCCTGTGGTTGATGAGCTATACAATGCAACGACGCCGCGTCTAAACAAAACCGCGCAAAGGAATCGCCATGATCCACGACACATTCTGGTTGACCGCGAGCGATCACAGTCGACTTTTCGTCAACCAGTGGCTGCCTGAAGGCCCGCTGAAAGCGGTGATTCTGCTGTCCCACGGTATGGCTGAACACAGCGGCCGTTATGCGCGGCTGGCGCAGGTTTTATGTGCCGAGGGTTACGGCGTCTATGCGCTGGACCAGCGCGGTCATGGCAAAACCGCCGAAAACGGCGTGCTCGGGCATTTCTCCGACCAGGACGGCTGGTGCAAAGTGGTCGGTGATCTGGCCAGCCTCAATCAGCACATCGGTCAGCACCATCCGGGCGTACCGATCGTGCTGCTCGGTCACAGCATGGGCAGCTACATCGCCCAGGCGTACCTGCTGCACCACAGCGCCAGCCTGCACGGCGCCGTCCTCAGTGGCTCGAACTTCCAGCCCGTCGCGCTCTACCGGGTAGCGCGCCTGATTGCGCGTTTCGAACGCTGGCGTCAGGGGCCTACCGGTCGCAGTGCACTGATCGAGTGGTTGTCGTTCGGTTCATTCAACAAGCCCTTCAAGCCTCATCGCACTCGGTTCGACTGGCTCAGTCGCGACCCGGACGAAGTCGACAAGTACGTCCACGACCCCCTCTGCGGCTACCGTTGCACTAATCAGCTGTGGATCGACCTGCTCGGCGGCTTGCAGCAAATCAGCAAAGCGTCCAATCTCGCGGAGATCGATCCGGGCCTGCCGTTGCTGGTGATTGGTGGTGAATGTGATCCAGTGAGCGAAGGCAAACGTCTCAAGGCTCTGGCCGACGCACTGCGCAGCGCCGGCAACCAGTGCATGCAGCTGAATATCTACCCGCAGGCCCGGCACGAACTGTTTAACGAGAGCAACCGCGATGAAGTGACCGCGGACCTGCTCAAATGGCTGGCTGAGGCACTGAGCCATCGCCGGCCACCCCGAACCGAATAATGTTTGGTTATCACACTTAACTCGTCACAGGATTCAAGACACATGACCCAGGTTACCAATACCCCGTACGAAGCCCTCGAAGTCGGCCAGACCGCCAGCTACAGCAAGACCGTCGAGGAACGCGACATTCAGCTGTTCGCGGCGATGTCCGGAGACCACAACCCGGTGCACCTGGACCCCGAATTTGCAGCAGCGAGCATGTTCAAGGAACGCATCGCCCACGGTATGTTCAGCGGTGCGCTGATCAGCGCCGCCGTCGCCTGCGAGCTGCCTGGGCCGGGGACTATTTATATCGGTCAGCAAATGAGCTTTCAGAAGCCGGTAAAAATCGGCGACACCCTGACCGTACGCCTGGAAATCCTCGAGAAACTGCCGAAATTCCGCGTGCGCATCGCCACTCGGGTATTCAACCAGCGCGATGAGCTGGTCGTGGACGGCGAGGCCGAAATTCTGGCGCCACGCAAGCAACAGACCGTGACCTTGCCGACATTGCCCGCTATCAGCATCGGCTGATGCCCATATATGATCGCTCCCACGCTCGCGTGGGAACGATCCTCTGATCCAGGCGTTTTTAACCGACTTACGACCGGGCACGAGCCTGATAACACAAGGCTTTGACCTGATCGTGGTTGCGTTGTGCCCCGTGATACTGACGCTCGACCAGATCACGAATCCCCAGCAGATTGTCTTCATTGATCTTTTCGAGCGCTGCTTTGTAAGCCTTCAGGGCATGGTCCTCGCCACGCCTGGCTTCGTTGAGCACCACTTCTTCGCTCTTTCCAGTGACCAATGATTTGACGCCGACCCAACGACGATGCCTATCACCGCCGACACGGGTTCTGGTCTCGGGATCGCCCCCCATCGAACGCACGGTATGTTGAAGTTCGACAGCGGCAGTGGCGCACTCGGCAGCGCGTTTGACAAACAGCGCCTTGAGTTCAGGATGCTTGATGTCCTGGGCACAGGTCTTGAAACCCTCCTGACCGTCCTTGCTGATCTCGATCAGGTCGTTCAGGACTGAAATCACTTCTTTATTGATGTCAGTCATTTTTCAAATCCTCGCAGACCAAGAGGGATACCTAAAACACTGCATCTCGTGTGCCAGCCCTTGAGTGAGTTTTTTATCTTATATTTCAATAAGTTAAATTTTCACCAAACATCTGCACCCGAGTTATTTGCATGATCTGTCAATTGGCCTGCATGCAGAATGCCTGTATTTTCCAGACTGTTTGAATCAAGACGACCGATCGATGAATCCCGAAAAGCTTGAACTGCTGGTCACCCGCGAAATGCCCTTTGGCAAATACAAGGGGCGCATCATTGCCGACCTGCCCGGCCAATACCTGAACTGGTTCGCCCGCGAGGGTTTCCCCCACGGTGAACTGGGTGGCTTGCTGGCCCTGATGCAGGAAATCGATCACAACGGCCTGTCCGACTTGCTCGACCCGCTGCGCGCCAAACATGGCAAACCCAAGCCACGCCACTGAACCACGGAACGAGTCGCCCCCATGCCCGAAAACACGCGCCGTGCCCTTGATGAAGCTTTTTGGCAAACGTTCGCCGACCGCTATGAGGTCCAGCCAGGTCCGATCAACCTTGAGAACGGTTACTTCGGCCGCATGTCGCGCACCGTGGTCGAGGAGTACCAGCGCAACATCGAATTCATCAACCGCAGCAACTCGGTATATGTGCGTCAGCGTTTCGAAAAACTCGAAAGCCTGAAAATACGCGGGCAACTGGCCGAGCTCTTGCAGGTGCCCGCCGAAGCGGTAGCCCTGACACGCAACGCCTCGGACGCACTGCAATCGCTGATTCGCAACTACAACAGCTTGCAACCGGGCGATCAGGTGCTGCTGTGCGATCTGGAATACGACACGGTCAAAAGTGCGATGCGCTGGCTGGCTCGCCATCGCGGCGTCGAAGTGATCGAGATCGAGCATGCTCATCCCGCCTGCTTCGAGACGTTGGTGGCAACCTACCGTGAGGCGTTCGTGCGTTATCCACGGCTCAAGTTGATGGCGCTGACCCACGTCACCCATCGCACCGGCCTGGTGATGCCGGTCAAGGCGATTGCGGCGGCGGCCAAAGAGCACGGGGTCGACGTGATCCTCGACGGTGCCCATGCCCTCGGCCAGATCGAATTCAATCTCGATGAACTGGGCATCTCTTTTGCTGGCTACAACCTGCACAAATGGATCGGCGCACCGTTGACCCTGGGGTTCATCTACATCGCGCCACAGCGTCTGGCCGATATTGATCCGGACATGGGCGAGTTTCATTTTCCGCTCACCGACATCCGCTCGCGCACGCCTTACAGCACGCCAGACATTCCGGCGTTACTGACCTTGCCGCTGGTGTTCGAAGAACATCATTCCATCGGTGGCGCGGCCGCCAAGGGTGCACGGCTTAATTACTTGCGCAATCTGTGGGTCGAGACTGTTCGCGATGTGCAGGGCATTGAAGTCATGACTCCGGATGATCCGCGCCTGTATTGCGGTATCACCTCGATGCGCTTCACCCGGCATGCCGACCAGCAAGCGATGGTCGACCGCCTGCTCCACGACTACAACCTGTTCACCGTGGCCCGCAACGGTTCGGCGTGCGGCAGCTGTATTCGCATTACACCGGGCCTGACCAATACTGCGCAGGAAATGCAGCTGCTGGCCCAGGCCCTGATCGAACTGAGTTGAGGTAATGAACACCGGGACGGGTGTTCACACGGTATAGATGTCGAAGTCTTCGGGCTTGATCTGCGCTGACATCGCGCGCTTGTCGATCCCGATGGTCAACTGCCCGAAATAACCGTCTTCCCAGGAATCACGGGCAATGGTGTGGATTTTCAGTATCGAGTCTTCCCCATGCATTTGGGTAAAAAGCTCATCCTGATCGTTGTGCAGCGGCGAAATGCTCCGCCCGCTGTAGTCTTTGGCATTCAGCACCGAACGTGACGTCACCTCCGGAAGGTACAGCTGGCCGACCCAGGCAACATGCCGCGCTTCCAGGTGATTGCTGCCGGTAACGATTCGAACGGCAACATGGATGTGCACGCTGCGCCCTGCATAAAACCCCGGATAAATCGTGGTAAACCTGACGACGCCTTTGCGATCGGTGAATTGCCCACCGCGCAAATAGGTGTCGTCATCGGTACGTGGAACCGAGCCGATATCGCCGACA
Organism: Pseudomonas sp. H3(2019); assembly: GCF_007713465.1. Lineage (GTDB taxonomy): Bacteria > Pseudomonadota > Gammaproteobacteria > Pseudomonadales > Pseudomonadaceae > Aquipseudomonas. Next base: position 109,761 of record NZ_VMSG01000008.1, on the reverse strand, counting down.
TCGACCTCCTTATCCGGATTGATCTTGCTCCAGCCTGAATAGGCCCCTCGCGCATTGCATTGCCAGATATCCACCAGGGCATCCGTCACCGGTTCGCAGGTGCTGACGTCGACAATGCCCAGTTTGAGCAGCAAGGGAATACCGCTGGCCCCTTCACTGATGTTCCTTCGGATCAACCTGGGGTTTCTGAAGTACGGGCCGGCAATCTGTTCGGGAGCCAATAAACAGACTGGCCCGGTTGCCATGGTTGTTGCGTGTTCTTCCATGAGTCGCTTCCTCCATAAGTTGCTCGAAGGATAGAGAGATCTCCGGGGTGGGTTGCGGTAACTATGTATGCCACTGAAGGCGAGCCACTTTTCTACAGGCAAAAAAAACGGCGCACTGACCAAGTGCGCCGTAAAGCCGTAGAACACAACTACAACGATTCTGCGTAAAAAACAGCCGGTAAAACCAATCAGTCCAGCAGTGCCAGCGCCTCGGCGGTGCACTCCTGGATACGTGCCCAGTCACCGTTCTTGATCCACTCCGGATCAAGCATCCAGCTGCCGCCGACACACATCACGTTTTTCAGTGCCATGTAACTCTTGATGTTGGCGGGGCCAACACCGCCAGTCGGGCAGAAACGCACTTCACCGAACGGGCCGCCTAGGGCCTTGATCGCTGCCACACCACCGCTGACTTCCGCCGGGAACAGCTTGAAGCGGCGATAACCCAGGGCATAGCCCTCCATGATCCCGGAGGCGTTGCTGATGCCTGGCAACAGCGGAATCGGGCTGGCAACGCTGGCTTCCAGCAGGTCGCGGGTAATACCTGGGGTCACGATGAACTGCGAACCGGCGGCTTCAGCGGCGGCCAGCATGTTGCGATCGAGCACGGTGCCGGCACCGGTGACCAGCTCCGGACGCTGCTCACGCAGAACCTGGATGGCCTTGAGGCCGAACTGCGAACGCAGGGTCACTTCCAGGGCCGTCAACCCACCTGCGGCAAGGGCATCGGCCAGTGGCAGAATGTCTTGTTCGCGGGCAATGGTGATCACAGGCAGAATCCGCGCCTTGACGCAGAGGCTGTCGATCAGGGCAACTTTGTCCGCCATGGAAACGGTCGGTTGAGTGTTTGTCATAGCGGCTGATCCTTGGTTCATGGGCACCAGTAAATCTCTAACGTGGGTTGCAGAAACGCGCGAATCGGCATTGCGGCGACATCGTCACCGGCCAGTGCGGCACTCAGGGTGGTCAACTTTGACTGACCGGAAATCGATAGCACGGTGAACTGTGCCGAGGCCAGCAGCGCACGACTCATGGTCAGGCGCTGATGCGGCACGGTCGGCGCCAGCATCGGCCAGCAATGGCGTGTGCCGTCGACTCTCAAGGCTTCGGCCAGGTTCGGGCTATTGGGGAACAGCGAGGCGGTATGACCGTCGTCGCCCATCCCCAGCACCAGCGCGTCGATGGCCGGCAATTCGGCGAGCAAGCGATCGGCCTGCTCGGCAGCCTGTTCAAGGTTGGCAGTGGCGCTGTAGAGGCTGAGGAATTTCGCCTTGGCCGCCGGGCCCTGTAACAAGTAACGCTTGAGCAGACCTGCATTGCTGTCGGCGTGCTCTACCGGTACCCAGCGCTCGTCGGCCAGGGTCACCACGACCTTGGACCAGTCCAGCGCCTGCTTGGCCAGATGCTGGAAAAACGCCACCGGGCTACGTCCGCCGGACACTACCAGCGTCGCGCTGCCTCGGGCATCGATGGCCTCGCTCAGTTGCTTGGCCACCGTCAGTGCCAGGCCTTCGGCCAGCAACACCGGGCTGCGAAACTCATGAGCGCTGACGCCCTGAGGCAGTTTGAATTCAGATATCGCCATACCACGACCTCCCGTCCCGCGTGATCAGTGCAATGGAACTCATCGGTCCCCAGGAGCCCGCCGCATACGGCTTGGGCGCGTCACCGGACTTCTTCCACCCGGCAATCAGCTGGTCACACCACTTCCACGCGGCTTCGATTTCATCTTTACGGACAAACAGGTTCTGATTGCCGCGCATCACTTCCAGCAACAACCGTTCGTAGGCATCGGGAATCCGCGCGCTGCGATAGGTATCGGAAAAATTCAGCTGCAACGGACCGCTGCGCAGCTGCATGCCCTTGTCCAGGCCCTGTTCTTTGGTCATCACGCGCAAGGAAATACCTTCGTCCGGTTGCAGGCGGATGATCAGCTTGTTGCTGATCTGCAAGCGCTGCTCGGGAGCGAAGATGTAGTGCGACGGTTCCTTGAAGTGGATGACGATCTGCGACAGTTTCTGCGGCATGCGTTTACCGGTACGCAGGTAAAACGGCACGCCGGCCCAACGCCAGTTGCGGATGTCGGCACGCAGGGCGACGAAGGTTTCAGTGTCGCTCTGGGTGTTGGAATTTTCTTCCTCCAGGTAACCCGGCACCGACTTGCCTTCGCTGTGACCGGCGATGTACTGGCCGCGCACCACCTGGGTGGTCAGGCCTTCCGGACTGATCGGCGCCAGCGCCTTGAGCACTTTGACTTTCTCGTCACGGATGCTGTCGGCCGAGAGATCCGCTGGCGGGTCCATGGCGATCAGGCACAGCAACTGCAACAGGTGGTTCTGAATCATGTCCCGCAGTTGGCCGGCCTTGTCGAAGTAGCCCCAACGGCCCTCGATCCCGACCTTCTCGGCGACGGTGATTTCCACGTGGGAAATGTAGTTCTGGTTCCACTGGGTTTCGAACAGGCTGTTGGCGAAACGCAGGGCGATCAGGTTCTGGACCGTCTCTTTGCCCAGGTAGTGGTCGATGCGGTACGTGCGGTTTTCCGGGAAGTACCGCGCCACGGCGTCGTTGACCTTGCGCGACGACTCGAGGTCCGAACCGATCGGCTTTTCCAGCACCACACGGGTGTTTTCGGCCAGGCCGACCTTCGCCAGGTTCTCGCAAATCGCGCCGTACACCGCAGCAGGCGTCGCGAAGTAGGCAATCATCCGCTGCGCCGTGCCGGCCAGTTCGGCCAGCGCGATGTAGTCGTCAGAATTGAGGAAGTCGACATGCAGGTACGTCAGGCGTGCCAGGAAACGTTCGAGCACGGCTTCGTCGAGTTCCTTGGCATCAACGTAATGGCGCAGTTCACGGGCAATAAAAGCCAGATGCTCTTGCTCGCTGCCCGGTTCACGGGCCAGTGCGATAATGCGCGTGTCCTCATGCAGCAGGCCAGCGCCATCGAGTTGGTACAAGGCAGGAAACAGCTTGCGCAGGGCCAGATCGCCCAAGGCGCCGAACAAGGCAAAGGTGCACGGTTCAACCGTAATCGAAGGCATGATGTTTGTTCTTTTATCAAGTTAAGCTACAAATACCTTTTTTTAAGGTATCGCTCAAGGAAAAATGTAGTAATAACCACAACATTTTTCCAAAATACAGATTCCAAGTGGTGGTCGGTCGGGGCCACCAGTAGGATAGGCCACCATTATGGGCCGCTTCACAGGCCCAATCTGCATAGCCGACCTAAGGAACATAAATGGACCGCGTGCGAAATTTACTGGAACAAATCCAGAATCGCCTTGCAGACCTGAACAAGGCCGAACGCAAGGTCGCCGAAGTGATCCTGCTCAACCCGCAGCAGGCCACTCGCTTCAGTATTGCCGCCCTCGCCCAGGCCGCCTCGGTCAGCGAGCCGACGGTCAACCGTTTCTGCCGTTCGTTCGGTGTCAGCGGCTACCCGGAACTCAAACTGCAACTGGCCCAAAGCCTGGCCAGCGGCGCGGCGTATGTCAGCCGCGCCGTGGAAGCCGACGACAACCCGGAAGCCTACACCCAGAAAATCTTTGGCAGCGCCATCGCATCGCTGGACAGCGCCTGCCAGGCACTGGACCCGAACCTGATCAGCCGCGCCGTGGATTTATTGATCCAGGCCCGGCAGATCCACTTCTTCGGCCTCGGTGCGTCAGCCCCGGTGGCGCTGGATGCGCAGCACAAGTTCTTCCGCTTCAACCTGGCGGTCACCGCCCATGCCGACGTGCTGATGCAGCGGATGATTGCCTCGGTGGCCCACACGGGCGAACTGTTCGTGATCATCTCCTACACCGGGCGTACCCGTGAACTGGTTGAGGTGGCGCGCATTGCCCGCGAGAACGGAGCCTCGGTTCTGGGTCTGACGGCCGAGGGTTCACCACTGGCCAAGGCCAGCACCTTGAGCCTGAACATCCCGCTGCCAGAAGACACCGACATCTACATGCCGATGACGTCGCGAATCATCCAGCTGACAGTGCTCGACGTACTCGCCACCGGCATGACCCTGCGCCGCGGCGTCGACTTCCAGCCGCATTTGCGCAAGATCAAGGAAAGCCTCAACGCCAGCCGGTACCCGATTGGGGATGAGTTCAACTAGTCCGAAATCTACATTGCCCGTTGCGGCCCCATCGCGAGCAGGCTCGCTCCCACATTTGGAATGCATTCACCTGTGGGAGCGAGCCTGCTCGCGATGGCGCCAGCCGCAACACCGTAATCTTGAGTTAAACCCCAACCCGCGCCTGCAAACTCAAATGCGCCCGCTCTCCCGGTGCCAGGCTCAGGCTATCGGTGCCTCCGCAGGCTGCCTCTACGCAGACAAACTCCGAGACCTCATTCCAGCTCACTCCCAGCAGCGGCCGTGACCCGGGATGCCAGACCACCGTATCCGCGCTGTCGCCGGTATCGATGCACAATTGGCGTTGCCAGGCGTGGTCCTTGAGCTGTAACTCGCCCTCGTGCTGGAACACCCGCTGACAGCCTCCCTCTACCCGCAACTCGCCTTTTTGCTCGCAGAACTCGCGCTTGAGCTGGTCATAACCTTGCGCGCCATCGAGCCCAGACAGCGCTATCTCGGCAACATCACCAATACGCCAATAGGCGTGCAATGCATGGCTCAGCTGGCACGGCAGGCTGTCCTGATGCTCAGTACTCAGGCGCAAATCCATGCGCTCACCCAAGTGCGCATGCAGGTCCACCTGCCAGTCACACAGCTGCAATTGCCAATGCAGACACACGCCGTCGTCATCGGTGCTGCTGTCGATCAGTTTCCAGTCGATCAGCCGTGCCCAACCATGGGACGGCCAGGCATTTTCGCTTGGATGACGGCCATACCACGGCCAGCACACCGGTACGCCACCGCGAATCGCCCCGACCTGCGGCCACTTCGCCGCGCACCAGAGCCAGGGCTTTTGGCCCGTGGGCTGGAAATGCAGCAACTGCGCGCCCTGACGACTGAACACCGCCTGACACAGCGGATGGTCGATCACCAGCACCTCGCGCTGCTGATAGCGCTCCCAGGCAAATACCGGGCGCTCGCGCAGGGATTTGAAGAAGCGTTGTAGCGGATGCTCAAGCATGTGCCGCGGTCCTGAAAATCATTTGTCCTACCTGAGAGACTGCGCCGCCCCAAAAAAAAGCGGACAGCCTTGGCCGTCCGCAAAAATGCGCACATGGAGAGGAGCTTATCGCAGCTGCATTAGAACACCGACTGAATTTTCAAACCGGCGACCAGCGCGTTGTCGACTTCATCAACACCGCCCGGGTGAGTGATGTATTGCAGGTTAGGACGCACAGTCAGCCAGTTGGTAACGTGGAAACCGTAGTTGATCTCGTAGTTGTACTCGGTGGAACGCAGTGGCGAGAACAGCGGATTGTCGTAGTCGCTGACACCATTGGCGACGTTGAGCGACTCGGCGTTTTTCTTCACGTCATCGTTGACATGGATACGGGCAAAACCGATCCCGACGTCATCTTTTGGACGTGCGTCGAATGGGCCCTTGTACACAAACATCAGCGACTGGTAGTTGTCGACGACGTTGGTGTCCTTGTCGTGGAAAGTCGCGTTGGCCGCGACATTCAGACCGCGAGAAGCATCACCGTTGTGGGTGGTGAGTTGTTGTTGCGCCACAAACCAGTAGCCATGCTTGCTGTCGTGGCTGCGGAAGGCCTTGCCTGTGGTCGCTGCATCATCGCCATTGTCGTCTTTACGGACGTCATTGGCGTCGGCAGTGCTCTTGTAGTAACCGACGCGGTATTCGCCCGGCAGGTTGTTGACCTTCGGCGACCAGACCAGTTCGACCGGCAAGACGGTGCCCTTGGTACCACTGCCGCTGAGCTTGAAGCCGTTACCGTGTTCCAGTTGCGATGGGTTCTGGTTGTACGCGCCGATCTGCGCATAGAACTCAGGCGTGATGTTGTACTTCACGCGAACCGCCGCCTGCATGACCGGCCAGTTGTACCAGATACCAGTCGCCCAGTTACCCGCTTGTGAACCGCAGAACGCCAGGTTCTGGAACTCGCAAGGGAAGGTGTTGAAGTCTTCGCCTTCGCCGAAATAACCGGCTTTGACGTCCAGCTTGCCGTCGAGGAACTGGTGCTGGACCCACAATTGGGTCAGACGGACCATATGGCCACGGCCGTAGACTTCCTGGGAGGAACTCAAGGTGCCGGCACGCGGGTCGCCGACACGGTCATTGGAGATGTTCTGACCGTTACGGTTGGTGAGCTGGATCTTGGCCTGGGTGTTATCCCAGCCCCACAGCTTTTGCAGGTCCAGCGCCACGCCCAGGCCAAACTGGTCGGCGTAACGTGCGGTCTTGTCGTGGTTGTAGCCGCCGTGGAGGTTGGCGCCCACTTCACCGACGTAATCCGCCTTGATGTCGATACCTTGTTCGATCAGTTTGGTCCGCTCGCCCCCCCAGTCACCCGTCATCCACTTGGAGTCGGCGCTGAATGCGTCATCCGCGTGTACGTTACCGGCCATGGTCAGCACCGCAACAGCTGACAATTGGCAGATAAGCTGAGCGTTGTTCTTCTTTTTCATCCCTACATCCTCGTCTTTATTGTTATTAACTGTTTTTATCTAACGCGGTTTACAGCGGTTGCGACGGATGTCCCCATCCACCGCTCCCACCTGGATCTTCATCTGCCTTTGAACTGCGCGACGTTGGCGCTGTGAGTCCCGGTTTGCGCTTGACCGGCCCTCCCCAGGCGTTCGCCCGTCTTGGCATCGAACAGCAGCACTTTCGATGGGTCGAATTGCAGGGTCAGGGTCTCGCCCACGGCCGGCGCAACGTCTGGCGCCAGACGGCAGCAGACTTTGGTTTCGTTCAAATTGACGAACACCAGCGTATCGGGACCGGTCGGTTCGGTAACCTGGACTTCGGCGCGAATGGTCGGCAAACCATTGGCCTCGCCGTTCGCCAGAACGATCTGCTCCGGACGCATGCCGAGGATCACTTCGCGGTCCTCAAGACCGGCATCCTGCATGCCCAGCGGCAGCTCGCAACGCGCCTGGCCGCTGTCGAGCAACGCCAGCAGGCGGCCGTCCTTGCGCTGCAAACGCAGCGGGATGAAGTTCATCGGTGGCGAACCGATGAAGCTTGCAACGAAGAGGTTGGCCGGATCGTTGTAGATCTGCTTCGGCGTGCCGAACTGCTGGATGATCCCGTCCTTCATCACCGCCACTTTGTCGCCCAGGGTCATGGCTTCGATCTGGTCGTGAGTCACGTAGACCGTGGTGGTTTTCAGGCGCTGGTGCATCAGTTTCATTTCGGTGCGCATCTCGACCCGCAGCTTGGCGTCGAGGTTGGACAGCGGTTCGTCGAACAGATAAATCTTCGGCCGCCGCGCCAGCGCACGGCCCATGGCCACGCGCTGTTGCTGACCACCAGAGAGCTGACCCGGCTTGCGGCTGAGCAGGTGTTCGATTTGCAGCAGCTTGGCGACCCGCGCCACTTCTTCGTCGATTTCAGCCGCCGGCATCTTGCGGATCTTCAGGCCGAAGGCGATGTTGTCGCGCACGCTCATGGTCGGGTACAGCGCGTAGGACTGGAACACCATGGCGATGTCGCGATCCTTGGGGCTCATGCCGCTGATGTCAGCGTCGTCCACCAGAATCGCCCCGCCGCTGATATTTTCCAGGCCTGCGATGCAGTTCATCAAGGTCGACTTGCCGCAACCGGACGGGCCCACAAGGATCAGGAACTCACCGTCATCGATCTTCAGTTCGATGTTTTTCAGGGTGTCCGGCAAGCCGCTGCCGTAGGTTTTGTTGACGTTGCGTAATTCGAGAGTTGCCATGTTCTACCCCTTGACCGCGCCGGACGTCAGCCCACGCAGGAAATACTTGCCAGCGAATATGTAGACCAGCAGTGTCGGCAGCCCGGCGATCATCGCCGCCGCCATATCAACGTTGTATTCCTTGACCCCGGTGCTGGTGTTGACCAGGTTGTTCAGGGCCACGGTGATTGGCTGGGCATCGCCACTGGCGAAGACCACGCCGAACAGGAAGTCATTCCAGATCTGGGTGAACTGCCAGATCAGGCAGACCATCACGATCGGAATCGACATCGGCAGCAGGATCTTCCCGAAGATCGTGAAGAAGCCCGCGCCATCCAGCCGCGCCGCCTTGACCAGCGCATCCGGAATGCTCACGTAGTAGTTACGGAAGAACAGTGTGGTGAACGCCAGCCCGTAGACGATGTGCACTAGCACAAGACCCGTAGTGGTGTTGGCCAGGCCGAGTTTGCCGACGGTGAACGAGGCTGGCAGCAGCACGGTCTGGAACGGCAGGAAGCAGCCGAACAACAGCAGGCCGAAGAACAACTGCGAACCACGAAAGCGCCACATCGACAGCACATAGCCGTTCATTGCACCGATGAAGGTCGAGATCAGCACTGCGGGCACGGTGATCTTCACCGAGTTCCAGAAGTAGCCACCCACGACATTCCAGGCCTTGATCCAGCCAATGCCATCGATCACTTGCGGCCAGCTCAAGAGGTTGCCGGTGCGGATGTCTTCCGGGGATTTGAAGCTGGTCAGCAGCATCACCACCAGCGGGATCAGGTACACCGCAGCGGCCAGCAACAAGGTTGCGTAGATCGCAATGCGGCTAAAGCTGATGGCAGGTTTGCCAAGCTGATTACTCATGGCGTTTGCCTCGCAGTTCGGAGTACAGGTACGGCACCAGAATTGCCAGGATCGCGCCGAGCATCATCATCGCGCTCGCCGAACCGATGCCCATCTGGCCACGGCTGAAGGTGAAGGAATACATGAACATCGCCGGCAAGTCGGAGGAATAACCCGGACCGCCCGCGGTCATCGCCGCCACCAGGTCGAAGCTCTTGATCGCGATGTGCGCGAGGATCATGAAGGCGCTGAAAAACACCGGACGCAGGCTCGGCAGGACAATCTTCAAATAGATGGTCGGCAGGCTCGCACCGTCGACTTGAGCGGCACGGATGATCGACTGATCGACACCGCGCAGGCCAGCCAGGAACATCGCCATCACAAACCCGGAGGCTTGCCAGACTGCGGCGATTACCAGGCAGTAAACCACGCGATCCTGATCCACCAGCCAGTCCAGCCGAAAGCCTTCCCAGCCCCAGTCACGCAGCATCTTGTCCAGGCCCAGGCCTGGGTTGAGCAGCCATTTCCAGGCAGTACCGGTGACGATCATCGACAGCGCCATCGGGTACAGGTAGATGGTGCGGATGAAGCCTTCCTTGCGAATGCGCTGATCGAGCAGCACCGCCAGAAACACCCCGAGCACCAGGCTGATACCGATGAACATGCCGCCGAAGACCGCGAGGTTCTTGCTCGCGACCCACCAGCGGTCGTTCTCCATCAACCGGACGTATTGTTGCAGGCCGACCCACTTGTAGCTCGGCATGAAGCTGGAGTTGGTGAAGGACAAAACGAATGTCCAGATGATGTAACCGTAAAAGCCAACCAGGACGATCAGCATGCTCGGCGCCAAAACCAGTTTGGGGAGCCAGCGCTGCAGTGCGTCGAACGGTGAGGCTTTGCTGAAAACCGCCACAGAGCTCATCGGGATTATCCAGGTGAAGTAGTGAAATCCGGACCGAGCGCCCCCACTACACGAGCCATGGCCCATGCAGGGAGACGAAGATCTGGGGTTGGCCGCAGGTCAGGCCCGCGGCGGTCCTGGTGTTACTGGGCGGCTTTGATGGCCGATGCCAGTTGGGCGCTGGCCTTGACCGGGTCAGCGCTCTTGTCGTTCATGAAGTTGGTCACCACATCGAAGATCGCGCCTTGCACAGCCAGGGAAGTGGCCATGTTGTGCGCCATGCTCGGTTGCAGACCGCCGGTCTTCTCGTCTGCCAGGAAGTCCTTGGCCGACGCCTGGGCGCAGGAGTCGAAGCCCGACGCGCTCATGTCATTGAGCATATCGGTGCGCACCGGGATCGAACCTTTGTTGATGCTGAAGACCTTCTGGAAGTCTTTACCCAGCGCGACCTTGGCCAGGTCCTGTTGAGCGGCGATATCGCCGGTGCGATCAGCCTTGAGCTTGAACACCGCCAGGGAGTCGATGTTGTAGGTGAAGGCTTTTTCAGTGCCAGGGAACGGCACGCACTGATAGTCCTTGCCGGCTACCTTGTGGGCGGCGGTCCATTCGCTCTTGGCCCAGTCACCCATCATCTGCATGCCGGCCTTGCCGTTGATCACGTCGGCGGCAGCGATGTTCCAGTCACGGCCCGCGCGGTTGGGGTCCATGTAGCCGGTGAGTTTTTTCAGCTCGGTGAAGGACTTGACCATTTCCGGGCCGGACAGGGTTTTCTGGTCCAGATCGACCAGGGCTTTCTTGTAGCCCTCAGGGCCCATGACCGAGAGCACCACGTCTTCAAACACGGTGCTGTCCTGCCAAGGCTGACCACCGTGGGCCAGGGCGATGAAGCCGGCAGCTTTCAGTTTGTCGCCAGCGGCATAGAACTCTTCGAGGGTGGTCGGGGCTTTTTCGATACCGGCTTTCTTGAAGACCGCCGGGTTGATCCACAGCCAGTTGACGCGGTGAATATTCACCGGCACGGCGACGTAATCGCCTTCGTATTTGACGGTGTCGGAGACTTTCTTCGAGAGCAGGCCATCCCAGTTTTCAGCTTTGGAAACGCCTTTCAGCGCATCGGTGCTGAGCAGGCCAGTGCTGCCCCACTCCTGGATATCCGGACCTTTGATTTGCGCGACACCCGGCGGGTTACCCGCGACGGCGCGACTTTTGAGTACGGTCATGGCCGTAGCACCACCACCGCCGGCGACCGCACCGTCCTTCCAGGTGAAGCCGTCTTTTTCGACTTGAGCCTTGAGGACATCGACCGCTGCTTTTTCACCACCCGAAGTCCACCAGTGCACGACTTCCACGGAACCTTTGGAATCGGCGGCAAAAGTGCTGAGAGGAAATGCAGTCAGGGGAAACAGCGTGGCAAGAGAAACGACAGTGGCGAGGCGAGAAATCGCATTCATCTAGCAGTACCTTTCTTGTTGTTATGCATGCAAGTCTGGTGCTTGCGCTGCAAACGAGTTTAAACAGCGTAGATCGCTTGGCAGGTAACGAAGCGACGGCAAAATGTCACCGCATGGTTACATAAGTATCGAAGTAGAGCCTTGAGCCAATGCGCTGGCCATGCTCGGTGCCAGCGGTAAGCGTGGAATCAACACCGCTTGCCAGGCGTGATACAGGTCCGGCTTACCACCCCATATCTGCGCGCTTGGGCGATTTTGCGGGTCGAGTTCGTGGTGCCAACTGCCGTGGATTCGGTCGATCAGACAGCGGTCGCTGAACTCCCAGAAACGCCGATACCAGGTTTCGTATTGCGCCTCACCGGTGCGTTTGAGCAAGGCACTGGCGGCGGCACTGGCTTCGCAGTGAACCCAGTGCAAACGCTGGCGCACGACCGGTCGATTGTCCCAGTCGAGGGTGTAGACAATGCCCGGCGCGCCATCGACGTCCCATCCGTGAAGGCAGTTGTTGGCGAAGAGTTGTTGCGCGTCGGTCACCAGCCAACCGGGGGTCAACATGCCGGCCTGCACGCGCGCGGCCTCGAGGTGCAGCAGCAGCCGTGACCATTCGAAACCATGGCCCGGCGTGGTGCCATAAGGACGAAAGCCATCGGCGGGGTTGTCGTGGTTGTACTCACGCAGTGGCTGCCAGTCTCGATCGAAATGCTCGACGACCAGATACTGGTTCGCCGCCGCATGTCCGTGAATCACCCGCTCGACAATTCTCAGGGCGCGATTCATCCAACGGCTATCCTGCGTGACATCAGCCAGCGCGAGAAAGGCTTCGGTGGCGTGCATGTTGCTGTTGGCACCGCGATAGGGTTCCTCTTCGCTCCAGTCGCGATTGAAGGATTCGCGCAGCGCGCCCTCCTCTTCGCTCCAGAAATGCCGCTCGATAATCGCGATGGCATCGCTGAGCAAGGCCTCTGCTCCAGGCCTTTGGGCAACCACCGCAGAACTCGCCGCGAGTGCCACGAAAGCATGCAGATAAGCGGCCTTGCCGGTGTCGCCATCACGGTGATCAGGTGCGGCAAACCAGCCGCCGAATTCGGCGTCACGTAGCGAGCCATTGAGGGCGTTGATGCCGTGATCCACCAGCTCGGAAAACCCCGACAAGCCCTGAATGTGCGCCAGGGCAAAGCTGTGGGTCATGCGGGCGGTGTTCATGGTGTGGGCCTGGGCATCGGCCGGCAGGCGACCATATTCATCCAGATTGCCGAAGCCTTCGGGCAGCTTCGATGCCTTGGCGAAAGCCAACAGGCGCAGGCCTTCATCGGCGAGCCATTGCAGGTGGGCAGGCGCGTTCAGCCAACTGCTGAAGGCAGGTTGGAAGGTGTTCATGGGGTGCCTTTTTTTGTTGTTATGACTGCAAGGAGTCTAAACAACGGGCAGCGCTGGGCAGGTAACGAAGGGGGCGATATATGTCACGGACCTGTGACATTACCCTTTAGGTATGTGTTGATGGAGCTGACGCCATCGCGAGCAAGCTCGCTCCCACACTGGATCTCCAGTGTTCGCAAACTATGTGTTTACCGCAGATTAAATGTGGGAGCGAGCTTGCTCGCGATGAAGTCGACACGGTCTCTCTAATCGATACTTCGGGGCAACTGCAACGTCACCCGCAACCCGCCCTCGCGCAAATTCTGCAGGCTGACTTCCCCACCATGGCTATGGGCGATATTGCGCGCAATGCCTAGCCCCAACCCATAACCTTGCTGCTGGCCGGCCAAGCGAAAGTGCGGCTCGAACACTTGCTCCAGTCGCTGCTCAGGCACGCCCGGGCCTTCGTCGTCGACGTGCAGGATGAACGCTGCGTCGTCGTCATCGATGTGCAGATGGGCGTTCTGCCCGTACTTGAGGGCGTTATCGATCAGGTTGCCGATGCAGCGCTTGAGCGCCAGCGGCTTGCCGGGATACGGCGCCAGCGCCCGGCCTTGCTGGGTTACGCGACCATTGCCGTTGGGCGCCAGGTAAGGCTCGACCAGGCAATCGAGTACATGATTGAGGTCCACCGGCTCGATGTTTTCGTGAATGTCGGTGTCCTTGACGCATTGCAGCGCGCCTTTGACCAGCAGCTCCAGCTCATCCAGATCACGCCCGAACTTGGCTTGCAGCCGCTCGTCTTCCAGCAACTCGACCCGCAGGCGCAGACGCGTGATGGGGGTGCGCAAGTCATGGGAAATCGCACTGAACAACTGGCTACGCTCCGTCAGGTAGCGGCTGATACGCTCGCGCATGGCGTTGAAGGCGCGGCCGACTTCGACCACTTCACTGCCACCGCCCTCGGCCACCGGCTCCACTTCAGCGCCCAGCGACATGTCTCGCGCCGCCCGCGCCAGACGCTTGAGCGGCCGGCTCTGCCAGTGCACCAACAGACCGATGAACAACAACAGAAAACCGCTGGTGAGCACGATAAACCAGACCTGCTGCGACGGCAGGCCCTGCTCTTCCAGACTGGTATAGGGCTCGGGCAACAGCGAGGCGATGTACAGCCATTCACCCTGGGCCAGTTTGATCTGGGTGACCAGCACTGGCGGATTGACCGGCTCCAGGGTCAACGCGTAGTGCGCCCAGGAACGCGGCAATTCATCAAGTTTCAAACCGCCATTGAAGATCCGCAGATCGTCCGGGCTGACGAATTGCACCGAGATATCGGTGTCCGCGCCCAGCGATTGCCGCAGCACTTCATCCACTGCTGCCAACACTGCTTCTTTGCGCGGGGTCGGCGGCAACAGCTGCATTTCCAGCGGTTTGTCGTTGAGCGTCACCACAAAACGGGTGCCGCCCATGCTGCGCAACTGGTCGAGAACCAGCGGCCGGTACGCCACCGGCAAGGAGCGAAAGTAACTGACGCTGGCAGTCATCGAATGCGCCAGGCTGCGAGCTGCGGTGACCAGCCCTTCCAGCTGAGTGGCACGCAATTGCGAGACCCAGATCACGCTCGACAGCGCCTGCGCGAACAACACCGCGAGCAGAGTCAGCAGCAACATCCGCCCAAGCAGCGAACGCGGCACCGGCACCCGCCGTATCAGGCGCGCGAAGAACTCAGTGGCCATTGCTGGCGACTACATTGGCGGCCAGTTGATAACCACTGCCGCGCACGGTGCGGATCAGGCGCGGAGGTTTTTCGGTATCGCGCAAACGCTGGCGCAAACGGCTGACAGCCATGTCGACGATGCGATCGAGCGGCATCAGGTCGCGGCCACGGGTGGCATTGCCGATGGTGTCGCGGTCGAGGATTTCCTGCGGATGATCGAGGAAGAGTTTCAGCAGGGCGAAATCGGCACCGGAGAGAATCACTTCTTCACCGTCGGTGTGAAACAGTCGGTGGCTGACCATGTCCAGCCGCCATTCATCGAAGGCCAACACCTCGCCGCCAGAGCGCTCCTGACCGAACTGGGCACGCCGCAGCAAGGCTTTGATTCGTGCCTGCAATTCACGGGGGCTGAAGGGTTTGCCAAGGTAATCGTCGGCGCCAAGCTCCAGGCCAATGACCCGGTCGGCCTCGTCGGAACTGGCCGTGAGCATGATGATCGGCACCTGGGCCTGACGCGGGTGCTGGCGAATCCAGCGGCACAGGCTGAAGCCGTCTTCATCCGGCAACATCACATCAAGGATCACCAGATCACTCGGTGCCTCGTTCAGCGCCTGGCGAAAACCGGCACCGTCGGGCGTGGTCCGCACCTGAAACCCTGCGCGGCTGAGGTAGGTGTCCAGCAACTCGCGTATCTCTTGATCGTCATCGACCAACAAAATCGACTTGTTGACTGAGCTCACGGGGCGGCATCCTTGTTGTTAGTGTTGGGGCGGATTATGCCTGATCGTTCATGGATCTATGATCGTTCCCACGCTCTGCGTGGGAATGCCTCCGGGGACGCTCCGCGTCCAGTGACGCAGAGCGTCACGGGCTGCATTCCCACGGGGACCGTGGGAACGATCATTACTGTGCCTGCTCGAGTGCCACACCCGCGCCGGTCAAACCGGAATACGGTGCGGTCACCAGCCAGACCGGAATGCCGTTGAAGTACTCGCTCATGCAGCCCTTGTCAGCGAAGCAACGGGCAAAACCGCTCTTGAGAAAGAAATCGGCAAACCGTGGAATCACACCGCCGACGATGTAGACACCGCCGCGTCCACCGGTGGTCAGCACGTTGTTGCCCGCCACCCGACCGAGCCAGCAGCAGAATTGCTCGAGCACTTCCAGGGCAATCGGGTCGCCAGCCAGGCCGGCGGCGGTGATGGCTTCCGGGGTATCGAGCACGGGTTCATGCCCGTCGACAGCACAGATCGCCCGATAGACGCGTGGTAAACCGCTGCCGCTCAGCGCTGTTTCGGCACTGACGTGACCGATCTCGTTGTAGATGTGCTGCCAGAGTTGGGTTTCTCGCGGACTGCTCAGTGGCAGGTCGACATGCCCGCCCTCCCCCGGCAATGCGGCCCAACGGCCTTCGCCAAGATCCAGCAAGGTGCCGACCCCAAGGCCAGTGCCGGGACCGATCACCACGGCCGGGCGCAACGGCTCCGGCGTGCCTTCGCAGACCACCCGAAACTCGCCCGGTTGCAGGCGCGTCATGCCCAGCGCCATGGCCGAAAAATCGTTGACCAGCAACAGCCGGTCGACCTGCAAGGTCTGACAAAAGGCCTTGCGGCTCAGCCGCCAGTGGTTGTTGGTGAAGCGAAACTCATCACCGCTGACCGGGCCCGCCACCGACAGGCACACCGCGCCTATCGAACCGGGCGCCAGGCCGAGGCCGCTCAGGTAGACGCCGATGGCGTCTTCCGGGCAGGCATAGTCGGCCGTCGCCAGCACCTGGATCGACTCCAGTTGCTGGTCTTTCCACAACGCAAAACGCGCATTGGTTCCACCAATGTCACCGACCAGCGCTAGTTTCACTTAAGGGTCTCCAGGGCAGAGGTAAAGGCGCTGGCGCCCTGCTCTGCCGAGCTGAAGGCCATGCGCATGAAGCCAAACAACTCGCGACCGCAACCAATGCCGTTGTCCAGCAGGCCTTTGGCCGGTGTGCGAGCGGCAAATTCATCGGCGTCCACCATAAGCTGCAAGGTGCCTTTGACGCCATCGACGCGGATGATATCGCCCTCTTGCACGCGAGCCAAAGCACCACCGACAAAGGCTTCCGGGCTGACGTGTATCGCCGCAGGGATTTTCCCCGACGCGCCGGACATCCGCCCGTCAGTCACCAGCGCAACCTTGAAGCCGCGGTCCTGCAACACGCCAAGGAACGGCGTCATCTTGTGCAGCTCCGGCATGCCGTTGGAACGCGGGCCCTGGAAGCGCATCACCGCGACAAAGTCCTTCTCCAGCAGACCGGCCTTGAACGCATCGGCCAGATCTTGCTGGTCCTGGAAGACCATCGCCGGTGCTTCGACCACTTGATGTTCCGGCGCCACGGCCGAGACTTTCATCACCCCGCGACCGAGGTTGCCTTCCATCACCCGCAGGCCACCTTCTGGCGAGAACGCACGGGCAACGGGACGCAAGATGTTTTCATCGAGGCTTTCGATCGGGCCTTCACGCCATACCAGCTCACCGTTTTCCAGGAACGGTTCCTGGGTATAACGACTCAGGCCATGCCCGGCCACGGTGTTGACGTTTTCGTGGAGCAGACCGGCTTCCAGCAGTTCGCGGATCAGGAACGACATGCCGCCCGCGGCCTGGAAGTGGTTGATGTCAGCCTTGCCGTTCGGGTAGACGTGGCTCAGGGTCGGCACCACCTCGGAGAGGTCGGCCATGTCCTGCCAGGTCAGTTGAATACCGGCTGCCATGGCAATGGCCGGCATGTGCAGGGTGTGGTTGGTCGAGCCGCCCGTGGCGTGCAGCGCCACGATCGAGTTGACCAGCGAACGCTCGTCGACGATTTCGCCGATGGGCATGAAGTTGCCGCTTTGCTTGGTCAGGCGGGTGATCTGGTGCGCGGCTTCGCGGGTCAGGGCATCGCGCAACGGGGTGTTCGGGTTGACGAAGGACGCGCCCGGCAAGTGCAGGCCCATGACTTCCATCAGCAACTGGTTAGTGTTGGCGGTGCCGTAGAAGGTGCAGGTGCCAGGGCTGTGGTAGGACTTCATTTCCGACTCCAGCAGCTCTTCGCGGCTGGCCTTGCCTTCAGCGTAGCGCTGACGGACGTCGGCTTTTTCCTTGTTGGAAATGCCCGACACCATCGGCCCGCCCGGAACGAAAATCGTCGGCAGATGACCGAAGCGCAATGCGCCCATCATCAGGCCCGGCACGATCTTGTCGCAGATGCCGAGCATCATCGCCGCGTCGAACATGTTGTGAGACAGCGCAACAGCGGTCGACATCGCGATCACTTCGCGGCTGGCAATGCCCAGCTCCATGCCCGGCTCGCCCTGGGTCACGCCGTCGCACATGGCCGGCACGCCGCCGGCGAACTGGCCGACCGAACCGATCTCGCGCAATGCGTGTTTGATTTGTTCCGGGTAGTGCTCGTACGGCTGATGCGCCGAGAGCATGTCGTTATATGACGAAACAATCGCCACGTTGGCGGCATTCATCATCCGCAGGCTTTGCTTGTCTTCGGTGCCACATCCGGCCACGCCGTGGGCGAAGTTGGCGCATTGCAGCTTGCCGCGCATCGGGCCATCGCTGGCGGCGCCGCGAATCAGTGCAAGGTAGGCCTCACGGGTAGCGCGGCTACGGGTGACAAGCCGTTCAGTGACCTCAAGTACGCGGGGATGCATGTGTAGAACTCCAGGCTAACGGATGTGGCGACCTGTTCGAGTCTATGCTGATCAAAAGGCATCTACGCGTGACACGCTGACGGTTTTCTTGACCACTCGGACCAGTTGATTCAGGTCACTAGTTGTAGATAAAACAAAATATTGCCACTAAAAAGGCTTGTTTTCTATTTTTTTGCGAATAATCTTGTAATTCCAACAACAAATATGACGAAGGCGCTTTTCATATGACTCTACGAATTGCAATCAATGGTTTTGGCCGCATTGGCCGTAATGTCCTTCGCGCACTGTATACCCAAGGCTACCGTCAGGATTTGCAGATCGTCGCCATCAACGATTTGGGCGATAGCTCGATGAACGCTCACCTGCTCAAATACGACACCGTGCACGGCACCTTCGATGCCGATGTGCAGCACGATCGGGAAAGCCTGACCGTCAACGGCGACCGGATTTCGGTCAGCGCCATTCGCAACCCGGCCGAATTGCCGTGGGCTGCCGAGAAAGTCGACGTCGTGTTCGAATGCACCGGCCTGTTCACCGACCGTGCCAAAGCCGCCGCCCATATTAGCGCCGGCGCACGCAAAGTGATTATCTCGGCCCCGGCCAAAGGCGCCGACGCCACCGTGGTGTACGGGGTCAACCACGACATCCTGCGCCAATCGCACCAGATCATTTCCAACGCGTCGTGCACCACTAACTGCCTGGCCCCGGTGGCTCAGGTGTTGCACCGCGAGCTGGGCATCGAGAGCGGGCTGATGACCACCATCCACGCCTACACCAACGACCAGCACCTGACCGATGTCTACCACGTCGACCCGTACCGTGCCCGTTCGGCCACCCAGAACATGATCCCGAGCAAGACCGGCGCTGCCGAAGCGGTGGGCCTGGTGCTGCCGGAACTGGCCGGCAAACTGACCGGCATGTCGGTGCGCGTGCCGGTGATCAACGTGTCGCTGGTGGACCTGACCGTGCAGCTCAAGCGCGAAGCCAGCGCTGACGAAGTCAACGCATTGCTCAAAGAAGCCAGCCAGCACTCGAAGATTCTCGGTTACAACACCCTGCCGCTGGTTTCCAGTGACTTCAACCACAACCCGCTGTCGTCGATTTTCGATGCCAACCACACCAAGTCCAGCGGCAAGCTGCTCAAGGTGCTGGCCTGGTACGACAACGAATGGGGCTTCTCCAACCGCATGCTCGATAACTGCCTCGCCCTGTGCAACGCCGAATAAAGCCGATTGCCCCTACATTAACGTCGGAGCAGTCGTCGATGATCGGTATCAGCTTTACCCAAAAAACCATGGCGGCGCGCAAACGCATCGCCCTGGTTGCCCATGACCATTGCAAAGTGTTCTTGCTGGATTGGGCCGAGCGGCAGAAGGACAAGCTCGCCCAACACGAGCTTGTGGCCACCGGCACCACCGGGATGCTGCTGAGCAAGCGCCTGGACCTGCCCGTTGAAAGCATGATCAGCGGCCCGTTGGGCGGTGATCAGCAGCTCGGCGCGCGAATCGCCGAGCAGCGGGTGGATATGCTGGTGTTCTTCTGGGACCCGTTCGAACCGCAACCTCACGATCCGGACATCAAGGCGTTGCTGCGGGTCGCGGCGGTCTGGAACATTCCAGTGGCCTGCAATGAATGCAGCGCCGATTACCTGCTCAGCAGCCCGTTGATGAATCAGCCGCACGCGTACCGGATCCCCGATTACCCGGCGTACCTGCAAGGCCGCCAATAATTCTCACCGGTAGCGCTTGACCTTTCGCGCAGATGATAAGCATTATCATTCGCTTGAAATGGATCAGGTCCTACTGTGAGTCAATCGCGCTTCAACCATGTCTTCCTCGCTCAGCGGGTCTCGCTGCTGCGACCCCTGGAGCGGATGGTCAACAACCACAGCACCGCCGAGGACCTCTTGCAGGAAACCTACCTGCGAGTGGCTCGTGCGTTGAGTGAACGGGCCATCGATCACCTCGAACCTTTCGTGTTTCAAACCGCCCGCAACCTGGCGCTGGACCATCTGCGCGCACGGCGCATTCAGTCCCGAACGATGCTCGAAGACGTTCCGCTGAACGTCGTGCAAAGCATCGCGGCGCCGCTCAGCAGTGCCGAGGACGCCGCCCATGCCGAACAGTTGCTCGAACGCTTGAACATCAGCCTCAGCCAACTCACCGCGCGCCAACAGCAGATCTTCATCCTCAGCCGCCTGCACGGGCACAGCTATCTGGAGATCGCCGAGCAACAGCGCGTGTCCTTGAGCACTGTGCAAAAAGACCTGAAGCTGATCACGGCGATCTGCGTCAGCGCCTGCAACTGGACGACGGCTCAAGAGTCCTGCTGAACACCCATTCGGCGTTTTCCAGCACCATCAACGACCAGCAACGCATCGCCCGCCTGTATCAGGGCGAGGCCTATTTCGAGGTGGCGGCCAATCGCGGCCTGCCACTGGAAATCGATGCCGGCCCGGTTACGAACAGTGTGCGCGATATCACCCTTGCCAAAATGAGAATTATTTTTACTCGATAGCCATCCTTCGTTCGTCTCGTTATAGCCAATGCAATTGATTCGCATCTCTGATGCAGATCTGCACCTATACGATTCGTGCGACACGGAGCGCTATCGATGTCCTCTCGCCTTACCCGCCGGTCCTCTTCACCTTCCTGCGTGCTGTCCCTGCTGACTGCCGCCATTCTGTTGGCCGGCACGGCACCGGTCACGGCCGCCACCGCCGAGCAACCGAGCCGCAACATGGGCGACTACTCGTTCGCGATTGCCCAGCAGCCATTGGTGTCGGCACTCAATGCCTTTACCGCCGTAACCGGTTGGCAGGTCGGCTTGCCGGCCGAACTGGCGGAAGGCGTCGCCTCGCCGGGCGTCCACGGCTCGCTGCCCCCGGAAAAAGCCCTCGATCGCCTGTTGGTGGGGACCAACCTGAGCTATCGCAAGCTGGGCAATCACAACATCGTGCTGGAAAAACGCAGCGCCGGCGGCACCCTCGCCCTGCAACAGATGACCATCAGTGCCACCCGTCAGGAGCAGAGCGTCGACAGCGTACCGAGCACCGTCACCGTGCACACTCGCGAAGAGCTGGACCACAACAACGTCAACACCATCAAGGAACTGGTGCGCTACGAACCGGGTGTTTCGGTCGGCGGCACCGGCACCCGTGGCGGCATCAGCGGCTACAACATTCGCGGTATCGACGGCGACCGGATCCTGACCCAGGTCGATGGCGTCGAGGTGCCCAACGGTTTCTTCAACGGTCCATACGCCAAGACCCAGCGCAACTACGTCGACCCAGAAATCGTCAAACGCGTGGAAATCCTCCGCGGCCCGGCATCGGTGTTGTACGGCAGCAACGCCATCGGCGGTGCGGTCAGCTATTTCACCCTCGACCCGGACGACATCATCAAGCCCGGAAAAGACGTCGGCGCCCGCCTGAAAACCGGCTACAACTCTGCCGACGACAGCTGGCTGAAATCCGCCAGCGTCGCCGGGCGCGCCGAGCAGTTCGACGGCTTGCTGCACTTCAGTCGGCGTGATGGTCACGAAACCGAATCCTTCGGCAGCAACAACGGCACGGGTCTCAATCGCACCGCCGCCAACCCGGAAGACGTGCGCACCACCAACCTGCTGGCCAAAGCCGGCTGGAATTACGCCGATGACGCACGCCTGGGTCTGACCTACGAAAAGTACAAGGACGACCGCGACACCGACCAGCGAAGCGCCGTCGGTGGCCCGTTCAACAATGGCCAGCCAATGGGCATGTACCGCTCGCGCACCGGCAACGACACCATCACCCGCGAACGCTTCGGCCTGGAAAACAGCTTCGCCCTCGATTCCTTGCTGGTCGATCATCTCAAATGGAGCTTGAACTACCAGATCGCCAAGACC
Source organism: Pseudomonas sp. H3(2019) (assembly GCF_007713465.1). Taxonomy (GTDB): domain Bacteria; phylum Pseudomonadota; class Gammaproteobacteria; order Pseudomonadales; family Pseudomonadaceae; genus Aquipseudomonas. The sequence goes on along the minus strand of NZ_VMSG01000008.1, from coordinate 87,865 downwards.
GATCAGAGCACCCTGGAAAACTACTTCCCGTTCAGCCGCAACGTGATGCGCAGCCGCGAAACCCTCTATGAAGAAAAGCAGTGGGTATTCGACGCACAGTTGGACAAGGCCTTCAACATCGGTGAAACCGACCACCTGCTGACGTACGGCACCACCATCAAACAAGAGAAAGTCAGCGGCTCGCGCAGCGGCAGCGGAACCTGCCTGGCCGTTGGCCGTGGTTGCACAGCGATCGGCGCGATCAGTCCTGCTGACGTACTGAAGAAGTCCAGCGACTTCCCGGACCCGACCATCAACACCTACAGCCTGTTCGCCCAGGATCAGATCAGCTGGAACAAATGGACCTTCCTGCCGGGCCTGCGCTACGACTACACCCAGCTCAAGCCGCACATCACCCAGGAATTCCTCAACACCGTGGCCGCCGACGGCAAAGGCTCGGTCAGCGACGAGAACAAGACCTGGCATCGCGTGTCGCCCAAGTTCGGCCTGACCTACGCCCTGACCGACCACTACACCTGGTACGGTCAGTACGCCGAAGGTTTCCGCACCCCGACCGCCAAGGCGCTGTATGGCCGTTTCGAGAACACCAGCACCGGCTACCGCGTGGAACCGAACCCGAATCTGGGGCCGGAAAAAAGCCAGAGCTACGAGACCGGCCTGCGTGGCAACTTCGAATCCGGTCACTTCGATGTGGCGGTGTTCTATAACAAGTACCGCGACTTCATCAACGAAGACGCCGTCACCCCGGGCTACAACGAGCTGACGTTTCAGAGCAACAACATCAAACGCGCGACCATCAAGGGCGTCGAGCTCAAAGGCCGCCTGAACCTCGACACCTTCGGCGCGCCGCAAGGTCTCTACACCCAGGGTTCGGTGGCCTATGCCCACGGTCGCAACAATGATACCGGCGAGCCGCTCAATGCGGTCAACCCACTGACCGGCGTGTTCGGCCTGGGTTACGACCAGGACAACTACGGTGCCTTGCTCAGCTGGACCCTGGTACAGAAGAAAAACCTCGTCGACAGCAGCAGCTTCAAGTCGCCGGATGGCGTCAGCAGCCAGTTCAAGACGCCGGGCTATGGCGTGGTCGACCTGAGCGGTTTCTACAAAGTGACCGACGACGTCACCGTCAGCGCTGGCGTGTACAACCTGGCCGACAAGAAATACTGGCAGTGGGACAACGTGCGCGGTTACGACAGCGTCGGTGAAGCCGCCGTGCTCAGCCCGGCCAACCTTGATCGCCTGACCGAGCCGGGTCGCAACTTCGCGATCAACCTGATCTGGGACATCTGATCCAGTCGGGCCTCACTGCGCTTTTCAGACCAAAGCGCAGTGAGGATTTTACGCTGTCGCGTCGTCTGGTTCGTCCAGTTACAACGCGCCTTTCATTCTCAAGGACTTCTTCATGACCGCTGCCCACACCTCTGAACGCCCGAGCCTGCGCTCGCAACGTCTGAACCAGATAACCAACGAGCCGCACAGCAAGCTCGACGCACTGGTGAAAGCTCACGCACCGTTCGAAACCCAAGCCAACTTCGCCCGCTTCGTGGTTGCCCAATACCTGTTCCAGTCGGAACTGGTGTCGCTGTACAACGATGCCGAGCTGATCGCCATCGTCCCGGACCTGCCGGAGCGTTGCCGCGCCGACGCCGCCAAGGCTGACCTGGCCGACCTCGAAACCGACGTCCCGGCCCCGGTGGCAGGCGCCGTGAACAGCCCGAGCAAGGCTGAGACCCTGGGCTGGATCTTCGTCTCCGAAGGGTCGAAACTCGGTGCCGCGTTCCTGATCAAGCGCGCCGTGGGACTGGGCCTGAGCGAAACCTTCGGTGCCCGTCACCTGGGAGAGCCTGCTGGTGGCCGCGCCGAAGGCTGGAAGCGCTTCGTCAAAACCCTCGACGGCCTTGAGTTCAGTGCCGAAGAAGAAGCCGCTGTCGAGAAAGGTGCCATCGACGCCTTCAACCGCTTCACCGTACTGCTGGAACAGGCTTACGCCACAGCCCCAGAACTCGCCTGACGGTACGCTCCCACAGTTTTGCACTATGATCAGGCTCTCTCCCGGAGGGCCTTCGATGACTGATTTCCTGACGTCCATTCAAGCCGCGCTCGGCTTGCCCGCTACTGCGATCACCTTTACCTCCAAAGGCGCCCTGCCCTCGGCGTTTGCCGTGACGGACCTCGCCAGCGCCAGCATCGCGGCTGCCGGCCAGGCCGCCAGCGAGTTGCTCCGGCAACAGACCAGTCGGTTACCGGCCCTTGAAGTCGACCGTCGTCTCGCCTCCTTCTGGTTTGCCACCTCGATCCGCCCGATCGGCTGGAGCGTGCCACCGCTGTGGGACCCCATCGCAGGTGACTACGCGACCCAAGATGGCTGGATTCGCCTGCACACCAATGCCCCTCATCACCGCCGCGCCGCCGAGCAGGTGCTGGGACACTGCTTTGATCGCAGCGCGATGGCCGCCAAGGTCGCTCAATGGAGCAAAAGAGAGCTGGAACACGCGATAGTCGAGGCTGGTGGTTGCGCTGCCGAAATGCGCTCATGGCCACAATGGCAGTCCCACCCTCAAGGGTTGGCGGTCAACGCCGAGCCGCTGATTGATTTTTCCGCCGGCAACAGCGAGCGCTCGAAAGCCTGGCAAGGTTCGGTCGCACAACCGCTGGCGGGCATCAAGGTGCTGGACCTGACCCGCGTCCTCGCCGGGCCCGTTGCCAGCCGCTTTCTCGCGGGGTTGGGTGCCGACGTATTGCGCATCGATCCACCGCAGTGGAACGAACCGGGAGTGATTCCGGAAGTCACCCTGGGTAAACGCTGCGCCCGCCTCGACCTGCACAACAGCGTCGATCGCGGGGTATTCGAAAGCCTGCTCAAGGACGCCGACATCCTGCTCCACGGTTATCGCGCCAATGCCCTCGAACGCCTCGGCTATGGCACCGCCGAACGGCAGGAACTCGCCCCAGGCCTGATCGACGTTTGCCTCAATGCGTACGGCTGGAGTGGTCCCTGGCAAAACCGCCGGGGCTTCGATAGCCTGGTGCAAATGAGCAGCGGCATCGCCGAGGCAGGGATGCTCTGGAAGCACGCGGACACACCGACACCCTTGCCGGTTCAGGCGCTGGACCACGCCACCGGTTACCTGATGGCGGCCAGTGCGATCAAGTTGTTGGCTGAGCGGTTGAGTAGCGGACGCAGTGGCTCGGCACGATTGTCTCTGGCGCGCACGGCAAAGTTGCTGATCGAACAGGGACCGGGGACGGATGAGGCGTTGCAGGCCGAAGATGGCAGCGATCAGGGAATGGTGATTGAACAGACACCCTGGGGCCCGGCGCATCGGTTGCATGTACCACTGAAGATCACTGGCACGCCGTTGCAGTGGGCGCTCCCGGCCGGTGAATTGGGTTCCCATCGCGCGCAGTGGTGAGCCCCCATGATCGTTCCCACGCTCTGCGTGGGAATGCTTCAAAGGACGCTCCGCGTCTCCTGTGACGCAGAGCGTCACGGGCTGCATTCCCACGGGGACCGTGGGAACGATCAATCAGTCAGCCCGACTCAACGACGTCCAAAGCACCTGAGCCGCATACGCCCGACACGGTCGCCAAGCCTCGGCACGGGCCAACAACTCGCGCGGCGTCACCGGCCCGCCTTCCAGCGCCGCCAGCGCGTTGATCAATCCCACATCCCCTGAAGGAAACGCATCCATCTCGCGCATCTGTCGCAATGCGATGTACTGCGCCGTCCAGTCGCCAATCCCCCACAATGCCAACAATCGCGCAACACCGTCGTCCCGCCCCGGTTCAAACAACAAGGGATCGTCAAGCAATGCCTGCGCCACGCCAGACAGCGTCCGCCCACGGCTTTTCGGCATTCCCAACGTTGCCAGATCCGCTGTCGCCAGCACCGCCGCTTGAGGAAACACATGAGTCAATCCTGACAGCGGCGCAGACAACGGTTCGCCATACTGCGCCACCAACTTACCCGCCAGCTTGATCGCGGCGCCGACCGTGATCTGCTGACCCAGCACCGCACGAATCGCCAGCTCCAGCCCGTCCCACGCTCCCGGCACCCGCAAGCCTGGACGCTCGGCAATCAACCTTGCCATCAACGGATCAACCGCCAGTTGCTGGTGGATACGCGGCAAGTCCGCGTCCAGATCGAACATCTGCCGCAACCGCGTAATGATCTCGGGCACGACTGACGCATCAGGGAAGCAAAGCCTCACTGCCAGCGCATTACCGGCCGCCGGCGTAATCGAAAACGTGCCGTGCACGCCGTTCAGGCTGATGCTGCGTGAGTACACGCCATCGACCACGCACTCTAGCCCGGCAATCGCCCGCGCCGACAAAAAGTCGAGCATCGCCGGCCAGTCATAAGGCGGCTGATAGTCAAGCAACAGCTTCACCACAACAGCCCGCCGAGTCGAAGCGTTTGCACCGGTTGCGACATCTTTACCTCTTATCTCGAATCGACTGTTTGTCATGTTTTGAAACCATAACAAGTGTTCATTTCATTAAATAGGCAACCTGGCATGACGTTAATAAAATAACGGCAAAAAACAATGCTTATTCAGAACGCTCTCATCTATGCCATGAAGGCACTTTGCCGGTTTCGTGGGGCATTCCAAATACATAAATTCTGTACTGAAAACAGACGCGCAAAATTTGCCCATTCTGAAAAAACAACTAGCTTCAAGGCTCGCCACCATCAGCAGCCATTTCCGGTTAATTTATTAAAAGCCCTCTGGAACAAGCTTCTTGCAGCACATACGCACTATTCAGGAAGTATTCACACGTCAGTCATTAACAATGAAATGTGACCATCAACTGATCCAGATCAGCTGTTCTATCAGCGAGCGGATTTAGGCTGTGGTCTCTTTTCTCCGGCAATGGAGTCATGCATGTCTGAATCTTCCGGAAAACTACGACTCGGCGCCTTAGTCGCCCTGGTAGTAGGTTCCATGATTGGGGGCGGGATATTCTCTTTGCCGCAAAACATGGCCGCCAGTGCCGATGTCGGCGCAGTGCTGATTGGTTGGGCCATTACCGCCGTGGGCATGTTGACCCTGGCGTTCGTCTTCCAGACCCTCGCCAACCGCAAGCCTGACCTTGATGGCGGTGTCTACGCCTACGCCAAGGCCGGTTTCGGCGATTACATGGGTTTCTCGTCCGCCTGGGGTTACTGGATCAGCGCCTGGCTGGGTAACGTGGGGTACTTCGTACTCCTGTTCAGTACCCTCGGCTACTTCTTCCCGCTATTTGGGGAGGGAAATACGCCTGCGGCGGTGATCGGCGCTTCGCTGCTGTTGTGGGCCGTGCACTTTCTGGTACTGCGCGGGATCAAGGAAGCGGCGTTCATCAACCTGGTGACCACCGTCGCCAAAGTCGTGCCACTGGTGTTGTTCGTCTTGATCGCGATCTTCGCCTTCAAACTCGACATCTTCAGTGCAGACATCTGGGGCCTGAAAAACCCTGATCTGGGCAGCGTGATGAACCAGGTGCGCAACATGATGCTGGTCACCGTCTGGGTGTTCATCGGTATCGAAGGCGCGAGCATCTTCTCGGCCCGGGCGGAAAAGCGTTCGGACGTCGGTAAAGCCACCGTCATCGGCTTCATCACCGTGCTGTTGTTCCTGGTGCTGGTGAACGTGCTGTCGCTGGGCATCATGACTCAACCGGCGTTGGCGAAACTGCAGAACCCGTCGATGGCCGCCGTACTTGAACACGTCGTCGGTCACTGGGGCGCAGTGCTGATCAGCGTCGGCCTGGTCATCTCGTTGCTCGGTGCATTGCTGTCGTGGGTGCTGCTGTGTGCGGAGATCATGTTCGCCGCCGCCAAAGACCACACCATGCCGGAGTTCCTGCGCCGCGAAAATGCCAATCAGGTGCCGGCTAACGCCCTGTGGCTGACCAACGCGATGGTCCAGATCTTCCTGATCATCACCCTGTTTTCGGCCAGTACTTACCTGTCGCTGATCTACCTCGCCACCTCGATGATTCTGGTGCCCTACCTGTGGTCGGCGGCCTATGCACTGCTGCTGGCGGTGCGCGGCGAGAGCTACGAAAACGCCCTGGCCGAACGCAAGAAAGACCTGATCATCGGTGCCATTGCGCTGATCTATGCGATCTGGCTGCTGTACGCAGGCGGCATCAAATACCTGCTGCTGTCCGCCCTGCTCTATGCCCCCGGCGCGATCCTGTTCGCCAAGGCCAAGCGCGAGTTGGGCAAACCGGTTTTCACCAACGTCGAGAAGCTGATTTTCACCGCGGTAGTCATTGGCGCCCTGGTGGCGGCCTACGGACTCTACGACGGCTTCCTGACCCTGTAGCACCCGCTTGTAACACTCGACTGTTTTGTTATCTGGAGGATCTGTAATGACCACGGAAAAAGTTAAGTACGGCGTACATTCCGAAGCTGGCAAACTGCGCAAAGTCATGGTGTGCTCTCCCGGCCTGGCTCACCAGCGGCTGACCCCGAACAACTGCGACGAACTGCTTTTCGATGATGTGCTGTGGGTGGCCCAGGCCAAGCGTGACCATTTCGACTTCGTCACCAAAATGCGTGAGCGCGATATCGACGTGCTGGAAATGCACAACCTGCTGACCGACATCGTCGCCAACCCGGAAGCGCTGGACTGGATTCTGGAACGCAAGATCACCGCCAACTCGGTGGGTGTCGGCCTGGTCCACGAAGTCGGTTCCTGGTTGCGCAGCCTGGAGCCGCGCAAGATCGCCGAATTCCTCATCGGCGGCGTGTCGGCCGATGACCTGCCCAACAGCTTCGGTGGCAAGACCATCGAAATGTTCCGCGACTTCCTCGGCCACTCCAGCTTCATTCTGCCGCCGCTGCCCAACACCCAGTTCACCCGCGACACCACCTGCTGGATCTATGGCGGCGTCACGCTGAACCCGATGTACTGGCCGGCGCGCCGTCAGGAAACCCTGCTGGCCAGCGCCATCTACAAATTCCATCCGGAGTTCACCAACGCCGACTTCCAGGTCTGGTACGGCGACCCGGATCAGGAACACGGCAACGCCACGCTGGAAGGCGGCGACGTGATGCCCATCGGTAACGGCGTGGTGTTGATCGGCATGGGCGAACGCTCGTCCCGTCAGGCCATCGGCCAACTGGCACTGAACCTGTTCAAGCACAAAGCGGTCGAGCGGGTGATCGTTGCCGGCCTGCCGAAATCCCGCGCGGCGATGCACCTGGACACCGTGTTCAGCTTCTGCGACCGCGACCTGGTGACGATCTTCCCGGAAGTGGTGAACCAGATCGTCGCCTTCACCCTGCGCCCTGACGAAAGCAAACCGGGCGGCATCGATATCCGCCGCGAAGAAACCAGCTTCCTCGACACCGTGGCCGCCGCACTCAACCTCAAGGCCCTGCGCGTCGTCGAAACCGGCGGCAACAGCTTCGCCGCCGAACGCGAACAGTGGGACGACGGCAACAACGTGGTGGCCGTAGAACCTGGCGTGGTAATCGGCTACGACCGCAATACCTATACCAACACCTTGCTGCGCAAGGCCGGGGTCGAGGTCATCACCATCAGCGCCAGCGAACTCGGACGCGGCCGTGGCGGCGGCCACTGCATGACCTGCCCGATCATCCGCGACCCAATCGACTATTAACTTTCAAACCTCGGCCGAGGCTTACAGAGCACCGGCCTTGGGGATAACCGAAACCCAAGGAGATCCAAAATGGCTTTTAACATGCGCAACCGCAGCCTGCTCTCGCTGATGCACCACACCAATCGCGAGCTGCACTACCTGCTGGACCTGTCCCGCGACCTGAAACGCGCCAAGTACACCGGCACCGAACAGCCGCACCTCAAAGGCAAGAATATCGCGCTGATCTTCGAAAAAACCTCGACCCGTACCCGTTGCGCCTTCGAAGTCGCGGCCCATGACCAGGGTGCTCACGTCACCTACATCGACCCGGTGTCATCGCAGATCGGCCACAAGGAAAGCATGAAAGACACCGCCCGCGTTCTCGGGCGGATGTTCGATGCCATCGAATATCGCGGCTTCGAACAGGAAATCGTCGAAGAGCTGGCCACGTTCGCTGGCGTGCCGGTGTTCAACGGCCTGACCGCCGAGTTCCATCCAACGCAAATGATCGCCGACACCCTGACCATGCGCGAGCACAGCGACAAGCCGCTGCATGACATCAGCTACGCCTACCTCGGTGATGCACGCTACAACATGGGCAACTCGCTGCTGATGATCGGCGCCAAACTCGGCATGGACGTGCGCATCGGCGCGCCGAAAGCGCTGTGGCCGCATCAGGACTTCATCGATCAGTGCAAAGCCTTCGCCGAGGAAAGCGGCGCACGCATCACCATCACCGAAGACCCTGCCGAGGCGGTCAAGGGCGTGGACTTCATCCACACCGACATCTGGGTGTCGATGGGTGAGCCGGTCGAAGCGTGGGACGAGCGTATCGAGCAACTGCTGCCGTACCAGGTCAACGCTAAAATGATGAAAGCCTCGGGCAATCCCCGGGTGAAATTCATGCATTGCCTGCCGGCGTTCCACAACAGTGAAACCAAGGTCGGCAAGGACATCGCGGCGCGCTACCCGCACCTGGCCAACGGTGTTGAGGTGACTGAGGAAGTATTCGAGTCGCCCGCCAACATCGCCTTCGAGCAAGCGGAAAACCGCATGCACACCATCAAGGCGATCCTGGTCTCGGCGCTGGCTGATATCTAACGGCTGAGCACTGCGGATCGTTCCCACGCTCTGCGTGGGAACGATCATCACCGACCTTTAGAAGGATTGCATTATGCGTATCGTCGTTGCACTGGGTGGTAACGCCCTGCTCCGTCGCGGTGAACCCATGACCGCGGACAACCAGCGCGCCAACATCCGGATCGCCACCGAACAGATCGCCAAAATCCATCCCGGCAATCAACTGGTGATCGCCCACGGCAATGGCCCGCAAGTCGGTCTGTTGTCGCTGCAAGTGGCGGCCTACACCTCCGTTTCCCCTTACCCGCTGGACGTACTCGGTGCCGAAACCGAAGGCATGATCGGCTACATCATCGAACAGGAACTGGGCAATCTACTGGACTTCGAAGTGCCGTTCGCGACCCTGCTGACCCAGGTCGAAGTCGACGCCAGGGACCCGGCTTTCAAGAACCCGACCAAACCCATCGGCCCTGTCTACTCCAAGGCCGAAGCCGAGGCGCTGGCCGCCGAAAAAGGCTGGGCGATTGCCCCCGATGGCGACAAGTTCCGCCGCGTGGTGGCCAGCCCGAAACCCAAGCGCATCTTCGAAATCCGCCCGGTCAAGTGGCTGCTGGAAAAAGGCAGCATCGTGATCTGCGCAGGCGGTGGCGGCATCCCGACGATGTATGACGAACATCACAAGCTCAAGGGTGTGGAAGCGGTGATCGACAAAGACCTATGCTCGGCGCTGTTGGCCGAACAGCTTGAAAGTGACTTGCTGGTGATCGCCACGGACGTCAACGCCGCGTTTATTGACTTCGGCAAACCGACCCAGAAAGCCATCGCCCGGGCCCACCCGGACGACATCGAAAAACTCGGCTTCGCCGCCGGCTCCATGGGGCCGAAAGTCCAGGCTGCCTGCGAGTTCGCCCGCAACACTGGCAAAGTCGCGGTGATCGGTTCACTCTCGGACATCGAAGCGATCGTTCAGGGCAACGCCGGCACCCGTATCAGCACGGCTGAACCTGGTATCACTTACCTCTAAAAACAGCCGGTGCAGGCCTCATGCCTGCACCGCTTCAATGGCTTTGAAGGAGACGCCCATGGCCACATTTGAGCCCGGTCACTTGCACATCGAGCGCCACGCACTGAACAAGGACGACTTCAGCTACAACCTGTGCATCGACTATGTGATTGCCACCGACCCCAAGGAAGGCAAAGGCATGCTCTTCACGGTGCATGGCTCGGTCGAGGGCAAGGACCTGAAGGAAGACTTCTTCCTGGCCAAAGACCAGGCCTTCGACTTTGCTCGACACGCCACGCGCATCGCACAGAAGTACGGCATGCCCAAGGAAGCCAGCATCGCGCGGATGCACAAGGTGTACGACGAAATGTTTGAGGATGTGCGGGCGCAGCTCGACGTTAAATCCGGGGATCCGGTGAAGCCCGAACATCTGGAGTGAGCCCTTACGCAGCGGATCAATGAGCACCCCCCGTCCACTGTGGGAGCGAGCCTGCTCGCGATAGCGGTCTTTCAGTCGACATCCATAGTGGATGTCAGTCCGTCATCGCGAGCAGGCTCGCTCCCACAGAGGCCAGTATTACCCTGAAGGCCCTCGGTGGATTTCACCTAACCCCCTCCTCCAAGGCATACTTGCCACCCTCCGCACTCCAGAACACTGAACCGCCCCATGCGTATTCACGTCAGCTTCATCGACCGCGTCGGCATAACCCAGGAAGTCCTGGCCTTGCTCGGTGGGCGCAATCTCAATCTGGATGCGGTGGAAATGGTTCCACCGAACGTTTACATCGACGCGCCGACCCTCAGCCCGCAAGTGCTCGAAGAACTGCGCGATGCGCTGTTCAGCGTGCGCGGCGTGCAGGCGGTGACGGTGGTCGACATTCTTCCCGGCCAGCGCCGGCACCTGCAACTCGACGCGCTGCTGGCGGCGATGACCGACCCGGTGCTGGCCCTCGATAGCGCCGGCAACGTGTTGCTGGCCAACCCGGCGCTGATCGCCTTGTACGGCCGTGAACCGGCAGGGGAAAGCGTCGCCGAGTTGTTCGCCGATCCGGCGCTGCTGGACACGTTGCTGGAAAACGGCTTCCGTCTGCCTTTGCGCGAGATCACCGTCAACGGCCAGACCTTGCTGCTGGACGCTACGCCCATCACCGATGCCGGCGCTCTGCTGACCTTGTATCAACCCAATCGCATCGGTGAGCAACTCTCGGCCTTGCACCACGATCACGCCGAAGGTTTCGATGCGTTGCTCGGTGAGTCCCCGGCGATCCGCACCCTCAAGGCCCGTGCGCAACGGGTGGCGGCGCTCGATGCTCCATTGCTGATCCAGGGTGAAACCGGCACCGGCAAAGAACTGGTGGCCCGCGCCTGCCATGCGATCAGCACCCGATACAGCGCGCCGTTTCTGGCGTTGAACTGCGCAGCATTGCCAGAGAACCTCGCCGAAAGCGAGCTGTTCGGCTACGCCCCCGGCGCCTTCACCGGCGCTCAGCGTGGCGGCAAGCCAGGCCTGATGGAACTGGCCAACCAGGGCACGGTATTCCTCGACGAGATCGGTGAAATGTCGCCGTACTTGCAGGCCAAATTGTTGCGTTTTCTCAACGATGGCAGCTTCCGTCGAGTGGGTGGCGATCGCGAGGTCAAGGTCAACGTACGAATCCTCAGCGCCACCCACCGCGACCTGGAAAAAATGGTCAGCGAAGGCACGTTCCGTGAAGACCTGTTCTACCGCCTCAACGTGCTCAACGTTGAAGTCCCGCCATTGCGTGAGCGCGGTCAGGACATCCTGTTGCTGGCACGCTACTTCATGCAGCAGGCCTGCGCGCAGATCCAGCGCCCGGTCTGCCGTCTGGCGCCCGGCACCTACCCGGCCCTGCTCGGCAACCGCTGGCCGGGCAACGTGCGGCAATTGCAGAACGTGATCTTCCGCGCCGCGGCCATCTGCGAAAGCAGCCTGGTGGACATCGGCGACCTGGACATCGCCGGCACCTCGGTGGCACGCGAAAGCGACGTGGATGTCGACAGCCTTGAGCAAGCCGTGGAAGCGTTCGAGAAAACCCTGCTGGAAAAGCTCTACGTCAACTACCCCTCGACCCGCCAACTGGCCAGCCGCCTGCAGACCTCCCACACCGCCATCGCCCATCGATTGCGCAAGTACGGTATTCCCAACAAGCCCTGATTCCCGATAACTGCCCCGTGGCGAGGGAGCTTGCTCCCGCTGGGGCGCGAAGCGGCCCTAAAACTTGCAGTTGAGTTGCCGCAGATACTCCGCGTTTGCTGGTTTTACGACTGCTTCGCAGCCGAGCGGGAGCAAGCTCCCTCGCCACAATCGACCGCAAAGCACCCGCTCCTCACGTCAAAAACGACCTCCATCTGTACTGAATGCGCTACAGCGGAACGATTTCGATACACACTCGATTAAACTGCGCTACGCAAGGCTTTGATCCCCATAGGCTTTTTTACACGCCTCAATCTGTAGCGATTTCGCTACAGTCGTGTTTTTTACCTCGCCCGCAATAAACTTCAACCTATTGATTTATAACGAATAAAAAACGTTGGCCGCGTTCTTGCTATGTTCTTGTCAAGTCACTGAAAATTCAGCTCTGCCCTGCACGAGCATTCAATCGCGTCCACCAGACGAATCTGGCCCCTAGGAGTTTCCATGAGCGAGTTGCGTTTTACTGAAGATCACGAATGGCTGCGCACTGAAGCTGACGGCACTGTCACTGTCGGCATCACCGCCTTCGCACAGAACGCCTTGGGCGACGTGGTTTTCGTACAACTGCCTGAGCTGCAGTCCTACGACAAAGGCGCTGAAGCGGCCACCGTGGAATCGGTAAAAGCTGCCAGCGGTGTTTACATGCCTTTGGACGGTGAGGTGGTTGAAACCAACCCGACGCTCAACGACAGCCCGGAACGGGTCAACGAAGATCCACTGGGCGAAGGCTGGTTCTTCCGTTTCATCCCTGCTGATGCCGAGGCTGTCGGCCAACTGCTGGATCAAGACGCTTACGACCGTCTGATCAAAGCCAACGCCGAAGCCTGAGGAGCCGCAATGACTATCAATCTAAGCACCGCCAACGAATTCATCGCGCGCCACATCGGCCCGCGCGCAGGCGATGAGCAAGCCATGCTCAACAGCCTCGGTTTTGATTCGCTGGAAGCCCTGAGCGCCAGCGTCATCCCTGACAGCATCAAGGGCACCAGCATCCTCGGACTGGAAGACGGTTTGAGCGAAGCCGAGGCCCTGGCCTCGATCAAAGCCATTGCCGCCAAAAACCAACTGTTCAAGACCTACATCGGCCAGGGCTACTACAACTGCCACACGCCGTCGCCGATCCTGCGCAACCTGCTGGAAAACCCGGCCTGGTACACCGCCTACACCCCGTACCAGCCGGAAATTTCCCAGGGCCGCCTGGAAGCGCTGCTGAACTTCCAGACGCTGATCAGCGACCTGACCGGCCTGCCGATCGCCAACGCGTCCCTACTCGACGAAGCCACCGCCGCTGCCGAAGCCATGACCTTCTGCAAACGCCTGAGCAAGAACAAAAGCAGCCACGCCTTCTTCGCCTCGATCCACAGCCATCCGCAAACCCTCGACGTGCTGCGCACCCGTGCCGAGCCGCTGGGCATTGACGTGGTGGTTGGCGACGAGCGCGAACTGACCGATGTCAGCACGTTCTTCGGCGCTCTGCTGCAGTACCCGGCGAGCAACGGCGACCTGTTCGACTACCGCGAGCTGACCGAGCGGTTCCACGCCGCTAATGCGCTGGTGGCGGTCGCCGCTGACCTGCTGGCCCTGACCGTGCTGACCCCGCCGGGTGAGTTCGGCGCCGACGTGGCCATCGGCAGTGCCCAACGCTTCGGCGTACCGCTGGGCTTCGGTGGCCCGCACGCGGCTTACTTCTCCACCAAGGATGCGTTCAAGCGCGACATGCCGGGCCGTCTGGTCGGCGTGTCCGTGGACCGTTTCGGCAAGCCGGCCCTGCGCCTGGCCATGCAGACCCGCGAGCAACATATCCGCCGCGAGAAAGCCACCAGCAACATCTGCACCGCCCAAGTGCTGCTGGCCAACATCGCTAGCATGTACGCCGTGTATCACGGCCCGAAAGGCCTGCAGCAGATCGCCAACCGCATCCATCACCTGACCGCGATTCTCGCCAAAGGCTTGAGCGCACTGGGCTTGAAAGTCGAGCAAGAGAACTTCTTCGACACCCTGACCCTGGCCACTGGCGCCAACACCGCCGCCCTGCACGACAAGGCCCGCGCTCAGCGCATCAACCTGCGTGTAATCGATGGCGAGCGCCTGGGTCTGTCCCTCGACGAAACCACCACCCAGGCCGATATCGAAACCCTGTGGAGCGTGCTGGCTGACGGCAAAGCCCTGCCGGACTTCGCTGCACTGGCCGCCTCGGTGCAAAGCCGCATCCCGGCTGGACTGCTGCGTCAATCGCCGATCCTCAGCCACCCGGTGTTCAACCGTTATCACTCGGAAACCGAGCTGATGCGCTACCTGCGCAAGCTCGCCGACAAGGACCTGGCGCTGGATCGCACCATGATCCCGCTGGGTTCGTGCACCATGAAACTCAACGCCGCCAGCGAAATGATCCCGGTGACCTGGGCCGAATTCGGCGCCCTGCACCCGTTCGCTCCGGCCGGGCAAAGCGCCGGTTACCAGCAACTGACTGACGAACTGGAAGCGATGCTCTGCGCCGCCACCGGTTACGACGCGATTTCGCTGCAACCGAACGCCGGCTCCCAAGGTGAATACGCAGGTCTCTTGGCCATTCGTGCCTACCACCAGAGCCGTGGCGAAGAACGCCGCGACATCTGCCTGATCCCGTCGTCGGCCCACGGCACCAACCCGGCCACCGCCAACATGGCTGGCATGCGTGTGGTCGTCACCGCGTGCGATGCCCGCGGCAACGTCGACATCGAAGACCTGCGCGCCAAAGCCATCGAGCACCGCGAACACCTCGCCGCGCTGATGATCACCTACCCGTCGACCCACGGCGTGTTCGAGGAAGGCATCCGCGAAATCTGCGGGATCATTCATGACAACGGCGGCCAGGTGTACATCGACGGCGCCAACATGAACGCGATGGTCGGCCTCTGCGCACCGGGCAAGTTCGGCGGCGACGTGTCGCACCTGAACCTGCACAAAACCTTCTGCATCCCGCACGGCGGTGGCGGCCCGGGCGTCGGCCCGATTGGCGTGAAATCGCACCTGACGCCGTTCCTGCCGGGACACGCGGCCATGGAACGCAAGGAAGGCGCGGTCTGCGCAGCACCGTTCGGCAGCGCGAGCATTCTGCCGATCACCTGGATGTACATCCGCATGATGGGCGGCGCTGGTCTCAAGCGGGCTTCGCAACTGGCGATCCTCAACGCCAACTACATTTCCCGTCGCCTCGAAGAACACTACCCAGTGCTCTACACCGGCAGCAACGGTCTGGTCGCCCACGAATGCATCCTCGACCTGCGCCCGTTGAAAGACAGCAGCGGCATCAGCGTCGATGACGTCGCCAAGCGCCTGATCGACTTCGGCTTCCACGCACCGACCATGTCGTTCCCGGTGGCCGGCACGTTGATGATCGAGCCGACCGAAAGCGAATCCAAGGAAGAGTTGGATCGTTTCTGCGACGCGATGATCCGCATCCGTGAAGAAATCCGCGCAGTGGAAAACGGCACCCTGGACAAGGACGACAACCCGCTGAAAAACGCGCCGCACACGGCCGCGGAAATCGTTGGCGAGTGGACGCACCCGTACAGCCGTGAGCAAGCGGTGTATCCAGTAGCCTCGTTGATCGAAGGCAAATACTGGCCACCGGTCGGTCGGGTCGACAACGTGTTCGGCGACCGCAACCTGATCTGCGCCTGCCCGTCGATCGAAAGCTACGCTTGATCTATGCGGGGGCGGCTCGCCCGCCCCCGCCTTCAAGGTCACCCCATCCCCTTGTGGGAGCGAGCCTGCTCGCGATAGCGGTCTATCAGTCGACATCGTTGTTGAATGTCAGTCCGCCATCGCGAGCAGGCTCGCTCCCACAGGGATCAGTGCCCACCGTCATGATCGATCAATTCCTATAACAAGAAACCGGAGAACAACCATGTCGTTAAGCGTGTTCGACCTGTTCAAGATTGGCATCGGCCCCTCCAGCTCCCACACCGTCGGCCCGATGCGCGCCGCTGCGCGCTTCGTCGAAGGCCTGCGTCGTGAAAACCTGCTGGCAGCCACCACCTGCGTCAAAGTCGAGCTCTACGGCTCGCTCGGCGCCACAGGCAAAGGCCACGGCAGCGACAAGGCCGTGTTGCTGGGTCTGGAAGGTGAACACCCGGACACCGTGAACACCGAGAACATCGCCGCCCGCCTGCTCGAGATTCGCAGCAGCGGTCGCTTGAACCTGCTCGGTGAGCACGTCATTGAATTCAACGAAAAACTGCACCTGGCGATGATCCGCAAGCCCTTGGCCTATCACCCCAACGGCATGATCTTTCGCGCCCTCGATGCGGCCGGCATCCAGATCCGCAGCCGTGAGTATTACTCGGTCGGTGGCGGTTTTGTGGTCGACGAAGACGCTGCCGGCGCCGACCGCATCGTCGAGGATACGACGCCGCTGACCTTCCCGTTCAAAAGCGCCAAGGACCTGCTCGGCCATTGCGCCACTTACGGGTTGTCCATCAGCCAGGTGATGCTGACCAACGAAAGCGCTTGGCGCCCGGAAGCGGAAACCCGCGCCGGTCTGCTGAAAATCTGGCAAGTGATGCAAGACTGCGTGGCCGCGGGTTGCCGTAACGAAGGGATTCTACCCGGTGGCTTGAAGGTCAAGCGGCGGGCGGCGGCGCTGCATCGGCAACTGTGCAAGAACCCGGAATCGTCGCTGCGCGATCCGTTGTCGGTGCTCGACTGGGTCAACCTGTATGCACTCGCGGTGAACGAAGAAAACGCCAACGGCGGACGCGTGGTCACGGCGCCCACCAACGGTGCAGCCGGGATCGTCCCGGCGGTATTGCATTACTACATGCGCTTCATCCCCGGCGCCAGCGAAGACGGCGTGGTGCGATTCCTGCTCACCGCCGCCGCCATCGGCATCCTGTACAAGGAAAACGCTTCGATCTCCGGCGCTGAAGTCGGCTGCCAGGGCGAAGTCGGCGTGGCTTGCTCAATGGCTGCCGGCGCGCTCTGCGAGGTGCTCGGCGGCACGGTGCAGCAAGTGGAAAACGCCGCCGAAATCGGCATGGAACACAACCTCGGCCTGACCTGCGACCCGATTGGCGGACTGGTGCAAGTGCCGTGCATCGAGCGCAACGCCATGGGCTCGGTCAAAGCCATCAATGCGGTGCGCATGGCCTTGCGCGGCGACGGTCAGCACTTCGTCTCCCTCGACAAGGTCATCCGCACCATGCGCCAGACCGGCGCCGACATGAAAAGCAAATACAAGGAAACCGCCCGTGGCGGTTTGGCGGTCAACATTATCGAGTGCTGATGCGAACGCATCTGCATCAGTGCAATTTTCAGGAGCTGCATATGTCCACCGAACACCTGTTGAAAACCCCTCTGCACGCGCTGCACATCGAACTCGGTGCGCGCATGGTGCCTTTCGCCGGCTACGACATGCCGGTGCAATACCCGCTGGGCGTGATGAAAGAACACCAGCACACCCGCGATCAGGCCGGGTTGTTCGATGTCTCGCACATGGGCCAGATCCGTCTGACCGGTGCCAACGCCGCCAAGGCCCTGGAAACCCTGGTGCCGGTGGACATCATCGACCTGCCGGTGGGCATGCAGCGCTATGCGATGTTCACCAACGAGAACGGTGGCATCCTCGACGATCTGATGGTCGCCAACCTCGGGAACGACGAGTTGTTCCTGGTGGTCAACGCTGCCTGCAAGGACCAGGACCTGGCGCACCTGCGCCAACACATCGGCGATCAATGCAGCATCGAACCGTTGTTCGAAGAACGCGCCCTGCTCGCCCTGCAAGGCCCGGCCGCAGTGACCGTGCTCGCGCGCCTGGCCCCTGAAGTGGCGAAGATGACGTTCATGCAGTTCACCCGCGTGACCTTGCTCGGCGTCGACTGCTTTGTCAGCCGTTCGGGCTACACCGGTGAAGACGGTTTCGAGATCTCCGTGCCGGCCGCCAATGCCGAAGCCCTCGCTCGGGCCTTGCTGGCCGAACCGGAAGTCGCGGCCATCGGCCTCGGCGCCCGTGACTCGCTGCGCCTGGAAGCCGGCCTGTGCCTCTACGGCCACGACATGAACACCGACACCACACCGATCGAAGCCAGCCTGCTGTGGGCCATCTCCAAGCCACGGCGTGCCGACGGGGCGCGTGCCGGTGGTTTCCCGGGCGCCGAGACTGTATTCGCCCAGCAACAAAACGGTGTCAGCCGTAAACGCGTCGGCCTGCTGCCTCAGGAACGCACTCCGGTGCGCGAAGGTGCGGAAATCGTCAACGAAGCGGGCGAAATCATCGGCAGCGTCTGCAGCGGCGGCTTCGGGCCGACCTTGGGCGGTCCTTTGGCCATGGGTTACCTCGACAGTACTTACATCGCACTCGATACCCAGGTTTGGGCGATTGTACGTGGGAAAAAGGTGTCTTTGCTTGTAAGCAAAATGCCATTTGTTCCACAACGCTACTATCGTGGTTGATTGACTGTTCCTATAAGTAACGCGGTTGCGTAACAGTGCACTAATCTGTAACGCAACCGCCATAAAACAGTGCACACCTGGATCAGGCACTTCGATTGTGAACTTGACTTATATCAATCGAAAACAATTGAACAACACTATCGAATAAGCCGCACTATCCTTCCTGTGAAACAGCCATCAAGCCAAGCAATACGCGGCTTCCACGGGGCTTGTTTTTTCTCCCGTAGTTGGCGTAGAGTTTGTTCACTGTGTTTGCATGGGTCGCTTGGAATCGTGACCTGGGCAGTAGCCTACAAGTTAGCTACATCCCGTTCGACGTCTCTTACTCTCCTGCAACCAGCTCCAGTACTCTTTCATCAGAAAGAGGCTGTCATCAATTTTTGCGTCAAAGGAAATAAGAAATGTCCCAACGTCAGAGCGGTACCGTCAAGTGGTTTAACGACGAGAAAGGTTTTGGTTTTATCACTCCAGAAAGCGGTCCGGATCTGTTCGTGCATTTCCGCGCCATCCAGGGCAGCGGCTTCAAGAGCCTGAAAGAAGGCCAGAAAGTCACCTTCATCGCTGTGCAGGGCCAGAAAGGCATGCAAGCTGACGAAGTACAAGCAGAAGGCTGATCTTCTGTAACGAAAAAGCCCCTGATGCTGACATCAGGGGCTTTTTTGTGCGCGCAATTCCGTAAAATGGCTTCTTTTTCAGCCGAGAGCCACCCCATGTCGAAACACCTGCTAAGCCCTCAGGGTGAATTCCCCGTCGCCGGCCTGGGCCGTCGCCTGGCAGCGATGTTCTACGACTTCCTGCTGTGCACCGCCCTGCTGATCGTCACGGGTGGCGTCTACAAGATGGTGCAGATGGCAATCATCGGCGAAGAGCAGATGCGCGCCCTGACCGAGGCCGGCGCGCTGGATGGCGATCCGCTGTTCTCGACCATCCTGCTGTTCGTGCTGTTTGGCTTCTTCGCCAAATTCTGGACCTGGTCCGGCCAGACCCTCGGCATGCAAGTCTGGTGCATCCGCGTACAGAACGCCGATGGTTCGGCGATCAGCCTGTGGCAGGCACTGTTGCGCTTTGTGGTGTCGATCGCATCCTTGCTGTGCGCAGGCCTGGGGTTCTTCTGGGTACTCTTCGACAAACAGCAGCGCAGCTGGCACGACATGTACTCCAACAGCCAGCTGGTGCGGATTCCAAAGAAGAAAAAATAACCCGCCAGATGCCCCCCCGATACTCGGGGTATTGATCGTTCCCACGCAGAGTGTGGGAACGATCGACCTTAAGCGTTACCCGCCAGCTTCATCCGCGCTGCCGCGGTGAAGTCGAGCATGCGCTTGAGCGGGCGAATCGCCTGAGGGATCAGCGCTGGCTCGACGAAGATCTCGCCTGAGCCCTCACGCAGGCACTGAAGCGTGCGCTCAAGGGTGTTCATCGCCATCCACGGGCAATGCGCGCAACTGCGGCATGCCGCGCCGTTGCCGGCGGTAGGCGCCTCGATGAAGACCTTGTCCGGGCACAGCTGCTGCATCTTGTAGAAGATGCCGCGGTCGGTCGCAACGATCAGGGTCTTGTTCGGCAGGCTTTGCGCAGCGGCGATCAGCTGGCTGGTGGAGCCTACCGCGTCGGCCAACTCGATCACCGCTGTCGGCGATTCCGGGTGCACCAGAATCGCGGCGTCCGGATACAGGGCCTTCATGTCTTCCAGCTGCTTGGCCTTGAACTCTTCGTGAACGATGCAGGCACCGTCCCAGAGCAGCATGTCGGCGCCGGTCTTGCGCTGGATGTAGGTGCCCAGGTGTTTGTCCGGGCCCCAGATGATCGTCTCGCCGTTATCCATCAGGCTCTCGACAATCTCCAGCGCGCAGCTGGAGGTCACCACCCAGTCCGCCCGCGCCTTCACCGCTGCCGAGGTGTTGGCATATACCACCACCGTACGCTCCGGGTGCTGATCGCAAAACGCCGAGAACTCGTCGACCGGGCAACCCAGGTCCAGCGAGCAGGTCGCCTCCAGGGTCGGCATCAGTACGCGTTTTTCAGGGTTGAGGATTTTTGCGGTCTCGCCCATGAACTTCACACCGGCAACCACCACGGTCTTGGCCGGGTGAGCGTTGCCGAAGCGGGCCATTTCCAGTGAGTCGGAAACACAGCCACCGGTTTCTTCGGCCAGGGCCTGAATGATCGGATCGCAATAGAAGTGGGCAACCAGCACCGCGTCCTGAGCCTTGAGCTCGGCAGCGATGGCGGCGCGGTAATGGGCTTGTTCTTCGGCGCTCAGCGGTTTGGGCTGTTTGGCGTCGAGGTGGGCTTGTACCAGAAGGCGTTCGGAAATTTGCGTCATGATCGCAAGACCTACGGGCGCTTTCGCGCGAAAGTCGAGTATACACCCGGCTCCGGACCACAGAAGGTACCGCCGGGAGAGTGAGTATTCATCAGGCATGGACAGCATTGAAGCTGCGCAAGGCTACAGAATATCCCCGAGATGCAAAAGATCATTCTGACCTGCGTCACGCGGTGCAACACCCGGATTGAGCCAGGCTCGAATCGCGGGCAAAAAAAAACCCGGAAATCCTCACTTACGTGGGCCTTCCAGATTTTTTAAAATGGTGGGTCGTGTGGGATTCGAACCTACGACCAATTGGTTAAAAGACAATTGGACTATGGAATCGCTGGAAGCCCCGTGGAATAAGGCTTTCTACTAAAGGTACATGGCTTCGCAGCCTCTAATGAACCCACATTAGAGGCTCCAAATCATGAAAATCACTGCGGTCGTATCGACCAAAGGCGGCGTAGGTAAAACCACTGTTGAAGCCAATCTCGGTGCTTTATGCGCTGATGCTGGACTCCGAACCCTTCTGATAGATCTGGACCCAGCCCAGCCTTCACTTTCTTCGTACTACCAGCTCGTGGAGGAAGCTCAGGGCGGTATCTACGACCTGCTCGCGTTCAACATCACCGATTCTGCTCGCATTATTTCTAGCACCGCGATCCCGAATCTGTCTCTGGTTATCTCGAACGACATCAACAACCAGCTGAACAGCTTGCTCTTGCAGGCGCCCGACGGACGGTTGCGTCTGGCCAACCTGATGCCGGCGTTCCAGGATCACTTCGATCTGGTGCTGATCGACACCCAAGGTGCTCGCTCGGCCATGCTGGAAATGGTTGTCCTGGCATCGGACCTGGTCATATCCCCTCTTCTCCCCAACATGCTCGCCGCCCGAGAGTTCAGCCGCGGCACCATGCAGATGCTGGACGGCCTTCGCGCTTATGGGCGCCTCGGCATGAAAATCCCGCCCGTTCAGATCGTCATTAACAACCTCGATCTGACAGCCGACGCACAAATGATCGAACAATCGGTGCGCGAGATATTCCAGGACAACGATGAAATCAGCGTTCTGGACTGCACCATTCCGGCAGCTGTGGTGTTTCGTAACGCCGCGTCCTTGGGCATACCCGCACATCGACTGGAGTACCGACAGCCGTCCAACCGAAAATCCCCTGCTGCCCTTGCCATTATCCGCCAGCTAGCCATCGAGCTCTTCCCAGAGTGGCGTGAACGTTTCGAAGGCTTGACCGAAAGCGTTGTTGACTCGCTTGTGAAGGGGGGACGCTGAGATGCCAAAGCCTTCTGTTACCGAAGCCACCAACATCAACGCCGAGGTCGTGCTGCAGCTGGGCAAATACCACAGCGCCCAAGAACTGCGAAAGCTGCAAGCAAAGCTCACGGGCACAGCCCGAGAAATCCGTGGGTTGACCAGTGGTAACACGCTGCTGAGTCGGATCGGAGAAAAACTGAGCGATGAGCAAATTCAGCTTCTGCGCGATGCCGCCAAGCTGATTGAGTCTGTGGGTACCAACATAGAACATGCGAAGGAAAAGCGTCACCGTGGTGAAGTTGCAACCAAAGCTCTTCAGAAGGAACGCGACAGCGCTGCGAAAAAACTCATTACCTCCGCATATCCTCTGCCCAGCGAAACCCTTGAGCAGAAACTGGACATTATCCGGCTCGCCCTTGTTCTCAACCGGGCAGGATGCTTTCAATCGTTCTATACGTCGCTTGAGCTATCTCTCAGGTTCCGGAACTACGTCTCAGATACCTCCAAGCTCATCGGTTGGGAAAGCCCAAAAGACTTTTGGGAAAGCAAGATTCGCTCATTTCGTAACGATCTACACGACGAAGTTCAGCAATATGTGGGCGTCAGGGATGGGAAGAGCGTCCAGGAACGATTCCACGACATCCAACTGAAGATCGAAAAACTTCAGCCAGAAGTTCTGCACGATCCGTATGAAATCGAAACACTACGCCTTTGGTCGGTAGCCCTGTCCCCTGCGGAGCAGCAGGAGGGCGACCAATGATGGATAAGCAGAAAGTCCTCAGTAAAGTCGCAAAGCTGATGGCATTGGCCAACTCCCAAGGTGCCTCGCCAAACGAGGTCGAGACTGCGCTCCGTCAGGCCCGAAACCTGATGAAACAGTACAACCTCGAATCCATTGAGGTGACAGCGCATACCGTTGATGAAGTGAGCGTGACGACCAACACCCGCCGCGCGCCTCAAAACTGGCTGCATTCGCTGGCATCAACTTGCGCGACTGCCTTCGATTGCACCCACCTGGCCTACTTCAACATTGCAGGCGGTTGGTCGTTCAAATTCTTGGGCAAGGGCATATCACCTGAACTCGCGGCCTACGCCTATTCGACGCTGCATCACCAATTGGTTGCCGCGCGCCGGGAACATGTTGCTCAGCAGAAGCGTTGCAAGCTGAAGACCAAGCGGCGCCGTGGTCAGTTATTTGCCGAAGGTTGGCTGAATGCCATTTCATACAAGGTGGCTCAATTTGCCGGAAGCATGGACGAGTCCACTCAAGGTGACATCAAGGCTTACATCGAAGTACACCATCCCAATCTGAAGAAGTTCACCATCGAACCACTGGAGGCCAAAGGTCACGACACCGGCTCAATGATCGCCGGTTGGGACCAGGGCAAGAAGGCCAATCTTCATCGCGGCGTAGATCAACAACGGCAACCGTTGTTGGGACTCGGAGGCAGCCAATGAGCCTTCTCGACCTATCACCGCCCCACTCCCTCGAGGCAGAGCAAGGTGTTCTTGGCGGGCTGTTGCTCGACAACAACACCTGGGATCTGATCGCAGACCAGTTGGTGGAGGAGGACTTCTTCCGGCAAGAACACCGCGTTCTTTTCAAAACCATAGGCACTCTTGCCAGCAAAGCAATCCCGTTCGACATCGTTACGGTCCATGACGCCCTGTCAGAGCCAGCAGCTGCGGGCGGTTTGAGCTATTTGGCGGAATTGGCAAAAAACACCCCCTCAGTCGCCAACATCGAACACTACGCCCAGATCGTTCGGAATCGCTCACACCTCCGAAGACTGATGTCTGTTGGGTTTCAGTGCTCACGTGAGGCCGCTGATCAGCAGGCAGTCGCCAGTGACGTGCAAGAGTCGATCGAGCAGCAGCTCTTCGCCCTTGGCCAGGACAAATCCGCCGCTGAGTTCATCAATCTCAACCAGCAGCTGACGAAGGTCATCGAAGAGATTGATAAACACTTCAACAGCAACGTGACATTGACCGGGCTCCCATCAGGGCTGGATGACCTGGATGAAATGACCACTGGTTGGCAACCCGCTGATCTGATCATCCTCGCAGCGCGCCCCTCCATGGGAAAGACCTCGCTAGCCCTCAACTTTGTTGACGCTGCCCTGCAGAAGGAAAAAGCAAAGACCGTTCAGGTGTACAGCCTGGAGATGCCTGCCAAAGCGCTGATCTATCGCCTCCTCGCAGTATTGGGGCACTTAGATCTGCGCAATCTCCTGACGGGTGCTCTTGAAGATGCGGACTGGCCAAAGCTGACTTCTGCTGTAAGCCGTATGAACGGTTATGGCGATCGCCTTGTCATTGACGATGAATCTGGCCTCACACCTGCTGCCTTACGGGCAAAGGCTCGACGAGCCGCGCGTAAATACGGGCATCCCGCTCTGATCATGGTCGATTATCTGCAGCTCATGAACTGTCCTGGGCAGGAAAACCGAGCCAACGAAATCAGCGTGATTTCCCGGGCGTTGAAAGGGCTGGCCAAAGAGATGGACTGCCCGGTCATCGCGCTTTCTCAACTCAACCGATCCCTCGAGCAGCGTCAAAACAAGCGACCGGTTAACGCAGATCTGCGGGATAGCGGCGCCATTGAACAAGATGCGGACGTGATCATGTTCGTCTACCGAGACGAGGTCTACAACCCGCAAAGCGAGTTCAAAGGCATTGCCGAACTCATTCTCGGTAAGCAGCGAAATGGCCCGACAGGCTCTGTTCGAACCGCATTTATCCCGAGTCAAACTCGCTTTGCGAACCTCAGTGCCAGCACGTGGCAAGGAGCCTATGCATGAACACTCAGTCAGCGAATCAAATTACCCATTGGTGCAGCAGCTGCAACTCGCACTTTCCATTGCACCAGGTCCGTCACTGCATCCCAGTCTCTACATCACCACACGGTGAAGAAGAGGTACTGCAGTGCCCTACGTGCGGCAGCTACCACATCGAGGAACTGCAGGAGGTGGCCGATGCGCAGTAACGCAGCCCTCTTTCCTCTGATACCTGCAGGTAGCCCGTTTGTTAGCTCAACGGTAGCGCACGCGCACAGCTTAGGCGTCAACGCCGTCGAACTGGATGCGCTTGCCCAGGTAATCAGCCGATTGGCACGTGACCACAGCACCGTAGTCACCGCCTGTATGAAACCTGACCTTCAGGAGCTCGAGGACCTCGGTTACATCGTCATGGCCCCCACTACATCCGGAACTGTTTCGGTGGAGCTCGTGTGCGCTGCTGCACTTCTTTCCAATTATTTCTGGGCAGTCTGGGTTCCTCGGTACTTGAACACCTGCTCTCTCAAGGTTGCCGTCATGGCACACCTTGAGCCGCATTTGGATGTTCAACACTGCACGGTCGTATTTCGCATTCCCGGGCCACGCGAGGCTACCGGTGAATTCCTGACTGACTTGGGTGCGAAGTTTCCTGATCACCAGCCGGAGATCATCGCTATCCAGGTTGGAAACGTACTCGGAGAACGGGAGCACACCGAATGAGCAGCTCTATTCGCATCGCTCGGCAAAACCTTCGTCTTTTGGTGGCCTTTGCCATCGCCAATGGCTGGAGTGTCTCTCGGACTCAGGGTGGGCATATCAAGTTCACGAAACAGGGATTAACCCCGATTTTCACATCTTCGACCGCCAGTGATCACCGCTCAGAGCTCAATGCCAGAGCTCAACTGCGTCGTGCCGATCGCCTCCAATCTCAACCTTCACAGGAGGCACGTTGATGCCTATTCGTCATTGCATTGTCCACTTGATCGACAAAAAACCAGATGGCATGCCGGCAGTGCTTCATGCCCGCGAATCGGAATTGGCAGAGAGCAAGGCCATCGAGAGCATGCTCGCGGACCTCAACGAGAGCTACAACGCCAAACAGGGTAAGGCCTGGGGTTTCTTCCATGCTGAGTCCGGAGCGCATCCGCTCAGCGGCTGGTTGAAGGAATACCTCGATGGCAGCAACGACTTTACGGCGTTCAGCCGAGTGGCGGTGGAGCATCTGCAGAAGCTGATGGAGGAATCAAATCTCTCGGTCGGTGGCCACGTGCTGTTCGCGCACTACCAGCAAGGCATGACCGATTACTTGGCCATTGCCCTGCTGCACCACAGTGAAGGCGTTGCAGTGACCGATGAGCTCGACGTGACTCCATCGCGACATCTGGATCTGAGTCAATTACACCTGGCGGCGCGGATCAATCTTTCGGAGTGGCAGAACAACAAGCAATCCAGGCAGTACATCTCCTTCATCAAAGGCAAAGGCGGCAGAAAGGCGTCGGAGTATTTCCGTGACTTCATCGGATGCCAGGAAGGCATCGATGGCCCCGGCGAGACCCGCACCCTGCTCAAGGCCTTCAGTGACTTCGTCGAAAGCGAAGATCTGCCGGAAGACTCCGCCCGGGAGAAGACCAAGACCCTGGTGGACTACGCCAGCAGCCAGACAAAGCTCGGTGAGCCCATGGGTCTGGAAGAACTCTCAGAGCTACTGGATGAAGACCATCCCCAAGCGTTCGTCGAGCATCTTCGTGCCAATGATTACGGTTTGTCGAAGGAGATCCCCGTGGACAAACGGACCCTCGACAAATTTCGCCGGTTCACCGGAAAGGCCGAAGGCCTGTCCATCAGCTTCGAAGCGCATTTGCTCGGTTCCAAGATCGAATACGACGAGGAACAGGCGACGTTGGTAATCCGCCAGGTCCCGACGCAGCTCCTCGACCAGCTGAAGCGCCGCTGAAAAGAATCCGAACCGATCAAGAATTGGAGACCGCCATGAGCAACCAACCACAACGTCAAAACGAAGAAAAATTCGTAGTCCGTCTTCCTGACGGCATGAGAAGCCGTATTGCAGAAAAGGCGCGTGAGAACACCCGATCAATGAATTCGGAAATCGTCCATCGCCTGGAGCGTACTGCAGAGCTCGAATCCTCTCTTGAGCGTGCGCACCGAATCATCGACCAATTGCTCGCTGGCTCAACTTCAGCCAACAAAGCTGGAGCAGAAGCATGAAGCCGTCACTCGCTTCCATGAAAGAGCAGCTTCTGAAACCGTCATTCGAGCAGAAGGCGCCCGTAGCGCAGCGCATGAGCGATCCTATCGTCGACACTCCGATGGTATTGACGCTGGATGAAACGCTCCCGTGGGATACCAACCCAAGGACCACGCGCAACCCAAAGTACGACGAACTCAAGGAATCGATTCGGCAGCGCGGCCTGGATACTCCTCCACCGGTCACCAGACGACCCGGTGAGGACAAGTTTCGAATCAGGAACGGCGGCAACACCCGCTTGGCCATCCTCAACGAGCTGTACAGAGAAACCGGGGATGACAAGTTTTTCAGGTTTCACTCTCTGTTTCGACCGTGGGATGCAGTGCGGGGTGAGATCATCTCCCTGACAGGCCACTTGGCCGAGAACGATCTTCAGGGGCAACTTCTCTTTATCGAACGCGCCATAGGTGTCGATAAAGCACGAGCGCTCTACGAAGAAGAGGCTGGTGAAACAGTTTCATTACGTGAGCTCTCGCGACGCCTCAAGGCCGACGGATACCCGGTATCCCCTTCTCATTTGAGCCGGATGCAGGACACCATCCGTTACCTCCTTCCAGCAGTCCCAGGCCTTCTTTACTCGGGGCTCGGTGTTGATCGCATCTCTAAAGTGTTAGCCCTGCGAAAAACCACCCTTCAGTGCTGGGAAAGCAACTATCAAGAAGAAGGCCAGTCATTGGACTTCGATCTGATCTTTCAGGACGTGCTGGCTCAATTTGAAGGCGAGGCAAACGAATTTCTGCTGCAGCGTTTCCAGGATGAACTGATTCATCAGATTAAAGAGCCTTTGGGCCTCGGCTACGAAGCCATTCTCCTGGAGATCACCCAAAACCAGGATCAGCTCCGCAGATCGGTCCCCATACTCGAAATGCCGCAGGAAGTGCTTGGAGCCTCTGATACCGATGGAGCTTTCCAGCGCACGTCTCCAGAAGAAATTACCGTTACCCATGACGCACAGCCGGCACTTCCCTCTCCTGCCAACGAACAGAAGCCAAAACAACCGCCGCAAAAGCCGTCAACAGAGACTGTTCCGCCAAAGCAATTCAACGCTGAAGAAAAGCAAGCTCGACTGGATGGACATATTGCCAGTCCAGTGACGACCTCTCCCAGGGTCTTGCACGTCAAACAGCAGCTCGCAGCCATGGAAGGAGAACAACTCCCAGACTTCGAGGCCAACGCTCTGGTGGCGATCCCTGTTCAAGCCGGTGGCCTTCATCCGATTTCCGACCTTTGGTACATAGAGCGAGAGATCGACACCACCGACGGGCTTCGCCTGCACATAGCTCAACTCGCGCGCGAAGTTGCTGCCTCAGTCAACGCGCCAGGTGAGATCTTCGAGGTCGATGGAGGGATTGGTTTCAGCTATAGACACCCGGAGGGAGAGGTTGAGGTCAATGCTACAGCACAGCACACCCTGACCCTGCTCCAGTCTTTGAGCGGTTCGATCGCCATCGCTTTGAACATGATTCAACAGCAAAACGATCTGCCCCAAGACGCACTTGCAGACTTTGAATTTGCCGCAGGGCTCGGTCAATTGCTGTTGGGACAGCCCACGACCAAAGACTTGCATCCAAACGATTCAGGCAGGTTGAGCGACGGAGCCCTCGTAAAGCTCTTCCGCATCATTCGCCTATCCAGACGGCTGATCGACCTGGAAATCATGTCCATCAGTGAAACAACGCCACCGGCTGAAAGCTGATGTCGAGTGATCGCAGGGAGGAGCCGTAATGTCCAAGACACCTATAAACGAGGCCATTCTTTCTCAGGTGCTGCATAACGTCCGCAACGGCCAGCTGAGACGCTGCATTGAAATGGGGTTGGAGCCAGAAATCCTGGCCCAGCTCCAGCAGCCATCTGCATTGAGCTTGTTGCTCAATACGCCAGTGTCGTGGTGCAGCGTCACGATTGACGGGGAGATGGTGAAAAAGATCCTTACCGGGGCACAACGCTCCGATGAGGAAGTCCGCATGATTGAACGCGCTCTGCGTTTGGGAGCGACCACCCACATGCTGCAACAGTTCTTCGGCCTGTCCCCTCAGGACGTCGCCCTTCAACGTCTGATGATGGGCGTTACGGCACGCCGTGGCCGTTGGCGTGAGTTCAGCGAAGAGACCGATGCCGACCTCTGGTACAGATGGACGCATTTGATGGAGGAGCATCAGGTCGACCTGGCAGACAGCATTGCGATGCTGGACATCGCCATGTTGGTTGCCGAAGAAATGAAATCTCCTCACGGCGGAGATGCTGACGAGGCTCCTGAAAATCTCAGCTTGGCCATCATCTGGAACCGTATTCAGACCTGGATCAAAGAGGGACTCTACCCGCCTTCTCGTGGAAGCAATTGGAACCCGCGAAAGCTCCAGTTAGTAGTGGCGCAAAATCAACGGCAGCAGACTGTCGTGGCTTCGGTGGAAGGTGATCCCGAACTATGAAGTTGTCACGGTTTCCATTGTCGACACTTTTGGACTCGGCATCGGGTCATCTTGAGGCCCATTTGCTTCACAAAAAGGAGTCAGCACCTACTGAGGTAGCTGGCTCCTCCCCCTATTCCGGAATCATTTTCAGTGGGAACCCTCACGAGACCGTCCCCCGACGTCTTCTGCTCGATGACCGGCTGACGCCCCTTGAGAGAAATACCTGGCAGGTATTCAGACTTCTCATCAACGATGACGGTGTGACGGCATTCCCGACTTATGACCAGCTGAGACCCTACCTTGGTATGCAACCTGGTAAACCGGCATCCAGGGAAACCATTTCAAAAGCCTTGGTGACCCTTCGGCTCACGCGCTGGCTCAGTTTGGGTCGACGTGTTCGCAATGACCTTAGTGGCCAGGTTCAAGGCAACGTCTATTTACTCCACGACGAACCCGTATCGCCGGCAGAGGCAGTTGAGTTCGATAAGGGCTATCTGCAGCTGCTTGGCCAGTCCATGCAACACCAGAACAAAGCGATCCGTGAAGTGGCGGAAATTGCCTGGAATGAGTTCGCCAGGGATCCAGACGTTGGTAATCGCCTGCCCAGTCGAGTGGATGTCATTGAGGAACGGCTGAATGCACAGCCATGGGTGAAGGACGTTCAAGCAGCACGAGACTTGAAAGCCTCTGAGTTCGGATTCCGAACCCAGCAAAATCCCCCTCAGTTCCCACTGAGTTCGGATTCCGAACTCAGTGGGAAATCGCCCCATAAGCCCGGTTTTGAGCTCAGTTCGGAATCCGAACTCAGCCTGAAACCGCAGAGTTCACACCCAGTTCGGAATCCGAACTCATATAGTACGTATACAGATACACACAAAGATGTTTGTAAAAGCTCTGTACATGTACCGCCCGACCAGGACGATAGCGCAGCCGATTTGCTTCAAGCGCTCCATCGGCTGCCACCCGATCAGAAACGGAACGCGGTAGAGGCCATGCAAAAAGTCCCGCCCGACTTGAAACCTGCCCTGATCAAGCAATGGGTGCATCGATTTGAAAGCGGAACGCTGAGAAACCCTCTGGGCTACCTGCTGACCCTTGTAACCAGTGCGGTTCGAGGGGAGTTCAACAGCAACTGGAATCCTGATGACAAAGCAACCTCGGGCGAGAATCTGCCAGCCATCGCAAATCCGATGGTGAGCCAAGGATTTGATGCGTCGAAGGGTTCAAATCAACTCGTTCCAAAATCAGTGCCAGCGCCCGCCAGGAACCCGGAAACCATGGCAGCGGCAAAACAAGAGATCAGCGCGATGATGAGTCAACTCAGATTTGGCAAGCCAAATGCTCAATGACCGGCTCGATGCCAGCGATGTGAATCACTTACCCTCAGCGCTCGATGAAAAGACTCGCCATCTGTTGCGGGCCGCAACACTGAATCCTTTTTCGCATTCCAACCCAGATAAAGGCTCAACTGTTGCGGCCCGCAACACCCTACTCTGACATGATGTTGGCATATGCCTAATTGACGACCATAGTTAAGCGTCTTCTTTTCCAGCGCCGGGTTTCCATGGATCAAATCACACCATACGTTATCGTGTCACCGCTCACCGACGATCAGGTGAAAAACATTAACGTGAATCAGGTTCTCGCGAGCCACGAGCCCTTTCAGAGTTCGCGCAGCCCTTCACTGTGCCCTCACCTTGAAGCGGGCAAACATGACGCTATTGCGGGTGTTGTCGGATTGCTGATCGCTACGAAGGCGATAATCGTTTGTCCGTGTTGTGATTACGTCCAGAAGTCAGTTCCCTCAGGCCTTCTGGATGCACTTCCGGCCACCAGTGGGCCTTTGGACGATTCTGATTATCCAAGCCTTCTGGCGTTTATGCGCGATGTAGATGAGCAATTGGAGACGTTGCTTGATGGTGATCGTTACTACATGGGGCTCAATGTACTGCGGCCCAATGTGGGTCAGTACCTGAAAGATCTCAGCGCACGGTTTCGCTCCAAGGGGCCGACGCTTGAATCAGTGCCGCTGGCACTGATGCTCACCCTCCACAACCAAGCCCCACCAAGCAGTGCTACTCGTCGCATCATTATCGGGTTTATCAAGACTGAAAACGTCCTGAAACCCCGCCAGCACTGGATGGGAGGCTTGTACCTCAATACTGAAGGGGACCTTTGTTTTGACGAAGCGCTATACGAAAAAACGGTGTGGAGAGGCAAGCAGGAGACCTATTTTGAGAGCATCGAAAAAGGCTATGAACAGCTCCAGAGTGGCTTGAAGTTTTTGCACCACTTTCAAAAGCGTGAGGACGACAGCAGCTCGCCACCCAGCGACATTCAGCCTTTGCTACCAATCAGAGACGTGCAGGACCAGGTGGCCCACCTCAAATGTATTCAGCCCAAAGTTCAAGCGCTGGTGGAGGCAATGGAAGGCCGTACGTTTGCGCAGCTTGCGGCCAATATTACTCCAGAGCCATCTGTGGCCATTGGCACACAAATCGATCAGTCGGCGCTACCAAGTGACGAGAGCCACCTACCTACCAGTTGAGTCCCTGGGCATAAAAAATGAGGGTACTGACTGACCACTTTTAAGGTGTTGCGGGCCGCAACAGTCAAAGTGGGTGTTGAAGCCTCGATCAGGTATCAGCCAAGTGATTCGGCCCGAATCACTTGGCCGTGGCATCGAGGTGACACGAATCAGCCGAGCGCGTCCTCAGCACTGGTAGCGCCGTTGACCTGGGCACTCCTCGCTCCCGCCTCCAGGGCTTTCTCTGCAACAAAATCCCTTCCGTCGGACTATGCATTTATTGCTGCTGACACAGCAGCCGGATTGCAGCATGGGCACGTCTCTCCTCTCCCCAAGGAAAAACTGCACCATGGCTGACAACTACCGGCTCAACATTGGCTCCTTGCGGAGTGATGTGAACCTGACCCTCCACACTCACCACGCGGCCCGCATCTGGATGGGACGACCAAAGACCGACGACAAGGTCGGCATCATTGGCTTGTCCGGTTTCTGTTCCATCGTCAATCGGATGTCTCGCGGGGCTCAGCAGGATGACCCCTACTCCGACTGGTGGATGATCAACCTGGAAGAAAAAATCAGCGAATCCAAAGACGCGCTGAAGACCATCGAAGATCGGCTGGATACCGCGATGGCTTCTCTGCCCCCCGCCATCACCATCAGCAACAACCTCTCGATCCAACCGGTCAGCCTTCCTCTCTATATATCCAACCCGCTCGGTTTCCAGGCGGTCTACCTGCTGACCAACTATGACGAGATAGTCCGGCGCATCTTGCTGGCCCAGCACGTCGGCCTCATCGGTCGCCGCGACATGGAAATGTGGATTGACGAAGGCGCCGCTGTATTGCGCAGGCTGTTTGGCCTGGCCCAGCTCTACAAGTATTCCGGTGCTGCCCGCGATGACTTCGCAGCCAACAATGCCAAGGCTGAAGCAGCCCGCAAAATGTACGAGCGATATGGCGAAATTCCCCAGGACATTCTGGAAGGCACTCGCCGCTCCAACTTTGCCCCACCGATCACTCGTGGCCAGCCACAAGTCGAAGAACAAGAACACTTCGATGATCGCGTCGAGGATTGATGACCATGGGGCAGACCAACGCCAACCAGGGAGTGCTGCAACAGGCTGCCTTCCGGCCACTGCAACAGGATGCCTTTCAGGGACTGCAACAGGGAGCCTCACTAAAAGGCCTTTTAAAGCCTTTTAAAGGTAAGGGGGAACTGACCCAGTTTGCGGATCAATGCCGAGCTTTGGAGGTGGGTTTAAAAGCACTTGCCCAGGGAGTGCTGGACCAGGCAAAGCGACATCCATTCCCGTTGCTGCCCGTGCGTATGACTGAACAGAACACCCAGGCCGGCACGATGTTCCTGCGATGGCAGCAAGTCTCGAATCGGCGGATGGGCGTCGGTGTCTGGGCCGACATGGTTCGCTCTTCCAGAACACCGGAGTCGATGCTGCAGGATCTCTATGAGATGGAACTGCAGCGCATCACCCTCAACATGCAGATGAGCCTGATGCATTCGATGGCCAAGCAAGCCGCCGAGTGCGCCGAAAAGATGGGCCAGGCAGAGGCCACTTATCACGTTCGCCTGCAGCAGCTCACCAATCCAAAGCAACACCAATAACCTCGGAGAATACTCATGGGTACGCCCGTCAACGGCTGGGAAGGCAACATCGGCTCCGCACCGGAGTTCAAGGAATTTCCCAACGGCAACAAAGACCCTCGTCGACTGCTGCGGATCAACGTCTACTTCGACAACTCGATTCCGGACGGTAAAGGCGGCTACGAAGATCGTGGTGGGTTCTGGGCAAACGTCGAATGGTGGCACAAGGACGCGGAACACTACTCACAACTGTTTCAGAAAGGCATGCGTGTGATGGTCGTCGGTCGTGCGGTTATGGACCACTGGAAAAACGATGAGGGTGAGTTCGAAGCCTTGAAAATTCAGGCCAGCCGCATCGGCATGTTGCCTCACCGCATCACAATGGTGAACCTGGCGCCGTCACAGAGCCAGAACTCGCAACAGTCCAGTAGACCTCAATCGCAGCCGCAGCCAGCCCCTGATGACTATCCAGAATCTGATCCTCCGCAGTTCTGAAAACATGGGCTTAATTTTCGGCCCGCTCGTGTAGCTGTCGGTGTTGGGGGAGGCGGTTCATCGTCTCCCCCAACGTCCTTCTGAAGTCACATAAAGTTGGGAGTCACGGATGGATGATGAGAACAGGAGTCCAGTTGGGTACGTTGTGGTAGTCGCGGAGCATCCCATTGTTGGCCGCATTTTCTGGACATACTTCGATGAAAGCGAGGTCAATGCTCCGGACTACTACGGGCTCACTACGAATCCGAAGTCCGCAGCATGGATCCCAGCAGGATGGCGGGACGATAGAAATCTGTATGGCGGTTGCGGTTACAGAGATCTCAATGCATGGGATGGACGCAGGTTCCTCCACGTACTCTTGGATGAGTTCCGCCTATATAGTGAATATCGCACCGACGTTGACGATGAAGGCCAGTTAACTGAGCATCTATCAGGTGGTCTGGGGCAACTGCATTTGCAAAGTGGCCAGTCAGAGGAGGACTTCGTTCGCTGGATCTGGACAGCAGAATGGTCGGACGAACCGGCAGAAGGCCGTGCGGAGTAGCAACCAATTGGGCTTGCAAAAAATCGCGCCAATCGGCTAGCTATTGGTGATTTTCACCCTCTCTTTCGGCAAGCTTAAGCTCTGAACCTCACTCTTTTCGTATAATGCGGAAAAAAAATCGCCAGAACGTGACTCTGCAGTTTGACTGACTTGCTCTTCGGGAGGCTCGGCCAGTGAAGAATACAACTGATTCCTCAAAGTCGTTGGATAGGCGTCATCAGAATAACCCCCACCGGGCGGTTGAGGCTGCTGGTGCGGCAGCCGCCCAGAAAGGGCTACAGGTGTGTAGCTGCCCTTACCGTCATCCTGCAATGCTTGCGTCATGGCTGAAAGGGTTTGCCCAGGAACAGCAATTGGGATTCGATTTCCAAAGTTAACGACTTTTGGGCTCATAGCGGCTAACAAAAAATCTCAAACAGTTCTTTGAAAAATAGTGAATCCCATTGGCGCAACGTAAAGGAACGAGCTATATCACTTTGATATCATCTTTATAAACATGGAGGTTTTTGTCATGCAAGTACGCGTCCTTGTTGCTGGTTTGACATTTCTCTCACTAACTGCCTGCTCAACATCCACCCCGGATGCAGAGAAGCTATCACTATCTTCACATCTCATGATGGCCGAAGGTGGAGAAGCAGCTCCTGTAGATGATGAAGAGTTTCGCAAAAAATTCGAAAGTGAGCTGGAAAAAACAATCGATTTCTGTACGCCTATTCTGAGCGGGATGGAGCGTGATTCCGTTGATGGTGCGAAGAAAGCCTTCGGACTTTCCATGGCGGGCCTAATTGCGGGGGCTGTCATTGCTCCTGCGCTCGCTGCTGCGAATGCCTCAGCAAATGCTGGTTGGATAGCTGGATTCAGCGGTTTTGGTGGCGCGGCCGGATTCGCCGGAAAGAACTATGAATCGCTTGGCCTCAATGGTCGAGCGCAGGCAACTCAGCGCAACGACATAGTGGACAGAATACGAGAACAACTGAAAGTGGCGCTAAACAGCACACAGGATAAACAGAACAGGCTCAACGCTTTATCTGCGGCCAGGGTTGAATGTGTAATGTATAAGGCTTCCACACCAACACTTTCTACTCAGTGAGCTACCAATGGGTTCTGACTGAAAACCCTTGTTGGCCAGTGATCATTTCCTGTTGAACCTCATTCTTTAGAGCGTGACATTCCCTCTTGCTGGCAACTTACGAGGGAGAATTCATGAAGCTTATGATCATCGAGTCACCGGGCAAGCTGAAGAAGCTGCGGCCGATGATGAAGAAACTGCGTCCAAACGAAAACTGGCAGATAATCGCCAGCGGTGGGCACATCCGCGACCTCCCTGTGAGCGGGCAGGACGACTCCATGATCACCACCGGTGTTCGTAGGAACTACTCCCTGGTCTACGAGGTTCTCGATAAAAGCGCTCGCAATGTGCGTGCGATCAAAGATGCTGTAAAGAAGGCCAGTGAAATTTACCTGGCAACTGACCCTGATCGTGAAGGCGAAAGCATCAGCTGGCACATCAAGGAAGAAGCCGCCATCAAGGAATACCACCGAATCACCTTCAACGAGATCACCCAAAAGCGGGTCAACGAAGCGCTGGCCAACCCACGGCAAATTGACATGAACAGGGTGGCCGCTCAGGAATGCCGTCGAGCGATGGACCGCATTGTCGGCTACATGGTGACGAAGGAACTACGCCGGTTGATGGGCAAGCCGACCACTGCCGGACGAGTGCAGTCACCCGCCGTTTACCTGGTGGTGTTGCGCGAGAGGGAAATTCGCACGTTCGTGGTGATTGTTCACTTCAGCGCAAGGCTGCATTTCCTCACACCTGATGGCCGCTCGACGTGGAGTGCCGACTGGCAACCCGTCCCAGACTTTGCCACTAAGGAACAGCCCTACATCCAAGACAGCAACCTCGCACAACTGGTCGCTGCAACACGAAACGTTGTCGTCGAGTCTTGCGAAGATCGAAAAGCCGAGCGGAACCCGCCAGCCCCCTTCATTTCTTCGACCCTGCAACAGGCCGCAAGCAACTCACTCAAGTGGGATCCGGACAAAACGATGAAGGTCGCACAACGCCTGTTCGAACAGGGCGTTATTACCTATCACCGGACTGACAACCCCAACGTGCCAGACGAAGCAATGCAGGACATTCACGCCGTCGCCAACTCTCTGGGAATGAAGGCGGTTACCGAACGCAGGACCTTTAACGCAGCAGAAGGAGCTCAGGAAGGTCACCCAGCAATTACTCCAACGGACTGGGCTGAAAGGGTCGCAGGAGAAGACTCCGAAGAGCACGCACTGTACAAACTCATTCGAATACGGGCGCTCGCCAGCCAGATGGAAGCGGCCATTTATGACGTTCGTACTGTAAAACTGATCGCTGTTGGCCCCAACGGAAAACCCCTCCGGCTTGCTGCAACAGGTCGAACTGTCGCCTACCTTGGCTGGCTGAAGATGCTCCAAAACGACGACACCGACGAGGAGAATGAATCAGGTCCAGATGAGGCAGACAACCCGGTCCCGGCACTCACCTCAAGACAAGTGCTGCCAGTTCATCGAGGGGAGTGTCTGAACAAAAAGACCCAGCCACCAGTGCGCTATACCAAAGCATCTCTCATCAAGGAAATGGAACGTCGTGGCATCGGCCGGCCAAGCACCTTTGCGTCCATTTTGAAAAACATCACCAGCAAGGGACTGATCGTCGAGAAGAGTCGGAAGCTGATGCCGGAAGCGCTCGGCGAAGAAACGATCGCGCGGCTTGAAGGTGTATTCAGCTTCCTCGAACTCAACTTCACTCGTGAGCTTGAACGCGACCTGGACAGAATTGCCCAAGGACAGGACACCTACCGTGCTGTGATCGCCAAACTTCACCAGCGCCTGGAGGACGAGTTGTCCAAACAACGGGGTCAGCCCAGTGCGCCGATGCAATCCACCAGGCAGCCCGCTGCGTCGGCTCCCAGCCACGAGTTCAAATGCGGCAAATGTGGTCATGGTCTGATCAGGCGCACGAAAGCAGGCAAAGGCGGCTGGGATTTCTGGGGATGCTCTGGGTATAGGTCTAGTGGATGTGAGGTCAGCTATCCAACCCTGAACGACAAACCCGACTTCGGCAGACCTAAAGGAATTTGATCGCTGAAGGTGTTGCGGGCCGCAACACCTGCCACGCATGCCCTCAGAGGCAGAAATGGAACCTAGGAAAAAACCAAACTCTGAAAAGCCTATGACATCATCAACTATGGTTTTGTGATTCACAGGAAGGAACTGCAAGGGCATCTACAGAGTTCTTGAGCCCTTCCTCATCGAGCAGAAGGATTAGCAATGTCGAGTTGGGCAGCCATTGAATTGGGTGGAATGAGCATCATAGAGACTCAGAACCACTTCTATATGTGGTACTTCCGTAAGTCGGAGCGTGTCATTGTGAAGGGCTCGGACACGGATGAACCAACCTACAAATTTGTAATGTCGGGTGAGACACTTAGGCGCCGGTTGGAACTGGATGGCCATAACATTGCAAGCCTGCGACTTGAGTTTGATCAGCAGCTTGCTCAAATGAAGAAAGACTGCTTGGACATGATTGCCATTGATCCTGACAGCAAAGCCAAAACTTTCCTCCCCGTGTTAGAGAGCTCTACCTTATCCGACTGGCTTACAAGGCTTCGCCGAATTCGTGATGAAGAGCTTGAGCCTGGGGACTTTGGGCAGCCCGACAAAGAGTTCGGAGATCCACTGCTTAATTTCATGTTGAGCGTAGAGGGGTACTATTTTAGCGACCACCCCGGTGCGGGCGGTCACCACTTCCCATGCCAATCCCCTGAAGGGTACGCGATTGCTTTGCTAGAAGTGCTTCCAAAGGACGTCAAGTGCGAACTGGATATAAGCGCTTTAATCAGCGGAGGCTGGACAGACGCCTTTGATGACCTAGTGGAGTCTCAGCAGGAGTTCACCTCCTTCTACGCACTTTTCAAATCTTCGCTTGAAGAAGTCATGTCTTTGGCGCTGCTAGCTCCAACCAACGAACCTTTGGCACGAATGCTATATGCATCTGTCATCACAGCGATGGAAACGTACCTTTCTGACACACTGCGCAAGCAGGTATTTGTGAAGCCAGCGATCAAACGCAGGTTCGTAGAGAACCATGGAAAATTCAAGGGAAACCAGCTTGATCTTTGCAACATCTACACACGACTTGAAAGCTTGGACTCGTTCATCACGAAAGTCATCGATGAGGAAAGTTTTCACAGCATCGTGAGTGTCCAAAAACTCTACAAAAACGTACTCCTGACTGAGATATCCAAACCTCATATGGACAAGCTGGTGAGAGCAGTCTCCATCCGCCATGACATCGTTCACCGCAATGGAAAGTCGCTCCAGGGCGATAACCATAAAATGAACATGGAGGATGCCCGCCAACTCGTAGATGCAGTCGACGCCGCCGTCCGGCACATTGACAAGCAGATCAAAGATGGGCTTTT
Organism: Pseudomonas sp. H3(2019); assembly: GCF_007713465.1. Lineage (GTDB taxonomy): Bacteria > Pseudomonadota > Gammaproteobacteria > Pseudomonadales > Pseudomonadaceae > Aquipseudomonas. The sequence continues at coordinate 48,870 of NZ_VMSG01000008.1, read as the reverse complement.
AGACGAGATAGAGGACGACTTTTCTTCAGTCTGATACTTGGAAGACTCGACTGAAAATACTACTCCCCCTCGAGAGCCTATTTGCCATAGAACGTAGAGATTACCTTGATCGACAGTGTTGCGCGCAGACAGAGGAGATGCCGCGTGGCAGCACTGGAGAAAATCCCAACCGTAACTTCCGGCACGCTTGATCCAACTTTACGGATCTATTCGGAGCAACATCTAGCCGTTGCCAACACCTGGGCTGAGCATTTCAAGATACCTCCGGCTCAGCACGCAGCGTTCTTACGACACTATCTGCGCTCGACCTCGAACACGCGCTGCTGGAGCGTTGTGTTTGAGCAGGACGGCGCACAAAACAACCGTGTTCTGGCCCGGTTTGGTGACCTGCTCCAATACTTCGATGGTCGTTCAATCAAAGCCTGCAAATGCGTCTCCGCACACCGTACCCCTCTTTTCAAGCCCTCCCCTGCTGCCGCAGAGAAACTGCTGAGCCGCATGGGATACTGGAGCGAGCCTCCAATCCTCACCTCCTTCAGCAAGCGCGCCCGTGAAATCGCACAGGCAATGTCTAGCGCCGACCTAGGAAAGCTTAGCCGGGGGCTGGACGTCCGTCCGATAGGCAGAAACAACCGCTACTTCGGTACCCGAAACCGTTTTTACCTGTCACAGATTGGCGGAGTCTTGAAAAATTTCTGCCGTCACCTCGATCAGGAACTCCTGCACGCTATTCGATCTGCTCGCTGTCCCGCCGCCGAGCTTTACAACTGGTTGGCTGATGGCAACCGACAACGTCGCTTGCAGGCACTGAAGGCCCAGCCAGTGTTAATTCCTTTACTCGTGATGGCGGAATCCACACCGTGGCCGATGGAGGATTTTCGAGGCGCCAAGGCATCACCTTGGGCTGAGCTGAACCCGACGCCGCCTGCACATGAGGATGAAGACTTGCTAGGCACCGGGTATGACATCCTGGGAGCCACCGCCGACTCCGGTTTGCCCCTTAACCAGGTGTTGGCATGGATGCTCGAAGTTCCGCTTTCGTCGATTCGATTCATCGGGCAGCAACGCCCCTTCCACATTGGTAGTGCCCTTACCCATTTCGAGCGAGAGGGCCGAGCGACTGGCTGGAATGCCATGCTGGCAGGCGCAGCAACCGGAAACAGAAGACCGCTGGTCAAACAGCAATGGAAGTCCTTCTTCACCATCTGGGACAAACTGCCCTGGCAACTGACCCAGCGTGATATCGACCTCAATCGTTTATTCACGGGCTGCCCGACTGATTGGGCGGATAAGGCGTGGACGAACATAGCTGCACGAATTACGGATCTGCGTGAGTTGTTCGAGCATGTATCTCGACATCACGTCGATGACACAACAGCAGCAAAAAAGCTGCTGGAAACTTTTGTACTGAGCAGTACCTACCATCAGATTGGCCGGCTTATTGATGACTTCCACTTAGCGCTGATCGACATCCGGACACAGCTCGATACAGAGTTTTCCTTCCTACTCGGGTCAGACGAGAAAACAACATGGCCATCGTTGTTGATCAATGAGACGACAATTGACTGCCCCAACGGCCTTCAAATTGTCGAGCTCAAATGTCCCTTGGATCTGTGGGAAGAGCATTGCGCGCTCGGCCATTGCATTGACGGTTACGACTACCGCGCCTATCTCGGTGCTTGCCGATTATTTTCTGTGCGGCTAAACGGCCAATCGTTGGCCTCGGCAGAAGTCATTCTTGAAAGACGCACCACATCCGCGCCAGTTGCAAAGTGGACTCCTCGAAACCTGACGACCGTGCAACTGAGAGGACGCGGAAACATTCCACCTGCGACAACCTCCCAAGCCCATAAAGCTTACGAGTGGTTCTTGGGTAGGGTCAGAACCGGAGAACTACCCAGCGGGTTGGATTGGCCGGATATGACAAGTTCACTTGCTCGGTTTGCAAACATGGGGCGCCAAAAAAGGCATCGCCAAGCAGTTGCCCAATGGGTCATCCAGCGGCTGACACAAGCATGAATCGACCTCGTCTGATGAACCGCGCGCCCGCCCTGCTCGGTAAAGCTGTATTCGATGGCTATGACTTCGGCTTACAGCTGCAATTTGTGGAGGGTGCTAACCGCCTTTTGCTTGAGCATGACGGTTTCTACATTCGTCGTTCAGAGCATCCGCTACATCGGTACTGGCGTTTGCCCAAAGGGAAACTCCTTGATGGGCTCGACCTTGTTTTCCATCGCCTGGTGGAGCTGAGCGACGGTCGATTCGATGAGACCTGGCAATCCTTCTGCCAGAAGCTGGAGGCCGCGCAAGGCGCGCCAGATCGGCAAGCATTTACCTGGGGATTGATCTTCCGGATCGCCCCACTTGCCCAAGGCGGAGTGCTGCTGTCTGGGGATTACCACCCCGGGATGGTGGCGGTCGCAAAGCGCATGCGCGGGATCTTCCTTGGTCATTCGCGGTCTTGGCGCATAGACGCCACTTCTGAACTGGTACGCAGCAATCTCATCCTGGAGATGGGACTCTCAGAGGACCAATTCGAGATCCTGGACACGGTTCAGGAGCTGCTGAGCGATGGGACAGTCGCACCCGCTGAAACGATCACTCGAATCAGCCTCGGTGGTCCAGCTCAGGAGCGCGCTGCAAGTACCTCGGACGACGTATCCACTGACGTGTACTTGGCCGCGGTTCCCTCAATTCAGCGAACCGAACTCACTTCGGACGTGATTGCCCAGGCCCTGGTGAACTATTCGCTGATGGTCCATCAACCAGCAGGTATAGAACATTTGCTTCAGCGTACCAGTGCCCTGCTGGCTGATGACATGGGATTGGGAAAGACACGTCAGGCAGTGATTGCCGCTGCGATACGCGCTGTTGATCGACCCATTCTGGTCATCACACTGTCGACGCTGATCATCAACTGGCAACGTGAAATCCAGATGGTGTATCCCGAGGCTCGGGTCACCCAGCAGGCGTTCGACACCGATGCTCAATGGATCATCATCAACTACGAACGCTTAGGGGACTACGTCCTGCAGGCGGGCCACTTCGAAGTGATGATCATCGACGAAGCCCATCGTCTGAAAGAGCCCACGGCAGCATGGACTCGCCATGGCTTCGACATCGCAGCCAAGATTCCTAATCGCTACCTCCTGACCGGGACGCCCGTCCTCAACCGCGAATCAGAACTGCATACACTGCTTCGCCTTTCCGGCCACCCAGTAGGGCAACTGCCCCTCAAGGAGTTCTGCGAACAGTTCGCCGGCAGCCAAGATTTCCGCAAGAGCTTGCGAGATGCGATTGGCGACTGGATGCTCCGCCGGCGCAAAGATGTTCTGCCCGGGCTGAAAGGCAAGCAGCGGCAGACGCTGCCTGTTGAGCTCTCCGACGAGGAACGGCGTGAGTACGAACGGATTCGCCTTGAAGATAGGTCGGGGCTCGCAAGGCTGGGATCACTGCGTCAGCTACTGGAACAGGTGAAAGTCCGCGTCGTGCTGGAGCTGCTTTCCGAGCTAGACATCGAGGACAAGGTGATTCTCTTCTGCGAGTTCAAGGAAACAGTCGGGACCTTGCGCACGCTCTGTGAGGAGGCTGGTTATGGGTGCGTCACCGTGGTCGGTAGCGACTCAGTTGGCAAACGACAGAAAGCGATCGACAAGTTCCAGATTGATCCGGATACCAGAATCTTCGCAGCAACCACATCAGCAGCAGGTACCGGCAACAACCTGACGGCAGCAAACTACGTGATGTTCCTCGGTCTCCCATGGACGCCTGGCATGCAGGATCAAGCGGAAGATCGCGCTTACCGTAACGGGCAGCTTCGTATGGTCGTGGTGAAGATCCCGCTGGTAGAGAACACCATCGACCAGAAGCTGTGGCAAATGCTACTAGACAAGCGGCAACTGACCCAGGATCTGATCGAGCCTGATGCAGCTGCCAACAACCGGGCGGAGTTGGCATTCGCTCTGTGAGTTTACGGGGGCTCTTCAATCAGTACCTAAATATTACGGCTCCCCCCCTTTATCGCATCTACTTTGGCTCGTAAGTTTTCCGAGTTAGATATCTTAACGATTAATATTGATGGTTTCGATTGCAAACAGATACAGGGCTAACATCCGGACAAACACTACATTGCCGAAGAGCTTGAGGTTGAATGGGTCAGGGAAATTGGACACGTACCAGAAGCTCACGCACAGGCAGAAAGCTAATGCCGTTCCACCCAAGACCGGCCCCCAACTTGCGTGATCATGGTCGGCAAGACGGCTATTTAGCTTACGAACGAAAAGTACCCAGGATCCAACTGCAACATCGGCCGCAAATACAAAGAAAGGCAACGCAAAACTGGCTACGGAAAATGGATCCCTGATCGGCCCGGCCCCCGGAGTAAATGTCAAAACTGCTAGCGCGGTAAATACGACCAGCAAAGGGCGAGATTTGACTCTGCCCAAGGCATCAAAAAATTCCTTCAGCACTGACTTTTATCCTGTCTTGCAATAGTCGAGGGCAAGGCTCGCGGTCCTTCCGCCCTGCTCGATAACGCTTTCACTCGAACACTTTCTGTTGCCTGCGCACAGCCGCAGCTGTGCTGCGACTGAAGTTGCAAAGCTGCCGACTCTTCGTCTTAAACGATTCCGGCTAAAGTGGACGTTTAGGGAAACAAAGGCTTCATTGACCATGCGCGTTAAAGCGATTTGATCCAACATCCGAAGATAGTAATTACTACAAAGCCCCCCCACTTCCCCCACCACAAGCTGACCCAAGCGTACCAATCCTCGTTAAACCAGATCCCGAATGCAGGCATAAATGCCAACCATGTCAATCCGAGGCCAAGCGGCCAAAATGTGCGCAGGCCAAACCTAGTAGCCAGGCCAACGAGGTACAGCAGGCCCCAAGCAAGTAGTAAATTCCATAGCACACTGCTTCCGGTTTCTACGTCCAGGTGTAAAAACTGCGAGAACTTCAGTACGGCTACACAAATGGCTATTACTACCGCAACGAGCACTGCTCCAAACAGCGGTAATCTCTCCGATCCTCCACGCTGACTCATCATCCCCCCTTGTTTCTCTCGACTTAGATGAAGTCAGAATGCCTGCACAACTCAGATCGGCGCAACCGAACTCACTGTACTTTTGCAGTGCCCCTCTGAGGTGCGATGCAAATTTACATTGAGGTCTAGCGGTAGTGCATTGCAGAAATCTCCGCCACGAGCTACGGCATACAGCATCTCTTGAGTTTGCTACCGCTTCCGCACGGACATAGATCGTTGCGTCCGACCTTCTGCGAGCGCGCCGAGCTTGCGAAACTCCTGAGCTCTGAAGCGACTGGAATTCCCTTCTTCATACCCTTCGTAAGTTGCTCCATTTTTTCTGACGGCGACCAAGGGAAATCCAGCGTCACCCCAAATTGAATATCGCCTTTGGGGTTTAACGACACACCGAACCATGTTTGGGCACGCTGCGCATACTTGCGCTTTTCACAGTGAAATCCGAGCGTTGCTACAGCCTCCGGTGATGGTACTGGGTTGCAATGGAAGCAGACTCCAGTGACGCCGCCTTTGAGGCCGAGACTAAAGTCATGACGGTGTCCGTCAAATTGAGCCTGCTTAGTGATGACCTCAAGGCCTTGGTGCACGTTTCGACTGGAATCTTCACTCATGGAGAGCAGCATGAAACCAAGCTCAAGCGTCGCGGGATCCGCCTGCTCTTCAACTTGGGCGATGAGCCGCTCATAAAAGGTTCCAGCCATTCGGGTAAGAATCCCGGGAGGTGTTCGTTCGCCGGCAATGCCTTCCCTGCGCACCGTCATGGCAGTATCAAGGTCGACCGCAATCGAGTCTTCGAGCATGACTATGTCGTAATTGTCATCAAGCCATAGGTTGCGGCTCAGATGGTAGGCCAGCGCCGTGAGCTCATGGCTCAAAGATATTTGCTCAACAACGGCTACCCGCATACGGATGTAACTCAATAGCCGCAGTGGTGTAGACAGCATTTCGGTCATCGCATCGAGTAGGAACACATCCATTACGAACGGCGTTCGAATGACGTCGGTGGTTTGGTACTTCAAGTACTGACGCGCTTGGAATGCTAAAGCTGGGTAGTGATCAGAGACAATACAGAACAGATAGACCTCTTTGACTGCCTGAGGCAGCGAGACTTCGTGTCCTTGGTCATTTTCCAAACGGCACCCACCCGCCACAATGGTGTTGGCACATTCCCACCCTTGGTCGTAGGCTTTTTGAATGGCGGCTGCGAAGTCAGACCTCAGTTGCCCATCGTTCCCCTTGCGCGCCTCCAGCGTTAATTTTTTTGCCTTCGCCTGAACGATTATGATGCGGTCACCGAAGACCACCAGCACATCGGCTTCTCCGACGATATCCTTTCCCTGATAAAGGTTGACATTCGTATGGACGTTCGAATGTCCAAAGACTGCTGCCAGCCTGCTTGCAGAATACTTCTCTGTGAACACGCCGCGATTCGCCATAGCAGTCGGCCTGTATCCTTTATCTGCCCACATCCAGTAAAAGGGAGACTCGTACAGTGCTTCGTAAATGGCGTAATGCTGGAAGAGCAAAACAGTTCCCCGACCAGTTGGTATCAGCGGCGTCGCTGCGACCGAGTTAAAATCCCCGATGGCCTTGAATTGGCTGTTGTCGCTCGTCATCGTGAAGGTATTCAGAAACGCTTCAACAACCCGCAGGTCTTCACCGCTACGATGCGCGATTTCATCAGGGGAATACTCGAAGACAGGTAGCCAAGTTTCAGACGTCAGCTTTGCCGCTTTGACCTTGGCAAACATCTGAGTGGACCGAACGTCCATCAGCACACACATAGCTCGGGCTATGGTCTGAGCTTGGGTAATGGAGAATCCCACGTTCTCTGTCAGCCATACGTCATCGGCACCATACTTTTCAGGAAGCAGGTCACGGTACTGGAAGCTATACGCAGACTCGGCACCATAGAAAATTGGCTCACGCATAACCTCCCCATGCCAGATGTCGTCCGCTTTTTTGCCAGCATGTTGGGGCGACATAAATGCGGTATGCATCGGACGGGCCAAGGCGCGATGCAGCTCTTCCATCAGCTCATCGGTACGCGCCACATAGGTTTTAACAGTGTCAGCTGATGGTATCGATGTATCCAGTCGCTGGCGCATCATTAGACCGATCAGTGTGGTGACCTCAGTCCTAATGAGGCGGCTGTAACCGAACATCTGCCCCATATCGGACGATTTCAGTTCCTTGCTGTAAATCACCAGGTTGTCGCGATGACAAATTTGCGCAATGGCATGGACGTAGCCCGGCGAAGCCGTTAGCTTCGCTAAATCGGCAAAAACTTCACCCTCGCTTCGTGCGTTCGACTCCATAACATTCCCTCCTTGTCGTCGCCAGTTTGGCGCCAATTGCCTAATTTGACTCACGGCTACACATTCTGCGTAAAACAGCGAAGCGGCAGTCGCAAAACTAACGGCAGGATATGGCTGAGCGCAGCCCTATGACGAGCGCACGCCTTGAGGTCAACAGCGGCCGACTTACACTTCTTGCCTCTGCTGTTGCGCACTAGTGAGATGACGTGGGAATTGACAAGCACTGGCAGCACAAAAAAGAACTTTAGCCCAAGAATCTATTTCCTGCTGCACCCTAGCACCTGGCCTGCCAACGTGGATCCCATCATCAATGGGGGCCTCTCGGCACATGATCAGGCACTTGACCACTCTCTCCCTGCTCGCGCTTGTCGCCAGCTGCACGACTCAAAATGCGGACTCGCCCAAACCGGCGTTCGACAGCAGCCGCAACCCCGACATGCTAGCTCCGGATCTATATCCGAGCGGCGCGGTTCCCGAAAAAGAACCGGTGGTGCGCTATGGTCGCTATACCTTGGTCAGCACTCAGCCGGACTCAGGTCAGCGCGACCTGATGGCCCAGATCATCGATGTCAGTATCCCGGCGAATATGCACCCCAGCGTGCGCGACGCCATGCAGTATGTCGTGGATCGTTCGGGCTACTCCCTTTGCTCCCCCGCCACTGGCCACGTCAACATTCTGTACACACGGCCATTGCCAGCAGCGCAGTACAAGCTCGGCCCAATGACCTTGCGCAATACGTTGCAGGTTCTTGCCGGCCCTGCCTGGCAGGTGAAGGTTGATGAAGTAAACCGCCAGGTTTGTTATGTCTTGCGCCCGGGCTATCAACTGCCGGATCCGCCTCGCCCTTCGACGACATTGCTCGCCAAGCAAAATACTGATCAGCCCGTCGTCCCGAAGCATTCTTCACAAACACCTGCCAGCAACGACTCTGGCAGTGCTGTGACAGTTGCTGCTGTCCCCACTCCACCGAGTATCACAACAACACCTGCTCCGGTAACCACGCCTCCCATTAGCAGCCCCGTAGCAAAACCTGTTCCCCCCCCAGTGGCACCCGCCAAGGATGGCCCCTCAACGCCAAGTAACCCGACAACAGTTGTGCCGGCGTCCGCTTCGCAAAAACCGCTCGAATCAACCACACCAACTCACGTCGTGACCGCTGCAACGCGCTCTGTTCCAGATAACCGTGAGCGCGCACCTGCACCCACCCCGCAGCCCACCTACTGGACTGCGGCGGTTGGCAGCACCCTGCATCAGACCATCACGGATTGGTGCAAACGAGCCGGGTGGCAATTGATCTGGTCCCAGGAAGACTTGGACTACCCGATCGAGGCCCCCCTGAGTTTCAAAGGCACTTTCGCTGAAGCGATTGCCCAGATTTTCCCGCTGTACGACAGCGCCAAACGCAGCTTCGTCGTAGATGGCAATTCAGGCCAGGGGCAGACGATCCTTTATGTATCTGAGAGGAAGAAATGATGAAGTCATTCTTCAAGATGAGCAGCATGGTCATCGCCTTGTTTCTTTGTACCAGCTGCTCCTTACAACGTGTTACTGAATCGTCCAATCGGGCCGAAAGAGACGGCGCCGAAGCCTCTCAATACGCTGCTATCGCGAGGAACCAGCAACCAGAGCCTCAACGCGAAACGGTGGTATTCAGCAACAAGCCGTGGGTTTCAACCCAACCTGTTGTCGCCAAACGTGGCCTGCCCTCTGCGTTGGACTGTGAGAAAAGTTACAGACCTGCCGGAAGCGTCAGCATCAACGACGTGGCGCAGTTCATCACCAACGAGTGCGGCATCGCCGTACTCGTCTCGCCCGACGCAATTAATCCTGGCCTGAATGCCGCGACTTCAACCGTAAACCAGGCGCCTTCAGGTCCTGCAACCGTATCCAGTCCAAACCCTGACAGTCTCGCGGGGTTATTTCCACCAGGTGTAGTTCCTGGATCAAACCCTATAGGGGGTGCAAACACCCGCGGCATCGATCTATTGGGTTTTACCTCTCCAAACACAGTTAGTGGCATCAAATTCAACGGGCGAATTTCTGCACTGCTGGACCTCATAACTTCTCGGCTTGGCCTTTCGTGGCACTACTCACCAGTGGAGCGTGCAGTACGTATCAACTACTTCGAAACCAAGGTATTCGACGTCTACGCCTTCGGTGACAAACAAGAAATCGAAACCACGGTGAAGTCGGGCATGACTACCACCACGGGTACTGGATCTGGCACCAACGGCGGATCCAGCTCAGCCTCTGGAGCGAGCGGGGAATCCGGTAGCAATCAGAGCACAAAGGTCACCCTCAACACCTCAATCATTACCGACATCCAAAACAACGTCCAAGCCATGTTGAGCCATTCACCACCGGGTCGACTCTACTTGGCACCGTCCACCGGCACCCTCACCGTTACTGACCGTCCGGACGTGTTAGCTCGCATAGAGGCTTATCTCAACAAGACGAACACCGATATCACCCGCCAGGTGCTGTTCAACGTGAAGGTGTTCGAAGTCACGTTGACCGACAAAGACCAACTAGGTCTGAACTGGTCAGCCGTCTACAAATCCCTCTCCAGCAAATGGGGTTTCTCCCTAAGCAACACAGTCTCAGGTATCAGCAGCAATGCCGTATCCGGTTCGGTTGGCATCGTCGACACCGCCAATTCGGCTTGGGCCGGGTCAACGGCCATCATTCAAGCACTTGCAGAACAGGGGCGAGTTTCCAATGTGCGGTCTCCATCGGTGACCACACTCAATCTTCAACCGGCCCCCATTCAGATTGGCAACGTGAAGGGCTACATCCCTTCGAGCACCACCTCAAGCACTGCATCGGTTGGCACGACCACGTCTCTGAACGCGGGAACAATCACATCGGGGTTCAACATGACTCTGCTACCACGCGTGACGGAGAACAATGACCTCCTGGTGATGATCTCCATCAACATGAGTTCAAAACCAACCTTCACGACCTTCACCAGCAACGGCTCCAGTGCACAAACCGCCGATTACGACACGAAAGGCCTGAGCCCTAAGGTCAAGTTACGGAGTGGGCAGACTCTGATCCTGTCGGGGTTTGATGAGATGAGTGAAGACGCCACGAAAAGTGGCGTAGGCAGCCCAAGCTTCTTTGGACTCGGCGGTGCTCAAACACGGACCTCGACCCACAATGTCCTGGTTGTGCTGATCACTCCAATCCTGTTGGGACAGGCTGCGAATGACGAAATTTTCGGGCGCATCGCTATGTTGTCGTCAGCCGTCGCTCCGTGGGTTGCATAAGCCATGGCTATCACGGCACCCCCTGCCACATCGGCAAAGGTCCAGATCCTTTCCTACCACGGCAACTCGTTCGTTACAGGACTGCTCTGGCATCCGCTGGGCAGCCTCACAGGCTACATGCGCGAGGCTCGTCAGTTTGGTCGCGAAGAGAAAATGGATATCGTTGCCATTCGACGCACCGAATCGATCATTCAAGCAGGCTTCGTATCTCGCAGTGCCGGTGCCGTCAAAGGCATGTACTCGCTCGCCTCAGCGCTAGCCGGCCAGTTAGGGGAATCTTGGATCGCTGCATGGAGGGTTTCACTGGACGAGGACCGCTACGCTCTCGTGGCTGTCTATGAAGGCGCCGTCATTCCAGGCAGTGACCTAGTCGGTACCGGCGATGAAATTAAACGCAAGGTCGCTCAGCTACTCGGGCGATCAATCAGTTTTGAAGATACTTATCTGCCTCTGGAGTTTGAACGGGGAGGCAAGCCACTGGATGTTGATGAGCTACTTCATCCGCGAAACCTGCGTCGGGAGTATCGACTACGGCCTCTTGCCTTTGGCCTCTCCAATGGTGAGATCGCTCGATTGTCGGTAATAGGGACCTTGGTCCTAATAACTTTGATCGGGTGGCAGCAATGGGGAGCACATAAAGCACGTCTTGCACGGGAAGCAGCTATCGCAGCGGAGCAGCAGCGTCTGGCTGAGCTTGAGGCATTGAACGCACGTGCAAAACAAGAACAAACGCTTCAAGCCTTGGAGCATGCATGGGCCAAACGGCCTAGCGTGGCCGAGTTCATCGCCGGCTGTAACGGATCCATCGACAGCATTCCGCTAAGCATTTCAGGCTGGGTATTCACCTCCGCACAATGCGATGGGGATCTGGTGTCCGCAACGTTCAAACGTACCGGAAACAGTACCGCTCGCGGATTCATCGCTGCTTCACGCGCCCACTTTGCTGATGAGCCAGCCTTCTTTGACGAGGGCAACAGCGCCGCACTGAAAATTAGCCTCAAATTGAATCTCGCCGGTGATGAATCGCTAGTTGAGTCGAGCCAGGCGCTGGCTCTTCTCACGTCCTGGTTGCATGGACAAAACCTGGAGCCAACGATCAAAGAACTACCAGTCCAAGTACCGCAGCCACCAGCCCTACCGGGCGAACCGACACCGCCAGCACCACCCCCACCTGAATGGAAGCATTTCGAACTGCAATACAGCAGTTCTTTGCCCCCCTCCATTGTCCTGCGCGGCGTACCAGAGACAGGCCTTCGCCTACGCGAGATCAAGACACAACTGCAGAGCGACCACCTGACCTGGTCGGTGATAGGAGACCTCTATGCGAAATAACTACCTGCTTCTGTCTGTGCTGTTGTCCCTAGCCAGCCCCCCTGGCTTGAGCCTGGCCAACGAAAGTTCGACAGCGAACACCGCTGGCATCAGCGTGGGTGAACTGTCGGCTGTGCAAAGCGAAACGTTCTTGTACAAAGCCAAGGGCGAGCGGGCCAAGGCCATTCGCTCCATCGATGGGGACAATCCTCAGACTACCCCAGCGAATACCTCTGCCTATCAACCACGGCCTTTGATCACTGAACCCATCCCACGTAGCTCGAGCGCAGGAGAAATGCTGCCGGTGGTCAAGATGGTTTCGGGATCCAGTCGAGCTCTTCGAGCCACGCTGCTGTACAGCGGAGGTTACGAGGTGGACGCACAGGTTGGCGGTCCCGACCTGCCAGGGGGTTACAAGGTAGCCAGCATTAGCCTCGACAGTGTCGTCGTTTCTCGCGGAGGAAAGCGCTATCCATTGGGGTTTTCCAACATCGCCCCCTCGGCAAGCTTCACCAGTATGACCAACCATATCCCAGTAAGCGGCTTGCCGGAGATGCCAATGGGGCAGCCGGCGCCGGTCATGTTACCTGGTCAACCTTGAGGATCCTTTGTCATGAACGATCTATCTCAGCTGCAGACCGAACCTGCTGAAACCACAAATGAGCTCATGCAAGAAAGCGCCGTCATACAGCCCATTGCATCGCCAACGCGAGAGACACTTCCAGCCAATCAGCTGACTGAGTCCGAATCCTTTATCAGCGCTGGCCAAGTCCTGACTGCTGCCGGGGGGCTCTGGGAAGTTAAGCCCGAACTGCGACAGCTCTGTGCGCTGACCGACTCTGGGCTGCTCTATGTCTCAGCCCAGCACCTTACGGATCATTTCGTAATGGCATTTATGGATCGTCTGGAGCGTGCTGACGTTGCCTTCGAAGTGAAGTCCTCCAGCATGAGCGAGATCCAGGCGCTCTACCAAGCGCAGTCGCTGGAAGCAGACTCACCGGCCTCTGCATCAAACAGCACACAGCGTCAGCTGGAAGTCATTTCCCTTATGGGCCGTGCCCATAAAGCCGGTGCAAGTGACATTCACTTTGTGGTTGGCCACGAAATCACACGCATCTTTTTCCGAATTCATGGCCTGCTCTCTGATGCTGGGGAGATCCCTAGCTCCAAAGGCATAGAACTATGCTCAGCGCTCTACAACAGCATGTGCGACGTTGCCAAGGAACACTACCAACCGGAGATCAGCCAGGACGCTCGCGTCAGCCGCAAATTCGTCGATCAATTAGGGCTGTTCGGCGCGCGGGTTTCCACACGACCGCTGGTCGACGGACCACTGATGGTGTTGCGACTACTGTCCGACGACAAATCAAAACAGACCATGGAGGATCTGGGCTTCCTGCCAGTGCAGATCGCCCAAATCAAACGTCTGTGTCGTTTACCTTATGGCGTCAACTTCATCACTGGTCCGACCGGCTCCGGCAAGTCAAAGACCCTACAGGTCAATCTGAACCTTCTGGCCAAGGAAACTCGGGGCACCCGGCACATCCTGACCGTAGAGGATCCACCCGAGTACCCACTGCTGGCCAACCAATCTCCCAAAGGAAGTAATGAGACCTGGGAACAGGCCATCGCCAATTCGATGCGCCTGGATCCGGACATCCTCATGTACGGCGAGGTCCGTGACCTTGCATCCTGCATTGCAGCCTTCACAGGCGGTCTGACCGGACACTTGGTTCTATCGACCTTGCACACCAACAACGCAGTCGCCTCCATCCAGCGCGTAGTCGACATGGGCATGGACATCAGCCTGGTCTGCGATCCAGCTCTACTGACTGGGGTGGTCAACCAATCACTCCTCCCCGTGCTTTGCCAGCATTGCCGTAAACCTGCAAAAGACCATGTACATGACTTAGAGCCAGACCTCGTTGCTCGCCTGCAGCAGCACACCAATATTCAAGACGTGTATCTCCTTGGAGATGGATGCGAATTTTGCAGGATGCTTGGCGTAACAACCCGGACGGTGGTGGCCGAAGTCCTCATTAGTACGCATGGTTTTATGAGGATCTTCCGTAGCCATGGTGCAGGGGAGGCTCGCAACTACTGGGTAAATGAAATGGGGGGAATCACCAAGACTGCCCACACCCTGGAGAAAGTGCGCGGAGGTCTGATCGACCCACGGATGGCGGAAACCATCGTGGGTCCACTCGACTTCGACAGCTACATTCTGGAGAAGAAGCATGCAGGGTAGCCTCGCAGACCGGTGGTCGGCACTGTCTGAGACCTGGTACAGCAAGCAGTTCGGAGGCAAAGAGCGTATCCAATTCTACGAGAGCATGGTCGCCTTGTTGGAAAACGGGGTGGGCATCAATGATGCGTTGAAAGAGGTCGGTGACGTCTACAGCGACGGCGGTAAGCAACCCAATCACCCCATCGCTTTGGCCTGTTCTGCGATTGGCTTGAGTGTGAGAAACGGCAAGAAGCTGGCGGCAGCATGCCAAGCCTGGATGCCTTATCAGGAAGTGGCGATTATCGGCGCCGGCGAAAAGTCGGGCAACCTGCTCCAGGCTTGCTTTGACTGCGTCCGAATCATCGAGGCCAGGCAAAAAATCACATCGCTGGTGCTGTCGGCTTCACTCTACCCTTCGCTGCTCTGGGGGTTGATGGCCTACTTGCTGCACATCGTCGCCACCAAAATGGTCCCGGCAATGGCTCGCCGATCTGATCCTGAGTCATGGTCCGGGATCCCTGCCTTGTTGTATGCGATCGCAAACTTCGTCAATCACTGGGGCCTGGTGACGTTGATCTGCATCGTACTGTTCGTCATCTCGTCGATTGTGACCTTGCCGTACTTCACTGGATCGATAAGGGTTTGGCTGGAGCGCTTTCCTCCATGGTCGATCTACAAGGCCCTGCACGGATCAACCTTCCTACTCAATATCTCGGTGATGTTGCGCTCGAACGTCAATCAGGTCGACGCGTTGGACGCCTTGAAACTAAATGCCAAACCCTGGCTCCGTGAACGCATGACTGCTGCCCGCTATGGCGTGCGCATGGGCAAAAACTTCGGTGTTGCTCTGCATCTTGCAGGTCATCAGTTCCCAGATAAGCAGGCCGTCCAATTTCTCTGCGTTCTGGCAACCCGCAAGGGCTTCTCCGAGGCGATACATCGCTTCAGCAACCGATGGCTCGATAACACGCTCAAGCGTGTTGAGCGCTACACAAAAAGTTTCTTGTTGGCGTCATCCATCGCGATAGGCGTGCTGATGATCCTGGTATTGATCGGGACATACAGCATGCAAGGCGACGTCACCCACACGATTCAACGTTGATCTCCAGTGAGGTATTTCACCATGCAACAACACGCTCGCTCCAAACATGGCCAAGGCGGTTTCATTGACCTGTCGATGCTCTTCGTTTTGATCTGTATCGCCATTGGTATCGGCTATGCCATCTACAACGGCGGCACCCTACTCGGCAGTTCCGATGTCAGTAACGAGCAGTCGAACATCGGACAGTTGATCGCCAACACCCGCAAGCTCAAGGGTAGCAACGGGTACGGGACTTCCGGTACCAGCCTGGTTCCTCAGCTCGTGACCAGCAAAGGTCTACCCAACATGAGTGTTTCCGGAAATACGCTCTACAACGCCTGGAACGGAACGGTCACCGTCGCTTCCGGCGGCATGACCTTCATCCTCACCGAGAATGGCTTGCCAGGAGATGCATGCATGACGCTCGCGACCAAAATCAGCCGCGGTCAGAAGGTATCCACATCCATCAATGGTGGATCTGCGACCACTGGAGAAGTGTCGTCAGCAACAGCTGCCGCCAGCTGCACCGACACAAACAGCAATACCCTGGCCTGGACCGTGTTCTAAGGAGCGTGCATGAGCCGGATCACTGATACAGATTTCGTTGACCTCTATCTGGGAGAGGGCTTCAGCGACGTCAAAGGTCTCTACGGCGTTGAGACAAAAAAAATCGAGGCACCGAGTGAGTGGGCAGACGACCTCATTCGTTTAAGAGCCCTATGCTCAGCTCACTTTGCCGAGTTTCAGGATCCGGAGTTCTCGCTGATCGAGGACGGTGTCGTGTTACGCGTCACGCAGGTCGTGGATGCCTTCGGAAAGGAAGTATTCGCGATATCTAAAGCGAAACCGACAATCCGACCATTTGATTTACTCGGTTTCCCTACCGAGTTGGCCAACAACCTTCTGGATGATGCAGCCAGAGGTCTAGTGATCTTCTGCGGTGAGATGGGTACCGGCAAAACATCAAGCGCAGCCTCGCTGGTAGTTGCTCGACTGCAGGCTTGTGGCGGAATTGCGTTGGCCATGGAGGATCCACAAGAAACAAACCTCAATGGCATCCATGGTCAGGGCCGTTGTATTCAGATGCAGGTTTCCCGACGAACTGGTGGGTATGAGGAAGCATTACTTCGGGCGCTGCGCACCCGTGCCGACCTGCTATTTATGGGGGAAATTCGCGATAGCCGCACCGCTGCCCAGGCAGTGCATGGCTCCATTAACGGCCACTTTATCGTCACTACTTCCCATTCCGGATCAGCCTCACAGGCCATCGAGCGTATTGCCGCATTGGCTCAGCCAGAAATAAGTAACGCCCGGGAAATCCTGGCTCAAGGCCTATTGGCCATTATCTGCCAGACCCTAGAAAAGAACGGTTCGCAAAAAACCCTCAAGGTCAAAAGCCTACTCTTCACAGGCGAGGACGGCCCCGGAATTCGCGAAAAAATTCGAACCGGTCACATACAACAAGTCGACCAGGACGTGGAGAACCAGTCTCAGAGGAGCCTTTGGGGATGAAACCAAAAACACACCCCCACCCCCATCAGGGTGGTTTTATCGCAGTGGAGTTTCTGTTCGCAATCATTGCCTTCATCCTGCTGAGTGCGATCGGCGCCAGTCTTCTTGCAAGCCGGATGGACTCACAGAACTATACGATTGCTGCCCAGCAACAACAGGCTGTCGCAGATGCCGCAGCGAAGTATCTCAAAGACAATTTCAGCGCTGTGCTGGCATCGGCCACCCCGACCGTACCCGCTCAAATCACTCTAACGATGCTGCGCAATACCAACTATTTGCCGAGCGGTTTCGGCGACACCAACGCTTTCGGTCAGAACTTCCTTGTGCTCGCGCGCAGCCCTGCTCCCAACCAGCTTGAGTCAATCGTCATTACCACGGGTGGGGAGACGATTGATGAGATCGGCACCCGTGAGATTGCTGAGAATCTTGGAGGAACTGGAGGATTCATCCCCACCAGCAACACTGACATCGTCCAAGGAGTTCGAGGCGGATGGCAGATTGCTCTCAGCAACTACGGTATGAACCCAGGTGTTGGGCACACGGCGAGCGCTCTTTTCCTGCAGGACGGCTCACTCGCCAATGACTACCTCTATCGAAACGCTATCCCCGGCAAGCCTGAGCTCAACCGAATGAATACTGCGCTGGACATGGGTAACAATAACGTCAACAACGCTGCAAACGTCACCGCGTCTGGAACCGTTACTGCCGGAGGCAACGTCAACGCGACGGGCAATGTCAATGCAACCTCGATTAACGCCAGTGCAAACGTCACCGGCGCGACGGCCAAGATCTCGGGAGAGACATACACTGGCAACTGGTTCCGTACTCAAGGTGACAGTGGCTGGTACAGCGAGAAATGGGGAGGTGGCTGGTATATGTCTGATGCCAGCTGGATCCGAGCTTATGGCAATAAAAATGTGTACACCCCTGGGCAGCTGCGCGGAGGTACAGTCTCCTCAGAAGGCCGCGCTGAGGTGGGTGAATATCTGCAACTTGACGGTGTTGCTACAGCAAACACTCCATGCTCACCCAACGGTTTGGTCGGTCGCAATGCCGCTGGGCTTACACTTTCTTGCCAAGATAGCTTGTGGAAAATGTCAGGTATTGCCAATATCGAGTGGGCTAGGCAATACAGGTACATTACTGAAGCTGAGTTACCTGCACTTATCGAAGTTTGGGCTGCTTGCCCAGCCGGAAAAAAAGTACTCTCCGGAGGATGCAACTTCAATGGATACGCTACACAAGTCGACTTTGACTCATCACACCCAGAGGTAGACATGCAATCTTGGAAGTGCGGAATGAAGGTAGGGACACTGTACTCTTACGTTTGGTTCACTGGCATTGAAGCGACTGCTTTCTGCGCGAATTTCTAACGAGCTCTGCATCCACCACATTAGGAGAACCAAGTGAAGTTCATTTCCTACGCACAGAATTTCGAAGACATAAGACTGTGGCGAGCATTGAAATTTTTCGAAAATGGATTTTACATTGACGTTGGTGCAAATGACCCCTCCGTTGACTCTGTAACTCGTGCATTTTATGAGCGCGGCTGGACTGGTATAAACATTGAGCCTGTCCAGGCATTTCACAACTCACTTTCTCAGCAAAGACCTAAAGATATAAACCTTCAATGTGCTGCTGGCGACACGGATGATGAAGTGCGTACTTTTTTCGACATTCCAGGGACTGGGCTCTCGACGATGGTTGCCACAATCGCCGAAGAACATAAGGAGTCTGGCCGCGAAGTTCAGAGCACATCCGTCAGGTCCAGAACGCTGACATCCATTTGCGAAGAGCATGTTAAAGGCGACATTCACTTTCTCAAGATTGATGTTGAAGGCCACGAGGAGTCTGTACTAAAGGGCATAGACCTTGAAAAGTGGCGACCTTGGATAATCCTGGTAGAAACTCCATTCAATAGAGACCAACCTTGGGAAAAAATCATAACCGATGCGTCTTATCGCCCTATTCTTTTCGACGGACTTAATACCTTCTACTTAGCAGAAGAGCATCTAAATCTAGCAGGAGCCTTTGAAACACCCCCAAGCTATCTGGATGACTTCCATCTATGTTACGGCCACAGCTATAGCTTCCCCATCCACCATCCTGACAACACGCTAGCGATGGAAAAAGAACGCGCCGACAGAGCCGAATCCGAACTAAACGCAATCAAACAAAGTAGAAGCTGGCGTGCAATTCAGCATCTAAGATCCCTTCTAGCCAGATAGCCACCATACTTATGAAACTTCTCAGCCCAGATTTAATAGCGATACGCCCTTACAGGCTAGGCTGATATTATGCCTCTATACTGGATCATCTTATTAGTAACTGGTATCACATTAAGCGTTCTGGGCGACTTGACGCAGAGATCGGAAGAAAGCGCCCTTCGTGCTGACGCATCGGCAATTGCTCACAACCTGATTGTTTACCGTAATGCACTAGCTGAATACGCACATAACAACTCGGAAATTACAGGTCTGGTACCTGACAACGCGCTATCACTGCCAGCCTGGTACGTTCATTTACCTGGTATCAATGGCTATGTTGCTTCAGGTGACAGCTTCACATTCTACGTGGCGCCACCTGCCGGTCTGGTGGCAAAACTAGCCGAGCTAACGAGTTCGTCAGCTGCCATTGGCTACGCATCTGCCGGACGATTGATCAGCTCCACCGAAGGCGCTACGGACATCGTGATCCCGGCAGCTATCCCAAATGGTGCAGCGGTGGCATACCGGTAACCTGCCTGAACCTGGACAATTTGTGCTCTATGGCAGCGAGGTACTCGTTGTGCCACAATATTGGCATTAACTGTTCCACCTCGCTGGCTACTGGCGGTCATCAGTAGCACCCGGTGATGTAGATTTACCTCATCACCTACCCCATAGCACGCGTAGCTCCGGGAAGGGCGTGCGGATCTGGTCGAGAATTCTCCCTGTGTCTCCCTGTTCAAAGCTAGACACGCAGCCGTCAACTCGTGAATTGCGAGTTCAAAGGCACATAGGGTTCTCTCGAGGTTCGAAGCACCGTAATCAAAGGGCCGCACTGGTGTTGCGGCCCATACTTTTTAAAGCTTACACAATAGGTAGCCTGATGATCTTGGAAAGGATCATCAGGCTACCTCTTGGTAGCCGCTTTTCTCTGCCGGTGGCCCGCCGGCGAAACGCAGGGCTCCTTTTGTGCGCGGATGCGTGCCTTAATGTTTGCTGGCCTCAGCCACGATAATTGGCCAGGTGATAATGAGACGTCCCGATCAATGCCCAGAGATCATTGACGCTTCAACTGTCACAGGTGGCATTCTTCTCTGAATAGTATTACCTACCCCCAGCCGAGAGTGACTGCTGACACAGTCACCCTCGGTAGCTCCTCCCCTCATTGCTTTCAGCCCCTATCAGCTCAATCAGTTTCTTTCTTGGCAATTTCAGCCAGCTCTGTTTCGCGTTTTGTTGCCAAAACGTCAGTCCCTCGATTTACTCGCAAACGTCCACGATGCCATGCCTGCAGTTCGTGATCACTCCGTGTATCGTGCCCTTTCATCAGTTTTCAGCGTTCTGTTTTGCTGTCCATTGGAAGGCAATCTTCAAATTCAATATTGATTTCAGCAACTCTGTTCTTTCCGATTGGACTTTCCGCCAGCTCGGACATCAACATACAGACCATTACTGACAGACTATTTGATGCCTTCAGTAGCTGCATTAGGAGCAAGATAGGGTAGCCCTTGCTGTGCCGGTTCACGGCATGGATACCGCCGTGGACAAACGAGTTCAAGGACTTCCATGAGTTCTGTTTGAACTCTTTGAGTTTAGCGAGTGTTTGCTTAAGTGCCTTGCCCTCCAGCTCGTCTAACATTGCAGCAGGCGTTGGCATCTTTTGAGCCTTTACCATGCCCTCGTCGGACAGTTCGCTCATCAATAGCGCCACAGAGTCGGCATCGGCGACGTAGATCAGCCACATTCCCCGAACGAATGCTTCGAACTGAAGTCGGAGCAGGCCGGTCGCGGAGGTAAAATTTCCAGCGCCAATCAGCACCTTGACACTCTCCGCATGCTCAAATGCAATACTGCACATAATGCGGCTCGCTACCAACTTGTCTGGCTCATCAAACGGAGGTGGCAGGATGAACCCCTCAAGCCTTCGTTCAAGCTCGGCTGATCGGGCAAGGAGATTATTCAACGTCGGCACCATGGGACTCTCCAGTCTTTATTGCTAGATGCGGTAGTAATATGCTTTTGCAGTTGACTTCTGGTATTGGCTCATCTGTCAATCCCCTTTCGAAATCTTGTATTGATTTCTGACTCGGAAACTCCTCAACGGCATAAGAAATTAGTTTGCGAGCTTGTGTTTCACAACCGGATGAACGATGCAATTCAGCAATCCATAAAGTCAGTGCTGCACCAAGCAATGGTCCTGCATTTAGGCCATCTTTATGATACCGCTGAGAAATGTAGCTCCTCAGAAGTTCTTCACTTTTTCCAAGTCCCCATTCTGGCTTATCTCCCCCATTAAATAAATGAACCACCAAATGAGCAACGAGACTATCAATTGTCGGCTGATCAAAGCATTGCCAATAAGGCGTCAGAAATGAGCGAGCCTCTTCGCGCTCTTCAGAAGGAAGGTAATAAGAAAACAGTACATACAGGGTCAGCATTGGCATTTTTTGATCCAATTTTGCCAATGTCGGCACAAGCCCCCTTATTCTCTGCATAACAAGCCGCATATCTGTAACATGCCCAGGGGGTTCTACCATGCCATCGACTACCTGTGATAGAAAACCATTTAAAAACATGCGCGCAGTATGCTGAGAATAGCCATCGGGATTTCCAATCCAGTATTGGGGGGCCATCTGCATTATAACGGTGCCTGGATATTCCGATGTAAAATCAAATTTCTCCTTAGCAATTTTTTGTGACTGTTTTGTGAACGACAATATGACGTGACGGGCAATTCGCGCTAGACCATTGAAAGTTAACAAAGGGCGCGAATCGACAATTAGAATGTCTCCAAGCGTGGGCACCCTGACAAGGTTTTTCGGAAGTGGCTTGAGTGTGTGGATGTACTCAGAGCGTATGTCATATGCATTTTTTAATGCAATTTCTATGTCTGTGCGCCCTGCGGGCGATTGCCCCTCACACACGGTGCTCCTGAAAAAATCTGACTGCAAATAGTGTTTTGTGAATTCACAGAATCTTCTTTTTAGTGCGACATGTTCAGACTTAAGAATTGCCGCACGCACGGTATCTGATATTTCATTTGGCGCATCCTTCAACGCCTGGTCGACTGGTTTACGTTTCTGATCTGCAAGATCACTCCATTGCGGAGTAAACTCATCAAACTCTTGTGCCAGTGACTCAATGGAGGCAACCAATAATGCGTAAGCCAAGTCTAAATCGTCTGCCATCCTGTGCATGGCAGTTACATACCGGCGAACAGCGCGCATGACCCCAGAGTATCGCTTCCGCTCCAGCCCCATCAGTTCAACAATGAACAATTTTAGAGTATCTAAATCTTCCCCGCCATAATGAATACTGGCATCAAACATACGCGATACATAACCGCGCGGCAATGCATAGACTCCGAGAGGTGGGCGTTGCGCGGAAAGCAATCGCCTTGCCAAGTTATGATCCGGCGTACAAGTCACATTCATGCTGAACGATACCAAAGCCGCAAAGTCTTGGATCATCGTACTCTGACCACTCGCTGAAATAACGTCTCCAGGTAAAGGATCGCGATCTGGTTTAGGAAGCCGTTCAGTTACTTCACATGCAACAGTTTGGAAATCCTCCCATCTTGCAACAGGCAAAATATCACCAACAAATGTTGAAATGCGGTCATTGAAAAAACTGTAATTCGTATAAAACACCCCTCGATGTATGGTTTCATACATCTGTTCGGGGGCTGTCGTCTCATAAAATTTTCCGGTACTGATTTGTAGCATGAAAATACCTTATTCTGTCTTCTGGGATTAATCACGCACGTATAAGCAATTTGTCACCATCTTATAGCACTACTTGAGTACAGCACGTCCGCAACCTCCAGCAAGGCCAGCTCGGTGACGCGGATACCGATGGGGTGCGTGAGCCACAGGATCATTACGTCACGTTCAGGCAGACGGCCCGTGACGGATGCAATGCAGATCAGGTGTTTGAGTTGACAAGGACGAAGGGAAGTTGCATGGCAGGGGACCATAGAGAACTCTCTGTTAGGAGCGCTCGATCTGGAGAGAGCACGGAGCCTCCTGACTACATACAACCACCGATCTCCATTTTCCCGACTGTAGGTCCCTCCTTGCTTGACACTCCCCCTATTCGCCTTCGATGATAGGAACGTATTTTGCTGACGTCGTCAGCATCATGCCCAGGCAGTCAGGATCTTAAAAACTGCGACATGAGTTCATGTTGATCCACCCAAGGCCGCTAAGCTTCTGGTAGCGCGGCCGATCGACCTCTGTCGATAGAAGCACCTTACACAATACACCTCGCGGGGAATCACTTCCCCACCAGGGCCAGTGCTTTCTCCGCATCCCAACCTGCAGGAGAAACACAATGTCCACACTCAGCTATGGCATCGGTCACGCACTCGGCACTATTACTCGGGAATTTCTGCGTGCACTGAAGAAACCCCATGTCGCGCTTGAATCCCAACCCAAAGCAACACCTCACCGCCATCAACTCCCCCCGTGCCTACCGGCCGGTTTGGTTGATGAGATGTGCCACGTGCCAGCCATCGTTCGCTCTAAAGGCGTCGATCTGAATCACTGGTACAGCGTCAACACTCGCGAGATCCAAAAGCCTGCTCGCAAACGTCGCGTCAAAACGGCTAAAGCAGAAGGTCAAGTAATCCCAGGCCGCCTAGGCTCCCTGAATGACCTGATCTGCCCAGTCGACGCATCTGCTGTCTACTGAAGCAGCCTTACCAACCCCAGCAGGGATCCCTTCCCGCTGGGGAGGTTTCCCTGTCACGGTGGTTTTTTCTGTCGCTGGACTTGACAATTTTCAAAGGCATTTCCATTCTGTGTCCATGTATCGCTGACGTCGTCAGCAACATGCCCAAGTAGTCAGGATCCGTAAGACTACGATGCGTTTCAACGCATTGATCCACTCCCAAGACCGCCAAGCTTCCGGTAGCGCGGTCAGTCGACTCAGTCGATGGAAGCACTTTCCCCACCCCTGACGGGCCTCTCCCGTCTGGGCAGGCCTCTCTAAATTCTGGAGGTCTGATGAAAACCGAACTGGCTCTCTACCAAGCGTTGATCTCGATTAACGTTCCGGAACAGAAAGCTAACGCAGTCATTGATGCTCTGGAGAACGACATGCATTCGCTACTCGCTACCAAAGCTGACGTCACTGCTCTTCGTACTGACCTCGTCGCAGAGCTGAAGACAGGAATGTCTCAGCTTGAGGTCAAACTCACTATTCGCATGGGCGTCATGATGTCCGCAGCCGTCGGTGTTCTGATCGCTGCAATGAAGTTCGTGCACTAAGCAAAACTCATAAGCTCTACCACCCTCGCGGGGAATACTTTCCCCCAAGGGCGAAGTGTTTCTCCGCTTTCTGCTTTTTTGAATTTGGAGAATCACCATGAGCAACAATCAAACCAACGACGTTAAATTCTTCGACCTGCACACCACCGGCATTGGTTATCTGAACCGTATCCGGGAAGTGAAACCTCGCGGTAAAGGCAAGCCCTTCATGGCTGTAGCCATTGCTGCCCTGCGTGGCTCTTCTGATGAAGTGGAGTACACCTACATCGACTGCAACGTGGTCGGCGCCGAAGCTGAAAAGCTGATTCGTCGTTGCCAGGAAGCTGTCTCCGCAGAGAAGAAAGTTCTCGTGAGCTTTCGTATTGGCGACATCTGGGCAGATGCCTTTACTTACGAGAAGGGCGATAAAACAGGTCAACCTGGAGCAAGCCTCAAGGGACGCCTGTTGTTTATCGGCTGGATCAAAGTGGATGGCGAAACCGTCTATGAAGCCAAACCTCGTGAAGTAGCTCCCGCTGCAGAACAAGATCAGGTGGAACCCGAAGCGCCACTCGAAAGCAGCATTGCTCCCGAGCCAATCGTAGAGGAACAACCCAAGCCAGCTTCTGCCAAACGGCAGCGTAAAGCTTCCTGATCCACAACATTACAAGGCACCTTCGGGTGCCTTTGTTTACTCATGACCCAGCCATTTTTCTTGAAGGGAACACCACCCTTCGGGACCTGGTGATTTCCGAACTGGAGACTCACCATGTTGCACAGCCCTCAACGTTTACCACTGCTAATCAACATCGGCTTCATGGCAGCGCGAGCAAGCACTGAGAGCCATCTGGAAAATAAATTTCCGTTTACCGTGAAAGATAACAACTCTCTGTCTGATGATCTTTGGGACTCAGTACGAGCCTCACTTATAGATCTCGCTGACATGGATTATCAGAGCGGCTTCTACCCACCAGCTAGCCCACTTCTATCGGAGCTCGGCTTGTTGGAGGAGTACTGGAAATTACGCCACTACCTTGATCTTGAGATACCAGATTACCCATGGTGCTGAACCGTATTTAAAGCACTTACCAAAGCGTTCAACGCATTCATTTAACACATAACCGACCAACCGAACCTGGGAAACTACCTCCCAGTCGGGCCAGGTGGTTTCTCACGCCTGGAGAACTGATATGGCTATCACCATCAACCACGTGTCCGCTGACTTGCTGAAACTCCCTGTGGTTTTAACTCCACGGGCATGGCAGGAAGCTGTCCACGTCGAAGAGCCTCACCACATAGAAGAAATCGCTATTCGCTTAGGGGAAGTCGTCCTGGAAGCCTATAGGGAACTTCACTTACAACCTGACGAAAATCTGATCAACTTCAGTATGTACCGCTTCCCGCCCAATGGAGATCGGTCAGAACGAGTCTGGTTGGATCTGAAACTTCACCGCATCGAGTCCGAGCCTGGTACTTCTTATCTGTGTATTTCCCTCAGAGATGAAGCCCCCTCGTTCCGCCGCTAATCCCAAGCGCGATCACATACCCACCCCAAGCCCGACTCTGTCGGGCTTTTTTTCTCCCTGCGGGTATTCGCCTCGCGGCGGTTGCTCGATGCAGTTCGGAGTAGCCCATGATCAATATCCCAGGCCAGTTGGCCATCCGCACCATCAGTGGTCGTAACGGTGACTTCAACGTCGGACGTCTCTCAACATCAATCGGCGAATTCGTCATCAAAGACGCCCTCCTCGATCAATACAACGAAGGTAAGTATCGAGGCGATTTCCTCGTAACGGAGATTCGACCCTCGTACTACTCAACAGCAGGTCGCCTGGTCGTCGAGATCCGCGCAAAGATCGAGAGCATGATGCTCGATGACGTGGACAACTTGACGGCAGAAGATGCCGCGAAGCTGTCTCCGAATGAGCAAGACCCTCTGGACGAAGAATCGGCCGAGTCCAATGCAGCACCTCCACCTCGAAAAAGTCAGCCTACGGCTTCAGCGACACCACTAGCCCCGGCTGATGAAGCACCGTTCGGGATGGGACCAGTTAGCTCGACCAATAACACGACTGATGCAGACGCGAAGTTGTTCGGCACCATCTGGCCTCTGGGCGAGACAGCCAAACTGGACACCACCGTTGACCGCCAGCGCCTGCGCGACCAGTGCACCCGACTAGGTGAACTGGGCTACGTGCTGGACTTCAAGCTACAAGTCTGGAAACACCAACCACAGTAGGTGCCCACCTGGCGCCGCGTCATCACTTACCCACAAGGGGCAGTCCCGCCCCTTCCCGGGCTTGTCTGCCCTCCGCTCAGGAGGCTGCAATCATGTCCACCCCTTCACTAACATCGCTGTACCAGGTCGATGAGTGTCCTGATCTGTATGTCGATGCCTGCGTCTGCGATGAGCAACGCAATCTGGTCTTTCTTTCTGCCTGGGGCCGCGATACGGCCCTGCAGGAGTTCCTGGCCAGGCTGACCCTCGGTTCTGCCGAAAACGGTCTGGATCAGTTTCACATCGTCATGGATGGCCGGAGTCTTCCGGTCTTCCCCAACGTCGACCTGCTGGAGAAACGCACCACACGCCAATTCCGCGGGACACTGTTCGGCAGCCTGCTTCACCTTTGGTTGTTCGACCGGCGCTGCGCACAGCCCGATCGGGCCAATCACTTCGCTTATGCCCTCCTTGAGGAGGGCCAGGCGCCTCGCCAACGACTGTGGCCACTGGTCACTGAAACCTGCCCGCTACCACTCCTGCAGCACTGGCGTGAACCGGTGTTGGACGTACTGACCCATCACGACATGTTGCAGCCCCTACCCGGGGCGCTTGGCTCAATCACAGCCTGGCGTTTATCTCTGCAGCTCGATGTGCTTGAACCTGCCCTGGGCGAGCTCATCCGCCGAGGACAACTCACCACAGATGCTCAGGCCTGACCCTGATATCTATATCGACCAAGGAGCACCCTATGGCTTTGATGTTCCCGCGCCTGGCGCGTAACTTCGCCCGTAATGGGTATTACCCCACTGACGAAATCACTCTGGAGCGAACGCTACAGGCTCTGACCCCCTCTTCCACCGGCAGAATGCGGATCTTCGATCCCTGTGCCGGCGAAGGCGTGGCCCTGGCCGAAACGGCTCACGCCCTTGGGCGCGATCGCGTAGAGGCCTACGCAGTCGAGTACAACCGAGAGCGCGCCGATCATTGCAGAGCCTTGCTTGATCGCGTGCTACACAGCGATCTAATGGACACCATTGTCACGCGGCAGGCCTTCGGCTTGCTCTGGCTCAATCCTCCTTACGGGGATTTGGTCGCCGACCACTCCGGAGCATCCCAGTACCAGGGCAAAGGTCGCCAGCGGTTGGAGAAGGCGTTCTATCAACGAGCACTTCCCCTGCTGCAGTACGGCGGTGTCCTGGTGTTCATCGTTCCGCACTATGTCCTGGACGATGAGCTGTGTGGATGGTTGTGCAATCACTTTACTGAATTGCGGATCTATACCGCTGCTGACCCAACCTTCAGACAAGTAGTAATCTTCGGGATTCGTGTTCGACGCCAGGATCTGGCCAGGCCACGGGAGGTTGCGCAGGTGCGTGAGTACCTGCAGGCGATCGGTGCCGGTGTGCAAAACGCGGAGACGTTACCGACCACTTGGCCATGGGAGCCCTATGCGGTTCTGCCGGCATCCACAGACCTCGAGCACTTCTACCGTGTAACGCTTGAGCCTGAGCAGTTCAACCAAGAGGTAAAACGGCTGCGAGGCTTGTGGCCGGACTTCACCCTGCACTTTGGTCAATCAGGCGTTCAACCACGACCGCCAGTGCGAGAGTTATCGCGCTGGCACCTGGCCTTGGCTTTGGCTGCCGGCGCGATATCCGGCGTGGTCAAATCGAAGTCTGGGCGTGTCCTGGTACTGAAGGGTGACACCTACAAAGATAAGGTCCGCAAGACCGAGTTCACTGAAGATCAGGACGGCAACGTCTCCGAGGTGAGGATCCTGACCGATCGCTTCGTGCCCATCATTCGGGCATGGGACATGACGCCAGGCTCCCCCAATCGAGGATGCGTGCTGACCATCAGCTCAACTGCTGACACACCACCTGAACCAGAGATTCCGGTACCAGAAACGGCGCCGGTCCCCACTTATGCTGCACCATTCGAACCGGGTCGCTTGCTACTGACCCAGGCCGTTCAATACCTCGTGGAAAATCGATCTATCAACCTAGCCCTATACCTAGACCGTCATTTGGCGGGCGATTGGGGTGAGATCTCTGACGACGACCGGAGCAGCAATCAACGAGCGCTGAAAACTGGCGAACGCCTGCTCTCCGGCTACGACATCGATGCCGAAGGTGAAACCAGGCTCTGGATCCTCACCGAAGCAAACCGCTGTGCGACAACCATTCTATTGCCATCGGACTACTGACCCACCCATACGCCTCCAAGGCGTTTTCTCGACCAACCCACAGGGTATTCACCATACCCGGCCGGGTGTCGTGCATGCCCTGTTTCATCCTCTCAGGAGAAACACCATGAACGACCACGTCCAAGCCCCTCTTACACCTTTGACCATTGGCCTCACCGACTTCATCGACGAGTTCGGTGACGAGCTACTGAACTCCCTCAACTGCTCGAATCCACCGGTCTACGCCGGCAACGCAAACCCACATCACCAGCTGGTGATGGATGGACTCAAACGCCACCCCTTCCCCGCCCAGGCTGATGTTGTGCAAGCGGTCGCCGCGTTGCTGCTCGATCGCAACGAAGAGGCCGCGATCATCAATGCCGAGATGGGGACTGGCAAAACCATGATGGCCATCGCTGTAGCAGCCGTCATGCACAGCGCGGGCTATCGCCGCACCTTGGTCATTTCTCCACCGCACCTGGTTTACAAGTGGCGGCGCGAGATCCTCGAAACTATTCCGGACGCTCGCGTCTGGGTACTCAACGGGCCTGACTCCTTGGTGAAGTTGCTCAAGTTGCGTGACCAACTGGGAGAGCCCTACGACGGGCGACAAGAGTTCTTCATCCTCGGGCGCGTGCGTATGCGGATGGGGTTTCACTGGCGCCTGGCGTGTTGGCCACGTCGCTCTGCCGGCGGACGCCTGCTTGCGAGCTGTTCTGATTGCGGCCGAGGTCTTGAGGACCAAGAAGGCAACCTGATCACCGTGGAAGAGTTTCACCGAGAGGAACGCCGTCGAAGCTGCCCTCATTGCGAAGGCCCACTTTGGACGCTTATGCGTTCAGGCAAAACTGAGAGCGGCACTCGTCGATCGACCATTCTGAAATCGATGTGTCGCATCCCGACCATCGGTCCAGTCAGTGCTGAACGCCTGTTGAACGACTTCGGGGAGGACTTTCTCGCCTCGATGCTGGTCGACAACGTCAGCGAGTTCATCAACCTGATGGATGCCAAGGGCAACTTCATCTTCAGCGACCGCCAGGCTAAGCGCATGGAGCGCGCCATGGCCAACATCGAGTTCGGCTTTGGCGAAGGCGGTTACCAACCCACGGAGTTCATCAAGCGCTACCTGCCTGATGGATACTTCGACCTTCTGGTGGTAGACGAAGGCCATGAGTACAAGAACAGCGGCTCGGCTCAAGGTCAGGCTATGGGGGTGCTGGCAGCGAAGGCACGGAAATCCGTGCTGCTGACCGGCACCCTTATGGGCGGCTATGCCGACGACCTGTTCTACCTCCTGTTCCGGGTCCTGACCCGAAGCATGATCGAGGACGGTTACCGTCCCAACGCGCGTGGCAGCATGGCCCCTGCGGCCATGTCCTTCATGCGTGATCACGGCGTGCTGAAGGACATCTACACCGAGCGGGACACCGAGTCGCACAAAACCGCGAAGGGCAAGAAACTCTCGGTACGGACGGTAAAAGCCCCGGGCTTCGGCCCGAAAGGAATTCACCGCTTTGTACTGCCCTTCACCGTGTTCCTGAAACTAAAGGACATCGGCGGCAACGTGCTGCCGGCGTACCAGGAAGAGTTCGTCGACATCGCCATGTCTGCTGAGCAGGCCTTTGCCTATCAGCAATTGGCCGGCAAATTGACCCAGGAGCTTCGCCAGGCACTGGCTCGTCGAGATACCACGCTCCTGGGCGTAGTACTCAACGTGCTGCTGGCTTGGCCAGACTGCTGCTTCCGATCGGAAATGGTGAAGCATCCGCGATCCAAGGATACGTTGGCCTTCGTGCCATCAATCTTTGGGGATGAAGAACTGATGCCCAAGGAGCAGGCGCTGGTGGATCTATGCCTCGCGGAGAAAGCCAAAGGCCGCAAGGTCCTGGCCTACACCGTGTACAGCGGAACCCGTGACACCACCTCTCGACTGAAACGGTTGCTGGAGCAAGCCGGTTTGAAGGTCGCGGTATTGAGGGCGTCAGTGGACACAGCCAGGCGCGAGGATTGGATTCTCGACCAGGTCGACCGCGGCATCGACGTGCTGATCACCAACCCGGAGCTGGTAAAGACCGGTTTGGATCTGCTCGACTTCCCGACGATCGCCTTCCTGCAGACGGGGTACAACGTCTACACCCTGCAACAGGCGGCACGACGGTCATGGAGAATTGGGCAGAAACACCCCGTCCGTGTGATTTTCTTCGGTTATATCGACAGCTCGCAAATCACTTGCCTGCAGCTGATGGCCAAGAAGATCGCAGTGGCTCAAAGCACGTCGGGAGATGTTCCAGAGTCAGGAATTGACTCGCTGAACCAGGATGGTGATTCGGTGGAGATGGCGCTTGCCAGACAACTGATCGCAGCATGACTTCAAGGCCACCTCCGGGTGGCCTTTTACTGCCTGATCGTTAATGCAGCTGCTGTGTTCGATGCGAGAGTGCGACGGAGCTACAGCCTTTCACGGCGAAACCACTAAGCATAGAACATTACAACGGAGCGGTAGATCCCTCTGCTACCAAGAGCCATACGGCACACCAAACTTCTCGACATAGGCTTTCGACTCGTCGGAGGGTGGGTCGTATTTCCCACCCGATTGCCCTTCATACGGTCCACGTGGATCAACCTCGGCTTGTACTCGCGTGACTTCGATGGCAGGCAGGCAGGGGCCCATCACCCAGACTTTGGCAATTCCGCCAGGTGCAAGACCGATGACCAATGCTTCGCGATAGTCCGTTATCCACTTTCCATCAAAGGCGCAAAAAACCTTTTCCTTCTTGCGCATGATCTCTCTGGTCGACTCGGGAATGTCGATAGCCATTTTGTACGTTTGGGGCTCGACCAGTGATTGCCAGCGGACGTAGATTTTTTTCGGCAGGTCCGCCCCCTTTACGTACTTACCCTTACCCCAACCGGGTCTTGCAGGCCAGCCTTTAGGATCTCCAGAGTTGTTGGAAGGCGTCTGCATAGCAGCGATACCACTCATGGCACGTCTATAGACGTTCCCCTGCATATCTATCACGTCAGCTGTCTCGATCCAGACCTCCATATAGTCAGGTGCGGAGAAGCCCAAGCGCCAAGCGTCGTAGGGTAAGGACCCGCTATTGGCAGATGTGCAGCCGCTGAGCAAGAGCGCGACGATGACGATACGTAAAAGCTTACTCATTAGGGTGCACCGTGCGCAGAGGGTCGTCGTTGGGTCGGTTGATGAAAACCACGTCTAGATCGCTGTTGTTCAGATTCTTAGCGGCATTCCAATTGTCGGACAGGTGAACATACCGTTGAAAAAGCAGCTCTTCTTCTTGCGGATTCAACCCGGTTGTCGGGCTTTTGCCCAATGCGTAGTTCATCAGCTTTTCAGAAATTGGAACGAGTTCGGCAGGCAGCGCCAGCCTTGGATCGTGTTCCATAATTTTTCGAAAAGGCACGCCATTCTCCACCGCCAGTTCACGCATGATCCGCAAGTAGATCAACGACAAATCACTACGAACCTCGCGCTGACTGCTCACCGCCGCATAAACGTGTTTCATATTGGCTCGATTGTCTTTGCCTGTGGTGCGATACGGAACTTCCCACGTCCGCAGCTCCAGAGGAAGATTGTATTGCGCCAATTGATCTTGAAGCCTTCTTAAGTCCTGCTGCGCAAGCTTGTAACTATTGGCTTCAGTAAATGAGGTTTTTTCTTCGACATCACTTCTCCGTGGTTTGCTAACCAGTACTCGCTCCGTGGCTTTTGGCAGATACCCACCACCGAGGTCCGAGTGCACGCCGGGCAAGACAATGTCGGCCGCACCGGCACTGTTCAGGGAAAAGTTATAGCGCCGCTCATTTCGAGCGACCAGGTGAACAACCTTCTTGGCTACATCTGGCGCCAAAACGATAGTGATACCTGGGTTGTCCGCGTTATGGCCATTGAAGTCCAATAACAGTGGGTTGGAAATGGCCGCTACCGTGTCGTAGATACCGATAAAATTTATTGAGACATCGGTATGCGCCGCCCATGCAAAGCTATCTGCTAGTCCAGACGTACCAACGGGAATCGCCTTAGCCAGAATGCTTTTTTCGCCTTTCAGAACTTCATTGGCAAAGTCCCGTGCGGCGGCTGCACCACGACTGAATCCGAAAATATCAAACTCAATACGCTCAATCCGTTTATCCGGATTGTTTATTCCGAAAGCTCTTAGCGCTTTAACCAGTAGCGCTGGAGTTTCTTCGACCCGTGACCTGACGCCCTGCGCCCCCAAACCGGTGCCCTGTGAGTACAGGGAGTCCTCTCCGGTGCTACTGGTGCCAATGCCCTCCAGATAAATGGCTAAGTTTGCGATTGTCGCGTCAATGGGTAGAGCTTTGCCTTGTTCATCTATGTAAAGGTCATACAGCTTCGCCACGTTACTGGTGTCGTTCCCGTAGCTGTTATCCGGTGAGCTGCCTTTACCGTCGTAACCATGAGCTGCGCAAAACTTGCGAATATCCTCTGCAGACTCCTCCAGATTCACGTCCGGCGCAAAACAGCCAAAAACGCGTTCACTGTTGGTTCGGTTGTTGCCGGTGCCGTCGAAGAACACGCCCACCCGCAAGGTGATGTCTTCCAGTTCGACTTCTTCTTCCTCTTCTTCCAACTCCTCTTCCACCGGTGGTGCCTCTAACGCACCCACAGGAGGCGCCTTGAGCAACTGGCCGGCAGCGGCCAGAGCGGCAACCCCTGGAATCAATGGTGCGAGGATCTGAATGCCCGTACCTGCACCCGGAGCACCACCGGAATTGACCTTGACGTTGGCGCCGCTGAGGGTCACACCGCCCGCATCAACCTTGATGAAACTGCCGCCAGCCTTGGCCGTCAGTTCCATACCACCTTCCACCACCACCTTGTCGCCGGCGTGGTAGTGGATTTCCTGACCGGATTCAACGAACTGTGCGGTGCCGACTTTCACATGCTGGGTGGCGCCGACGGTGAGGTGGTCATCGGCCCGGGCTTCGGTCTTGCGGTCGAGGTGGGTGATGCGGTGTTCTTCGGCCTTGAGTTCGGTGAGGGTGTTGGCCTCGACCATGTCATGGCGTTCGTTGCCGACGCGGATTTTCTGGTTGTGCTCAATGTTTTCGTCCCAGTCACGCTGAGCGTGCAGGTAAATCTGTTCGGCGCCTTTCTTGTCTTCGATGCGGAACTCGTTGTAGCCCTTGCCGCCCGGGGAACTGAGGGTCTTGAAGGTGCTGCGGGTCTTGTTCGCCGGCAGGTCGTAGGGGACGACGTTTTCCTTGTGGTACAGGCAACCAGTGACCAATGGCTGGTCTGGGTCGCCTTCGAGGAAGGTCACCAGCACTTCCATGCCGATGCGCGGGATGGCAATACCGCCATAGGTACTACCGGCCCAGCCGCTGGCCACGCGGACCCAGCAACTGGTTTTGTCGTCGGCCTGGCCGTCGCGGTCCCAGTAAAATTGCACCTTGATGCGCCCGTATTCGTCGCAGTGGATTTCTTCGCCCTTGGGCCCGGTAACGATCGCTGTCTGGCTGCCGATACCCATGGGTTTCGGGTGCTCCAACGGCGGGCGGTAATGGGCGTCCCACGGGGTGGCGAGGAAGCGGTTGCGGTAGCCCTGGTGGAAGTCATCCTTGTTCTGGGTGACGTCGCTGGTAATGGACTCGCCCAGCACCTGCGGCTGTTTACCTTCGTGAAGAACCTCCAGTAACAACCAAAGGTCATTCCACTCAGCACGTGGGTGTTCGCTCAACGCCAGGAAATGGCCGCTGACCAGGGTCGGCTCGTCGCCTTTACCTTCGGCCAGCTGGTAGTCACTTCGGTGGCGCTCAAGGGCACGGGTCGCCAGCTGTTTACCGCGCGCACGGTCAGTGAAACGGCCAGGGTAGTCGTAGTCTTCGAGGTCCGGAAGAAACGCGCTCTTGGCCGCGCCTTCGGGCAGGATGCGCGGCTTTTCGAAATCGTAATCGCGACGACTGACGCGGCTGGTGCGGGTCTCCAGGCGCAGGTTGAAACGCTTGATCACCGGTTTGTCGGCGGCCATGCCGGAGTCTTGCTGGTAGGCCACCGGCGCCAGTTTGCGGAACACCGTCTGGTCATCGCCGAACACCAGTTTGTGACCGCTGGCACTGTGTTGGAAGTGGAAGTGAATGCCTTCTTCTTCACAGAGGCGCTGGATGAATTGCAGGTCGGATTCGTCGTACTGCACGCAGTACACGCGCTCGGGGTAGATCGCGCTGAGCTGGAAACTGTAGGCATTGGACAGGATGCCGCGCTCCTCTAGGACCAGTGCGATGATCTTCGGCACTGTGAGGTGCTGGAAGATCTGCTGGTCATGGTTGTGGCGCAGGTAGTTGAGCTGGGGGGTCAGGCTGATGCTGTAGCGCGTCAGGCTTTTGCCGGAGTCGCCCTGGGCTATGCGGTAGACCAGGCCATGGATAATGCCCTGGCCGGTGGCGCCGAAGGTCAGGCAGGCCGGTTTGTGCAGCAACTGTTCAAGCTTGAGGTCGGGACGCGCACTGACCAGTTCGATATCGAAGCAGAATGGCTGATTGAGGGCTTCGCGGCCGACGAAACTGAGTACCTGAAGGTCAGTGGAAACACCTTCGAGGGTAAGAGAAATATGGGTAGCGTTAGCATCCAACATGCCTTTGATTCCGTCCTTTGAATAACCAGGACGCGATGGTGCGTGATTAGACCCATTACCTCAATAAAGAAATTACTGCGGGACATTGCCACACAAAGAATCAGAAACTTCCTACGTAAATCTCAGCGCAAATCGAAGGAAAAATGAACGGGCTCAGCCTCTATGCCCCCTTATCGATGTTGCGCTAACAACGCCCAGTGCGGGTACACACCAGCCGGGCGTGTCTCCGAAGATCATGAAGCTAGCAGCCCCCCCACACAATAAATTGTGTGGGGGCGACCTCCTTCGCTGTGGAGAAGAAACGCTGCGATAAGGAGTGAGATTTCTTACAAGAAAGGGTCACTACACCGAATGCTTGGGCAGCCCTATAGAAATCAAGGCAGCGAGCAGCACGAAAGCGCTCGATATCCACAAGCATGCCTCCAATCCATACACCTGATATACCCAGCCGGAGAGCACCGTGCCGATCAGGCGTCCCATGGCGTTGGACATGTAGTAAAAGCCCACGTCCAGAGACACTCCGTCTTCCTTGGCGTAGGACACGATCAGGTAGCTGTGCAGAGAGGAGTTCACTGCGAACAGCGCGCCGAAGACCATCAACCCTCCCAGCAAAACGACCTGTTGCGACAACCCGGTGTTCAACCCGAGGGCGATGGCCGCTGGCAGACCTGCCAGAGCCAGTGCCCAGAGGAACGCAGCGCGTCCATCAGGGACATGTCCCCGTTTCTTGCCAGTGATGCGCGGAGCGAACGATTGCACGATGCCGTAGCCGATCACCCAGGCCGCCAGGAATCCACCGACCTTCCAGAAATCCCAACCAAAGACGCTGCTCAAGTACACCGGCAAAGCCACGACGAACCAGACATCACGAGCACCGAACAGAAACATCCGCGCTGCTGAGAGAATGTTGATCGCCCGGCTCTTGGACAGGATTTCACGAAACTTGGGCTTGGCCTTGGCTTTGCCCAGGTCCTTCTTAAGCAGAATCAGGCTGCTGATCCAGATCAGCGCCAACACACCCGCCATGGCCAGTAACGCACCTTTGAAACCCATCAGGGCGAGCAATGCCCCACCGAGAAAGAAACCGACACCCTTAAGTGCATTCTTCGAGCCGGTGAGGATGGCTATCCATTGGTAAAGCTTGCCCTGTTGCCCATCGGGCACCAGAGTTTTGATGGAGCTTTTGGCACTCATCTTGTTCAGGTCTTTGGCAATCCCTGACAGCGCCTGAGCGCCCATTACCCAAGGGATGGTCAACCAGGACGCAGGCACCGTTAGCATCAGCAGCGCCGCGACCTGGATGCCCAGTCCAATGTTCATGGTCCGGTTCAGACCCAGCCGGGCGCCGAGATAGCCGCCCACAAGGTTGGTAATCACGCCAAAAAATTCGTAGAACAGAAACAACGCCGCGATTTGAAGTGGGCTGTAGCCCAGCGCGTGAAAGTGCAGCACCACCAACATGCGCAAGGCACCGTCGGTGAGGGTGAAGGCCCAGTAATTACCGGTGACGAGCAGGTACTGCCGCACTTCTGGAGCGAGGGCTGACAACGCTTTCATGACCGCTCCTTAGACCGCCAGCCCGACCATTCTGGCCAGTTCGACGGTGCGGTTGGCATAGCCCCATTCGTTGTCGTACCAAGCGTAGAGTTTGACCTGGGTGCCGTTGATGACCATGGTCGACAGCGCGTCGATGATCGATGAGCGGGGGTCGGTGCGGTAGTCGATGGACACCAGCGGGCGCTCCTCGAAACCGAGGATGTCCTTCAGCTCGTTTTCCGAAGCATCCTTCAGGAACTGGTTCACTTCCTCGACGGTCGTGGCGCGCTCGACTTCGAAGACACAGTCGGTCAGCGAAGCGTTGGCCAGCGGTACGCGCACGGCGTGACCATTCAAACGTCCGCGCAGCTCTGGAAAAATCTCGGCGATGGCTGTTGCCGAGCCGGTGCTGGTCGGGATCAGGCTCATGCCCGAAGCGCGTGCACGACGCAGATCCTTGTGGGGTTGATCAAGAATGCTTTGGGTGTTGGTCAGGTCGTGGATGGTGGTGATCGAACCGTGGCGAATGCCCAGTTTCCCGTGGATCACCTTCACCACTGGCGCCAGACAGTTGGTGGTGCAGGAGGCGGCGGTCACGATGCGGTGCTCCGCAGGGTCGAACAGGTGCTGGTTAACGCCCATCACCACGTTTAAGGCGCCTTGCTCCTTGACCGGCGCACAGACCACCACGCGTTTAACGCCCTGGTCGAGGTAAGCCTGAAGCACCGCGACGGTCTTCATCTTGCCGCTGGCTTCAATCACCAGATCGCAGCCCGACCAATCGGTGTCGGCAATCGCTTTGTTGGCTGTGACCTTGATCCGTTTGCCGTCGATGACGACGCTGTCGCCTTCGGCGCTGGCTTCGTTGTTCCAACGGCCATGCACCGAGTCGAAGTTGATCAGGTGCGCATGTGTTACCGCGTCACCTGCTGGATCGTTGATCTGCACGAATTCGAACTCTGGCCAACTCCAGGCGGCTCGCAAAGCGAGGCGACCGATCCGGCCAAAACCATTGATGCCAACTTTGATAGTCATGTTGTTGTGCTCTGTATCTGTTGTCAGTGGGAGTTCGGCTGGGTGTCGAACTGGCCGATGTATTCGACATGGGCTGGATGCTGAATGGCGCGTGGACGCAGTGACTGCACCTCACGGATCGCTTCGTTGAATGGCACGCCGCACTCGATCAACAACTGAGCCGCGATCAACCCCGTTCGGCCCGAGCCCCCCTTGCAGTGGATAGCAATGGTTTTGCCTTCAATCAGCAATTGCTTGATGCGTTGATGGTGCTGTTCCCACGCCGCCTTAAATGCCTCACCGGGGACCTGTTCGTCCGCTACTGGCAGGTGAAACCATTCGATACCCAGGAGCTGACACTCTTCGGGCAACAGATCGATCTCATTCTGGAGCAACTCCTCGGTCGGCATCAGCGTCAGCAGAGCCGATGCACCAGCGTCCTTAAGAGTCTGCAACGCTTCGGAAGATCGGGTGCCCTTCGTGCCTGGGCACGGGGTAAAGATCAATTGGCCTTTGAACTGTGCCAGGGGTAGTACGGAATATGGGTGTTGTTGCACGGTGAGAATTCCTCAGATGGAGCGCTGATTGACACGTTTCATGAGTTCTTCCGCCGATTCCTTGCGCTCGGAATAACGGTCGACCAGATAGTCCTGGCGGTCGCGAAGCAGCAGCGTGAACTTCACCAACTCTTCCATCACATCCACGACACGGTCGTAGAAAGGAGAAGGCTTCATCCGACCGTTGTCGTCGAACTCCATATAGGCTTTAGGTACGGACGACTGGTTGGGGATGGTGAACATGCGCATCCAGCGTCCCAGCACCCGCAGCTGATTGACCACGTTGAACGACTGCGAGCCACCGCACACCTGCATGACGGCGAGGGTTTTGCCTTGGGTCGGACGCACTGCGCCCATTGCCAACGGCACCCAGTCGATCTGCGCTTTGAATACCGCGCTCATCGAACCGTGGCGCTCGGGGGAACACCAAACTTGCCCTTCCGACCACAGCATCAACTCGCGCAGTTCTTGAACCCGAGGGTGATCATTGGGGGTGTCATCAGGGAGCGGCAAACCTGACGGATTGAAAATCCGCGCCTCGGCGCCGAAGTGCTCCAGTAGCCGGGCCGCTTCTTCTACCAGCAGGCGACTGAAGGAACGCTCACGAGTCGATCCGTACAGCAGCAGAATGCGTGGCTTGTGGATGGAGGTCTCTTCGATGCCGAGCTTGTCAGTCGATGGGAGATCGACCAGTTCGGTATCGAGTTGGGGGATGCGGTCATCGTACATAGTCTTTGTCCTGCGCAACTGCGCTCTTGGAATCATCAAACCAGCGGCGCTTCAGCCAAAGGGCAACACCGACCAGAGAAATCAGAACCGGAACTTCCACCAATGGGCCAATCACTGTGGCGAAGGCGACCGGGGAAGCCAGGCCGAAGGTGGCAATAGCTACGGCAATCGCCAGCTCAAAATTGTTGCTCGCAGCGGTGAAGGCCAGTGCAGTGGTGCGTGGATAGTCAGCCTTGAGCAGCTTGCCCATCCAGAAGCTGATGAAGAACATCACCACGAAATAGATCGTCAGGGGGATCGCGATGCGCAATACATCGAGCGGCAGTTGCAGCACCACATCACCCTTGAGGCTGAACATGGCCACGATGGTCAACAACAGCGCCACCAGGGTCAGTGGGCTGATCTTGGGAATGAAGTGTTCCTGGTACCAGGCTTCACCGTTACGAGCGATGAGTATCTTGCGGGTCAAGAAACCTGCCAGGAACGGTACGCCCAGGTAGATCAACACCGACTTGGCGATGCTGGCAAAACTGGTCTCAATCACGCTGCCTTCTAGTCCGAACAGCGGCGGCAACAGACCAAGAAAGACCCAGGCGTACAGACTGAAAAACAGGATCTGGAAGATGCTGTTGAACGCTACCAGCCCGGCGACGTACTGATTGTTGCCACCGGCGATCTGGTTCCAGACCAGCACCATCGCGATGCAACGAGCCAGACCGATCAAGATCAGCCCCGTCATGTATTCCGGCTGGTCCCGAAGGAAGATGATTGCCAGTGCGAACATCAATACCGGCCCGACGAGCCAGTTCTGAACCAAAGACAAAATGAGGATGCGTTTGTCCTTGAAGACTTCCGGCAGTTCTTCGTAACGAACCTTGGCCAGGGGTGGATACATCATCACGATCAAGCCGATAGCGATGGGGATGTTGGTCGTGCCCACAGAAAGACTGTTGAGCCACTGCGGCCAGCCTTTGAACAGACTCCCCAAACCGATACCCAAGGCCATGGCGAGGAAAATCCACAGGGTCAGGTAACGGTCCAGGAAGGAAAGGCGGCTTTTACTCATGGTCATTGCTCCTGTAGTTACAGCGTGCCGATCAAGGCCAGCTCTGCCTTGAGCTGTTCGGCACTCAGTAGAGAAAGCGGTAATGCCAGGAAGGCTTCGATACGGGTTTTGATCTGCTCCAAGGTGGCTTCGAAAGCCGCCTCGATCTCTTCTTGAGTCCCTTGGTATTCCGAAGGGTCGGCCAGTCCCCAGTGGGCCTTGGTGGCCGGTCCGAAAAATACCGGACAGGCTTCACCGGCAGCCTTGTCGCACACCGTGATGACGAAATCAGGTGCCAGATTCACATGGACATCGCTGGACTTGCTGAGCAGCCCGAGCGTCGATATACCAGCGTTTTCCAACGTCTTGAGACTCAGCGGATGCACTTCGCCTTTGGGTTGACTGCCAGCGCTGTAGGCTTTCATGCCTTGGGGCGCCAAGTGATTGAACATGGCTTCGCACAGAATGCTGCGGCAACTGTTGGCGGTGCAGAGGAACAGGATCTTCATATGGGCATCTCATATTCGCTGGAGGCAGTCAGCAGTGAAGGGCTTAACAACAGGCGGCAGCGCGCTCAGGCCTGTCGCCCATGCCCTCAAGACGTTTTGAGTTAGGGCTTAGCCAATGTTTATTGGCATCCAGCACTGTCCCCAGAATGGAGTGAACCCAATCTGGTAGGTCAGGATGTAATCGGTAGTAAACCCATTGCCCCTGACGACGATCAGCCAGCAGGCCGCAAGTACGTAGCTGGGCCAAATGCCGGGAAACCTTGGGCTGGGCTTCATCCAGAGCACAGGTCAGTTCACATACACACAGCTCTTCTTCACGAGCGATCAGCAGCATGATGCGCACCCGAGTTTCATCGGCGAGGCATTTGAAGACAGTGGTCGGTGTCAGGTGGGTTGCCATATCAGGTCTCAGCGTTTGTTTTTCACAAGCACGAACATTTTGATGCGCTCATGAATTTCATGAAGGGTATGGCGGAAAGCATCGGGCTTCTCGCTTGTCACTGGGTCTTCAAAATCCCATGCCAGCCGCTCACCAGAAATGGGTAAGGGCTGACACTCGTAAGCTGACTTGTTGCACAAGGTAATGACGTAATCGAACTCGCCCAACTTGAGTTCGTCGATGGATTTACTGCGAAGCCCTGTTGTGTCGATGCCCAGATGAGCCAGCGCCGCAATGGTGCGCTGATCGACCTGGGTCGGTGCGCTTCCCGCGCTATAGGCTTCGAAATGCTCCGAGTCGGTATGACGCAGCAACGCCTCGGCTAGCTGTGAACGAGCGGCATTGGCTATGCAGACGAACAAAACGCGAGATTTGGTGGGCATTACGATATCCCTGATTGCATGCGAAAAAACGAATATACGATTTATCAGATATCTCGTAAAGCACGAATGACGCCGATGAGTAAATCAGGGGAAAAGGTGCCAGCAATGCGTTGGCTGACGGGAGCCTTGGCCGAAAGCAAGCTAAGCAAGTGCAAAAGCATCCGGCTATCCATATATACGAAAAGTTTAATCCAAATCTCATCGCCGCTGACTAGCCCGTTTGCCAGCACAGTTTTACCTGCCAATACGACGCGCCCGGTTTCGTGACCGAAGTTGAAGATGGACGCTTGTAGGTGTTTCGAGAGGGCTCAAAGGAACTGAAAGAGTTCAAGGAGCATGGAAGCCTGCCAAGCAGCTTTCTAAGCTGGCAGCGGGCGGTGGATAGCTCGGCAATCGCGTAGCCCTCATCACCCTTAAATTCATCCGGCACAATGACGGAGGTCTTTCACCATGTACACAGCCGAAGCTGGGCATAGTGAAGTGAACTCGACCGAGTTAGAGATCGTCTCGGGGGCTTCGATTCGCGGGACTGTCCGATAGCCGTTTGTGCTAAAGAAAATCGAAGCTGTATTCGTAAGTAGGTGCAGCTGTCGCACCCCATCGACTAACGCTAACTGTTCGAGCATTGCAAGCACACGATGGCCGTTACCTCGACCCCGACAGCTCTCCAGCACAAGGAGAGAACGCAGCAATCGATCAGTACCTGCACCTTCGATCCCGCCAAACCCGAGCAACTCCCCAGCTTGCTCGAATCGAAAAAACATACGCCCAGGGAGCAATAAATCCTCAGTTGGAAGTCCCGCCTCACTCAAAATACGGCTTAGCTCCGGTATCTCTGCACTGGTGAGTTGCCTGGATCGAATTCCAATCTGTTCGTTCATCCGTGACTCCTTCCCTCGTAAACCAATCCGCCGCTCTTTGACTATGCGAGCAAAGCCCACCGAAGGAATCGACATT
Organism: Pseudomonas sp. H3(2019); assembly: GCF_007713465.1. Taxonomy (GTDB): domain Bacteria; phylum Pseudomonadota; class Gammaproteobacteria; order Pseudomonadales; family Pseudomonadaceae; genus Aquipseudomonas. The sequence goes on along the minus strand of NZ_VMSG01000008.1, from coordinate 6,459 downwards.
TCCCCCAATTTTTAAGAGAGGGTCAGAGACTTAAATCAGCAGCCAGTTTTCAGCTTTTTTGCCGTCGAGTGTATTACTTGCCGCTGCGCAAGTACTTGATCAGCGCAAGAATCGCGAGGACAAGTACCGCCAGTATGAGCAGTCCGAAGACAGCGCAAACAGCCATCATGCCGCCACCCATCATCCCATTCGCCATCATACCGGGCCCCGCGCCTTCGACCGCCTGGGCAACACCCATCATCAACACGAAAAGACCGAATATCAGGCACACAAACAGTCGTTTCATACCTTGAGCCCTCCGGTTATTGGCAGAAGACTTTTCTGGAGCGTCCGTCAATCAGCAGGTGCTATTGGTCCTGGAGTGTTCAACTGCCGCTGAACCAGTTGTAACCCTGATCCTCCCAATAACCACCGGGGTAATCGTTGGTCACAAAGATCTCCACAACATGCTTGGGGTTCTTGAAGCCCAGCTTGGTGGGCATACGCAGCCGCAGCGGGTAACCGTATTCCGGTGGCAATACCTGATCGTCATAGCTCAGGGTCAGCAGCGTTTGCGCATGCAAGGCCGTGGGCATGTCGATGCTGCTGTAATAATCATCAGCGCATTTCAGGCCTACATATTTGGCGCTGGTATCAGCGCCTACCCGTTGCAGAAAGGTCGAAAATGTCACCCCTCCCCATTTGCCGATGGCGCTCCAGCCCTCCACGCAAATCAGGCGCGTGACCTGCGTGGTTTGCGGCAGCTGATTCAGCTCGGCGAGGGTCCAGCTGTGTTTATCCTGGACCAAACCGCCAACCGCGAGTTTGAAACCATCACTGTTGATGTTCGGGATGCTGTTGCGGTCGTAATAGGCGTTGAAGGGAAATGGCCGCGTCATCATCGACTCGGGGTAAGTCGGTGCCAGCCTGCTCGGATCGAACAGCACAGCCTGAACCTTGTCATTGAAGCGCGAGACCATTTCCAACATGGACTCCACGGAGTCGCTGTCATCCAGACGACAGCCCGTCAGTAAGGCAATTCCCCCAAGCGTCCAGGCATGGCGAAGAAACTGTCTGCGTGCAGGTAGATCAAGTTCCTGCGCCACCGATTTGATGATGGCGGGGTCATCCATTCCGTCTTTTCCAATCTTTCTGTTCATGAGTTAGTGCCCGCGCAGCATGGCAATTAGGGTGCGCGGCACGAGGGCCACCATCACCAGATGCACCACGGTAAAAGCGACCAGCAGGGCCATGCAGACAAAATGCACGATTCGCGCTGAGTCATAACCGCCCATCAGCTCTCTCAGCAATGGAAACTGCACTGACTTCCAGATCACCAGACCCGACAGTACGAGCACAATGAGGTCGAGCATGACAAACAGGTAGGCGAGCTTTTGCAGGGCGTTGTAGTGCCGCAAGTCCGCATGGGCGAGCTTGCCTCTGAGAGCTGCGAGGAAATCATGAAAGACTTCGGTGGGACGTATAGGGAAAAACTTGTAGGCGATGCGGCCCGAGAAAATATTGAGCAGCAGGTAAACAATACCGTTGATGAACAGTATCCACATCGCCGCAAAATGCCACAGTAGTGCCCCCGCCAACCAACCACCCAGGGTGATACTAGCGGGAATCTGAAAGGAAAAAATCGGGGAGGCGTTATAGATACGCCAGCCGCTCATCACGAGGATAATTACCGCGATGACGTTGATCCAATGGGTCAGCCGGAGCCAAATCGGGTGAATGGTTTGGGAGCTACTCATAATCCCTATCCTGCCGGCACCGCGCCGATGAATTCCCCCCGACCACCACGAAGTGTGTTGGCTCAATCCCCCATGGTTAACCGGCAACTCAATGGAGTCGCAAACAGCGCCGACCTAGCGACGTATCTATCAAGACTAGCATCGGCTGATAGACGCCGTTTTACATTACTCGTCCTGGCACTTTGCGTAGATGAGCAAGCCTGATCATCGCTGGCTGCGTGCTCCAAGTGCTATGCCGGTCAGAAGGCTTACTCCAGCGTTTGTCCCGCCTGTGCGATAGCTTTCCAGGTCTTGCCTTCGTCTTGCGACAGGTAGACGTCACGCTTGATAGTCGCCATCGCCCACTCCTGAGCATTGGCCGGGCTTTGCGCCATGTAAGCGACGGCATCCTGATTGAGTGGTGGTAAACCGAGGGCGCTGATCTCGTGAGTCTTCAGGTCTAATGTCGAGAGCAATGGCACTTTGTTAAAACTGCCAAACCATAAGCTCTTCCCGTCGATGCTGAAGCTGACGCTCAGCACTTGAACGTTCTGGAGAACTGGCTGGAAGTGCTCGCCGGCATCGTTTGATAAGAACAGGCCGCTGCTGGTCGCCACGGCAACGGTTTTGCTATCGGTGGGATGCACCGCCAATGCACTCGGCTCTGACCCCATCCCTTGCGCCGAAGCATGCTGCCAGGTGGCTCCGTCGTTCAGGCTGGAGTACAAGCCAGCAGAAGTCATTTTTGAGTTCGGGTGCGTGTTGTAAACGTAGAGAGCCCCATTGTCGAAGCCGCTGGCTAAAAGATGAAAGTCCGACTCTCCTTGAAACCCAAGCTGCTGCCAGGTACTCCCGCCATCAGTGCTCTTGATGACCCCGAGAGGATTGACCAGGCCACTGCCACTGGCCGGATGCCCGCTGCTATAGATCGCCTGGCGGCCGGCAGAAAACCCCATGTAGTCGTGTTCAGGCCCAGGTGCCTTGCTCCAGTGACCATCACGGTACAGGGCTAGTCCGTCATGACTAGGGATGGACAACTGTTGCCCATCCTGGCTGAAAGCTAGCCCGTGAACATGCTTCAAGGTAATCGTCGTCGCGGCGTCGGCAGTCAGGTGGGTGAGCCCCATCAGCATGCCAATCGATATCGTCCGGCGTAGAGTCTTTCCCAGATCCATAGTCCATTCTCCAAGCGTGGCTGAGCCCTTGCCGGTGGATATCTGGCTAACGGCCAACCGCGTCTGCGGATGAAGCTCCGCAGATGAAATTAAAGAGGTGCCTAACGTTGGCACCCAAGGCCAGCCTCTCAACGGAAGGAGTACATGGAGAGGGGGCAGTACAACTGTAGTTCACAGCCCTTGGATTGTTATCAGCATCCGCAAATCCCATGGCAGTCCAAATGAATTGCGCTGTTTACGATGGTGCAAATAGAGACCGCGCACTGCTGCTTGACCTTCCCTCAATGACAAGGTGCAGCCTTACGGTTGAGAGGTACTTCAGGACGCTGCTGATGGCCAAGTCGCATTTGGCCAAGCATTGCGATGACTCTGAGCAACCATCTGGGCCAGCTCTGAATGATGCCCCTCTCGACTTGCCCGATAGGAGAGCATCATGACTCGTAATAAACCCACAATGGTTCAGCTGGGCATCGGCGCAGCCATTATCCTGGCGGCAACCTATGTCTTGTTTCCCGCTTTTCAAGCCTGGATCGCGGCGAACGCGCTAATCTTTCTGGTGCTGCTGTGTCCGCTGTCGATGGTGTTTTGTATGCGCAACATGCACAAGGCCCCGCCAACTACCGATGACACACAGGCGGTAAAACCAATCAACCGTGATCCGAACGACGTGCCGTGAGCTGTAACTACTTCCATGCTCAGCGAGTTGGGCTTGGCTATTCAGCGAGTCCTTGTCTCTACACGAGGAGGTTCTTATTGACCTTCAGACTCTATCCGACGGGCTCTTCCTGACAGATTCGTAATTGTACAGTCCATTACCAGCGACTAGACTCCCCCGCATGAAACGCTATCTGCGGTGTTGTCTCATTTTCCTGATTAGCTTGGCGCTTCCCCTCAGCGGGATGGCGGGCATTCAGGCACCGACTGAACCTTGCCCAATGAAAACGACGGGCATGGCGATGATGAGTGATATGGGCCAGGACTGTTGCAATGACATGAAAAGCCCCACCGATCACGGCAAACCCTGCAAACCTGGTCAGGAATGCAAGACTGGCGGCATGCTGCAAGTCTTGATCATCAAGCCTGCCACTCGCTTGTCCAGTCCGCAGGTGCTATCCCTCTTCAGCGATTTCCTGCCAGCACAGACCCCTTCAGGGGTATGGCGACCGCCTCGCGTTTGATTCCTGTACCACACTGAGTCTCATCCCGCCCTGGCGGGATGGCATATCTGCGCGCATGTCTTATGAAGCGCGCAGTGGATCTTCACAGGAATCGTGAACATGAACTCCCAGCGCTATTGCACAGGTTGGCCCCTCGTGGCTGCCCTGACGGCAAGCGTACTGGCATTGCCGAGCGTCGCCGCCCCGCTGACACTCGATGAAGCCTTGCGGTTGGCCGAAAACAATGCCCCGTCACTGACCGCCCAAGCGGCCAAACTGCAAGCTGCCAGCAGTGCTGCCATTCCAGCCGGCGAACTACCTGACCCGAAGTTAAAGCTCGGCGTGCAGAACTATCCCATTGGCGGCCCCGAACGCTGGAGCATTAACCAAGACTCCATGACCATGCAGATGGTTGGGGTCATGCAGGAAGTGCCAAACCGCGACAAGCGCAAAGCACGTATTGAAGTGGCCGATGCGGCCGTTGACCGAGCAACGGCCGAAGGTCGTATCGAACGCCTGAACGTCCGTCAGGCCACGGCACTGGCCTGGATCAGCAGCTACTCCGTCGAGCGTAAAGAGGCGCTGTTCCAGGACTTTTACAAAGAAAATCGTCTGTTGACCGATACCGTGCGGGCACAGATCGCCGGTGGACGAGCCCAGCCTGCTGATGCGGTAACGCCCAAGCAGGAAGCGGCTCAATTGGCGGACCAACAGGACGACCTGATCCGCCTGCGCACTCAAGCCAGAGCTGCTCTCAAGCGCTGGATTGGCCCGGCAGCCAACGATCCACCAACCGGCAGTTTGCCGGAATGGCCAGTCGAGACCTCAGGCTACTCCCATAAGCTACAACATCACCCCGTACTGGCGGCTTTCGTACCGATGACCCGCGAAGCGGAGGCAAAAGTCCGTGAAGCCGAGGCGGAAAAACAGTCCGACTGGAGCTGGGAACTCGATTACCAACACCGTGACCGTCAGTTCGGCGACATGGTTAGCGTGCAGTTCTCGTTCGACCTGCCACTGTTTCCCGGTTCCAGACAGAATCCGAAGATCGCCGCCAGACACGCCGAACTCAATCAGTTGGAGGCTGAGCGTGAAGATATGGTGCGCGAACATACCCAGCAATTGGAGGAGAGTCTGGCCGAGTACGAGCGCCTGAATCGTGCGGTGCGTCGCAGCCAGGAAAGTCTAGTGCCCTTGGCCAAGGAAAAGGTCGGACTGACCATGGCCAGCTACCGCGCAGGTAAAGGTGACCTGGCGCCAGTCATCGCTGCCCGACGTGAACTTATAGAGGCCCGCCTCAAACAGATTGACGTCGAAGAACAGCGAGCCCTGACCAATGCGCGCTTGTATTTCAATTATGGGGAAACCAGCCAATGAGCACTCGAATCTGGAAAGGGGCTTTGTTGACCGGTTTGTCGGTCGCCCTAGGTGTTGTCGGCGGATACTGGTTCGCTCAGCAGCGCATGAACGGAATGCCTAGCGCACTCGCCGAGCAGAGCCCCAAGACGCAAGACGAACGCAAGGCCCTGTATTGGTACGATCCGATGTACCCGCAGCAGAAGTTCGACAAGCCGGGTAAGTCGCCCTTCATGGATATGCAGCTGGTGCCGCAATACGCCGACGCAGCAACGAACAGCGCAGCCATCAGCATCGACCCCAGTCTGACCCAGAACCTCGGCCTGCGTCTGGCGACGGTGACCCATGGAGTCCTCGCTTCCAGCCTGGACGTGGTCGGCGTGCTGACGCTCAACGAGCGTGATGTCGCCGTGATCCAGGCGCGTACTGCCGGTTTTGTCGAGCGGGTTTATGCCCGTGCTCCCGGCGATGTGCTCAAGGCCAATGCACCATTGGCGGATATCCTGGTACCGGAATGGGCCGCAGCTCAGGAAGAATTCCTCGCACTGAAGCGTAATGGCGATGCCGACTTGCTGGCAGCGGCCCGCCAACGGCTACACCTCACGGGGATGCCGGCAGCGCTGATTACCCAGGTCGAACGCAGCGGCAAGATTCAGCCGAATCTGACCCTCACCAGCCCCATCAGTGGTGTGCTGCAAGAGTTGGATGTCCGTACGGGCATGACCGTGTCGGCCGGCGAGACGCTGGCTCGCGTCAATGGTTTGAGTAGCGTTTGGCTAGCGGTGGCCGTTCCAGAATCAGAGACCGGATCGATCATCGTCGGCCAGACGGTAGAGGCACGCCTTCCAGCCTTCCCAGGGACAGTGCTCAAGGGCACGGTCAGTGCGATTCTGCCCGAAACGAATATGGACAGTCGGACCGTTCGCGTACGCGTCGAACTGCCCAACCCTGACGGGCGTCTCAGGCCCGGATTGTCGGCGCAGGTGCGCCTGAACCACACGACCGAGCAAAGTGTGTTGTGGGTGCCGAGCGAAGCGGTCATCCGCACTGGCCGAC
>NZ_VMSG01000007.1 GCF_007713465.1 Pseudomonas sp. H3(2019) | reverse complement strand
ATGAGCATTCCGAGCCTGTTTTTAACGCAGCCTGGTCGACGCGCAGGCAGTTTTCGTACAGAGCCTAGAGCACATGGCCCTGATTCGCGATCTGTTATGTCTAGGTTCGCATGATCCTTCCCGCCTTGACATCATCAGCCAGTGCTGCAAGCCGATTCGCAATGAATTTAGTCACCGAAAGTCCACATCCCGTCGATTACGTTCATCCGAATGGCAGGAAAGCAACGATCGACTTCATTTGGGGGGAGCCGGGTAGTGCGACGCGGCGAGTCATTATCGTCTGGCTCAATGAATGTGGACGCTACACGAGGATTGGCGAAGAGTTTGGCACCTGGACTGCATTTGACGACGCACGAAAGTGCGGTATTGATCTTGCCGCCAAGTTGCTTGGGCGCTAACCCGATCCTTATGGGGTGCTACGATACGGCCACCTCAGATGTGCTCATGGGTTATCTCCAGTCAGGTGCCATCTTTCCAAAGCTAAGCGACTGAAATTAAAAAGAAACATTGCTGTTGTAGAGTGCAGGCCTGATTCATGAGGGCTAATGAAGTGAACCGATCAGCACGAAACCTGCGTAAAGCACTGGACGCAGCAGCTGCCAATAACGAGGCCGCAGCAGTTGATGTCATGCGGGCGATTGATCAGCTTGGTGACGAATTGCTGCGCCAGCGGCTGCTGGGTGTCGTCCATCGCCTGAATCAGGATGCAAGCGAGTTACGGCAAGCCAGAGATAATGTCTCTGGTGCGCTGATAAAGCTGGCCTGACTCCGCTCCTGGCTGGATGTGGTGTAGCGGAAAAGGTCAGGCGCAAGCTCGATGATGGTCAGGGCAGAGGTTGGAGGCTGGTCTTGATGGCCGTGACCACACAATTACGGCCTTGGTGTTTAGCGTGATACAGGCGTTGATCGGCTACCTGCAAAATTGTCTCGATGGTGTTGCCGTCGCGGCCAGATTGCGATATGCCGATGCTCACTGTGAGTACGTTTAACCGCTGAAAACCGCTATTAAAAGCAGTGTTTGCAACGCTGGTTCGCAGACGCTCAGCGATTTGATGCGCGCCGTCAAGTGACGTCTGAGGCAGCAGTATCATGAATTCTTCCCCACCCACTCGGGCTACGCCGTCATACGGCCGGATCGAATCGAGGCATTTCTGCACAAACTCCTTCAGGATGTCATCGCCAACCTGATGCCCGAAGCGATCGTTGATGGACTTGAAATTGTCCAGATCAAGTGCCAACACGGAGAACGGTGCACCGCCGCGGTTGGTTCGGCCAATTTCGGCGTCGACCCGCTCCATGAACCGACGGCGATTATCAGCGCCTGTCAGTGGGTCGGTCGCCGCAAGGTGTCCGAGTTCTCGATTGGTGCGCTGGAGTTCCTGCAGAGCGTTCTCGGTGTACTCCATTGCCTCGGCAAGACGCACCATCAGTTCCTCTTGGCTATAAATTGTCGAGAAAGACCGCGTGGTGAGGAACGCCTGAACGACCCCATAGCTCAGCAGGAAGAACCCAGCGGCGAAGATCGCATGGGCGAGCCACCACATGTGGTTCCAGGGACGCGCAAGGATGAATGCAACAGATGACAACGCGAACGCCGTGACCGAGATGACAAAAATCACCATCAGTTGCGAACGGATACGGCGCAGCAGGAGCATTGTCACGTTCAATATGGAAAAAACCAGGGCGCCGCCTTCCAGCGAGAGGCGCACCGCAAGTTCGCCAGCAATTGACGAGTTCGCGACGTACGCTACTACCAGGTCAACCAGCAGGAACAGTCCTATCCAGGTTAACCATGGACGGGGCTTCATTCGTTGGTCCGCAGCATCAGGTGGGCGGTGGTACGACAGCATTCCGACTAACAGCAGTATCGACATGACCAGTCGAGAGGCTGGTCCATAAAGCAGGAAGAGCCAGATATTGTGGTGTGCGAGCCCGGTGAACGCACCGTGCAATGCATAGATCAGTACAAAACCGAGAAAACCAAGCGTCATCCATCGCAGCAGCGGCTCTCCCGATGACTGATAGCAGCGCCACGTCACGTAAGTCACAAACAAGCCTTCCAGGGTGGCTGCCGCGATCGCAATGATATGGAACGCGTGGTTCTCGAATAGCAGGGTGGGGTCCTGAAAGAAGTACAAGTAGCTGATCAGGTAGGCTGGAATAAACGCAAATCCTGCGAGCAGCAGGCAGGCATAGACCTTGATGATGAGACGGATGGCTTCAGGTGGCTCGCCGGTGGCGGTGATATTGCTCATGGTTCCCTCCAATGTTGAATCTACGTTGCCGACATCGGATCGGTATTGGCTCTGAAGCCGTATACACGCCGTGTTGGATCTAGATTTAGAGCGCGAAATAAACCGGACTCCGGTCTCCCATGGCTTTGGCTCCTGTGGCGATTTATAGCCTAGTCGAGTAATGACAGAGCTGCAGAAGGAGTGGTCCGGGTTTGGCATCGAATTCTTTTGTGGAGGTTGCAGCGCAGCAATAGGACATCTTGAGGCAGCAGGAAGGGCTTTCGTTCGGTCGGCAGGACGCCGGGGGAGAGATTATGCGTAGCCGGTGCGGTTCAGCCGGCGCATGATTTGAGCCAGCAGGCATACGTCTATTGAGACGATCGTCGGCAGCTTTCCATGGTGTCCTGTGTTCAGTTGGGCTGAACAGGCGCGTTTCTGGCACAACGCCTGCACCGTTTTTCACAAATGTAAGTTAACCCTTGATTACAAAGTATGACTAAAATACGCCCCAGTGGCCATGAGCTAGCTTTCTGCTCAGGCTTTCGTGCTTGACCGATTCATTTGATAGTTGGATCTCGGACGCTGCGTTCAAGTCAGGCTTGTGGCGCGCGGCATGTACTCTTCTGAACTGTGACGAATTCCCGTGAAACTCATCATTGTCTCCCTCTACGTTTTATCCATTGCGTATGTGCATCTACGTGGTCGCATCCGGCACAAACTGAGTCGCCAGTTGAGTGACCATTCGACCTTTCTGGCGCCGATCAACTGCTTCCTGTACCTGTTTTCGAAAATCCCCAACAAGCCTTACCTCGACCCGGCCGACTTCCCGGACCTGAGCCCCTTGCAGGCCAATTGGCAGGAAATCCGCGCCGAAGGCCAAAATCTGCTCAGGGCAGGGGAGATCAAGCGCTCGGACCAATACGACGATGTGGGCTTCAACTCGTTCTTCAAAACCGGCTGGAAGCGCTTCTATCTGAAATGGTACGGCGACAGCCACCCGTCGGCCACCAAGCTCTGCCCGCGTACCACGGAGCTGGTGCAAAGCATCGGCTCGATCAAGGCGGCGATGTTCGCCGAATTGCCACCGGGCTCGAAACTGGTCCGTCACCGTGACCCGTATGCCGGCTCGTACCGTTACCACCTGGGTCTGGAAACGCCTAACGATGAAGGTTGCTACATCGACGTCGACGGCGAGCGCTATCACTGGCGTGATGGCGAGGCGGTGATGTTCGACGAGACTTACATTCACTACGCCGAGAACACCACCCAGCAGAACCGCATCATCCTGTTCTGCGACATCGAGCGCCCGTTGAAGTACCGCTGGGCCACAGCGTTCAATCGCTGGTTCAGCCGCAACGTGATGTCCGCTGCTGGCGCGCCAAACGATGCTGGCGATAAAACCGGTGGCTTGAACCGGTTTTTCGGCAAAATCTACAAAGTCCGTCTGCGCGGTAAAGAACTGAAAAAGCGCAACCGGACGCGTTACTACCTGGAAAAGTGGGCGATTTTCGGCGGCTTGCTGGCCATTATTGTTTTGATCTGAGCACGATCCACGCGTCAGCAGCTTTTGCTGGCGCGCGGTGAGGTTTTCCGGCCGGTCTGCGCTGCGCTCAATCGGTGTTACTTCTGCGCTGGAGTATTGTCTTCACAGGGGCGAATCCTGCGCGTAGCGTGTTATCGAAGACCCTATCTGCATGTACTGGAGGAACTCCACCATGAACAGGTTTGTGCTCGGTACCAGCGCCTTGGCGTTGAGTGGCTTGCTTGGCACTCTGACCCAGGCCGGCGCAGACATCGGCATGCTGGCTGCCACGGTGGAGTATCCGGTACTGCTGGCCCAGAATCTCCCTGACAACTCCGATAACCCCTACAACAACCCGATTCGCCGGGCCAATCCCAACAGTATGCAGGGCACCCAACCTAGCGCGCCGGTCATTCGCGGGCCGAACACCGTACCTGTTCCCCGTCCACCGACCCTCGAAAACGGCGGGATCGGCAATGGCTATCCGCGCAACGGCACTGCGCCGGGTACGGTCAAACCGTATATCCCGCCCAGCACACCACCCCGAGATCCTGACACCAGCAGTTATTGAGTGGCATTGATGGCATTGGCAGGCGCTGCCGTGCGGTGTTCTGTTTGCCTGCGAGTGTGGCGGAACTTTCAACACCCAAACAGCGTGCGATCACCCTCGGCCATACACCACCACCGCCGCCCGCAGCTTGCCGCGACCAAAACCGCACATTTTGTCAAACTCGCCATGGCTGACCGGCAAGTGTTGGCAATCCATCGGCTGGCGGTGCTGGCTGTGGTCGACGTCCGGATCGTGCAGGTAAACAAACTCTTCGTCGCAATCGGTAACGATCACCCAGTGCGGTGCCTTCGAACGGGTCAGGCGGTAGCTGCTGATCAACACCAGTGGCTGCCCGCCATCGGCCAGCAACCGAGGCAGGTCCAGCAAGCCTCCCGGCACTTGCTCGATATCGCTGTGCTCTAGTTGGGTCTGGAACTCATCGTGCACCAGGCGCATGACGTCTTTTTTATGCTCATCGCGTACACCGTTGAGAAACAGTGCCCCGCTCATGCTGACCTGCAAGCGCACCCGGAAACCCCGCCGCCAGGCTGCCAGCGCCAGCCCCTGAGGGCTACAGCCGCCGTGGCCGGAGGTCATGAACACGGTGGTCGCCTCACGCCAGAGTTGTACTTCTTCACGGCGCTCCATGATACGAGTCGGTTGCAATGCACTCATGGCCATCAACAGGCACGCAGGGCCACAGGTGAAATCGGTGGTTTGCGCATAGTAGGGCACGCTGATGCTGCGGCCATCGCGGTGTTCGAGGATGCGCTTTTCCAGGCGTAAGGCATCCGCGTGATCCTCGTAGTAGTCGTGAATCAGTGCAAAACGCCGGTAGCCGTTGCGCTCGTACAACGCAATCGCTGCTGGGTTGTCGGTACGCACTTCCAGGCGCAGATAGGCGCAATCGTGCTCCAGCGCGCAGGCCTCGATTGTTTCCAGTAGCTGTTTACCTAGGCCAGTGCCGCGGGCCTGAACTGCAATGGCAATCGAGTACAGCCGTGCCAGCGAGGTGCCTCGGTGAAACAGCACCAAGGCGTAACCGAGCAGTTGGTCCGCGTGTTCGGCGACGATCAACTGCCCGTGGGCACGATTGATCATCCATTGAAAACTACGGCTGTTGAGCCGATCAGTGGTGAAACATTGCTGTTCAAGTTCCAGGAGTGCTGCCAGGTCATCCAGTACTGCAAGGCGAAAGACAAGATTCATATGACCGCCGTAAAAGTTGCGTAACGAAACGGGACTTTCGAAAAAGTTCGTGCTTAATAAGAAGTGTCATGTTCTCCAACGGATCAATCACTATGTCAGCGCTACAAGGTCATTGGCGTGAAGTATCGGAGCAAAGATTGCCGACAGCAATAACCCAGGCTACTTATTTATCAGAGGCTTCGAGAACTTCCAGTCAGCTGATTATTATTGTCGAGCGCAAGGAAGACTGGGCGTCTTACTTCCCCAGTGAAGACATCGTCAGTGCCCAGGAATACCTCGAGCAAACCCGTGGCAGCGAGCAGGGCAAACGGGTACAGGTGATCAACCTGTGCCGCAGCTACAAGTATCTGGGGCACGGTTATTACTGCTCATTACTGGCCGAAGCCCGGGGGCACAAGGTGATTCCTTCGGTGCGAACCATCAGTGAACTGACACGCAAATCCCTGTATGGTCTGTCCCTGGATGACCTGGATAAAGCCTTGGACAAAGCGCTGAATAATCACCTTTACAGTGATACTGAAGGGTTTACCCTGACACTGTATTTCGGCAAGACCAATATCGAGCCGTTGCAGGATTTAGCGCGTCAATTGTTTGAAGTGTTCCCGTGTCCAATATTGCTGGTGGAGTTTCGCCGACGTAACGGCTGGCACATCGAAGGCGTTAAGTCTGGCGCGTTACATAAGTTGCGAGAAGATCAGGAGGATCACTTCGCCAACGCTCTGGACAACTTCAGTCGCAAGATCTGGCGCGTGCCGCGTTCACGCCGGCTGGCCCGTTATGACCTGGCAATCCTCCACGATCCGCAGGAAGCGCTGCCGCCATCCAATGCCAGGGCGTTGGAGAATTTCGTTCGGGTGGGCAAGGGCCTGGGCATCGATGTCGAGTTGATCGAGCGCAAGGACTACGCGCGTATCGCCGAATACGACGGGTTGCTGATCCGCGAGACCACCAGCGTCGATAACCATACCTACCGATTTGCGAAAAAGGCCGAAAGTGAAGGCTTGGTGGTGATGGACGACCCGGCATCAATTCTGCGCTGTACCAACAAGGTCTACCTGACCGACTTGCTCAACAGTCATCAACTGGGCATGCCGGCCACGGAAATTCTCTACAAGGAGCGACCGGAAGATTTTGAGCGGGTGGGCGAGCGACTGGGTTTTCCATTGGTGCTGAAAATTCCTGACGGCTGCTTCTCGCGAGGGGTGATCAAGGTCGAAAGTCAGCAAGCCTTGCTCGAAGCCACCGCCGAACTGTTCGAGCACTCGGTATTGCTACTGGCTCAGGAGTTCTTCTACACCGAGTACGATTGGCGCATAGGCGTGCTCAACCGCAAACCGATTTTCGCTTGCCAGTACTTCATGTCCAAAGGGCATTGGCAGATTTACAACCACAAAGCCAAGGGCCAGGACATCAACGGCGAATGCCGTACCCTGGCGGTTCATGAGGCGCCCAAGGCGGTGGTGGACCTTGCAGTGAAAACCGCCAACCTCATCGGCGACGGTCTGTATGGCGTCGACCTCAAGCAGTCCGGCGACAAAGTGGTGGTGATCGAGGTCAACGACAACCCGAACATCGACGCCGGTATCGAAGATGCTTACTTGCAGGACGATCTGTATTCACTGGTGCTCGAGGAGTTCGTCCGCAGGCTCGAACTCAAGCGTCGTGGGCAAGCCTGGTGAGCTATTGCTGAAGACCGGGCCCGTGACGTTGAGGTTTCAGCTTGAGCCCTGTTAGCGATCAACTATCGCATCCGGCAGAAAATAGGCCATTGACTTGCCTTTCACCCGCAGCTAATTTCGAGCCATGACTTCCACCGTATCGCGCCGCCAGCCAAGCATTATTACCGCCATTCCTTATTTGGCGGGCTAGCTGACGACTGCACCCAACCCGCCCTGGAGGCGGGTTTTCATTTTCTGTCTCCGGGGCCGTGAACAAAGCCAGGAGACGTTGATGGACACCAACACCGACAAGCAGGCTCTGCTTGAGCACTACGTGAAAAAAATCCTCTCCGCACCGGTTTATGAACTGGCGGTGCGCACGCCCTTGCAGGCGGCCCCGGCGTTATCCGAGGTGTTGGGCAACCAGATCCTGCTCAAGCGTGAAGACCTGCAGCCGACCTTTTCCTTCAAGATTCGCGGCGCCTACAACAAACTGGCCCAACTGAGCGACGAGCAAAAGGCTCGCGGCGTGGTCACTGCCTCGGCCGGCAATCACGCCCAAGGCGTGGCACTGGCGGCGCGGGAGTTGGGGATCGAGGCGAGTATCGTCATGCCCACGTCAACGCCGGAATTGAAGGTCATTGGCGTGCGTAGCCGTGGCGCGAATGCGCTGTTGCATGGCGAGAGCTTTCCGTTCGCCCTGGAGTACGCATTGAGCCTGGCCCGGCAAACCGGTCGCACCTTTGTTTCACCCTTCGACGATCCGGACGTGATCGCCGGGCAGGGCACGGTGGCCATGGAAATCCTGCGTCAGCATCAAGGCCCGTTGGACGCAATCTTCGTCCCGGTGGGTGGTGGCGGTTTGATCGCCGGCATCGCCGCCTACGTCAAATACCTGCGGCCGGACATCCGCATCGTCGGCGTCGAGTCGGAACACTCCGCGTGCCTTCAAGCGGCAATGTTGGCAGGCGAGCGAGTGGTGCTGCCGAGCGTGGGTACCTTCGCCGATGGCGTAGCAGTCGCACAGATCGGTGCGTATGGCTTTGAGATCTGTCGCCATCACGTCGATGAAGTACTCACGGTCAGCAACGACGAACTGTGCGCGGCGATCAAGAATATCTACGACGATACCCGCTCGATCACTGAGCCATCCGGCGCGCTGGCCGTGGCGGGAATCAAGAAATACGTGGCGCAAACCGGTGTCCGGGGGCAGACCCTGGTGGCGATCGACTCGGGGGCCAATATCAATTTTGATAACTTGCGGCATGTGGCCGAGCGCGCCGCATTGTGCGGCGTCCCGGTGTAAGTCGCTGAAAGGGATTCAGGCGAGCAGCGGACGCAGAAACGTCCGCTCGTAACTGAGGTTACGAACGCTTGCCTGGCTTATTCTTGACGGGCTTTCTCGACCTTGTCCGACGCCGACCAGATCCGGTAGCGCATTTCGACGTCCTTTGGCACGTAGACCACAATCGGCAGCTTGCTGTTGTAACGCAGCCGGAAACCATCGCCGACGACCGGCACGAAGTCCTGTTTGCTCTTGCCATCCGGGCACGCCATCAAAGTGCTCATCGGGCCGATGACTTTCTCCAGTCGATAGAACGGATAACCCCAGCCTTCGAGGTTTTTCTCCTCTAACGCGCCACCCAGACGCTGGTGATTGCAATCGACAGTCAGGGTTTTGCCAGCGAGGATTTCGACCTGGTAGTTGTCTTCACGGGTTTGCGGCGCCAAGTGAATCACCTGGCGGGTAAAGCCGCTTTCAGCCTTGGGATAGGGGGCAACGTCTTCGAGTTTCGCAGCGCTGGCCAGAGTGGACAGACCGGACAGCAGCACCGCCGACGCGGTGAGAATAGATGAGCGCATGATGCCTCCTTGCTCTTGGTTGAGTCAGTGACCGCGAGCATTCTCACTGTGCTGGCCGCTCAATGCAAACCACGACGGCGAAGCTGGCAACGTGCGGGATGATTAGTGGCAATCATGCGTTTTGCATGAGGCCACTCGGCAGTTCGTCGCAAATCGCTGATTTACCGACGGCCCGTCGTGCGAATTCCCGGGCATGCTTTATGCTTCATTCCAGTGCATGAAAAACACGCTAGGAAAAACCGCGAGATAAGGATGAGCAAGACTGACGGCGGTTAACCCGACGATTGATCGATGGTCCTACAAAAAGGGAGGGTTGTAATGTTTCTTTCTGCCTTGGAACTTCGCAATATCATTGAACACAGCTTTTTGCCTAAACGTTGCCAATGCACCTTGTCACCGGACCTGTCGATGACCGTCAAGGTCTACGACAACCACCAGACGGACCAACTGGATCTGGTGGTGACCGGCATCGACGCGAACGCTCTTAACGGCTGTCGTGAAATCAACGATCTGATCGCTGAATTGCGCCACGACCTGGAGGATCACACCCCCGGCAGCCATGTGCTCGCGTCAAAGGTCCGTGCGCATTAATCCACGGTTTCTGCGAACTCGGCGGATACACGCTGGGTCTGGAGAAATGCCAGGCCCAGCGCAATCTCCACTGTCACTGCCAGCAAGATGCCTGGGCCGGCGTGGCCACTGAGCCATTCACCGACACCCAGTGTGGCCAGCCCGAAAACCCCCACCACGAGACCGCCGCTCAGCGCGCTACGCGAAACGGATGGCGGCGCGTTGCGAGCCTGATAAAACATCACGCCCAGCGCCACAAACAACATCGCACTGCGTCTGGCCACCAACCCTGTCGCGTCCGAGTACCCGATACTCCAGATCGACAGCATCACCTCGGGTATAAACCCCCAGACCAGCGCCAGCGTAAAACTCAGACCTGCGGTAAACATCGACAGTGTGCGAAACGACAACTGCATGGCGAATCCTTGCGGCAGTAAGGGGGAGGCCAAAGCATAACCTTTGGCCTAGCTCTCGCCCATCGCTAAATGCCTGCCGCTGCGCAGCGACATGACTCAGTTCTGATAGTTACAGGCATCCGACAGCTTGAGGTAGCTGATGTCCTCCTGTTTACCCACGTTGTCGATGAACTTCATCTCCGCCGTCACCACCTTGCAGTCTTGTGTTGTGGGCTCGGTCATCGAAACCACTTTCTTGACGTGCAGCGACATTCCGTAGTGATACGGCACAGGCTGGGAAGGTGCGGAGTCGGCCAGCGCCAGCCCGGTAAACCCGGTGCAGGCGAGGGCAGAGGCCACCAGAAAAATACGCATGTTCATGAGAAATCTCCGGTGCAGACGTGAAGTCAGCGCGACACCTGACGATGTCGGCCCTGCCGCGCAGGGCGTCAGAAGATTCTGCGCGAACGCGGTCCAGTTAATTTTAGACCGCAGGATTAACCGGGGGTTAAGCTCAGTGGGTGTTTGGGGATGGGGGAGTGGTTTTTGGTCTCTATCACCCACGGTGGCGGGGCTTGAGGGCGCGGCCAACTATCTCAAACGCCAAACCTTGAATCTGCGTTTGCCTGGAAGAGCATCAACGCCTTCGGCCTCTTCCGGCTGCCCCTTTCCATTCACAAAGTCGTAGATCAGAAACTTTGCTGCGACTTCATACCCACTGTTTGGAATGACGAGTCGCAGCTGTTCGCGTCCGACGTAGAGCCAGCGAGGAAGCGCTTTTTCAGAAAAATCAATCCGTTCGGTAGCGTGGCTTATTGGACTCTTTCGTAAGAAGACGCCCTTGGAGTATGGGGTTCCGTAGTTGAGTGCGAATATCAAGCCGGAAGCAACACACTTGGCCATGACCATCTGCCCGACAAAATCAGAGTTCGGCATATCGGAAAATGCACTCTGGATGTTCCCGTCGACTTTCAAAAACAGCTTCTGACCTTCCAAAGTCGATGTGGCCAGCAGCGATGCATGGGTTCCATCGGAGAATGGACAGTTGAGGATCGTCTTGATGGGTTCCGCGTAAGCAGGGCCACCCACCAGCAGAGCTATCGTATACAGCCAAATTTTTCTCATTTGACCATGTTCCATAATATCTGCGCTGAGGCGGGTTAAAGGGAGAGGGACACAAAAAGGGTCACGCTGGTCAGAAGAGGCTCAGGGCGCGACGCATGACTCCTTGGCCGAGGCGGGCACTCGGCTCAAAAACAGCTCCAAACCTTGCTGATACGAATCCGCGTCCATCACATCGCTATGCCTGGGGATGTGATAGGCCTTGTCCTCACGATCCAGTTTGGCGCAGGCAACGAAGTAGAAGTCGGGCGTTACCTTGAGACGCACAATCTGCCCCCAGGCCAGCCTGCTTTTGGCGCCTTTGCCCCTGGTATTGATCAGGGTGAAGCCCAGGTCGTCGAATTGCAGGCGATAAGCACCTTCAGTTGCCTTGAGGGGAATGCGCAGTTTCATTTCGATGAGATGCTGATTCGCGCTGCGAAAAGGCGCGCGCGGCTTGGCACGGTTATCGGCGATACGTTCGCGCAAATGGCTGAGCAGGCGACCGGAGTAGACCCACCAGAACACCAAGAAGATCACCCCGAACAGCGCCATGGAGATGAACTTCTGAGTACTGAATTCGCGCACGGGGAAATAGATTGCCAGCATGCCGCCAACCAGGCCCAGGAGAAACAGTAGCGGGGCGAGCAGGCGGTCCTGAAAGCGTACGACATAGCCCAGCAGTCGGGCCTGCTGTTGATCATGCTTGAGCATCTCGCGCTCCAGCAGTTTGCCGATCCTGATCTTGGTATGCTCGGGGGTAATGCTGAATTGCAATTCCATGACGTTGAATCCGAAGTCCGTTTCCTGATGAGGGCAGGAGTTTACGTGTTTACGCTGCTCCTGGCATACGTAACCAGTTGGACAGAATCTCAGTGTTGTAACAGTGAGAGTGGTGGTGTGAGGTAGACCGTTTTCGCGGGCAAGCCTTGCTCCTACGGGTGATCAATGTCGTCAAGTAACACATGACCTGCAGGAGCAAAGCTTGCTCGCGATGGGGCCCTCACATTCAGCGCATTTCCAACTGATGCCGATACGGCAAATCCGGCCCGGTCTTGCTGCACGTCAGGGCCGCTGCGCTGATGGCGAACCTGAGCATTGCGTCGATCTGTTCGTGGCTCAAACGCTGCAAGCCGTCGACTGAATCGAGCTGTTGCTCGGTCAGCCAGGTGATCAATGCGGCCTGGAAGGTGTCGCCGGCACCAACGGTGTCGGCAATGACCACCTTGCTTGCCGGCGCGGACCAACTGCCGTGGCGACGGCTGAACACCGTCGCTCCCTGGCCGCCACGGGTCAGGAACACCAATTGGCAGCGATGTTCGAGCCAGCCGTCGATCACACTCTGCGGCTCGCGACCCGGATACAGCAGGCTCAAGTCTTCGTCGCTGACCTTGATCAGGTCGGCGTATTTCATCAACTCGGCAATTCGCGAACGCCACAATTCGATGTCCGGCTCGGGATTGAGCCGTACATTCGGATCGAGGCTGATCATGCGTTTGCCGCTTTCCCGACGTACCAGCGCCAGCAGCGTGTCGGCAATCGGTTGCACCACCAGCGAGAACGAGCCGATGTGCAGACCGCGCACCTCATCACTTAACTCTGGCAGATGGGCGAGCGTGAGCTGGCGATCAGCGCAACCTTCACCGCGAAAGCTGTAACGCGGCGAGCCGTTGGCACCGACCGCGACCATCGCCAGGGTGGTCGGTGCGTCGAAGTCCAGCAAATAATCCGCACGTACCCCTTCATCCGCCAGCACTTGCTGCAAGCGACGGCCGAGGTAGTCGGTGGACAGCCCGGCGAACAGTGCCGAGTCCACGCCCAATCGGCGCAAGCCGACCGCCACGTTGAATGGTGATCCGCCAGCAATTGCCTTGTAATTCACTGTTGAGGCCTGACCGCTGGCCGCATTTTCGCTGAAAAAATCGAACAGTGCTTCGCCACACACCAGATACATAGTTGTTCACTCTTTAAAAGGTTGCGACCTGTTGGCGATAGCGCTCATAGGCCTGTTGGTAGGCCGCTACATTCGCCGCGACGGGTTGGGTTTCGCTGCCGGGATCGAGGCTGACACAGCGCTCGCACAACGCCAACAGACTTTGCTGGGTGCCGACTGCCGATTTGCACCACGCCGCCTGAATCGCCGCACCGAGTGCTGCGGCCTCGCTGTGTTCGGTGCAAACCACCGGGGTGTTCATGATGTCCGCGACTATCTGCCGCCATACCGGACTTTTTGAGCCGCCACCGGTGAGGCGAATGCTGCGGCTCTGCAATCCGCTGTGGCGCAGCAGGTCCAGGCCATAACGCAAACCGAAGGTGGTGCCTTCGACCACCGCGCGGCAGAGGTTGGCCTGGGTCAGGTTGGTCATGTTCAGCCCCAGCAGGCTGCCGGTAGCATGGGGCCGGGCGGGGACGCGCTCGCCGTTGAGGAACGGCAGCATGCTCACGCCTTCGGCGCCAATCGGGGCCTGTTCGACTCGCGCATTGAACTGCTCGATGTCCAGCTCGAACAACTCACGCACTGCGCTGGTCGCGTTGGTCAGGTTCATTGTGCAAATCAACGGCAGCCAGCCGCCACTGGAGGAACAGAACGTTGCGACTGCCGCGTCCGGGCTGACGTTGGGCTGCTCGGCGTAGGCATACACGGTGCCCGAAGAGCCCAGGCTCATGGTGATTGCACCCGGCTGGATATTGCCGGTGCCGAGGGCGCCCATCATGTTGTCGCCGCCACCACTGGCGACCAGCGCCGTTGGGTTGATGCCCAACCGTTCGGCGATGTTCGGCAAAATCGTGCCGACCGCTTGATGCGCCTCCAACAATTCGGGCAGCGCCGCTTGCAAGCGGCCACTGGGGTCGATGTCGCCCAGTAGCTCTACGTCCCATTGGCGGCTTCGTACATTGAAGTAGCCGGTACCCGAAGCATCGCCGAACTCGCTGCAGCAGCGCCCGGTCAGCCAAAAGTTGAGGTAGTCGTGGGGCAACAGAATGTGAGCGATGCGGGCGAGAATTTGCGGATGCTGCTCTTGGGTCCACAACAGTTTGGACACGGTATAGCCCGGTGCGATGGCCACGCCGAGACGTTCCAGCGAACCGCTTTCGCCGCCCAGATGCGCCAGCAACCGATCGTTTTCCGCAGTGGTTTCAGTGTCGCACCAGAGCTTGGCCGGGCGCAGGACCTGACCTTGTTCATCGAGCAGGACCAGCCCATGTTGCTGGCCTGAGACGCCAATGCCGAGAATTTCCTGGCCGCTGACGTTGGCGGCGAGCAGGGCTTGGCGAGTGGCGAGAGTTAACGCCTCAAGCCATTGGGCCGGGTCTTGTTCACGACGGCCATTGGCGCCGCTGATCAGGCTGTGGGCGGCAGCGCCCTGACCGAGGACTTTGCCGCTGCACGAATCGAGGATCAGCGCTTTGGTGCTCTGGGTGCCACAGTCGATACCGAGGAACAGGTTCCTGATACTCATGAAAACTCCGATGCAGATCGTTCCCACGCAGAGCGTGGGAACGATCATTGTGTGAGTATTTTTTCCAGCGTCCGCGTCACGCCGTGCTCACGCAAGCTGTTGCAACACCATTCGAACGCTGCAACAAACTCCGCAGAATGAGGGATCGCTGTGCCAAAGATCTCTTCGACTTCCAACATCCGCTGAGTGATCAACGCATCATCGGCCACCAGCGCCTGACAGAACTCTGCCCGTGGGTCGGGAATCGGGTAGGTTTCGCCATTCTCATCCACGCCCTTCAAATAGATCGCCCACGCTGCCACCACCAACGCCGCACGCCGGGTCTCGCGGCCATCGGCAATCAAGCGGTTGATGGTCGGTACGGTGAATTTCGGAAACTTCGACGAGCCGTCAGAGCAAACCCGCGCCAGTTGATCGGCAATCGCCTGATTGGAGAAGCGCTCTACCAGAGTGTTCTTGTACTGCGTCAGGTCGATACCCGGCACCGGCGCCAATTGCGGCGTTACGTCGAGGTCCATGTAGGCACGCATGTAACGCACGAACAGCGGATCATTCATGGTTTCGTGGACGAAGCGATAGCCCTTGAGGAAACCCAGATAGGTCAGGGCCAGGTGACTGCCGTTGAGCAGTTTGATTTTCATCTCTTCATAAGGCGTGACGTCGTCGGTGAACTGCACGCCGACTTTTTCCCAGGCTGGACGACCGTTGACGAAGTTGTCTTCCAGCACCCATTGCACGAAAGGTTCGCAGACCACTGGCCATAGATCGTCGATGCCGTGTTCGTCGTGCAGGTGCAAGCGGTGAGCCGAGCTGGTCATCGGGGTAATGCGGTCGACCATGGCGTTGGGGAAACTGACGTTTGCAGCGATCCAGTCCCGCAAGTCGGCATCGCGCAGGGCGGCGAAGGCCAGCAGTGCCTTGCGGGTGACCGCGCCGTTGTGCGGCAGGTTATCGCAGGACATCAAGGTGAACGCTGGAGTGCCGGCGGCGCGGCGTTTGGCCAGCGCCGCGCAAAGGAAACCGAACACGGTTTTCGGAGTGTTCGGATGAGCCAGGTCATGCTGGATCTGTGGCAGCTGGGCCATGAACTCGCCGCTGCTGTCGTCGATGCAATAGCCACCCTCGGTGATGGTCAGCGAGACGATGCGAATGTCCGGGCTGGCGAGTTTGTCGATCAGCGCCTGGGCACCGTCTTCGGCCAGCAGCATGTCGCTGATGGCACCGATGACCCGTACTTCGGTGTCGTCGGTATCGCCTAGCTCAAGCAGGGTGAACAGGTAGTCCTGGCCGGCCAGATCGTCTCGGGCGCGGCGATCTTCGGCACGCAGGCCGACGCCGCAGATGCTCCAGTCCAGACCTTCTCCAGTGTTCATCAAGGCATCGGTGTAATAGGCCTGATGGGCGCGATGGAAACCGCCGACGCCGATGTGTGCGATACCTTGGCGAGTCGCACTCAGGGCGTAGGCGGGTAGAGCCACTTCAGCTGCCAGGCGGGTAAGGTTGGGCTTGTTCAGTTTCATGTCGGGTCTCGGCAATCAGGCAGCGGCGCACAACGGTCTGGCCACCGCCACCCCGTTGGCATCGAATAAGTGGCAGTGTTCGGCGTCCAGGTGCAGGCTCAGTTGTTCGCCATAACGGCTCGCCAGATCCCCGCGAATCCGCATGGTCAGGGCTTCGCCAGAGGCGGTCAGAACGTGGCAGAAAGTGTCGCTGCCCAGGCGTTCGCTGACGTCGGCGGTGACCTGCAAGGTGCAGTCGCCGGGTAACGCGAGGTTCAGGTGTTCCGGGCGAATACCCAGCGTCACCGCGCCGCCGATGCTCAGGTTGGCGCCACTGAGCGGCAATGTGATACGGGTGCCGGCGTCCAGTAGCACTTCGCAGTTCTGGCGTTCGACACGGGTGACCCTGCCCTTGAGAAAGCCCATTTTCGGGGTGCCGAGAAAGCCTGCGACAAACAGGTTGGCCGGCTGGTGATAGAGCTCCAGCGGTGAGCCGACCTGTTCGATCCGGCCACCGTTGAGTACCACGACTTTGTCAGCCAGGGTCATGGCTTCGACCTGGTCGTGGGTCACGTAAATCATCGTCGCCTGCAGTTCTTTATGCAGCCGCGCCAGTTCCAGGCGCATCTGTACCCGCAAGGCCGCGTCGAGGTTGGAGAGTGGCTCGTCGAACAGGAAGATTTTCGGGTTGCGCACAATCGCCCGGCCAATCGCTACGCGCTGACGCTGGCCACCGGAGAGCTGTTTCGGCTTGCGTTCGAGCATCGGCCCGAGTTCGAGAATCCGCGCCGCTTCGTTGACCTTTTTCTCCACTTCAACCTTGTTCACTCCGGCCAGGTCGAGGGCGAAGGACATGTTCTTGCGCACGCTCATGTGCGGGTAGAGGGCGTAGGTCTGGAACACCATCGCCAGGTCACGCTTGGACGGGCTGATTTCGGTGATATCGCGTCCGTCCAGTTCGATGGTGCCAGCGCTGACTTCCTCCAGACCGGCGATCAGCCGCAGCAGGGTTGATTTACCACAACCGGACGGGCCGACGAAGACCACGAACTCGCGGTCGTTCACTTCAAGGTCGATGCCTTTGATGATGGAAAAGCCTTCGAAACCTTTTTGCAGATTCTTGATTTTCAGGTGGGCCATGACGGGCCTCCGCTTTTAATGATTCGAAAGGGGCGTTATTTGACGGCGCCGAACGACAGACCGCGCACAAGCTGCTTTTGACTGATCCAGCCAAAGATCAGAATCGGTGCGCAGGCCAGGGTCGAGACCGCCGACAACTTGGCCCAGAACAACCCTTCGGGACTGGAGTACGAAGCGATCAATGCGGTCAGCGGCGCGGCTTTCGACGAGGTCAGGTTCAGCGACCAGAACGCCTCGTTCCAGCACAGGATCAACGACAGCAACACGGTCGATGCCAGGCCGCCCTTGGCGATCGGCAGCAGCACCCGAACCATTTCCTGCCACAGCGTGGCGCCATCCAGGCGGGCGGCTTCGAGGATGTCCTTGGGAATGTCCTTGAAGTAGGTGTAAATCATCCAGACCACAATCGGCAGGTTGATCAACGTGTAGATGATGATCAGCGCGATCCGCGTATCGAGCAGGCCGAAACTCTTGGCCAGCAGGTAGATCGGCATCAGCACGCCGACTGGCGGCAGCATCTTGGTCGAGAGCATCCACAGCAGCGTGCCCTTGGTGCGCTGGGTTTCGTAGAACGCCATCGAGTAGGCCGCCGGCACGGCGATCAGCAGGCACAGGGCGGTGGCGCTGAACGAAATCACCACCGAGTTCCAGGCGAAGCTGAAGTAGCCACTGCGCTCCTCGATGTGCAGGTAGTTCTCAAGTGTCGGTGTGAAGATGAACTGCGGCGGCGTGGCGAACGCATCGATTTCGGTTTTGAAACTGGTCAGCACCATCCAGAAAATCGGGAAGAAAATCAGGATCGCGATGGCCCAGGCCAGAGTGCCGAGCAGCAGGCTTTGCAGACGACGGGATTGTTGAAGAGTCATGGCAGGCCTCAGGCTTTGTCAGTCAGGTTTTTGCCGAGCATCCGCACCAGGATGATCGCCGCGATGTTGGCAATCACCACCGCGATCAAACCACCAGCCGAGGCCATACCGACGTCGAACTGCACCAGCGCCTGGTTGTAGATCAGGTAGGCGAGGTTGGTCGAGGCGTAGCCGGGGCCGCCGTTGGTGGTGGTGAATATTTCGGCGAATACCGAGAGCAGGAAGATGGTTTCGATCATCACCACCACCGCAATCGGTCGCGCCAGGTGTGGCAGGGTCAGGTGCCAGAAGATCGCGATGGGGCCGGCACCGTCCAGGCGCGCGGCTTCTTTCTGTTCCTGGTCGAGCGACTGCATGGCGGTCATCAGGATCAGGATCGCGAAGGGCAGCCATTGCCACGAGACAATGATGATGATCGACAGCAGCGGGTAGTGCGCGAGCCAGTCCACCGGTTGTGCACCGAAGAGCTTCCACGCGGCAGCGAGAATCCCCGAGACCGGATGGAAAATCAGGTTCTTCCAGATCAGCGCGCCAACGGTGGGCATGATGAAGAACGGCGAGATCAACATCACCCGCACGATCCCGCGGCCGAGGAATTCACTGGCCTCCAGCAGGGCGCTGATCAACACGCCGAACACCACGCTGATCAGCAGCACGCTACCCACCAGCAACAAGGTGTTGGTGGCGCCGGGCAGGAAGCCCGAGTCGGTCAGGAAGTAGCTGAAGTTCTCCAGCCCCACGAACGCGTTGTCGCCGGGATAGAGCAGGTTGTAGCGGATCAGCGAAAAGTACAGGGTCATGCCCAGCGGCACGATCATCCACAGCAGCAACAGGGCTACCGAAGGGCTGACCAGAAACCAGCCAGGGTTGGTCAGCCGGCTTTTACGCAGCGGCGCCGGGATTTCCATTTGTGCTTTGAGAGTCGAGGTATTCATGGCGATCACTTACTCGTTGTGCAGCGAGTTTCGTGTGGCGAGGGAGCTTGCTCCCGCTCGTGGGCGAAGCCCACGCCAATCTCGTCGATGCGTTCGCTGACAAAGCGCATTCACCGTTTTTGGGGCCGCTTCGCAGCCCAGCGGGAGCAAGCTCCCTCGCCACAATTAGCTTTCTGCAGGTTACTTGGGATAACCCGCGCGCTTCATTTCACGTTCGGTGGTTTGCTGGGCCGCCGCCAGGGCCTGGTCGACGGTGGTCTGGCCGATCAGTGCGGCGGAGAACAGCTTGCCGACCTGGGTGCCAACGGCCTGGAACTCAGGAATGGTCACCAACTGGATGCCGATGTAGGGCACCGGTTTGAGGGTCGGTTTGCCCGGATCGGCAACCTTCAGCGATTCCAGCGTGACCCTGGCGAACGGCGCGGCATTCATGTAGGCCTCGCTGTAGGTCGAGGCGCGAGTACCAGGCGGCACGTTGGCGATGCCGTCCTTCTCGGCCACCAGTGCGCCGTACTCTTTGGAGGTGGCCCAGGCGCTGAAGGTTTTTGCCGCGTCCTTGGCTTTGGAGCTGGTGGGGATCGCCAGCGCCCAGGAGTACAACCAGGCCGAGCCTTTGTCGGTTACTTGATGGGGCGCGTAGGTGAAGCCGACGTGGTCGCTGACTTTGCTTTGGGTCTTGTCGGTGACGAACGAACCGGCAACGCTGGCGTCGACCCAGATCGCGCACTTGCCGCTGTTGAACAGCGCGAGGTTCTCGTTGAAACCGTTGCTGGAAGCACCCGGCGGGCCGGATTTTTTCATGGTGTCGGCGTAGAAGTTCAGCGCGTTCTTCCACTCGGGACCGCTGAATTCCGGCTGCCACTTCTCATCGAACCAGCGTGCGCCGTAGGCGTTGGCGATAGTGGTGATCAGCGCCATGTTCTCACCCCAACCGGCCTTGCCGCGCAGGCAGATACCGTATTGTTCCTGGTCGGGTTTGTTGAGTGTGCTGGCGAATTCACCGATCTGCTCCCAGGTCGGATGCTCGGGCATGGCCAGGCCTGCGTTCTTGAACAGATCGGTGCGGTAATAGGTCATGGAGCTTTCGGCATAGAACGGCAGGGCATAGAGCGTGCCCTTGACCGACAGGCCTTCACGCACGGAAGGGAATACGTCGTCGAGCGCGTAACTGGCGGGTAGATCCTTCATCGGTTCCAGCCAGCCCTTGGCGCCCCAGAGTGCAGCTTCGTACATGCCGATGGTCAGCACATCGAACTGGCCGCCCTGGGTGGCGATGTCGGTGGTCAGGCGTTGACGCAGGACGTTTTCTTCCAGTACCACCCAATTGAGCTTGATCTCCGGGTGCTCGGCCTCGAAGGTTTTCGAGAGCTTTTGCATGCGGATCATGTCGCTGTTGTTGACAGTGGCAATGGTCAGGGTCTGTGCGCCAAGGCTGACGCTGCTGAGGGTCATGCAGGTACAGGCAAGCAGAGCTTTTACAGAGGGTTTCATCGCGCACTCCTCTTCTGAACCCAGGGGGTAGCAGAAGGACAGTTATTGTTTTTGTGTCTTCCGGAGGTAGGAAGAATCTGAGGCTGATTACAGCCTTCAACACACGCGATGACAAATCGTTGGTAGCACTTGCGCTGATACTATTTTGCACTGCAAAACCAGGGTCGTAGCTTTAACCGAGATTTTGTTCGGTCAAACGCTGCACCGCCAATCGACGGTAATGGGAGGGAGTCATGCCTTTGAGTTGCTGAAAACGCCGGTTGAAGTTGGAAATATTGTTGAAACCTGACTCGAAACACACATCGGTCACCGGTTTATCGCCATCGGCCAGCAACTCGCAGGATTTGCTGATGCGCAAGCGATTGACGAACTCGATGAAACAGCGCCCGGTCGCCTGCTTGAAGACTCGGGAGAAGTAGGTCGGTTTCATGCCCAGGTGCTCGGCGACTTCTTCCAGCGGCAGTTCGCGAGCGTAGTGGGCAAAGATGTAATCCACCGCCCGGTTGGTGCGGTCGATGTTGTGTTCGTCGGCCAATTGCGGCGTGGTGGCGCCGGACAGCAACAGGTAGTCGTCGGTGGCCGCCAGCAACTCCAGCAGAATGAAAAAGTACCCGAGGCGGGTAACGCCTTTGGCGTCGGCAATCCGCTGCATCAGGTCCATGGCCTGGCGGATCGTGTGTTTACAGCGAAACTCGATGCCGTACTGCGCGCGCTCCAGCAAGGGCGTCAGGCTTTTGAGCTCGGCGAACACCTGGTGGCCACTTTCGAACAACTCATCGGTGAAGTTCACCAGCATGTCGCGCTTGGGCACCAATTCGTCTTCGGCCACCTGGCTGATCCAGTTGTGGGGCAGGTTGGGGCCGGTCAGAAACAGGGTTTCGGGATAAAAGTTGCCGATGTAGTCGCCGATGAAGACCTTGCCCGAGCTTGCGACAATCAGGTGCAGTTCGTATTCCTTATGGAAATGCCAGCGCACCAACGGACACGGGAATCCATGCTGGCGATAGATGATGGACAACCCGTTGTGGTCGTCCATCAATTCATAGGAGGGGTCGGTGACTCTGGCTGATCTCGACATGGCGGGGCGCTTATATTGTTATCGCCTCTTGATGATGCCTTCTGCTGAGGCCCGGTGCCAGTCTGTCGATCGCCAAACCCGTGGTCCGGCTCGCAAGGAATCCTGCGCGGTGAAGAAGGGCGTGTGTCTAGTGCCGATTACTTCTTGAGCAACCCCTTGGACACATTGACTTCCCAGCAGTAATCAATCAGCCGAGACTCCTCAATGAAGTCGGCATTGATAATGCTGCACTTGGGTGCCCAATCGGAATCCGGGCCAAACCATTCATTCAGGTGCTCAGTTATCTTGTATACCCCCGGCAGCGCCTGATAACTGGTGGCCGATAATGACCAGGGCATGACCCCCGACGGCGGCGAAACCATGACGGACGCGATGTGCTCTTTCAGTTCACTAGGGGAAGTCAGGTCGCTGCCACTCCACTTATGGCGGATGTTTGGCCAGAACACCTTCCGATCCAGATCCGGGTGTGAACGCGCGGCGATCATCACGCGTTGGGTTCGGCTAAGTGCCTTCAGACGACCCAGCGTCAGGTGCCGGTTGTCATAAGGGATGAAGCGATGACCGAGAGCAGCCAGTATTTCATCGTTGAACGTCTTGTAATCAAAAGGCTTGTCGGCAGTACCTTCGACGTGGTGGATATCCAGAATGATGAACTCGTCGGGGTTTTGCTCGAGGAAAAAGTCCAGGGACTTGATCAGGTAACTGACCGGCCGCCCGCTCACCGGGCCATGAGCAGCCTGAAATTTTTTGATGCCAAGCCAATGTTCATCCGACTGAAGTCGCAGGTCGAACGCCCTGACGCCCTGGTTCAATTGCTGGATGAACGGCCCGTTCTGGCACACCACCCACGGGGCCAGGAGGCGATGATGTGGGGGGTAGGAGAAATCATCGTCCATCCCGGAATTGTGCGACCCCGGCCAGACAATCTCGCCGAGTGTCAGTGAGTTCATGCTCGTACTGCTGCTCATCCAGTTCTGGTAACGGTATGTGTTGTGAGTTACGGATTGAGTTGTCATTGCGTCTTCCTTGACATAAATAAAACACTAAGTGCGATAGGTCGTGGTCGGGTGTTCCGGAGTGTGCCGGGCCACTGGAGCACTTATAACCAGCGGAGCACTTATAACTCAGTTGTTTGTGTTTTCCATCACTGGAAATATCGGGAACACTATAATGAGCAACGTTCATCGCTGTATGGAAGTTGCTGTAACTCAGTATTGATAATAATAATTAGCGCGTGCTGTTTTTCGCTTCGATCCATTGCGCCATATATTGAGTGCTTTTATGGTGATGATGACGGAGCATACTGCCCGTGAAGTTATTCCTGCGCAGGTGTTCCAGGTTGTTGCGGCAGCCGATCAGACGCTCGATCAGCGCCGGACCATGAACGTGCTGCCGATAATGGACTGCCAGCAAATGCCGTCCGTGTTCCTGGGCGTCGATCCACTGCGTCTTGTCCTGATAGAGCTGCACGGCTGCGTCGGCGAGGGCACTGGCCGACTCGGCAATCGCCCCCGGCCAGGGCAGGCCACCGCTCATACCCTCGGCACCGATCGGCGTGGTGACATTCGGTGTGCCGCACAGCATGGCGTCGACAATCTTGCCCTTGATTCCGGCGCCGAAACGTAGCGGCGCCAGGCAGATTCGTGCCGCTGACATGACCTGCAAGGCGTCTTCGGCCCAGTTCATCACGTGAAATCCCTGAGCCGGGTTGTGCAGTGCGGTGGCCTTGGGCGGCGTGTAGGCGCCATAAATGTGCAGTTGCGCACCCGGTAGTTGTTGCCGGATCAGTGGCCAGAGGGTGGTTTTCATCCAGAGCACCGCATCCCAGTTCGGTGCATGGCGGAAATTACCGATGCTGAGAAAGTGCGCGCGGTCTTCGAACGGTGTGAATGGCTGAGTGATCGGGTCGATCATCAACGGGCACCAGTGGAGCAACTGGCGCGGTAGTTTGAACTGCTCGACCAGTAACTCGATTTCCACCTCCGAGATCATCAGGTTCAGGTCACAGCGGAACAGCGCGGCAATTTCGCGCTTGGCCAGATCGGTGTCGGCCATGAGTTCGAACTCTTCACGCAATGCCGGGGCGAACAACCCGCTGAAGTCATTGGCGTCGTCACTGGCCTTCAGGCGGTCCTTGAGTCGCTGGTGACGGGCGTGTCGCAAGCTCTGCAGGTCGGAGGTCTCAAGTACGCGCAGGGCATTGGGGCAGTGTTTCTCGACGCGCCAACCGAATTGTTCTTCCATCATGAACTGGTCGAACAGCACGATGTCCGGGGCCAGTTCGCTAACGAAGGTATCGAAACTGCTGTTGTTCAGCTCGATGGGGATTTCACGAATACCCAACTCCGCCAAGTCTGCCTTGTGTTCACCGACACCCGCCGGGCTGCTGAACGTGATGTCCCAGCCTTGCTGCAAAAACGTTTCAAGGATTTGCATCACGTGTCCGCTGGCCGCGGATGAGCGCGGTTCGGGCCAGACGTAACCAATGACCAGGACTTTGGTTGCGTTGGGCTGACTCATGAACGGAATTTCCTTGATGCAGACAGACGACAGAGGGAGAAACGAGGGGCGCAATTAAACCACAGTTGGCGGTGTTCATTATGCCCGGCAAGCGCTCAACGGTGCGTTATGCGCTTGTATTGACTGGAAGTTTCCCGATTCATGAGTTAGCGTCTGACAGCTGATTCATGGACGTTTTTCAATGACCCAACCCACCGCACTTCAGACTAAAGTTGCCTCGCAGATTCTTGCGGCGATCCGGTCTGGCGAGTTAACACCCGGCAGTCACCTCAAAGAGGTCGAACTGGCCGAGCGCTTTGGCGTGTCTCGCTCGCCGATTCGAGGGGCGCTGATCTATCTGGCGCAAGAGCGGGTGATCGGACGATTGCCCCATCAGGGTTACTGTGTACTGGATACGCCGCTCAGCGATGAGTTGGCCAAGGTCAGTCTGCCGGTCGGTGAGGATGAGGAGCTGTATCAGCGGCTGATCGATGATCGACTGGCTCAGGCGATTCCCGATCAGGTCATGGAGAGTGATCTATTGCGTCGTTACGGCGCCAGTAAAGCGGTATTGCGCCGTTGCTTGCTGCGGTTGTCCGACGAAGGCGTCATGCAGCGCAAACACGGGCATGGCTGGATGTTTTTGCCCACGTTGAGTTCAGCTGAAAAGCGCTTCGAAAGTTATCGCTTTCGCATGCTCCTGGAACCTGCGGGCTTGCTCGAACCGACCTTCAATCTGCCGCGTGAACGTCTACAGCGCTGCCGTGAAAAGCAGCAGGCGCTGCTCGAAGGCACTCCCGACAGCCTGAGCTTTTTCGAAGCCAACGCCGAATTTCACGAGTTACTGGCTGCTGTGTCCGGCAATAGCTTCATCCTGCAAACCGTGCAGCAGCAAAACCGCCTGCGTCGGCTGACCGAGTTTCATACAGTGTCGAACCTGGAACGGGTCCGCACCTCCTGCCGTGAGCACCTGGAAATTATCGACGCGCTGGAGCAGGGCGATCGGGAATGGGCGTCGACCTTGCTGTACCGGCACTTGAAAGTGGCCAGTACCTTGAATGAAGTGCGCAAAAAAAACTGAGCTCAAGCCGCGAGCATGCTCAGGACCTTATCGCGCAACTGCTCGATAGAGAACGGCTTGCCAATCACCGACATGCCCTCCGGCACTTCGATACTTTCCGCATAACCACTGGCAAACAGAATCGGCAATGTCGGGTGCAGTACGCGCGCCTGTGCGGCCAGCTCCCGGCCATCCATCTCCGGCAATCCCACATCGGTCATCAGCAGATCGATGATTTGCGCGCTATCGTTGAGCAGGGCGAGCGCTGCTTTGCCACTGTCGGCCTCCAGCACCTTGAACTCGAGTTCTTCCAGTACGTCGACGATCAGCATGCGCACAATGGTATCGTCTTCGACTACAAGGATGGTGGGCGCTGTGGCGGACATGGTGGTGGCTCTCGGAAGAAGGCGGTCGGTCACAGGTTGATTGTAGTGACCGGCGTGAGTCGACAGGGTAATCGTTCTCTCTGAATCATGCAGAACGACGCAGGATATTGCCGGCAAGGTTGTCAAAAAAAGGATCCAAGAGGCGTTTATGGAGCAAACTCCTTCACTCACGACGGTTAACCAAGGCCATCCAATGACTTCTTCGTCTTCGGTTGATGAGCAAAGTTTCCGCAAACTCCTGAGCCGTAACCTCAGCTTGCCGCTGGGTGTGGGCGTACTCAGTGCTGTGTTTTTTGTCTCTCTGATCACCTATTTGTTGTCGGTGGTCCAATGGGTTCAGCACACGGATCGGGTGATCAATAACGCCAACGAAGCGCTAACGCTGACGGTCGACCTGGAAACCGGGATACGTGGCTTTCTGCTGTCGGGGGACGAGCATTTTCTCGACCCTTATGAAACGGCCAAGCCGCGGATCATTGTGGCGCTCAAGACTTTGCAGGAACTGACGGCCGACAATCCACCACAGGTCGATCGGCTGCGCAGGCTCGAGGCGTTGCAGGTTGAGTGGAACGATTACGCGCAGACAATGATCGATTTGCAGCACAGCAGTGGTGATTACCGAGCGGCTGTGAAGTCAGGCCGGGGCAAGCGTCTGACCGATGAAATTCGCAAGCAGTACGAAGAGGTCATCGACCTGGAGCAACAGTTGCGCTCCACGCGCAACGAAGAGGTTCGACGCACAACGATCTGGAGCATTTCCCTGTATTTGTTGTTTGTGGCCGGTATCAGTGGTTTGCTGGCCTATGTCGGTCGGCGCGATTTGCTCAGTCTGTCGAACAGTTACAGCGCCAACCTGGCCAAACAACAGGAGAGTGCGCAACGTCTGGAACAACAAGCCTGGCTGCGCAATGGCCAAACCGAGTTGGCGGAACAGGTGCTTGGGCAACTGACGCTGAACCTGCTGGGTCGTAATATTCTGCAATTTTGCGCGCAATACCTCGGCACTGCCGTTGGTGCGATGTATGTGAAAGAAGAGCACGGAGGCCTCACGCGCATAGCCTCTTATGGTTTCTCCCGCGAGCAGGAAGCGCGCGAGCAAGTGATCGACAGTGGCGAGGGTATTACCGGCCAAGTGGCACAACAAGGTCGGCTGGTTCGTCTGGGTGAAGTGCCAGCCGGCTATTTCAAAGTCAGCTCGGGGTTGGGTGAGGGTGTGCCGTGCAGTGTGCTGGTGGTGCCGACCCGTGATGACGATCGGGTCAACGGTGTCATCGAACTGGGGTTTCTGCGTGCCCTGACCGAGCGCGATGTCGAGTTGCTGGAGCTGATAGCCGGGAATATCGGCACCTCCATCGAAGCGGCGCGTTATCGCCAACGATTGCAGGAAGTACTCGCCCAGACCCAGCAACTCAATGAAGAGTTGCAGGTGCAGCAAGAAGAACTGAAGACTGCCAACGAAGAGCTGGAAGAACAGTCGCGGGTGCTCAAAGAGTCGCAGTGGCACCTGGAGACTCAGCAGGCCGAGCTTGAGCAGACCAACGAGCAACTGGCTGAACAGGCTGAATTTCTGGCCGAGCAACGCGATGCAATGGATCGCAAGAACGGCGAGTTGAACCAGGTCCAGGTACAACTTGAGGAGCGTGCACAAGAGTTGCAGCGCTCCAGCCAGTACAAATCCGAATTCCTCGCCAATATGTCCCACGAACTGCGCACGCCGCTGAACAGCTCGTTGATTCTCGCCAGGTTACTGGCAGAGAACCCACAACAAAACCTTAGCGCGGAACAGGTGACGTTTGCCGAGTCGATCTACTCGGCCGGCAACGATTTGCTCAACCTGATCAACGACATTCTCGATATTTCCAAGGTCGAGGCCGGCAAGCTCGAAATACGCCCGGAGAATACCAGCGTCGCGAAGTTGGTCGATGGCTTGCGTGGCATGTTTGAACCGTTGGCAGCGCACAAGCATCTGGCGTTCAACGTTGAACTGCAAACGGATGCGCCGTTGACGGTGTTCACCGATCGTCAGCGTCTGGAGCAGGTGCTCAAGAACCTGTTGTCGAACGCTATCAAGTTTACCGAGAAGGGTAGCGTCAGCCTGACGGTCGCCAGGCAGCCGGGCGAGGGCATTGCTTTTATCGTTCGTGACTCGGGTATCGGTATTTCCAGCGATCAGCAGGAAGGTATTTTCGAGGCCTTCCGTCAGGCCGATGGCAGCACCAACCGTCGTTACGGTGGCACGGGGCTGGGCTTGTCGATTTCGCGCGACCTGGCAGCGTTGCTCGGCGGCTCGATCAGCGTCATCAGCGAGCCGGGGCAGGGCAGCTCATTCACGCTGGTGTTGCCTGTGCAGTATGTCGACCTCGGCGATGAGCCGCGTGAGCTGCTGAAGATCGTACCGGATGTCGTCGCTCCCAAGGTGACTGCCGCGCCTGCACCGCTGATCGTTGAAGCGAAGATTCCGCGCTTTGCCGATGACCGTGGCAATGCGCCGTTCACCAGCCGTTGCATTCTGGTGGTGGAAGATGAAGTGAACTTTGCGCAGATCCTCTTCGACCTGGCCCATGAACTGGGCTATCAATGCCTGGTGGCTCACGGCGCCGACGAAGGTTACGACCTGGCGACACGCTTCATGCCAGATGCGATCCTGCTGGACATGCGGCTGCCGGACCATTCCGGGCTGACGGTGTTGCAGCGCCTGAAAGAACATGCCGAAACCCGGCACATCCCGGTTCACGTGATTTCCGTCGAGGACCGCGTTGAAGCCGCCATGCACATGGGCGCCATCGGTTATGCGCTCAAGCCGACCACCCGCGAAGAGCTCAAGGACGTATTCGCGCGACTGGAAGCCAAGTTGACGCAAAAGGTCAAACGCGTATTGCTGGTGGAAGACGATGACCTGCAACGCGACAGCATTGCCCGGCTGATCGGTGACGATGACATCGAAATCACCGCTGTCGGCCTGGCTCAGGAAGCGCTGGACCTGCTGCGCGAGACGATCTATGACTGCATGATTATCGATCTGAAATTGCCGGACATGCTCGGCAACGATTTGCTCAAGCGCATGTCCACCGAAGACATCTGCTCGTTCCCGCCCGTGATCGTCTATACCGGGCGTAACCTGACCCGTGATGAAGAGGCGGATCTGCGCAAGTATTCACGCTCGATCATCATCAAGGGCGCACGCTCGCCAGAGCGTCTGCTCGACGAGGTGACACTCTTTCTGCACAAAGTCGAATCGCGGTTGTCCCATGAGCGGCAAACGATGCTCAAGACTGCCCGCAGCCGCGACAGGGTTTTCGAAGGCCGCAAGGTGCTATTGGTGGATGATGATGTGCGCAATATTTTTGCCCTCACCAGCGCACTGGAGCACAAGGGCGCTATTGTGGTGATTGGCCGTAACGGTCGTGAAGCGATCGAAAGGCTCAATGAGGTGGATGACATCGATCTGGTGCTGATGGACGTGATGATGCCGGAGATGGACGGTTTTGAAGCCACCCTCGAGATCCGCAAGGACCCGCGCTGGCGCAAGCTGCCGATTATTGCGGTGACGGCCAAGGCCATGAAGGACGATCAGGAGCGCTCCCTGCAAGCAGGCTCCAACGATTACCTGGCCAAACCCATCGACCTGGATCGCCTGTTTTCGCTGATTCGCGTGTGGTTACCGAAGATGGAACGTATCTAAGTGGAGAAAGATATCGACATCGAGCTGCGGTTGCTGGTCGAAGCGATCTACCTCAAATACAGCTACGACTTTCGTGATTACTCCGGTGCTTCGATCAAGCGTCGGGTCAATCACGCCCTGCATCAGTTCGAGTGCAAGACCATTTCTGCGCTGCAGGAGCGGGTGCTGCACGACCCGACGGCGTTCATGCAGTTGCTGCAGTTGCTGACGATTCCGGTCAGCGAGATGTTTCGCGACCCGGCGCACTTCCAGGCGATTCGTCAGGAGGTGGTGCCGCTGCTCAAGACCTATCCTTCGATCAAGATCTGGATTGCCGGGTGCAGCACGGGCGAAGAGGTCTATTCGATGGCCATTCTGCTGCGCGAAGAGGGCTTGCTGGAGCGCACCATCATTTACGCCACTGACATCAACCCACGCTCGCTGGAAAAGGCCAAGCAAGGGATTTTCTCGCTGGCGAACATCCGCGCCTACACCCATAACTACCAGCAGGCCGGTGGTCAGCGCTCGTTCGCCGACTACTACACGGCAGCGTATGACCACGCGATTTTCGACAAGACCCTGTGTGAGAACGTGACCTTCGCCGATCACAGCCTGGCGACTGACAGTGTCTTTTCAGAAATTCAATTAATTTCATGTCGTAATGTATTGATTTACTTCAATAGAAAATTACAGGATCGCGCCTTCGGGCTGTTTCATGAGTCGCTGTGTCATCGTGGTTTCCTGGTGCTGGGCAGTAAGGAAACCCTGGACTTCTCGACCTATGGCAAGCAGTTCGAACCTTTGGTCAAACAAGAACGGATCTACCGCAAGCATGCTGAGTAATATCCAGGCCAAATTGCTGATCGTCGACGATCTGCCAGAGAACCTGCTGGCACTCGAAGCGTTGATCACGCGTGAAAATCGCACGGTGTACAAGGCGCTATCGGCGGACGAAGCCTTGTCATTGCTGCTGCAACACGAGTTCGCCATTGCCATCCTCGATGTGCAGATGCCCGGCATGAACGGCTTCGAACTGGCCGAACTGATGCGCGGTACCGAGAAAACCCGGAGCATTCCGATTATTTTCGTCAGTGCAGCAGGGCGCGAGAGCAATTACGCGTTCAAGGGTTACGAAAGTGGCGCGGTGGACTTTTTGCATAAACCGCTGGATGTCCACGCGGTGAAAAGCAAGGTCAACGTGTTTGTTGACCTGTACCGACAGCGCAAGGCGATGAAGCTGCAGGTCGAAGCCCTGGAGCAAAGCCGTCGTGAGCAGGAGGCGTTACTCAAGCAATTGCGGGCCACTCAGAACGAACTGGAGCAGGCCGTGCGCATGCGCGATGACTTCATGTCGATCGTCGCTCACGAGGTTCGTACGCCGTTGAACGGGCTGATCCTCGAAACCCAGCTGCGCAAGATGCACCTGGCCCGGGACAACGCTGCGGCGTTTACCCTGGACAAGATGCACGCGATGGTCGACCGCGATGAGCGGCAGATCAAGAGCCTGATTCGCCTGATCGAGGACATGCTCGATGTATCGCGAATTCGCACCGGCAAGCTGTCCATTCGCCCCAGTCGTTTTGACCTGGTGCAGTTGACGGGTAACCTGTTGCAGAATTTTGCACCGCAGGTGGAGTCTGCCGAGTCGTCGGTGACGTTTGTCGCTCCGCAACCGGTGGAAGGCAATTGGGATGAGTTTCGCATCGAGCAGGTGGTGTCCAACTTGCTGACCAACGCCCTGCGTTACGGTGCCAAGCGTCCGATCGAGGTGCGCGTGTACAGCCAGGACGGCGAAGCGCGGATGGAGATCAGGGACCAGGGGATTGGCATCAGTGAGGCAAACCAGAAACGTATTTTTCAGCAGTTCGAGCGTGTGTCAGCGAAAACCGTGGTGGCCGGACTGGGCTTGGGGCTATTTATTTCCGAGCAAATCGTCGCCGCCCATGGCGGATCCATCACCGTTGAGAGCAAGATTAATCAAGGCTCGTTATTTCGTGTTTGTCTACCGCTGCAGGAAAATAGACAAAGCAACGCAACCTCTGTGTGAGCGCAGGGTCGTATCAGCAGCTATTGACCGAACAAAGGCTTCCCATGAGTGAAGATGCACAAGACGTCGTATTGATCGTTGAAGATGACCCCTCGATCCTGATGGTGCTGACCGCCTACCTGTCGGGCGAAGGCTATCGGGTATTGCAGGCTGAAGATGGCGAGCAGGCGTTCGAAATTCTGGCGAGCAAGCCGCACCTGGACATGATGGTCACGGATTATCGTCTGCCCGGTGGCATCTCCGGGGTACAGATTGCCGAACCCGCGGTGAAGCTGCGACCTGAGCTCAAGGTGATTTTCATCAGCGGTTACCCGCAGGAAATTCGTGAGTCTGGCAGCCCGATCGCGCAAAAGGCGCCGATCCTGGCCAAGCCGTTCGATCTGGATGAGTTGCAGGTGTTGATGCACGAAATGCTTTCGTAGGCCCCATTCAATACCCCGAGCTGCGGTGTTTCTTTTACAATCCCTGCTGCAACGCCGGGTCATCCGGATTCATCTGCTCAAGCTGTGCCAGCAGCACCTGAACATTCTGCAGCTGGCCGCTTTCCTTCCAGTAGTTGATCAGTGTTACCCGCGCCTTGCGATCGGCCGGGTGACGCTGAACGATTTCTTGAAGCTGCTTTTGCGCGGCTTCGAGTTCTTCCTGGCCGTGCAAGGTGGTTGCCAGGTCGTAGCGATATTCCCTGTTGTCGGGCGCAAGTTCTACTGCTTTTGAAAGGCCAAGCAAGGCCAGCTCGTTTTGTCCGTGATGCAGTAACCACAACCCTAAAGCATGCTGCAGATAGGCAGAGTCAGGTTGGGCCTGCAACTGCTTGGCCAGCATTTGTTGGGCGGCATCGGCCTGGCCCTGTTTATCCAGTACCTCGATCTGTACCACCAGTGCCGGCAGGTTGCCCGGATCCAGGCGCAAGGTTTGATCGAGCGCTTGCTGTGCTTCTTTCAATTGCGCGTTATGCAGATGCAGGCGAGCCAGTTGGTAGTGGGTCTCGGCGCTTTCGGGCTGACTGTTCAGCGAGTGCTCATACTCATCGATGACCTGCTGCAAAGGGCCGAAGTACAACCCCAGGTCATCCGGTGAAAGCCCCAGCAATGCGTTCGCAGTGGCAAAACGCACGGCTTGCTCGCTGTCCTCGAGCAGTGGCCCGAGCAACAGGCTGCGTTGGCCATTGGGCACCAGCCCGACAATGCTTTTGATCGCCGCCTGACGAACCTCAGCCACCGGATTCTGCAGGTCAGCGTCCGCCAGTTTCAGTGCCTGCGGGCTAGGGTAATTCGGCAGTTCGGCCAGCAACAAGACACGGCGGGTGTCCGACAAGTCCGGACGTGCCAGTTGCTGATAAAGCACTCGCGCCGCACCGGGTTGGCCGTTGCGGGCCTTTTCCATGGCGTCGTGATAGCCCTGCTTGATCGCGGGGGGCACTTCTGGCGTCGTACTGCGCAGAGAAAACCAGGCAATGCCGACGGCAAACAGGACAAGCAGGCTGATGTACAGGTAGCGGCGAGGCATGGGCATGCAGGAATCCGGAATCTGACAGTGTTTGCAAAGCTGCCAGCATCGGTCAGCTGGCGCTGCGAGTCAAACCCGGGACGTGGTTAAACGCATACTTGCCGTGCATCACGTGCGGGGCCCGGCAAACTTCGGCACCGAAGGCCAGGCCGATGGCCTGATGACCCAGGCATACGCCCAGCAGCGGCATACGCTCTAGCAAGTGCCTGATCACTTCGATGTAGCCAACGTCGGCCAGATGCCCAGGTCCAGGGCCCAGCACGCAGAAATCTGGCGAGAAAACCTCAATGCGCTGGATGAGGTCCGGCACGTCGTGACGCTCGACGCGGGTTTCCAGCCCGAGTTGTTCCAGGTACTGGCTGATGATGAAGACGAAGCTGTCATAGGCATTAATCAGGAATACTTTCACAGTGCGATCTCCTTGCCGGTCACCGCCCGGTATACAGAACCCATCTTGTACAACGTCTCTTTCCACTCCATCTCGGGAACCGAGTCGGCGACCACCCCGGCGGATGCACGCAAGTGGTAAGTACCCTCGTCGAAGACCGTCGAGCGAATGCACAATGCGGTATTGACGCTGCCATCAAAACCCACCAGGCCCAGGGCTCCGGCTGGTGGCGAACTGCGGGCTCCGGCATGTCGACCTTCGGGGCGGCCGCGCAGGCGACATTGGAGCATTTGAGTGGCGACAATATTTTTCTTAGCGCCGATGGCGTTGTTGCAGAGTTGGGGTTCTGCGAAGCCAGTGCCGACCAGGCTTACCTCAAAGAAAACATGATCGGGCAAGCAGCACAGACCTTCGTGCTGGCTGACGCCACAAAATCAGGGCGCGCCCTCCAGCAATATTGGTCTCCCCTCAAAGGGCCGTGGACGTTGATTACCGATTCAGGGGCAGATGAATCGCTGCTGGCGCCGTTCCGGGCACACAAAATGATCACCCTTGAAATAGCCAACAGCTGACTCTTCTATGTACAAGGCTCAAGGGACAAGCTTTCTTCTCTCGATAGGGACAGACAAGACAATGCTTGTACGTGTCTCACCGTACGCGTTGATCTTCGCAATGATATTTTCGATATCGGCCATTGACCTGGCATAGATCCTGATCAGGTAGGAGTCGTTACCCGTGACGTGCAGGCACTCAACGACTTCGGGTATGTCATTGAGCGTCGCTATCAATTTGGATTTCGCAGGCTTGAGGGTGGTCATGCCGACAACAGCAGATATGCCGAACCCTAGCTTGGTTGGATCTAACTGAGCGCCATACCCCTTGATGACCCCAGAGTCTTCGAGCTTTCGCAACCGATCAGTGGTGGCGGGAATAGAAAGACCTGCGTGCTTGGACAACTCTGTGATGGAAATGCGACCAAAGTCCTGCACCTTCCCCAAGATTTTTATGTCTATACGGTCCATGTAAGTTCCCCCGGCAAAAAGTATAAATTTTAATGAAAAGCACGCGGTTTTCATTAAAAAATAATGCACCAAAATAAAGCAGAGTGCTAGTCTATTTGCAGCCCGGTAAAGCCTAACAAGAACCCGGGCAATCAATAGCTCTGAATCTTTAGCGTTACGCGCCGCATAATAAAATATTCTCCTCCAGGGATGGTGTTCGTATGGAAGATGAAAAAACAAAGCGTGAAAAAAAATCCTTTCCATCATTCGCGAGTTATATTGGAACGCAAGTCCTAAGTTTTCGTGATTTCAAGATGGATCAGATTTTTATGTATCTGGCTGGGGTCGCCCTTTTCTCGGTGGGGGCCAAGCTTTTCATAGTCAGTCAACTGGGGACTGACCCCTTAGATGTCCTGATCATCTCGATAAATAAAATACTCATGCTCGGAATGGGTGTTTGTTCGGGTATCGTTTCTCTATTCTTTCTGTTGTGGTGGATGCTCTGGAACAAGAAATATCCTCCGATAAGCCCATTTATTACAACCACACTTACAGGTCTGTTGATTGACCTCTGGTCCGTGCTGGGGCTTGGAGAGTATTTGATTGTCAGAGTGAATGAGTACACGATGTTGGCGATGGGTCTGGTGCTGTGTGCTTATTCGTCTGCACTGATTATCATGAGCGGTATTGGTATCAGAATCATGGACCTTGTGGTGCTTACCATGGTGTCCAAATGGGCGTGGTCATTCACCAAAGCCAAAATGATAATTGAAATTGGCATCTTTTCAACCGGATGGCTTTTAGGCGGGCCCTTCGGTGTGGGAACCATAGCATTCTTGTTGATCATAGGCCCTCTTATACAGCCATTCATGAATATAAACGCCAGGCGTTTTTCACTTAAGAATTATGGATTGACCAGCGTTTCTTCCGCCTATCAATAACTACTAGGGGATTGCTGCCGCTGTGGCGGCGGGATTGTTTCGCCTCGACTATTTCAACCGATAATATTGACAGCAACTTCCGTGAGATGAGGAGTGAGAGATGGACACTACAAAAAATAAAAACTGGACCTTGGAAAGCACGCCTGCAAAGTTGGAAGAAATACTCCCGAATGGCGTTGTAAAGTGTCATCTTTCCCCCCGAAACTGTGTCATTCAGGAAGGTAAAGTAGGTTTTTGCAAGGTGCGCGGAAACAGAGGCGGCCGGTTAGTTACATTGAATTATGGCAAAGGCGTTCACAGCACCGAAGAGACCATCGAAACCGAGGCGGTATTCCACTTTGCTCCCGGAGAGCGAATCCTTTCCCTGGGCAATATCGGCTGCATGCTTAACTGCGGCTACTGCCACAACTGGAAGACCTCTCAGGCCAAGTATGTGACGGATAAAGACGTTTACTACTATACGCCTGAGCAGGTTGTAGAAACTGCCTTGAAGCATGGTATACGCGTTATCTCCTGGACGTATAACGACCCTGTTGTCTGGCATGAATTTATCCTCGATACGGCAAAGCTGGCAAAGGAAGCGGGCTTGATCAATTTATATAAATCAGCTTTTTTTATCAGTGAAGAAGCCATTGATGAACTATTGCCAGTCATCGACATATTCTCGATTTCGCTAAAATCCATCTCCCCCGAATACTATCGAAAGGTCACAACAGGCTGGGTAGAGCCCGTTCTGGCTGGCATCAAGAAAGTATACGATGCTGGTAAATATGTTGAAGTCAGCACCTTGATGGTTACCGATATCAGTGACGATGAGGATACCGCCAGGAAAATTAGCCAGTGGGTACTGGATGAACTGGGCCCGAATGTACCGCTCCACTTTGTAAGGTTTCACCCTGATTATAAGATGAGTAATAGCATCAGGACGCCCGTGGATAGACTCCTGAAGGCTCGGGACATTGCCCGGAGCATGGGGGTTGAGCATGTTTATCTGGGTAACGTAAATGATGTCGAGGGCACCAATACCAGCTGCAATAATTGTAACGCTCTACTCGTTACCCGCTACGGTTTGAATGCTGAAATAATCGGATTGGATAGCAACGGTTGCTGTGCCCGGTGTGGGCACGACGCACACTTCAAGTTGCTGGGCGAACACAACGCGAACACGCCTGTTGAACTGCGAGAGGCTGCATTGAGCTCTTACGAGAAGCGAAAGTTCGAGTGGCATGGGGATATCGTATCGTTGCACGCCCAAGTGCTGAATACTGAAGACTTTGAACAGACCGTCTACCTGCGGCGCAACTATACCGATGGGCTCAACAGTGATTGGAAATCACTGACATTGCGGCCGTATGAAAGCTATCGATTCATTATTGCCAAGGCACGAATTGATGAATCAGGCCCTGAAGTCTGGCTTCCCAAGGGGGTGAACTCAAATCTTCATGAAGTATTCGACAGGGCTCACTTCCCAACCGAGTCGATTGAAGAGATTGGTATTTCGCAAAACGACATCACGCCGACCATTGGGTATGAAGGCAAGCAGAACATGTATGAGCAGGTTATCAAACTGGTGAGCAAATCATGAACGTGTCTACTGAAATACTCCATATCAGGGTCGATGAT
The DNA here is from genome assembly GCF_007713465.1 of Pseudomonas sp. H3(2019). Taxonomy (GTDB): domain Bacteria; phylum Pseudomonadota; class Gammaproteobacteria; order Pseudomonadales; family Pseudomonadaceae; genus Aquipseudomonas. The sequence goes on along the minus strand of NZ_VMSG01000007.1, from coordinate 175,375 downwards.
CGAGAGGCCCACCCATCCGTGACGCCTATTTATCAGTGCAGCGCTTTTAGCGCTGACTCGGCGTTCTTCTACTCGAGAAAAGCCAATCCCAATGTGACTGAGCTGGAACAGGTTGTCGCTGCACTGGAAGGAAGCGAATACGCCTTGGCCTACAGCACCGGAATGAGTGCCATCTACATGGTTCTGGAACTGCTGAAACCCGGTGGGTCGCTGGTGATCAACAAATATATCTATGGCTGTTCTTATAAGCTTTTTCAGCGATATGCGGCACGTATCGGTGCGAAACTGACGATTCTGGATCTCACCACGGAAAGTGGATTGAAAGAGTTGCCGTCGAACGTGGACATGGTCATTTTCGAAACACCGACCAATCCCTTTCTGAAAGATATTGATATTCATGCGGTCAGCAAGGCGGTTAAGCAAAACAACCCACACGCCCTGGTGGTCGTTGACAACACGTGGGCCACTCCGACATTTCAAAAGCCTCTGAACTTTGGCGCGGATATTTCTCTGTACAGCGCAACGAAGTATTTCTCCGGGCATAGCGATGTCATGGGCGGCCTGGTACTCGTCAACAATGAAATGATTTATACGCGCCTCCTCGAAGGCCGCTTTTATTCAGGCTCAATATTAGCGCCTAATAGCGCATGGCTGCTTCGCAGAAGCATGCAGACATTTAACCTGCGCATGGAGAAACACAGCAACACAACCTCCAGCATGCTCAACTATCTGCGAGAGCTGCCCTTTATTGAGCATGTTTATTATCCACGAGTCGATGGTAAACAATTGACCGGCTATGGTGGCATTGTGTTTGTTGATATTCGGCCCGATCTGGTCCCCTTTTACAAAACCTTCACCAGCGCCCTCAAATGGTTTGGAACGGGTACGGGAATGGCCTGTGTCACGTCAATGGTTGCGCAACCCTTTAGTGGAAGCCATGCCTCGATGACTGAGCAGGAAAAAGCGGATATGGGGATTGAAAAGGGTTTGGTTCGATTGTGTTTTGGTTTAGAGGCCCTTGAGGATCTTAAAGAGGATCTGCTTCAGGCATTCGTAGCCATGGAAAATATGGCTGATCAAAAAAGTGCACTTAAACCTGCGTAACAGATGTTAATCATGAGCAACGAGCCTTCAACGGTTCGTTGCTTTTTTATGGAGAAGCGAGATTGCCCAGCGTACTCGAAAAAACGATATTCGAAGACCCTACTCTGAACGTTATCCATCTTCTAAATTCCATTTCCAGTGAAAATCCAGAGGCAATCTCTCTGGCTTCCGGTCGACCTGACGACGAGCAATGCGACCTGTCCCTCATCGATAAAGGGCTGGCCAGCTATACACGATACGCCGTCGATACGGAACACTCACTTGCGACACTACTTTGCCAATATGGAAAAACCACCGGAATTATCAACGGTATAATAGCCGAACACTTGCAGGTGGATGAAGGCATAAAGATTTTCAACCCTGAAAGTATTGTCGTGTGCATGGGGTTTCAGGAAGCTGCGACCTTGACACTGCTATCAATCTTTGAAGGAAGTGGTGTTTTATTAGTGCCTGACCCGGTGTTTTCCGGAATAACGGGTATTGCGAAATTACTAAGAATAAAAATTGTACCCGTTCCCGTCGGCACCTTCCTCGATCCATCTGCCCTGCGCAAGGTCGCTGAAGATCTTGAGTCCGGGGGGGAAAAGGTAAAAGCGCTGTACGCGATTTCAGATTTCAGTAACCCTACTGCTGACAGCCTTTCCTATGAAGACAGAAAGGCCATGCTCTCCTTGGCCAATGAAATGAATTTTTTTATCCTGGAGGATAATGCCTACAGCTACTTCAGGTACGAGGGAGATAAAATCCCCTTGATGAAGTCGATAGACAGTAGTCGAGTGTTCCTTCTAGGCTCGTTTGCAAAGTCAATTTTTCCGGGATTGCGTATGGGCTATGTAGTCGCCCCGGAGAGCGCTGGGGTGATTTCCTTTAGCGCCAGATTATGTAAAGCCAAAAGCTTGATCACCGTCAATACACCGGCCCTGTGCCAAGCAGTTGTCGGAGGTTTGCTGATAGAGAACAACTACTCTTTAAAAGAGCTTAATCAACCAAGAGTGTTGTCTTACAGGCAAAAAAGAAACTATATGATTGAATGCCTTGAACGTGAATTCCCGATCAAGGCTGATGCTCGAAAAAGTGTCACCTGGAACCATCCAGAGGGAGGCTTTTTCATCAATGTACAGTTGCCTTTCACCTTTGAGTATTTTGAAATGTGCGAGTGCGCCAGAAACTTTAAGGTTATTGTATTTCCCACTTCCTTATTTTCGCTGACGGATGAGGCTGTCACTCAGGTCAGGTTGTCGTTTAGCAATGCGACAGAATCAGAAATCAAACAAGCGATAGGTAGCTTCAGGGCGTACATTGAATCCAGAATGCAGTAAACATCCTCCCGTTAAACCGTAGGGGATTGATGCCAAGGCTTACTCATCAGTCAATGAGAAATAAGCCTTGTCTCATTTCTCGCTTAAGCTCCTGTGGCGAGCATAACACCAGTGGCGACTTGGTAGGCACCCAGAATGGTTATGGTTGACCCGGAAAAATAGTTGATCAACCTGAGCTTTGATTGGGAGATTCTGGTCTTGAATATGGAGGAGAATCCGCTCAATCCCAGCCACCAGACAGCCGAGCCTAGAAATATACCTGTTACCATAGGCAGCACTGAGTGCTGACCGCCTTGATCATTAGCCATGCCGTCGCTCATGGCAGCAAATATCGCGATAAACGACAGGATGGTCATTGGGTTCGACAGTGTCAAAAACAGTGTACTCAAGTAGGCTTTTAACAGGTTGGCTCGTTCACCCGCCAGGGCTGTTGAGCTCGCTTTCGATCTTATTGTTTGATAACCAATGTACGCGAGGAACATCCCCCCCAAAATACACAACCATGGCTTAAAGCTAATGAGTGTCGCTATGATGACTGTGATCCCCAGCGCACCGACATATCCATAGATCGAATCGGCTGTGGCCGCCCCTAACCCTGTCGCGAAACCTGCTCTCCATCCAAGCGCAAGGCTCCTCTGTATGCACAACAGCCCAATGGGTCCCACAGGGGCTGCAATACAAAGCCCAATGATCATCGACTTAATGAAAATCAACATGAATGCACCTCCGCAATTGATGATTAAAGGTTAGGGGAAGTGCATTTTTTTATGAATTAATTATTAATTTCCATACAGGCTTTTTCGATAAATTTGTACGGAGTATTCTGATTTTTCCTTCATTATTAAGGTGCACTCTGTGATGAGCCTTACTAAACCCGGTCGGTATGCCATTCGCCTTCGACGATGACGCCGGCCTCGGTCCGGCAATCAGTGCTTTCCAGGGCAACAAGGCCCTTTCCCCTGACCAGCAAAACGAGATCCATCGCCTGCTTGGCGTCTATGCGCGGGTGAAATACGGCAACGCTGCCACCGAGACCCTGCGCGAGCTGGTAGCTGTAGGTCTGTTCGGCAAGATCGGGAAGCCGTTCAATCAGGCGAACACAGTCGTCGGAGAAATAGCCGAAGAATGCCACTTGTCGCAGGCTGGCGGACAAATATTCGCAAAGCGCAGGACAGCCTCGCAGTTGTGCCTGACCCTCATCGATACAAACTTCGAAAAGAGGGTCGAGCCCGATGATCGTCGTCCTGCGATTACGGCTTGGACCGGAAAGTGATTCAAGAATGAAGACAGACTCGCGACCGAGTTGTGCCAGTGCATTTGCATATATACCAAGTGCATGCTTTTAACAAGAAACTCTGCGCGCACAACTGTTGGATTGCGCGGCTGGGTATTTGTAACTTCTGTCACCAACGTAGCGGCCGTTGAGTTCCAGTAACCGTCGTGCTTCTTCGATGGCGACCGCGGGCTCTAACTGCAGACGAATCCCAACAGGTCCACCAGTCCACTGGAGTGAGGGCAGGAAGGGGCAAACGATATGGTATGCGCCAAGTAAAACATTGAACCAAAGATCCAGTATTGCGGAGGATGACCGGGTCGACATCGAACTGATGAGTGGCGAACGTTTTGGCGGCACCGTGCAAAGCATCGCTTTTGCCATAATTTGCAGGCAAAAAAAGCCCCGCGACCGAATGAGGCGCGGGGCAAAAAATTTGGTTGGTTGCGGCCAACCAAAGGAGCTCTTGAAGAGGGGTTACCTGCTGGCGACCGTCTCGGGTTGCCAGCCACCGCCGAGCGCCTTGTAGATGGCAACGATGCCACGGTAAAGATCAACCTCGGCCTGGGCCTGGGAATCCTCGGCTGCCAGGCGTTCGCGTTGTGCGTCGAGCAGCACCAGGAAATCCACGGTGCCTTCGCGGTAGCGAATTTCTGCCAGGTCAGCTGCAGCGCGGCTCGATTCGCTTTGGCGAATCAGCGAGATCAGGCGTTGCTGACGTTTACCGTAATCAGAGAAGGCATTCTCCGACTCCTCCAACGCTAACAACACTTGCTGTTCGTAGGTCGCCAGGGCGCCTTCGGCGTTAGCATCGGCTGCCCGCAAGCGAGCGCGCACGCTGCCCAGGTCGAAGGCGGCCCAGGTAATGCTTGGGCTGAGCGCCCAGGCGCTGGCTGCCGACGAGCCGATCTGCGAACCACGCCCGGCGGTGAAACCGAGGAAGCCGCTGAGGCTGACCCGTGGGAACAGATCGGCCTTGGCCACGCCGATTCGCGCAGTGGCGGCGGCCAGCTTGCGTTCGGCACTGCGGATATCCGGACGGCGTTGCAGCAGTTCACCGGGGTCACCAATCGGCAAGGCCTTGGCAATCGCCGGCAAGTTGGCCGGGCTGAGGTCGACGGTCAGTTTGTCTGGCCGTTCACCCAGCAGGGTGGCGATGCGGTTGCGTTGACGCACTTGCACCTCTTGCAGCTGCGGCACGCTGGCTTCGACGGAAGCGAGGCGGGCATCGGCGCGAACCACGTCGAGTTGATCACCGACGCCGGCGTCACGCAGGCTCACGGTGATCTTGCTCGATTCCTGCTGGTTCTTCAGGTTGGCCAGCGCGATTTTTTCCCGCAATTGCGCACCGCGCAGTTGACCGTAGGCGTCCACCAGTTCGGCGATCATGCTGACTTGTAGTTGGTGCAGATCGGCTTCGGCCACTTGCTGATCGGCATCAGCGGCTTCAAGGTTGCGCTGGATGCGCCCGAACAGATCCACTTCCCAGGCCATGTCCAGGCCCAGGTCATAGCGCTCGCTGTTGACGCGCTTGGTGGTCTGGCCGGGAATCTGGCCCTTGGCCAAATCGCTGCTGGCGCGGCTGGTAACGTTGGGTGTGGTCTGGGTGGCCGCGTCATCACGAAACGCACGAGACGCCTTCAAGCGGGCATACGCCACTCGCAGATCACGGTTGCCCTGCAACGACTGGGTCACCAACTGATTGAGGACCGGGTCGTCGAACTGCTTCCACCAGATACCTTCGAAGCGTGCGCGGTCGAAGTTCTTCTGACCGTTGGCGCCGTCGGTGGCGGCCGTGATGTTGGCCGCCTCCGTAGCTGGCGTCTTGTAGTCCGGGCCTACGGCACAGGCGCTCAGGGCCAGTACCAGCAAGCTCGGCAGGAAGACTTTCAGACTCATTGTTGCGCCTCCAGTTTCAGGGCCTTGGCCGCTTTGCGTGCATCGCCGCGCTCCACAAAACGACGGATCAATATGTAGAACACTGGCGTCAGCAACAGACCGAAGAAGGTCACCCCGAGCATTCCGGAGAACACCGCCACACCCATGGCATGACGCATTTCTGCACCGGCACCGCTGGAGAACACCAGAGGCACCACACCCATGATGAAGGCGAAGGAGGTCATCAGGATCGGCCGCAGACGCAGACGGCAGGCTTCCAGTACCGCGCTGAGCGAGTCCATACCTTCCTCTTGCTTGTCCTTGGCGAACTCGACGATCAGGATCGCGTTCTTACAGGCCAGCCCCACCAGTACGATCAAGCCGATCTGGGTGAAGATGTTGTTGTCGCTACCGGAGAGAATCACCCCGGTAATCGCCGACAGCAGCGTCATCGGTACGATCAGGATCACCGCCAGTGGCAGGCTCCAGCTCTCGTATTGCGCGGCCAGTACCAGGAACGCCAGCAGTACGCAGAGCGGGAACACGAACAGCGCGGTGTTGCCGGACAGAATCTGCTGGTAGGTCAGGTCGGTCCACTCGTAGGTCATGCCGTTAGGCAGTTCGTCCTTGAGCAGTTTCTCGATGGCCTGTTGCGCTTGGCCGGAGCTGTAGCCGGGGGCGGCAGCACCGTTGATTTCAGCGGTGATAAAGCCGTTGTAGTGCATCACGCGGTCCGGGCCCGAGGTGTCGCTGACCTTGATGAAGGTCGCCAGCGGGATCATCTCGCCTTTGTTGTTGCGCACTTTCAGCTGACCGATCTGATCCGGTTCGAGGCGGAACTGCTGCTCGGCCTGAACGTTGACCTGATAGGTGCGACCAAAGCGGTTGAAGTCGTTGGCATACAACGAACCCAGGTAGATCTGCAGGGTGTCGAAGATGTCGCTGACAGCCACGCCGTGGGTCTTGGCTTTTTCACGGTCGATGGCGGCATCGACCTGTGGCACGTTCACGGTATAGCTGGTGAACAGCCCGGCCAGCTCTGGCACGCTGCGGCTCTTGGTGATGATGTTCATGGTTTCTTTGTACAGCTCGTCATACCCCAGGTTGCCCCGGTCTTCGATCTGCAGGCGGAAACCACCGATGGTGCCCAGGCCCTGTACTGGCGGCGGCGGGAAGATCGCCATGTAGGCTTCCTGAATCCCGGCGTATTGGCCGTTCAAGGCACCGGCAATCGCACCGGCCGACTGGCTTGGGTCTTTGCGTTGGTCGAACGGTTTCAGGGTGACGAACACGATGCCGGCATTCGGGCTGTTGGTGAAGCCGTTGATCGACAGGCCCGGGAAGGCCACCGCGCTTTCCACGCCAGGCTGTTTCAGGGCCAGGTCGGACATGCGCTTGATCACATCTTCAGTACGGTCCAGGCTCGCCGCGTCCGGCAGTTGGGCGAAGGCCACCAGGTATTGCTTGTCCTGGCCTGGCACGAAACCGGTTGGCGTGTTCGAGAAACCGAGGAACGTTAGCGCCATGAGGCCGGCGTACAGCAGCAGGGCGATGCCGCTGCTGCGGATCACACGAGCTACAGTGCCGACATAACCATGGCTGGCACGATCAAAGAAGCGGTTGAACGGACGGAACAACCAGCCACCGAAGATCCCGTCGAGGACTTTCGAGAAGCGGTCCTTGGGCGCGTCATGGCTTTTGAGCAAGACGGCAGCCAGGGCTGGCGACAGGGTCAGCGAGTTGAAGGCCGAGATCACCGTGGAAATCGCAATGGTCAAGGCGAACTGTTTGTAGAACTGTCCGGTCAACCCAGAGATGAACGCGGCCGGGATAAACACCGCACACAGCACCAGCGCGGTGGCGATGATCGGGCCGGTTACTTCACGCATGGCGCGCTTGGTCGCTTCGACCGGCGTCAGCCCCAGGCCGATGTTTCGTTCGACGTTTTCCACCACCACGATGGCGTCGTCGACCACGATACCGATGGCCAATACCAATCCGAACAACGACAGCGCGTTAAGCGAGAAGCCGAACAGGTGCATCACGGCGAACGTACCGATCAGCGATACCGGGACCGCCACCAACGGAATGATCGAGGCGCGCCAGGTTTGCAGGAACAGGATCACTACCAGCACCACCAGAATCAGTGCTTCGAACAGCGTGTGCACCACAGCCTCGATGGAACCGCGAACGAAAATCGTCGGGTCATACACGATGCTGAAGTCCATGCCTTCGGGGAAGCTCTTCTTCAGCTCGGCCATTTTGGCGCGCACTTCGTTGGAGATCTCGATAGCGTTGGAGCCCGGACGCTGGAAGATCGGGATCGCCACGGCCGGTTGGTTGTTCAGCAGGGAGCGCAAGGCGTACTGACTGGAACCCAGCTCGACGCGAGCAATGTCTTTGAGGCGAGTGATTTCACCGTTTTCGCCGGAGCGAATAATGATGTTCTCGAACTCTTCCTCGGAGACCAGGCGACCTTGGGTGTTGACCGAGAGCTGGAACGCGGTGGCGTTCGGCGCCGGCGGCGCACCCAGGGCACCGGCGGCAACCTGACGGTTCTGTTCGCGAATCGCGTTGACCACATCGGTCGCGGTCAGGTTACGCGAAGCGGTCTTGTTCGGATCGAGCCAGACCCGCAGCGAGTAGTCACCCATACCGAACAGTTGCACGTCACCCACGCCGCCCAATCGCGCCAGCTCATCCTTGATGTTGAGCAGGGCGTAGTTGGACAGGTAAAGCATGTCGTAGCGTTTGTCCGGCGAGGTCAAGTGCACAACCATGGTCAGGTCGGGCGAGGCCTTGTCCACCGTGATGCCGATTCGGGTCACTTCTGCGGGCAGCTTGGGCTCGGAGCGGGTGACGCGGTTCTGCACCTGTACCTGAGCGTTGTCCAGGTCGGTGCCCAGCGCAAAGGTGATGGTCAGGGTGATCTTGCCGTCGGCGGTGGACTGCGAGGACATGTACAGCATGTTCTCGACGCCGGTGATGGCTTGCTCCAGCGGAGCGGCCACGGTCTCGCCGATGACTTTAGGGTTGGCACCCGGGAAGTTGGCGCGGACCACCACGGTCGGTGGCACTACTTCCGGGTATTCGCTGATCGGTAGCTGGAACAGCGAGATGCTGCCGGCGATCAGGATCAGCAGCGAGAGCACCGCTGCGAAGATCGGCCGTGAAATGAAGAATTGGGAAAAATTCATCGGAGTTGTCGTCCCTTAACCGCGTGGAGTCGCAGCGGCGAGTTTCACAGCCGTACCCGGCGCAACCTTGGCAGGTGCGACTTGGGGCAGGTTGCTGGCTTCAAGCGCTTGGCGTTGTTGAGCAAGGGCCGCGAGGGTTTCCTGGCTGGCCATCGGAATCACTTCAGGCGTCACCGGGGAGCCTGGACGCACCCGTTGCAAACCCTTGACAATGATCGTGTCGTCCTTGCTCAGGCCGCTGCGCACAATGCGCAATCCTTCGATCTTCGGCCCCAGTTCGACGGCGCGATAAGCCGATTTATTGTCGGCGTCCATCACCAGTACGAACTTTTTACCCAGGTCGGTACCGACGGCTTCGTCGTTGATCAGCACGGCGGAATAGGTCCCGCTGCCCACCAGTTTCAGGCGAGCGTAGAGGCCGGGGGTGTATTCACCCTTGCTGTTGTCAAACACCGCGCGACCACGAATGGTGCCGGTTTTCGGGTTGACCTGGTTGTCTACGAAGTTCATCTGGCCCAGGTGTGGGTTGCCTTCTTCATTGGACAGGCCAAGGTAAACCGGAGTGGTTTGACCGCGTTGGCCCTGGCGGGCGAGCTGGGTGTACTTGAGGTACACGCGCTCATCGGCGTCGAAGTAGGCGTAAATCTTGTCGGTGGAGACCACGCTGGTCAGCGCGGTGACATCCGCGGTGACCAGATTGCCGGCGGTGATTTCCGCACGGCTGACACGGCCGCTGATCGGTGCGGTGACGCGGGTGAAGCTGAGGTTCAGTTTGGCCAGATCCAACTGCGCCTGGAGGGCGCCGACAGCGGCTCGGGCTTCTTGGGCGGCGCTGCTGCGCGAGTCGGCCAGTTCTGCGGAAATCGCGTTGCTGGTGCGCAGGCGCTCACCGCGTTGGGCTTCGTTTTCGCTGCGGGTAGCATTGGCGCGGCCCTGGGCAACCAGGGCTTCGAGGCGGCGGACTTCAGCCTGGAACGGTCGAGGGTCGATCTGGAACAGCAAATCGCCCTTTTTCACAAGGGCGCCTTCGGTGAATGCGACTTCGTCGATCTGGCCAGACACCCGAGGACGAATCTCGACGGTTTCCGGTGCTTCCAGGCGGCCGGTGAAATCGTCCCACTCGTTGACCGGTTGTTCCAGCACCTTGGCCACGCTGACTTTGGCCGCAGGCATGGCGGCAGCGGTTCCCGGGGTCTTGCCGCAGGCGCTCATCACCAGCAAGGCCAAAACGGCCAAGGGGAAGCGCAAATGTTTGAATGACTGTTCCATGGATGCATCCGCCACTGTATTGAGATGGGCGGATGATGCTCGGCGGGGCTGTATCAAACGAATCGAATGAGGCAAAGGTAACTATCATTCGGAATGATATAAGCGCCAAGTGAGCCCTCTAGCATGAGGCTTTCGTTAGGTGGCTATCAATCGGGCTGAGCGCAATTCAGTGTTGCGGGGAGTGCAAAGATCGGACGGATTGTCAGGCGGGTCAACTGATATAAGCAAAGAGACGGCCATTGCGGCCGTCTCGATAAGCGTCTTGTGAACTAACTTCAGTTGATCCCTTTTGGGTTCGGCCCGAAACGGTTGTCGCCAGGCTGGCTGTCCTGGGCCAGGAAGACAATGTTCACGATCGGTAGCAGGATCCACCAGCCACTGCGGTTAGTGTCGTGCATCCGGCGAACGGCTGCCGCCAGACCAGGAAGACACACGGCAAGGCTATAAAGGTTGTAAATGTACCCTTTGCCACCCAGTAAGGCCTCAATAACCATCAGGCCTATAGAGACCCCGAGGTTGATCAGAATAAACATCCAGTATTCGCGGCGGCTGGCGCGACCTTTAAATACGGCATATTTCTTGAGCACTTCAAGGTACGGGTTGCCGGTTTCTGGTACAGCGTTTGACGCTGGACGTGTTGGCTGGAACGCCTGAGGTGCACCACATTGCGGGCAGGCCGTAGCAGTGCTGTGAATTTCCTTGGCGCAACCACGACAAAAAACCATGCTCATATTTTTTCCTTAAAATTAGTCTAACGACAGTCCAACAAAAATAAGCGTCGCAATAGCCGATAAGACAACACCAGTGATCGCTAGGTTATTTCCTGTTGTTTTTTGATTAATGCTGATGATGCCGCAAATGAGCCCTGTGACGGAGAAGGCTCCCAGTCCAATGAGGGTGTCTCTTCCCCATTCAGAGTCATCAAACAGGCTGAGTACGCAGAGGATGCCCAATATTAACGAGAGGATGGCCAACCACGGCGAACCAACGTCACTCGTTGCAGCTATAGCAACGTGTTGGCTCGCTCCGCATTGGGGGCACGTTGGGGCCGTCTCGTGAATTTCCTTGGCGCACGCACGACAAAAGACCATTGCCATCGTTTTCCTTAACGTCTAATGCTAAATACCCGCCTCATTATCGACCAGACCTGGAAAAACTTCAGGATTGTTTAAAGTAAATTTCGTCAGGGTTTACTCACTGCTATTGGAGGCTGTCCGGATCCCCGATGCTGATTGAGCAAATCATCGCGATCCAGCTCGGCGCTGCCTTGATGGCGTGGCCACAAACAGGCCAGCGAACGCAACATTGAGAGTGCAGGGCGCCCCCTTCTGGCGCCCTTTCAAAATCACGAACTCGGAAACGTCTACACAGTAGATCTGGTCATACGCTCATCAACGGGCTTATGCGGTATGTCGGTCGGAATAAGTTTCTTGCCAGTGCAGAATCTGCTGTTGGATATTCCAATGAATAATGTGCTTGTAGAGTTTCTCGACGAAGGCCACTTCGAACCCGGCGGCGACTGCCCACTCGCGACGGTCTTCGAGCATCGCTGCGACCCGCTCTGGAGCGGGGATAGCCCGTTCATTGGCTTTGAATTGCGCAGCGGCTTTTACATAACCCAGGCGTTGTTTCAAGGACTCGAGGATCTGGCGATCATAAAAATCAATGCCTGCCCGAATATCATTGAGGTTTTCGCAGGCTTCAGGTGTTTTAAGTGGCGACATGGTGCTTGTCTCAAGGTGTGTTGAAAATAGCCAATTTCAGATGACGTCGAATCGGGGGCAGGTCTCCCTGACGGAGTTTGAAGGTCGTCGCTCATTACTCCCTTGTTTGACATGCGCTCCCCCAAATCGCCAGGCATCCGTCTCAAGCTCGGTAATGACCTCATCGATCAATGTGTCGATCATTAAGTTGTCGTGATGATGGGGTGTCGTTATCAAGTGCGCTGTACCGCCAGATATCGCCAGGCAATATTTCTTCGCAATCCTCTGCGACGGACAAGGGAACACTACGGTGATGGAGTTCTCGTTGCGCCAGGCATCAATGCCCGCGACCTGGAATCGATCCACCGCATACTGGGCTTTTTCCAGGCAGTGGCGGATACGCTGGCGCCAGTCAGCGAACGAGTGGCTGCGTAGTGCCGTCCACATCATCAAGGGTGTATGGCCATTGCGCGAACCGCTGATGGTCTTGTCATGGGCCAGGATGTAGTCCACTTCCACCGAGATGCGCGCAACGTCCTTGCGTTTGGCCACGACGATCCCGCAAGGAATGGGCGAACCGATCATCTTGTGGCCGGAAACGCAGATCGAGTCGATGCCATCGGCGAACGAGAAGGGCTGTGGGTGATCGACGAAGGGCAGGATCATCCCGCTCAGCGCTGCGTCCGCGTGCAGGTAGTAGTCATGGCGGGCAATGCCCGCCTGCTGCAGACGCTGTTGAATGGTGGCGATATTGTCGACCGCACCGCGCAGGGTGGTGCCGATGTTGGCGAAGATGATGGGGTGGCGTTCCTGGTCGGCGGTTATTTTTGCCATCAGGTCGTCGTAGTCGATTTCTCCATTGGCCAGTGACTCGACTGCACGGCATTTGATCCGTAGCAACTTGACGATCTTCGCAACGGAGTAATGGGTGTCTTTCGAGTAGTACAGGGTGCCGTTCGGGAACAGTTCGCGACCCAGGTAGCAGCCAAACATGTTGCCTTCGGTCCCCCCGTTGGTGACGTAGCCCCAGCTGTCTTCGAGCGCGATGTTGAACAGCTCGGAGAAGTACGTCATGACGTCCTTTTCAAAATCGAATGAGTTCAACAGGTAGTTGCTGTATTCGTTCCAATCCCCGCAGTTGTTGATCGAGAAGCGCAGGAAGCGATGCAACTGGGAGTAATCGAAGTCCGCTGATTCGGGGTACCCGATATTGAAGTACTGATTCGTCACGCAGTGCTGCCAGAAGCGCTCAAGCCTGCTTTGGTCGGCAGTGGATAAAGTCATTCCTAACTCCTTTTAGAGGCCGCCCGGTCAGGCGGCTTTTTGCTTGGTGTCCACCAGCGACCACCAACTGGCGAGCGTGGGCGAGGTCGCCAGCTCTTCGAAGCTCACAGCGATGCCACGCTCTTTGAGCTCCGCAGCGAGCTTCATCACCCGCAAGGAATCGAGGCCATAGAAAATCAGGTTTTCCTCTGGGTCCAGGTCTTCACAGTCCTCGACAAGTTGCAGTACGCGGGTGTGTAACCAGGCGCGGGTGGTTTCCGCTGCCAGGAGTTGGCGTAGTTGCTTTTTGTCGATCTTGCCGACGGGTGTCAGGGGCATGGTCTCGATGAGCCGGATGCGATCGGGGAGTTTGTATTCGGCGATGCCGAGTTCCATCAAGTGGCGTCTCAAGGCGGGTGGTTTGAGATGGGGGTTACGGGTGACGACGAAGGCGCAGCTCTTTTCCCCCAGTCTGTCGTCGGGCATGGCCACCAGGCCGGCGTGGGTCACGTCCGGGTGGAGGACGATGAGGTTTTCGATTTCCTCCGAGGCTACTTTTTCGCCACCGCGGTTGATCTGATCCTTGATCCTGCCGACGACCCGCAAATCGCCTGTCGGTGTGAGTTCAACGAGGTCGCCGGAATAGTAGTAACCCTCATTGTCAAACGCCTGGGCATTCTGCTCGGGGCTTCGGTAATACCCGCAGAACGTATAAGGACCGCGAGTGGCAAGCATGCCAGGCTCGCCGTGCGGGACGGGGATGCCTTGTTCGTCGACGATTTTGATTTCGTCATCCGGGCTGATCGGACGGCCTTGCGTGGTGAAAATCTGTTCGTCAGAGTCGTCCAGGCGGGTGTAGTTGATCAGTCCCTCGGCCATGCCGAACACCTGCTGCAACTTGCAGCCGAGCACTCCGGGAACCTGGCGTGCCAGCGAGTCGGCGAAACAGGCGCCGCCGACCTGGAGGAATTCCAGCGATTGCAGTTGCTCTTTGTGCTCCGGTGCGGCCTGCAACCACAAGGCGACCGCACTTGGAACCAGGGCCACGGTATTCACTTCATGGCGTGCAATGATCGAAAAGCAAGTCGACGGCTCTGGGCTGGAAGCCATGACGACAGTGCCGCCGGCATACAGGACACCCAGGGCGCCGGGCGAGCTGAGCAAGAAGTTGTGCGCCGCAGGCAGGGCGCATAGAAAGCGCGTTTGTGGAGTGAGCTCGCATACTTGCGCACTTGCCCGGGCGTTGTAGTGATAGTCGTTATGGGTGCGCGGGATGAGTTTGGGGGTGCCTGTACTGCCGCCCGACAATTGGAATAGCGCCACTTCACCCGGTTCGCTGGGGGAGAAGTCCACGGGGTGCTCACTTGGGGTTTTGATCCAGGCGGCGAGGTTGTTTTCGTGACGCGGTTCGCCCAGCAGCAGGGTGATTTCGGGGCTGGAACCCACTTCCTTGAGGTCAGTGATGTAACTGTCGTCGCGAAAGACTTCATGCTCGCGAGAGGCGATCAGCAACCTTGGCGTGATTTGCTGGGCGTAGCTCTTGAGTTCCAGTTTTCGATGGCTGTAGAGCGCATTGAGGGGGGCAATCCCGGCCTTGAGCAGTGCGAACAAGACAATGTAAAACTCCGCAATATTGGGCAATTGCACCAAGGCGGTGTCGCCTTTGCCAAGCCCGCTGGCCGCCAGGCGCGAAGCCAGGTTGGACGACAGCTGCTCCAGCTCGGCATAGCTGAAACGACGATCACCGCAAATGATCGCCGATGCGTGAGGTTGCGACTGGCTGCGTGCCCGCAGAATGTGTGTGAGTGGTACGTCGATCCAGTAGCCTTTTTCCCGATAGCGCTGTGCTCTGTCGAGGGGCCAGTGATTGAATTCTATGGTCATGATTGTCACTACTGAAAAAGTTCGTATTAGTGGGCCAAACCGCATGCGCGCAGCATGGTGCCGAGTTTGGTCTGGACTTCTGTCCATTCGGAGTCGGGGCTCGAGGCTTCGACGATGCCAGCGCCGGCGAACAGGCGGACCCTGTTGCGCTTGACGGTGCCGCAGCGAATGGTCACCACCCACTCGCCATTGCCTTGGGCGTCGCACCAGCCAACCATGCCGGTGAACAGGCCACGCTCGAAGGGTTCGACAAAGCGGATCAGGCGCCGGGCGCGCTCGGTGGGGAAGCCACAGACGGCAGGGGTTGGATGCAGGCGACAGGCAAGCTGCAAGGCCGAAACTGTCGGATCCGCCAAGGTGCCTTCGATACGGGTGGAGAGATGCCAAAGTGCGGGCGTGCTGATGAGGGAAGGGCGCTGGGGCACATTCAGCTGAGTGCACAGCTCCCCCAGTTGAGTGGCGATGTCCTCGGTCACGAGGCGGTGCTCGTAGTGATCCTTTTCCGACGCTGACAGCCAATCTGCATTGCGCCGGTCCGCTTGTGGATCGCTCATGCGTTTGGCCGAGCCTGCCAGCGGGTTGGAAACGAAGTTCAGACCGTCCTTGTGAACGAGCAGTTCAGGGCTGACGCCGATCAGCGTAGCGCCGTCCGGCATGGGTACACGGAAGTGATAGCCGCTTTGATTCTGGGCCCGCAGATTGTTCTGCATGGCGCCCACATCCACATCCTGCGCAAACACCAACTCACGTTGCACCGAAAGCACGGCCTTGCGCACGTCACTGTGGCGGAAGTTGACGATTGCGTGCTCTACCGCGCGTTTGAAACCGTGCTCGTCCGGTATGTTTTTTTGCTCGATCAGTTCAGGCAGTGCTGCGACGTCTGTCCGTACGGTGGCGCTTCGTGCTCGCCACTCGGCGTGTTCGGGAATGTAGAGACAAGAGGCTTCAGCAGGATCGAAGGGGATGGCGCCGACGACTATCGGGTTGTTCTGACCGGTCTTGCGCGCCCGGTCGAGGGCTTGCAGCACGGTTTTCTGGAACAGGCTATTGGCGTTATCGCCGCCAATGGCAGGTGTTTCGATTCGCTGAAGCATCCCGGCAACTGTTAGTTCTCGATCGCCGGAGGTAAATGAAAAACGCTCTTTTTCATCAATAGCTTGCACCTCATCCGTGTCATTCGCTCTTAGGGTGCCCGATCTCATTTTGGGAAAGCCTCCGTGGCCTATGGGTAAAAAATTAAGTCTTGAAATATAATCATTATCGTTTCTATTATGGGACGCTAATCATTTAGATTTGTCAATCACATGAGTGAGCCATGAGAGAGTTAACTTCAATGCAAGCCGCCTGTTGGATCGGGCGCGCTGCTCATGCGTCTTTAGGGAGAGTTTCGGCTCATCTTTATGCCGAGTTCGATGGTCGTTCCATTGACCTGGAACGGCTGCGCACGGCGCTTGAACGGGTATGCCGGCTGCATCCCATGCTGCGGGTCCGGCTGAATGCGGATGGCCTGCAATCCATTGCTTCGATGGACCAGTCACCGCAGCTGGAAGTCGAAGATCTACGCTCGATGACCGAGTCGGAAGTAGTGCGGCATCTGCTCTGCAGGCGCGAGGAATGGACTCATCAGCAGCTTGATCTCGGCCATTGCCCGGGCGTCCGTTTCTCGGTCAGCCTGCTGGCAGACGATGAGTTCCGCTTGCACGTCGATACGGACATGATCGCCATCGACCCATCGAGTTTTCGCACGTTAATCGAAGACCTCGCACGGTTTTATGACGACCCCGACGGACCGGTTCCACGCACGCCTGCTTTCTTCGATTGGTATGACAAGGCACGTACCGACACCGCGCTCAAAGTCGCCCGGGAACGAGACCGTATTTGGTGGCGTGAGCGCTTGGCTGAAATCGCTCCTGCGCCCACATTGCCGTTTCTCGAGGTTCAACCTGATCAAGCCCGCAGCCATCGATTAAGCACATGGCTTGACCCTGATGAACGTCAGGCGCTGCAGCGTCTGGCCCGTGAGCGAAGAATGACCCTGTCGACCTTGATGATGGGGCTTTTCGCGGCGGTACTCGGGGCGCAGACAGGGGACCGGAAATTCCGCCTCAATGTGCCCTCGTTCTGGCGTCCGCCACTGGTGGATGACGTCGAGCGGGTAGTCGGTGATTTTGCCAACGTGCTGATTCTCGATGTGGATATCGAGTCGGCCCGCAACCCTGCAGCCCTTTGCACGCAGATGGCGAAAAGAATGGTCGACTTGCTTGAACATAGCGCCTATCCCGGGGTGAATCTGATGCGCGATCTATCTCGTCATCATGGTTCGCCGCAACTGGCACCGGTGGTGTTTACCGCAGCGCTCGACATGCCGGGCGGCGATCTTCTCTCGGAGCGCGTCCGGCGGGTCTTCGGGCCGATGAACTGGGTGATCTCCCAAGGTCCCCAGGTTGCACTCGACGCGCAGATCGCCTGCGCCGACGGCGGCATATTGATCAATTGGGATATTCGCCTTGATGCTCTGCCACAAGCCTGGGTGTCGGATCTGTTCGAACGCTTCGTGGCGATCGTGCGTGAGGCGTCAGTCTGCTCCGCTGTCCTGGATCTACCGTTTTCTCAGCGCAGGCTGCCGCTGAACGCTCTTCAGCAGGCCTATCTGCTTGGGCGCAGCCCGCAGATGCCGCTGGGCGGCGTGGCCATGCAGGAGTTTCGCGAATACCGCGGCTCTGTGGATCCTGCTCTGCTGCGAAGCCGTTTGGCCGGGATGGTCCGGCGCCACGAAAGCCTGAGAACACGGATCGATACGCAAAAGCTCGTGCAGTTTGTCAGTGATGAGGTGCAGATAAACCTGCAGGAAGTCGACCTCACGGCTCTGTCGCCAGAAGCTGCGCTTGGCTATGTTGAGGCGCGTCGTGAGGCTTATGCGCATGCGCTGTTCGAACTGGATCACTCGCCCTGGAATGTCACGGTCTTCCTGCTCCCGGAAGGTCATCTGAGCGTTTTTGTGCGCCTTGATGCATTGATTCTCGATGGGCGATCGATCGCAACCCTCATGGTTGAACTGTTCGACGGTGTGGTCGGCGAGGAGCCGTTCACCGAGGTTACGCCCGAGCCAGAAGACCTCGTCCGCCAACGCAAGGCGGATGCTGTTTATTGGAAAGCCAAACTCGCCTCCGTGAGCGGCGCTCCACGTTTGCCGTGGATCACCCCGCTGGACCAGGTGGGCGCTTCTCGCTATGAGCGACAGAGTCTGTTGGTACCCAAGGCCGCGTTCAGCGCGTTCTGCAAACTGGGAGCGCGGCAACGGCTGTTCAAGAATTCCGCCCTGATGGCGCTGGTGCTGGAAGTGCTTTCCCACTGGGTCGATGAGGGGGGAGTGTGTGTCGCGGTGCCTGTTGCTCCGCAAACGAGTGGTGCCTTTGCCAATCGCTCAAGCTTTATCGCGGTCAATTGGAGCTCCGATCCAGACGGTTTTGCGCAGCGGGCTACCCAGCTGCAAGTCGATGTGCTGGAAGGTTTGCAACATCTGGCCTTTTCAGGGGTTGACCTTGCCCGGTTGCTGTTCGAATCCCACGGCCCGGGGCCCGTCCTGCCCGTGGTGATTACCAACGGTTTTTCCTGGCCGGTCTCGCCGACGGACAGTCCCATGAGTCTGTGTAACGGACTGACCCAGACACCGCAGGTGGCGATGGATATCCGCTTCTCGGCCAACGCCGAGGGTGCCTTGGTGTTCGACATCGACTATGCGCGCGAAGTACTGGATCCGGCGGTGGTCAGCGATATCTTGAGTGCCTTCGAAAGGGCGATCGGTCAGATCACGGCAAACGGTGTTTTTGCCATTGATGCCCCGACGATTATCGACAGGCGACACTACCGGCTGAATAGCCCGGTGACCGAGGCGTGCCACGCAGCGTTTCTCGGGCGGATCGCGAGCAATATCTTTGATCGTAGCAACGCCAGAATCGCCCTCATCAGCGGCGACCGGCAAATCAGTTATGCCGAGCTTGGCGACGGCGTATGCCGGGTGATCACTGCGTTGCAAGCGCGCGGGCTTTCTCGGCACGATGTGGTTGCCATATGCCTGCCCCGTAGCCCGGAGCACACGATGGTGACGTTGGCCTGTGCACTGACGGGCTTGATCTGGGTTCCCATCGATGCCTCGGCACCTGAGGAGCGACGGCTGTTCCTGCTGGAAAACTGTCGACCTGATCTGGTGGTGATCACCCAGGGCGAGTCTGTTGAGCATCCTTACGCGACACCCGATGAGCTGCTGGCAGCGCAAGCCCAGGTTCCACCGGTGATGGAGGACCTGTCGTCAAGCGAGGCGCCGGCCTATTACCTCTATACCTCGGGCACCACCGGAAAGCCCAAATGTGTGGTGCTGAGCAACCGAGCCACCGCCAATGTCATTGGCAGCACCCTTGAGCGCTGGGCCGTGACCGAGCGCGATGTGTTCATGTCCGTAACCCCGCTTCACCATGACATGTCGGTTTTCGACGTGTTGGGCTGCCTGACAGCGGGGGCAACGCTGGTACTTCCTGGCCAGGGCGAGGAAAAGGATGCGGTGCGCTGGAATCAGTTGATTGCCCGGCATCAGGTGACGTTGTGGTGTTCGGTGCCGGCCATCCTGGAGATGCTCCTGTCTTGCCGCGCCGCCCATGACTTGAAGAGCCTGCGCCTGATTGCGCAGGGTGGTGACTACATCAAGCCCGCCGTGATCGCCGAGCTGCGCGCGCTGCTGCCGGCTTCCCGGCTGATCTCCCTTGGGGGGCCGACGGAGACAACCATCTGGAGTATCTGGCACGAGATCACTGCCGATGACCAAGCGCTGATCCCCTACGGCAGGCCCTTGCCCGGTAACCGTTACTTCACTCTTGATTCACAGGGTGAGCACTGTCCGGCGGGCGTTGTCGGCCGAATTCACACGGCTGGTGTCAATCTCGCACTGGGCTACCTGGAAAACGGCGAGCTGACACAGAGCGAGTTCGTGACCGTCAGCGATGAACATGGCCAGGCTGTTCGTGCTTTCCGCACCGGTGACTGTGGTCGTTACCGTCGCGATGGCACCTTGATCTTCGACAGTCGAGTCAACGGCTATGTGAAAGTTCGCGGTGTACGGGTGTCGCTCCCGGATATCGAGATCGAACTGATCAATCACCCATCGGTCAGGCACGTGCTGGTCGTGGATTATGGCGAGCAGCGTCGGGGGGAGGTTTGCATCGGTGCGCTGTATGTCGGCCAGCAGGGTGCCGCAGAGCTGACGGCAACCGAGTTGCGCAACTATGCCCGCCAACATCTGCCGCACTCCCATGTACCCACGCGGTTCTTGAGCGTGGATGAGTTGCCGCTGTCGCAAAACGGCAAGCCTGATCGCCAGCGGGCCCGCAGCCTGCTCACTGCGCCGGCGAATGAAGTGGCCGAGCCTGCCGCCAGGATCATCTCGACCAAGAGAAGCAAGGTGCTGGACCTCTACTTGAGTGTACTGGGCCGCCCGTTGGAAGACGGGGTCAATGACGCGGTGGACTTCATCAGCCTGGGGTTGCGTCCCCAGCATTTGAAAGCCATTTCGGCGCGGTTCCAGGAAGACTTTTCGGTGGTGCTTTCACCCGGGCAATTGCTGCGCTGCCGCAATGCACAAGACGTCGAACGGCTGCTCATGGCTGAAGGTTCGTGAGCGCCTCTGAATAATATTGAAATGAATGGAGTGGGGCACCACAGAGCGTGCTCCCTTCTATCCAGACAGCAGTCCCTTTGGAGATGGATCGGATGACGGATATACCCACTGTAGATATTGCCGGAGTTGGCATCGGGCCCTTTAATCTCGGGTTGGCTGCATTACTGTCCAGACACCCGGGCGTGACGGGTATTTTCCTTGATCGCAAAGCGGAATTTCGCTGGCATGAAGGACTTCTCTTGCCAGGCACGACGCTTCAGGTTCCCTTCCTGGCGGACCTGGTGACGATGGCTGACCCCACGCATCCACTAAGTTATCTGAACTACCTGCATCAGCACGATCGCCTGTATCAGTTCTATTACTACGAGAACTTTCAGGTGCCGCGGCGCGAGTACGACCATTACTGCCGATGGGCGTCGCAGCAGCTGCCTGCCTGCCACTTCGGCGAAGACATCTGTGATGTGAGCTATGACGCGAGCGTTGACCGATTCCTGATTGAAAGCCAGTCCGTGTCCGGCTTCAAACGCCGTTACTACAGCCGGGACCTGGCGATTGGTGTTGGCACCGTGCCGTTGTTACCGAAATGGGCCCAGCTCAAGAGCGCGGCGCTGGTCATGCATTCGGCGGAGTTCGGCAAAAGGCAGGAGCAGTTGGCGCAGTGCCGGCGGGTCACGGTGATTGGCTCCGGGCAGAGTGCGGCGGAGTGCGTGCTGGCATTGTTCAACGAGTTGACCCCCGAACGAATCGCGGTCGGTGCTTCGATTCGCTGGATTACGCGTTCGCCGGGCTTCCATCCCATGGAGTATTCAAAACTTGGGCAGGAGTGCTTTACGCCATCCTACATGGAGTACTTCCACAGTATTCCACGGGAGCGTCGCCGAGATATCGTTGCGGGGCAGGGGTTGCTATACAAGGGCATCAGTTTTTCGACCATTGCCCAGATCTACGACCTGATCTACGAACGCTCGATTGGCGGCGCTGATACGGGTCTGACGTTGCTTTCCAACTGCGAGGTCGAGACCGTGGAGGATGTCGACGGCACGCTGCGAATTGCCTACCGGCACCGCGAACTGGATCAGACCAGCACCCTTGAGGCCGATGCCATTGTTGCGGCGACGGGATACGGGCATGCCTGGCCGCAGTGGTTTGAAAGGCTCAAAGGTGTTGTGCTTGAAACCGATGAATTCGGCGACTGTATCGTCCAGGAAGATTTTACGGCGCGCCGCTGCGACGAAGGCACGGGCCGTATTTTTGTGCAGAATGCGGAGATCTTCCAGCATGGTGTTGGTTCGCCGGATCTCGGGGTAGCGGCCATTCGCAATGCGACAATTGCCAACCGGTTACTCGGTCGAACGCACTACCGCTTGCCCAAGCGCTCATCGTTCCAGCGCTACGGAATGCATGAAACGTAGAGCTTGATGTGCAGGGTCTTGTTAACACTTTTGGCGTTACCAAGACCCTGATTGAGGGTTATGCGCGGATATGATTCAGGGCGATGCCGGCGGCATCTGGCGTTGTGAAGCGTGCGAACACGTGATCGATCATTGCGCTGAGGCGTGCCATCTGTTCGGTGCTGTAACGCTCCGAACGGTAGGTGATCACCAGACGCAGTGAGCGTTTGCCGTCGATCAGGTTTTCCAGGATCTCGAACTGAATACCGAACATCGACTGGTTCTTGTCCGGGTCAATCTGTCGATAGCGGATCGTTCCTGCCTCTGGCGTGCTCAGGGTACCGTTCAAGGCGTTGTTGGCATGAATCTGGATATAGACGTCGAACAGCAGGCCGTCCGCAGCGGTCATGCCCAAGGCTTGTTGAATCGTCTCCATCGGCACATCGGCATAGGCCATGGAGTCATTGATCAGGTGGGTGACGTTTTCGATCAGAGTACCCACTGTCTGCTGAGGATCGAACTGCACCCGGTGCGCGACCATGGTGGTGAAGTAACCGACCGTTTCGTAAAAACCGGGGTCGGTGCGTCCGGAAGCCGATGTGCCGATCACCAGATCCTGCAAGCCACCCAGTTTATGCAGGGACAACGCAATGGCCGTATAGACCACGCCGAACAGCGACGAGTTGTTCTGTCTGGCGAAGGCATACAGGCTATCGGTGAGGTCCTGGTCGGGTTTGATTTCGAACCATTGAGCCTTCGTCGAAGCGGCTTCGGCAGGCGCGCTCGCCTGATGATCAGGGGAGGGCAGTGTCAAGCCGCGGGTTGCATCACGCAACAGGCTCGTCCAATAGTCGAGATGCTTCTGATTGACGCCGGTACTTTGTTCTTGCACGGCGAACTCGTGGAATGAGCGGGCAGGCGCTTCCCAGGCCGGCGCTTTGTCGGCGGCACGGGCGAGGTAGGCCAGGGCCAGTTCTTCCATCATGACGTTGAGCGACCATTCATCAATGGCCATGTGATGGATCAGCAAAGACAGGGTTTGGCGCTTGCGCTGCGAGTCGTAAATGAAGCGAACCCTGAGGGGCAGTTCGCGGGCCAGGTCGAACTGATAAGCGGCTTCGCTTTCCAGTGTTGCCTCTCGGCTCTCATGGCTGGGCCAGAACCATTTGTAGCGGGACAGTTGCGCGATCGGCACGATTTGCTGGTACGCCTCAGCGTCCTGGAAGTGGAAGGTAGTACGCAGGCTGGCATGGCGTATGAGCAGGTCGCTGAAGGCTTGCTCGAACAGCGCTTCATCCACGTTATCGAGGAAGTCCAAGGCAAAGGGCAGGTTGAAAATCGTCCCGAACCCATAGGCGACATAGGCCCGCCCGAGGGAGGCCTGGGCCAGCGCGAAAGGCGCCCGCTGCACGTCTTGCGGCAGGCCTGGCGCAGACGCTGCCGGGTTGTCATGCGCAATGACGTGGGCCCGTGATGCCAGGGCCTCGGCGGTAGGGGCGCTGAAAAAGTCATTGAACTGGACTTCGATGCCGTGGCTGCTCAATAGCTTGCCAATGATACGGGTGGCCAGCAGGGAGTGGCCGCCGAAATCAAAGAAGTCATCCGTAAGTTGCATGTCGGGCTCAGCCAGGGCACCACGGAATTCGCCAAGGATAATTGTCGCCACTTCACTGCTGTTGGCCGCTGGCCGGGCGTTGGGCGCACTGGCTGCTGGCGCTGCATCCTTGCCATCGGCCTGACGGCGCAACCAGGGGGTGTCGCTGGTCGAGTGACCGACATAGGCGTTCAGGACCCCGCGATACAGTTCGATCTCCTGGCAGGTCTGGTCGAGGATCTGATGGATCACGAACGCCAGGATAACGTTCTGCCTGGTTTGAATCATCAGCGCCTTGAACGGTGGCTGGCTTTGCGCGTCCCACGATGCCGCTTGCCGCGAGAGCAATTGCTCGGTGGCTTCGGCGTCGGAGTGTGAGCGAATGAGTTCGACGCAGGATTTCCAGTCACTGGCGTGGACTTTGTCCACCTCGCCGTCGTCGTTGAACTGATAGCGCGCATTCAGATCGGGCAGTGTCTCGATGACGGTCTTGATCGCCAACTCGAGCCTTGAAAGATCGACATCAGCGTCGAGCCGCCAGGCGCAGAGGTGTTTGAGGATGCGTTCGGGGTATTGCTGCTGCAAGAGCCAGATATGTTCCTCGTGACCGTTGACAGAGAGCTTCGGTAACGAATCTGGACTGAGTTCCATCATGGAAATTTCCCGCCTTATCAAACTGAACAGTAAGAAGTAGAGGTGGCACCGAGTGCCGACAGACCGATCCTCGGTCTGGTGTAACGCCCAGGCTTCCGGGCATCAAAGGAGTTGCAATGAGGTCGCATTGCAGGGGCTCTATGAACACCGTATGATGATAAATAATAATCATACCTATTCGCATTAGTCAAAATCTGATCGCGAAGACCATCGTCTCAGGAGAGGTGTTGTGGACAACGGAGCGTTCGCGTCCCAGGAGCAATTTGAAAAGCTGTATGTCGATCACCACCGCTGGTTGTGCAGTTTGTTGCGTCGCAAGCTGGGCAATTCGGTGGATGCCGCGGATCTGGCCCATGACGTGTATCTCAATCTCATCAGGAAGGGCCGGGTTCCCTCGACCGAGAATTCACGCCGTCATCTGACTCAAATCGCCAAAGGAATGGTGATAGATCTGTATCGCCGCCGACATCTGGAGGCCAGCCATCTGGAAGGGCTGATGCAGCAAGCCGAGCCTCAGGTGCCATCAGAAGAGGTTCGTGCGCTGGCATCCGAGGCCCTGTCACAGATCGATGTTGCCTTGCATAACAAGCCACTCAAGGCCCGTGAAGCGTTGCTGCTGTGCAAGTTGCACGGCATGGGTCACCGGGATATCGCGGCCGAGTTGAAGGTGTCGGTGTCCTCCGTCGAGAAGTACATCGCTGCGGGCCTTCGGGCCTGTCACCCATTCGCATCGGGGTCGGGCCTGTGACCGGTCGTTCGATTCATGGCGGCGAACGGATTAATCCGCATTTCGATTGAGGATTTTGCGTCGCCGTTCGGAATAAAGGTACGCAACGCGCAAAACGCTCGAACACAAAGGAAGTCAGGCATGCCTTCAGGCTGTCGCCAGTGGTTATTCAGGAGAGCTCATGAGTGATAAAGACAAACCCGCCGCCGGCTCGGTATCCCGGATACTGAAACCCGTACGCGGCCGGCTGATTGTCGCCGCGGTACTGGCCGCCATCGGGACCATGCTGACGATGGTGCCACTGGCCGGCATCGCCCATATCGCACAGTTCTCGATGGGGCAGGCCGAGGTCGCTACCGGCTGGGTCCAGATGCAGAGTCAGGTCTGGCGGGTTATCAGCGTCAGCCTGGTGTGCCTGTTCCTCGGCATGACGTTGATTTCGGTGGGCGAGATGGTTGCGCACCTGGCCGACAATCACATCACCGGCCATTTGCGTTTGGCGATTACTCGTCGACTGGCCAAGGTGCCGCTGGGTTGGTTTACCAGTCGGGCTTCGGGTGAAGTCAAACAGGCAATGCAGGATGACATCGGTACGCTGCACAGCCTGACTGCGCATTTCTTTACCACGCTGGGCCGTACCGTTGGTGCGATCCTCATCGCCATCCTGTACCTGTTTGCCATGGACTGGCGCATGGCGATTGTCTCTCTGCTGCCATTCCCGCTGTTTTTCCTGTTTTTCTCCAGGGCAACCAAGGCCAGTGGGGCGAACATGCAATCGTTCGGTGCCGGTATGGCGCGTATCAACAACGCAGTGGTCGAGTTCGTCAACGGCATTCCCGTGGTCAAGGCCTTCGGTGTCGAGGGCAAGGCCCATGGCAGTTACCGTGACGCGGTGGATGCCTTCGCCGAAGCGTTCACCGACTTCACTCGGCCGCTGGTCAGTGCGATGGCCAACGCCCATGCAATGGTTACCCCGGTTGCGGTACTCGGGGTGGTGCTGGCCTTTGGCACTTTGTTGGTGAGCCTGGGCTGGATCACGCCGGTCGAAGTCTTGCCCTTCGCCTTGGTGGCGCCGGGCATCTGTGCGCCACTGCTGCTGTTGAGCTACATCACTCACGACCTGAACAATGCTACCGCCGCTGCCCAGCGTGTGCACGGGCTACTGGAAACGCCGGTACTGGAAACCCTGGTGGGCGAATCCCGGCAGTTGCCTGAAAATGCCGAAATTCGCGTCGAGCAACTCGGCTATAGCTACGACGGCCAGAACCCGGTGCTCAAGGACATTGGCTTCACCCTCAAGCCCGGCACCGTGACGGCGATTGTCGGTGCTTCCGGCTCCGGCAAGTCGACATTGGCACGCCTGCTGCTGCGCTTCTTCGATCCGACTGAAGGGCGCATTACGCTGGGCGGCGTCGACATCAGGCAGATCGAGAGCGCGCAGTTGTACCGGCGCATCGGTTTTGTGTTGCAGGAAGTGCGCCTGATCCATGCCAGCCTGCGCGACAACATTGCCTTGGGCAGGCCATCGGCCAGCCAGCAGGAAATCGAAAACGCCGCGCGCACCGCGAATATTCACGAGCGCATCCTCGCCTTGCCGCGCGGTTATGACTCGGTGATCGGTGAGGATGTGCAGCTCTCCGGCGGCGAGTTACAGCGCGTGAGTATCGCCCGCGCCGTGTTGCTGGACCCGCCGGTGCTGGTGCTTGATGAAGCCACGGCGGCAGCCGATGCCGAGAACGAGGTGAAGCTCCAGCAAGCGCTATCGCGATTCGCCCGGGGCCGCACCTTGATGGTGATCGCTCACCGGCTCGATACGGTGATGCACGCCGACCGGATCATTCTGATCGACAACGGTACGATTTGTGAGCAGGGACGTCACCACGAACTGCTCGCCCGCAAAGGCCGCTACGCCCGACTGTGGGCACTGGGCGGCTACGAACAGGCCAAGGAACAGGCGGTGCCGTCATGCTGAGAACCTTTATTCAACTGTTGGGTGACGATGCCCCGGTGCTGCGGCGCTATCTCTATATGACGCTGGTCTACGGCCTGCTCTGCGGGCTGACGATTGTCACCCTGGTGCCGATACTCACCAGCCTGCTGGGCAGTGAAACGCGCGCAGCGGGGCAATGGTTGATCGCGTTGGTGATCGGCGTGGTGATTTGCTGGGCGCTACGACGCACAGTGGAGAAAGCCGGGATCCGTGTCGGCATCGCCGTTCTCCAGCGGGGCCGCCATCGGCTCGGCGACCATGTGGCGCGTTTGCCGGTGGGTTGGTTCAGCGCACAAAACACCGCGCGGCTAAGCCATGTCGCGTCCCAGGGCATGATGGAAATGGCTCAGCTTCCCGCCCACGTTTTCACGCCGCTGATTACCGGCGTAGTCACGCCGGTAGTGATCCTGATTGCACTGTTCGCTTTGCACTGGCAGATGGGCCTGATCGCGCTCGTAACGCTGCCGATCCTGTTGGGTGTCTTTGTATTGACCGCTCGCTTGGGGCAGCGTGCCGACCAGGACTTCCAGTACAACGCTGCCCACACCAGCCAGCGCATGGTCGAGTTCGCCCAGGCGCAATCGGTGCTGCGGGCGTTCAATGGCGAGGACGGTGGTACTCAGTTTCTTGAACAGGCCATCGGGCGCCAGCAGGACTCCGCGAGACGGTTGATTCACGTCTCGGCGATGTCGGTGGTGTTCAATGCCTGGGCTGTACAGGCGAGCTTCGCCGCCTTGCTGGTGGCCGCCACGCTATGGCTGGGTGAGCTGATGGGCGCAAGCCTGGAGGCGGGATCGGTCATCGCGGTCATTGTTTCACTGCTGCTGGTCAGCCGCTTTATCGATCCGTTGCTGGAAGTGGCCGGCTATAGCGAGGTGTTGCGTGGCGCGCGTGGCCAGTTGGGAGCCGTGCGTGAGATCTTTGCGGTCAAGCCGCTGCCTGAACCGCAGACGCCACAGGCACCCGTCGATGGGGCCGTCGAACTGCGCAACGTGAGCTTTCGTTATGCCGAGGATCAGACTGATGTATTACGGGAGGTCAGCCTGCGTATCGAGCCGGGCAGCATGACCGCTCTGGTCGGCGCTTCCGGCTCGGGCAAGACCACGCTGCTGAGGCTGATCGCACGTTTCTTCGACGTGACTCAAGGCTCTGTGATCGTCGGTGGTGTGGATGTGCGCCAGATGTCCGGCGAGCAACTGGCCGGCCAGATCAGTCAGATCTTCCAGGATGCTTACCTGTTCCAGGGCAGCATCGCCGACAACATTCGCATTGGCAAACCCGATGCCAGTGATACCCAGGTGATGGAAGCAGCACGACAAGCCGGGGTCGTGGAGATCATCGAACGACTGCCTCAAGGTCTGGATACACCCGTGGGTGAGGGCGGCGCCCGCCTGTCCGGCGGCGAACGCCAGCGGATTTCCATTGCTCGTGCATTGATCAAGGATGCGCCGATTCTGTTGGTCGATGAGGCCACTGCTGCGCTCGATGCCGAGAACCAGGCCGCTATTGCCGAGGCACTGGCACGCTTGCGTGGTACGCGTACACTGATCGTCATCGCGCATCAGCTCTCGACGGTGGCCATGGCCGATCAGATTCTGGTGCTCGATAATGGCCGGATCAGCGAGCAAGGTTCCCACGCGCAATTGAGTGCCAAGCCAGGGCTCTACGCGCACTTTCTCGCTCAGCGCCGGGCTGCAAAGGGCTGGCGCATTGCCGGGGCATTTGGCAGTGAGGACGATTCTTGAGTCGTGCAGCCTTGCTGAGCCTGTTTGTTGTGCTCTGTTGCCTTTCGCTGATGGTGGGAGTCAAGCAGGTCTCCTGGACAGCACTTTTCACATTTTCCGAAGATGCCTGGCTGACACTGACCGCCAGCCGCCTTCCGCGCCTCGCGGCCCTGATACTCACCGGGGTAGGGCTGGCCGTCTGCGGCGTGATCCTGCAGCAGATCGTGCGTAACCGGTTCGTCGAGCCCGCCACGTCCGGCGGGCTGGATGCGGCAAAGCTGGGCATTCTGATTTCACTGACGGTAGCCCCCGCCGCGGGTACTGTCGGCAGGATGCTGTTTGCCCTGGCGTTCTGCTTTGCCGCAAGCCTGATCTATGTCGCGATCATCCGCCGTATCAAGTTCAAGAATACGGTGATGATTCCGGTCATAGGTCTGATGTATGGCAGCGTATTGAGCGCCGTCGCCGAGTTCTACGCCTACCGTCAGAACATCTTGCAGAGCATGCAGGGTTGGATGCTCGGTGACTTCTCGAAAATCGTGCAGGGCAATTACGAGATCATCTATCTGATCCTGCCGATTGTCGTGCTCACCTACCTGTATGCGCACCGGTTTACCGTACTGGGGATGGGTGAGGGCATGGCCAGCAGTCTGGGCTTGAACTATGCGGCCAATGCGGCGCTAGGTCTGATGCTCGTGGCGGTCACCGTTTCCGCCACGGTCATCACGGTGGGGGCGATCCCCTTTGTCGGACTGGTGATTCCCAACCTGGTGGCGCTGCACTACGGCGAAAACCTGGAGCGAACATTGCCCATCGTTGCCTTGTGTGGCGCGTCCTTGCTATTGGCCTGCGATATCCTCGGCCGCCTCCTGATCTACCCCTTCGAAGTGCCCATAGGCCTCACCGCCGGCAGTGTGGGCGGCCTGTTATTTCTCGTGCTGCTGATCAGGAAGTACACATGAGGCGCGTGGCTACCCGTTATGGTCTCTGGCTGCTGGTTCTGGCGCTGGCGATCGCGTTCCTGTTGTTGGGAGCCGGCTTCGACTTCGACTATGTCATTCCCAAGCGACTGACCCGTTTGGCGGCGATGTGCATTGCCGGGGTGTGCATTGCCTATTCATCGGTGATTTTCCAGACCATCGCCGGCAACCGCATACTGACGCCGGCGATCATGGGGTATGAGGCAATCTACCTGCTGTTCCAGGCACTGCTGATTCTGCTGCTGGGCACCCAGAGCCTGGTGTTGCTGGAGCGTGACGGTAACGTCCTGTTGTCGGTCCTGCTGATGCTCGGCTATTCATGGCTTATTCACCGCTGGCTGTTCCGTGACGGGAGCAACAACGTGTACCTGCTGCTCCTGTTGGGACTGGTGCTGAGCATGGTGATGGGGACGTTCACCCAATTCATCCAGCTGAAGATAAGCCCCGGAGAATTCTCGATTTTCCAAGGGTTCAACTACGCCTCCTTCAACAAGGCGCAACCTGGGCAAGTGATCTATTCGGGCGTGCTGGTCGCGGCGGTGTGCTGCATCGCCCAACGAACCCTGCCGGTGCTCGATGTGCTTTCCCTGGGACGTGACCAGGCCATTTCCCTGGGGGTCGATTACCCGCACAGTGTGCGACTTCAACTGGCACTTATCGCCATTTTGGTGGCGATCTCGACGAGCCTCGTCGGGCCGACGGCATTCATGGGCGTGTTCGTTGCGAACATCTCCTATGCGCTTGCCCGAACCGCTCGGCACCGGGTCACGTTGCCCATGAGTTGCGCCATCGCCATTGGCATTTTCATTGTCGCCCAATACCTGGTCGAGCAGATATTCAACTACAACACCTCCGTCAGCATTCTCATCAACCTGGTGTGTGGTGTGTATTTCCTTGCGCTGATGATTCGAACCCGAGGCACCCCATGATCGCCCTCAATCACGTTTACAAGGCCTATGGCCCCCGGCACGTCCTGAGTGACGTCAGCGTCCGGTTTCCACCGGGGCAGGTCACGTCGCTGATCGGCCCAAACGGGGCGGGCAAGACCACGCTGCTGATGTTGATCGCTCGCCTGCTGGCGCCGACCCGGGGCGACGTGCTGATTGGCGGGCGCAGCATTCTGGATGTGCCCGTTCGCGACTATGCCAAGCGCGTGGCCACCTTGCGCCAGTCCCCGGATTTCAACCTGCGCCTGACCGTCGAGGAACTGGTCGCCTTCGGGCGCTTCCCCTACAGCCGTGGAGCGCTTACGGCCCAGGATCGCGTGGCTATCGATGAGGCCATCGAGTTCTTGTCTTTGCAGTCCCTGCGTCTCTCCTACATTGACGAGCTCAGCGGCGGACAACGGCAGATGGCGTTCCTGGCGATGACCATTGCCCAGCAAACGGATTACCTGTTGCTGGACGAGCCGCTCAACAACCTCGACATGAAGCATGGCGTACACATCATGCGTGCCCTGCGTCGCTTGTGTGATGAGCAAGGCCGCACAGTGATCCTGGTGGTCCATGACATCAACTTCGCGGCCAACTATTCCGATCATATCGTTGCCATGAAAGGCGGGGGAATTCACTGCCACGGCCCGGTCGCGGAGGTGGTTACCGAGGCGCACCTGCGGGAACTTTTTGATCTGGATTTCGAAATCCTGCAGAGCGAACAAGGGTTTGTCTGCAACTACTTCAACCCATCACCTTCAAGGGAACTGATATGAGTACGGATCACGCGAACAAATTCTGTGGAGTGCTACTGGCAATGGCCGTTGCGGCCGGGCTGCAGGGATGTGACAAACCGGCGGCAGAGGCCACGCCGCCAGTGAGTGCACAGGCGCACTACGAGCCGATCAAGATCGAGCACCCTCTGGGCACAACCGTGGTGACCAAACTGCCCGAGCGCGTAGTGGCCTTCGATATGAGCGAGCTCGATACACTCGATCAATTGAAGGCGCCGGTGGTGGGTATCGCCAAGGACTACGTCACCAGCTTTCTCGCTAAATACCGTGACGACTCGAATGTCATGGATGTAGGGGCGACTGTCCAGCCCAATCTCGAGCGGTTGCATGCGCTCAAGCCCGACCTGATTCTGATCTCTCCGCTCCAGGCACAAAGCTATAAGGAACTCAGCCAGATCGCCCCGACCGTCTACGACGACGTGGACCTGACCAACAAACAAGGCAATTTCATCGGCACAGCCAAGGAGCATTTGACCCTCCTGGGACGCATTCTCGGCAAAGAGGAACTGGCCCGCCAGAAAGTCGCGGAAATGGACGCCAAGGTGGAGCAGACCCGCCGTGTCACCGAAGGACGTCCAGAGAAAGCGTTGATCGTGTTGCATAACAACGGCGCCTTCACCTCCTACGGCGTGAAGTCGCGCTACGGCTTTGTCTTCGACACCCTGGGCGTGAAACCGGCCAGCGCTGACATCGAAGCGGGTTTGCATGGACAGCCGATTTCCAATGAGTTTATCCAGCAGGCCGATCCCGACATTCTTTATGTAATCGACCGAACCGCAGTGATGGAGCATCGTCCGGCACTGGACATCAAGAGCCTGGATAACCCGCTGCTGCGCAAGACCAAGGCCTGGAACAACGGACGTGTCATCTTTGTCGATGCTCAGACCTGGTATCTGTGTACCGCTAGCGTGACCTGTCTCAATCGAATGGCTGACGAGGTGGTTCAGGGCTACGAGGGCTGATTCGCGACGTGTATCTGCAGCACAAAGGGCTGGTCCTGTTCAGGCACCGGCCCTTTTTTGTGGTTTTCGAATGCTGCTTCGGTCATTGGTGGGGGCGTCACTGATCCAGCCCCTTGGAGTGTTCTTGGTGCGGTATATGCAAATTATTATCATTTGGTTTGAGGGATTGGCGTTCTGGTACGGAAACCTAATGAATGCACTTCAATTCTTCGCATCGAAAGGAATCCAGCATGTCGGAACACGGCCGCCCACACAGCGCCAATCCTGACTCATCGCAGGCTACGCAACGCGCTTTTTCGTTTACCTTGAATCGCACTTTCTCTGCCGTACACATGGCGCTATTGCTTGGGCTGACCGGGGGCGCGATGGCTGTGACCGCTGCGCCTGCCTCTGAACCGCAGTCTCCGACGGGCACTGGCGAAGGTAGCCTCGTCCTGTCTGAAACGACGGTGGAGGGCACTATGGGCGCGCCTGCCGACCTGCCGCCCGCGTATGCGGGAGGCCAGGTTGCCACTGGCAGTCGAGTCGGGCTGCTGGGCACCAAGGACTTTATGGAGACTCCCTTCAGCGCCATTAGCTATACCGATGACTTCGTGCGCAACCACCAGGCGAAGGACATCGGTTCGGTAATCGGTGCAACCGATCCATCGGTGAACGTTCCCTCCAAACGGGCCATCCTCGAAACCTTCTTCATTCGTGGTTTCAATACCAGCGCCAACGACATCACCTACAACGGCCTGATCGGCATGGCACCGAACCTGCGCGGTGCGACCGAGTTGGCTGAACGCATCGAAGTGCTCAAGGGCCCGTCCGCGCTGCTGAATGGCATGCCGCCGGATGGCAGCGTCGCAGGCAGCATCAACATGGTGCCCAAGCGCGCCGGCGACGAACCCCTGACACGCCTGACGACCTCTTTTGAATCCAATGGTTTATACGGTGCACATGCCGATGTGGGTCGGCGCTTTGGCGAGCAGAATCAGTTTGGTATCCGCTACAACGGGGCGTACCGCGACGGCGACACCGCGGTGGACGATCAGAAACAAAACATGCAGCTCAATGCGCTGGGCCTGGACTGGCGCGCCGAACGCATTCGCCTGTCGTTGGACGCCTACAAGCACCGTGAACATCTGGAGGGCGCGAACTATTTCGGTATTTTCTCGGTCAACCCCAAGGTCACCAACATACCCCGCGCGAAGAAAGGTGATTACGCGCTGGCACCTGACTGGGCATACACCACCAACGACACCGAAACCTTCTTGCTCAAAGGCGAGGTCGATTTGAATGACTCGCTCACCGCCTTTGCGGCCTATGGGCAGAGGGACGGTGGCCGCAACGCCCTGATGACGCGCGACACGCTGGTCAACAATGCCGGTGATATCAATGTTCTGGCTTATCGCTCGGATGGGCAGGGCACCCAGAAATCTGGCGAGGCTGGCCTGAAGGGCAACTTCGACACCGGCCCCGTAGGCCACCAATGGTCGCTGGCGGCCACTCAGTACAAGTCGGAGATGAGCTTCAAGGATCTCCAGATCCCCAATTACGTGACCACCAACTACTACAACCTTGACTTTGGCCCAACGCCGCCCTTGGGCAAATTCGGTGCTGTTACCTCTCGGACCGAAGACAAGCTGGGCAGTGTTGCTTTTCTCGATACCCTTTCGTTCCTTGATGATCGCATCCAGTGGACGCTGGGCGTGCGACGTCAGTCGGTGGAGAGCACTAACCTGACCCCGGCGCGGGTCAAGACCTCTCACTACGACGAGAGCCGTGTTTCGCCGGCTACCGCGTTGCTGGTCAAGGTCACTGACGATGTATCGGTCTACGCGAACTACATCGAAGGTTTGTCCAAGGGGGGGACGGCTCCGACGACCGCAGCCAATCCAGGTGAAATCCTGAGCCCGATCCAGACGAAGCAGTATGAGGTGGGCGCCAAGCTTGACCTGGGTACGTTCGCCACCACGTTGGCCGTGTTCCAGATCGAAAAACCCAGCACCTTTACCGACCCGGTCACCAACGTTTTTGGCGTCAATGGTGAGCAGCGCAACCGTGGCGTGGAATGGAGCTTCTTCGGTGAGGCCCGACCAGATCTGCGTTTGATGGGCGGTGTTTCCTACACGCAGGCGGTGTTGACGAAGGCGCTGGTAGCGTCGAACGAAGGCAATCAGGTGACCGGCGTTCCGAAAATCATCGCCAAACTTGGGGTCGAGTACGATCTGGAGAGGGTCCCTGGGCTAACCTTGACCGCAGGCACGAACTACGTAGGCAGTCGCTACGTTACGGACGACCATCGGATGGAGTTGCCGTCTTACACCGTTTTCGATGTGGGCGGTCGGTACACCACCAAGGTCATGTCCAAACCTGTGACCTTACGGGCTAACGTAGAGAACATCGCCAACCGGGCATACTGGCTCGGCTCCTACAATGGCGGCGACGGCAGTGGCCTGTCCGGCGGCCTGGGCGCTCCACGTACCCTTCAGCTTTCAGCATCGGTTGATTTCTGACAGTCGGCTAGCCAAGAGGCGGGGAGAGTTCTACGACTTTCTCAGGTCTTGGCGGTACGACACGGCACGCTGGAATTCTCGCTGGATTTAACGATAAAGCCTCGATTGATCGGGGCTTTATCGTGTCAGTGGGTCAGAAACCAGGCGGGGGTAAGGCTACCGCTCATTACGAGGCGCCGGACCCAGAAATCCAGTAATCAGCGACGCCACTTGCTGATGAATCACCTCACGCGATCGCCCGCCGTCGCTATCCTGGCAAATTATGCCGTCCTCCGGCGCCTCGGCTTCGAGCAACTTCACCGCTCCCGGTTTGCACAGAGACGAGAAACTGAAGTGGCTGGCGTCGCTGATCTCTACGTAGTGCGTCGAGGCTTGCGGCAGCCGTTTGGCCAGGTCGGCGGACTCCATCTGCGCGGGAAGGTCTTCAGAGGGCACGCCTGCCGCGATCACCAGTGCCGGAACCGGCAGCGCCGCGAGGCTCGCATCGGTCAACCCGCGTGACAGGCCCAAGTCTAGCGAGACAATGGCGGTGACGCGTTTGTCGCTCAGGTCAGAGCCTAATCGAGTCTTTGACTCTGGGATGCTGCCGGGGTTGATCTGTTGGTAAACGCGGCAACCGGCCAACTGCGGATGCGCCTTGCAGTCTTGGGCAAACCGCGCGGAATCGAAGCGTGCTCCGGCGATTTCCAGTGCGGTCCAGCCGCCGAGGGAATGACCGACCACTGCAATTCGACGCTTCGCGACCGCGCCGAATTGTTCCGGCTGAGCCATGACCGCATCGATGGCCCGGCTCACGTCGGCAGGTCGTTGCCACAGCTGGGCGGCCGCTTCAGGGCTGCGATCCTTGGTGGTGGTGCCCGGATGATTGATCGCCGCGACGATGTAACCTTGGTGGGCGAGTGTGCTGGCCAGCCAGTCCTGATTGCCCAAGTTGCCACGGAAGCCATGGGAGAGCACCACCAACGGATGTTCGCCGCCAGCCGCTGGCGCATTGCGTACGGCGAGGGCACCAACGAACACCGGGCTGTCGGCGATCAATTGCGGTTTGGCAGAGGTTGCACTCGGGTACCAGACGACCATCTCCAGTGCACGCTTGTTGTGCGCGTCTGGCAGGGTCGAGGACTGGAAGCCGATAGGGTTGCCGTCAGCGAGTGCGTGGGTGCAGAGACAGGTCAGAAGCAGGGTGGCGAAAGCTTTTTCCATTTTTCTTATCTTCCTTGACTGGATCAACTGATGGAAAACTGGGCTGACGCGTCAGCCCGTTTCAAAGGCTGTCCGGATCCCCGAAAAACATCTGAATCCGCGAACGCAGCCAGCGCTCGCCCGGATCGTTGTCCTGCGAGCCGCGCCAGGCCATGTGCAGCTCGAAGGTTCGCATCGGCAGCGGCGGGTCTTCGGCGCGTACGCCACCGGCGGCGGTCAGTGCATCGGCGGTGTAGTCTGGCACGGTGGCGAGAATATCGGTGCCGGCCAACAGCGTCCCCAAACCATTGAACTGCGGAACCGCGAGCACCACATGACGCTTGCGCCCGAGTTTCTCCAGTTCTTCATCGATGAAGCCGCTGAGGTCGCCAGCGAAGGACACCAGGGCATGGGGGCGAGCGCAGAAGTCGTCCAGGCTCAAGGCGCCGGGGACCGAGTCGGCGCGCAGCAGTTTCGGCATGCTGCGTCGTAGGACTTTGCGTTTGGCGTTGGCCGGCAAATCTGTGGTGTAGCTGACGCCAATCGAGATTTCGCCTGACGCCAACAGATTAGGCATCAGTAAATAGTTGACGCGTCGCACCACCAGCACGATGCCGGGCGCCTCGGCACGCAGTCGCTTCAACAGCATCGGCAGCAGGGCAAACTCGACATCATCCGAGAGGCCGATGCGAAACACCGCGGTGCTGGTGGCCGGGTCGAACTCAGCGGCGCGACTGACAGCGGTCGAAATCGAATCCAGCGCCGGAGAGAGCAGGGCGAAGATTTCCACCGCCCGGGCCGAAGGCTCCATGCTGCGGCCGGTACGCACGAACAGCGGGTCGTCGAACAGACTGCGCAGGCGTGATAACGCCGCGCTGATGGCCGGCTGGCCGAGAAACAGCTTCTCCGCCGCGCGGGTCACGCTGCGTTCATGCATGAGGGTTTCGAACACGATCAACAGGTTCAGGTCGACACGACGCAGGTCATTACGATTCATCTGGGGTCCTGGCAGAGTCATCAAACTTGACGAGAGCAGCCATATGAGAACAATGGCCGGCATGAATCTTACGGGGAAAGGCTGTTACTCTGCACCGAGTAATTCATTTTTCCCACAATGCTGGTTCGGTTTTCTACGTTGATGGACGTATTGCCGGGGCTGCGGAATCAATGACAGGCATGTCGACTATTAATAGCCACTGATGGTCTTGGTCAGAAAGCCCAGATAGAGTTCAGGGCATTAGAGGTTACTTTGACGAGGTTTGCGATGTCCCGCACGATCCGTTTTCACAAGTTTGGTCCTGCCGAGGTGCTCAAATGCGAAGAGCATGCGGCAGCTCTGCCAGCGCCGGGCGAAGTGCAGGTGCGTGTCGAAGCGATCGGCATCAGTTGGTATGACATCCTCTGGCGCCAGAACCTGGCGTCTTCCCATGCCCGGTTGCCGTCGGGCCTTGGCCATGAAATGGCCGGCGTGGTCACCGCCGTCGGCGAAGGTGTCGATGATCTGGCCCTGGGTGACAAGGTCGCGAGCTTCCCGGCAGAAAGTCCCAATGACTATCCCGTCTACGGCGAGCAAATCGTGCTGCCGCGTTCGGCGCTGACGCGTTATCCGGATGTGCTCAGCCCGATCGAAGCGGCTGTGCATTACACGCCGCTGTTGGTTGCCTACTTTGCGTACGTTGATCTGGCACGGGTCAAGCCTGGCCAGTTTGCACTGGTCACCGATGCGAGCCATTGTGCCGGCCCGTCCTTCGTGCAACTGGGCAAGGCCTTGGGTGTGCGGGTCATTGCCGCGACCAAAACGGCCAGCGAGCGCGAGTACCTGCTATCCCTGGGTGCCGAGAAGGTGATCGTCACTGAAGAGCAGGATCTGCTCATGCAGATCAACAAGCTCACCGACAACCGCGGTGTCGACGTGGTATTCGACGGCCTCGGTGGTCCACAAATGTCGATGCTCGGTGATGTGCTGGCGCCTCGTGGCAGCCTGGTGCTGTATGGCCTGCAAGGCGGCAACCAGACTCCGTTCCCGGCCTGTGCAGCGTTCCAGAAAAACATTCAGTTCTTCGTGCATTGTATCGGTAACTTCACCGGCAAACCGGAACTCGGGATCATTCAGGACCAGGTCGCACTGCAACGGGCCTTGCGCGATATCAACCAGTTGACGGCTGACCGTGTACTGCTGCCACTCAAGACCCGGGTCTTCCCGTTTAGCGAGTTTGTCCAGGCGCACCGTTACATGGATGAGTGTCCGTGTCACGAACGAGTGGCGCTTCAAGTAGAACCTGCATGACGCTTGCGCAAGAGTCCGTGTTGACGGACTCTTGCGTTTTGGCTGGACGGGCAATCCTCTCCTGCCTCTTTGTCCTCTTCCGGTTCAGCAACTGAACTGGTTTTTGCTCCTGATCTGTATCTTCTAATCGTCATATAAGCCCTGATAATTGCATGATTAATTTCATCTCAAGGAATGAGTCATGGCTGGGCCTATTTTTTTAACGGGCACGGGTTTGGGTGCTATGCATACGGACCACTGCTCACCTGCACCTCATGTTAAAACACGGCAAGTAAGCGGTTCGCTTGTTAGTTACGGAAGTATTGCCCTGTTCTGGTTTCTTTATTTCTTGTGCTCATTGTCTGTGGGACGTTGTCGGAATAGTCCTAGGCTGTCCACTCGGTCCGTCGGGGCTCTTTATCTCGGGGGTTGTGGGCGATCGGCCCGGTCGTGAATGTTATTTCTTTAACAATCGTTTCAAATGGTTACCACAATCAAAGTGTTAGCATTTGACAGCAGATACTCACGATAAGCCGTAATCAGCCATCATCGATCGCAGGTCGTGCAAGCAAATGATTGTTTGTGCGGTGCCGACTTTTTGAATATCAGGTAAATGACAATGAGCACAACTCATGATCAAGCGATGAACTATGTCTACCAGCAAGTTTTGCAGCGGTTGCTGAGTTTCTTTTCTCGCGCGGAACGTACTGCGTTGCAGCTGTTGATCCAGCGTCTGGTGGTGGCTGCCGGGGGAATGGAGAGAATCGGTACTTACAAGGTGCTGATGATGCACTCGGGAACGCGCGACAGTTGCTACACATTGGCATTCCTGCGTGCCGCACAGCTGAGTATCGCGGGCAGAGCACCAGCGACCTTCCAGCTGCGTGTCGCCACGCTACGTCTGGGCGGGACGACGCCGACGATCATGGAGAATATTCATAGCAGCTACGGTGCCCTGTTTGTCTACGACGATCCTCGGGTCGAGGTGGTGATGGTCGATAACCGCGAGGTGTTGCCCTTCAGCCATGTGACACCGATGTCTGAGGCAGGCCGCGATTTGAATCGCACCAACATGCTGATGCTCGGCCATTTGCGAGGGGCTGACGGGGTGTTTGAAGCGTGTGGCGACGGCTACCTGGCGACAGGCGAGTTCTACTCGCAGATGGCCCGATGGGAGGGCGGTGTCGATGCGTTGATCAGCGGCGAAACCGTGCGTCAGCAGAAGCAGTTTTTGGCCGGCCTGATGCGCGAGGCACAAAAGGCCGGCCTGCCGGCAATCACTCATCCAGTCTTCAGCTATGAAGGATTGTTTTCAGCGCTCGATCAGTTGGGCGGTGATTGTTATCGCGAGCTTTATGCGGGCCATGAAACGGTCGAGTGGCGGCCACGCGAGAGCTTTGAGACGCGACGCGGCGCAGACTACATCGATATCCAGGACCTGGTGACCGGCAACATGGAAGAGCGCTGGCCATTGCTGACCGACTTTCTCGGGCTGCAACCGGATGAAATTGACGTTCACCTGCGCGAAAACGAATTCGCCAGTCCTGTGCTCACTGCCCATTTGCGGGGCTTGCAGGCCTGCTACGTGAACGGCCTGGCCTACGAAAGCGGATTCAACGAGTACATACAACGGGCGTTGTTGAAGATGCGTAAACGACGTTTGCCAGAGCGGCTTTGTGATCAGGTGCTGGAGGTCTACGGCAATCCGCAGGCAATGGCTGAGCTTCGGACCCTGGCGTCGGCCGAGGCTCAGCAAGTACTGGGGCTCAATGAAACACAACAGCTGTGCCTGCTTTTCGCCCCCTTTGTCGATGCCGGTACCGGGCTCGAGCACTTTTTGCGCCGCTGTCATCCCGGCATGTTGGTGGCGATGCCCGAGCTGCACAAAGCGATGCAGGGCTATACCGCCCCTGAGCAAGTCATGCAATGGATGATCGACGTCAGTGGATTGTCCGTCAGTCTGATCCGCAAACTCTACGGCATGCGTTCGGTGTCCGGGGTCGGACTCGAGGCGGGGGATTCGGGCTTGAGTGCTGAAGGCGTGGGAGAGTCTGAGGTGGGTGACGCCTTGAGTGAATGGTCAGCGAGACGTTGAAGGAGTCTGGTTTGACCGATTCAAACACTACCTGCGCAGCGATTGGCCAGCGTTCATGAAGGGGCAAAGGGAAACTGATTTTGCCTACCAGGCCGTGTACCGATACCTGACCAGCCTGATCGATGAAATGGCGACTGAAGCACCGATCAAACTGCCTTCGCTAAGGCAGCTGGCGGACCGGTTGAACGTGTCGATTTCAACTATTCAGTACGCCTATTCTCTGTTGGAGAAAGAAGGGCGGGTGTATTCGGTAGCAAAGTCCGGTTACTACGCGCTGCCGGTTTCCTTGAACATGTCGTTCAGCAGCGGCAACGATCTGCTTGAAACGGTCTATGTCAGCGCGAGGCGTCCGGGGATGCTGGTTCTGAGTATTGACGAGCCGGCGCTTCTGCAGTCGCTGGACAGTCCGCTGTTACTGCTGGAGCGGGAATTGGTGCGCCAGTATCCGCGCCAACCGCAGCTTCATTCGCAGCCGTGTGGCGAACTGGAGTTACGCACCGCGTTGGCGGCGCGCTACACCACTTCGCCGGCACGCTGCTGGCACGCTGATGATGTTTACATTGGTGCCGACTGGCGGGGTGTGCTGGAAATACTGATCGCAGTGCTCGAACTCAAGGATGCGACCGTGCTGGTGGAGTCGCCCTGTGACTGGGCCATTTTGCGCTTGTTCCAGACTGCTGGCGTGCAGGTAATCGAATTGCCGATAGACAGCAACGGCTGCCTTGACCTTGAGTTGCTTGAGCATTTACTCCAGACCGAGGCGGTTCGCCTGGTGGTGTTGTCGTCGGGCGTGAGCATGCCGCGCGGCAGCCTGATGCCGTCGGATAACCGACAGTCCACCGCCGAGCTGTTGGAACAACACGGCAGTTGGGTACTGGAAAACGACGTGTACGGCGAACTCGCTCATGAGCCGAATGAAAGTCGTTTTCGCGATGTACTCGATCCTGATCGCCTGATCGTGTTTTCCACCTTCGAAAAGTTCATGGGACCTGAGGCGCCTTACGGTTATCTGCTTTCACGGCATTTGAGCGCGCAATTGCAGCGACATTTTTTGCTGCGCTCGTTTCGCCTGTCGCCAATTCGTCAAAAAGCCATCGCACGTTTGTACAGCAGTGGCCGTATCGACCAGCACTTGCTGGTACTGCGCCGGCTATTGAAAGAACGAAAAAGCCGAATGACCCAGATGCTGCAGAACCGTCTGAGCGACTCGCTGGAGTTTGTCGAGCCGGCGGGCGGGGCGACCATCTGGGCGCGCTCGTTACGGCCGGTCGATGTACGGCGGGTCTTCCAGCGCATGCTCAAGCAGCAGGTGGTAATTGCGCCCGGTGAACTGTTCAGTCTGCATGGGCTGCATTCGCAGCACGTCAGGCTCAGCCACACCTTCAGCGGGCAGCATGACCTGGAGGCTGCATTGACGATGCTGGCAGATGCGTTGAGGCTTGAACTCATCGATTGACCGGAAGTCAATATACCCAGCGGATGTCTGGATAGATTTTGTCTGGATAGATATCGTCGCTCTCTGGTCAAACTGCCAGTAAACTGCCTCTCCATTCCTGAACCACTCTTTTTCAGAGGTTTTGCATGACACTCAGTCCTTTTGCGGGCAAACCGGCACCCGTAGAGTTGTTGGTTGACATCCCGCGACTGGTAACGGCCTATTACACCGGCCAGCCCGATGCCTCTGTTTCGACCCAGCGCGTTGCGTTTGGTACTTCAGGCCATCGTGGCAGCTCGTTCGAGCTGAGTTTCAACGAATGGCACGTTCTGGCCATCAGCCAGGCCATCTGCCTGTATCGCGAAGCCCAGGGCATCGACGGCCCGTTGTTTGTCGGTATCGACACCCACGCGCTATCGACGCCGGCCGGCGCCAGTGCGCTGGAAGTCCTCGCCGCCAATGGCGTGACCGTGATGATTGCCGAAGGCGACGAGTACACGCCGACGCCGGCTATTTCCCACGCAATTCTTTGCTACAACCGC
Source organism: Pseudomonas sp. H3(2019) (assembly GCF_007713465.1). Classification (GTDB taxonomy): domain Bacteria; phylum Pseudomonadota; class Gammaproteobacteria; order Pseudomonadales; family Pseudomonadaceae; genus Aquipseudomonas. The sequence goes on along the minus strand of NZ_VMSG01000007.1, from coordinate 133,048 downwards.
GGCCGCACGTCGGGGCTGGCGGACGGCATCGTTATCACGCCGTCTCATAACCCACCGCAAAGCGGCGGTTACAAGTACAACCCCACCAACGGTGGCCCGGCCGATACCCACATCACCAAGTGGATCGAGGCCAAGGCCAACGAGTTGCTCGCCAACAAGCTTGCCGGTGTCAAACGCATCAGCTACGAGCAGGCACTCAAGGCCAGCACCACCCATCGTCACGATTACCTCAATACCTACGTCGCCGATCTGATCAACGTGATCGACTTCGACGCTATTCGTGGCGCCAACCTGCGCCTGGGCGTGGACCCGCTGGGCGGAGCAGGGGTGCGCTACTGGTCGGCGATTGCCGAGCATTACCGCCTGAACCTTGAGGTGGTGAACACCCAGGTCGATCCAACGTTCCGTTTCATGTCCGTCGACTGGGACGGTCAGATTCGCATGGACCCATCGTCCAGCTATGCCATGCAAGGCCTGATCGGGCTGAAAGAACGTTTCGACGTAGCGTTCGCCTGCGACCCGGACCACGACCGCCATGGCATCGTCACCCCGTCCGGTGGCTTGCTGGCGCCGAACAACTATCTGGCCGTGTCCATCGACTATCTGTTCCAGAACCGCCCGCAATGGCGCGCCGATGCGGCGGTGGGTAAAACCGTGGTCAGCAGTGGCTTGATCGATCGCGTTGCCAAACGCCTGAATCGTCGTCTGTACGAAGTACCGGTCGGTTTCAAATGGTTCGCCGATGGCCTGTTCGATGGTTCGCTGGGCTTTGGCGGCGAAGAAAGTGCCGGTGCCTCGTTCCTGCGTAAGGATGGCGGCGTCTGGAGCACTGACAAGGACGGCTTGATTCCAGCCTTGCTGGCGGCTGAAATGACCGCTCGCACAGGGCGTGATCCAAGCCAGGCTTATCGCGCACTGACCGATGAGCTGGGTGAGCCGTTCTCGGTACGCGTCGACGCCAAGGCCAACCCTGAGCAAAAAGCCTTGCTCGGCAAGCTGTCACCGGACCAGGTCAAGTCGACACAACTGGCTGGCGAAGCGATCCAGAGCATTCTCAGCAAGGCGCCGGGTAACGACCAGGCGATCGGCGGCCTGAAAGTCATGACCGAAAATGGCTGGTTCGCGGCTCGTCCTTCGGGCACCGAGGATATCTACAAGATCTACGCCGAAAGCTTCATTGGCGACGATCACCTCAAGCAGTTGGTCAGCGAAGCCCAGACACTGGTGGATAGCGCGATCAGCACGAAGTAATTGCCACAAGGCACAAAAAAGGGGTGACCACAATGGTCACCCCTTTTTGCATCCGGCCTTCAGCGCATCAAGCCAGGTCTACCAACACGATTTCACTGTCTTCTATCGCTGTGACTCGCAGCACCTGCTCCTGTGCGACCGCTACACCGTCTCGAGCTTGTGCACGCAAACCATTGACTTCAATGACCCCGGTGGCAGGCACCAGGTACGCCCGGCGACCGGTGTCCAGTTGATACTCGGCGGTTTCGCCAGCTTTCAGGTTTGCCGCCACCAACCGTGCATCGGCGCGAATCCGCAGGCTTTGGTCGTCGCCGGCCTTGCCGCTGGCCAAGGTCACGAAACCTTCGCGATGACCTTTTGGAAACGGTTTGGCGCCCCAGGACGGTGCCAACCCGGTTTCATTCGGGATGATCCAGATCTGGAAAATCTTCGTCGCCGTCGGCTCCAGGTTGTACTCGCTGTGAGCAATCCCGGTACCGGCGCTCATGACCTGTACATCACCGGCCTCGGTGCGGCCCTTGTTGCCCAGGTTGTCTTCATGGCTGATCGCGCCTTCGCGAACGTAGGTAATGATTTCCATGTCCCGATGCGGGTGTTTTGGGAATCCGGTACCCGGTGCAATCACATCGTCGTTCCACACCCGCAGGTTGCCCCAGTTCATACGCTTGGGGTCGTGGTACTCGGCGAACGAAAAGTGGTGATGGGCATCCAGCCAGCCATGATGGGCGCCGCCCAGGGATTTGAAGGGTCTGAGTTCAAGCATGATCGTCTCCTGTAAAGGTTCGTCATGGGGCGGAACGCCTGAGCCGCAAAACGAGAACCGGTGGTTGATGGCAAGCATCATCTATCAGTTAACAATCGATAAAAAGCGTAAAAACTGCCTCAATCTAATCAGTTTATTGGATGTAAATCGAAGGCTAAACTTTACGTCTCAGCATTCACTTCATCGCTTAAACCAATGATGGATAAGCATTTGACTAGAACTCGCCGGCAAATGAAGACACCATAGCCTGCAACAGCCTCACACCCTGGAGTCAGCGTGCCGCGTCACAATCCCGATCTTCCTTCCGAGCTTTTGCCCCTGGCCGAGATGCCGTTGCTCAAACGCCTGGCCGCGCGTTTTTTTGGCCACGGCCTCAATCGCCTGCGCGCGCAGCATCGGGCGTCCTGGCTGCATGGCCAGGCCGACGGATTTCGCAGCGGTCATAGCGCCGGCGTCGACTATGGCTATAAGGAAGGCAAGCTGGACGGAATAGAGGAAGGCCGCCAGGTGCTGCTGATCCGCGACAGCCGATCCACCGAGCATCCGGCACCGCGCATTGATGAAAACCTGTTCGACGACTGGCGGCTGCCGCTGAGTGCCGAGATCAAGAAGCGCATGAAGGCCGATGTCGCCCGCTTGTTGCCGGAATCGGCGCAGCCGAGCGCCGCACAGTGGAAGATGATCTTCAGCGACACCCCTTCGACTTCGGTAATTGCCGGGGCGGGCGCCGGTAAGTCGACGACCCTGGCGCTGCGCATTTTGCTACTGGCCCATTACCTGGGGTTTGAACTCGATTCGTTGACCGTGGTGACGTTCACCCGGGAATCCCGTAAGGACTTCATCAACAAGCTGATCGGTCTGTTTACCGTGTGGGGCCGAGCGCTCTCCCAGAAAGACGCCCGCGATCTGGTGCGAACCTTCCACTCGCGCATTCTGCCGATGGTCCGTAGCCTGCCGGGATTCGAGCGGCTGCAGGCCTTCGAAAACCTCAGCGGCCGTTCGCTGTTCGATGACGCAGAGGTCGACAGCAATCCGTTCGATCTGCGGATCAACGACACCCAGCGCCAACTACTCAATGCCTGTTTTCATCGGCTGTTTACCCAAAACGAACGCTTTCGCGAACTGATCACGCCGCTGTCCCGTCATGCCTTGCAGCTCAAGGAGCTGGAACGCGATCACCCGGATGTGCAAAAGCGCATGGCGGTGACCGAACTGGCGGCCAAGCGCGATGAAGAACTCTGCGATGTCGTCGAAGATCTATGGATTCGCGCAGGCGCCTGGCCGATCAAGGGCATTGAGCCGAGCCGCCAGACGTTCGAGATCAACGGTTCGACCTTCCATTGTCACGGTTACATCCCGACGCTCGATGCTTGGGTCGTGCTGGGCTTCGATCCCCGTGAAAACCCGCAAGTCAGCCGTCCCAACGCCAAACTGACGGTTCGCGCCGAATGGGCAGTCAAGCGTACCCTGTTTCAAGCTTTCTGTCGTAAGCCTTTGATTTGGCTAGACAGCTACGAATCTTCAAAACGTGTTTTGGCCACGCTGGCAGGGGATGCCAGCGCCGGGCCGGGGTTCGATTACAAGGTCAAGGGTGAACTGGGCTCCGCACCACTGCTCGATTGTTTTGTCGCGGCGGCGAGCTTTATCGAAAACCTTGGGCTGGATGTTCCGGCAGCCGTGGGCCAGATGAGTTTCGCCAAGGACGATCCGGACCGCTTGTTCTTTGAAGCCCTCAGCCTGTACTGGCGAGCCCTGGAGGATCACCTGCTGGATCAGTCGCCGCCGGTGATGACCTACAACCGGATGTTCGCCTTGTTCAGTGAACATTCGCCAGAAAACCTCAAACTGCTGAGCGATGAGTTGCTGCGACCGATGTCGCATTTGATGATCGATGAATTTCAGGACGTTTCCCCGCAAATCGTCTCCTGGATTCGCGCAACCCTGATGGAAATCCGCAGCCGTGGTCCAGCCATGCATGTCGGGCGCGGGGCGCAACGCTCGTCGCTGCTGTGCGTCGGCGACGACTGGCAGTCGATCTATGGCTGGCGTGGCAGTTCGCCGAAGTACTTCATGGAATTCAACAAGGAATTTCCGTCGCCCACTACCACGCGGGTAATGCTCAGCGAAAACTACCGCAGCCATCAGCACATCATCGACGCTGCCGAGCATATCGTGCGCGCCGCACCGGCGATTCCCGGCAAAAAAGCCAAGGCCAGTGGCGAGCCTGGGGAACTGTTGCCGGTCAACGTCCATGATCGGGATGATTCGGCCATGGCCAAGCGTCTGATGGAACACTATCGAAACGGTGATTCAATCTTGATGCTTTATCGAAAAAGTAGCGATAAGTTATTGATTGAAGAGCATATTTCTCCTGTAGTTAATGTTGATTCCAGCTTGCCATTCGAGGCGCGACGGCTCAAGCAGTTGACCTATCATAGTGCCAAGGGGCTTCAGGCCGATGCGGTATTCCTGCTCGGCGACTGCCAGCACCTGACCAGTTCACCGTACAAGAATCAGGTCTATCGCATGGCCGGGCTGGGCAAGGACGGCGATGCGGAGCCTTATGACAGTGCGCAGAAAGACGAGATTCTGCGGTTGGCTTACGTTGGCATCACCCGGGCAGTGACGCACTGCTATTGGTACGTCGATGGCCAGGACAATCAATCGGTCAATATGCCCAAGGCATCCGACAGGATTGCGCAGGGCAAGCCTTTCTTCGCCGATCAGCGGGCTGGCAAACCGTCGGTCTGAACAGGACGACGCAGCAATCTGGAATACCTTCGAACATAAAAAAGCCCACGCTGCGTGGGCTTTGATGTCAAAGGATTGTGGGTTCAAGAAGCACTTCTCAGGGCAGGAGGAGCAAAGGCTTCAAGCTCATCCTCCACGGCTTCGATTATTCGCTCGACATCGGCGGCGTTCATCACTGTAGCGCAGGGAATTCCGGCAATGGCGATCATGGTCTCGCCACTGGCACGATCAAACAACCGGGCAATCATGCTGTCCGGGGCATCCATGCTCGCCTCGAATCCCATGGGATGAAAATACCAGCGCATCAGCTGGCAGGCGTTTGGAAACGTGACCTTGCTCAACGACACTCTATTCATGTGTTGCCCGCCTTGTTCATCGAGCGCGTCCGTTAGCCCGTGTTAGGAGGGAAGAGCCCTCACTGGCCCAACCGTTTGAATTTTAAAAATAGCACTCGTTGGTGAAAGGACTGTGAAATTTTTCAGGCCGTTTGGCGATTGAAGCGCTGTCATTGATCTGGATCATGTTTTGTCGGGCATCGGGGAGCCGGAGCCGCTGCGCAGACTGGCCTCTCGGGTCGCGGGTTTCCTGGAAGGTTTCATGCAGTAAACGCCGAGCCCGGAAATGATGGGCAAGCTGTTTGCACTGGAGTCCATACCGCAGAACATCGACCCGGTTCGTACGCGTTTGTTGAACAAGATTCGGACGGGGGGGTTGAGGGGTAAATCCCGTCCGGGGTGAGAGCCAAAGATCAAAAGATCGCACTTGAACTTGAACACTTACGGCATATTTGGAGTGTTGCTAGATGGCGCAAAGCCACTTAAAACTGCGACGCAGTAATCAAATACGACTGTACTGTTATTTAATATTTAAATAGATCATTGTCCGACAATCCTGTTTGGAGATTGAACTACAAAGATTATTTCGACTCGCCGGTCATTGTTTTCGGGAGTTTTGTGGGTCGGTTCAAATTGACGTCAAAAAAGTAGTGGACGTTTGATTTCAAATTGTGTCAGTTTTCTTTCGCCTTCATTGGGCGAGTGATAGGACGATCTCGCCAGAGATTGTCGCTGTCTGACAAAAACTGTTCCATTGCTAAACAAGGAAGTGTGTTTATGTCGAAAGTAAAAGTGAACGCTATTGACTCACTGGCCGCCACAAGTAGTGCCTGGTCGCAGATCGATAGTTTCAGCCATCAGTACGACCGCGGCGGCAATCTTACGGTCAATGGCAAACCCTCCTACTCGGTAGATCAAGCCGCGACCCAGCTGGTGCGAGATGGTTATGCCTGGCACGACCTCAACGGCAGCGGCAAGATCGAACTCACCTACACGTTCCTGACCGCCCCGACGTCGAATTTCAGCGGCCTGGGTGTTACTGGTTTCAGCCAGTTCAGTGCCTTGCAGAAATCTCAGGCCGTGCTCGCCATGCAATCCTGGGGCGACGTAGCCAATGTCACCTTCACTGAAGCCGCCAAGGGCGGCGACGGTCACATGACCTTCGGTAACTACAGTGGCGGCCAGGAAGGTGCAGCTGCGTTTGCCTTCCTGCCTGGCAGCGAACCTGGCTACGACGGCCAGTCGTGGTACCTGACCGGCAGTGGCTACAACGTCAACAAGACTCCGGGCGTGAACAACTACGGTCGTCAGACCCTGACTCACGAAATCGGGCACACCCTCGGTCTGTCTCACCCTGGCGACTACAACGCCGGCGAAGGCACCCCGACTTACAACGACGCCGTCTATGGCCAGGACACTCGCGGCTACAGCCTCATGAGTTACTGGAGTGAAAGCAACACCAACCAGAACTTCAGCAAAGGCGGCGTCGAGGCTTATTCGTCCGGTCCGTTGATGGACGATATTGCTGCGGTGCAGAAGCTCTATGGTGCCAACATGAGCACCCGTACGGGTGACACCACCTACGGCTTCAACTCCAACGCCGGCCGCGATTTCTACAGCGCGACCTCGTCGTCGGACAAAGTCGTGTTCTCGGTGTGGGACGCGGGCGGCAAGGACACCCTGGACTTCTCCGGTTTCACCCAAAACCAGAAGATCAACCTCAATGAGGCCTCGTTCTCCGATGTTGGTGGCATGGTCGGTAACGTTTCCATTGCCAAGGGTGTGACCATCGAGAACGCCATCGGCGGTTCGGGTAACGATCTGCTCATCGGTAACAGCGTGGCCAACGAGCTCAAGGGCGGTGCCGGTAACGACATCATCTACGGCGCGGGTGGCGCGGACAAACTCTGGGGTGGCAGCGGTTCCGACACCTTCGTGTTTGCAGCAAGCTCCGACTCCAAGCCGGGTGCGGTCGATCAGATCCTGGATTTCACCAGCGGTCTGGACAAAATCGACCTGAGTGCCATTACCAACGGCGCAGGCCTGCACTTCGTGAATTCGTTCACCGGTGCAGCAGGCGACGCGGTATTGAGCACAATTTCCGGTGGCAGCAGCCTTGCCGTCGACTTTTCCGGGCATGGCGTGGCTGACTTCCTGGTCACCACCATTGGCCAGGCAGCTACCACGGACATCGTGGCCTGAGTCGATGATTATGGGGGCAGCGCAGATGCGCTGCCCTTTATCCTTGCCAGCACCGCTACGGTAGGCGAGGCTGCATAGGCTACAACCTGGAACGAAACACCTTATGACCCATAACGCCTTTACCTACAGGGCAATGGCTTGGCTGATCGCCACGCTGATGATGTTTTCTGGAGATGTAGTCATGGCAAGCAGCCTGAGATTGGCAGACCCGTCGGAACTGGCCGGGCAATGGCAGGTTTACCTGACGGCACAGCCGCAGAACACCTGTTCACTGGAGCTTGTGCAAAATCAAACATTGGCCGGCGATATTCAATGCCTCGCCGGTTGGCTGAGTGAGACACCCGTCGGTTGGTTCCCGGAACCCGACGGTATATCGCTGACGGGTAAAGAGGGTTCAAGAATTATTCATCTTGGCCGGCAGCAGGAAGGCGTCTACCAAAGTACCAAACACTCTGATCCACAGATTGTTTTACAACGCGCACCACACTAAAAGTGTACGACTGTAAGCCAGATTTTTTCCAGTTATGGAAATAAGGGCTCACCCACAGTTTTCCGTTGGCAGTTAAATAACCTGAACTCTATATCGTCATGACATAGGGTTCGTTCGCCTGTCAGTTGCACTATTAAAAGCATGCCCCTGTCAGAGGGGGCAGTTTATTGGAACCGTGTCGAACTACCGCGCGGGCTATCAGCTCAGGGAAGAACAATGAGAATGGCGAAGACCACTCCCACTGCACCGCTATTGAAGGCGCTGGGTGACTATAAAAGTATTCTGATCAGCGTCGGTTGTTTCACCGCATTGATTAACGTACTGATGTTAGTGCCGTCGATTTACATGCTCCAGGTGTATGACCGGGTACTCTCCTCGCAGAATGAAACCACGCTGGCGATGCTGTCGCTGATGGTGGTGGGTTTTTTTGCGTTTATCGGTTTGCTGGAGACCGTGCGCAGCTTCATCGTGATTCGCATCGGCAGCCAACTGGAGCGACGTTTCAATCTGCGGGTCTATCAGGCCGCGTTCGAGCGCAACCTGTTCAAGGGCGAGGGCAACGCCGGCCAATCGTTGGGCGATCTGACCCAGATTCGCCAGTTCGTCACGGGACCTGCGCTGTTTGCGTTCTTCGATGCACCGTGGTTTCCGGTCTATCTGTTCGTGATCTATCTGTTCAACGTCTGGCTTGGGGTGTTCGCTACCGTCGGCGCGGTGCTGTTGATCGGTCTGGCGTTCCTCAATGAGGCGATCACCAAAAAGCCCTTGGGTGAAGCTGGCGGTTATTCGCAACGGTCCACGCAACTGGCCACCAGTCATTTGCACAACGCCGAGACCATCCAGGCGATGGGCATGCTCGGCGCGCTGCGCAAACGCTGGTTCCAGGTGCATTCACGGTTTCTCGGCTTGCAGAACCAGGCCAGCGATACCGGCGCGGTCATCAGTTCCTTGAGCAAAACCCTGCGTCTGTGCCTGCAATCATTGGTGCTGGGGTTGGGCGCCTTGCTGGTGATCAAGGGTGATATGACCGCCGGGATGATGATCGCAGGCTCGATCCTGATGGGCCGGGTGCTGAGCCCGATCGATCAGTTGATTGCCGTCTGGAAACAATGGAGTGGGGCAAAGCTGGCCTACCGACGGCTGGACGCATTGCTGCAAGAGTTCCCGCCCAGTGACGATGCCATGGAGTTGCCCGCGCCCAAGGGCCAGGTGACCTTCGAACAGGTCAGCGCCGGCCCGCCGGGCCAACGCACGGCAACCCTGCACATGGTCAATTTCAACCTCAGGGCTGGCGAGGTGTTGGGTGTCCTCGGGGCTTCCGGCTCCGGCAAGTCGACCCTGGCGCGGGTGCTGGTGGGCGTCTGGCCAACCCTGGCCGGCACCGTGCGACTGGACGGTGCGGACATTCATCGCTGGAACCGCGACGACCTCGGTCCTTACATCGGCTATCTGCCTCAGGACATCGAACTGTTCAGCGGCAGCGTCGCCGAGAACATTGCGCGCTTTCGCGAAGCCGACCCGCAGAAGGTGGTCGAGGCCGCGCAGCAGGCCGGTGTGCACGAGATGATTCTGCGTCTGCCGCAGGGCTACGACACCGTACTGGGCGAAGACGGTGGCGGTTTGTCCGGTGGCCAGAAACAGCGCGTGGCCCTGGCCCGGGCGCTGTATGGCGGGCCGAGCCTGGTGGTGCTCGACGAGCCGAATTCGAACCTCGACACCGTTGGCGAGGCTGCATTGGCCAGTGCCATCGCGCAGATGAAAGCCCAGGGCACCAGCGTGATTCTGGTGACCCACCGTTCCTCGGCGCTGGCCCAGGCCGACAAGTTACTGGTGCTCAACGAAGGCCGCCTGCAAGCCTTCGGGCCGAGCCAGGAAGTGCTCAAGGCGCTGTCTGGTGCGCAACAGGAACAACCACGGGATAAGACCGCCGCAGCACCGGCCGGGCTCAGCATGAGCCGCCAGTATCAGGCCCCGACCAAGAGCAGCGGTGTATGAGCAAGGACAGCGCTATGACAATCGAACAAGGTTACGCACCGGAGCGTCTTGAGCGCGACGCCGGTTATTTTGCCCGCCTGGGCTGGATGCTCGCCGTGGTCGGCGCCGGCAGCTTTTTTCTCTGGGCCAGCCTGGCGCCTCTCGATCAAGGCATTCCGGTGCAGGGCACGGTGGTGGTGTCCGGCAAACGCAAGGCCGTGCAATCGATGAGTGGCGGGGTGCTCAGCCGGATTCTGGTGCGTGAAGGCGAGGCGGTGAAGCAAGGCCAGCCGTTGTTTCGCCTCGACCAGACTCAGGTCGAAGCGGACGTGCAATCCTTGCAAGCCCAATACCGTATGGCCTGGGCCAGCCTGGCACGTTGGCAAAGCGAGCGTGACAACCTCAAGCAGGTGAGTTTCCCCGCCGAACTGAGCAACGACCCCGACCCACGTCTGGCGTTGGTGCTGGAAGGTCAGCGACAACTGTTCAGCAGCCGCCGCGAAGCATTTGATCGCGAGCAGGCCGGGATGCGCGCCAACATCGAAGGTGCCAACGCACAACTGGCCGGGATGCGTCGGGCGCGCACCGACCTGACCGCGCAGGCTGAATCGCTGCGCCAGCAACTGACCAACCTGCAACCCTTGGCGGACAACGGTTACATCCCGCGCAACCGGCTGATGGAATTCCAGCGTCAGCTCTCGCAGATACAGCAGCAGCTGGCGCAGAACAGCGGCGAAAGCGGGCGCGTGGAGCAGGGCATTCTTGAAACGCGCTTGAAGCTGCAACAGCACAGCGAGGAATACCAGAAAGAGGTACGCAGCCAGTTGGCGGACACGCAGCTCAAGAGCCTGACCCTGGAGCAGCAACTGACCTCGGCCGGTTTTAATCTGCAACAGAGTGAAATCGTTGCGCCGGCCGACGGCATCGCCGTCAACCTCGGCGTGCACACCGAAGGCGCGGTGATTCGCCCGGGGGAAACCTTGCTGGAGATCGTGCCCCAAGGCACGCGCCTGGAGGTCGAAGGCCACCTGCCGGTGAACCTGATCGACAAGGTCGGTAGCCACTTGCCGGTGGACATCCTGTTTACCGCCTTCAACCAGAGCAATACGCCCCGTGTACCGGGCGAAGTCAGCCTGATTTCAGCCGACCAGATGGTCGACGAGAAAACCGGCGTGCCGTACTACGTGCTGCGCAGCAGCGTCAGCGATGTCGCCATGGAAAAACTCAACGGGCTGGTGATCAAGCCGGGCATGCCGGCCGAGATGTTCGTGCGCACTGGCGAACGCTCACTCCTCAATTATCTGTTTAAACCTCTGCTCGACCGGGCAGGCTCCGCATTGACCGAGGAATAAGGATGTCCCGTCGTATGAGCAAGCATTCCATTCTCGGGACCGCTATTGCATTGCTGGTCTGCACCAACGTTTACGCCATGGGGCCATTTGAGGTTTACGAACAGGCGCTGCGCAATGATCCGATATTCCTCGGCGCCATCAAGGAGCGAGACGCCGGCCTGGAAAACCGCACGATTGGTCGTGCCGGCCTGCTGCCAAAACTGTCGTACAACTACAACAAGGGGCGCAACAATTCCAAGGCCACTTCCCTGGACGAACGCCGCCGCAACCAGACTGACGACCGGAACTACAACAGTTATGGCTCGACCTTCACTCTGCAACAGCCGTTATTCGACTACGAGGCGTATGCGGCGTATCGCAAGGGCGTGGCGCAATCGCTGTTCGCCGATGAGAACTTTCGCGGCAAAAGCCAGGAGCTGCTGGTGCGGGTGCTGACTTATTACACCCAGGCGCTGTTTGCTCAGGATCAGATCGACATCGCGCAAGCGAAGAAAAAAGCCTTTGAACAACAGTTCCAGCAGAACGAACAGATGTTCCGTCAGGGCGAGGGCACTCGTACCGATATTCTCGAAGCGGAATCACGTTACGAACTGGCGACCGCCGAAGAGATCGAGGCTCGCGACGAGCAAGACGCTTCCTTGCGTGAGCTGGGCGCGCTGATCGGCACGCGGGATATCGATATCAAGGACCTTGAGCCGTTGAGCGAGTCCTTTGAGTCGTTCACCTTGCAACCGGCCAATTTCGACAGCTGGCATGAGCTCGCACTGAGCAACAACCCGAACCTCGCTTCCCAGCGTCAGGCAGTGGAAGTGGCGCGGTTCGAAGTAGAACGCAATCGCGCCGGGCACCTGCCCAGGGTCAGCGCCTATGCGACGGCGCGCAAGAACGAGTCGGAAAGCGGCAACACCTACAACCAGCGCTACGACACCAACACCATCGGTATCGAGGTCAGTGTGCCGTTGTACGCCGGCGGCGGGGTATCCGCATCGACGCGTCAGGCCAGTCGCTCGATGGAGCAGGCCGAATACGATCTGGACTCGAAAACCCGCGAAACCCTGATCGAACTGCGGCGCCAGTTCAGCGCCTGCCTGTCGGGTGTCAGCAAGCTGCATGCCTATCAAAAGGCCCTGACGTCGGCCGAAGCGCTGGTGGTCTCGACCAGGCAAAGCATCCTCGGTGGCGAGCGAGTCAACCTTGATGCGCTGAACGCCGAACAGCAGCTCTACACCACACGCCGCGACCTGGCCCAGGCCCGTTATGACTATTTAATGGCCTGGACCAAGTTGCATTACTACGCCGGCAACTTGCGTGAGGAGGACCTGGCCAAAGTCGATGAAGCCTTCGGCCCGCGTAAGACGACCCGATAAACGCCACACCGCTGCACCGCCCCCGATAGGGGGACTACAAATCCAATAACGCCAGGAAAGCGAGTATTTATGAACACGGACGTACGTCGTAATCGTGCCCAGCCGATCACCACCGGGTCATTGTTGTTGCTCGTCGCCGCGCTGCCTGCTGCAGTTCATGCGGCTTATCTTGATCCGGGGCAAGTGGGTGACCCCGCCAGTTGGCGCACCGCCGAGTACCAGAGTGACTGGGGCCTGGATCGCCTGAAGGCGAATGAAGCCTATGCCGCAGGATTCACCGGCAAAGGGGTGAAGATCGGCGCGCTGGACTCGGGTTTTGATCCGAACCATCCCGAAGCCGCACGCTTTCACGCAGTCACGGCCACCGGCAACTACGTCAACGGCACGCCCTTCAGCGTCAGCGGCATTCACAACGCCAACAACGACTCCCACGGCACCCATGTCACCGGCACCATGGGCGCCGCGCGCGACGGGGTCGGCATGCACGGCGTGGCGTTCAACGCCGATGTGTACGTCGCCAACACCAATCAGAACGACAGCTTCCTGTTTGGTCCGGGCCCTGATCCGCGTTATTTCAAGGCGGCCTATGACGCCTTGGCCGATGCCGGCGTTCGGGTGATCAACAACAGTTGGGGCAGCCAGCCCAAGGATGTCGACTACAAGACGATCGAGAGCCTGCACGCCGCCTATGCCCAGCACTGGAACCAGAACACCTGGATCGATGCGGCCGCCGATGTTTCGCGGCGTGGCGTGATCAACGTGTTCAGCGCCGGCAACAGCGGGTACGCCAACGCCAGTGTGCGTGGGGCCCTGCCGTATTTCGAGCCGGACCTGGAAGGCCACTGGCTGGCGGTGTCGGCGCTGGATAAAAACAACCAGCAAAAATACAACCAGTGCGGGATCGCCAAGTACTGGTGCATCAGCACGCCGGGCGCGCAGATCTACAGCACCATCGTCGGTGGCGGTTATGCCAGTTACAACGGCACCTCGATGGCGGCGCCCCATGCGACCGGGGCCTTGGCGCTGGTGATGGAACGCTACCCGTACATGAACAACCAGCAAGCCTTGCAGGTGTTGCTGACGACCGCGACCCAGCTTGACGGTTCGATCACCGACGCGCCGACCGTTCGGGTCGGTTGGGGCGTGCCCGACCTTGCGCGGGCGATGAGAGGGCCGGGGCAATTGCTCGGTCCATTCGACGCCAGTCTTGCCGCCGGTCAACGTGATGTGTGGAGCAACGACATCTCGGACAAGGCGCTGATTCAGCGTCAGAGCGAAGACGCCGCCGAGCACAGCGCCTGGCAACAGACCTTGAAAGACAAAGGCTGGGAAAACGGTGTCGCGGCCAACGCCAGTCAACAGGACAAGACCGATTACGCAGTGGGCACGGCACGTGATGCGGCCGCCGCTACACGACTGTATGAAGGCAGCCTGATCAAGTCCGGCGCGGGCCAGTTGATTCTGGCCGGGAACAACAGCTATCGCGGTTCGACCACGGTGAATGGCGGCCTGTTGACGGTCAATGGTTCGCTGAGCTCGGCGGTAACGGTCAATGACAGCGGCACCCTGGGCGGTTCCGGGCGAGTCGGTGGGTTGATCGCCAACCGCGGCGCAACCGTCGCGCCGGGTAATTCGATCGGCACCTTGCAGGTCAACGGTAATGTGACGCTGGCCCCCGGTTCGACCTATGCGGTGGAGCTGTCGCCGACCCGCAGCGACCGCATTGTCGCCAGCGGCACGGCGACCGTTACGGGGGCCTCTGTCAGCCTTGCGCTGGAAAACAGCCCGACATTGTTAAGTGCCAGTCAGGTCGAAAGCCTGCTGGGTCACCAGTACAGCATCCTGCAAGCGGCAGGTGGTATTCAGGGACAATTCGGTGCGGTAGTGCCGAACTACCTGTTCATCGGCGGCAGTCTCGACTACTCGGCGACTGGCGTGCAGCTGGCGATTCAACGCAACGGTACTTCGTTTGCCAGTGTCGGGCAAACCCCGAACCAACGTTCCTTGGCCGCTGCCGCCGAGCAATTGGCCGCCGGCAATCCGGTTTACGAAAGCCTCTTGCTGTCGCCATCGCAAGCGTCTGCCCAACAGGCGTTCCAGCAGTTGTCCGGGGAAATCTATCCGGCGCTCGACACCTTGTTGATCAACGACAGCCGCTACCTGCGTGATGCGGTGACGGAACGTTTGCAAGCAGATCCGGCAACTGGCGGTAGCGGTTGGGTCAAGGCGCTGGGCGCCTGGGGCAAGACCGATGAGCGCAATGACACGGCGGGCTCGACCACCTCGATTGGCGGCTTGCTGGCCGGGGTCGACGGTGTGCTCGACGAAGACACTCGTCTGGGATTCGTCACTGGCTATAGCGACAGCTCGTTGAACCTGGACAGTGGCACCCACTCGCGGGCGCAGGTCGACAGTTACCACTTGGGCGCTTACGCCGGACGCGAACTGGGCGCACTGCGCCTGAGTCTCGGCGGGTCTTACAGCTGGCAGCGGGCAGACATCAAGCGCGACCTGCACTACGGCGAGGTCAGTGCCAGGCAGAAAGCCAAGGTCGACGCCAACACCACGCAAGTGTTCACCGAAGCCGCCTACCGGATGGACCGGCAGCCCGTGGCACTGGAGCCGTTCGCCAACCTCGCCTATGTGCACCTGGACACTGACGGTTTCACCGAAAAAGGCGATGCCGCAGCGCTGAAAAGTGGCCGCAACACGCGGGATGCGGTGCTCGGCACGTTGGGTGTACGCGCGCTGAAAACCATCAACCTTTCCAGTCAGCAACGGCTCGACCTGGCCGGCACCCTCGGCTGGCAGCACAACCTGAGCGCGACCCAATCGGAAGACCATTTGGCGTTTGCCAGCGGCGGCCCGACGTTCGCCGTCGAAAGCGCACCACTGGCGCGCAACGCGGCGCTGATCGGGGTTCAGGCAGGGCTGGCATTGGCCAAGGACGTTCGTTTGAACCTTGATTACAACGGCCGTCTGGCCAGCGGCGAAAACAGCCACGGAGTAGGGCTGAGCCTGAATTGGCAGTTCTGATCACAACGATCACGGCGTAGGAGCTGGCAGAGCCTGCGATCTTTTCGGCGATTTTGAATACGCCGAAAGTGGACGAGTAATAAAAGAAGAAAGACAACCAAGGAAGGTACCTGGATGGAAGGCAAGTCTCGCAACAACGCGCCTGCGCAAATCGGCATGAGCCGCAAGGCAAAAGCTCTCAGTGGAGCCTTTATCGCGTATCTGGCGGCGATCGGAGTCGCTCAGGCCGCGCCCTATGTGGAAAGCGGCAAGCTCGGCGATCCGAGCAGCTGGCGCAGTCCCGAATTCAACGCCGAGTGGGGGCTGGGCGCGATCAACGCTCAGGATGCCTATGCGGCCGGGTACACCGGCAAAGGCATCAAACTGGGCATCTTCGATCAACCGGTCTACGCCAAGCACCCGGAGTTTTCCGGTGTGGACAAAGTAGTGACGCTGGTCACCAGCGGTATCCGTGAATACACCGATCCCTACATTCCGGTCAAAGCCGGAGATGCCTTTCGGTATGACGGCACACCGACGGTAGGTTCCGACGGCAAGCTGGGGTCTCACGGCACCCATGTTGGCGGGATTGCCGCCGGCAGCCGCGATGGCAGCCCGATGCACGGCGTGGCGTTCAACGCGCAAATCATCAGCGCCGACAACGGCGACCCGGGACCTGAAGACGGGATCATTCTCGGCAACGACGGCGCGGTCTACAAAGCCGGCTGGGACGCTCTGCGAGAAAGCGGCGCACGGATCATCAACAACAGCTGGGGCATCGGCATCACCGATCGCTTAAAAAAGGGTGGCAAGGACCCGGCGTTCCCGCATTTCACCGTGCAGGACGGCCAGGCGCAGTTCGATCAGATCCAGCCGCTGCTCAATACCAAACAGGGCGGCGCGTATCGGGGCGCCATCGATGCGGCACGCAGCGGCATCGTGACCATCTTCGCCGCGGGTAACGACTACAACCTCAACAACCCGGACGCGATTGCCGGCCTGGGTTACTTCGTGCCGGACATTGCCGCGAACTGGGTCACTGTCGCGGCGTTGCAAATGAACCCGGACACCACTAGCGCCAATCCCTACATCATCAGCACCTTCTCGTCGCGTTGCGGTTATACCGCAGGCTTTTGTGTGTCGGCACCGGGTACCAAGATCTACAGCGCAGTGATCGGCGGCACCAACGCCGATGACCTGACCGTGGGCTATGCCAACAAGAACGGCACCTCGATGGCCGCGCCACACGTCGCCGGCGCTACCGCAGTGCTGATGGAGCGCTTCCCGTACATGACCGGCGCGCAGGTCGCCACGGTGCTGAAAACCACCGCCACCGACCTGGGCGCACCGGGCATCGATTCGTTGTACGGCTGGGGCATGATCAACCTGCGCAAGGGCATCGACGGCCCCGGCATGTTCGTCGCCGATGCCGACATTCCGCAGGAATTCCGGGTGACCGGGTCCTATGGCTCCGGCCAGTTTGTCGCCGACCTGCCGGGCATTGGTGCGGTCATCGATGCCGGCAAGCCAACGCAGCGGATCTGTAACGACATCAGTTGCGGGTTCGACGTCTGGCGCAACGACATTTCCGGCCACGGCGGTTTGACCAAGCAGGGCATCGGCACGCTGGTGATGACGGGCAGCAACACGTATGCCGGGCCAACCCTGGTGAGTCAGGGGCGACTGGCCGTCAACGGTTCGTTGCTGTCGGCGGTCACGGTCAATGACAGCGGCATCCTCGGTGGCTCCGGGCGGGTCGGCGCATTGACCGCGAAAAGCGGTGGCACCGTCGCGCCGGGCAACTCGATCGGCACCTTGCACGTTGCTGGCGATGTGACCTTCGAACCCGGTTCGACCTATGCCGTCGAGCTGTCCCCCACCAGCAGCGACAGCATCGTGGCCGGCGGCACAGCCACGATCCAGGGCGCGACAGTGAGCCTTTCGCTGGAAAACAGCCCGACGTTGTTGAGCCCCGGCGACGTGCGCAGCCTGATCGGCCATCAGTACAACATCCTGCAAGCGGCCGGCGGTATCCAGGGCCAGTTCGGCGCGGTATTGCCGAACTACGCGTTTATCGGTGGCAGCCTCGATTACTCGGCGACCGGCGTGCAATTGTCGGTCGAACGCAAAAGCAACTCCTTCGCCAGCGTCGGGCAAACCCCGAATCAACGCTCCGTGGCTGTCGCCGCCGAGCAACTGGGCGCGGGCAACGCCGTGTATGAAAGCCTGCTGCTGTCGCCGAACGCGGCGAGCGCGCAGCAAGCCTTCCAGCATTTGTCCGGGGAAATTCATCCGGCGATCGGCACCTTGCTGGTCAACGACTCGCGCTATCTGCGTGATGCCGTCGGTGAGCGCCTGCGCGATGGTGGTCTCTACGACGCCGCAACGCCGAACAGCAGTGAGAACAACGCCTGGGTCAAAGTGCTGGGCGCCTGGGGCAAGACCGACAGCGGCCATGACAACGCCAACTACACCAGCTCCATCAGCGGTCTGTTGGCCGGGGGTGACGGTTTGATTGCCGACCACACGCGTCTGGGTTTCGTCACCGGTTACAGCAACAGTTCGCTGAACATGGGCGATGGCACCCATTCTTCTGCCACGGTCGACAGCTACCACTTGGGCCTGTACGCCGGGCATGAAATGGATGCGCTGCGTCTGAGCGTCGGCGGTGCGTACAGTTGGCACCGCATCGACGCCAAACGTGACCTGCAGTTCGGCGACGTCAGTGCCAAGCAGAAATCCAAGCGCGATGCGCACACCACGCAAGTGTTCACTGAGGCGGCCTATCGCCTGGACCTGCAACCGTTGGCACTGGAGCCGTTTGCCAATCTGGCCTACGTGCATCTGGACAGTGACAGTTTCACCGAGAAGGGCGGTGCGGCGGCGCTCAAGGGCGGCGACGACAACCGTGACGCGGTGCTTTCCACGCTGGGCCTGCGAGCGAGCAAACGCCTGGCGCTCACCGAGCATCAGCAACTCGACCTGTCCGGGACCCTGGGCTGGCAGCACAACCTGAGCAACATCCACTCCGAGGAAAACCTCGCGTTTGCCTCCGGCAGTACGCCGTTCGCCGTGCAGAGCGTTTCCATGGACCGCAATGCGGCAGTGGTCGGCGTTCGCGCAGGCCTGGCGCTGGCACGCGATGTCACGCTGAACCTGGATTACAACGGACTGCTGGGCTCGCGGGACAAGATCCACGGCGTCGGGCTGACCCTCGACTGGCAGTTCTGATTTGAAAAACCGCAACACGTAACAGCAATAACCAAGAGGCAAGAAAATGGGTGTTTTTGATTACAGGAAGTTCGGCAGCGAGGCCAGCAAGGCCTTGTACAGCGATGCGATTGCATTGACGCTGTATGCCTACACGCCAACCGGCAAGCCATTGGCCACCGGCTGGACGCCGGTCACCGCCGGACAATTGGGCTATCAGGGCAAGGTCGGTGCCCAGGGCACGTTCTTTGGCGAGCAGGAAGGTTTCACCAGCGCCGAAGCCGAGGTGCTGGCCAAGTACGACGCGGCGGGCAAGCTGATCTCCCTCGGTATCGCGTTTCGCGGGACCGGAGGCCTGGGCTACAGCGACACCTACGGTGACATGAAGAACAATCTGCTGGCTGCTGTCGGCCCGACGGATTATGCGAAGAACTACGCCAAAAGCGCCTTCGATACCTTGCTCAAGGACGTCGCCGCGTTCGCCAGCAGCAAGGGCCTGAACGCCAAGGACGTGCTGATCACTGGCCACAGTCTGGGCGGTCTGGGCGCCAACAGCGTGGCCGAATTGAGTGCCGACCACTGGGGCGGTTACTTCAAGGACGCCAACTACATGACCTTCGCCTCGCCGACCCAAAGTTCGGCGGGCACCCATGTGTTGAACATCGGCTACGAAAACGACCCGGTGTTTCGTGTGCTCGACGGCACCACCTTCACCAGTTCATCGCTGTACAAGCACGACAAGGTTCAGGACTCGGCGACCAACAACATCGT
Source organism: Pseudomonas sp. H3(2019) (assembly GCF_007713465.1). GTDB lineage: Bacteria > Pseudomonadota > Gammaproteobacteria > Pseudomonadales > Pseudomonadaceae > Aquipseudomonas. Next base: position 113,567 of record NZ_VMSG01000007.1, on the reverse strand, counting down.
CAACGTCAACGACCACTACGTCTCCACCCAGATGACCCCGTTCAGCATTGCCAACCCGCAACACTGGGCGGCCCACAGCTCCCTCGGTTATGCCGACGGCCTGAACCGGGTGATCGGTTCAAGCTTCTACGACCTCACCAGCAAGGACTCGACGATCCTCGTCTCGACCTTGTCGGAGTCGTTGCGCGCCAGCACCTGGATCGAAGACCTGGGCCGCAGTGGTGAAACGCACACCGGCAGCACCTTCATCATCGGCACCGACAGCAACGATTTGCTGCGCGGCGGCGCGGGCAATGATTTCCTTGAAGGCCGCGACGGCAATGACACCTTCAGGGACGCGGGTGGCTACAACATCCTGCTCGGCGGCAAAGGGCAGAACGTTTTCGACCTGCAACAGCCGCTGAAGAACTTCACCTTTGCCAACGATGGTGACGGCACGTTGTATGTGCGCGACAGCTACGGCGGCATCAGCATGACCCGCGATATCGGCGCGCTGGTCAGCAAGGAATCGGGGGCCATGTGGGGCCTGCTGAACAAGGACGTTACCTACAACGTCAGCGCCAAAGGCTTGTTGGCCGGCACCGAGCTGACCCACTACAACCACTCGCTCAATGGCGATGCCTACGGCAATTCGCTGGTGGCGAGCGCCGATGGTGACTGGCTGTTCGGGTTGTCGGGCAACGACGTGCTGCGCAGCGACAAGAGCCAGGTGACGTTCGTCGGCGGCGAGGGCAATGACGTCATGTATGCCTCCGGCGGCCACAACACTTTCCTGTTCAGCGGTGCGTTCGGTTTCGACGCCATCAATGGTTACCAGGGCAGCGACAAGCTGGTGTTCATGGGCGTTCAAGGCGCGGGGCAGGGCTATGACTACAGCCAGCACGTTTCGCAATCGGGTAACGACACGCTGCTCAAGGTCGGCGATTACGCGGTGACACTGGTCGGTGTCGGCCTCGACAACCTGTCTGGCGCGGGGATCGTCTTCGCTTAAACCGCAGCACAAGGCATTGCACTAATACGCCGGAACGTCCCGTGCTGCGGGGCGTTCCAGCTGCGTGAGCTATCTCTAACAATTTCAACAAAAGAGAGGCAATACCATGGGTGTTTATGACTACAAAAACCGCAATTCAGCCGAATCCAAAGCGCTATTTTCCGATGCGCTGGCGATCACGCTGTATTCCTATCACAACCTCGACAACGGCTTTGCCACGGGTTATCAGCACAATGGTTTCGGCCTCGGTCTGCCGGCGACGCTGGTCACTGCGCTGATCGGCGGCACCGACTCGCAAGGGGTGATCCCCGGCGTTCCCTGGAATCCCGATTCGGAAAAAGCTGCGCTGGACGCGGTACAAAAGGCCGGTTGGACCCCGATCACCGCCAGCCAGTTAGGCTATGGCGGCAAGGTCGATGTGCGGGGAACCTTCTTCGGCGAGAAAGCCGGTTACACCAGCGCTCAGGTCGAGATTCTCGGCAAGTACGATTCTCAAGGGCATCTCACGGAAATCGGCATCGCGTTTCGCGGTACCAGCGGCCCCCGTGAAATACAGATCAGCGACTCCATCGGCGATGTGATCAACGATCTGATGGCGGCGCTGGGTCCCAAGGACTACGCCAAGAACTACGTCGGCGAAGCCTTTGGTTCATTGCTCAAGAATGTCGCCGCATTTGCCACCGCCAATGGCCTGAGCGGCAAGGACGTACTGGTCAGCGGCCACAGCCTCGGCGGGCTGGCGGTCAATAGCCTGGCGGACCTGAGCGGCGATCACTGGAACGGCTTCTACAAGGATTCCAACTACATCGCCTACGCGTCACCGACCCAAAGCAGTACCGACAAGGTGCTCAACATCGGTTACGAAAACGATCCGGTATTTCGCGCGCTGGACGGTTCAACGTTCAACCTGGCATCGGTCGGCGTACACGATGCGCATCAGGATTCGGCAACCAACAACATTGTCAGCTTCAACGACCATTACGCCTCGGCGGCATGGAACGTGCTGCCGTTTTCGATCCTCAATGTCCCGACCTGGATTTCCCATCTGCCCACCGGTTACGGCGATGGCATGACCCGGGTGCTCGAGTCGAAGTTCTACGACCTGACCAGCAAGGACTCGACGATCATTGTCGCCAACCTGTCGGACCCGGCGCGCAGCAACACCTGGGTTCAGGACCTCAATCGCAACGCCGAAACCCACAAGGGCAGCACCTTCATCATCGGCAGTAACGGCGACGACCTGATCCAGGGTAGCAAAGGCAATGATTACCTGGAGGGCGGCAACGGTAACGACACCTTCAGGGATACCGGTGGCTACAACATCCTGCTGGGCGGCAAGGGCAGCAACACGCTGGACTTGCAGCAGTCGGTGAAAAACTTCGATTTTGCCAACGATGGCGCCGGCACTTTGTACGTGCGCGATGCCAACGGCGGGATCAGCATCACCCGTGACATCGGCAGCATCATCAGTAAAGAACCGGGGTTCCTCTGGGGCTTGCTCAAGGATGACGTGACCCATAGCGTCACCGACAAAGGCTTGCAGGCCGGCAATAACCTGACCCAGTACGCGTCATCGGCGAAAGGTGATGCCGCGGACAACGTCCTCACGGCGCATGCAGCTGGCGACTGGCTGTTTGGCCTGGACGGCAATGATCATCTGATCGGTGGCAAGGGCAATAACGTGCTGGTTGGCGGTGCCGGAAGCGACCTGATGGAGTCGGGAGGCGGCAACAACACCTTCCTGTTCAGCGGCCACTTCGGTAACGACCGGATCCTCGGCTATCAAGCCAGCGACAAGCTGGTGTTCCTCGGCGTCGAAGGTGTCGGGCAAAACTACGACGTACGCGACCACGCCAAAGCGGTTGGCGCCGATACCGTGTTGAGCTTCGGCAATGACTCGGTGACGCTGGTCGGGGTTGGGCTCGATCATTTGGCCAGCTCAGGCGTGGTTATCGCCTGACATTAAAAAGCCCGGCGCGAACCTCGGTTCGCGCCGGGCTTTTCAGCACTTATTCATAGTGAATCACGATGCCTTTGAGCTTGCGTCTCTGCTCGGAATGGAGATCCCGGTCCATCGGGAGCGCAGCGCTGACGTAATCCGAAATGGGTAGGGTCATGTCGTAGATCACCACCACCGCATCGCCGCCGATTTTTGCCGCTTCTTCACGCAGTCTCTGCTCGAACTCGCTGACGGGTGGGGCCGGCTGCGTGCGTGTGTGCAGAATCACTTCACCCAACCGCGTGTACGGTCGTGTCGGCGCGGTACGCAGTATTTGCACCGAGTCCGGGGACGTGGCGGTTGTGTGCTGGGCCCCGGCGTATTCGGTGGTGTGTGCGTGGATACTGCTGCATGCACTGAGCCCGAATACCGCAAGGGCCAGTGCCAGCACTTTGAAGCCGGGCAGGGGAAGCGCGAAGTCCTTATCGCTCAAAGGGCGTTGTAGGGGCTGCACGCTGGTAATTCCTTCTGATTGAAAAAGGTGACCTGTCGCTACACGACGGGCTCAAATACCGGACAAAAGCATTTCCCCGGGATCAGGAAAACGCCCGTCGACTCTGAAAAGCATAGCCACAATGTTCCGGTGAGCCAGGCGCAAATTAGAATTTTCTGCGTGCGCCCCGTTTTTTTTACCATGGCATTAAACCACCGGCCAGGCCATGCGTTTCCAGAGGGCACGACCTTCCTTCGCGCGGTACAGACGTAGGGCGCGATGAATCGAAAACAGGAGATTGAACACAGTGAGTAACAACAAGAGGCAGGCAGTCGCAGCAGCGCTGATGATGTTATCGGCGAGTGCGCTGGCTGAGGAGTTGCCTCATGGCTCGATTTTGAACCGATACGGCGTGACCGCCGATCAACTGTCAACCCCCGCGCAGGTCGAACAGACCGAGCCTGAACCCGAGAACAGCCGTTTCCAGATTCAGCCGGAACAACCCTGGGTGAAACTGAGCCTGGGTGACGGCAAGCAACCGCCCGTGACCGGCAATATCAGCATCGACAACGCGAATGCCCGGGAATACGAGCGCTGTCAAACCATCAGGGGGCAATTGCTGCGACGCGGCGGGCAGGTCATTTCCTGCGATAACAGTATCCCGGGGCAAGACCCGGCATTGCAGATGCCTTGAGGCTTTCGATCATTTTTCTGTGCGGATGGTGGCGACGTCGTCCGCCTTGACCTTGATCTTGGCGTCGGAAATATCCCTGAACTCAATGAAACCGTCCGTGCCCTTGGTTTTCGGCATGTCCTGGGTCAAATATTGGGTGCCGTTCTGCAACGTCACCACCGTTGGCGACGCGCAACCGCCTAATGCCAGCAAGCCTACGACGATAGCCAGGGGCATGCTCAGAGTGCGGATATTCATCAATAAACCTCTCTTACAGAATTTTTTTGATCGTCTCGACGCATAGGTGCGTCATTTCGATACCGACCGTTGTTGGTGTCACTCACTCAAGGAAAGTTCGGTTGATGGCGGAAAAAGTCGAAAACCGAATGATGACGATCAGTTAAGCCGTAACACGATCCGTAGCAGCTGGCGAAGCCAGCGTTCGGCTGCTACGGGTCATGGGTCGTGCCCGGACATGGTGACCTTCATTACGCAATACCGGCCGCTGATCTTTTTCCATTTGCCAGCACCGGGTTCAGCTGATATCTGTACGCATAACCAGTATCTGCTCGCCATGGCGCTTTCTATTCGTGACAGTCAATCCGCTCGAAGATCCGTTCTATTACCTGAACAACTTCCAACAAGTGCTCGCCTGGCTTGAGCAGCGCTATGCCGATGTGCTGAGCGCGGAGGAGCAGCAATTCATCGTTGATTTTGGCCAGTTGCCGCGTGCCTCTCAGGCACTGCTGGTCAGGATGGTCATGCGCAAGGGCGAGCATTTTCGCCTCGGCAAGTTGCATTACGCCGAAATTGGCGAAATCGCCCGCGCGGCAGAACCCTTGCTGACCCTTGGCTGGGTTGACGAACAGGCGCCACTGTCGATTGAGCAACTGTTCGAGGTGCTGCTCAAACCGGAAATCCTTCAGTGCTTCAGTGCGGCCATCGAGCAGCCCAAAGCGAAGAAGTCCGAGTGGCTGGCCGCACTGAGCGAGCAGTTCACCGAGGCGCAGTGCTTCAGGAACTGGTGCCCGACGCTGGATGAGCGGTTGTTGAGCCTGACCATCATGGACCTGTGCGATCGGCTGCGGCTGATGTTCTTCGGCAATCTGTATCAGGACTGGTCGGAGTTCGTTCTGGCGGATCTTGGGATCTTTACCTACGAGAAAGTCGAGTTTTGCGCCGAGTCCCGAGGCTTGCGCAGTCGTGACGACGTCGAGGCGTTTCTCTATCTGCACGATTGTCAGTTGCGTTTTGAAGCCGGGGAGGCGCTGGAACAAATCGTTGAACAGATCCGAGTACTGCAAACCGCCAACCCCTGGCTTGAGCGGCGACGCGCCAAGCTACTGTTTCAGATCGGGCAACACTGCGAGCGCATCGCCGATTTCTCGGCAGCGCTGACGATCTACCGCGAATGTGCGTACCCCGGCGCCAGGTTGCGCTTGATTCGGGTGCTGGAACGTTGCGCCGAATTTCAATTGGCCCTGGAGTTGGCGACCCACGCCGAACACGCGCCGGAGAGCGCCGCCGAGCAACAACAATTGTTGCGGGTGCTGCCCAGGTTGCGGCGCAAACTCGGTGGGCCGCCGACGCCACGGGTCAAGGCCCGCGAAGTTGAGCACCTGCAGCTGAGCCTGTCGCGAATCGACCCGGCACTGTCAGTCGAATTCCATGTTCAGGCTCATCTCGACGAACCCACGGCGCCGGTGCATTACGTCGAGAACAGCCTGATCAACTCATTGTTCGGGCTGCTCTGCTGGCCGGCGATTTTCGCACCGTTGCCGGGAGCGTTCTTTCACCCGTTCCAGCGCGGGCCGGTGGACCTGCTCAGCGAGGATTTTCATTCCCGGCGTGCCGAGCTGTTCCAGACGTGTCTGGCAGAGCTGGACGATGGGCGCTATGCCGAGACCATCCGCCAGCGTTTTCGCGTCAAATCAGGTGTGCAGTCGCCCTTCGTATTTTGGGGTGTGCTGACCGAGGAGCTGCTTGAACAGGCGCTGGACTGTCTGCCGGCCGAACACCTCAAGCACTGGTTCAATCGCCTGTTGCTGGACATCAAGGCCAATCGCGCCGGGATGCCGGACTTGATCCAGTTCTGGCCGCAACACAAGACCTACCGGATGATCGAGGTCAAAGGCCCGGGCGATCGCCTGCAAGACAACCAGCTGCGCTGGCTGGAGTTCTGTCACGAACACCAGATGCCGGTCGCGGTCTGTTATGTGCAATGGGCGCAGGCCGAAGCGTGAGCTACAGCGTTGCGGTGCGTGCGCTGTGTGAATTCACTGCCAAGGTCGGTGATCTCGACTTGCGTTTCACCCCGTCGCCAACAGCCCTGGAAGGCATCGTCGGTCACCGCACCGTCGCCTCGCGGCGCAGTGAGACCTATCAAAACGAAGTGGCCCTCGAAGGCGAATATCGGCAGTTGAAGGTCAGGGGCAGGGCAGACGGTTATGACCCCGGCCAGAACCATCTTGAGGAAATCAAAACCTACCGTGGCGAACTGGAGCGGATGCCCGCCAACCACCGCCAGTTGCATTGGGCCCAGGCGAAAATCTACGGCTGGTTGATGTGCCAGAAATTGCAGTTGGCCGAGATCAAACTGGCGCTGGTGTATTTCGATATCGTCAGCGAAAAGGAAACCAGCCTGGTCGAAACCTGGAGCGCGCTTGAGCTGGAGCGTTTCTTCACACTGCAGTGCGGGCTGTTTCTGCACTGGGCCGAGCAGGAAATGGCGCATAGGGAAGCACGTAATCAGGCCGCGCAGGTGCTGCGCTTTGCGTACCCGGACTTTCGCCCGGGGCAACGTCACCTTGCCGAATCAGTGTTCAAGGCGGTCAGCACCGGCCGCTGCCTGATGGCCCAGGCCCCGACCGGCATCGGCAAGACGGTCGGCACACTGTTTCCGATGCTCAAGGCGTTGGCGCCGCAGCAACTGGACAAAGTGTTCTTCCTCACTGCCAAGACTCCCGGACGAAAATTGGCGCTGGATGCGACACAGGTGATCGTCGACGGCAGCGACGGTTTACCGTTGCGAGTGCTTGAGATGATTGCTCGCGACAAAGCCTGCGAGCATCTGGACAAAGCCTGTCACGGCGAATCCTGCCCGTTGGCGAAAGGTTTTTACGATCGCTTGCCGGCGGCCCGTGAGGCGGCGAGTCAGGTGACCTTGCTCGATCAGGCTGCCCTGCGCGAGATCGCCCTTGAACATCAGGTGTGTCCGTATTACCTGAGCCAGGAAATGGCCCGTTGGGCCGACGTGGTGGTTGCCGACTACAACTACTATTTCGACTTCAGCGCGTTGCTGTTCGGTTTGGCCCAGGCCAACCAGTGGAAGGTCGCGGTGCTGGTGGATGAGGCCCACAACCTGGTGGAGCGCGGTCGGCAGATGTACAGCGCCAGCCTCGATCAATTCGCCTTGAATACGCTGCGCAAAAGCGCTCCCGAGGTGCTGAAGAAGAGCTTGCAGCGGGTCAACCGTGAATGGAACGCGCTGCACAAAACACAGATCAGCCCTTATCAGGCCTACGCCAAGGCCCCGGAAAAACTGTTACAGGCGCTGTCGCTCTGCACGACCGCCATTGGTGATTACCTCAACGATCACCCGCAAGGGCTGGATGCTGCGTTGCAGAGTTTCTATTTCGATGCGCTGCAATTCAGCCGGGTCGCCGAGCTGTTCGATGAGCATTTCCTGTTTGACATCAGCAAGCGTGACCTTGGTACCACGCGCAGTCTATCGCAGCTGTGCCTGCGCAACGTGGTGCCGGCCGGTTTCATCCGCCCACGCCTGACGGCGGCGCGCAGCACGGTGATGTTTTCCGCGACCTTGAGCCCGCAGCGCTATTACGCCGACCTGCTCGGGTTGCCGGCGAGCACGGTATGGATCGACGTCGAGTCGCCGTTCAGCGCCGAGCAGCTCAAGGTGCAGATTGTCAGTCAGATCTCCACCCGATTCGTGCACCGGCAGGCCTCGCTTGCGCCGATTGTCGAGTTGATGGCCCGACAGTTCGTGGAGCGCCCCGGAAACTACCTGGCGTTTTTCAGCAGCTTTGATTACCTGCAACAAGTGGCGCAGTTGTTCGCCGAGACTTGGCCGCAGATCAACCTGTGGTCACAGTCACGCGGCATGGACGAAGCCCGGCGTCAGGCCTTTCTGGAGCAGTTCACGCCCACCAGCCAGGGCATCGGCTTTGCGGTGTTGGGCGGGGCGTTCGGCGAAGGTATCGACTTGCCGGGCTCACGCTTGATCGGTGCATTCATCGCGACGCTGGGGCTGGCGCAACTGAACCCGGTCAACGAGCAGCTGAAGCAGCGCATGGCGGCGATCTTCGGCGCAGGTTACGACTACACCTACCTGTTTCCCGGTGTGCAGAAGGTGGTGCAAGCCGCCGGGCGGGTGATTCGAACCCAACAGGATCAAGGCGTGGTGATGCTGATCGATGACCGCTTTGGCGAAAGCAAGGTTCAGCAGTTGTTGCCGCGCTGGTGGTCGGTCAACGGGCGGGCGTGAGACGCGCCGCCGTCAATGCATGCCGACTGTCCGGTCGGCCCGGCGTGAGGTCTGAACACTGCGTGCCTGGTGCACCATGCTGACCAGCTCCGCGGCAAAACGGTGGCAGTCGCCCGGCCAACGTGCGGTCAACAGGTTGCCGTCATGCACGATAAACCCGCATTGCGGGTTTTCTGTCGAATCACGTTGCGAGAATCTTGGCCCCGGCAAGAAGTCATGGACGCTGGCCAATGCAGCGGTGACTTCGGCCTGCACCGTTTGCGAATAGGTGCGGTAGTAGCGGCCGAGCCAAGGCGCAGTGAGCCACCAGGCTGGCAGCTCCATGGTGTTGGCCAGCAACGCGGTCACCTTGCGCCCGTGCAGTACCGAAAGAACGTTGTCGGCATCCAGCGTTCGGGCCAGCAGCAATACCCCATGGCAGACCGCCGCGACCGGTTTCTGTGCATCAAAGAAGTGCCGGACAATCCGCCGGGCGTCTTCGGATTCCAGCAAACTGCGCATGCCCTTGGCGTGGCCGCCCGGGATCACCAGCCCCTCGTACTGCTCGGGATTTACTTCGGCGTAGGCCATGGGTGATTTGAAACCTTCGTCGGCAGTCATGGCCGCGTAACACTGAAGATCTTCCTTGCGGGTCATCAGCAGCGAGTTCAGTGGCCCGAAACCGATGTCCACCAGTCGAGCGTCGGCGTAGGCCGGCAAGCCTTTTGGCGTTGCGAAGCGCACCTCGATTCCGGCGTCATGCAACGCCTGCCAGGGCACACTGCTTTCAGTGGGGTCGTAGTCAGCCTGAGGTAACAGGAAAAGCAGCATGCTCAAAGCCTCGAGTCGTCAGCGCTGGGGATCGTCTATTGCTCTGAGTCTGGACGCAGGGACTGGACTTCGCCAGCCGTTGCCTGCCGATTTGATGCAGTCAGCGGCTCAAGCCTCAGTGAACCGAAACTTGAACAGCGTGCACGGGTAGCCGTCGACGGGAAGCTGATGGCGAGTGAACTGACCCAGGGTCAGCTCAGGGATGATTTTTGACCAAAACGCCTGGGCCGGCTGATTGGCATCGATATGAAAAATCTGCCACTGACCGGGAAGCTGCTGGAGCAGGGCAGACACCACAAACCTGCCGACGCCGCGACCGCGATAGCGGCGGCTGACGAAGAGATAACCGATGTTGTACTGCACATCGTCGAAACGAACTGCGTCGTCAACCGTCACGAACCCGGCGATCTCCCCGTCAACCTTGATCAGGAACGGCTGCGTCGCAGGCTGTCGCCAGTAGTCGAGTTTTGGCTGAATATTGAAAAAGCCATGCGCGCCAAACTCCAGCGGCAGCCACTCGCTGAAATCGTACATATAGAACTGCATCAGGTTTTCGATGCAGTCCAGTTCATCCCGTTGTGCGCGGTGCAGTTCGATCGCGGTCATTGCCCGAAGCTCCAGACGATTCGATGGCGATGGTCATTAACCTAGCACCTCACGCAAACGATGCCACAACATGCCCAGTGCCAGCAGCGGAGTGCGCAACGCCCGTCCACCTGGAAAGGTCATGTGCGGCACCGCACTGAAAACGTCCAGGCCCTGGCTGTGTCCGGCATGAATCGCTTCGGCCAGCAATCGCGCGGTCCAGTGTGTGACGTTGAGGCCATGACCGGAATAGCCTTGGGCATAAAACACGTTCGGGTACTGTGACAACCGCCCGACCTGAGGGAAGCGATTGGCGGTGATGCCGATCCTGCCGCCCCATTGATAGTCGATGCGCACATCGGCCAGCTGCGGGAACACCTTGAGCATTTTCGGGCGCATGTAGGCGGCGATGTCCGCCGGATCGCGCCCGGAATAATGGCAGGCGCCGCCGAACAGCAGGCGTCGGTCTGCCGAAAGCCGGTAGTAGTCGAGTCCGACCTTCTGGTCGCACAGCGCCAGGTTCTGCGGGATCAGGTCGGCGGCAGCCTGCGCTGACAATGGCTCGGTCGCGATGATGTAGCTGCCCGCCGGCAGCACCTTGCCGCTGAGCCGTGGTTCCAGATCCTCCAGGTGCGCGTTGCAGCCCAGCACCAGACTGCCGGCGCGCACCGTGCCGCCTGCGCAGCGAACCCGCACGGTGCTGCCATGGATGATCTCCAGCACCGGGCTTTGCTCGAAAATCCGCACCCTCAGCGACTCGGCCACCCGAGCCTCGCCGAGCACCAGATTCAGCGGGTGCAGATGGCCGGAGCCCATGTCCACCAGTCCGCCGGCGTACACACCGGAGTTCACCACCTGGCGCATGTCTTCAGGCCTGACGAGGCGGGTTGCATGGGCATAATCCTGGGCGCTCAGGGTTTCTTGCTCCAGCTGAAACGCGGCGAACTGCGCGGGTGTGTTGGCGAGCTCGCAGAAACCCCAACGCAGGTCACAGTCGATGCCATGCTCGCGGATGCGATTGCCCACCACCTCGACCGATTCGATACCGGCGCGCTCCAGATAGCGCACGCCTTCCTGGCCGACGTAACGGGCAAAGCCCGAAACGTCGTGGCCAATGCCGCGGATCAACTGCCCGCCATTGCGGCCACTGGCGCCCCAGCCGATCTTTCGGCCTTCCAGCAGAATCACCGAGAGCCCGCGCTGGGCCAGCTCAATGGCGGTGTTCACACCGGTAAAACCGCCGCCAATCACGCAGACGTCGGCTTGCAGATCCGACGTCAGCGTTGGGTATTGCAGCATCGCATTGGCAGAGGCGTTGTAATAGGAGCGGGCGTGTTCCGCCGAAAGGTTTATAGCGATCTGATTCATTTGTTGGACTTCACTTTGCTCCAGGAACGGGTCATCACGCGCATGATTTCCGCTGTCGGTGTGGTCGAGATGTACAGCTTGTCCAGCACCGCCTGGGAGGGATAAACCTCTGGATTGTTCACCAGTTCTGCGTCCATGAATTGCTTGGCCGCTGGGTTGGGGTTGGCGTAACCGACGGTGGCGCTGACCTTGGCGATCACTTCCGGCTGCAGCAGGTAGTTGATGAATTCGTGGGCTTGTTTGGTGTTGCCGGCGTCGGCGGGTACGGCCAGCAAGTCGAACCACAGGTTGCTGCCTTCCTTGGGAATCGCATAGGCGATGTTCACGCCGTTCTTGGCTTCCTTGGCGCGGTTTGCCGCCTGGAACACGTCCCCCGAGTAGCCGAAGGCGATGCAGATGTCGCCGTTGGCCAGGTCCGACACGTACTTGGAGGAGTGGAAGTAGGTGATGTATGGGCGGATGGTCAGCAGCTTGGCTTCGGCTTTTTTGTAGTCTTCGACATTCGAACTGAGTGGGTCCATGCCCATGTAGTTGAGCACCGCCGGGAATACTTCGTCGGGCGAGTCCATCATCGACACGCCGCACTGGCTGAGTTTTTTCAGGTTTTCCGGTTCGAACAAGACGGCCCAGGAGTCGATGTGATCGACCCCCAGCACTTTTTTGATCTTGTCGACGTTGTAACCGATGCCGTTGGTGCCCCACAGGTACGGCACTGAGTGCACGTTACCCGGGTCGTTCTTTTCCAGCAGCGCCAGCAATTTAGGGTCGAGGTTTTTCCAGTTTGGCAGCTGCGAGCGGTCCAGTTTAAGGAACGCGCCGGCTTTGACCTGACGCGCCAGAAAGTGGTTGGAAGGCACCACTACGTCATACCCGGTACGCCCGGCGAGCAGTTTGCCTTCCAGGGTTTCATTGGAGTCGAATACGTCATAGATGACCTTGATACCGGATTTCGCCTGGAAGTCGGCGAGGGTGGTCGTGCCGATATAGTCGGTCCAGTTGTACACACTGACGCTCGGCTGCGCTTGCGCGCCGAGGCTGCAGAACAGCGCGAGCGCTGCGGGAACGACTGACTTCAATAGACGCATTTCGACACCTCTTTGAATGATTGTTTTCGATGTTTTTGCACTGATCGTTCCCATGCTATGCGTGGGAACGATCATCAGCGCTGCGGGTTAAACACTCAGCAACAGGAACTCGCGCTCCCAGGAACTGATCACCCGTTTGAAGTTTTCGTGCTCGGCGCGCTTGACCGCGACATAGCCGCGGACGAACTTGGCCCCCAGGTAACGCTCGATGGTCGGGCAGTCTTCCATGTGCGCCAGCGCATCCTCGATGGTGATCGGCAGGCGCAAATTGCGTCGTTCATAGGCGCGGCCTTGCACCGGGGCGCTCGGTTCGAGGCGTTCGATCATGCCCAGGTATCCGCACAACAGGCTGGCGGCGATGGCCAGGTACGGGTTGGCATCGGCGCCCGGCAAACGGTTTTCCACGCGCATGGCCTCGGGACCGGAAGTCGGTACGCGCAGGCCGACGGTGCGGTTTTCTTCGCCCCATTCGACGTTCACCGGTGCCGAGGTGTCCGGCAGGAAGCGGCGGAACGAGTTGACGTTGGGCGCGAACATCGGCAGCAGTTTCGGAATGTATTTTTGCAGGCCGCCGATGTGGTGCAGGAACAGCTCGCTCATCTGCCCGTCGCTGTCGGCGAAGATCGGCTTGCCGGTGGCGATGTCGACCACACTCTGATGCAGGTGCATGGCGCTGCCCGGTTCGTCACCGATCGGCTTGGCCATGAAGGTCGCGGTGACGTTGTGCTTGAGCGCCGCTTCGCGCAGGGTGCGCTTGAACACGGTGATCTGGTCGGCCAGATCCAGCGCATCGCCGTGACGGAAGTTGATTTCCATCTGCGCCGGGCCGTCTTCGTGGATCAGCGTGTCGAGGTCCAGACCTTGCAGTTCGCACCAGTCGTAGACGTCTTCGAACAGCGGATCGAACTCGTTGGCCGCATCGATGGAAAACGATTGGCGACCGCTTTCGGCGCGGCCCGAGCGACCCAATGGCGCCTTGAGTGGCAAGTCCGGATCTTCGCAGCGCTGGGTCAGGTAGAACTCCATTTCGGGTGCCACAATCGGCTGCCAGCCCTTGTCGGCATAGAGCTTGAGGACTTTCTTCAAGACGTTGCGCGGCGACAGCTCGATCGGATTGCCGAGTTTGTCGAAGGTGTCGTGAATCACGATGGCGGTCGGCTCGATCGCCCACGGCACCAGGTAAATCGCCGAAGAGTCCGGGCGGCAAACCATGTCGATGTCGGCAGGGTCGAGCAGGTCGTAGTAAACGTCGTCGTCGACAAAGTCCCCGGTTACCGTTTGCAACAGCACACTTTCCGGCAGGCGCATGCCTCGCTCATGCAGGAACTTGTTGGTGGGCGCTATCTTGCCGCGAGCGATACCGGTCAGGTCACTGACCACGCATTCGACTTCGGTAATCTTGTGTTCTTTCAGCCATGAGGACAGCTGATCGAAAGGGGCATTCATAAAGACCTCGTTGTTGGTTTTATCAGCGCCAGAGTCGGTCTCTGCATCTCGTACAAGTGGCGAGAGACTTTCCCTGTAGCGCGTTGACGACTATCTTGGTCGACGCGTTTCGATCCATCTATCCACTTTAATCAGAACCAAAGCGCACCAAAAAAGTGCGTGCAGGTCATTCCATGACAGAGTCAAACCCCTTGCACGTGCAGGCTTTCAACACCGCTGATGTCGCCGAACAGATCCGCGCGACCCCTGGGTGGGTGCAGCACTATCAGCAGATGTCGCCCGGGCATTTCGCAGGCCTGGTGCGTTATCTGGACCTGCAAGGCGTGGAGATTTACGAGGAGTGCATGAATACCCGCGTCGAGCAGAATTTCAGCGCGCCGCCGGGCTCGCTGGCGTTCTGTTTCGATCGCAGTGACAACGCGCTGTATGTGCTGAACGGCGAAAGTCGCAACATCTGGATCACACCAGAGAACTATCAGGAAGTGGCCGTGGTCTTCGGCCCGGAATTCGTTCAGCACCATGGATTGAACGTCGAACGGCTTGAAGGTTTGTTCATGGCGCCGCTCAATTCGCAGCAGAACGCGCTGTTCAGCCGCTGGCTGAGCGGCACTCTGACCCGGCTGTCGCACACCATCGATCCGCCGAGCAAGGAAGTGCTGACTCAACAGTTGCTGGACGACTGCCTGTTTATTCTCGACAACGCCTGCGTTTGCCTGGACCAAGGCGCGTTGCAGCGTCGGGCAGGGGAGCGAACGATCATGAAACGGATCGGTGAATGGGCGGCGGATACGCCGGAAGAGAACCTCAATTTGCTGGAGCTTTCCCAGGTCGCCGAAGTCTCGCTGCGCCAACTGCAACACGCGTTCAAGACCTACACCGGCATGGCGCCGACCCAGTGGCTGCGCCTGCGCCGGCTCAACAGCGCCCGTCGCGAATTGCTCAGCCGCACCGCGACCGACACCACGGTGGCCGAAGTGGCGATGAACTGGTCGTTCTGGCACCTCGGCCGGTTTTCCAGCAGCTACCGGGCACTGTTCAAGGAACTGCCGAGTGACACCTTGAAGCGTGCATGCGCCACTCAGTCGAATGGGCGCTTGCATCGTTAGAACGTTGGCGGGGTTATCACCCCTATCACCATATCGCGAGCAAGCCCGCTCCCACAGGTTATGTGTGGGGCCTTGAACGTTCGCGCAGTTCATGGTGAAGCCTTTCAGCGGCTGGCAGTGTGCGCCACCGAACAGACATGGCCAGGTCGCTACTACACTCTAATGGACAGTCGCGGCTACCCATCCTGCTGGTAATCAGCTTGCCGCATCGTGTGTATCGCTGGCATTGGAGAACAACCATGACAACTTCACTACGCTCACTGCTGTTTATCGCGCTCACAACCCTGTCGCTGACTTCAACCGGTTTGCTCAATACTGCCTGCGCCGCAACGGCCGCGGATCTGGAACAGGACTCCCGGCATGCCTTGCAAATCCTCTACAAAGCCAATCCGGTGGCCGAGACCATGTCGCGCACCGCCAAGGCCGTGCTCGTCTTCCCAAAAGTTATCAAGGCGGGTCTGGTATTTGGTGGCAGTTATGGTGAAGGGGTCATGTTCAGCGGCTCGAAAGTAGACAATTACTACAACACCGTGACCGGTTCATGGGGCTTGCAGGCGGGTGCACAGTCCTATGCTTATGCCGTGTTCCTTATGACTGACAAGGCGGTCAAGTATGTACGTGAGACCAAGGGCTGGGAAGTTGGCGTAGGCCCGACGGTTGTGCTGGTTGACGAAGGGCTGGCGAAAAATCTGTCGAGTTCGACATTGAAGGACGATGCTTATGCGTTTGTCTTTGGCCAGCAAGGCTTGATGGCAGGCGTCAGCATTGAAGGCACCAAGATTTCGCTGATTAAACGATAAGCCTGACAACGTATCTCTGGGTTAGAGAGGCTGCCTAAGGCAGCCTCTCCCTAAATAACGCAAAACCCGTTGCATCAGTGGAATAACAACGACTGCGCCTCTGAATCATTAAACACTGACGATAGGTGTGTTGCCGTACAGACCGTACCGGGTACTTACGCCAATTTGTTCATATGCAACGCGCAGCTCAAGGTCTCACTGCCTGCATAAATTTCACCTACGTGTAGACCCAAGGAGAAAAGCCATGAGCTTGGGAACCATACTGTTGATCCTGCTGATTTTGCTGCTGGTTGGCGCCATTCCGACATGGCCGCACAGCCGTAGCTGGGGCTATGCGCCGAGCGGTTTATTAGGCGTGGTCGTTATTGTCCTGGTTGTGTTGCTGTTATTAGGGCGAATCTGACACCTGTCAATAACACTGGTACCTCTGCGTGCACTAGCGCACAGACCCAATCTGCCCACCACGCGCACTCTGAGTGCCAGGCAGATTGCTGCCAGTTATTTACCGGAGAAACTATGAAAACCCTCATGTTGTTCAACCATTCACTGACGCTTTCAAGATTTGCCCTGGCCCTACTGCTGGGTTTGTCTCCCGTGGTGCTGCATGCAGCCACCGCAGAACCGGTCGACATGTCGGCCGTGCAGTTGGAGCCGCAGGAGCAGAACGGCATCCGCTATCTGACGGGAGGCATCGGCCTGGATGAGTCAAAGGCCTTGCTCCAGACCCAGGGCTACAACTTTCACATGACCTTTTCAACCGGATCGGCCAATCAGTACGTCAGCAATGTCGACGTGGTGATCCAGAGCGAAAAAGGCAGCCCCCTGTTGTCGTTGAGTCAGGTGGGCCCGATCGTGTACGCGCAATTGCCGGCAAACAAATACCTGGTCATTGCCAGTTTGAATGGTCATGAAGAGCGCCACACCATTTCAGTCGATGGCAAATCCATCGAAACGCTGAACTTGCACTGGAGTGAGTAGCGTGCAACCGAGCATTACGTATCACGGCACGTTTCATGAGATGAGGCTGTTCAAGGCAGACGACCGGCCTCTCGCCGCTCGCATGCTTGCCGAACGGCATCTGGCGATGAACCTCAAGGCCCAATACGCAATGGATGTTGCACGGGACGCGTTATGGAGCAATTACGCAGCGGCAGAAGACCGGGCGCTGTTCGCCGAACAGTTGATCGGGATCGTCAGTCACGACCTGCGCAATCCGTTGGCGGCGATAAAAATGGCTTCGCAACTGCTCGGATGCCGTGACTTGCCTCCCAAGCAAGCACAAATACTCGGTCACATCACCCACGCTGCAGAGCGCGCGCAACGTCTGGTGGCAGACCTGCTGGACTTCACCCTGAGACAAGTCGGGCGCGGCATTGCGGTTTCCCTCAAACCGGTTGATTTGCACACACTGGTGGGCGAATGCCTGGACGAGCTGAGTCTGGTGTTTCCTGAGCACACGCTGACCCATCGCTGTGTCGGCCAAGGTGATTTCATCGCCGACAGTGACCGGCTCTACCAGCTCATTGGCAATCTGGTTGCCAACGCGATTGCCTATGGCACGGCTGTGGGTGGGGTCACGGTGTCTTCGTGCTTCGAGGATCAGGTGACCATTGCCGTGCACAACCTTGGCACGCCGATACCCACAGAGTTGCTCGACAACCTGTTCGAACCGATGATTCGCGGCAGCCAGGATAATGCAGGACTGCGCAGTGTCGGGCTCGGTCTGTTCATTGTGAGAGAGATCGTCAGAGCGCATCACGGCGACGTGAGGGTGAGTTCCTCGATAGAAGAGGGCACTACGTTTACAGCAACCTTTCCCTTGCCACGATAGCCGCGTCATAGCGGAGTCGAGCGGGTGTCGCTATAGCACTCGCATGACGCCGCTTCCAATCCTTTACGGTCAAGAATCGTGATTTCACCACGGGTGTAACGGATCAATCCACGCTGTTGCAGCGTGCCGGCGGCCAGTGTCACGCCACTGCGCCGAACCCCAAGCATGTCCGCGAGGGCCAGGTGGGTCAGATGAAAGTGATTGGCGTGCGCGCGATCGTGAGTCATCAGCAACCAGCGCGCCAGGCGTGGCTCAATCTCGTGAAAATGGGTACAGGCGGCAGTTTGAGCGAGCTGCATCATCTGCACGTACAGGTACTGATTGAGCCTGCGCAACAATAACGGGCTCTCGCGTAGCGAGACCTGAAGCTGTAAGCCACTCATCCTCAGGCACGTACCGGCGCCTTGCACCACGGCGCGCATGGGGGCGGTATTAACCCCCAGAGCAAGTGTCGCTCCGAGCATCCCTTCATTGCCGATCAGGCTCATGTGCAGAGGAGGGTGGCGGTGCAACGTCACCACTTCAGCGATGAGCGCTGTTTGCGGGAAATACACATGCAGGATTGGATGGCCCGGTTCGCACAGGACAGTGCCAAAGGCCAGTTCGACGTTATTGCACTGTGCCTCCAGCCGGCCGTAGTCAGTCTTCGACAGCCCCTGGAGTAGCCGGTTTTCTATTGGTCGCCCAGACATAATTGGCATGCGCAGATCCTGCGGCACAGTGGGCCCTGAATGGGCGGGACAGGTGCCGGGGCCGTCTAATGCGTTCAGTATGGGTGACTCTGGCAGGCCAGTCTGTTCGCTAGAACACGCAGACATTGGCAATCAGCGAGTCGGCTTTACCGGAACGTAGGGCAGCAGGCGCTCGGTTTCTTTTCTGACCACCGCGTAGCACTCGCAACTCAGTTGCTCGAGCGCGGACCTGTCCAGCACCTTGATGTGGCCACGGCTGTATTCGATGACGCCCAGGCGTTGCAGCTTGCCGGCGGCATCGGTCACTCCTTCGCGGCGTACGCCGAGCATGTTGGCGATCAATTCCTGGGTCATGATCAGTTGATTGTCTTGCAGGCGATCGAGGGACAGCAGCAACCAGCGGCACAATTGTTGATCGATCGAGTGGTGGCGGTTGCAGACCGCGGTCTGGGCCATCTGGGTGATCAACGCCTGGGTGTAGCGCAACATCAGCAGGAGCATCTCTCCGTGGCGGTTGAACTCATCCTTGAGACGCTGGCCGGGCAACCGGAAAGCATGCCCGGCACTCTGGACAATCGCCCGGCTCGGCGTGCTTTCGCCGCCCATGAAGACGGCGATGCCGATCAAGCCTTCATTGCCGACCACTGAAATTTCCGCCGATGCGCCGTTTTCCATCACGTACAGCAGGGACACGATGGCGTCGGTGGGGAAATAGACGTGCCGTAGGGCATCCCCGGACTCGTAGAGCACCTTGCCAAGCGGCAGGGTGATCGGCTCGAGGTGCGGCAGCAAGCGCTCCAGTGATTGTGCGGGCAGGGCTGCCAGCAGATGGTTCTGTTGTGGCTTTGGAGCATCAAACATGTCAGCCACCGTCCGAAGTTGAGATTCCCTAGCTCTACAGATTAATCCATGGCGTGCTGTGTACATGACCGCGCTTAACCGTCTGTCGGTATTACTGCACGCGTTCAAATCCGCTGTCAGCGATAAAAAGCCGCGGGACTGTTGTGCAGAGTCTAAATTTAAGAACGTTATCGCACCGAAACCGTGCTCATTTACTGCCCCGATACAGGCACTCCTTCAGTTTCGGGCGGAGGCTGCATGAATCTGTTTTCCATCCGGATTTTGCTCCGAACTCTGACAGTGCTGAGCCTGACACTGCTCCTGGCGTGTGGTTCGTTGCCCACCATCGCCCCCGATATGGCCTACACCAACCCGGCCTCTGTGAAGATCGACAGTACGCATGGACCGCTGTCAGCCGAACGCAGCAAGGCCGTTATTGACCGTTTGAAGGCCAATGGCGTCCAGACGAACATCTTCGACCTGCATATGGCGATCGAGGAGGCCATCGTCGGCAGCCCGCTGACGGACGGCAACAAGGTCGAACTGTTACAGAACGGTCCGACTACCTACCCATCAATGATCTCTGCGATTGGCCGCGCGCGTGATCACATCAATATCGAGAGTTACATTTTTGACGACGATGAAATCGGCGAGCGCTTCGCCGCAGCGCTGATTGCCAAACAAGCGGCTGGGGTACAGGTCAATCTGATCCGGGACAGCGTCGGTACCCTCAGCACACCGTCGGCTTTTTTCACCCGACTGACCGCCGCAGGCATCAATGTGCTGGAATTCAATCCGGTCAATCCAGCGACCGCCAAGGCTGGGTGGCAAGTGAACCAGCGGGATCATCGTAAGCTACTGATCATTGATGGCCGCGTTGCCTTCCTCGGCGGTATCAACGTCAGCAGTGTCCATTCAGGCAACTCGTTCAGCCTGAACTCAAAAGTCAGGCCCGGCGGCAAGTTGCCTTGGCGCGATACCGACCTGCGGGTTGAAGGACCGGCAGTGGCTGAACTGCAAAAGCTATTTATCGAGACGTGGGAAAAGCAGAAAGGCAAACCGCTTGCGACACGCCATTATTTCCCGACGGCCGAACGCAAAGGCCACGAGGTAGTACGCGCCATCGGTAGCTCACCAGATGAACCCTACAGTTTGATTTACGCCACGCTTATTTCGGCGCTACGCAGTGCGCAAACCGAAATCTGGCTGACTAACGCCTACTTCGTGCCCGATCCGCAACTACTGACGGAGCTCAAGAACGCAGTGGCACGAGGCGTCGATGTGAAGCTGGTGCTGCCCAGCAGCACCGATTCCTGGCTGGTATTCAACGCTGGCCGCAGGCACTACACCGAGCTGCTGGAGGCCGGCGTCAAGCTCTACGAACGCCGCGATGCCTTGCTGCATGTCAAAACCGCGGTGATCGATGGCGTCTGGTCCACGGTCGGCTCAACCAATCTTGACTGGCGGAGTTTTCTGCACAACCAGGAAGTCAACGTCGTGGTGCTGGGTACCGGATTCGGCGAGAAAATGCGTGCGGCGTTCCTCGCGGATCTACTGAAGTCGAATGAAATTACGCTTGAGAAGTGGCAGCAGCGTTCCCTCGGCGTGAGAGTCAAGGAACAGTTTGGGCGCCTTTGGGAGTACTGGCTGTAATGCAAGCACAAACGACGCCCATCGGGCTTTTGAGCAGGGTGAATAGTAGCTCTAGAGCCGGCCGTGATACGCCGCGTCGAAAATCTCTACCGCGCCATTTCGTGTCAATGGCAGCGGGTTACCGCTGGCGCAGGGGTCGACAATCGCCATGTCGGCGATCAGGTCGACCTGCCGATCATCCACTCCCAGCTCAAACAGCGTATGCGGCACGCCGATGTCCTTGCGCAACTTGAGGACGAAGGCCAGAAAACTGTCGAAGCCCGGAGTCGGCAGACGCAGGTAAGCCGCCAGGCGGGTGATGCGTTCCTCGATGGCCGGGCGATTGAACTTCAAGACATAGGGCATGAAGGTGGCATTGGTCATGCCGTGATGGGTGTCGTACAGGGCGCCGACCGGATGTGCGAGCGCGTGCATCCCGCCCAGACCTTTCTGGAAGGCGGTGGCGCCCATCGCGGCGGCCGCGAGCATTTCCGCGCGCGCCTCAAGGTCGGAGGGTGTGCGTACTGCCCGCACCAGGGCGTTGGCCACCAGGCGCATGCCTTCTACCGCAATCCCTTCGGCCATGGGATGAAAACCGGGGGCGCAGTACGACTCCAGGCAATGCGCAAAGGCATCCATGCCGGTGCCGGCGGTGACCTTGGCCGGCATGCCAACGGTGAGGGCTGGGTCGCTGATGACCACCCGCGGCATCATTTTTGGATGGAAGATGATCCGTTTGGTGTGTGTACGCTCGTCGATGATCACCGCTGCGCGGCCGACCTCGGACCCCGTACCCGCCGTGGTCGGCACCGCAATTATTGGGGCGATGCTGCTTTCATCGGCGCGGGTCCAGTAGTCGCCGATGTCTTCGAAATCCCACACCGGTCGGGTCTGGCCGCTCATGAAGGCGATCAGTTTGCCCATATCCAGCCCACTGCCGCCGCCGAAGGCGACCACGCCATCGTGTTTGCCGGCACGCCAGGCGTCGAGCCCTCCCGCCAGGTTGGCCTCGACCGGGTTCGGCTTGAGGTCGCAAAACAGTGCTACGCCGAGGCCGGCGGCGCGCAAGGATTCCAGCGCCGCGGTGGTGATCGGTGCGCGCGCCAGACCACTGTCGGTGACCAGCAACGGTCGCTGGATACCTTGGCTGCGGCAGGTGTCGGCCAGCTCGGCGATACGGCCAACACCGAAGTGGATGCTCGTGGGGTAGTTCCAGTTCGCGGTCAGGCTCATGGCTCAGATCTCATGGCGCAGATGGAAGGATTTGGCTCGGGTCAGGTGTTCGTAACCGATGCGCGACAGCGATACGCCGCGCCCGCTGTTTTTCACCCCGGTCCAGGCCAGGGCCGGGTCCAGGTAATCGCAGCGGTTCATGAATACGCTGCCGGTGGCGATCTCGTCGCCGATACGTTCGGCGGCGGCGAGGTCCGCCGTCCAGATTGAGGCGCTGAGCCCGAATTCGCTGTCGTTCATCAAGGCGATGGCTTCGTCGTCGCTGGCAACCGGCATGATGCCGACCACCGGACCAAAGCTTTCCTCGCGCATCACCGACATTTGATGGCTGACATCGACTAACACCTGCGGCGCGAGGTAGGCGCTGCCGGGCACATCCGCTGGAAAGGTCTTTGGATCGATCAGTGCTTTAGCACCTTTTGCCAGCGCTTCGGCGATCTGCCCACGCACGAACTCGGCAGCTCCCGGATTGACCAACGGGCCGAGGGTGGTGGCTTCGTCCAGCGGGTTGCCCAGCACATATTGGCGGGTCAGGGCGGCAAAGCGCTCGACAAACGCCGGGTAAATTGTTTGATCGACATAGATACGTTCGACGGCGCAGCAGCTTTGCCCGGAGTTGAAGAAGCTGCCGTCCACCAGGTTTTCCACGGCATGCTCAAGGTTGGCGTCTGCGCGGACGTAGGCCGGGTCTTTGCCGCCGAGCTCCAGCCCGATGCCGAGGAAGCGCCCGGTGGCGGCGATTTCGATGGCTTTGCCGGCTTCGACCGAACCGGTGAAGTTCACGTGCTGCACCCGTCCCGAGGCAATGATCGCCGCGGTATAGGTGTGATTGAGCAGCAGGTTATGGAACAGCCCTTCGGGCAGGTTGGCGCGGCGAAAGGCCTCAGCGAAACGTTCACCGACCAGCAGCGTTTGCGAGGCGTGTTTGAGAATGACGCTGTTGCCGGCCATCAGCGCCGGGATGATCGTATTGACCGCCGTGAGGTAGGGGTAATTCCAGGGTGCGATAACCAGCACCGTACCCAGCGGCTCGCGTTTGATCTGGCGTCGAAACCCCACGACAGGCGCAGGTTCGACCGCTGCCAAGGCTTCAGGTGCGATGGCGATCATATGCCGGGCACGCTCTTCGAATCCGCGCAGCTCGCCAGCGCCAAAGCGTACCGGGCGGCCCATTTGCCAGGCCAGTTCCGGCACTATTTCGTCTTTCATGGCCAGCATCGCGTCCACGGCGGCACTGCATAAAGCGGCGCGTTCGCTCAGTGGCCGGCGTTTCCATGACGCCTGGGCGGCTGCGGCAGCCGTCAGCGCCTGCTCGATCTGCGTCGCATTGGCGCAGTGGCGTTCGGCGTAGACCCGGCCATCGACCGGGGAGATGAGTTGAATCATCGACGTCATGGCTGCCTCAATAATGGATTGCTCAATAGCGCTCAAAACCGCGCTGCAGTTCCCAGTCGGTTATCCGTCGGTCGTACTCTTTCTGCTCCCATTCGGCGGTGTGCACGTAGTGGTCGACCACTTCGTCACCGAACGCCTCGCGCAACATGCTCGAGGCCTTGAGCGCGGCGCAGGCTTCGCGCAGGGTCTTCGAGACTTCCGGCAAGTGTTCGTCGAGGTAGGCATCGCCTTCAAAGGGTGGCGCCAGGCTGAGCTGCTCGTCGATACCGGCCAGGCCTGCGGCGATCAACGCGGCGAAGGCCAGATAAGGGTTGAGGTCGGCGCCGCCGATGCGGCATTCGATGCGGATGGATTTGCTGCCTTCGGCGCACAAACGAAAGCCTGCGGTGCGGTTGTCCCGACTCCAGATCGCCCGGGTCGGCGCGAAAGTGCCAGCCTGGAAGCGCTTGTACGAATTGATGTAAGGCGCGAGAAAACAGGTGATGTCGTTGGCGTACTTGAGCTGCCCGGCCACCCAGGCACGCATCAGCGTCGACATGCCGAACTCGGCCTTGGGGTCGAAGAACAGCGGCTTTTTGCCATTCTTGTCCCACAACGAGTTGTGGATATGGCTACTGGACCCGGCGGCGTCATAGCGCCACTTGGCCATGAACGTGATCGCCTTGCCCTGCAATTGCGCGATCTCTTTGCAGGCGTGCTTGATGATCACGTGCTGGTCGGCCATGGTCAGGGCATCGGCATAACGGACGTTGATTTCTTCCTGGCCCGGGCCCCATTCACCCTTGGAGTTTTCCACGGGAATGCCGGAGGCCTGCAGGTGTTTGCGAATCGCCCGCAGCACTGGCTCCTCGCGGGTGGTCTGGAGGATGTTGTAATCCTCGATGTAATGGCCGGCGGTTTTCGGCTTGTGGTAGTTGCGCTCGTGGATGGCCTCGTAACTCTCGTCGAACAGATAGAACTCCAGTTCCGAGGCGAACATGCCGCTGTAGCCGCGCTCACGGAGTCGCTCGATCTGCTTTTTCAGGATTGCCCGCGGGCTGTGGGGCAAGTCCTGCCGATGGTGGTGATCGAGCACGTCGCAGAGCACCAGCGCCGTGCATTCCAGCCACGGCACGCGGCGCAAGGTGGCCATGTCGGGTTTCAGCACGAAATCGCCATAGCCTTTGCTCCAGCTGGCGGCGGCATAACCTGGCACCGGTTCCATGTCGATGTCGTCGGCCAGCAGGTAATTGCAGCAGTGGGTTTCTTCATGGCCGCTGTCGATGAAAAACTCGACCTGGAATCGCTTGCCGACCAGTCGCCCCTGCATATCGACCATGCAGACCAGCACGGTATCGATATCACCTGCGGTAGCGGCGAGTTTCAGTTCTTCGAAGCTGAGGAGGGGCTCGGTCATCACGTCAGTCCTGCGTGAGTGGTTTGGGCCTGTCTGAAATAGCTGTTGCAGACGCTCTTCAGAAAAACCCAAAACCTGCAGGCGCGAGCATCGTGAGCAATGAGCTGCTGAAAGCTTAGCCTACTGCTGCCGGGCGCAAGTCTCGGTGATCGGATCCCGACGAGTCGGCAGCAGATCCAGCAGCTAAAATGACACTCAAGAGGGAGTGGCACTATGAGTGAGTTCGTCAAGGTCGCATCTGTGGGGGATATCGAACCGGGTAACGGCATAACCGTGGACCTTGGGGGTACGCCCGTCGCGCTGTTCAATGTCGATGGCCGGTATTTCGCCATCCACAACACCTGCCCGCACGAAGACGGTTCGCTGGGAGACGGAATACTCTGCGACAACGTGGTGATTTGCCCGGTTCACGCCTATGAGTTCGACGTGACCAGCGGCGAATGCCTCACAGAACCGGCTTACCAGGTCGAACAGTTCGAGGTCCGGGTGGACGGCAACGACATCCTGTTACGGCAATCGTCGGATGTTTGAACGCCAGGGGCTAGCTCGGGTCGTAAGGAACAGGGAAGGAGTATAGTTAAACGATCACATGGTCCTGCCAACAGCAGGAGGCATCCGCGATGAGCACTGACAATGCGAGGATCCGCGAACTCAGCAACCGGGCCTACAAGTACGGCTTTGTTTCTGATTTTGAGAGCGACGCGGCCCCGCGCGGGCTCAACGAAGACCTCGTCCGCCTGATCTCGGCAAAGAAAAACGAGCCACAGTGGCTGCTCGACTGGCGTCTGAAGGCGTATCGCCACTGGCTGACAATGCGCGAGCCCACCTGGCAGAACGTCCACTTCGATCCCATCGACTACCAGGACATCATCTATTACTCGGCGCCGAAGCCGAAAACCCCGGGGCCCACCAGTCTTGACGAGGTCGATCCCGAGCTGCGCGAGATGTTCGGCAAGCTCGGCATCTCGCTCGCCGAACAGGAACGCCTGACCGGCGTTGCGGTGGATGCCGTGGTCGACTCGGTCTCGGTAGCGACTACCTTCAAGCACAAACTCGCCGAAGTCGGGGTGATCTTCTGCTCGTTCTCCGAGGCCGTGCAAAACCACCCGGAACTGGTGCGCAAGTACCTCGGTTCGGTGGTGCCCTACAGCGACAACTTCTTCGCCACACTGAACTCGGCGGTGTTTTCCGACGGTTCCTTCTGCTACGTGCCCAAGGGCGTGCGTTGCCCGATGGAGCTGTCGACCTATTTCCGTATCAACGCCGCGGACACCGGCCAGTTCGAGCGCACGCTGATCGTTGCGGAGGAGGGCGCCTATGTGAGCTACCTCGAGGGCTGCACCGCACCGATGCGCGACAATAACCAGTTGCATGCGGCGGTGGTCGAACTGGTCGCGCTGGATAACGCCCAGATCAAGTACGCCACGGTGCAGAACTGGTACCCGGGCGACGCCCAGGGACGCGGCGGGATCTTCAACTTCGTCACCAAGCGCGGCAAATGCGCAGGCGCGCATTCGAAGATTTCCTGGACGCAGGTTGAAACCGGCTCCGCGATCACCTGGAAATATCCGGGAGTGATTCTCCAGGGCGATTATTCGGTCGGCGAGTTCTATTCGGTCGCCCTGACCGCCAATCACCAACAGGCGGACACCGGCACCAAGATGATCCACATCGGTCGGCACACGCGCAGCACCATTCTGTCCAAGGGAATATCCGCCGGTCATGGGCAGAATACCTATCGCGGCCTGGTGAAAATCCAGAAAGGCGCAACCGGTGCCCGCAACCATACGCAGTGTGACTCGCTGCTGCTGGGCAGCGAGTGTGGCGCGCACACGTTTCCTTATATCGATGTGAAGAACCCCAGCGCCCAGGTCGAGCATGAGGCCTCCACGTCGAAGATCAGCGACGAGCAGCTGTTTTACTGCCGGCAGCGCGGCATCAGCGCAGAGGATGCGGTGCCGATGATCGTCAACGGCTTCTGCCGCGAGGTGCTCAAGGAGCTGCCGATGGAGTTCGCGGTGGAAGCCCAGAAACTGCTGGGTGTGAGCCTGGAGGGCTGCGTGGGCTAAGGCCCGGGGTGGGAGCATGCTCGAGATCAATGATCTGCACGCCAGCGTCGACGGCCGTGAAATTCTGCGGGGCATCACGCTGCGGGTTGAAGCGGGCGAGGTGCACGCGATCATGGGGCCGAACGGCTCCGGCAAAAGCACGCTGGCCCAGGTGCTCGCAGGCCTCGAGACCTACGAGGTCAGCGGCGAGGTGCTGTATGACGGCCAGGACCTGCTGGCCATGCCGCCGGAAGCGCGGGCGGTTGCCGGGATTTTCCTGGCGTTTCAGTACCCGGTGGAAATCCCCGGCGTCGGCAACCTGTACTTTCTGCGCACGGCCCTCAACGCCGTGCGCAAGCAGCGCGGGCTCGAAGAGCTGGATGCGCTGGATTTCCTTGAACTCGCCAAGGAGCGCATGGCGCTGGTCGAGATGGACCAGAGCTTCATGAACCGCTCGGTCAACGTGGACTTTTCGGGGGGCGAGAAGAAGCGCAACGAGATTTTCCAGATGGCGATTCTAGAACCCCGGCTGGCGATCCTCGACGAGACCGACTCGGGCCTCGACATCGATGCGCTGCGGACAGTCGCAGCTGGCGTCAATGCGCTACGCAGCAAGGATCGCGCGCTGCTGGTGATCACCCACTATCAACGACTGCTCGACTACATCGTCCCGGATCGCGTGCACGTCATGGCTAACGGCCGGATCGTCCAATCCGGCGGCAAAGAGCTGGCCCTCGAGCTGGAGAAACACGGCTATGCGAGCTATGAGCAGGATTCTGCAGCGCCCGGAGCCAGGCCATGAACAGCGCGGCGTTCCTCACGCAGCTCACCCCCGGATCTGACGCTGGGCATCCGGCCTGGCTGCAAGCGTTGCGCCGCGCCGCGTTCCAGTGGGTGACCGAGCAGGGCTTTCCCACGGTCAAGGACGAAGCCTGGAAGCACACGCGAGTCGCGCCGATCCTGGAGATTCCTTTCCAGGCGGTCGAAACGGACGCGAGTCGGGACCTGTCCGCCGTCAACATCGAACGACTTGCCGGTAACTACGGCGGTGTGCGACTGGTCTTCGTCAACGGCTATTTCGCCGCTGAGCTGTCGGCACTTGAAGGACTGCCCCACGGCGTTAAGGTGTGCCCATTTGCAGCACTGCTGAACGCCGACAACGGCGTGCTCGAAAGCCTGTTCGCCCACGCGTTTCGCTCACGGCCGCAAGCCTTTACGGCGCTGAATACCGCGTTCGCCGAGGACGGGGCGTTGGTGCAGATTCCCGCCCACACGACGCTCGACGCCCCGATCCATCTGGTGTTTCTTTCGACGTCGGACGCCACGCCACGGGTGACCCATCCGCGTGTCCTGGTGCAGATGGGGGCAGGGAGCCGGGCGACTCTGGTGCAAAGCCACGTCGGCAGCGGGAACGAGGTCTACTTGAGTAACGCGGTCAGCGAGGTGCTGCTCGACGCTGACGCCACACTTGAGCATTACACGGTGCAGAACGAGAGCACGGCGGCATTCCATGTCGCGCTGCTCAGCGTGCGCCAGGCCCGAGGCAGCCACTTCATCGCGCATTCCCTGGCACTGGGCTCGAAACTGGCACGGCAGGAGCTGCGCGTGGTACTCGAAGGCCCCGGCGCGCGGGTCGCGTTGAACGGTCTGTACCTGCCGCGAGGTCAGCAACACCTGGACAATCAGACGACCATCGAGCATCAAGCGCCGAGCTGCACCAGCCGCGAACGCTACAAAGGCGTGATCGATGATCATGGGCATGGAATCTTTGACGGACGGATCATCGTGCGTCCGGGGGCGATGAAGACCGATGCCAGCCAGACCAACAAGAATCTGTTGTTGTCGACGTCGGCCCAGGTCAACTCTCAGCCTCGGCTGGAGATCTTCGCCGATGACGTCAAGTGCGCTCACGGTGCCGCCGTTGGCCAACTGGATGAACAGGCCATTTTCTACCTGCGCTCACGGGGGATTCCGCTGGCGGCAGCGCGATCGCTGCTGACCTTTGCGTTCGTCAGCGAGATGCTCGAGCTCATTGAGCTGGAGCCGCTGCGCGAGCATGTGCAGCGACTGGTCACCGCGCAATTGCGCGGGCGGGAGGTGGTGGCATGAGCGACCTCGAATACCGCCTTCACGGGCTAGCGAAACCGTTACACCTTGCGCCAGGCTACGACGTCGAACGTGTGCGCCAGGCGTTCCCGATTCTCGCGGAGACGATCTACGGCAAGCCGCTGATTTACCTCGACAGTGCCGCGACCAGCCAGAAGCCGCAGGCGGTCATCGATGCCATGTCGCACTTCTTTTCAAAGGAGAACGCCAACGTGCACCGTGGCGTGCATTATCTTTCGGTACGCGCCACCGAGGAGTACGAGAAGGCTCGGGCCAAGGTCCAGGGCTTCCTCAATGCCGAGTCTGTCGAAGAGATCGTCTTCGTCCGCGGCACGACCGAAGCGGTCAACCTCGTGGCGCAAACCTATGGCAAGACTCAGCTCCGTACTGGCGACGAGGTGCTGATCACGGCCATGGAACACCATTCGAATATCGTGCCTTGGCAGATGCTCTGCGAGCAGACCGGCGCGCGGCTGCGGGTGGCACCGATCAATGACGCCGGCGAACTGCTGCTCGATGAGCTGGAACGGCTGATCGGGCCCCGGACCCGGCTGGTGGCTGTCACTCATGTCTCCAATGTGCTCGGTACCATCAACCCGATCCGGCGCATTGTCGAACTCGCCCACGCGCGGGGCGTACGCGTGCTGGTCGACGGCGCCCAGGCGGCTCCGCACTTGAAGGTCGACGTCCGAGCGCTGGGCTGCGATTTTTACGCGCTGTCAGGCCACAAGATGTACGGTCCCACCGGTATCGGCGTGCTCTACGGCCGTCACGAGCTGCTCGAAAGCATGCCGCCTTATCAGGGCGGCGGCGACATGATTCTCTCGGTCAGCTTCGAGAACACTGTCTACAACAAACCGCCGTACAAGTTTGAAGCGGGAACCCCGAACATGGCCGGCGCTATCGGCCTCGGCGCGGCGATCGACTTTCTCGCTGAACTGGGGCCAGAGGCGATTGCGGCTCACGAGCAGGTCGTACAGGCCTACGCACTGAAGGCGCTGGCGACAGTGCCTGGCCTGCGGCTGATCGGTACGGCAGCAGAGAAGGTCGGTGTTCTTTCGTTTGTCCTCGACGGCATCCACCCGCACGATATCGGCACCATCCTTGACCGCGAAGGGATCGCGATTCGCACCGGGCACCACTGCGCACAGCCCTTGATGAACCGTTTCGGCGTGCCCGCCACGGCTCGCGCTTCACTCGGTTGCTACAGCACCGAGCGTGATATCGATGCGCTGGTGGCGGGGCTGGCCAAGGTTCAGGAGGTGTTCCGTGAGTAGCGACGAACTGCGCGAGCTTTATCAGGACGTGATCATTGACCACGGTAAGCGGCCGCGTAATTTTCACCCGCTTGATGACGCGACCTGTACGGCGGAGGGTTTCAATCCGCTGTGCGGCGATCAGTTGAAGATTTATCTCCGGCTTGCGAACGGGGTGATCGAGGACATCAGCTTTCAGGGCGTTGGCTGTGCCATCTCCCAGGCCTCGGCATCCTTGATGACGTTGGCGGTGAAGGGGAAAAAACCGGAAGAGGCGCAGGCACTTTTTGCCCGGGTGCATACGTTGCTCACCGAAGGGCCAAACGCCCGGGTGACACCCGGGGAGCTCGGTAAACTCGCGGTGCTTTCAGGCGTTTGGGAGTTTCCGGTGCGGGTCAAATGCGCCACTCTGGCCTGGCACACGCTGCGTAGCGCCCTCGAAGGTGGCGCCTCGCAGGTCACGACGGAGTAATCAGCCATGGCAGCCACATTACCAATCCCGCGTATTCACCTGCGCGAACCGGCACGCAAAGTTTTGCTCGATGCCCTGGCGGACGGGCATGTGCGCGGTGTGCGGCTCAGGATCGATGAGCATTTCGCCCATGAGTTTTTCTTCGAACGCGCTGCCGAAGGTGATCTCACGGTCGAGGCAGACGGCATCAAGCTGTTGCTCGATCCCGCGAGCGCAGAGCGCGCGGATGGCTTGTCCATCGATTTCGAGTACGACCTGCATGGCGCCGGCTTCCATTTCGATAACCCGAACAAACCGGGCTACCTGCAACCGATCGAACTCACGCGTGACTGCGCGGTGACCCTGATTCCGGGCGGGGAGCGGCTGCAACTGGGCCGTGGCGAGCGGGTGGTGGTGACCCAGGCGCTCGGTGGCAGCTTCACGGTTCAAATCTCCAGGGGCCGGTTGGCGCGGATCGCCGCCGCTGACGCCGATGCTCTGGGCCAGGATGCGCTCCCGCAAGGGCAACCTCAGGCGAGCGTGCAACCGGCGGTCAGCGGCGCTTTCGACATCCAGCAGGTGCTCGACATGTTGCGTACCGTCTACGACCCGGAGATTCCGGTGAATGTGGTCGATCTCGGGTTGATCTACCAGTGTGAAACCCGCTTGCTCGCCGACGGCGGCCAGCGAGTCGAGATCAAGATGTCCATGACCGCGCCCGGTTGCGGAATGGGCGATGTACTGAAGGAAGAGGCGCGCACCAAGGTCCAGACTCTCCCAGGGGTCAGCGAGGTCGAGGTCGAGATCGTCTGGGACCCGCCCTGGGATCAAAGTCGCATGTCCGAGGCGGCGCGCTTGCAGTTGGGGCTGTTCTGAGGAGCCCGGTGTGAGGAGCCAGCCATGAGCAATCGACTCGCCAACGAGACTTCGCCCTATCTGCGCCAGCATGCAGAGAACCCCGTCGATTGGTATCCGTGGGGTGAGGAAGCGTTCCGCCGTGCACGCGACGAGGACAAGCCCATCCACCTGTCCTGGCCTTTGCCGAGAATGTGCCCATCGGCGCGGGCCGGCATGCGCTCGCGGGGCAAATCAGCGCCTATGTCTGCCGAAACCACTCGTGCGAACCCCCGGTCACCAGCGCCGAGGAGCTTGTAGAGCGCTGCCTGAAGTGAAGGGCCGAAACTGAATCGAACCGTCAATGCGAGGAGACTACGATGGACAACAAGAGCGATCACAACCCATTCACCTATCAACGCCTGAAACATCAATACCCTGATTATTTCAGCGCCATGGAGGCCTTGGGTACCGCGGTGCATCAGGCCGGCCCGCTGGACGAGAAAACCGTTCAGCTGGTTCAGCTCGGTGCCGCGGCGGCCATCCGCTCGGAAGGCGCAGTGCACAGTCATACCCGACGGGCACTGGCAGCCGGTGCGACGACTGAGGAGATCCATCACGCACTGATCGCTTTGACCAGCACGATCGGCTTCCCGACGGTCATTGCGGCGATGAGCTGGGTGGATGATGTGATCGGAAAAAGAGGCAATGACGCGCCAGAGCTCTGAGTACACCGCCGACGACCGGGTTTCATTACATCCCGTGCAATCTTGACTATAGTTTCAAGTGTCGGCGGCCGTCGTTCAGTCACCGTGTTCGTCCAAGATTTCCCGGGCAGTTCCGGGTAACTCCACCTGATCAGGAGCGCACGATGGACCTCAACCGTCGTCAGTTCTTCAAGGTCGCCGCTATCGGCCTTGGAGGCTCCAGCCTGGCTGCGCTGGGTATGGCCCCCGCGCCAGCCTTCGCCGAGCAAGTCCGCCACTTCAAGCTGGCCCATACCCATGAAACCCGCAATACCTGCCCCTACTGTTCGGTGGGTTGCGGCTTGATCATGTACAGCCAAGGCGATGCGGCCAAGAACGTCAGCCAGAGCATCATCCACATTGAAGGGGATGCCGACCACCCGGTCAATCGCGGCACGCTGTGCCCCAAAGGCGCAGGCCTGCTGGACTTCGTCCATAGCCCCAGCCGACTGCAATATCCGCAGGTACGCAAGCCGGGCAGCAAGGAGTGGACGCGGGTGTCCTGGGATGAAGCGCTGGATCGCATCGCCGACCTGATGAAGGCTGATCGCGATGCCCACTTCATCGAGAAGAATGCCCAGGGCCAGACGGTCAACCGTTGGCTGACGACGGGTTTTCTCGCCGCCTCGGCGTCCTCCAACGAAGCCGGTTACATGACTCACAAGGTCGTTCGCAGTCTGGGCATGCTGGGGTTCGATAACCAGGCACGTGTCTGACATGGCCCGACGGTGGCAAGTCTTGCCCCAACGTATGGCCGAGGTGCGATGACCAACCACTGGACGGATATCGCCAACGCGAATCTGGTTCTGGTCATGGGCGGTAACGCCGCCGAAGCCCACCCTTGTGGCTTTAAATGGGTGACCGAAGCCAAAGCGCACAACCAGGCGCGGCTGATCGTGATCGACCCGCGTTTCACCCGCACCGCCTCGGTGGCCGACTATTACGCGCCGATCCGCACCGGCACCGACATCGCCTTCATGGGCGGTCTGATCAACTATTTGCTCACCGAAAACAAGATCCAGCACGAGTACGTGCACGCCTATACGGACGTGTCGTTCATCGTCAAAGCCGACTTTGGCTTCGAGGACGGGCTGTTTACCGGCTACGACGCAACCAAGCGCACTTACAGCGACAAGTCCAGCTGGGGCTATGAAATCGGCGAGGACGGTTTCGCCAAAGTCGATCCGACCCTGCTGCACCCGCGTTGCGTCTACCAGTTGATGAAGCAGCACTACAGCCGCTACACCCTGGAACTGACGAGCCTGATCTGCGGCATGCCGCAAGACGCCATAATGAAAATCTGGGAAGAAATCGCCACCTGCTCGCAACCGGGCAAGACCATGACGATTCTCTATGCGCTGGGCTGGACCCAGCATTCGACCGGCTCGCAGATGATTCGCAGTGCGGCCATGGTGCAACTGCTGCTGGGCAACGTTGGCATGCCGGGTGGGGGCGTCAATGCGCTGCGCGGGCACTCCAACATCCAGGGCCTGACCGACCTTGGGTTGCTGTCGAACCTGCTGCCCGGCTACCTGACCCTGCCGGGCGATGCCGAACAGGACTACGACGCTTACATTGCCAAGCGTGCGCTCAAACCGTTGCGGCCCGGGCAATTGTCCTACTGGCAAAACTACGGCAAGTTCCACGTCAGCCTGATGAAGGCCTGGTACGGCGCCAACGCTACCGCCGACAACCACTGGGGCTACGACTGGCTGCCGAAGCTCGATATCCCCGGCTACGACATCCTGAAAGTGTTCGACATGATGTCCAGCGGGCAGGTCAACGGCTACGTCTGCCAGGGCTTCAATCCTATCGCCGCCTTGCCTGACAAGAACCGGGTGATGGCCGCGCTGGCCAAACTCAAGTGGCTGGTGGTGATGGACCCGCTCGCCACCGAGACTTCGGAATTCTGGCGCAATGTCGGGCCTTACAACGATGTCGAAACGGCCGGCATCCAGACCGAAGTCATCCGCCTGCCCACCACCTGTTTCGCCGAAGAGGACGGCTCACTGGTCAACAGTGGCCGCTGGCTGCAATGGCACTGGAAGGGCGCCAACGGCCCGGGACAAGCACGCACCGACATCAAGATCATGAGCGAGCTGTTCATCCGTTTGCGTCAGCGCTACCAGGCCAACGGCGGGACTTTCGCCGAGCCGATTCTCAAGCTCAACTGGCCCTACAAGGTGCCTGACGATCCGACACCGGAAGAGCTTGCCAAGGAGTTCAATGGCTACGCCATTGCCGACGTCACCGACGCCACGGGCACGACGCTCAAGGCCGGGCAGCAGCTGTCCGGTTTCGCCCAGCTCAAGGACGACGGCAGCACGGCATCGGGCTGCTGGATCTTCTGCGGCAGCTGGACCGAGCAGGGCAACCAGATGGCCCGTCGCGACAACAGCGACCCTTTCGGGATGAAGCAGAACCTGGGATGGGCCTGGGCTTGGCCGATGAACCGGCGCATTCTCTACAACCGCGCTTCGGCCGATCCGAAAGGCCAACCCTGGGACCCGAAAAAGCGTCTGGTGTGGTGGAACGGCAAGACCTGGGGCGGTACCGACGTGCCCGACTACAAGGCCGATGTACCGCCGGACGCGGGCATGAACCCGTTCATCATGAACCCCGAAGGGGTGGCGCGTTTCTTCGCCCTCGACAAGATGAACGAAGGTCCCTTCCCGGAACATTACGAACCGTTCGAAACGCCGATCGGCATCAATCCGCTGCACCCCACCAACAAGAAGGCAACCAGCAACCCGGCCGGGCGCATCTTCGATTCGGTCTGGGACTCGCTCGGGACGGCGAAGGATTTCCCCTATGCCGCCACGAGCTACCGGCTCACCGAGCACTTCCACTTCTGGACCAAGCATTGCCCGATCAATGCCATCACCCAGCCCGAGCAGTTCGTCGAGATTGGTGAAGCCCTGGCCAAGGAGAAGGGGATTGCCCCAGGCGATCGGGTACGGGTCAGCTCCAAGCGCGGGCATATTGAGGCGGTGGCGGTGGTGACCAAGCGGATTCGTCCGCTGCAAGTCAACAACCAGACCGTGCACCAGATTGGCATTCCGTTGCACTGGGGTTTCACCGGGGCAACCCGGCATGGCTACCTGACAAACACCCTGGTGCCGTTCCTCGGTGACGGCAATACACAGACCCCGGAATCCAAGTCGTTCCTGGTCAATGTGGAGAAAATCTGATGGCCAACCAAGACATCATTGCCCGTTCGGCCACCACCACCTTGCCGCCCTCGGTACGTCAACAGGAGGAAGTCGCCAAACTCATCGATACCACCAAATGCATCGGTTGCAAGGCCTGCCAGGTGGCCTGCTCGGAATGGAATGAATTGCGCGACGAGGTCGGTCACAACCATGGAACCTACGACAACCCTCAGGACCTCAGCGCCGAGACCTGGACCCTGATGCGCTTCACCGAACACGAAACCGACGCCGGCAACCTCGAATGGCTGATCCGCAAGGACGGCTGCATGCACTGCGCGGAACCCGGCTGCCTCGCAGCCTGCCCAAGTCCCGGGGCGATCATCAAGCACGCCAATGGCATCGTCGACTTCGATCAGGATCATTGCATCGGCTGCGGTTATTGCATCACCGGCTGCCCCTTCAACATTCCGCGCATTTCGCAAAAGGACCACAAGGCCTACAAGTGCACGCTGTGCTCGGACCGGGTGGCGGTCGGACTGGAACCGGCCTGCGTCAAGACCTGCCCGACCGGCGCCATCGTGTTCGGCAGCAAGGAGGACATGAAAGAACACGCCGCCGAACGCATCGTTGACCTCAAGTCACGGGGCTTCGAGAACGCCGGTCTCTACGATCCCGCCGGCGTCGGCGGCACCCACGTGATGTACGTCCTGCATCACGCCGACCAACCATCGCTGTACGCCGGCTTGCCGAATCAGCCGGCCATCAGTCCATTGGTCGGGCTGTGGAAAGGCATGAGCAAACCACTGGCGTTGTTGGCCATGGGGGCCGCGGTGCTGGCGGGATTCTTTCATTACGTGCGTATCGGCCCGCAGCGCGTCGAGGAAGACGGGCATCCGCCCGGCAAGGACTCCAGCGTGCATGAGGTCGACCCGACTGTGCATGTCTATGACCCGAACACGCCAGGATCGCAGGAGGACAGGCGACCATGAAAGACAAAACGATCCTGCGCTACAACGCCAATGAGCGCACTAACCACTGGCTGGTGGCGATTCTGTTTTTCATGGCGGCCCTGTCGGGTCTGGCACTGTTCCACCCGTCGCTGTTCTGGCTCAGCCAGTTGTTCGGCGGCGGGCCCTGGACGCGGATCCTGCACCCCTTCATGGGTGTGCTGATGTTGGTGTTTTTCCTCGGGCTGGTGATCCGCTTCTGGCGGGCCAACTTTTTCATCGACAATGACCGCCTGTGGCTCAAGCGGCTCAACCGGGTGATGCGCAACGAAGAGGAGGGCGTACCGCCAATCGGCAAATACAACCCTGGGCAGAAGCTGCTGTTCTGGACCCTGCTGGCCTGCATGCTGGTGCTTCTGTTTAGCGGGGTGGTGATCTGGCGGGTCTATTTCAGCCAATACTTCGGTATCACCTCGATTCGCCTGGCGATGCTGTTGCATGCCTTGGCGGCGTTCGTGCTGGTGCTGAGCATCATCGTGCACATCTACGCCGGCATCTGGATCAAGGGCTCGGTCAGCGCGATGCTGCATGGTTGGGTCAGCCGTGCCTGGGCGAAGAAACATCATGCGCTCTGGTACCGCGAGGTCACGCGCGACAAGAACCCCGACAGCCAGATAAGCAAGAAAGGATGATGCCTTGAGCACGATACTCGAGCCCGGACAAATCGAGGCGGCGGCGAGCACGCCGCCGTTCCTGCGCCTGCCGCCGCACAACCTGTTCACCTTGCGTGCTGAGCGCCTGGAGCGCCTGGCCAACGGACATCCACTGGCCGATTTCCTGCGGCTGGCCGCCGACCTGTGTCACGTCCAGCAAAGCCTGTTGGACGAGCCACCGCTGGCCCCGGCGCCGGACCCTGAGCGTCTGTTGTTGTGCCAGGAACATGGCTTGCCGCCTCTGGCCGCCGACAGTCTGGTGCGCGAAGACGGCTGGCTGCCATATCTGGAAACCTTGCTGCGGCGTTACCAGGCACCGCCGCGCTCGGCGGTGAAAAGTGCCGTGGCGACCTTGTACAACGCCAGTGTCGGGCAGCGCAAAGTCTGGGCAATTGCCTTGCTCAGCGGTCAGTATGCAGGGCTGCCGGCGGCGTTGGTGCCGTTTCTCGGCGCGGCCTTGCAGGCGGCATGGAGCCACTGGTTGCTCAGCCTGCCGGCGGGCGAACTGAAGCCTTGCGCCAGCCTTGGCCAATGCCCGGCCTGCGGTTCGCCGGCCATGGCCGGGGTGATTTACCAGCGGGGAAAATACAACGGGTTGCGTTACCTGGTGTGTTCGCTGTGTGCCTGCGAATGGCATGTGGTGCGGGTCAAATGCGTCTACTGCGAGCAAAGCAAAGGACTCAAATACGTCAGTTTCGAGGATGATCGGCATACGGCCAGCCAGGCGCCACTGCGGGCTGAAATCTGCCCCGGCTGCAACAGCTACCTGAAACTGCTGTACCTGGAAAACGACGCTGAGGCCGAAGCCCTCT
Source organism: Pseudomonas sp. H3(2019) (assembly GCF_007713465.1). Taxonomy (GTDB): domain Bacteria; phylum Pseudomonadota; class Gammaproteobacteria; order Pseudomonadales; family Pseudomonadaceae; genus Aquipseudomonas. Next base: position 75,683 of record NZ_VMSG01000007.1, on the reverse strand, counting down.
CAACGGACCTCGCCAGCTTGACGCTGGACATGCGCCTGGACCTGGAAGGCTACCAGCGGCTGGCACCGAACCTGATGCTGGCGCCCGGGGGAGATTGATCACAGCGGCTACACTCAGGTTTCCGGGACCGGAGCCTGTTTGATTCCACTCCCGCGACGGTAAACCGTTTCAGGGAGCTCCTTGATGCCCGTAAAACTTGCCAGCGTCCCCGCGCGTTTACCTTCCATCGATAGCCTGTTGCGCAACGCCGCCTGCCAGCCGCTGGCTGAACGTTATGGCCGCGATGCCTTGCTCGCGACCCTGCGCCAGTTGCTCGACGATGTGCGTGAACCGGTTCAACGGGGTCAGCTTGACGCCATTGAGCTCACGGCTCAGGTATTGGCGGGGAGGGCCGGCGAACGCCTGGCAACCCAGCACCGAAGCCGGGTACGGCGAGTGTTCAATCTTACCGGCACGGTACTGCATACCAACCTCGGTCGGGCACTGTTGCCGGAGGAAGCGATCGAGGCGGTGCAACAGGCTGCCCGTTATCCGCTGAATCTGGAATTCGACCTGGCGAGTGGTGAGCGTGGTGATCGTGATGATCTGATTGAAGGCTTGATACGTGAACTGACCGGTGCCGAGGCGGTGACGGTGGTCAACAACAATGCAGCCGCCGTGTTGCTCGCGCTCAACAGCCTGGGCGCGCGCAAAGAGGGGATCATCTCCCGTGGCGAGCTGATCGAAATCGGCGGGGCATTCCGCATCCCCGACATCATGGCGCGGGCCGGGGTCAGGCTGCATGAAGTCGGCACCACCAACCGCACCCATCCCCGTGACTACGAAGCCGCCATCGGCCCACGCAGCGGTTTGTTGATGCGCGTCCACGCGAGCAATTACAGCATTCAGGGCTTTACTGCCCAGGTGCCGACCGCTGAACTGGCGCAACTGGCCCACCGGCACGGGCTGCCATTGCTTGAAGATCTGGGCAGCGGCAGTCTGCTGGACCTGACCCGCTGGGGCCTGCCCGCCGAACCGACAGTGCGCCAGGCGCTGGCCGACGGGGCCGATATCGTCACCTTCAGCGGTGACAAATTGCTTGGAGGTCCTCAGGCGGGACTGATCGTCGGTCGCAAGGAGTTGATCGCCCGAATCAAGAAAAATCCGCTCAAACGGGCCTTGCGCGTGGACAAACTGACCTTGGCCGCCCTCGAGGCCGTGCTGGGGTTGTACCGTGATCCCGATCGATTGGCCGAGCGCTTGCCCAGCCTGCGCCTGCTCACCCGCCCGCAAGCCGATATCCTCGCTCAGGCCGAACGCCTGTGTCCGCTGCTGGCGCGCGTACTGGGCGACGGCTGGGCGGTAACCGCGTTACCGGCACTGGGCATGATCGGCAGCGGCAGCCAACCGATTGCGCGCTTGCCAAGCGCCGCCTTGTGCTTGCGTCCGCAGGTGTCCAAACGCTTGCGTGGTCGGCAACTGCATGGCCTGGAAGCCGCTTTTCGGGCCTTGCCCATTCCGGTGCTCGGTCGCATCGACGACGATGCCCTGTGGCTGGACCTGCGCCAACTGGACGACGAAGCGGTCTGGCTTGCCCAACTCGACCAGCTGCAAGGAGTGGGGGAGGCCAGGTGATCGTCGGCACCGCTGGACACATCGACCATGGCAAAACGGCCTTGCTCAAAGCCCTGACAGGACAGGCCGGCGATCGCCATCGGGAAGAACGCGAACGCGGCATCACCATCGACCTGGGCTTCCTTTATGCACCGTTGGAACCTGGGGCGGAGATGACCGGTTTTATCGACGTGCCGGGTCACGAACGCTTCATCCACAACATGCTCGCCGGTGCCCAGGGCATTGACCTGGTGTTGCTGGTGGTGGCCGCCGATGACGGGGTCATGCCCCAGACCCGCGAGCATTTGGCGATTGTCGAGCTGCTGGGGATTCCACGGGCACTGGTGGTGATCAGCAAATGCGACCGGGTCGAGCCGGCACGGGTGCAGTCAGTACAAACCGAGGTCGCCGCATTGCTCGCGCCGGGGCCCTATTGCGACGCGCCGCAGTTCACCGTGTCGAGCCTGACCGGGGAGGGCATTGAAGCCCTGCGCCAGGCATTGTTGGTTGCCCAGCGTGAAGTCAGGCAGCGTAGCGCCAGCGGGGGATTCCGTCTGGCAATCGACCGCGCTTTCAGCGTCGCCGGCGCCGGTATTGTGGTCACCGGCACAGCGCTGGCCGGGCAGGTGAGGGTGGGCGACACACTCCTGCTGGGCCAGACCGGCAAGCCGGTGCGAGTGCGGAGTTTGCATGCGCAGAATCACGTCGTCGTCGAGGCGTGGGCCGGGCAGCGGGTGGCGTTGAACCTGAGTGCCGAACGCCTGGCCCTGGAACAAATCCATCGCGGTGACTGGCTGCTGGCCGAGTGGCTGTTCGCACCTACACAGCGCCTGGACATCGAGATGCAGTTGTTGACCAGCGAACCACGTGCCTTCGAACATTTCAGTCCGGTGCATGTGCATCTGGGCACTCAGGACGTCACCGCCCGGGTCGCCTTGCTGGAGGGCACGCGCCTGGAACCGGGGGCGCGGATGTTCGCGCAACTGTTGTTGAACACTTCGCTGCAGGCGGTGCATGGCGACCGTCTGGTTCTGCGTGATCAGAGTGCGCGGCGCACCCTCGGCGGCGGGCGAGTGCTCGACCCGTTTGCACCGGCCCGCCAGCGCCGCAGTCCGGCCAGGCTGGTGCAGTTGCAAGCGCTGGCCACCGGCGAAAGCCTGGAGCAAATACTGCCAGTGCTGCTTGCCAATAGTGACGCCGGGCTCGATCCATTGCGCTTGGAACGCCAGTTCAATCGCCTGCGCAGCACCTGGCAATTGCCGGCGGATGTCCGTGTCATTGCCACGCGCCAAGGTCCGTTATTGTTCAACACCGAACGCTGGGAGACGCTGAAAATCACGTTGCTGGAGCACCTGGCACACTTTCATCAACTTGAACCGGATGAGCTGGGCCCGGACCGGGATCGCTTGCGGCGGTTTTCGGCCATGTCGCTGGACCGACCGACGTTCATCTGTCTGCTCGACGAACTGCTGTCCAGCGGCGCCATTGCAGTCAGTGGACCGTGGCTGCACTTACCCGAACACCAGGTGCGACTGAGTGAAGAAGACGAGGCCATGTGGCAGCAGTTGCAGCCATTGATCGAGCAAGCTGGCTTCGATCCACCCTGGGTGCGCAACCTGGCCAAGGCCATTGGCCGTGACGAAGCTGCCGTGCGTTTGCTGCTGCGCAAAATGGCGAGACTAGGGCTGGTTCACCAGGTCGTCCGTGACTTGTTTTACCTCGATGCGTCGGTGCACCAGCTGGCGGCTATGCTGATGCAACTGGTCGACGACAATCCGCTGATTCAGGCGGCGGCGTTTCGCGACAAGGTAGGGATCGGCCGCAAGCGCAGCATCCAGATACTCGAGTTCTTCGACCGGATCGGCTTGACCCGACGGCTTGGCGACGAGCGTCGCATCCGTGCGGACAACGCCCTGGCACAGCGACCCGAGGACTGATTTCAAGGAAGGCAATCGCGTCCGGTGGCGCGGCCGGGCTTCAAACCCGGTTGGGGACGGCAGCCGTTCCCGGGCAGGTTCGACTCCTGCTGCTTTCCGCCATTTTTTCAAAGACAAGGCCGCCCCGGGATCTGGCGATTCGGGGCGGTCTGGCGGGTGGCTTAAGCCGGCAGGTCGGTCATCACCAGTTTGGCGATGTTGAAATAGATGACCAGGCCGGTACCGTCGATAAAGGTCGCGATGAAGGGAGCAGAGACCACTGCCGGATCAATGCGCATTTTTCTTAACAGCATCGGGATGATGGAGGAGACGATGGCGCTCCAGATGGTGATGGCGACCAGCGTCAGACAGACCACCATGGCGATCTCCGATCCCACGCCCAGCATCCACGCCCGGATCCAGGCCACGATACCGATCGCCAGTGCGATCATGAAGGAGGTGGTCACTTCCTTGCGCAGCACCGTACCGACATTTCGCAGGCTGACTTCGCCCAGGGCCATGGCCCGTACCAGCGTGGAAGTGATCTGGGTGCCGCTGTTGCCGCCAGTGCCAATCAGCAGGGGAATGAAGAAGGCCAGGGCGATGGCGGCTTCGAGCTGCTCTTCGAATACTTGCAAGATGGTGCTGGTGTAGGCTTCGGCGAGAAACAGTAGCAGTAGCCATGGCAAACGCTTTTTCCACAAGCTCCACGGGCTGGTGCTGAGGTAGGGCGTTTCCAGAGGCAGGCTTGCTCCCTGGCGTTGGGCGTCGTCGGTGCCTTCGTCTTGAATCAGTGCTGCGATTTCCTTTTCATACAGCACACCCAGCAGTCGGCCTTCGCTGACCACGGGAACGATGTCCACGCCTTTCTCGATCAGCTCCGGGGCGACATCGTGCCGGAGTTGATTCGGCGAAACCGAAAAGCGGATGGGCTTCATCAGATCGCGGACACAAAGGTCGGTGTTTTTCTCGGTAAGCAGTGTTTTGACCGACAACTGGCCATGCAACGTGCTATGCGGATCGGTGACAAAAATGTGGGCCGGAATATCATCGTCCGGCAGTTGCTTGAGCAGATGTTCCCTAGCCTGGTCCACCGTCATGTTGCCATTCACGGTGATGAGCAGAGGGCTCATGTAAGACACTACTGTGTCTTTCAGGCGGATATCCTTGAAGGTGGAAGGGGTAGCGCTTGCCATTGACATTTGAGGTAGTCCCCATAGCTGTTTTGACCACAAACAGTTCTCACATAGGGGCGTAAACCAGAGAAGAGAGTGCAGAAAGCGATCTCCACGTCTAAGTTTTGGCACTGTACAACGTATCCGGGCCACTCCGGCCGGAAGTCACTTTGGGCTAAACCTTAATCCGATAGAGCCTGTCTTAACCTTGGGCGTCTCTCGACGTCGTCAGATCAGTGACCTGTGTTTGTATAGGAGCCTCGCCGAACGAGATACTGCAACATTAAATACATCAGGGCGGTACCGATCTGGAGTCGGGCAACGCCGGTGTCAGTTCGCCGCTGTTTAATCACCTCATCAATAATAATTGCCATTAAAGAATATTCGGTAATCCCCTGAAGGATTACGTCCGGAACAAGAATAAGAGGGATTACCTTTGCTGTAACCCACTCGATGGATAGTGTTCAGCGTTCATTCAGAAAGTGATATTTTAGGTTTTTGGCAACATATAATGTTACAAATATTTGTGTCGGCTGTTTAAAGCACCTCCCGCGCCAGCTATATATGGGCCTGCAACAAAGTAATAGGGCGGAAGTTTGAAGTGCCGACTCTATTCGTGGTCATTTAATATGTTGTACCTGCAACTAAGCCGTTGACGCCTTTGTGCTTCGTCATTAGGATCGCCGCTCCCTTGGGGAGTAGCCGCCTTCGTTTCCGGAAGGGGTCACGTCAACATACTTGGCTCGCAAGCCATGGCGTGACCGGTCACATGACTTGGCAAGACCATTGGTGAAGATACCTGTCTGTGGGTCGGACGCGGGTGTCTGAACCATTGGCTCTTGTGTCCGGCCCCTCAGGTTTCCTCATGCATTCAATGCCCATGACGTTTGCGTTGCTGTTGGGCTCCGCGGTTGTCATCTATCTGGCTTGTGAATACTTCGTCAATGGCATCGAGTGGGTCGGTCGCAAACTTGCGGTCGGGCAACAAGCCACTGGTTCCATTCTGGCGGCCTTTGGTACGGCGTTACCCGAAAGCGTCATCACGTTTATTGCCGTTGTGTTTGGCGACACACCAGAGCAGAAGTCCCTCGGTGTCGGTGCTGCACTTGGCGGCCCTCTGGTTTTGGCGACGATCGCCTATGCGGTAGTCGGTGTAACACTCTTGCTGTGTCGTCAGCGCCTGGCGAATACCGAGGCCATCCGTCAGGACTTCAAACGACTCAGCCGCGATCAAGGATGGTTCCTCGCAATCTTTGTGGCGAAGATTGCGCTCGGTCTTGTCGTGTTCGTCTACAAACCCTGGTTGGGGGTGCTTTTCCTGGCGGCCTATGCGGCGTATTTCTGGAAGGAAATGCGTGGCGGGCAGGATGAAGAAGAGCATGAACTTGAGCCCCTGAAACTTGCGCCAGGCAAAGCGACTCCGTCGACCTCGGCGGCGGTGATTCAAACGCTTATCGCATTGGCGGTTATCTTCGCGGCCTCTCACTTCTTTGTGGGACAACTCGATGTCCTGGGGCCAATGCTGGGTATTCACCCACAACTGCTGGCCCTGTTGCTCAGCCCAATTGCTACCGAACTACCTGAAACACTGAATGCCATCATCTGGGTTCGGCAGGGTAAACACCGACTGGCCTTGGCCAACATCAGTGGCGCCATGATGATTCAAGCCACAGTGCCCACCGCATTCGGGTTGTTCTTTACGTCTTGGGCGCTGGACACGTCGCTGGTTCTGGCAGCAATTATCACCTTGATAGGTGTGGGCATCATGTTCTTCGCTTTCCGAAAGGGCATCATTTCGCGCTGGCTATTGGCATCGATGGTGTTGTTGTACATCCTCTTTGCAGTCCTTTTGAAGGTTCTTGATCTGGCGTAGCTGTCAGCTCAAGTAGTCGTCCAGGTGGCTGGATTCTTCTGCAAAGCGCTCGGCCAGAAAATCCAGAAGGGCACGTACGCGGGGCGCCATGTACCGGTTGCGTTGATACAGGGCATGTACTGGCGCCTCCGCAGTTCGCCACTCCGGCAACAGGATCTGCAAGCGTCCTGCTCGCAGGTCCGGGCCAATATCCCACAGTGATTTCATTGCAATGCCGTAACCGTGAACTGCCCATTCTCGAGCGACCGCGCCGTCATTCGTCTCGCGAGCGTTTGCGAGCGGGACCGTATAACTGTCGACTTTGCCATTTCGGGTAAAGCGCCATTCGTTCGCGAGCCCGGCAACAGCGTTGAGGACAATGCAGTCGAAATGCTCCAGATCCCGTGGATGCTCGGGGGCGCCATGGGTTGCTAGATATTGGGGCGATGCGCACAGCACGCGCCGGTTGGGTGCCAGGGGGCGGGCAACGAAGGAGCTGTCCGGTGGCACACCAAATCGGATGGCGAGATCGATATCGTCTTGCAACAAATGCGACAACGAATCCGACAGCACTAACGCGAACTTCACCTCGGGGTATTGCGTGTTGAACTGGTCAAGCCAGTTCTTCAGCACGTTGCGACCGAAATCCGAGGTTGCGGAAATTCGCACCTTACCCCCCACGACGCTTTTCCCGGCCTGTAGAAAGGCATGGCCATCATCGAGTGCCTGGAGTGCCTGCTGACAATAGGCCAAATACGCCTGCCCCTCATCCGTCAAGCGCAGGTGGCGTGTCGTGCGCTCGAATAGACGCGTATGCAACACCGATTCGAGCTTGACGAGGCGCGCACTGGCGGCAGCGGGGGATAGTCCGAGTTTGCGGCCAGCGGCCGACAATCCGCCCAGATTGGCGGCTTCGACAAACAGCCTGATGTCGCCCAGGTAGTCCATGATATTTCGATATCTTTTGAAAGTTATTCAAATAGTACGTCAATTATCAAATAAGCGGGATCTGCACAGAATGGCGACATGAATCAACGATTGGAGACTCCTGATGTCACTTTTCCCTGTTGCACGCCCGACCCACGCACGTTGCTGGTTGCTCTCTTCCCTGGTCGCCGTTGCGGTGAGCCCCGTCTTCGCCGCGACCGATCCGCTCGTCCAGCCCCGCACGGTGATCGTCGACCATAGTCTTGCAAAGGCGCAGGTCGAGGAGCAGATCCTGGCTGCACGTCGTTATGGAACGTTCTGGACCACCGGCGACGAAGCGCTCGCTCGCGCGGCCCTGATACCCGACTTCAAGGATTCGACACTGCCGCCAGGTCGCCCCCAAGGCATCACAGGACCGATCGCGGCATCGAAAACGATGCATGCGGCGATTCCCGATATCCAGTGTGAAGTGGAGCAGATGATGGTGGTCGGCGACCGGGTCATCGCTCATTTGCGTTTCACCGGTCACTTTACCGGCCAGTTCAAGGGTGTTCAGGGCAAAGGGCAGACGATCGATTTCATCGCGACGGACATCTATCGCGTCGTCGAAGGTCGTATCGCCGAGAACTGGCATCTCGAAGATAACCTGACCCTGCTGCAACAGCTTGGCATGGTGAAGTAAGGGGATCACGCTGATGGACATTGATCATGAATCGATTGCTGACGACTCCAGTACATTGGAACAAGTCAGTCGCCGGACATTTCTCAATCGCGCCGGAGCGGCAGCCGCATGATGTCGGTCAGTGCGCATGACCGCATCGCGAAGCTGAAACCCTATAAATGCGTGCATCTGGTCGGAGCCGAGACCGTTATATGGCCCCGTAGCGTTACGATAGGACCCCGGTTAGCCTTTTAGGGTGTCTACTTTCAGCTAGGCCCTGTCTGTACAGAGAGGAGAACACGATGAGCAACGAGCAAGTTGCACCTGAAACGAAAGGTGTTGCGGTGAAGTTACTTGCCACGGTTGACCTTGGTCCCGAGATCGAGGGCATGGCAGGACACCAATTTCGAATGCGTATGGTAACCATCGAGCCTGGAGGCGTCTTCGGTCCGGTTCACAACCATAAAGACCGACCAGGCATCGTCTACATTCTGCAAGGAACGATCACTGACCATCGAAATGGAGTCGCCACGGACTACGGGCCGGGAGTGGGCTGGCCCGAGGACAGGAACACCACGCACTGGCTTGAGAACAGAGGAACGATTGCGGCGGTGGAGATCTCGGTCGATATTGTCAGGCAAGAGTGAACTCAGCTATTGAGCGGTTATCAGGCAACCTGAATTAATGCCACTTCCTAGAGCGTTTCGGCGAGAGTGCTGGAATATTTTCTTGGCATTAGCGAAGGATAGGGCGAATGCTCCATCGCTAATTCCCCAAATGAGTCGGCCGTGTCGATATAGCGCATAGCCGATTTCATGTCCTTCCAGCCGACGTACGTCATCAGTGCTTTTACATCCCAGCCATTAGCAGCTTCTCAAGGCTGGCGTACGGAAGGTCGTTCCCAGGTGCTGACGATCACCTTTGCTGTGCGGCAGGTAGAAGGTAATCCCTGAGCCGGTTTCAGCCTGAATATGCTCGACCCTGAGTCGTGACAATTCATCGCCGCGAAACCCGCGCCAGAACCCAATCAGCACCAACGCAATATCACGCCGACTGCGCAACATGCCTGTCAGGTCGTGCTGCGCGGCTGCTTGTCCCGCCTCTTGTTCCAGCCACTGAACAGCTTGTTCCAGGTGTTGCAGGAGCAGAGGGGCGGCTTGCTTTTCCTGCTGAGGCCGCCTGCCGCGGCTCTTAGGCCTGCAAGCGGAATTACTGAAGAACCACAATTGCGTCTCCGATGGTGGTAGTGACTGAGTTCTGGCGATCTGAAAATCCGACTTTTTCAACACGATCAGCCGAAAGATGCGCTTCATGACCGGCGGCTCTAGGTCAAAGAAACCATTAAGCTTCTGGAAAATAAATGTGCCCGCTTTCAGTCAAAAGCTAGCGAGAACGGCGTTACCAACTATTGTGAACAACACTTCTATACGGTCATCCGGACGCGGCAACACCCCTCCCTGGACAGGGAACAAGGAATGTTGCCCACCCAGCCCGTTAAATCGTTATCACACCTGAAGGTGTGAGTTCTTGCCCCTTGTGGGGGCTGTTTATAGCTAGTCGTTACACAACCGCAGTCTGGAATAGCGACTCTACAAATTGCCTGGATGGAATTTTTGGGAGTCCCTAAATTTAAAGGAGTAAGAAATGACTCAATTCGATAACCAGATATCAAACCCAAAACAGCCTTCGAAGGAAGCCCGCATAGAAGGGACCTCGTCCAGCTTGCTCACGCTAGAGAATGCCGGGCCTATCCAGATGGGCTTCTGGGTTCCCAACCGCGTGTGGGCGACTGCTAGGTACCTCGTTCCGCTTCGTGACTTTATCGCCGCGAAAAAAAGGGCCGGTACGCTCACCCCGATGCAACCTCAGATAGCTGAATTCAAGGCTTGGGTGACAACGCACAGCGTGTACCGCATGTGGGTTATGTCGATGATCGAGCAGTCGAACGCTTTCGTCCTGACGCTTGATGAAAAAACCAGGGAGGAGATCAAAGACGAGGATGGCGACGCTGTCTGGATTAAAGGCTACGACAGCTTCTTCGAGATTCTCAACGAGATCATCACGACGTCCTCGTCCTTCAATGCGACGGCCCAGGTCGGTACTCCAATGAATGGCTTCCTGGCGGTTTCGATGGCCACTAAAGCGGGCGTCGCGCTGTTCCACGATACGACGTTCAACCTTCAATTCAAGAAGGTGCTCAATGCGTGGAACACGTTCCTCAAGAGCAGTGACTCACTCGACAAGCTCGACATCAATGACCCCGAGAAAGAAGGCTCTTGGATCTCCGAAGCTGCGTGGAAGGCCGGTGTGTGGGATGAAATGGAGTGTGATCCCGAGAAGCCGGGGTATGGTTTTGATTCATGGAACTCATTTTTTATCCGCAAGTTCGTGTCCGGCGCACGTCCGTTCCTGGGAGATCCAACGACCCAGATCGACATTGGCTGTGAGACCACGCCGTGGCAATACGAAAATAACGTCTCGTTCGAGAGCGACTTCTGGATCAAGGATGTCAACTACTCCTTGCTCGACATTTTCGGGGGACAGGAACGGTGGGCGAAGCCCTTCGAGGGGGGACAAATCTACCAGGGGTTCCTGTCGGCGACACACTACCACCGTTGGAACGCACCGCTGGACGGCACCCTTGTGCGTTCATGGGTGCAGCCGGGAACCTACTTCGCACAGCGCCCGGGACAAGGCGAGGACAGTGGCACCTGGGAAGGTACCGAATCGCAGCCTTACCTCGGCCATGTTGCAGCCCGTGCCATCTTCATCTTCGAGCACCCGGCATGCGGCTACGTCGGGCTCATCTGCATAGGGATGGTCGAGGTGTCGACGTGCATTATCGAGCCAGAGTTCATCGTCGATGAGGGGGCTGAACCCGTCAGCATCACCCGTGGTACCGAAATCGGACACTTCGAGTTTGGCGGTTCGACGCACATGATGATCTTCCAGCGAGACCGGGTGCGTCTCGAGGAGTGGGCTGTCAACGCAGTGCAGCACCAGAACGATCCCCAACCTACGCGAATGGGCAGTGTCATCGCCACGGCGCTGGATAAAACAGGGTCAAAGTAATCTGATGGCTGACAAGGGGCACCGGCGCAATCGCGCCAGTGCCCTGAGATCCTGGTACGGCGAACAAGCGGTTGAATCGGATCGTTAGCTTCTACCAATGGGCTAGCCGCGCGCCAGGGAATGCTAGTGCTTCGGAGCGCGGGCATACCAACCGTAGATTGCGATGCCGGCATAACAGGTCGCTGGCACGCTCAATGCCATCGCGAGCGTCGTGAGGTCGGCCGCATACCCCGTCAATGGCGGAATAAATGCCCCGCCAACAATGGCGCAACAGAACAGGCCCGAACCTTCCGCCGCGCGATGACCGAGCCCTGCGGTCGCAAGGGTAAAGATCGTCGGAAACATGATGGAGTTGAACAGCCCGACGGCCAGCAGCGACCATCCGGCAACAACGCCTTGTGTGGTGGCAGAGATCGTCAACAGCACAATGACTGCCGTGGCGGCAAAGGCCAGCAGTTTCCCGGGCGCGAAAGTGCGCATCAGCGCCGAGCCGATAAAGCGGCCAACCAGGGCGCCACCCCAATAGAAGGCAACATGCTTGCCTGCGGCTTCGGCGGGAAGGGCCAGAGTTGTCGGCAGCATGAGGTAGTCGGTGATGAGGCTGCCAATCGTGACTTCGGCGCCGACATAGAGAAATATGCAAACGGTGCCGAGTGCAAAGCGCGGCTGCTTTAGAAGGTCGAGCGCAGCGAGTGGATTGAGACGTTCAGGTCTTGTTGACGGTTGCAGTTCATTTCTTTTCAGCCAGACGATCAAGGCGACGATGCAGATGAAGAGCGTAATGCTTGCATAGGTGTTGCTGATCACGCTGGCTTCCTGCGACAGGAAGGACGTCAGTTCTGCTGGCGACAATGCGGAGGTATCTACCGCATTGAGGGAGCCCAGAATCAGCATGGCACCCAGGTAGGGTGCGACCGTGGTTCCCAGCGAATTGAATGCATGGCCGAGGGTGAGGCGGCTGGGGGCCATTGCGGCGGTTCCTAGTAGTGAAAGCAGCGGGTTCGCAACGACCTGAACGGTTGTCACGCCAATCGCAAGCACAAAGAGGGCGCCGAGGAAGGCTGGAAATAATGCGGACTGGGTGGCAGGAATGAAGAGCAGGCATCCACCAGCCATCAGCAGCAACCCGAGGACGGCCGCTCTCATGTAGCCGATTCGCGAAATGAGCAGGCCTGCGGGTATGGCGAAAATGAAATAGGCAAAAAAGAATGACGACTGCACAAGCATGGCCTCGGTATAGCTGAGGCTGAAGAGGTGCTTGAGTTTTGGCACCAGGACATCGTTAAGGCTGGTGATGCTGCCGAGGATGAAAAACAGCGCGAACACGTAGATGCTCATCCGTTGAGTGTTGGGTGTTGCCAAACTGTTGGTGACAGTCGCGCTAGCACTAGCGTTCGTCATCACGGGCTTCCTCTTTCTTGTGATTGTTACTTTCAAGGAAAACTCTATCGAGTCTCAGGCACCTTGATAGTGAGACAGCGCTATCTTTGTGCGGTGAAGTACTCGCCAAAGGAGGGTGCGCTGCCATTTGATTTTTTGTCTGTAGCCGCTACCGCTCACCCAAAGTCCGGGGCCAGTCGTTAGAGGGCGCTACCTTAGTGCCTGACTTTTCGTTTGGCAAGCCGCTGGATCTCTTGGGGGTTATGCCGAGATAAGGGGTAAATTCGTTCATTTGGGCTGCAGCAGGGCCGTGGGCACTTGGACGCTCGAACTGGTTGTTCGCCGGGTCGCTACGCAGCGGTAGGCGGGCGGCGGCGATCATGAGCTTGATCCAGTCAGCCCGCGTGAATGGGCATGATCCGTATGCGTATCTCAAGGATGTGCTGACGCGGTTGCCGACGCAGCGAGCCAGTGAGATCGAGCTGCTGCTGCCACATCAATGGATACCTACCTTACTTATCAAAGCATGTGCCTCGTCAGCCTACTGAATATCAGCCCTATTGCTGGGATATGGGGGCCACTCTCTCTCTGTATTCACGAGGCGAACACGTCATAATGCGCTTGAAAGCGTGGCTAAATGCACTGTCGGAGTCATAGCCCAGCTTTTGTGCTATGGACGAAATGGTGGTGTGGTTTGTTTTCAACAATCTCGTAGCTAATTGCATGCGCCAGCGCAAGACGTACTCTAAAGGGGCGACACCAGATTTTTGCTTGAATCGCAAAGCGAAGGTCGAGCGAGAAACACCCGCGATTTTGGCAAGGTTCTCGACCGTCCAAGAACGCGCCGGATCGGCATGAATGGCTTGAATGGTCGCCCCGATACGTGGATCAGATATAGCAAGCAACCAGCTCGGCGCGCTATTTCCTTCTTGGATCAAATAAATTCGTAGAACCTGCACCAGCATGATGTGGCCGAGATGCTGAACCACAATCGAGTTACCAAGAGACGGATTGGTGAGTTCATGAGCAATACGCTGCAAGGCCCAATTCAGCACAGATGCTTGATCCGAACCACTTTTGATGACTGCCACGGGAGGCAGTCCGTCAAATAGAATGCGCGCTTCTTCACCGAAGTCAAAACGTCCCCCGATCAGGAAAAACGCATCGGCCGTCCCACAACTGGCGATGCCATCGACGGCATGGCGATAAATCGCATCCGAGTGGATGGCCGGAAATGCCAAGTCGCTGCGGAGTGAAAACGCCCGCTTGCGCGGCAAAAGAAAGCAATCTCCGGCCGTCAATCGGATGGGTTGCTCCACGCCTTCCACTACCAGCCAACAAGTACCTTCAAGGATTGCATTGAACTTGATGCCGTCGGGTGGTGGAAAGTCGATGGCCCAGTCTCCACCAGCCTTCAGACCTGCAAAAAAGGAGCTATGAGTACTTAGGATGGAGAGGGCTTCGGACAGGGGATCCATAAGGTGTTTAGGACGATCTCGATAGATAATGGGACTTTGCTGCATTCACAGTCCTAAGTCTAGCCTAGACAATAGTGGACGTGGGTTTTGCCCCGACTCCATGTCAGATGCCCAAGGAACCACCATGACCAGCAAACAGTCTCCCATCCGCTCCGGTTTCGGAGCGGTAACCACCGCATCAGAGCTACTTGAAGGGTGCGATCTGTCCAACACCACCGCCATCGTCACCGGGGGGCACTCCGGCCTGGGTCTGGAGACGACAAGAGTACTGACGAAGGCAGGCGCGAGTGTCGTTGTTGCAGCGCGTGATGTAGAAGCTGCTCGCGCAAAGACTAGCGGAATCTCCAATGTAGAAATCGAGCGACTGGATCTTTCTGATCTGACCAGCGTACGCGACTTCGCTCAGCGTTTCTTGGCAAGCGACCGACACGTCGACATCCTGATCGGCAGCGCGGGAATCATGGCTTGCCCGGAAACCCGCGTAGGGGCGGGTTGGGAGGCACAGTTCGCCACCAATCATCTGGGGCACTACGCCCTCGTGAATTTGCTATGGCCTGCGCTAAAGGGTCGAGCAAGAGTGGTAGTAGTGTCATCGGCGGGGCATCACCAATCGGGTATCCGCTGGAACGATGTGCAATTTACGCAGGGCTACGACAAGTGGTTGGCATATGGGCAGTCGAAGACGGCCAATGCATTGTTTGCTGTCCACCTTGATCGGCTTGGTCAACACGAGGGTGTCCGGGCTTTCTCCCTTCACCCCGGCAAGATTCTCACTCCGCTCCAGCGTCATCTGGCGCAGGATGAAATGATTGCCGCCGGCTGGCTAGACGTCAACGGCCACCTTGCCGATCCGACTTTCAAGACGACGCAGCAAGGTGCGGCAACCCAAGTTTGGGCCGCAACAGCTCCACAGTTGAATGGCATGGGAGGCTTATATTGTGAGGACTGTGAGATCGCTTCGCTGGATGCAAGCGAACCACCATCCTTTGTCGGCGTTCGGCCTTATGCAGCCGACCCTGATCAAGCCGAACGCCTTTGGGCACTATCCGCTCAACTAACAGGGATTGACGCTTTTGAAAGGAAATGAGTCATCGGTATGGAACTTCCATACCTATGTTTCCTTCTGTTCGTGGCTGGAGAACTTCACTTCGGCTGCGCAGCGGAGAAACTGCTATCGACTCGCCGCCGCTGTCGCGCATGATGTAAGAACTGCACAAAGACCCCGTGCGAACAGTTGCTCATCCGCACTGGTGGCTTAGAAAAGGCGACTTCGCCGGACAGTCACACTTATGCGGCAGCAACTGATCAATTCCACTGTACGCGCCCGGTAATCCCGTCTTGCGTAATGTCATTGCCTTGGCAAGCAATGACTGGCGGATGATCATCTACTCCCATGGGGGCAGTGATGATTAGATGCTGTAGGAAATAACCTCGCTCACCATGGCTTTCTCGCCAATGCACGCATAGATATTCGGGCCAGATCCGGTTTCCGAATCAAGAAACAGGTAGGACACCGCCGAGGCGCAGGGTCAGGCCTGGCGTGAGCAGTTGGAGCAGGCCCGCCAGGCGTGCGTGGCGGCAAGCGAACAACGTGACGACCTCAAGCATACCCTGCAGCGGGTTGAGACTGAGCTGACCAGCACCCGCGAGCAAGCTGCTGCGGCACTAGCGCGTGCGGAGGTTCTGAGCGAACAGCTGGCGGCGTGCCACAGCTCTCTCGGCGAGAAGAGCTCACGCCGTTCAGTCAAGGCGTCGCCCAAAACCCGCTGAACAGGTCCATAGATGCCTGACAGTAGCAGGACCTCGCGCGTGGAGAGAGTAGGGAAAGAATCATCTCAAGGGCGATGTGCCCTTGAGTACTATCACGACGACAGGCAGCCGCTGATCAGCGGTTGGTCAGGGTCGCATTTCAAGAAATGCAACTATCACTTCCATTCCCATTCGAGGGATCGCAATGTCACAGCTTCTACTGGGGGATACTCCCAGCCAGCAACTACTCTTGTCGTCTAATTTGCCTTCGTGGTCCCAATGGAACTTCACCTTGACCCTGCCGAACTGATTGCACTGGATCTCTTCGTCTGCCAGTGCGGTGACCATCGATCATTGGCAGGTGCTCATGCACTGACAAACGATTTGATTGCACGCAGGCATGAGCTGAGGGCATGCGCGGTGGAATTCACTTGGCTTCATGAATGATCTTGCTCGCCAGTTCACGAATCTGCGCCGCCTCACTCTGCACCCATTTGCAGAACAATCTCAGGGAGCGGTCCTCCGCCGCGTCTTTGCCGGTCAGCAGGTAATACTCCCCGGCACTCTCAAGCCCAGGCTCGAAAGGGCACTGCAGTTCATGGCGAAAATCGCATTGCTGGAGCAGCACCAACGGCACGATTGCCACGCCCTTGCAATCCCGTGCTGCCTGCAACGCAATAAAAAAGTGCCCGAAATCCACCGTCTCCTTGAATTTTTCGTAATTGAGCTTGTGCAGGCCAAGCCAGTCAGGCCAGGCATGCTTGCGGCTTGAGGTATTGATCAGCCGGTAATGCAACAGATCCTTGGGCGTCTCCAGCGGTGCGCCCTGGGACAGTAGGCGGCGGGCAATGACCGGCACCAGCACGTCGGCAAACAACGGCTCAGCCCTGACGCCGGCCCAACTTTCGACCATTTCCAATTCTATGTGCGGCTGGTTCTTCTGATAGACCTTGCCCGGCAGCCGCCCGACCCGTAGTGCGACGTCGACGGTGCCTGAATGAAAATCCACCGGATGGATCGAGGTGATCAGGCGTAGCTCGATGTCCGGATAAGCCTGGGTGAAATTGCCCAAGCGTGGCATCAGCCAGAGTGTGGCGAGCGTCGGCAGCACGTTGACCGTCACTCTCTGCGGGTCTTTGTAGTTCCTGACTTTGGTGGTGGCCTTGGCAATGGCTTGGAACGCGGCCTGAATGCTCTGCAGGTATTGCTTGCCGGCGTCGGTCAGTTCGATGCGCCGGGTCATGCGCACGAACAGCTTGCAGCCCAGGAAGGATTCCAGGGTGCGGATCTGGCGACTGACGGCGCTTTGGGTAATGAACAGCTCCTTGCCCGCATCGGTGAAAGACAGATGACGGGCGGCGACTTCGAACACCCTGAGGGCAGCGAGCGGAGGTAACTGAGACGACATATGGGTACCACCTGGGAAAGGTCCATGCATGATTCTGGCTCATGCATGGGGGTGCAACAAGTTGTTTGTCAGGCCTCGCAGGTCGCCCCTAATATCACCCATCAGCCGGCGACTAGTGCCGGCGGGGGCGTGTAAACCCAGAGTTGGAAGAGCCTAAGTACAATGAAAACCATTTTTCAGGCGTCAGGAATTTCCAAGCACTACGGCACTACCTGCGCTCTGCGTGATGCGAACCTGGTGTTGAAAGCGGGGCAGATTCACGCATTGATGGGGGAGAACGGCGCAGGAAAATCGACATTCGTCAAAATCCTGGTCGGCGCCATTCGTCCGGACGACGGCGCACTCGTGCTGGACGGGCAGCCGGTGGTCTTCGGTTCGGTGCGCGATGCGTTGAACCAGGGCGTGGTTCCGGTTTATCAGCACTCCACCTTGTTCACCCCATTGACCGTGCTTGAAAACCTGAGTGCCTTTGGCCTGGGTACTGCGCAACATTCGTGGGCGCGGAACAACTGTCTGGATCGCCAGCAAGCGTCTGAAGTGCTGAACATGGTGGGCCTGGATGTATCGCTGGACAGCTTGGTCGATGAGCTGTCTCTGGGCGAACGGCAGTTGCTGGAAATCGCCCGTGGCGTGGGCCGGCGCTGTTCGGTGCTGATTCTCGATGAGCCGACCGCTGCTTTGGGTGCCAGGGAAGCCGATCGCCTGCACCAGGCGTTGCAGGTGCTGTGCGCCAAAGGCACAGCGATTCTCTACATCTCGCACAAGATCGATGACATCAAGCGCATGGCAGACGCCGTGACCATTCTGCGCGATGGCCTGACAGTGGTAAATGCCGCTGCCCGTGACGATATTTCAGCGGCGCAGATCGTCCAGCACATGCTCGGGCAAACCTTTGAGCCGCAGGCACTGTGCGTGAGTTCCCGGGGCGAGGTGGTGCTTGAGGCCAAGGACATACGGCTGACACCCACGGCGCAGCCGTTATCGCTTTGCGTGCACCGGGGTGAAGTGCTCGGCATCGTCGGTGTCGCCGGTTCCGGCGCCCTGCGTCTGGGTGAGGTGCTGGCGGGTGCGGCCAGCAGCCACGGCGGGTCGGTCTCGCTCAATGCAACGGCGGAGGTTGTCAGTGATCGCCAGTCAGCAATGCGCGCCGGTATCGGCTACGTGCCCTCGGATCGGCATGCCGATGGTTTGTTCCTCGGCTTGTCCGCGCTGAAAAACGCCTCGGCATCGGTCTTGCGTGGTTTTTCGAGCTGGGGAGTGCTGCGCTTGCGCGAGGAGGCAACTCCGTTTGACGCCTTGATCGCACAATTTAATCTCAACCCGCCACGGCTGGATCTGGATGCGGCGTATTACAGCGGTGGCAATCAACAAAAACTGCTGTTTCTGCGCAATCTGGTGCTGCCGAACCTGCGGGTCCTGGTGGTGCTGGAGCCGACCCGTGGGGTTGATGTGGGGGCCCGCGAAAGCATTCATCAAGCGCTTCGCGCACTGGCCTGTCGCGGCATTGCGATCATCGTGGTGTCGTCCGATCTGCTGGAGGTGAACACGTTGTGTCATCAGTTGCTGGTGGTCGCCTCCCATCAGGTCGCGGGCCGAATGATGGCCGATGCACAAACCGATGCAGTCCTTTCAATGATGGCGGGAGCGAGCTGATGACGATCTTGATCAAACCGCGTCCGGCGATTGCGCTGGGCTCACGGATCGGTGTGATTGCCGTGCCGTTAATGGTGTTTGCCTTGTGTGTACTGTTCGTGCCGAGATTCCTGTCCGTGGACAACCTGCAGAACGTATTGCGTGTCGGCTCGATTCTGCTGATTGCGGCGTGCGGGCAGACCGGGATCCTGATCGTCGGCGGAATTGATTTCTCAATGGGCTCGGCGGTCGCGTTGCTCAGCGTCGTCACCGTGATACTGGCACCCGAGCAGGGTGTCGCGCTGGCATTTGCCGGCGGCATCTGTGTCGTGGTGCTGGTCGGCTTATGCAATGGTTTACTGATCGCGTACCTGAAACTTCCGGCCTTCCTGGTGACCCTGGGCATGTTGATGGTCCTGCATGGCCTGGCCTCGCTGTTGTCCGGCGGAATGCCGCTGGATGCTGCACTTTCGTCGGGCTTCCTGTGGCTGGGCAGCGGGTATGTCGCCGGCATCCCGGTGCCGATCATCCTCGCACTGCTTGCGGTACTGAGCCTGCATGGCCTGTTGCGGTACACGCTGGTCGGGCGCAGCTGGTATCTGGTCGGGACCAACTTCAACGCCGCACTGAATGCCGGTCTGCCGGCACGGCGCATGGTGTTGCTGGCCTATGTCGTCGCCGGGCTGTTTTGCGCACTGGCCGGGGCGATTCTGACCAGCCGCGTCGGCTCCGGTCAGCCCAATCTTTACCCCGACCTGGCGTTCGCCACCATCGCGGTCTGTGCCATTGGCGGGATTCCGTTGAATGGCGGGCGCGGCTCTGCGGTGCAGGTGGTGTGCGGGGCGCTGATCATCGCCATGCTCAATAACGCGGTGGTGCTGCTCAACCTGACCTCCGCCTGGCAGCAGTTGCTGATGGCGCTGGTTATCGCTGTCGCGGTGGTGCTGCCGCAATTGCCCAACGTTCGTCGACGCTGCATCCACCTGCTCACGGGCAACACTCAATGAAGACATCAACGATCAACCGCCAGGCTCGTTTTCTGGTGGCTCCCGGTGCCTTGCTTCTTATCCTGCTGGTGGCAGGGGTCCTGGTTGCCGATTACGCAAGCCCGGGCAACCTGCAAAACATCGGCTCGCAAGCCGCCATCCTCGCGCTGTTGGCGTTAGGGCAGATGCTGGTGATGCTGGTGCGCGGATTTGATATTTCGGTGGGGGCGGTCGCCGCCTGTTCCAGCACCGTCGCGGCATTGACCATGGATTGGCTGGGCACGCCCTCGATCGCCCTCGCGGTGATGGCCGGTTTGCTGTTCGGTGGCCTCAATGGGCTGCTGATTGCCTACCTTCGGGTGCAGCCGATTGTCGCGACACTGTGCAGCATGATCGCGGCTCAAGGCCTGGCGCGGCTGATTTCCGATGACGGTCAACCGGTGGTGCCCGCCGACGCCAGCACACTGACCGACCTGGCCTTTCAAAACATCGCAGGGATCCCACTGCTGCTGGCCCCGGCCTTGATCTGCATGCTGCTGGTCGGGCTGATCCTGAAGAAGTTCACCCTCGGGCGGCACCTGTTCATGGTCGGCTGCGACCCGCAGGCCGCGTCACTGGTGGGCGTCGACAGTCGCCGGGTGACGTGCCTCGCCTATCTGGCCTGTGGCGCATTGGCGGGCCTGGCTGGCGCCGTGCTGTTTTGCAAGACCGGCACCGGCTTGCCCACCGAGGGCGTCAGTTGGGCACTGCAGTCGGTGGCCGCGGCCGTGATTGGCGGCACCGCGTTGCAGGGCGGGACGGCAAGCGTCTGGCCGGTGTTTTTCGGCGTGCTGCTGATCCAGGCGCTGGAGACCGCATTGAATATCGAAGGGGTGTCACCGTTCATCGCGGAGATCGTGATGGGCCTGATCATTCTCGTTGCTGGCGGCCTGGATCGTTTGATCCTGCGGCTTTTTTCCTCCTCTACCGCATACGGTGAATCATGATGAAAACGTTCATACAGCCTTGGCGTGCGCCACTTGCAATGCTTGCCGTAACCCTATCGTGCGTCGCCGGAGCGGGCGCCGAAGAGTTGACGATCGGCTATGCCGTACCAAGCCTGTCGCAGTCTTTCTGGATATCCAACGCCTATGGCGCGCAGGACGAGGCGAGCAAGGAGGGCGTCAAACTGATCAAGCTCAGCGCTGGTGGGGATGGCAATGTTGCCCAGCAGATCTCCCAGTTGCAGTCGTTGATCCAGCGACGTGTCGGGGCCATCGTCGTCGGAGCAACCAACGGTGACGCGGTGCGCGCGGTGGTCGATCAGGCGGTGCGCCAGGGGATTGCGGTGATTGGTATTTCGTCGCCGCCCAACAGTCAGCACCTGACTTCCATCGTCACCGCCGATCATTACGACATGGGCCGCATGCAGGCCGAATGCCTCGGTGAGGCGCTGCAAGGACAGGGTGATGTGGCAATGCTCGCAGGTCCCTCCGGGCAAGCGTGGTCCGACCTGCGCGCCCAAGGCTTTCGCGAGACCCTCAAAGACAAATTCCCCGGGATCAACGTGGTAGCGCAATCGCGCTTGGCAGACAACCGCAACGCCTCGCTCAACACCACCGAAGACTGGTTGCAGCGATTCGCCAACCTCAAAGGTATCTACTCGGCCACCGAAGACATGGCCGCAGGTGCCGTGGCCGCGCTACGTGCCTCCGGCCGTCTGGAGCAAGTCAAGGTTTCCACCTCTAACTTCAGCCCGACCACCCGGGAGTTGTTGGCCAACAACGAGGTGGTGTGCAGTTCTGTGCAACAGGTGGTAGAGCAGGGGCGTTCCGCCTTGCGCCTGGCCGTTGCTGCAGCGCACAAGCAAAGCGTCGAAAAAGTCGTGTCGCTGCCCGCCCTGAAAATCTCGCCCCAGAACGTGGCAACAATCAACCTGGACCAGGTCATGGCGCCTGCCAGTTACACCCCGTGACCCTCGGCTAACGGTTTCTCCCACGCCTTCAAGAACCATCATCAAAAGAGACTTGTTCATGCTACCTGGACCTAATCGCTTTGCTTATTCAGGCATAGAGTCACGCGCAGATTTCCAATGGCCGGAGGGCAAGCGACTGGCGTTTTATGTCGCGCTCTGCGTCGAGCATTTTTCCTACGGCAGCGGCGGGCTCGGGCTGTCTTACTCGCCCGGTATTCCTCAACCCAATACCTACAACTGGGCCTGGCGCGAGTACGGCAATCGCGTCGGCGGCTGGCGCATTCTGGCACTGTGCAAGGAGTTGGGCATTCCGCTTACGGTGTTGCTCAACACTGAATGCTATGAGCACTGCCCTGAGCTGGTACAGGCATTGGTAGACGCCGGAGCGGAAATCGTTGCCCATGGGCGCAGCAACTCCGAAATACAGAACGGTTTGTCAGAGGAACAGGAATGGCAGTTGATCCATTCGGCGACCGAATCGATCAAGCAACACAGCGGCGTACAGCCCGCCGGCTGGATGAGCCCCGGTGCCAACCCCAGCGCTGTTACCGAAGACCTGCTTCAAGAAGCCGGCTATTTATACACTCTGGACTGGCCGATGGATGACCAGCCGGTATGGATGAAAACCCGTGAAGGCAAGCTGCTGAGCCTGCCGTATCCGCATGAAGTCAACGATGTACCTATGGTCGTTCTGCATCACGGAACTGCACCGGCCTTCGCGGAAATGGCGATCGCCAATTTCGATGAAATGCTGGTCCAGTCCACCGAGCAGTCCCTCGTCTACGGTATGACCTTGCACACCTTCATCATGGGTCAGCCGTTTCGACTACGAGCCTTGCGCAAACTGCTCGAACACATCAAACGCCGGGACGATGCCGTTTGGTTCACCACCGCCGGGGAAATTGCCAAGCATTACGCGCAGCAGATTATGCCGGATTTCAACGATAGCCCTCAGGGAGCCCAAGCATGACCACTAGCCCATATTCTTCCGATTTGCGCATCGGCATCGTCGGTCTGGGCGCTGTCGGTGTGTCGTTGGCGCGAGCCTTTGATGCAGGCATCCCCGGCATCCGTCTGGTGGGTGTCACCGTACGCAATCCCGAGCGCGCAGCAGGGGTGTTGGCCTACCTGAAGAATCCTCCGGCGCTGCTGGACCTGGATGAATTGGCGCTGGCCTGCGATGTGGTCATCGAATGCGCACCCGCGGCGCTGTTGCCGAAGATTGCGCTGCCCGTTCTGAGCGCCGGTAAAAAGCTGGTGGTGCTCAGTTCCAGCGCCTTGTTGGACAACCCGCACCTGATCGACCTCGCGCGTCTGCATGGTGGCCAGATTCTTGTGCCTAGCGGTGCCTTGCTTGGGCTGGATGCAGTGACCGCAGCGGCGGAGGGCGTGATTCACTCTGTACGAATGATCACGCGCAAGCCACCTCATGGCCTGGCGGGTGCGCCATATCTGCTGGAGAACTGCATCAGCATCGAAGGGCTCGACAAGCCCAAGCGCGTGTTCAGCGGCAGTGCACGCGAGGCTGCTCGCGGGTTTCCGGCCAACCTCAATGTGGTGGTCGCCTTATCGCTGGCAGGGATCGGCCCTGACCGCACGACCCTGGAAATCTGGGCGGACCCGACAGTGACCCGCAATACCCATTTGATCGAGGTCGATGCCGATTCGGCGCGCCTGACCATGACCATCGAGAACATCCCCTCGGACAACCCCAAGACCGGTCGTATTACCGCACAGAGTGTCGTGGCCTTGCTGCGCAAGATGAACGCGCCGCTGCGCATCGGGACGTAAACCTCACTCGTATCGCGCCTGCGAGCGGGCTGCCTGCAACCTGTGCTGACACCGGACTATCGGCCCAGGCTAATCGCTTGATTGATCATGGAGGATTTTCTGTTATGAACTTGATGTCGCTGGAGTCGCTGCGTATTGAGTTGGCGTGTGGTCGAACCACCAGCCGCGCGCTGCTCGAAACCTGCCTGGAACGTGCACTTGATCCAGAGGGTGAAGGTGCGCAGACCTTTTTGCATATTGATGTGCGAGGCGCCCGGCTGCGGGCCGATGCGATTGATGCCTGGCGCCAGAAGGGCCAACAGATGTCGCCTTATGCAGGGCTCACGGTGTCGGTCAAGGATCTGTTCGATGTAGCGGGGCAGGTGACGGCAGCCGGGTCCCAGGTTCTATCCAGCGCACCGCCGGCCCACGAGGACGCCTGCGCCGTCGCGCGACTGAAGGCTGCGGGTTTGATCATCATCGGCCGAACCAATATGAGCGAGTTTGCCTATACCGGCATTGGTCTCAACCCCCATTACGGGACGCCGGCCAACCCCTTCGAGCGTGCACTCAAACGCATCCCCGGGGGCTCGTCCTCGGGGGCTGCAATATCTGTCACCGACGGGATGGCGGCGGCTGGGCTCGGTACCGATACCGGTGGCTCGTGCCGGATTCCTGCGGCCTTGACCGGCATCAGCGGCTTCAAACCCAGCGCATCGAGGGTCAATGGCAGGGGGGTGTTTGGGTTATCCAAGAGCCTCGATTCAGTCGGTGTGCTGGCGCCCGAGGCAAGCTGTTGTGCGATTATCGACAGCATCGTTGCCGGAAAAGATATCCGCCTGCCTGCCGAAATCAATCTGCGTGGAGTGAAGTTCGGCGTGCCCCGGACCCTGGTGCTAGATGGCCTTGATCAGCACGTGGCGCAGACGTATTCGGCAGTCTTGAAGCGCTTGCGCGATGCCGGCGCCGAGCTGCGGGAGATGGCGCTTGATGAGTTGGCCGAAGTGGCCACGATCAATCGCCGGGGAGCGATTGTGGCGGTTGAAGCTTATGCCTTGCATCAGGAGATATTGCGCACCTGTGCGGATCAGTACGACCCCAATGTACGGGCGCGTATCGAGAACGGTATGTTGTACAGCAAGGCTGATTATGAGGATGCCTGTAACGCTCGCCGGGACTGGATCACGCGTGTGCAACGGCGCATGCAGGACGTGGATCTGTTGATATGCCCCACGGTCCCGATCATAGCACCGACCTTTTCCCAAGTGGCAGACAGCAGGGATTTCCAACACTTCAATCTGCTGTTGCTGCGCAATCCCATGCTCGCCAACTTTCTTGATGGCTGCTCTGTTTCCATCCCTTGCCATGAATCCGGCACAGCCCCTGTGGGGTTGATGCTGATTGATCGGCATGGCCGCGATGAGCCATTGCTGAGTGTGGCTCAGTCCGTGCAGCGACTTTTACGAAGTGCCAAAAACCGCGTATGACCTAACGTTCAGTTGTTATCTGGAGAACATCATGCAGTCTATTTTTCATCTGGCTTATCACGTTCGGGACCTCGATGAATCGCGTCATTTCTACTGCACGTTGTTGGGATGCAAGGAAGGGCGGAGTACCGAGACCTGGGTCGATATCGACTTTTTCGGTCACCAGCTCTCATTGCACCTTGGCGAGCCTTTCGCCGTGACCAATACCGGACGCGTCGGCGAACATTGGGTACCGATGCCACACCTGGGGGTGATTCTCGCAATGCCTGACTGGCAGGCGCTGGCTGATCGACTGGTAGAGGAGGGGCTTGCATTTGTCATGGCACCGAGCATTCGTTTTGTCGGCCAGCCGGGCGAGCAGGCGACGATGTTCTTCCTCGACCCGGCGGGAAACCCGATTGAAGTGAAAGGCTTTGCGGATCTGCAGCAGGTGTATGCCGTATGAATCCGCCGATTCCGTTTCTCGCCGCGCCTGGCTATGCGGCGACGCAACAATGGATCATAGCCCTGCAACAGGCGATGCCTGGCGAACGTATTGTCACGTTCAGCCAACTCAATGATGCTGATAAAGCCGCGTGCACTCTGGCCATCGTGGCCAATCCCAGCCCCGCGGACTTGAAGCAGTTGCCTGAGTTGCGCTGGGTGCATAGCGTCTGGGCGGGCGTCGAACGCCTTGTCGCCGAGTTCAAGCAGACTCAGGCTGAACTGAAGATCGTCCGCCTGATCGACCCGCAACTTGCCGAAACCATGGCCGAAGCCGTACTGGCCTGGACGCTGTATCTGCATCGCGACATGCCCAGCTATACCCGTCAGCAACGGCAGAAACGTTGGCAGCCACTGCCTGTCGTGCGCGCTCAAGAGCGGACGGTCGGCTTGCTTGGCTTGGGCGTGCTGGGCGAAGCGGCTGCACAGCGTTTGCATGCGGCAAACTTCAAGGTCAGAGGCTGGAGTCGTGAGCGCAAGGCTCTGGTGAATGTAGAGTGCTTCGCCGGCGCTGCAGAATTGCAATCGATGCTCGCCGCGACTGACATCCTGATTTGTCTGCTGCCATTGACCGAGCACACCACCGGGTTGCTCAACGCCCAAATCCTCAGCTGGCTACCGGCGGGCGCCAGCCTGATCAACTTTGCCAGAGGGCCGATCATCGATGACGCCGCGCTGTTGAGTGCACTGGACAGCGGCCATATTAGCCATGCGGTGCTGGACGTCTTTGCCGTTGAACCCTTACCCGAAGACCAATGGCAGTGGGCACATCCAAAGGTGACGGTGCTGCCGCATTGTTCTGCGCCGACCCATCATCAAACCGCATCAGCCATCGTCGCATCCAACATTCAGGCATTTCGCAGCAGCGGTTTAATCCCAGCAAGCGTCGATACGCGAACAGGTTACTGATTCGGCACCGCCATCCCGGTGAGATTCATGGGGGCTGTTCATTATTCTGGAGGCTTATGGGCTCTTGTGTCGTGGTCTAACGAAATCGGACGCGACGGATGAGTGAAGTGGGTCTGACCCTCAACGAAGAAAAGTCGAAGATTGTCTACATCGACACATTCGAGCGGCACAATGTTGCGACGAGCTTCACCTTTCTCGGGTATGACTTCAAGGTGCGTGAACCCTGAAGAACTCCAAAGGCGAACTCTTTCGTAAGTGCGTGCCAGGAGCGTCGATGAAGGCAATAAGCCGGGTTTCGCGGGCGGGGCGTTCGGGCAGCGACGGACGCGTTTCCTTGGCGAACCAGGCGGCGGTCAGGCACACAAGGTTAGCGATCAGCAGGTACCAGACCGGTGACATCGGGTCACCGGTGGTGCCGATCAGCCAGGTGATGACGATCTGCGCCGTACCGCCAAACTTGAGTTGCTGGGCTCAGGCCAATGCCTCTTCCAATGCCCGCGAAAGCGGGCCTTCATCAGCCCCTAAATTGACAGCTTCCATCTGGATTGCCGGGATTTAAAGACGCCTGACGCCCATAATTGGTCTTTGTGTCGTCAATCAGGGAAGGATTCCGGCTAAGCCTTCGCACGAGTTTCCGAATCGGAAACTTTCCACCTGAGCCTGCTGATGGTTTTCACTGTGAAAACCATTGTTTTCGCGTACGCGAAAATCGCCGTCGGCTGCTTGGATTACTCCCCTAAAGAGCGACGGACGCAAGCGCAGCGGGCGGCTGGCACACGTGGCCAGCGTCGGTATTTTTTCAGCGTTCGTTACTGCAGGCGTTATCAACGGCCTTGAGGACTTCTCATTACATATAACTAAACCAAATAGCCATTTGGTTTAGTTATAATTTTCGAGACATAAAAAGAGAGCAGGGAACAGCTAATAGGTTCCCTCCAACTCAATCATTTACCGAAAAGACGCTCATGAACCCAACCGTTGTTGGTCAGAATCATGGCTCGCGTTTCCTTGATGGGAGTCTTCTCGCTGGCAACCACTGGCGCCAGGCCACGAATGGTAGCTACGACCGCCTCGTTATGAGCCCAATCCGGTAGATCATGGACCTTATAGGAGTAAGTCACCCGAGAGATCTTCTGACCCATCATATCGCCAGGCTCGCTAAATTGATCAACACTGACAATCTGAGCCTTACCCACACAGAGGCCGCCTGCGGTGGTTCCGTTCATGAGTTTTTGCGCGTTGTTCTTGTAGAATTTGCGACCTTCATCAGTTAGATCGAACGAGTAACGAATGTCGGTTCGTTGTTCTTGCCAGAGGCTCTTGGGAATCTCTTTCCGAGACAATTCGACTTCTTTGATGATGCCGACCTGGGCCAGAGCATGCAGGGCCTTGTTGTTGCCGGTAATGTCAAAGTCCTTGGTTTCAGTCGGGAACTCAGTGACCACGAAGCACTGAGGGTACTGAGTGTCCAAATAAGTCTGAGCAGCTTTTTCGAAGTTTTCTTCGTTGGCTTTCTTGGGATCGGAGCAGCCGGCCAGCGCTGCGAGCAGAATTGTCAGAGATACAATCTTCCTGTCCATCACGTTACGTCCTTGATTGCTTAATACGAACGCCATCCGACTGAGTACCCAGCGAATGCCGGAGACGGATTAGATGCGATCAGCCGTGAGCAATGCAACTGAAAACAGGGCTGGTTTTTGAGAAACACTGCGCTCAATCTGACCGCCACTGCCTCCCACGTAAGGATACGAAGCTACGCATAATGTATATTATGTTAAATAATGTGTCTGAGCGGAACTTTCCTCCATCTCAAATCTCAACCGTCCACTCTGACCATCGCTCCTGTGAGCGTTGAAACAAAAACGGAATTCTGTCGCGTCACCGGAAACAGCCCTTTCCCAATGCCTTGCCCTCGACAGTTCATGCGCAACCTGAGTTACGGCCGACCACTGTCGAATCCAGAACGGAATGGTAAGGGGTTTGGGGTCATTTTTATTGTGTCCAAGCCTGTCGGAACCAAAACGGAAAAATGTTAAGACCTCTGTCTGCTCCGCACCTAACCTTTTGAAATATATGCCTTTCTTTAAAGCGCATTGTTCACTCCAACTAATCGCTGTCAGAGCCAAATCGGATTAAAGATACGCTGCGCAAGGCGTTTGTCTTCAAGGTTTGCCAAGCCTAGATACTCAGCTACATTGGGCTGGTACATGCTCCAATCGGTCTCATCAAGGACGTCATGGTGTTCCCGAGATCAATCCTCACCGACCACGGTGAAACCGCACGCCGTACTGAAGCCGACGTTAACGTCATCGAAGCCGATGGGCGTTTTGTAACCCAGTCGTCTCTGATCTTCGGCTACCTAGCCTCATTCCCGGCAAAGACACACGCAATCGAAACCTACGATTATTTTTGCCGGTACGTCGAAAGCCTTCCTCCCTACATGCGAAGCAAGCCTCGCATCGTGACCTTCCTAGAAAAATTCGTCCTCTGGGCAATTTGCATTGCAAGGAAGCCACTGGCTGAATTCACGGCAGCAGATCTCAGGGTCTTCAGCGCGTTCTCCGCGCGGCCTCCAGAAACTTGGATTGGCGTTCGGGATGCGAGATTCGACATTAATGAAGGCACAGAGCGCCTTAGCGAAGACTGGAAGCCATTCGTCCAACCAATAACAGACCCTGAATCTGGGTACGTGCTAAACCGATTTTTTAAGTTTTTGAGCATGGACTTGGGTGTACAGCCCAAGCTGGCGAGCTGCGATTTGTATAGAGCTCCCCGAATTCCCTTCAGTGAGCAAGACGACTCCCAAGCCCAGGCGTACCTTCAATACCTAGCCAACCTGACGCCGTCCACCAAGGTTTCTGAGCGTAGTTTGTTCGTATGCTCGGTCTGCTATCACCTGTGCCTCAGCTTCAAGGAGTGGCGCTCAGCGCGACTTCACTTTTCGATGTCGTGCTTCTCATCAATAGGCTCGGACGATCCGCGCTTCACTATGCGAGGTCATCTTCGGGACTACAGTATCCCCGTTCCTCAAACCCTTATAGACACGATAGCCAGATACAGGCACGGTCTGGGTATGAGCGCCATTCCATCAGTGGACGAAGTCGATCCAATACTCACGGAGGCGTTGCTCAATAAGTTAATGTGGAGACTCCCCAAAATGCCTGGCTTGGAGTGTTCTCCGAGTGAGTTGCTTGATCGAGCCGTGGGTTTTCGCGTCACTCTGCTCGATCAGCCAGCACCGATTCGCCCGTCACCCAGCGAAACGTCGCGCCAGTACCGGTTGGGATGGACGCGTAAGCAGCTATCGAAAGCACGCGGAGTCATTCATCATCAAGATACTGCGGATCTGGACACGCATTACCACAAACAGAATCGCCCGCCTCCATTATTTGGCATGCACCAGAGAGACGTACTAGTTTTTACGAAGCCACAGGCCCAAGCCTATGTCGAAAGCTGCTTTCCTAAAAAATGCTTCACCGTCGCGATGGACTCGTTTGAGGTAATTCGAGCGTATCGATCGTGCAGTGCGGATCGGCTAAAGCTAGTGGCGCTTGAAAAACTGCTTTTGTGGTCAATCTACGTTAAACAAAAATGCCTTCATTCTTTGAGACCGCTTGATGGTCGGGAGTTTTACGAGTTTTGTCTTTCGCCGCCTGCTAGCTGGACGACTAGGTATGCCCAGGCAAGGCTGCATGTGGAAATTAAGAGCGTGATACCAAATCCTAAGTGGGCTCCATTTGTCCGCATCTCCGGTGGCGATCACGACATGGTTGTGCGAGCAGCTCGAATCATAGACTGGTGCGATAACGTTTGTGATTCATTACTCAAGATCGAATCAATCAAGATAAACATTTTCTCTAATTTGCTGGACTAGGGAGTTAGATGTTTAAAACTACGCAAGTCTACTCAAGCAGCGAAGCAAGACCGCCCTCCTCAGTCCATCTGATTTCATGATCCTTGAGTGCCCAAGAGCCGGTGTCAGCGTTTCGCCACTTCTGGACGCCCCCCCCCCCTAAACCTGGACGCCCCGGCCAACGAAAAATCGAGTGCATGATCGTTACATCCGCCCTCCTCTTCGTTCTTCCCTGCACGAAAATAGCTCCATGGGGTAAGCATCCGAGCCGCTCTGTATCTCCTAGCTCCGGCCAGAAAGCTACCATCAGAATGCAGATGAAGCGGTCGCCTCGGGCGATCGAAGTAACGAAGCTTTCAAAGAGTCCGTGGGTCTTGCATGGCTCGACTTCATTGCGCCGCCATTCCAGCGAGGAGTCGACGACAACCTGATCGTTTATCACGTAGCAAGCTCGTCGCACATGGAAAGCGCTGTCGAGGTTGTGAGACTTGCGCTCGGCTCACTGTCGCACGACACCTGGTACGCCCGCGTTCATGCTGAAGGGAGCAATGAACGGAACAGGGCTGCGTACGCGGCTATTAGAGCTGCTGCTGAGCACTACAACGAAGCGCCTGTCGCGGACGAAGATTTGCGGCAGTTTGCGCTCCACCTCAAGTTTTTCCCTCATGATCTGGATATTGAGTTCTGCTTCGAGCCGTTGTTCAGACACCCTCACTGTCCAGAAGGCTTCCGCCAGCTGGACAGTGAGCAGGTCTTCTTCAAATTCCGCAGCTACAGAATCAGTCCCGCGGCTCGTCGAGCTATTGAGCAAAGCCTGCAAGCGGCTGAACAGCGAGCGGAGCGTCCATGCAAGCTGGTGAAGCTGAATGCGGAGATCACCTACGCCTTCGTAGTCCCATTCTGGTCAGAAGTAGCTCCGTCCATGTTGACTGCCACCGAGGTAAAGACCGGAAGTGAGGTACCTGCACTTGGTTCGGATGGGCAGCAAACTGAAGGGCGTGGTGCATGATCTGCCCTCGGTGCCCTGGTCGTAGATCTCACTGGTCGCCGATTTTCATCCAGCCAAAGCCGTTCCAGATTGATGTTTCAACCGGGAACGGCTCTCCAGGGTTAGATAAGGTCATATGGTGAGTAACGGGATACTTGAGCAGCTATTTGGGCAGCTGCCCTTCATCATCCGTTTCGCTCAGGTCGTCTGGACTAATAGGCTCCAGGTTATAATTAAGGAGGACGCCAGCTTTGGAGTCTTGATAAGTAACCAGTTTGTATTTCTGCTCTACTGCAGAGGGGGCTTCGTCGGCGAACAGACAATCTATGACCGTGTAGTCCACCTGCACAACTCTGGGGTCATTTTTCATCTGATCTTCTCCCCGCTTTATTGAAGCCATGTAGCAAACCTGCTCATTGGCGTCGTGGGATTGAGAGTAGGACGTCGGCTAAGCTTGTCAAGGTGGTTCTTCATCGTTCGTCAGTGGGTAGTGATCTCAATTAAAAACGCAGCATGGAACTTTTCAAGGCTAAGGCTTAGACAATATATTGTTAATTGCCTCAATGGTATACTAAGTACACTTAATAGATTGCCCTAAATCCTCTTGCGGAATCAATGCATTACTGAGCAGTCGGCAAGCATCACAAGAATTAGTCGACTAAGTGTACTTAATTCCTATTGAGCGGTTGTATCTCTAAGGGCCTGAATGGTGTGATAGCGCTAATATTTTACGGTCGAATCATAAATTGAAAAAAACAATGAGCACGGCCAAGGTTCTGCGCTTCTTGCAGCGCCGCCTGGGGTTGATTCTTTGATGGAGGCTCAATTTTTTTGCCTGCTTTTGAAACCAGGCTGGAGAACTATGGATTGGGCAAGGCAGGTGCTTTGCTCAGTGGTCTACAAGGAAGGTCAACGTTGTCTGCCAGGCAGATGCGCCCTACTCCAATCTTTCCTTGATAGGGGTACAACAAGAGCTCCTGATGAAATAGGCTAACCCCCGCCGGCTTGCAGCGAGCTGAAGCTCTAGGGCTTGGCCGGACGTGGATGCAGTGACCGGCTAGGCTTAAGTCAAAAAAAGTACTCGACTGATGCCATTCATTCAACCCAAACTGATGTCGGGTTTTCGCTTAAGGCCGAATATTCACACGTAACGGTCTTGAAGCCTTCTGGGATAGCCACCGAGCGCAGATAAGACACTTTTCTCCACTCGAACCCTGCAAACTCATCTAGGGTTGGAGCAACAAGAGCCAAGCGTTTATCGGCGTCCAGAAATACCATGGTTGTTGTGGAGCTATCGATATTCGCGCAAGGAGAGTGCGCATTGAAATCTACAGACTGAGCGATCCTGTAGATCATTTGAAGCCTCTGAATATCTTTGTCAATCCTGAAATGCGAAAATAGGGTTATGATTATAAATGTGAGCCCTGTTACAACTTGGCAGAATATAAGCATGAACTCTTTACCATGATGGTGTCCTTGCATCACCGAAAGGGCTGCCAAGACGAAGCACGCTATGCCTGAGGCGACGAAAAATAAAAACAGGAAATTGATCATGTGCAACAGAGTGCTCGCCATCAAGGTCATCGGAAAAGCACTGGCTTCCATGTGGAATATAGTGTTGATATCCACTGATGCCTTTGCCCTGGCGACGTAACCTAGGCATGCAACAAAGAAAGCCCATAACAACAAACTAGACTTCAGATTGATGAGGCGATTCATTAGGGTTACTTCAACCAAGCCCAAAAACACATAAATCGAGCCCAGCACGACGCCGCACATATAAATGGCGAATTTGTCGGGTTCTGGATCAGTACCGTTATTACATGCGATTGCGATGGCAAACATAACGCAGATCACTAGGCTCACACCGAATAAGGCACGGACTGCGGACTCTTTAGCTTTAGTTTCATCTGAAGGGTTGGTGTAGGAAATGCTCAACGCTCTCTAACCTTATTTGACTCGTGAATGATGATGGTAGCGACAGCAGGAGTGACCTCTCCCAGAAGAGACCAAGCCTTACCATCTCAAATTCCGGGATGGAGTCGGATTGATCTGGCCGGTTATATTTTGGATTAACTAAAAACCGTGGTTTACAGGAGTTGGCTCACTCCAGCTACTCAGCCTTGATCCGCTTGGTCACCGATGCCAGCCTGCGCTTAACGCCAATTTTTGGATTCAAAGCCAGCGACTCCTCATAGACTTGGACTGCTTCGGGGTACTGGCCTAGCTGCTCGTGCGCAAGCCCCTGGACTTTGAGCGCTGTGGGCCTCCAGGCAGGGTTTTCATCTGCGCCGAGTGTACGGGCACGGCGTACAGCGGTCAGGACTTCCAGCGTGCGCTCGTCTGTCAGGTCGCCCTCCCCTAAAATCTTTTCTGCGGCGAGGATGATGCGGTCGTAACGGGAGGAATTGAGGTTGGCATCGCCGAGCTGATCAGCATCGATGAATTGGCCGTGAACGTTGTACCGGAAGCTCCCCATGTCCTTGAACAACACCATGAGTTCTCCTGTACTCTCGTCCACTTCATAGCTATCAGGCCATCCGGCCTTCGGAGTGACGCTGTACATTTCGACCCGATTGACCAGGTCAAACAGGAACACCTTGTTGCCATGATCGGTTGGGCTGTTGGCGGTTGCGCAGAATGCGTATTTCCCGTGCCTGGAAATACCACTGGTGAAAATATTTGCCGTCAGCTCTTTAGCTAAGATCACAGAACCGCTGGGATCGAAAACGCTGAACGTCCCAGACAGGGTGCTACCAAAATGCCAATCTTCCAGGCAAAACACGCCGGTGTCACACACGTGGCCATTGTTTGGCCTAGGCATACTCCCATGACAGGCAACGGTACCGCTGCTCGCATCTGCAAGCACGTAGGCCCCTAAACCGGATTCTCTGTGACCTCCCCGACCCGCTGACGGATCGGAGTCTCTCCAGGCGATCGCCCACTTCTTGGACTTAGACAGTTGATAGACGCCTGAGAAACTGAGCGAATCGACTCTGAGGAAATGCTTGTCACGTTGGATCTGAGGGATAGCTTGGAGATCTGGCTGAGCGACCTGGGATTGAGCCTGAGCGGGCTGGTGCTTTGCTGCGGTATTGGATTTGACGGCCTTGGGCCTGTTGAACAGCCAGCTGAAAATGCCCATCTCCTACTCCT
Organism: Pseudomonas sp. H3(2019); assembly: GCF_007713465.1. GTDB lineage: Bacteria > Pseudomonadota > Gammaproteobacteria > Pseudomonadales > Pseudomonadaceae > Aquipseudomonas. The sequence goes on along the minus strand of NZ_VMSG01000007.1, from coordinate 41,254 downwards.
TTGGAAATTTGAGCGTGCTGGGATGCGGACGCACATTCCGAATAGTGTACCCGATGCTCAGCGGCTAGCCACACACGACCACTGCGAGAGCTTAGGGCCTAGAGCCATAAGGCTCGCTCACTCTCCAGACGTCTCACTCAGCGCCTGCTGCAATTGCTCAGCAAGCAGAGGCTGAAAAAGCTCAGACTCCGCTATTTGCCACCAAACGTTTGTACCCTCCTCCTCGGTGACAGCCAGCAGGTCGTGGGCCAGAAAAACCTCAAATCCCGCCCGGGCGACCTTGTTCTCGGCGCTGAGTTTATAAATCCCCGCTTGAGCGAGCAGCTTCTTGACGATTAGGGGCAGCAACCAGGCGGAAAAAATGAGGTGATTATGGCGGGGCCAGATACTCCCTTTTTCACCATTTGCGGGGCCATGAGCTGCGGCGTTACGAGCGGCACAGAAATCGTGAACCCAAGCGTCGACTGGGCGATTGACGTGTTTGTCCCAGTGCTCGCGCCACCGCGATTCGTCTAGGCTCCCTTTATGCCAAATGGGCGGGTTCGGTAGCTCATCGAAGTGTTCGTTAATAGCCCTGCGGAAGGCGGCTTTGTCATGTGGGACGTTGAGTAACGTGTCTATGGCAATCCTCATCAGGATCAGCTCAGATCGCTCATCCATGGATGTGGCATCGGTGTTTGCTCTGAGGAAGGAAACCACCGCCTCGTCGATGCGTTCCTTAAGCTCCCCATTAGGTAGCTTGAGTAATGCTTCGAGCAGTGGCGTGTCGAGCGAGATCTGCGTGCGATTGTCGACGTGGTAAGGCCGAATGAACTTGAGCCCCCCACTCCCCGCCAACATGTTTTGTGTTCCACCGTCACGCCGGCGCGTGGTCATACAGGAATGACCCGGTGAGGCGACATCGAACCGCTGCGCCACGACTTGGAGAGTGTCGGCGTTGTAGTACCCGAACATTGAACATAGCGAGCGGGCTGCCATGGCAGAGAATGCGAGGTAGGAGCTCTCTAGCAATCGCTGTTGGATCTGAGAGTCTGAAACCTCCAGTCCAGGTGTGTCATCATCCCAGATGATGAGTGCCGCCTGATGTATCGGTTGAGAGGGGTGAGATCCGAATCCCCGGTCGCCGTAATTGCCAAGGACACCGTCGAAAGCTATTTGCGGGATGCCCAAGACCTCACCAGGCAAACGGCCCCTTTCGTACGGGATCAGGCGCATATCTGCGATTCGCAGCTCTTCGGCAGCAGCCACCCAGGGTAGAAAGAACACTACTGCCATAGTTGCGCCTCTTAATTTTTCACACGTTGAATGATCTTAGCCCGCCGATCGGTGCTCAACGGGGCTGGTAACTGTGGAAGCAGTGAGCGCCTCAGGATCAATGTTGCGGGTCGTCCTGCTCGACGAGCGATGCTCGTGCATGAGCCATCCAATTAATGCTGACATGGCAACCTTTTGACTACGCGGTTGTAGGCGCTGAATGTTTTCAAGGCAGCTAAGATAGTCAGCTTCTCATCGCGGTGATTACCCATGGACGATTTCGCCCGTCGTTTTGCTGAGCAGGGTTATGAACCCCATGCAGACGACCGCTCTCACCTTCTGAAGGCATTGAATGAACAGCTTCGCAACCCAGGCGACTCTCCTCGTCTTCTACGCTTCTATGACTCATTGATCGATGCTGCAGATGACGGCGCCGATGAAGGTATCTTGCGGCGTGCGACGGAGCTAGTGGAATTAGTGGCTTCGCGCATCGAGCCGGAGAACGGATGCCTCGTTTTCTACTCATGTTCCAATGCATGGGCCGCGCTGAGGAAGCTGGAGGTGCAGTCATGGGAGGACGATACCCTTGACCACCCTGCTCTGCTCAAACAGCTTTATTTCTTGCGCGCATCTATACAGCACACAGGTTTTAAAGAGCTGTCACCAATCCTTCGCTCCAGAATCCACTGCAACTTAGGCAATGCGCTCAAGGTGTGTGGACGATGGATCGAGGCGCTTGGGGAATGGCGCAAGGCCTTGGAGGATAATCCGATCCTGGGTATGGCCCTGGGCAACCTTGGCCTTGGCTTGGCTCAATATGGCAAGGCGCTATACGACCCTGGTCATACGTATTGGCTCCTTGTGCATGCACGGCGCAATCTGGGGTTAGCCATCGCGGGTGGAGTGGGCCGTGATGGCGCTACCTATCCTGAAGCGATAGAGTTTTTCAAATGGCATCACGCCAGGCTAGCCGAATCCGTCGACGACGATGATGATGCAGAGCTGTTAGAGCACAGCCTCGGTTCCTCGAAGGAGGAGCGGCTTTACCGGCGATGGTGCCTTGAGGAAGAGTTATTCCTCAATCCCATGAACGACCTGGGAGCGTTTCCCGCCGCCGCTCAAGACGTACTGAGGTTACCCGATCATGACGCCGACGCTGGAATCACGTACCTAGGCTTTTACAACCAGCTGAAGCAGGAGTACGGGTTCGCCCGTCATTGTCTTTACCTAGGAGAACACGCCAAACCCGGTCATGTAGCAGACAGGGGCATGGCACTTGCCTTCAATTGCGACTACGCGCTCTATGGCATGGGTCTGGAGCAGATCAAGACTGCCTATCGCAGCGCCTATTCGTTGCTGGATAAGGTTGCCTACTTTATCAATGCCTATTGGAAGCTGGGCATACCCGAAAAGGCGGTAGGCTTTCGGACTGTATGGTTCAAATCGGACAAAAATGGTCGTCTACTCCAGCCGCGGGTTGTGCGTGATGAATTCATGTTCACCCGGAATCTTCCGCTTCGCGCGCTCTATTGGGTATCCCAAGACATCTACTCCAAGGAGCTGAAGGATGTAGCTCGACCTGATGCTCAGGCGCTTGATGAATTGAGAAACCACCTTGAGCACAAGTACGCCAAAATCGTGGATTCTTGCCATTGGATTGGCGAGTCCTCAGAACTCTGGACTGATCACTTGGCATTTGTGCTCGACAGGGATGACCTCGCCGCGAAGAGCCTGTTGATGCTGAAGCTGTCCAGGGCTGCGCTGATCTATCTGTGCCTGGCAATGCACTTTGAGGAATCGCAGCATAAGCCTGACGGCCCGGTTGGCCATTTACCAGTTGAAGACTACCCGGACGACCTCAAAACCTGAGACCGGCGCCCATACGATGAAGAACCGTCTTGAGCCGCTCGCGGCCACACCAGAAAACCTAGCGAGCGGCACACCAGCTGAAGGGTTCAGCAAGCCTACGATGAGCTTTACCGCAGCCCAAAGCCCATCCGCGCCAGCTCACCCAGAAGCTCCTCACGCCCATGCAGACTCGAAACATTCCGCAGTCTGCTGACCACTTGCTCCGACCAGCCCGAGGCCTTCATGCCTTCACGCTGATAGAACGCACCCAGGCGCGCATCGTATTCCGAGAGGACGCCCTCCTCGCCGGCGATCGTATAGGTTTCATGATGCAGTACGGCTTGCTGCGGCAGCCGCGGCTTTACCTTTGCAGGACGGTCAGGTGATGGATAGCCGACGCACAGGCCGAAGACGGGATAGACCTGTGGCGGCAGCCCCAACTCTTTGGCGACACCTTCGATGTCATTACGGATGCCGCCGATGTATACGCTGCCAAGCCCCAACGACTCCAGAGCAACCACAGCGTTCTGAGCTGCCAAAGCTGCGTCGATCGTGCCGAGCAGCAAGCTTTCCAGGTACGGCAGCGCCTCCAGCTCTACCCCTGCCTGCTCCGCGATGCGCGAGACCCGAGACAGGTCTGCAAGCCATACTAGGAACAGTGGGGCTTGATGGATATAGGCCTGATTGCCGGCCAGGTCTGACAGTCGCTTCTTACGATCGACATCTTGAACGGCGACGACACTCCAGACCTGGAGATTGGAAGATGTCGATGCGGACTGGGCGGCTGCGACCAGTGTCTCGATCGTGCCTTCGGGCAGAGGTTGATCAGTGAATGCCCGGACGCTCCGGTGATCCAGCAGTTGCTCAATGACCTCATTCCATTGCGTTACCGGCGGAATGTCAGGGGCGCCGTACCGGGCGTTGAGCTTGGACTGGGCATTGGCTGTCATGAGTAGGCTCCAAAGGGCCGAAGGCTACCAAATTGATGTCCGCGCAACACGCTCAACACGCAAGGTTTCATTTACCATTCGGTCAGCCCAGGTCGGACACGGATAGACCGACAACACCCAGATACAGGTACCGCTCTTTTGGAAGCAAAACCACTGACAGCCCGCGAGGCTTATCAGATCCTGCGGGACATCGCTCTCGGGGTTCGTAGCATAAGACGACTAGGTCAGCAGTCGTGGGCTGAAATCTACTGCGGTTTGATGACAGTCGAGGCCGATGGCTGGGTGCTCACGTTCTATAACGACTGCGACACGCTTGACTATTGCGACAGCTGTTACAGCCCAGAGGGGCGAGCCTACGTTTTCGACTCGATGCAGTCGTACAGCACTGATCCTGTAGAGCTGCTGAGCACCTGGGAACATGCGCAGCTGGAAAAGCTGTTGGGCGTCGCGTAGTCGGCCATGGGAGACCGGCTGAGGCTGCGCTAGCGGGTGTTGTAGCAGCGCCGACCTGAGTTTGAACATCGGTGTTTGCCCTTCGCCGGCACGAGCCGTGCAAGATCGCTTCTTTCTGGCTGTATCTCAGCTCGTGGCATGAGGTTGTGCCTAGCATTGATTGTCGTCGACTGCTTTGCGACCAGATGCTGCGGATTGCGATGAGTCGGTACTGGAGCTCTTTCGCAGATAGGCGATGCTAGCCGGCCAGCCAAGCCACCCGTGAACCGAAGCCAATCGTAGACCTGTAAACCTGCTTTCTATACTGTTAACCAGCTTGGTTTACAGTGTGAAAAAGTGGTTTACAGTCAATCTGACTTGCCATTCCGACAATCATCCTAACCAGGCGCGGAGCAAGCTCGGCCGCCTGAGGGCGCCACCTATGAGCGCTCTTTCAAAAGAGCAGCGGCCCTCTGGGTTGCTCAGTCAAGCGAGGTGGTGGCGTCTTTGCCCAGAGGGTCGAGTACATCGACGTGCTCCCTCGCCCACTCCACCCACGCCTTCACATGACGCCCCTCCTCCTCGCTGACCTCGCCAATGCCAGCTGCTACGGCATCAATGAACCTTCTCAGGCGTACCGCTTGCTCCCACTTCTCCATGTTCTCCACTAAACGCAGCTGCAGCGCTCGCTGGTGCTCTGCTTTCATGATGGCTTGGCGTCGAATGGCTTCTTCACTCTCACGCTGACGGCGCCACTCCTCCATGCTCGCCCGATACGCCCTCATCCGCTCTATTACTTTGGCGAGACCTGTGCAGAACTGATGAAGTTTGTCTTCCAGGTGGCCCGTCTTACTGTCTGTCCAGCTCCTCTGCGACCCTACGTCTGGCTTTTCTTGAGCAATCAGCGTCAATTCTCCAGTCGAGCTATAGACGTAGATTTCCCGTCGCCCCAACCACATCACCGGCTCACGCATCCGGCGCCGCTTGGGCTGGGGCTCTGGGGGTGGGGGAGGTTTCACTGCTTTTGCAATACGCTCTCGCAGGGTCACGTAAACCATCTCCCCGTCGAACGTTACCGTGGTTCGGTTGTGATCATCCACCGCCCAAATGCATCCGCGTTTTGAGCTGTCTTTTATCAAGGCGTCCAGAAGCAATGCAGCGCGATCGACCATGTCACGCGAAATACGGGTATACAACACCCGCTCGCGCCGTAGCTCCACCCGTCCTTCAACATCCTTCGCAGCCCTGACCGCCTGGAGCCATTTACGCACCAGCGGGTGGGGGTCTATTAACTTGTCCGGCACACTGAGTTTCTCTAGCTTGGGAGTGCTGGGTGGTTTGGGCGGCGCTGGAGGTAGCATCGTCCTGTCCAATACGCGAAACGTAATCAGCTCGGTAGAGTTCGGCGGAGCGGGCTTGCTGGGGCGGTTCTCGGCGGGCTTGGCCCAATGTCCACGAGCCGGCAGTGAAATGCCAGCCTTCCTGCATGCCTTGCTCAGCGCGACATCTGAAACACCAATCTCCCGCGCCAGCCTCAGAACCGGTGTAGACCAGGCTCGATCGAATAGCTCGCGAGCCGTAAAACTCACGTTCTTATACATGCGGTCTCCTTGAGCGACCTGACGAGAAGGAGAATTTCTAAGCTGGACTCGCACCAAGGTACATTGGTACTTGGCTCCTATATCGGCTATCGGATCGGTGTTCACCAAGCTCATCACCAGGAGCTGGTGTACTACTTCACGCCCTACTCCGAAACCTTCAGTAGATTGCGCTCTCACGGCTACCACACGCGCTATGACGTCACTTGGTCGCAGTTCAAGGATTCGCGGCAGCAGTAGGTTGAGGGAGTGATGATCCAGGAAGGAAGTTTGCGAACAAGGGGCAGCGGGCACTGCAAGCTGGGTACTGACTCAAGAATACAGTGGGACGGTATTCTGCGGCTTCCCTCCCCGCTTCAAACGTCACGGCTGATCGCTAAGGATCACCCTGTGGCTGAAAAGCGAAGGAAAGGACGCTGTTTAATGGGGAATCCAGGTATTCCCCCTACATGAAGACACCACCCTGTGCTTATTTCGCGAAGACGGCAGAGGTGGCGCCGCTTGACGTCTGCCTGCTCGGCCCCTGGATCAACCACCACGTTGCATCGTGGTGATCAATCACTACGGGAGCAAGGTGCTTAGTCCCTCAATGTGAAGAAACCATATCGACCGTTGTTCCGATTTTTCGTGAAATGCTGGTAATTGAGCATCGGGATCACAGACGGATCCGGCTCTTTGTTCTCGAAGATGATGATCTGCGAGTCCCTAAAGCTATCTGCAATGTCTCGATAGAATCCATAAATCAGGTCGCCGGTGATGGCATCGGCCTCATCTTCAGGCTGGTCATCCCCTTCCTTGTAGGTAGTCAGCGGCGAGTCCAACACGACGAAACCAGGATGGCGTCCTGAAAGCTTTAGCAGGTTCATCAAGCCCAGCACGAATGCAGAGAAGGCGACGGCGCGATAGCCCTTCCCGAAATTACCACGGGCGCTGCCACCGATAGTGATGTCTCTTGCCTTGAAATCGAAGTCGACTGGGAGGTAGCCAGGGAAACCCCAGCGCTCCAAGATAGACTGAATTTCCGCCACCAAAGGTGTCACAGCCTCTTCAAAGCTTTCTGCTGTGTAGCCTGCTTGCTCTTCGAGCAGTAAAGCCCCTAGCCGTTTCAGTTCGTCGCTGAGCTTGGCTTTATCAGCGACTCGTTGATCGATGGTGGATAGGTCGAATCTGATACTCGATGAGAGCTCTTTAAGGTCGCTGACTGCCTGCACCGACTCTTCAAGCTCTGCGGCGATCTGCTTCTCCAACACTGCAATGGCTGCCTTGATCGCCAGCGCACTGGAAGTATTTTTCTCTATGGCGGCTGATAAGGCGCCTTGGGCTTCCCCAAGCTCCTGGATGTTCTGGGAAATACGGTTCAGCTCAAAGGTAACGCCCTTCTTGATGTCTTCAACATTGGCCGTGCAAGACTCAGAGTCGAAGTGATTGCCACAGGTTGGGCAAAGCATTGAGTCGGATGCATCCAGAAGAACCGCTGCCTGTTCGATTCCGAGAAGGCGTTGGCGGTCAGATTCATACTTTTTGCCAAGCATGTCGAATCGACCAAGAAGGGCTTTGTCTTCAGCTATCTTAACGTCGACGAGCTCCAGTTCGGAGGTATGGAGGGCCTTTTGTTGGAACAGGCCTTTACTTGACTGGAACGCGCTTTTCAGGTCTGCCTCTGCCTGCTCCAATCGGCCGGCGACCTGATGGTTAAACGAATTCAACTTCTGGAGCTGAAGAAGTTGGGAGGCATCCTCGCCTGGGTAAAACTTGCTGATGATTTCTTCGACAGCCGTGACCTTGTGCTTCAGGGCCCCTTTTGACTCCAAGTCTTTTTTGGCTGACTTAACTGCTGAATCATCCCGACCTGTTAGCAGCAGCTTCAAAATCGAATTTTCTTTGGTCTTTTCCATGACCTGGCCAGTACCCAGTGGAGAGTATTCGGCGACAATCCTCGACTCATCGATCAGGAAAACTTTCTCAAGGTCACGAAGAGAGAAAGCGCCGCTTCTCAGCGATTCAGAGCCCAGAAGCAACAGCTTCCCATCCAGTCCTAGCTTGTCCAGGAAATGGCTAGAGAGCGTCGATTTGTTATTGGCACTGTGCTTGGTGCCCAGGACTGAAACCCTGCCCTGTTCGTCAATCAGTGTTGCCTTAGAGTTTTCTGCAAGCGGTCTTTCGATGGTGAACGTGCTTGCGTCGTCGTTCTCGAATTTCACCCTAACGGTGGTGTAGCCTTTTGAGACCTCTATCGGTTTTGGGGGCTTCGACGACCCGAGCGCAAACTTAATACATTGAACGATGTAGGACTTTCCGGTGTCAGAACCGCCCTGTACAACGTTGGCGCCCTTGGTAAAGTAAACTGCAGCGTCTGGAAGATCAGGGCCGCTAACGACAACACTCTCAATAAACATTAGATTGCCCTGTCAACTTTGTAGATGGTGCGGCGTTGGGTGGTGAGATAGTCGATGTTGTTACTTACCCATGACACACGCCGCCGAAAATCTGTATGGTAATCAGTAGATAGCATTTCGGCGAAATCGCGTCCCGCTGGTGTAATACGATAGCGAACCCCCTGCTCATTCACATTGGAGGTGATCATCCCTTTTGACGTGAAAAGCTTCATAGCGCCGGGAAACACCTCTCGCCTGCGGACAAGCTCGGCAAGACGATTCATGAGCATTGGGTGCAAGCTTGGGCCGCCCTGGAAGTCATCGCTATAAATCGCCGCGTAATCCAGAAATATAAGTTCGTCTAAATCGATCTCACGATTAAGTCCAGCAAGCAGGATAACGATCCTTGCACCATTTTCTACGGGACTATTAAACAAATCCTTTGAATTCATAATCTATCTCTTGATCCACTTAAACTTCTGATCATTCACTAGCTGGTGACACAGGCCTTTTCGGTCGGAAGCCTGAATGTAGTGGAACAATGGATGAGCGCTGTAGGGAAGGCTGGCGGCCTGTGAACTCACAGCGAGGAACCTATCATAACCGTGATCGTGCTTTTGACGGATAACACTGTGAATGCCTTCGTAGCATTCATCTTTGAGATCTTCATAGCACCCGGTAGGAAATGCGTCGCGCGAGAATATTTCCAGAGACTCAGCGCTGAAAAAGTTTATTCTTGCTCGATCTAGGTCTTCTTTGTATTCAACCCCCTTAATGTTTGCTAGTGTGTATTTGGTGCCCGTCACATCAGAAAATGCGTGTAACAGAGCTTCAATGTAGACTCTTTCATTGTCGCCGACCGCTTCCGGGGCGGACTTTTTAACCAGAGGGCGCTTTAAATGGTAAGTACCAAAGCGCATCGAGTGATAAGGTGTTTTGGAGTGCCTCTCCACGAGGTCAAGTGAGGACATTTCATCGACAAACGAGAAGTCAATTCCGTTGATGTAATCCAGCAGCTCCCCCTCTAGAGGGATTGACTGAGTCTTGGTAATTTTGTCTCGGCAGGCTTTATCCCATCGACTGATGAGCTCTATTTTGATGCGAGATTTGTTGGCAAACATGTCAATGCAGTCAGAGCTGCACCCCTTCGGCGTTACGAAGCGATACTCACGTGGAAGCATGTAATCGCCTTTCCAGCTGTAATATACCAACTTGCCAAGTTCAGCCACAACATCGGCGACGTTTAGTTTGTCGCCATAATGCTTGCACTGGTAGTTATCCCAGCCAGTCGAAAATCGACCGATGATGTCACGGCCTTTGTCCCCCGCGCCAGCGCAGCGTGTAACAACCTCATAGTCTTTACCTAGGTGATAGACCAGCTCTAAGGTAAAAACCTCCCACTCGTCTGCTGACATAATCAGTAGACGATCTAAGGGTTGAATTGGTTCTCCCTTCTGAGCGTCGAGAGCTGTTAGCATGAACTCCGGTTCCGGTGGAAGCTCGATGGAGTTTTCACCTATAGACATTGGCTACATTCCTCCGCAAATAATCTAGAACCCACGAAATAGGTAAGGAAATTCATAATCCGAGTTCGCGCTCAAATTGAACACCCTTTATACGATTCGACATACCGCTGACAACCTTTTTTGGGTTATTCCTTAAGGCGTCAGAAAGTTGCTTCAGGAGGCGCTGATTAAACTCCATGTTGTCTGAGAGTTCACCGATTATAACGTCTGGATAAACATCGGTTTCCTCCAGCACCATGGTCAATGCAGCGCGTGCTGCACCGATAGGCTTATCCTTCACATATTCGACTAAATCAGCGGGGTGAAAGGCGTATTCCTGTTGACGCTCACTCATGCGATGTTCCTAAGAGGTTCAGAAGAAATTTTTCTCATAAAATTTCAGGCGCAACGAAGCCACCCCTAGCATCTCACTCAGGATGAACCCATTGGTTAGCTGTATCGAAAATTGGTGGTTCCGCTGATCCATGCTGAGGCTCCAGTCGTGCCCTGCTTTCGAGAGGATAAATCCTCGTCGCGTCCTTGTTTGATGGCGTAATAATATCGCCTTCCTCGGATTTGGGGAACCTGGATCATTATCAGCCAGTGCTGGCGATGGGGTACATAAGTACTCCTAACCAGTTCAGTCTATTCCTTCATCGAACCATCCCAGGTGGCTAGGTAGTCATAAGTTGAATTGGAAGGACTGGTACGCCCCGACCATGGAAACGGTCTAGCTCAAATCAGTTGAAGTGGCCGGCAACTTCCGGAGCTTCATGGCCACAAGCATGGCGAGCAATAGGAACCCCCCTATGTACAGGACTACCCCATTCCATCCACCCGCGTGGTAAGCAAAACCGCCCAGGGTGCCGACTACGCTGGATCCGGCGTAGTAAGAGAAGAAGTAGAGGGGTGAGGCCTGACCATTCGCGCGTACCGTCCGACGTCCAATCCAACTGCTCGCAACCGAGTGGGAGCCGAAGAATCCAAACGTGACAGCACCATTCCAGGCAGAATGATCGCGACTGGCGGCGCCATGGTCAGCAATAGCCCTTCTGCCATGACGAGAATCGAGACGACGAAAGTGGGGCGGCGGCCGTATTTGTCAGCGAGAGCACCAACCTGGGGGGAGCTGTAGATACCTGCCAGATAAACTGCGGATTCCACGTCATCCGGACACTCGTTCCACGCTCATTCGGACAGGCAGTCGTCGCGCAGCGACGCAGGTTTGCATTGTTAGTCTGAAGTCCCTTCCGCCGTCAATTTCGTCACACGCCTGCGCATCGATTCGCCCTTCAGTTCGATCCTATATGGATGAGTTCGTACAAAGGACTGCGTCGCGTTGAGCCCCCGGGCCGGGCGTTAGCACTCAGCCCTGCTCCCGTTCAAAACACATCTGGGACTGGTTTGGGCCCCGCAGGTACAAGGTGCTCAGCGAGCAGTTGCAGCTTGCCCAGCAGCTCATCGAATGTCACCACTTCCACATCCTTACAAGCATTGCGGAACAGCTCAAAGCTGTGACGGCGACTTTCCTCAGTGGGTTTGGTGCCAGCAATCACGACGCACCTGGCGGTGTCTGGATGCAGATCGCGCATGGCCCTATCTTGAAGGTGTGAGAGCCAATTCGAGCGCATGAGGCCCTGTTGGTGCAGCACTTGGGTGATGGCGCCGCTGAGCTGCAGATGCGGCCCGTAAACGTCCTGGTTGCGGTATGGCCTGCTTTGCATGAGCGGCGTTGACGGCTTTTTGATTTCCACAATCGCCAGTTCACGGCCTTGCGCTATTAGCAGGTCACCAATGTGAGCGCCAGCACCGTGAATCATGGATCCGCGGGCATGAAATTGCGTGTGCAAAAGCGAAACAGGGCGTGCGAACACCATGCTCAGGATGAACATGTTGTCTTCGAAGAAACGCTGCCAGTGGCTCTCGGGCAATTCTTGCCCAAGCATTTGCTGATACCGCTCGATCATCTTGGCCAAGGTTACCCGCTCAATCTCGGCATGCAGCTCATACAGCTCCCGAGGCGCCTCTTGCGCCAGCAATCCTACGCTGTTCTTGACCTGGTTGAGCTGGCTACGACGCTCCTGCCTTGCAGCGTACGTCACAGCGCTTTTAACCGCCCCGGCTCCTTTGCTCGGTGATTCGATACGCTGGCCGGTGAAGATCAGATTAGGGACAAGGCCAGCGAAGACCTCCTGCATGACCCAGTGCAGCTGAGCCGAGGTTTCACTTCTGCGCTTGGCCCTGGAGATCCTCATGCACGCCCTTCGGCACTGATCGACCTCGGTCTCCCGCACAAATACGGCCCCCCCTTCCTCAGATGTGTCCCCATCACTGCAAATAACAAGGGTGTGGGCGCGGGGAATCAACCTCAAGCCCCGCCACAATGGAGCTAGTTGCTTTACTAGTCCTAAGCCTTCATCACATGAGTTGAACAGCTTGCCAGGGAGGTTAAGATCGATATGAAGCAGGGCATCATCAATATTATCTGGGACATTATGAGCATGACTGGCCTCATAGATGATGCAGTGTACGTTGCCGTGCCTGGGGCTTCGGTAGCGCTGAGTATGCGGATTCGTGTAAATCGGGTACATGGTGATCCAGCCAGGATCAATGGAGGCCAACAGATGCCATTGATCCTCCGGCAGGGATCGCCATGACCCTGTTTCCACCTGCTCGAAGATTTGGAGATAGAGGTTGGCCGAGAAACCATTCTCGTTGGGGCGTCGAGCGAGATAGAAGGAGGGAGTCAGGACATCATCATCAGTCCAACGGGTGTGGTGCTGCTGCTCACCGTCCGCCATTGTTATCTCCTCATGTTAGTGACTGGAAGGATCGCCCCCTCTGGGGTGATCCCTTGCTTCGAGACGCTGGAGCATATTTGTACTCCATCTGTTATCTGGTCTAAGCTTGCGAACCCATTCCTTCCTGAGCGGCAGTCGCTCCGGCTACGGGAGCTCAAACCCCATTTGTGTCAGCGCTTCCCATTCCTTGGGTTTTAGTTTTTTCACAGCCCAGAATAATCTGTGTTGTGGCCGCGAACTGGCAACGTAGGCGAACCGCGCGGCCTCCGTACTGCGATCGCGTAACCAGTCACGCCAATGCGAGAGATGAACACCTGGCTGCTGTGATGAAACGAGCACCGTGACATCGTGAGTTTCGCCTTTCACCTGGTGGATGGTCTCGTAACGTAGGCTGTCCGGGTGGTACTCCTGGCGTTCGTGACTCATAAGGCGAACTGAGACCTGGTTTTGCCCCTCTCCGGCCCGGGCACTTATATTCAGCTCACGTAGGCCTTCCAGATCCTCGCGAATCTCTGCGGGCACGAATGCCTGATCAGGTAACTGGCGCAGCGCAAGCTTGGCATTCCGTGCCCAGGCAGACCATGTCATTGCCGGATCGGCTGCTCCATTGGCAGCCATGAACTTGAGGCTTTCGTAGATGAACTGCCGCCACGCCAGCTTGGACTCCATTGCGACGGGGCAATAAGGCCCTGCCCGGCTTACCTGCATCTCCAGTTTTCCGGTCAGCCATTTGGCGAACGTCCGAAGGCTCTCCTTAATGTCCTTGAGTGATCCGGTGCTGGCGCTAATGAACGAGACTGCAAGTACCTCGATACCTTCGAAGGCATCGCCACTGCGTAAACGCTGGAGGGTGTTATGCCCGCGGGCAACCAGCACGACTCTCTGGTACTGCCGGGTCAGGTCGCGAATGGTGGGCAGCAGCTCCGACGGACATTGCTGGTATTCGAGAATTTGCGGGGGTATTGAGGCTATCTTAGGGTTGCCTTTGATTCGGCCGATCCCAAGTAGGTTGCTGCATAAGTCAACGATCGCCTGCCCGCTTCGCCAATTCGCTGTAAGTTCGTACGGCTTAAAGTCGAGCCTGGCCATCAGCTTCTCGACCCTTTCCGGGTTTGATCTCCGAAAGCCATAAATCGACTGATTAAGATCCCCGACAAAATGAAATTTCACCCCTCGATCGTGGAGCTTTTCGACGATCCTGAGCTGCTCCTCTGAGAGATCCTGGCATTCATCCACTATCACCAACGGGAACCTGCGGGCTACCCGGGTGAAATAGGCGTCGTACTTGCCCTCCCTCAGCGCCATCAGGGCGAGCATGTCGATATCACCGTAGGTTGCGAAGCCTGCCTCCCATAGCCTTCTCTTGGTAGCTATGAGGTCTTTACGGGTAGGTTCGTCGATGTTGACGCCATTGAGCTGCTGATCCAGCGCTCGCTCCCCGGTTGAGAAAACAAACCGAGCTGAATCCAGGTCATAGTTGTACCGGCACGCAGGGATTCGTCGACCGCAAATAGGGTTGCGCGTAGGGATAATCTTCGCTGACTTTTCAAGAATACGGATCCGGTAATCCCCCTCCTTCCCTTTGTAGCCAGTGAGGTCGCGTGCGATCTTCCCTACGAGCCGGGTGAAGACGAAGCTATCGAAGGTGGAAATGATATGCGGGTAGCCAATGGGCTCGCGTAGATGCTTGTGTACCCTAGCTTTGAGCTCGTCCGTTGCACTGTTCGAAAAGGTCAGCACCGCGATACCCGAGGGGAAGTGAGACCATTCGCTCACGACCTTGGACACCATGGCAGCAACCACCTCGGTCTTACCGCTTCCGGGACACGCCTTCAGGTACGCGTGTCGATCTAGAGGGGCATCAAGGTAATCCAGTTGCTCGCGCGTAAAATTCAACTCATCAGCAACTGCGGACTGTCCCCCGTCATCGATCACAGTCATTACTCCACCCTTTCCTGCAGGCCGCAAACCCAGAGAACAGCCTGGCGAATGTAATCCGGTACTACGAACTCGCCTTCGAGGGTTTCAAGCTTGTCGGCAAAGGCTTGCGCGTAGACACCCTTGCCGATTTCGTCCGTGTCAATCCGACCCAGTAGCGCGTGCGCATACGGTGCTTTCGTTTCTGGCTTCATTGAATTGAAATCAAGTTCGGCGTCACTGTTGAGCGCCCTGACCACTGGCCCGTCCGCAACCGGCCACAGGTTGGCTGCAACGGGCATCATCCATTGGAGGTTGTTGCCCTCCAGGGCAATGTCGTACTCAAACGTTTTGTATTTACCGGCAAACAGACGGCCGAATTCGGACTCGTTGATGACGGCTTGGAGCCCTAGCGCAGGATTCTCACCGAGCTGGTAATCATCGGCATGAGGCTGGTAGGGAACATCCTTTTTCCCACCTTTGCCATCATCGATGGACACAATGGATTTGGGAGGATCATTGTCTGTCAGTCCGGCACACCTGATTGGCACGTTCTCGCCAGGCTGCTCACCAGTGACGTCACAGAAGAGCTGCATGAAATGCTTGAAATAGATGCCGCCGAGGTTGATCACGGAGACACCGTAATCGTCCAGTGAGTCCTTGCCTTCGCCGTATTGGCGCAGAACGAAGCGTGCGAGCTCTGGCACGACAATCGCCTCGGCAATGCCCTCAACCAGAATCGCGCCTTTGGAGAACAGCAGATTCGACTTGGTTGCATCCAGCCACCGATCGACAAAGCGCCGACTGGGATCGGGCAGGCCACAGCCCTGCAGCGACACTGCCCGAGGTCTGCCCTCGTTGGAAATGTGGAGTATGTGATTGACGGAGACGGCGGCCGAAAGCACGGTCGAATGGGTGGTGATGATGACCTGGATGCCCCGTCTCTCTGCGACGGTTTTGAGATGTCGAAGCAGGCGCAGTTGGAGCTGCGGATGCAAATGTGCCTCCGGCTCCTCGATCAGTAGCAGCCGCAGGAAGGTCTTTTCGCCCTGCCTCTCGTCCTCTTCAAGGATCAGCTCTGCCAGAATCGATGCGATGTACAGGAGGTTGTTGTAGCCGAGGCTGTTTTCCTCAAGCGAGCGGAACTGTGCAGGATCCACCTGAGTGAGATCCGGGAAGTAGAGCAATCGCAACCCTTCCACGATTCGCGAGAAGCTCACCTCCGAGAACTGTATTACCGTTCCCTGGGACAGGTGCAGGCCCAGGGCAGCCTTCAGGCTTTCTCCGATGCGCTGGTTGGCAAGTTTGATGGCAAATTCGTCGCTCTCAGCAAGCTCACGGTTGAACTCCCCTACTCGCTTTTCCAAGGGGTGAAGTTCTTGCGATTTGCGGGCAGCGTCCAGATCCTTGCGACACAGGGCTTTGAGCAGGCGAGCTAGCCTAGACTGTCGCCCCTCTCTCAGCTTGGTTTCAGCGTCACGCAGCGGTGGCAGGTAGATACAGTGTATGAGGTCAAGTGTCTCGGTTTGTAGTGGGTTGGTATATTCGTGACCACCGTACGAGTGATGCTTGAAACGCCCCCTGGACTCCTGGTTCCGGGCTTCGAATGTCAGCTTCGCTTCGTCGTGGTGTCCACACCAATCCTCGAAAGCCACCGCATCATTCGCATCCAGATCGCTAAAAGTGGCCTGGATGTGGATTTGCTCCGATGCGACAGCGCCGGCGTCAAAGCCGCGATGGAAGTCACGCTCACTGATCATCCGTTTGCCAGACTCAGAGTCGTTGAACAGCTGCCTTACGGCGCTGATAACGCCTGTCTTCCCTGCGCCGTTTTCGCCAACTAGGACGTTTAACCCGTCGTTGAATTCGATGGTGAACGGCTCACCGAAACACTTAAAACCGCTGACGTCTAGCCTACGCAGGTACATGTGAGTCCTTTCAGAATGGGTGGTCGTGGGCGGTAGATTGTTGAAATGACAAAGATATACGGTAGGCAATGTAGCCTACGTTCATCAGTTCGGGGAATGCATTCGTGACCCCACCAGGCTAGCGGATAGTGGGGTCTAATACTTTGGTCGCAGGGCGATTATCACCGCAACTGGTGGTCTGGCCGCCAACCCGCGAAGCACATGGCTTTCCTCTGTGCTTAGTTGCATGTTTCAGCCTACTCAAGTGCTGACCCAGCCACTACGCATGCTTGAGGTAACTTCAGAAAGATGGCATTTTGCTGGCCAACGCAAGGGAAGCCTTATGCCGATTCGCCAGTCAGATTTGCGCAATACAAGTTTTAGTCGCTCTGCCCAAGCCTACTCCAGTCGGCGTCCTGGGCAACCTACTGCATTCCTGAGCCACAGCCATCAGGACGCACAGCTTGCCTTGGGACTACAGGAAATGCTCAAAAAAGCGGGATGGGACGTTTACATCGATTGGCAGGACAACACGATGCCTGCGATCCCGGACGGTGAAACCGCGTTTAACATCAAGGTCGCAATCGTTCGAGCTGACTGGTTTCTCTTCTTGGCGACCCAGAACTCCATGGCGTCGAGATGGTGCCCTTGGGAAATCGGTTTCGCTGA
The DNA here is from genome assembly GCF_007713465.1 of Pseudomonas sp. H3(2019). Taxonomy (GTDB): domain Bacteria; phylum Pseudomonadota; class Gammaproteobacteria; order Pseudomonadales; family Pseudomonadaceae; genus Aquipseudomonas. Next base: position 23,998 of record NZ_VMSG01000007.1, on the reverse strand, counting down.
CGGGAAAAATGCCCATGACCGCATCGCCATCATTCCTACCTCGGACAATCAGGGCCACTTTCATGGCAACGAGTACCTGAGCCTTTACAACAAAATTGATTTCGACAAACACGGCTATGGCCTTGCGCTCTTTGATACCAGAGGCAATGGCACGTGGGTACGGAACCTCTAGCTCAAAGTCCGGTAGCGCAAGAGGAAAGGTGATAGCAGTCGATAAAGAGACGAGGTATGAACACGGCAAGAAATTCACCCCACTGCTGCAGGAACTTGGCGCGGCAGGTACCAACCTGACGCGGGCGCAAGTCGTCATCCCAAACCTGCTGCCACTCATCTAAAGGAAGATCGTCATGGCAAGAAAGGTATTTTTCAGCTTTCAGTACGAGGACGTGCATCGCGCGATGAACGTGCGTAACAGCAACGTCATCGCCTCGGATCAAAAGGTGGGTTTCATCGACAAGGCTGACTTCGAGGAGGTCGAACGTAAGGGTGAGGCCGCTATCAGGAAATGGATTGATGATCAGCTTCACGGCACGAGCGTTACTGTTGTTCTCGTCGGGGCAACCACGAACGAGAGCAAGTATGTGAAGTACGAGATCGATCAGAGCATCGCGCGTGGCAATGGCATCCTGACCATCGACATCAGCCAAATTTCCGATCTCAACGGGAAGACGACGACGTGCTGCAGCCTGCGTGTTCCTGGTAAAACTCATTACCTTTGGTACAAAGATAACGGGCGTGAAAATCTAGGCACGTGGGTCGAAGCTGCTGCGAAGGCGGCAGGCAAGGCGTAACACCGGCGAGGCGCCGAATGGCGCCTCTGTTTTCAGAATAGGGATTCTCTGATGTACCTAGGTTTCGAAGTCGAACAGTACCAACCGGTCAGCTATTTCCTTGATTTCTATGCGCACTTGTATCTTCGCGACGCTGAGAAGCGGATCGATGATCTCGCAGGTTTCATCGTGGGAACCTACAATCGCTCTAGCGTTCTGGACGCTGAGGCGCTGGCTTCTACCATCTTCCCTGAAGCGCACTACGACGTTTTTCTCTCCCACTCGCACGCCGATCAGCGTAACGCTGTCGATCTAGCGCTGGCGCTTGAAAAGCACGGGCTGAAAGTCTTCGTAGACTCGACTGTCTGGGGCTTCTACGGTCAATTGGTGCGAAAAATCATCTCCCAGACACGCCCGTTGGATGAAGAAACAACGGAAGAACACGTCAGTCGCGTCCATGCGGATGTTCATATGATGCTGGCGGGAGCCCTTCACCGCACCATTGCACAAGCCGAAATGTTCGTGTTCGTCCGATCGGAAAAATCTGTTCCCTTGAGTTTCGGTGACAAGGCCAGAACCTTGTCTCCTTGGTTGTTCTCGGAGCTGCAATTCAGCTTTCAGGTTCAGCATGCCACTCCGAAACGAATTCGAGATAGGCTACAGGGCGCTACGTTGGACAACGTCAAAGGGTTCAACAACATGAGCCTTGAGAGCATGCAGCACCTTATGGCCTTCAGGGCGTTTAACGAGCACTTGCCTCCCGTTCCGGGCGATCGTCTGCACGGTTGGATCACTAGCCTGCCTACGAAAGTACAAGGTGAAGCTGCACTGGACTCGCTCTATAGCCAGTTCAACTTAGCGAGTGAATACCGGCGGCGACGTGAGTCTCTAGGTATTTTCGCTTCCTCATGAACAGCCCCGTATGGATGGCTCATAGTGATCCATTGCCGGATAATCGACCCCAGGCATAATCAGCACCGCCACCATGGTGCTGACCTCGCCGTTGGGGAGGTGAGCCAGGTGCTGCGCGGATCCGCAGCTCCGCTTGCAAGCGAGGTTGCTCAGCGCACACTTGATTACCTCTTCGAAACAGTTTGTGACCCACCCAAGATGGCCAGGATGTAATTAGCTGTTTATTAACTCCTGTGAGCGCGAGAGCTATGAAATCCTTTCTCGATCGAAATCCAAAAGAAAAGGCCGTAGAGGAGTCATTTGCAGCCCTGGCGCGCAATAGCTATGAGAGCGAGCGTCCGGATCCAGCAGACAACGTCTTCTCGGTCGCCGAGCGATTAAGGCGCCAGCAGAATCAAACCGAATCATCACCCTCTCTGCCCGACTCACCTTGAGGTCGCTCGGGACGTGTGGCCACGTTAGCCTCCTGACTGCGGTAAGTCTCCAGTGCCTTATTAGCCTCAGACAATTCCTCGCCAAGTACCACAGCATTGGCTCGAAGCTCGGTGACCTCGGTTGACAGCATTTCGTTGCTACGTCTCACGGCCGTGAACTGCTCCTGGAGCATTTCCTTCGCACCCTCAGCCCTGGCTGTAGCCATATTCGCCAGCCCCAGACCCCCTTCCAGCTGCTTGATCGCATCTTGGCTTTGCAGCGCCAGCTTGCTTTGCTGGCGCGCCTCGCCAAGAAGACGCTCATTGTCACGATTGAGCCGAGTGAGCTCGTCTTGGCGAACCATCAGGGTCTGCTGGAGTTGCAGGGTCTCATGCTGCAATTGCTGTAGCTGGGTTTCATGACGGCGCTGATCCTGTTCGCGCTGCTCCTTGATCGCAGAGCGGTAATGCTCCATCGCATCACGGGCATGTGCGTGCTTTTCCTCCAGTGACCGTATCTGCTCATCCTTCTCTTGTATCCGCAGCTCCAGATCGGCGCAGCTTTGACTGATACGAGCGTTTCGTGTGATTTCCGCTTGGAGTGAAGACTGGGACGTTTTTAATTCTTCAGCCTGGGCCGCCAATGCCACGTCTCGGCTAGCTACGACCTGCCTGGTTTTCTTGAGCTCAGCTTCCAACTCGCTAACACGCTGATCTGTGGCGGCGATGCTCTGCTCATGAATCAGCCTCTCCTGCGCCAGGGCCACATTGCCCTCCTCCAGCACGCGTTTTAGGAGCTGGCTGACCATTGCAGATAGCTCGTCACTCAGACGGTCTGGATGAGACTGGGGGCGCACATCTGTGGACTCCAGCTCCTGCATATACCGCGAAATAGTGGTTTTCGACCCTGTATTGCCAAGTTCGACGCGCACTGCGTCGATGCTTGGATTTACCCCGCGGGCAAGCAGCGCAGCGCGCGCCTTCTGCACTAGAGCCTTGTTAATGCCGCCGCGGGCCATGGTCTCTCCTACGATTTCGTAATCGTGTTACATAACACGTTCATACATGACATCTTAGCTCATCTTATGATCAACATAAATCTAAAATTCAAGAGTAAATAATGGATAGTTATGTGTTCTTATTGGATGAAATAGCTCAGAATCGTGCCTAGGCGGGGTGCGAATGGCAGGTATGACAGATGGACAAGGCTCAGCGATACCTGACGGCGGGTACGCGGGATAACACCCGCAAAAGCTATAGAGCAGCGGTAGAGCACTACGAATCAACGTGGAGCGGCTTTCTGCCGGCAACATCCGAGGGGATCGTTCGTTATCTGGCGGAGTATGCGGAGACGCTCGCGCTCAGCACGTTGAGGCAGCGACTTGCCGCCCTGGCTCAATGGCACATCACACAAGGCTTCCCCGACCCGACCAAGTCGCCTCAGGTTCGGCAGATGCTCAAAGGTATTCGCGTCGTTCATCCTGCGCAGCAGAAGCAGGCCGCTCCCCTGCAACTGCGCCATCTGCAGAAAGCGGTTAACTGGCTGGATAAGCAAGCCGGCCTGGCAGTTGAGGCAGGTGATTACCGCAGCCTGATGCGGCACCGTCGCGATACCGCATTACTGCTTATTGGCTTTTGGCGGGGCTTTCGTAGCGATGAGCTGGCAAGGCTGCGAGTCGAGACGACCCAGGCAGAAGCCGGCGTGGGGATCACGTTCTACTTGCCCTATTCCAAGACCGATCGCGAACATCATGGCAGCACCTTCCATACGCCGGCGCTGAAGCAGCTCTGCCCAGTTGAGGCTTATATCAACTGGATCACCGTTGCAGGCATTGCGGATGGGCCTGTGTTCCGCAAGCTTGATCGCTGGGGAAACCTTTCTGATACAGGCTTCAGGGCCAGTAGCATGATTCCTCTACTGCGACGAATTCTGGAAGCTGCGGGCATCCCTGCCTCGACCTACAGCAGCCACTCGATGCGCAGGGGTTTTGCAACCTGGGCATCGGCGAACGGCTGGGACATCAAAGGCCTGATGAGCTATGTAGGATGGCGGGATATGAAATCTGCGTTGAGGTATGTGGACGCCAGTAACTCGTTCGGCAGCTTGGCAGCACAATCCCAAACGATCGATACCCTTGAAAAAACGTAAGCGGGTTGCGCTGAACACATTCAAGACGTAAGCCCATGCTCGACTATTCAAATTTCGCGGCTACGCCGGCAGCTAGCGTATTCGACAAGGTATTCAAGCCAGGTGAGCTGACCTTGGGCTTGCTTACCCCCCCTTGAAGGCTACCCGCGCAGCGACACCCCGACGATGCGAAACCTCACTGCGCTGGCCACACTGGCTGATGAGCTCGGTTTGCGGCGCTTTGGCTCAGAGATGTGCCCTTCCGGGATCCTGCTTTCGGCGATGTGGGCCAGATCTATGATCCTGTGTCTATGCCGGCTGGCTTGCCGCGGCGACGCGATACATTGCGATCAGTACCGCAGGTATCGTGCTCCCTCTGCGCGATGGCTTTTCGCATGTCGCCTTAAACATGCGGGTGTCGAGCCGGCCTGTGAAAGAAACCATGGAGGAGCTCGGCGAGTTTGTGCTTCCGCTGTTTACCTGGTTGCCAGCTAGAGGCTGCTGATTGCAGCCTCTAGCGAGCTCGACTGCCCACCAGCTCCCTCAGAAAATCTTGGGCCCTCCAAAGGGAAAGTTAGGCAAGTCTGGCAATTCAGGTGAAAACGGAAATCCAACGTCTAAAGGTGAGCCGTAAGGACGGCGAATTCCGCGACCTAAGGCAGGCCTCGTGTTGCTCTGTATGACCATCTCTTTTGTGACAACTGGATAAAGTCCCAGGTACTCCTGGCCTTCAAAGGGGGAGTCCGATTCGTCAATTACTGGTAGAACAGATACACTGCCATTCTTGTAACCATCGAAGTATCCGAGTTCCCATGGCATCCACTTGGATTTAGGAGCGTTCTCAGTGGCGAGGTAGAGAAGGCTTTCACACTGCCGCATGCGGTGGCGCAGGACTTCGGCGGTGTCGGCCGTAACGCGATTGCGATCCAGAGCCTGGTCATCAATCCAGTCAACATAGACCTTCTTACCTTCCTCCTCCAGCAGAATTTTGATCCCAAGGACAAGCTCCGCATCCACCATAGCGTGGGAGAGGAAGATGTCGAATCGTTCCGTTACCTTGTAGTTCTTCTGGGCATTCTTAATTGCATCAATGGCACTACGGCCGCCACGTAGAGCCTGCTGTCCGACCTTCCGTGCTTCTGCTTGTGTGAAATACGACATTTCGATCTCCGTAGTGACTCGAGCGGCGTTCACCCAGCCTATGGCAAGATTTACTGTTCACGGCTAGCTTGCTCTTCCTCTTTCATCCTGTATTTTAAGTCATTAAACCTCTCTTCCAAGGCTAACGTATCGTACAGGGCATTCAGTGTCGTCTCGGCACGTGTCAATTCTTCAACTTGGACGTCACGCTGATCATACCAATTTTGGAGTTCAGCTCCTGTGACTTTAGGTAGATGGCGATTGAACGCTTTATATGCGAGCAGAACATCCTTTTTTGCCGACGCGCTTGATTTTATGAGATGCTCAAGGCCGTTGACTGACTCAGCTGAAAGAGTGAAGCGTCGCTCTGGCGTGGTATATCTCACGCGGGAGCTAAATTCCAGTTCAGAGTAAATCCACGGAGAAAACGTTCTATCATAGCTCTCATAGTCCTCAAGGGGGATTGACTGTTCGGTGTCCAAAAAAATAAAGAGCTCAGATCGAGCGATCATTTTATGAAGAGCACCGTTCAGCATCATATGCACCCCCGCCGCCATGTCTGTTGCCTTACGATAACTATAAACCGTTCGCTTTCCATCAACCACAGGTTCGGCATAGTGTTGATTGAGGTCATCAAGTAGTTCGTGAAAATGCCTCCAGACGCAAGAGTCAACAAATACCTTTAAACCCTTGTTTTGCAGTGACACTGCCAACTCTATCGCCTTATCCTCATCACCATGAGAATGAGACAAGAATACATCAGCATCCTGATCAGGAAAAATGTGCTCAGCTATTGCCTGAGCATCAATGACGTCCTTATTTTTAAATACACCAATCAGGTATTCGGATAGTCCATCGTAACGCCCCTTCGCTTGCCGGCGAAAATTCTCAATTTCAAATTGATACGGCTCGGTCAGACGTTCATAACTATTTAACTCAAAACCTACGTACATCGAATCATCCTTAATCGAATTTCATAGCGCCAAGCGGCGGCGCTGCATCACGGAGGGCTACCGCTATGCGTCTGGCTCAGTGGCAGTTGGACGAGCCAGCGATAGAGGCGGGGATTATACTCAAATTCAACCAAGAAGTAGCACTTGGCCAGCCTCCGAATCGATCGAAGAGCAGAGCTTGTGATCTCAACGCAAAAAAGGAAGCAACCCCGAGGCCGCTTCCTTTTTTGATCAAGCGGGGTTACTGGCCTAGCGAGATGACTACCTTTCGGATGTGGGCTACCAGCCGCTGTGGGTAGACAGGGTAGCAATCATCGTCCGCACCTTCGACAATCTGGGCTTCGTTGGCCTCACGAATGGTAATCAAGCAGGTGAAGTCCCAAGGGGATGTATCGTCCAGCGCTTCGCTGATTTGCCATACCGCGTTGGCGATGTCGCCCACCACCTCAATCTGGGGAAAGTACACGGCATCGACTTCGGCAGAGCGAAAGCTGACATGAACGACCTCAGTACCGCCGCGCATCATGGAGAACGGTGGCTTCTCGATCACGTCGTGGCCGATGTTGACGATTAAATCCCCGGCCTCCACCGCGCGGTGAACGAAGTCGCCTGCAGACAGTGCGGCATTACCCAAGAAGCGAGTGTGAAGCTCGTCCACTACGACTTACCCATCTGAGTGGTCACGCACGGGATGTCAGTCTTGTCGATCAGTTGCCTCAATACCTTGGCAGTCATCTTGCGGTTGCTCTGGAAGTCCTGTCCGCCCGCTCACCCGCGTTAATACGTAGGAGGCCAGAGGTACGGATGCATGTATTGCATTCTTCCAAAGCGCACCGCTCGAATAAATGCGCGTAACCGGACAGGACTGGTATTCAGATCGAAACAAAGCCCAACACGCGAGGCCAGGGTATGATCAGCGTGAGCCGGGGCTGACTGCCCCTCATAGGATTGCTAGGAGCTTTCGATGCTGCAGATCAACACCGGTAAGCTGTTTTCGATGGGCATTGGAAGAACCAACCAGCTACGCGGTGTGCTCTACACAAATTTGAAGCTTCCTTGGCGTGACGACATCGTCACTAAAGCTGGGACGCTGCGCAGCACCGACGGTAGGAAGGGAAGCCAAGCCTTGGTGTATGAGCTGCTGGAGAATATGGAGCAGGCCGGTGAAGCTTCGGGAATACTGGTTTCCCACAACGTCCAGCCCTACATACAAGACTTTTCAGCCGTGGCCTCGTTCGCGCTCAATGCGATCGTCACGCCCGATCCAGAGCTCACTGCTCAACTGACTAATGGAGAGCCTGGGCTTAGCTCATATCATCCACCTTCACAGTTCATTCGACGCTGCTTTGACCCTGAGCTCTATATCACGGACTTAGACGCGCAGGAGCTGGTCGACTTTTGTGAACAGCTGGTGGGCGTTAAACGCCGGGTCTACCTAGGCGCGATGAGAGCAATCAAGACCTATGTGGCCGGCATCCATCGGATCCGAGACGATCTAGGCCTTGCTTACACCTTGATGGTCTCAGCCATAGAATCCCTCGCACAGGATTTTGATGGCTACAGCTCGACATGGGAGGACGTGGACGTGCGCAAACGCGTCCCCATTGACGAAGCGCTTGAATGCGTTGAATCGGAGGTGGGACTGGAGGTCAGGGCTGCAATATTGACGACGGAACATCTTGCTCTCGGCCGCCGGTATCGAGAGTTCGTCTTGAGCCATGTTGACGAAAGCTATTACAGAACGGGTGACGCATTGGTAGGTTATGCTATTGCTCAATGCGACCTTGTGGAGGCTTTGCGGCAGGCTTACTTTTTGCGATCAAAGTACGTCCACCAGGTGCTTGAACTGCCCGACGAACTCACACTCCCTCATGGCCATGCAGAGGTCAGTTATGTTGACCGGCAGCCCACTCTGACCTTCCAAGGTCTAGCCCGTCTGACCCGCCATGTCATCAGATCCTTCATTAATCAAAGCACCAAGCTTGATCGGGAAATCTATGACTACCGCCTGGAGCGAGCTGGTGTAGTTGTGATGCCGCTGGCACCAGAGTACTGGGTTGCAAATCCTTTAGGATCTGCCAGTGAGTCGCGTAAACGCCTTGAGGGATTCATTGTGCAGTTAGCCGCCATCGAAACACGTAGTGAAGGAGCCCAGCTTACCGACCTACGTCCAGTGCTGCTGGAGATCGAACGCCTCATACCGCAAGCCTCGAAGAACGATCTCCCAGCGATGGCAGCCCTGCATATTCTATTCAACATTAACGTTCCCGAAGAATGCCGCACTCCCTACTACGAGGCGGTACACCAGACGATGCAGAAGTACTTGGAAACGCCGTCAGGTGAAGCGCTTGTGCTGCTCTCTTACGCTATCGACCCTGCCGAACATTGGGATCTTCAGGTTCACCACCAAGCCCACGACGACTTCTTCAAAAAAAGATCGAAGCCAAGTGGTCTGCGAGTGCCAAGACTTTTCGAGGCAGCCATCAGTCTCACTCTCGCCGAGCGCTATCGAAAATTGGCTAACGTCGAGCAAAGCCGCGCACTACTTAGCTCTGCAGTCAGCAACTTTCCTGGTCATGCAGGCCTGCTTACCATCGAGAAGTTATTCACGGGTGACGAAACATTGGATTGGCGAAAAATCTTAAGGCCTCAATCTGTCGATGCTCCACCTAGCGGTGACCAAGCGAGCTCGCCAGATACAGAAACTGCTCAAGGTTAGGAAAATAGATCGTCTAACCAGCATGCTGACGTTCGTTAAAACGGTCGAACTCGAATCCTTCATTGCCGCAGCCGCGCCGCTCGGCTGTACCCCTCAGGCGGTAGCTAAGCTCGTGCGCGAGCTTGAGGCGCATCTGGGCAATTGTCTGCTGGAGCGTACCACCCGCAGTCAAAGGCTAACGCCTGCCGGCCGTGCCTTCCTACCTCATGCGAAATCAATTCTTGAGCAGGTTCAACTGACTGAGGCACTGGTCGATAAGTACCGACAAGAGTCGATTGGTGATGAGATTAGCTATCAGTGTAAGCGCTGAGCCCCCCTGTTCTTCAGAGTCGAAGGAAATCTAGGTCATCCTTATGTACACTGCTTTTTTCTTGTTGAGGTGAGACATGTCCCCTCTCGCAGAATTTAGAAACCTCGAACAACAATTGGCCCAGCAGCTCGCCGAGCTGGAAAGCATTAAGAATGACGACGGCCTCAAAAGAGATTGAGTTTGAGACCAAACTCCGCAATTTGCTCGGCGAGTACGGCTACGGCCTGCGCAATGTGATTGACCTGCTGGATCCGCCTGCTTCACGCCGCTCTGCCCCAGTTGTGGAGAAAGCTACACGTAAGCCTCGCCAGCTCAAAGTCTGCAAAAAAAACCACACCGGCGAGCGGGTAGAAACCAAGGGCGGGAACCACAAGACACTGAAGGAATGGAAATCGGATTACGGCGCAGAGACCGTTGAGTCCTGGGTGTCCTGATTTCTATCACTGCGAGCTTCTCTGGCTGCAGCTCGGAGGGCAGCATGGTCTGCTCCCCTTCAAACTGATGCTACGCCCAGCGTCAACCTCTGCCCTCAGCGCCCTGCTTGGCTCTATCCAAAATCTGCTTTCTTAACAGACCTGCTGCCTTGCTCTGCAAGGCCACCCATTTCACCTGCACGAATGGTTCAGTAACGAACCGCCTTAGCGATGCGACCATCACATTCCAGGGACTTCTCTTCCACTTAATTTTCACGGTGCGCGAGTGAACCTAAAGTCATCCCTACGTGTGATAGACCTTGCCCGCCTAGCAGCGGGCTTTCTTTTGCCCTCAAACTCTTGCTGGCCAAGGTGTTAACAGACTGCACTTCCCAAGTCAATCGGCCGAGGTTTCATGTGAGCGAGTAGCGACTGGAATTGGCGTGCCGGCACCTTGAAACCGCCGGCACCCAGTTCGTAGGATTGCGCGGGACATGGGCTCCTGCATTCAGCGGGGAAACGTCCAGGCCGCTCCTGCCCAATCGAGGTTTTCAGGTATCAGGAACTGATTGCTTAGCTCGGCCAGCCGTTTGTTGGCCACCTCATCGGCTGCATTAAAAAGAGCTTTCGATAAGGGTGCTGATGTCGTTTGTGCACTGAAACGCGCGGGCGTCATCAGCCAATTACTGGCCTCTGGAGAGTTGACCTTGATTTCCCCCTGCCCGGCCAAAATAGTTACAAACTCCTGGCGCACACGATTTCCCTGCGGGCCTTGCCAGCGAAGCATCGCTCCTAGCAATGCGCCATCTTCCCTCCCTAGGCTTGGTGAGCAAACAGATCCTGCCAGGCCGTCAAAGTCATACAAACATGCTTTGGCAAGCAGGTACTGCATCAATTGCGAGGTCAAATCCAACATCTGGATCTCTGGGCGACGAGCAGCGAGCTCCCTGTCAACGGTGACATCCATACGCGACGAAGTTTTTCTGCTGCGTCCCAGCTCTTGCATGACCAGGTCTGGCAAGCGAATTCGCAAGAGCCGCGGCTCGTTGCTAGGAACAGAAATTTCAACACCGAGCTGGCCGAACATGCCTGTGACGAAGCTTTGGAGATGATCGATGGTAATTGCCACTTGATCCCCCAATTCGTTGATGTCATTTGTCGCGGCGTGGGCGAAGATTTCCCTCTGCTTCTCAGCAGCCCGCTTGGCCTCCTCCAGGGCAGCGTCAATGCGTTCGCTGGTACGCTCGATACCTAGCTTCGTTGCTTGCTGAAGGATGTCATCCACATCGATTAGATCCACCAATTCGCCGAGTATTTCGTCCTTCAGACCTTCGTTGAATTCATGATGCTGAACCTCGGCCAAGTCATCAACAACGCTATCGATCCGCTGGTACATCAGGTCAACGATCTCCTGATCAAGGCTATCGGACTGCTGGATGTTGAACACAACGACCTTCATCTTCTGCCCGTAGCGATACAACCTACCAATCCGCTGGACAAGGCGCATGGGGTTCCAGGGCAGGTCATAGTTCACCATCATGTGGCACTGTCTCTGTAGGTTGATACCCTCACCACCCGCCTCGGTGGAAATAAGGAACCGACCCTGCGTCTCAAATTGAGCGATCGCTTCTCGACGCTCCACGTGCTGCATGGAGCCATTGATGAGCGCGACTTTGTCCCCACCAAACCGGGCCGCCAGTGCATCCCTGAGATAGCGCTGTGTGGTTCGATACTCGGTGAAGATCAACACCTTCTCTTCAAGGTTCTTCGCATTGATTGCCCCGATGACCTTGTCGAGAAACTCCGTGAGTTTCAAATCATTCGCCATGAGCAGCGCAGCGTCATCGATGAGCTGCTTGAGGAGCTGAATCTCCCCTGCGAAGAACTCTTCTGCCTCACCACTGACCTGCTCTTCCCACTCACCTATATAGCGCTGATCAGCCGGTGCACTGGATATTCTGTCTTCACCAAAGTTGTCCAGCAATCGCTGAAGTCGATTCCGAAGAGCCTGGTGGATCGCAGCTGCACTAGACACGGCGAGTTTGCGGTACACCGTCATCACAAAGCCAATAGCGTTCCCCGTCTGACCTAAAGCCTCGCCTGCGGCATACCCTTTGCGCAGGTAGTGCTGCAGGGTATGGTCGAAGTCAATCGATTCCTGGCTGCTGGATACCTGCAGCGCAGAGGTAATTTTTCCTTCAAAAATGAAGCGTCCCTCAGCATCGGTAACGTCTGCCTTGTGATTGCGGTAAACCATGTCACGCAGAATTTCGGGCTTGAGTCTGAGCATTTGAAGCTCTTCTCGCCGTTCCGGACGCAGCAACTCAAGCAACGCTACGAACTTGTCCTGCATACCCTGGTGAGGAGTCGCACTGAGAAGCAGCATGTGCTCTGTGCGACTCCGAAGCGCTTTGGCGAGATCGTAGCGCTCAGAACTTTCGTACTTCAGGCCGTACTGGCGACGACTGAGACGGTGACCTTCATCGAAGATGACCAAATCCCAAGGCTCTGCTTGGAGCAGACTTTCGAGGTGATCAGGCTGCTTGAGGCGATCCAACGACCCAATTACGCAGTCGTGCATCTTCCACTGGCGCGGCTCGTTGACGAAGAAATCCTCATGATAGATTTCAAAGTCTTCGAGCTTGAATTTGTAGTACAGCTCATCTTGCCATTGTTTGGTTAACCCCGCGGGCGTGATCAGGAGAATGCGCTTCACACGCTTTCGCTGGATCAGCGCGTGGAGCAACATGCCCGTTTCAATCGTTTTGCCCAGACCAACATCATCGGCGATCAACCAACTCAGATTGTTCGACGCGAGGATGTGATGCACCAAGTTGATTTGATGCGGCAGCGGGTCAATTTCCAGGTGAGACAGGGATCCCGTATTCTCATTCCATACTTTGATGGCGTGAGCGAGCAACCGCAGTCGCACACGCTCAGCGTCAGGCTCGCCCCCCATCTGAGCGGTCACAAACCGATGCCTGACGCCCTTAACCTGACGTAGGTATTGGTACGGCAACCAGTGTCGCTCTCCCTTTTCAGGGAAATCCACGAGCGCCTGCTCGCTCCCAGCTAAGTCTCTGAGCTGCATGATCGCGCCTAGGCCTAGCGAGCGAACACCTGTCCCGGGCATCGCGTCCAGAACGTCTTGGCCATTCACAAATCCCGATTTCAGGGCATCAGAATCAACGATGCTCGCACTACCCGCTCGAATCCAGTGAACTTGAGTCTTTCCAGTCTCAGGGATTGCCATCTTGACGACACCAATCTCCTCTTGGCCACCGGGGCTTAAGCGCTTAACCCAACAACCCTGTACGTGAGTAAGTTTAAGCGGCTTCATGCGGTACTCCCTGTGAGTCCAATTTACGAGTGGTCGGGCAGGACAAGCCTGTATCGTCTGTTTGCGTAGCGCAGCTGACCATTGCTGTCTTGGTCATCCGCGATTGTCTTCCCCGGCCAGCTCCGAGGTAGGAGTGTCTACCTGGGCATCGGAGCGAACCTCGCCGCCATTCAGTTCAGCTGGCTGATCGTTTTGCTGTTTAGTCGACGCGACGTCTTCACCTTCTTCCGTACCACCGGGGAGATCGCTGAAATAGCAGCTCGGTTCTTGCGGGTCTTTGATCTGCGGTACGCCATATGCCTGAAGTTCCCGAAGACTTGCTGTCTCAAGATCATTCGGAATACCAAGGTCGCTGTACTCTTCTCCAGGGCGCTGATAGGGCGAGTCAAAATCGCCCATCTGACGTGCGGGAAGGGCACCGTCGATATCACCAAACCGGTACCACAGGTACCTCGCGAAGGCTTTGAATACACGCCTCAGCGTGGCGTTTTCGTACCAATACTCAAAAAGCTGCTCCAAGAGCACATCGATCTCCTCCACCTGTGGTATCGACTCAAATGAACGGACAATCATCAGCGCCGTGCGCCAAGACAACGCATGGTAGGACAGGCGGGTGCTGCCAGTACTGTCGAATGCGATCCAATACAAATCATTGTCAGCCCAGATGACCTTGATGTGCGCAGCGAGCACGAGCTCCTCAGGAGTCAGCCCTTCATCGATCGCTCGTTCCAATGCAACCCGGGTCGCGCCCCATCCGCTCATGATGTAAATCTGTTGAATCAGGGGAAGCGTTCCATGCGGCCAATCGTACCTGTACACAAGTTCTACGGCCTTTTGCTTCGCACGCTCCTCACGCGTTATCCGATTCTCTGAATTGCCCCCAACGGGCTCGACCTGATACTTGTCATTGTCGAATACAGTGTCTGGATCGAATGCATAGAAAGCGAACTCGTCATCAGCGTCCTTCAGGTACTCACTGTCCCTTTGGGATTTGTCTTCACGCGCTCTCGTGGTGCCGTACAGTTCTAGCTCAGCCAATTCCGCTGCGAGGTTTGGGTCGAAGTCGGCATCCTCCGAGTACGGTATGTCCCCCATACCTATAGAGCCATCATCTTCAATTTGGTCGAGGTAGAACGCATCAACGTCGCGGGAATCAGACAACGCACCAGGCACCGGTTCGTCGGCCAGGAAACGGCTCAATATCTTTGCGGAGACGTCTACCTCGACCTCCGGGGCTGGCTCCGCAGAGAGATCTATATGTGCTTTTTGGGTGCTGTCGACTGATGAAGTCGACCACGGGGAAGGATCCGGCGTGCCGAGAGTGTGAGCTTGTTTACTGCCATCCACCCGGATGCCCGCGTTGTGGGTTTGTGTACTGGCATCGCTTTTAGGCGAGTTAACCCGCGCTGGATTTAAGCTGAGCCGTCGCTTGGGCTCCTTCGTGCCAGTTGCTCGATGCAGCTGTTGTGCGTTGTCGGCACCATCTACTTCACGGCCATTTGGTCGAATGGCCGAGTCCACCCGGACGCTCGCGCTGTGGGTCTGTGTACTAGCATCGCGATTAAGCGAGTTAACCCCCGCTGGGTTTAAGCTAAGCCGGCGTTTGGGCTCCTTCGTGCAATTCGCTCGATGCGGCTGTTCCCCGCTGCCGGCGCCATCCGCATCACGATCATTCGGTCTAGCGGTCGGCTCCACCCGGACACTAGCGCTGTCAGTCTGAAAATGCCGAAACTCAAAGGTCTCGTCTTCCAGAGGAGCGAATTGGCGCGCATTCTCTTGGACGAAATCCAAATCGGCTGCGCTTGGGTTGTGATGGTCTGGGCTCATAGTGCGATCAAGGACGAACGCACCTTGTTGACGCCGAATTGCATCAGCTGATTGTATGGCCCTAGCCCCTTCTACGGGACGATGCTGGAGTGTGTAGACCCGCCCCAACAGGGTCAAATAATCCGGGTCTTGCCCCTCTTCCAGCGCAGTCAGAAGCAAGCGCTCCGCAGCTTGCAGGTCAGCAGCGGCGACAAGAGTGGTGAGCTCTCTCAAAAGCGAGCCCTTGTTCTTGCCTGGTCGCATTGGTACCGCCTGGCTAACCTGCCGCTCGTTGCGCAGCTTCCGGAGGCGCTCCTGAAGCCGATTGATTACGCCTTGTCGCCCAGAGATTTCCCTGATCACTGACTTTAAGGCCGTATCGTCAGACAATTGAAGATGTGCGGCGAGCCCTACTAGCTCACTGTCTCTAACAAGCCCTTCGAATAGCGACTGGATTGCAGCTTCGCGAGAACCTTGCTCAGAAGCCATGTAGTCCCGGAGGTCGTTTACCAGTTGATCGCAATCCATTGCTCAATTCCCACTCTATCGCAGCAGAAAACTGGGATGCACGGCTCACTTTAGCCGATCTTAGCAGATCAGTTTAAACGAATAATACCATAAGGATCCAGCTACCCCTCACGCTCGCCTCAAGGCTAATCTATTAATGCAGAGTCAACTGCCCTTTCGGAAAACGCTTCCTCAAGCTCGTATTGGTAATAGAGTGAGTCAAGATAAAAACTTCCTCGATAACGCGTATGCCGGAAGTGCGTCCTTAACTCTTCACCTGTGATCGTGGGAAGATGATCGGAGTCTGCGTCGAATCCAAAGACAGCGGATCTCGCAAGATGAAATACACTCTGCATGCAATCTTCAGCAACACGAAACTTACTGGGCTTCGGCAACCGTTTTCTAGAGGGCTTTCTACTACGCACCCGCGCACTGAAAGACAGTTCCGAATAGATCCAAGGAGACAGTGTTAGCATCCTGCCATTCTCCTGCCCTTGCTGCCTTATCGGAACAGATTGCTTCGTATTAAAAAACACGAAGCACTCGGTATCATCGATCATTCTATTAAGCTCAGTCGTCAGCAGCATATGCACAGCTGCTGACGCCAAATCACACTTTCTGTGCGAGAAATATTTCTGATCGCCAACGACTTCGGAGTCAGAGTATTTCTCATTCACAACGTCTAAAACAGCGTCCACAGATCCCCACACGCATGAGTCAATGAAGACCTTGACGTCTCGCCTTTCCATAGCGATAGCGAACTTTATCGCGTTGTCTTCATCCCTATGGGAATGAGAGAGAAAAATGTGAGCCTGCTTCGCTGGAAATAGTATGTCCGCGAGTCCCTTGGCATCGAGAACATCATGGCCTTGTAGTCGAGTCACTACGAATTCTGCCAGATCCTGGATATTGAGGTTGCGTGCGCGCGCTTTGTATTCATCTACCTCCTTCTGCGACACGTGCTCCAGTGGCTTGTAGTCTTCAAGTTCAAATCCGAGGTACATGATATTCCTTGACCAATTTTAGCTATTCCAGATGACAAATGGGCGTAGATACCGGCCACTGCCATTTTCCATAGGCATATCGATTACACGCCTTGAGCCAGTCGCAATTTTCGTAGGTCAACTCTCCCCCGTTTCGATTAAACTGGCAAATAACGATTGAAGAGTGTGGCAAAATCTATGTCATCTAGCGCCGGCCCATCAAAGTAACCTTTGTCGCGAGCAAGATTGAGCGCTGCACCGCCTGGAGCAGCAACTGGGAGAACGAAAGCCTCAGGATTGAACCGCTTAAAGATCTCGTATTCGACCTCAACACCATCCATACCACCAATGAATACAGCACCAATCAAATCCTCACGAGAGAGCATTTCCTCCCGCATCAATTGCAAGCTAGCTTGAATATCGCCGGGGACAGGATCGGTATAAACGACGTTATCAAACCGCTGGTTCTCTTCCGGATAGCGGCCTTCGAAAAAGCGGCTTTGATACAAAACAACAGACTCTGTGTATTCAACCCCTAAGTCTTCGCAGATACTCCAAATCATCGGGGTAATGGCAGGATGGCCACCCCAGACAATCTTGTGCTTGCGAACGGTAGCAATGGCCATCTCACGAACGGCGCACTGGATCAGGAATGGATCAGCGGTCTCGTAATACTGCCCCCTTCCGACTACAGGGATACTGGCTGAAAGGAAAATCGCACCCATTTCTATGCACTCCAGTCTGCAAATTGCCAGGCCGCTTCAGTGGCCTTAACCCAGCGTGTCGCTCGGATGTGCTGCCCGAGCCAATCCAGGTGAGTCATCCACTGGGGATGCAACCCTACATGGTCATAGAGTATGGCCACGGATTCGTCAGGTGAGTTCATTGAAGCTTCGTGCATAGTCGTCGAAGTCGGCACTCCGACTGTTGGATAAACCACAACCATTCGGTCATCAGGCAGACGTACCCGGATCCCGCGGCCGGTGCCCATGCCAATCACCTCGCCCCCAATGAGCTCGATGCCGTTCCGCAGATTGCTCACGAGGTTAACGGTTCGCACCGCATGACTTTTGCTGCGTACCTCTTCGAGCTGAAGACAGATACGGTCAATGGCCTGATCACTAATCCGCCCAGAAGCGGCATCCAACTCACTCGCATCAAGCTCAGCCAAGCTTGCGGTGCCAAGACGTGTAGAGCGCTGGGCTTCAGGCCACCCTACACGAAGAACGCTAATACCCTTGGCAAGCGCCCTTCCGAATTCGGCAGCCGTCCATCGACTGTTGAAGTAATCCGGCGTGTCGAGCATTAAGAGCACGTCAGAGTCGCAAAGCCGATGCCATAGCATGGTCTGGAAATCTTCAGCCGGCGCGATGCTATGGGTATCGAGGAAAACATCGAAATGCCTGGCAGACAACGCGTCGAACATCTGCAGGGCAGCCTGCCGAGCCTCGTCGCGCCGATAGCTGACAAAGACTCGACGTTGCTTCGGAAGCAGACCTGCGCACTCCAAAAGCGCGGCAGCTACCCGCTTCGCCCCACCATTGCGGTACGCTAAGCAATTCAATGGCCGTAGGATTTCCGGGATTTCCGTCGCGACTCGACCAAGATCGGACACGACGGGGACAACAGGCACGCCGCCACGCAGTAGGCTTGGCAGGCTGGGATGATCAGCGCCCACACCACCGAAAAATACGACTGCGGCCGATCGTTGCTGATGAGGAATGAAAGCAGCAGGAGCTACTTCCCAGCCAACTTCATGGCCCAACCCCAAGCCAAACATTGAAACCGCATCGGCTACGGCGGCTTCAAGCTCAGAGAGTTGCTCGGCCGATGGCGCTCCCAAAACAGCAAGCTGATAGATGAATGACATGACCGCCTCGCAATCAGGGTCGATTAAACGTCAGTAACCAAACGGGCGTCGGGAGACTATCTCCCAAGCGCCCATGCCGTTTTAAAACAGCTCCCACGGATCAACATGCTGGCCGTCAAAGAATCTGGAGCGCACCTCTGCAAAATGATCTTTACCAGCCTCATTGCCGCGTCGCGCCATCTCCTGGATAGCCTCGGCGTCATCCATCTTGATTTCGTCAGGCGTCTGTTGGTTAACGCGCACGTGACGTGTTGGGCCCAGGAAGCTCTCCGCAAGTACCAGAGCACCATGCTCCTGGGCGGCGAAAAAGAGATCAACGCTGTGAGGTGCCCAACCTGCCTTGCCCTTTCCGAGTTGCTCGGTAAAATCGCTTTCACTGCTGAGTGTGCCAATGCTAAGCACATCGATCCTGTCCAGAGGGATCTTCAGGTAACGAACTGCTTCTGCCAGCGCCGGGAGGATGGGGTTATTTGCCCATACGCCACCATCGAGGAACGTCTCCAACGCGACAGGCCCATTGAAGGTAACTTCGTCAAAATAGGTAGGGGCAGCGGAGGACGCCAGTGCAGCGTCAACGGCTGAGATATCTCGGTAAGCGGTGCGATCTGGGCTATGCGGGGTGACGATCGCCTCTGCCTGACCTTGCTTGGCCCTGACAGTCGGAATCACTAAACGGCAGCGGGAATCTGCAGCCAGCGTTTTGTCCCCGTACACCTCCGTCAGCAGACTGCGTAGGGTGGCCGAGTCATGCTTGGACTTGAGCCAGTGCCGAAGCTTCCGATCCTTCGGAAAAATCTGAGGGCCCTTTTTTTCATAAAACTCTAGTATTTGACGTGGCTTCAAACCCATGGCGAGCCCTATTGCCAAGATCGCGCCCGTGGATGTGCCAGCCACCAGATCGAAGTGCGAGATCAGATCGTTCCCGCCACCTGCCTTCAGCATGTCGTCCCACTTGGCCAAGACTGCCGCTGTGAAGGTACCTCTGAGCCCTCCTCCGTCCAGGGCCAAGATACGGAAGTTGCGACCCCGCGAAATATTTCGCCGGTTCAGTGGCAGGTTTTTCAGCTGTTCGACAATCAGATCCACGACCTGGTCTTCGGACGTGCTTTCGGCAATGACCTTATTGGCATCCTCAGACAAGCCGTTGCGCAGGCGAGATAACAACGAAGGGTCTTCTTTGAGGTAGCCTGCGATTGCCCCGCCGAAGCCAGCCACAACAAAGCCAGGCTTACCGAGCTCAAGCATTGCATCAAGCTCATTGGGAACGCCCGCTTTTGCTTTGTTGACGTCCCACCAAGCGCCCCCCACGCAGACAACGACGTCAGAACGATCCGCCATCCAATCACGCATCGGGGTCAGACCGTCTGCTGCGATGCCATTGCTATTATCTGCTGGTACGATTTCAACAGAAGCAAATGCTCTCTGCGCTTCAATTTCAGCGGTGTACTGGTCGGTCGAGAAGCTTTTCGCTCGAACAAGCGTGAGCGCACCTTTGCTACCGCCTGCCTCGATGAAGTCTTCTGCTGCCTTCTGCAGGGGCGCAGTGAATGAGGGATGACTTCCATGGACAATGGAGCCTCCTTCGCTGAAGACCTTTGCTGCGAGCTTCTGTACGAAAGCAGCGATCTCTGGTTTCGATTCTTTATTTGATCCGGACAGGTGGATCCTGACGCCGGCCAGGCGCTGTGTAACTGCCATGTGCAATACCTGAGTGATCTGAAATGTCGATTGCTGTAAGCCACCGCGCCAAGAACTATATTTCTAACGACCAGCCAGCCCAGCCGCCGTTTCGATCCAGCCAGCGATGTTGTCCCTGCCATTCTGAGCGGCGAAGTCGTAACGCATGCAGTGCTTGGAAAGGGGGACTACCGCGTTGCTGGTAGGAGCATCGAACCAGAGATCAGCGGCCGGAATGGCATGGGTGTAATCCTCATACCTCACCCACTTTCCGCCCTTGACCTCCGCGAAGAGAATTTTACCGTTGGCGAGATACAGCCCCACCTGATCCAGAGGGTTTGTGCCTTTCACCCCGAGCTGCTTGTCGTTGTTTCTCACGCCATGGATATCAACGATGAGCAGCCCGTTGCCCTTCAGGACACTGCGCACGATCTCGTACCGCACCCACCGCCTGCCGGCGGTGTACTGGCCAGCGAGTACACACGTTACAGAAGTGTTGTTGAGACCGTTGCGAAGGAAGGTCTTCAGCGCTTCATCGCCTTCCCTCTTGGAGGCCTCGAATACACTGCCATCAAAGAAGCCCTGGGCTTCTTGATCCTTGCTGACCACCAGGCAATTCCTGACATTCCAGCATCGCCACACGTCTTCCTGATAATGGAAGGAAAAAAACGTTCTCCGTGCCATCCCTTGCTCCCGTTCGTTAGCACCCCCTGCCCCGGCATCCCAGCCTCAGCGAAGGGCTGCATACGGGGCTGCTGTGGCCATCAAAAGCGAGGCCGTCCAGCAGCGGAGGCTTTGAAATGCAGGGAGACTACCACCAAGCGCTGGAGTTGACATCACTATGATGGCAGCAGGCATGCAAGCGGCTGTAGTGCGGCTGCGGCGGAGGATGGCTATGATCCATCTCTTGAGGTTAGGCAGACCAGGTGCCGATCAGAGCTAACGCTCAGGTGAAGATGCCATGGTCAAGACGCATGAGTAGGTCATAAATCTCGTCATACCCTGAAAGCGTGCACAGCAGGCTGCAGGGGGCTCGACAGCCTAGCCCACGCACAGGCCTCTCCAGCCAGTCTTGCGCGATCTTCGAATTTCCGAATACCTGCAGCGCAATCATCGCGATCTGGTTGTATCGGTTCCTAAAGCAGCGATGCTGACCACTCCATCCAGAAAATGACCAATGAGCGCAGGGCGCGATGATTTTCAGCTCTCTCATCCGCCATCCTCGATAGACCTTTGATCATCCCCGATTGAGGTTTTACGATACCGCTCAGGTAGCGCTGATCCCGATGGCTGTGGCCATAAGCCTGAACCTGGCGACCTGCGCCAGGCCAGCCAGGTAGCCGCCGATGGCTAACGAACGACAACGCCGTGAGTGGCCAGGTCGTCTACCAGCGTCTTACGACGAAGCATTTTGGGGATTTTGAACAGGCTTCTGTAGCTGTAGAAAAAGCAGACAGGGATGAACAAGAGCCCGACTCCGTACGTGGCGGTCGCGATGATCAGACCCGCGGGGATCGCCGCAAGCCCAAACACAACACCCTTCAGAACGCTTGATCTAGCGACCAGCCGCATATGATCTAGGTCATACTCGACCTTTCCGTTACCCTTTTCAAAAGCCACGAGAACAATTGATTTTTTATTCAAATTTTTGTAATACCAAGTTCTCGGGCTGTCAGTCACAATGGCGCCATGACGTTTTAAGTAGTCCAACATCGCCACTTCTTTAAAGTGGAACGTCTTGCCCTCACTATCTTCGCAACGTACATTGTCGTAGATTGAGTCGATATCACCGCTCGCCTTGACGTTGTAGTTCTTGACCGTGAGGGTCATCTTTTTTAGGTCGGACATACCTTTCCTTGAGTAGTGGATGCGAAGGAGCATGGTGAGCAGGGCTGTGCTCACCGATCGGGAATAACTAGTTCAACCGTTGTATACCACCGGTCTTGGCAGGCTTACTCAGTTAACAAAGCCACAGGTTTTCGAGGTAAAAGCTCAGCCGAGCTTTGATAAAACCCAGCGGATAATCAGGCGATGACAATTCACGCACCAATTTGAGAACGCTCCGATAGCTCAGATACAATCACGTAATGATCGAGGCCAGTCATGCTTTGCACTAAGGTGTAACCACCCTCCTGCTTCACCATGCGTAGTTTCGGGGTCACAACGGTCATGCCATCGCTACCGACGCCCGACAGATCGCAATAGACCATTGCCGTGATGCGATCACCCACGCGGGCCGCGTTCATGAGGTACGCGTCAACCGTGACTCCCCAATCGATGCCGGCTGCCTGGACAACTAGCGGTGGAAGTCCGACCAATTCACAAGCACTCACGCTACTCACCATCCCTCAATTGATTTCGATTAATTTGAACGGATCAAATCCGCAGTCCTCACCTGGATAACCACGCTGGTTTGACAGCAGACGGCATCCACCCAGGACAGTGTCGACGGATAAGTGGGTATGGCCGAACGCCCAATAGTCGGCCCGCTCCACCAAGGAGTGCCACCTGTTGTAGTACGCAGCGCTGACATGCCCATCCTGCTCATCGCCCGCTACCTCAGCCATTGGGGCATGGTGAGTGACGACAAATGTTTTCCCCGTGAATGGCCGGCTCAGCTCCTGGCTAAGAAACTCCCGCGTGGCGTGGTTCTTGGCTACGAGGTCGGCCGGCCGCAAGCGCCGATAATTCGAGTCGGCCCTAATCATTTTGAAGTCGTTCATCACCCGGCCGCAGGTCACGGATGCGGCGACCGTATCCCCCGTGGCCGAAAAATCCGTCCATGCAGTACCCACCAAGAATCTGACATTCCCGAAGACCCACGACTCGTTTTCAAGCACGTGAACGTGAGGGGCCGCTGCTGCTCGCATCTTCTCGATTGTTCGATCGATATGCCCTTTGTAGCACTCATGATTCCCAGCGCAGTACACGACTGGAGCTTTGAAGGTCTCATTTGCCCACAAAACCCCACGACTTTGGAGGCTGATATCACCAGCCAACACCACGAGGTCAGCCACCATCTCTGGTGGATGAAAAGGTGTGAACTCGACATGGAGGTCAGAGTAGAGAAGTATCTGCATGATGTTGATGCTCAGGGCCTTGCTGCCCGGCCACGGCTTGCCAGGTCAAAATCTGGCTTGCTTTGCTTCAGGGCTGGATTTCGATTTGGACGTAAATTGAGGAAACGACTGGCTGGGCCGAACGCTGGGGCTGGGCTCGCCGAGTGTAGAGAGTGGATGACTATAGGCATTTGTTTTATACAAAGCAAATGCCGCATATCGTTCCGTTTACACAGGAACGCTTATGTCACTGCGCACATCTTTCGCTGCTGCTCTGCAATTCCTTCGGATGCGCCAAGCTTCGTTGCAGCAGGAACTGGGCCAGGCTGCCGATCAATCATACGTCAGCCGGCTCGAATCCGGCGCCCGATCGGTCACGCTTGAAGTGAGCGATGATCTTGCGAAAGCCCTTGGAGTAGACCCGCTTACGCTCCTCTTGCTGACCTACGCTTCAGAACGAGGCGAAACTCCCCAACAGATTCTGGAACACCTCAGAGAAGACCTAACCGTTTCGGGCTTGTTGACCAGCGAGATCCCTTTACAAGCTTCCAAAGCGCCTCATCCTATGGTTGCTGCGTCAGAAGAGCTGCGACCACAAATCAAAGCGCTCGCAGACCAAGGGCTGGGGCAGACGGAGATTGCCAAGCGACTGGGAATATCCAGGCATACGGTAATCAACCATCTGAAGAAGATGGGTTGATCGCTGAGAAACCCGTAGCGCGAATCACCCGAGCGGACACGTGAAGGTCGCCAGGTCAGCAGCTCCTTGAACCCATCTTAGGGTTGCTGAAATAGCTCTACGTCCGCTGGGTCGTGATGTGGGGTGACCGAGCATGAGAATTGAAGAAACCGAGACGCAGGGCCGCGTCGAACAATGTGATCGCGTTACCTATACGCTTAGATATCTGTGCGAACAGCATCAACCACATTTGGAAGATTGAATGTAAGCGCTCCATGAACCCCACATTTTAAAGGTGGGATCTATGGCTATCTTGGAA
>NZ_VMSG01000006.1 GCF_007713465.1 Pseudomonas sp. H3(2019) | reverse complement strand
CTCATCTAACACCTCGCCCCGAGGCGCTGACCACTGTCAGAAATAACAGGTCGGCAGCAGTTTCCGACCAGCGGTGAGGAGCGCTTGATGGTCAGGTATGAACGGGCAGGCCAAAGCAGCTCCGGGTGATTGCACGCAGAGGCGTGTTCCGGATGTTGTGTAAACGAGCGAGTTAAAATGCAGCTTCGCCACTGCGCAATGATGCAGACGAAGGGAAACGGCAGACCATCAATCTGCCGTGCTGCCCGCAATGAACCGAGAGCTACTTCGTGACACGAAACTCAACCATGCCGCTGGTGTCAGACGTTTCACCGGGAATGATTTGTCTCACCTTAATGTGCTTTATGCCAGAGCCGACATCGAAGCTATAGTCGAAATACCAGGTGCCACTCTTTGGCTGCATCGTGGCGATGCCCAATTGACTATTGTCATGACTCAGCACTTGAATCTCCATCGCCTCCGTCCAACAGGTTCCGCTGATCCGAATCAGCCCTTCTTTGAAGGACTGTCCATCCACCGGACTCTTAATCAGCGGTGCACAGCGCCCCACGGTGACTCGGAACTCACGCTGCGGACTTGGCGCAGAAGGCACTCCCGCCACGAATTGCACGACCTTGAAATGCTTGTCGCCAGCATCCCATTTGCGGCTATAAATCCAGCGCGTGCCTGTGACAGTGGCATTGGCCAACTTGCTATTGTCAAAGTTCCACACTTCAACCCTGGCGCCCTGCAAGCACGTCCCCTCAAGAAACACACGGCCGACGATGTGTTTGCTTAATTCCAACGGAAAAGTAATCGTCGGCGGCACGGGGGCCGACGCGACCGCTCCCTCTCCGATGTCAGTGAGGCTGGTTGCTGGTTTGTTGGACTTGGATTTTTTAGGCACTTGTTCTCTGGAAGTCATGATCTCGATACTCCTGTCACCCGGCACAATTGCCTGCGGCTTCCGGGGAGTTTCTATCGCCGATACACGCATAAAACCACCTGTAAGAACTGACAGTTCAGACGAACGGCTATCAGTACCCAGACCACGCAAGCACCGCTGATAACCCCCATAGCGATTTTTTAGCCAAAACTGGTATTTCTTACAGTAGCCAGCCTCAAGCATCAGGTATCCAATGAGTCGCGGGGCTCACCCATGTCGAGAACCTTCAAGCATTCAGGGATGAGTCACGACCTCAACGTATGGAGATCCGGTTCAATGACAACGTCTACCCAAAGCCCCGCCGCCGCTCTCATGACGGCCCCCGAAAATCTCAGTAACGAAAGTCAAAACGTGCGCTTTCCCTGGACCCACATGAGTCCGGCCGTACTGCACGCTGAACCTTATGCCGGGTTCGTCTACGCCATTAGCGCGAGTACGCGCATCCTCATCGACCATGAGGGCCTGCGTCCTTTGGCGACACGCTTGGCATTCGGCTTCACCGGTGCTGCCGGACTCGCAAAGCCGCCCGCCATTGTGCTCGTGTCAGGGGGTAACCCTCAGCGGGATAAAGGCGATGTCGAGTTGAAACTGTCAGCGCCGGATACCGCTGATGTTCCGATTCCCGTCAAAGGTGCACGCGAGACCTATCGAATCGATATCACCAACGCCCTCCGCGTCACCGCGCAGACCCTGGAGGCCATGGCTCGAGCACTGACGACCCTGCACAAAGCGGCACTGGTTTCTACCATCCTTGAACCAGGGGTGGTGATTGATGCCCCCGCCTATGCCGAGCGATCGGTGCTGATCGATGTGGGGCGCAAGTATTACAGCCCTGAATGGATGAAAAACCTGCTACGTGAGATGGCCTGGAATCAGCTCAACACCCTGCATCTGCACCTCACCGACAATGAGGGGGTTCGGGTCATCTTCCCTTCCGCCCAGTACATCGCCAGCGACGACGCCTGGAGCGCAGCGCAACTCAAGGACATTCTCGACACCGCCGCCGCCTATCACATTGAGGTCATTCCGGAGATTGAAACACCCGGACATATGGACTGGATTTTGCGCAACCGGCCACAGTTTCAACTAAAGCTCAGCACTGGCCAGAGTGTATCGAAAGCACTGGATTTCAGCATCCCGGCCGCTCGAAAGTATCTCAAGATGCTGGTCAGCGACCTACTCGATATGTTTCCGGCGAGCCGACATGTCCACTTGGGCGCCGACGAATACTTTCTCGATCCAATCAGCCAGAGCAACACGCCACAACTGGCTCAGTACGCACGCGATGAGTCCGACTTGCCGAATGCCACTTCCGAGGATGCTGTGAGGTACTTCGTCAATGACCTGGCGACGCTCGTACAGAAGAGAGGCAAGATCGCGCGGGTCTGGAACGATGGCGCCGTTCAACGAAATCCGCTCATCGCTCTGGATAAAAAAACTCAAATTGAGTGTTGGAGTATCTGGGGACGTAGCCACGAGATGAACGTACAAGAGCTGGTCGATGCCGGCTATACCGTGAAAAACGCCAACGGTGACTACTACTTCATCATTCGCAATAACTGGGACAATCTCTTCGACCCCAAACACTCGCCTCACGGTATCTACGATGTCTGGCGAGCCAACCACTTCATGGACAAAGCGGGAGCTGCGATAACGGAGATTCCTGCGGACAGCCCCTATATGGCAGGCGCAGGGATTCAGGTCTGGGCCGATGAGCCGAACTACCGCACACCTGAAGAGGTCTGGGAACACCTGAAACTGTGGATGTTGCCATTGGGACAGCGCACCTGGGATTCGCCGAACGCCGCCCCTGACTATAAATCCCTGTCGCTGATTGCACGTGCCGTCGCTCATCCACCGCCTGTGCCCTGGTAACAGGTCATCAGCATTCGCGCGATGCTGATCCCAGCCTGATGAGCGCAAGCTTGCATCGTCACAAATCCATCATCGCGCCGACACAATGACGACATGGCCTCAGCCGACACTGAGGTCATGACAACAGCTCTGCATATCACTCTGATCACCGAAACCTTCCCTCCGGAAATCAATGGCGTGGCCAATACCCTTGGCCGCTTGTGCGAGGGTCTGCGCGCGCGCGGGCACCTGGTAGAACTGGTGCGACCGCGCCAGGGCTGCGATCAAACCCGCCTCAGCGACAATGAGCTGCTGCTCTGCCGCGGCTGGCCGCTGCCGGGTTATCCGGGACTGCAATGGGGTCAGTCGTCGATGCACAAATTGCTGCGCCGCTGGAAGCGTCATCGCCCGGACGTGCTCTACATCGCCACCGAAGGGCCGCTGGGGTTATCGGCCTTGCGCGCGGCGCGGCGGTTGGGCATTTCGGTGGTAAGCGGTTTTCACACCAACTTCCAGCAGTACTCCAACCAGTACGGTCTCGGACTGTTGACGCGCCTACTGACGCATTACCTGCGCTGGTTCCATAACCGCTCCAAGCTGACCCTCGTGCCCAGCGCCAGCCAGCGAATGGAGTTGGAACGTCGGCATTTCGAGCGCCTGGCGCTGCTGTCCCGTGGCGTCGACAGTCAACTGTTCCACCCGGCCAAACGGCTGGGTTCGCTACGTGAAAGCTGGGGGCTGGATAACGATGACATCGCGCTGATTCATGTCGGCCGGCTCGCTCAGGAAAAAAACCTCGGTCTGCTCAAGCGTAGTTACCAGACCTTGCAGTCAACGTATCCACAACGACGAATAAAGCTGGTTGTGGTCGGTGATGGCCCGCTGCGTGCGCTGCTGGAAAAAGAACTGCCCGGCGCGATCTTCTGTGGTTCACAACGCGGCGAAGCCCTGGCTTGTCACTATGCATCCGGGGATCTGTTTCTGTTTCCGAGCCTGACCGAAACCTTCGGCAATGTGGTACTGGAAGCGTTGGCCTCCGGCTTGGGTGTGGTGGCCTACGATCAGGCCGCTGCGGCTCAACACATACGCCATGGTTACAACGGCGTGTTGGCGATGCCGGGGGACGAAGAGGCGTTTTGCGATGCCGCCCGTTGGCTGCTGGAAGAAGCAGAAACCTTGCGCTGCATACGACTCAACGCGCGTCAGCACGCCAGTCGGCAAGATTGGGGAACAATCATCGAGCAATTTGAAGGGCAATTGCGCCGGGCTTGTGAGGTGCAAACCGGGGCACAGCCTTTGATGGCCATGCACCATTCGATCAAACCAGTGTCATCAACGCCTCACGACTGAACGGCAAGAGGTCCTGCTCGCAACCTTCGCGAACTTTCTGTGCCCAGTCCGGGTCGACCAGCAAGGCGCGACCCACGGCCACCAGATCGAACTCTTCGTTGTTCAAACGTTCCTGCAGGTTCTCCAGACTGGCCGGCTGCGCGACTTTGTCGGTGTTGACCATGAACTGCAGGAACTCACCGTCCAGCCCCACGCTGCCCACGGTGATGGTCGGCTTGCCCGTCAGTTTGCGGGTCCAGCCTGCCAGGTTCAGCTCGGAACCCATGCCGAACAATATGGAGTGCGCAAGGATTTGCGAAACACTATTGATTTGGGTGATTAAGGTTCAAAAGACGGAGGGGGTCTGTAGGAGTACGGCTTGCCGGCGATGGCGTCCTTGAGATCGCTATCGCCGGCAAGCCGTGCTCCTACGGGAGACAGGTCAGCTCAGGGCTTTTTCGATCGCTTGAACAATCGTCGGATCATCCGGCGCAGTACGTGGCGAGAAACGCGCCAGCACGCGACCATCTTTACCGAGGAGGAATTTCTCGAAGTTCCAGGTGATGTCACCCGGGAATTCCGCGCCCTCACCTGCCAACAACCGGTACAGTTGATGGCGATCATGACCGTTGACTTCCAGCTTGCTGGACAGCGGGAAGGTCACGCCATAGTTGAGGCTGCAGAACTCTTTGATCTCGTTTTCAGTGCCCGGTTCTTGCCCGGCGAACTGGTTGCACGGCAAACCCAGCACACTGAAACCTTTGCCCTTGTATTGCTGGTAGAGGTTTTCCAGAGCGGCGTACTGTGGGGTCAATCCACACTTGGAGGCGACGTTGACCACCAGCACGACGTGCCCTTTGAAGGGCGCCAGAGGCAACTCCTGGCCATCCAAAGCTTTCAATGTAAGGTCGTGAAAAGCACTCATGACGGACTCCAAATTTCCCGTGTTCTTCTCGAAACAGCCACTTGGCGATATCGTCAAGGACAGCCGCGGACTAAAAAGGCGCCCTTCGGGCGCCTCTCCAGTTCTCGAAAGCTTAGCGCAGAAAATCAGTGGTGATGGCCACCTTCGCCATGGACGTGACCATGAGCGATTTCTTCCTGGCTGGCATCACGGATGTCGACGATTTTGACCTGGAAGGTCAAACGCTGGCCGGCCAACGGGTGGTTGCCGTCAACGGTCACGTCGTCGCCGTCCAGATCACGGATGGTGACGATTTGCATCTGGCCGTCTGGCGCGGAAGCATGGAACTGCATGCCCACTTCCAGTTCGTCGACGCCTTCGAACATGCTGCGGCTCAGGGTACTGACCAGTTCGGCAGCGTATTCGCCGTAGGCATCTTCAGGTTCTACGGAGACTTTCAGTTCTTCACCGACTGCTTTACCTTCCAGGGCTTTTTCCAGGCCCGGGATGATGTTACCTGCGCCTTGCAGGTAAACCAGCGGTGCGCCGCCGGCAGAGCTGTCGATGACCTCACCAGCGTCGTTGGTCAGGGTATAGTCGATGGAGACAGCCTTATTGGCGGCGATCAGCATGGGGCGAGACCTTTTGCATAAGAATATAGAAAGACCAAGTTTAGCGAAGCAATCGCCCGAAAGCGAACAGAACCCGGACGGACGGGTCGCTTCGACAGGGTCGACGATCCAGGGCTTCCATCTGGACGAGGATGGACACTGGGTTGTCGAGCTTTCCTGCGGCCATACCCAGCATCTGCGCCACCAGCCACCGTGGCAATCACGAGCCTGGGTGCAGAACCCTGCCAAACGCACTGAAAAAATAGGCCAACCCTTTGATTGCGGTTGGTGCGCTCAGGGCTCGGTTAGCGATAACCTTGACGTCTGATTTCGGCAGACAGCCAGATATACGCCGTCGCCATTGCCATGCACCTCCAGAGAATCCGCATGCAAACTTTTTTTATCGCGCCCACCGATTTTGGTGTGGGTCTGACCTCCATCAGCCTCGGGCTGGTGCGCACCCTTGAGCGAGCCGGGCTGAAAGTCGGTTTCTTCAAACCGATTGCCCAGCCGCACCCTGGCGACACCGGCCCTGAACGCTCCACCGAACTGGTGGCCCGCACCCACGGCCTGAAGCCGCCGCAGCCGCTAGGCCTGGCCCACGTCGAGCGGATGCTTGGCGACGGTCAGCTGGATGAGCTGCTGGAAGAAATCATCACCCTGTACCAGCAAGCCGCTATTGGCAAAGACGTGCTGATCGTCGAAGGCATGGTCCCGACCCGCAGCGCCAGCTACGCCGCACGGGTCAATCTGCACCTGGCGAAAAGCCTGGATGCCGAGGTGATTCTGGTCTCGGCACCAGAAAACGAAGTGCTCACCGAACTGTCCGGCCGGGTCGAGTTGCAAGCGCAATTGTTTGGTGGTCCGAAAGACCCGAAAGTGCTCGGCGTGATCCTCAACAAGGTTAAAACCGATGAAAGCATGGAGGCTTTCGCCGCACGCCTGAAGGAACACTCGCCCTTGCTGCGCAGCGGCGACTTCCGGCTGCTCGGCTGCATCCCGTTCCAGCCGGAGCTGAACGCCCCGCGTACCCGTGACGTCGCGGACCTGATGGGCGCTCAGGTGCTCAATGCCGGCGACTATGAAACCCGACGCATGAGCAAGATCATCATTTGCGCCCGCACCATGCGCAACACGGTCGAACTGCTCAAGCCCGGCGTGCTGGTGGTAACCCCCGGCGATCGCGACGACATCATCCTCGCCGTCAGCCTCGCGGCGATCAATGGCGTGCCGCTGGCCGGGCTGCTGCTGACCAGCGGCACCCTGCCCGACCCACGGATCATGGACCTCTGCCGAGGCGCCTTGCAGGCCGGTCTGCCCGTGTTGTCGGTGAGTACTGGCTCCTACGAAACCGCGAACCAGTTGAACGGTTTGAACAAGGAAATCCCGATCGACGACCGCGAGCGTGCAGAGATCATCACCGATTTCGTCGCCAGCCACCTCGACGCCAACTGGCTGCACCAGCGCTGCGGCACGCCGCGTGAAATGCGCCTGTCGCCGGCGGTATTCCGCTATCAACTGATCCAGCGCGCGCAGGCTGCCAACAAACGCATCGTCCTGCCCGAAGGCAGCGAACCGTTGACCGTGCAGGCGGCAGCGATCTGCCAGGCGCGCGGCATTGCTCGTTGCGTGTTGCTGGCCAAACCCGAAGACGTGCAAGCGGTCGCGCGCGCCCAAGGCATCGAGTTGCCTGAAGGGCTGGAAGTTCTCGATCCGGACCTGATCCGTCAGCGCTATGTCGAGCCGATGGTCGCGCTGCGCAAGACCAAAAGCCTCAACGCCCCAATGGCCGAGCAGCAGCTGGAAGACACTGTGGTGATCGGCACCATGATGCTCGCGCTGGATGAAGTCGACGGGCTGGTGTCCGGGGTCATCCACTCCACCGCCAATACCATTCGCCCGGCCTTGCAACTGATCAAGACCGCACCCGGCTGCACGTTGGTGTCGTCGGTGTTTTTCATGCTGTTCCCGGAGGAAGTGCTGGTCTACGGCGACTGCATCATGAACCCGCACCCGAGCGCCAGCGAACTGGCCGAGATTGCCCTGCAAAGCGCCGACTCTGCCGCCGCGTTCGGGATCACGCCACGGGTGGCGATGCTCAGTTACTCCAGCGGCGAATCGGCCAGCGGCGAAGAAGTCGAGAAAGTCCGCGAGGCCACTTTGCTCGCCCACGAAGCGCAGAACGCGCTGCTGATCGACGGGCCGTTGCAGTACGACGCCGCGGCCAACGAAGACGTGGCTCGGCAACTGGCGCCGAACAGTCAGGTAGCCGGTCGGGCCACCGTATTCATTTTCCCCGACCTGAACACTGGCAACACCACTCACAAAGCCGTGCAACGCAGCGCCGACTGCGTCAGTCTCGGACCGATGCTGCAAGGTCTGCGCAAACCGGTAAATGATTTGCCGCGCGGCGCTCAGGTCGACGACATCGTCTACACCATTGCCCTGACTGCGATTCAAGCCGCCAACCGACCTATGGATGTTTAAATGCTGGACTTTCTACCTGCACCCTTGCGGGGCGTGATCGCCTCGCTGTTGTTGGCGCTGAACACTATCGTCTGCTGTACACCGCTGTTCGTCGTGGCGATTTTCAAGTTGTTGCTGCCCTTCCCCATCGCACAGCGCTTCACCGACTGGTTGATGAGCCACATCCATGAAGCCTGGATCTGCAATAACAAAGCCTGGATGGACTTGCTCGGGCACACGCGCTGGACGCTCAGCGGGCTCGAAGGTCTGGACTATCAGCACTCGTACCTGATCACCAGCAACCACCAGAGCTGGGTCGACATCATGGTGTTGCAATACGTGCTGAACCGGAAGATTCGCCCGCTGAAGTTCTTCCTCAAGCAAGAGCTGATCTGGGTTCCGGTGATTGGTCTGGCGTGGTGGGCGCTGGGTTTCCCGTTCATGAAGCGCTACTCCAAGGCCTATCTGGAAAAGCACCCGGAGAAGAAAGGCAAAGACCTGGAAACCACCCGCAAGACCTGCGACAAGTTCCGCAGTAACCCGGTCGGCATCTTCAACTTCGTCGAAGGCACACGCTTCACCGAAGCCAAGCATGCTCAGCAGCAATCACCGTTCCGCTACCTGCTCAAGCCCAAGGCTGGCGGTATCGCGTTTGTGCTGGATGCCATGGGCGAGCAGCTGGAGTCCATCGTCAACGTGACCATTCACTACCCGGCCGGACGCCTCGGTTACTGGGACTTGCTGTGCGGCAAGGTGAAAGACGTGGTGGTGCACTTTCAGGAACTGAAGATCCCGCCGCAGTTCATCGGCAAGAACTACGACCAGGATGGTGTGTACCGCCTGGAGTTCCAGGGCTGGATCAACCAGTTGTGGGAAGACAAGGATGCACTGCTTGAGCAGATGCATCGCGAGTATCCCGCTCGCTAATGATCGTCCCCACGCTCTGCGTGGGGATGTAGCCCGTGACGCTCCGCGTCACACGCTGAAGCGGACGCAGAGCGTCCATTGAGGCATTCCCACGCGGAGCATGGGAACGATCACACCGCACATAAAAAAACCGCAGATGATTACTCATCTGCGGTTTTTTATGACCGTCTAACGCTTAGATCGCGCCACGCTTACGCAGCAGGTCCAGCACTTGCTTGACGCTTTCTTCCAGCGACAGCGTCTGGGTGTCGACCACAAGG
Organism: Pseudomonas sp. H3(2019); assembly: GCF_007713465.1. Taxonomy (GTDB): domain Bacteria; phylum Pseudomonadota; class Gammaproteobacteria; order Pseudomonadales; family Pseudomonadaceae; genus Aquipseudomonas. The sequence continues at coordinate 218,396 of NZ_VMSG01000006.1, read as the reverse complement.
TCGGCGTCCAGCGGCACGTCGTACGGGAAGGAATCACCCGGGATGTTGTCGCCACCCGCAGCGTACAGCCCTTGTGGATCACGCGCGGCGCAAACCATCGGCGACGCTTGCACGTAAACGGTCAGCAAACGGTCACCGCCGATCAGCGCCTTGGCCTGTTCACGGCCTTCGGCGTCCGGTGCGACGAACGCCGCCAGGGTCAGCAAACCGGCTTCGTTGAACTGACGTGCGACGTGAGCCGCACGACGCCAGTTCTCGGTACGCCCGGCACGATCCTGCGGCAGACCTTTGTTCAGGTCGTGACGCAGGTTCTGCCCATCGAGCACAAACACTGCACGGCCCATGTCGAACAGCTTGCGTTCAACCGCATAGGCCAAGGTGCTTTTGCCCGCGCCCGAGAGGCCGCTGAACAGCACGGTAGCCGGTTGCTGGCCGAAGCGCTGGGCACGCTCTTCGGTGGCTACATGGGCCAATTTTCCATGGTGCGTGGAGCTGCCGTGAACCAACGGCTGGGCGACGATCATGCCGGCGCCGACGGTGCCGTTGGTCAAGCGGTCAATGATGATGAACGAACCGGTGGTGCGATTGCTTTCATACCCGTCGAGGGCAATCGGCGCGTCGAGGCTGATCTTGACCTTGCCGATCTCGTTCAGCTGCAAGGCGCTGGCCGGGCCTTCTTCCAGGGTGTTCACGTCGACCTTGTTGACGATGCTGGCAATCGAGCCCGGCACGTAACTGGTGGCGCGTTTGATGTCGTATTTCTTGCCCGGCAGCATCGGCTCTTCAGCCATCCACACCAGCATCGCTTCGAAGCTGTCGGTGACCGGCGGCACGTTGTCGGCATGCACCAGCAGGTCGCCGCGGGAGATGTCGATTTCGTCTTCCATGGTCAGCGTTACCGCCTGACCCGGACCTGCATGTTCCAGTTCACCTTCAAAAGTGACGATGGATTTCACGCGGCTGCTCTTGCCCGAAGGCAGCACCACGACTTCGTCACCCTTCTTGACGATGCCGCTGGCCAGGGTGCCGGCGAAACCGCGGAAGTTCAGGTTCGGCCGGTTGACGTACTGCACCGGGAAACGCAGGTCGGTGAAGTTACGGTCACCCGCGACTTCCACGGTTTCAAGGATCTCCATCAGCGACTGGCCGGTGTACCACGGCGAGCGCTCGGACTTGTTCACCACGTTGTCGCCCTTCAGCGCCGACATCGGCACGAAGTGCATGCTGGTGGGCTTCATCTTCAAGCCTTCAGCGAACTTCAGGTAATCGGCCTTGATCGACTCGAACACGCCCTGATCGAAGTCCTTGAGGTCCATCTTGTTGATGGCGACGACGATGTGCTTGATGCCCAGCAACGAGGCAATGAAGCTGTGGCGACGGGTCTGGGTCTGCACGCCGTAACGGGCGTCGACCAGGATGATCGCCAGGTCACAGGTGGATGCACCGGTGGCCATGTTGCGGGTGTACTGCTCATGGCCAGGGGTGTCGGCAATGATGAATTTGCGCTTGGCGGTGGAGAAATAGCGGTACGCGACATCGATGGTGATGCCTTGTTCACGCTCGGCCTGCAGGCCGTCAACCAGCAACGCCAGGTCGATGTCGTCACCGGTGGTGCCGACTTTTTTCGAGTCGCGGGTAATGGCTTCCAGATGGTCTTCGTAGATCATCTTGGAATCGTGCAGCAGGCGCCCGATCAGGGTGCTCTTGCCGTCGTCGACGTTACCGCAGGTCAGAAAGCGCAGCAGCTCTTTACGTTCGTGCTGGCCCAGGTAGGCGAGGATGTCCTCGCTGATCAAATCAGATTGATGCGACATGACAGCCCCTTAGAAATAACCTTGACGTTTTTTGTCTTCCATCGAGCCGGCGCCATCGTGATCGATGACCCGGCCCTGGCGCTCGGAAGTTCGCGTCAGGAGCATTTCCTGAATGATGTCCGTGAGGCTTTCGGCCTCGGACTCCACCGCGCCCGTCAACGGGTAGCAGCCAAGGGTACGGAAACGCACTTTCTTTTTGACGATGCGGGCTTTGTCTTCGTCGCTCAGGTGCTCGAGGATGCGTTCGTCGTCGATCATGATCAGCGTGCCGTTCTTCTCGATGACCTCGCGCTCGGCGGCGAAGTACAGCGGGACGATCGGGATGCCTTCAAGGTAGATGTACTGCCAGATGTCCAGCTCGGTCCAGTTCGACAGCGGGAATACGCGGATCGATTCGCCTTTGTTGACCTTGCCGTTGTAGACGTTCCACAGCTCCGGGCGCTGGTTTTTCGGATCCCAGCGGTGCTTGCTGTCGCGGAACGAGTACACGCGCTCTTTGGCGCGGGATTTCTCTTCATCACGGCGCGCACCACCGAAGGCTGCGTCGAAACCGTACTTGTCCAAAGCCTGTTTCAGGCCTTCGGTCTTCATGATGTCAGTGTGCTTGGCACTGCCGTGGGTGAAGGGGTTGATCCCTTGAGCCACGCCTTCCGGGTTGACGTAGGTAATCAGGTCAAGACCCAGCTCTGCGACCATCTTGTCGCGGAAGCTGTACATCTCCTGAAATTTCCATTGGGTGTCGACGTGCATCACCGGAAACGGCAGCTTGCCAGGGAAGAACGCCTTGCGTGCCAGATGCAGCATCACGGCGGAGTCTTTACCGATGGAGTACAGCATCACCGGGTTGTCGAACTCGGCGGCCACCTCGCGGATGATGTGGATGCTTTCCGCCTCCAGCTGTTTCAGATGCGTCAGTTTGTCGACCATGGCTACTCACGAAAGCTTTCTTATGAACGGCCAGCGGGCCGTGTTCGAGCGGCGAATGCTAGCACAGCGACCTCTTCTAATCAGGACGCCGACTAGATCGAAAGAGCATATGAATATACCTGCTCGTTCGGGCGCCGCAGGCCCGCTCCCATCGTTGATTTTCGGTTATCAAATCGGATTCGGGCAGTCGATGAAGATGTGTTCAAGGGCAAACCGTCGAGCCAGATAATCCCCCAGCGCCTGTACGCCAAAGCGTTCGGTGGCGTGATGACCGGCGGCGATGAAGCTGATGTCGTTTTCCCGGGCGCTATGGAAGGTTTGCTCGGACGCTTCACCGCTCAGGTACAGGTCGACACCCGCCTGCACCGCCTGATCTATATAGCCCTGGCCACCGCCCGTGCACCAGCCGACGCGCCGGACCATTTTGCTGCCCTCGATCAGCAACGGCTCGCGGCCCATGACCTCTTGCACATGACGGGCAAAGTCGCGCGCGGTCATCGGTTCGGCGAGCGAACCGACCAGCCCGACCACTTTGAGGTTTTCCGGGTCCAGCGGGCCTTCGACGGTAATGTCCAGTTGGCGAGCCAGTTGTACGTTGTTGCCCACTTCCGGGTGCAAATCCAGCGGCAAGTGATAGGCCAGCAGGCTGATATCGTGCTTGAGCAGGGTTTTGAGCCTACGCTGCTTCATACCGGTGATGCAGGGGTTTTCGCCTTTCCAGAAGTAGCCGTGGTGTACCAGCACCAGATCGGCCTTGGCTTCGACTGCTGCATCGAGCAACGCCTGGCTGGCCGTGACGCCGCTGATGATACGCATGACCTGCGGCCGACCTTCGACTTGCAGGCCATTGGGGCAATAGTCGGCAATCCGCGAACTGGCAAGGTAACGATCCGCTTCTTCTACCAGGGTGCTCAGGGCGACGGCCATAAAAGACTCCTAAATATCCCGTTCAGAGGCGCGCGCGGCCTCGTATAATGCGCGACATTATGGGCCACAGGCGGCCCTCCGTAACCTCCCAGGATTTGTTCAATGTTCAAGGGTCTGCGTTTTTTTGGCTGGCCGCTGCTGGCCGGCGTGCTTATCGCGTTATTGATCATCCAGCGTTACCCGCAATGGGTCGGACTGCCAAGCCTGGATGTGAACCTGCAACAAGCTCCACAAACCACTCAGACCCAACAGGGACCGGTGTCTTACGCCGACGCCGTGGTCATTGCCGCACCGGCAGTGGTCAACCTCTACACCACCAAAGTGGTCAACAAAACCAGCCATCCGCTGTTTGAAGACCCGCAATTCCGGCGGTTCTTCGGCGACAACGCGCCCAAGCAGAAACGCATGGAGTCGAGCCTCGGTTCCGGGGTGATCATGAGTCCGGAAGGTTATTTGCTGACCAACAACCACGTGACCACCGGCGCCGACCAGATCGTCGTCGCGCTCAAGGATGGTCGTGAAACCCTCGCCCGGGTGATCGGCAGCGACCCGGAAACCGACCTCGCGGTGCTGAAAATCGATTTGAAGAACCTGCCGTCGATCACCGTCGGCCGCTCGGAAAACATCCGCGTCGGCGATGTCGCGCTGGCCATCGGCAACCCGTTTGGCGTCGGCCAGACCGTGACCATGGGCATCATCAGCGCCACCGGGCGCAATCAGTTGGGCCTGAACAACTACGAAGACTTCATCCAGACCGACGCCGCGATCAACCCGGGCAACTCCGGCGGTGCGCTGGTAGACGCCAACGGCAACCTCACCGGGATCAACACCGCGATTTTCTCCAAGTCCGGCGGCTCACAAGGCATTGGTTTCGCGATTCCGATCAAGCTGGCGATGGAAGTCATGAAGTCGATCATCGAACACGGTCAGGTGATTCGCGGCTGGCTGGGGATTGAAGTGCAGCCATTGAGCCAGGAACTGGCGGAATCGTATGGCTTGTCCGGGCGTCCGGGGATTGTCGTCGCGGGGATTTTCCGTGACGGCCCGGCACAAAAAGCCGGCCTGCAATTGGGCGATGTGATCCTCAGCATTGACGGCGAACCAGCCGGCGATGGCCGCCGTTCGATGAACCAGGTGGCGCGGATCAAACCCACCGACAAAGTCACTGTTCAGGTCATGCGTAACGGCAAGGAACTGAAGCTGACCGCGGAAATCGGTCTGCGTCCGCCACCGGCCCCTGTCAAAGAAGAACAGTAAGCGTTGGCTAATGATCGTTCCCACGCTCTGCGTGGGAATGCATCCCGTGACGCTCCGCGTCACATCCCGAGGCGGACGCAGAGCGTCCATGGCGGCATTCCCACGCAGAGCGCGGGAATGATCAGTCTGGGGGGTGTTACAAGTCGCCGAGGCCATCGATCAACGCCTGGTTCTGCTCTGGCGTACCGATGGTGATGCGCAGGAACTGGGCAATCCGTTCCTGCTTGAAGTGCCGGACGATCACGCCTTGCTCGCGCAACTTCGCTGCCAGGCCGGACGCGTCATGCTGCGGGTGACGGGCGAAGATGAAGTTCGCCGCCGACGGCAACACCTCAAAGCCCTTCTCCTGCAATTGCTTGACCACCCACTCGCGACTGTCGATCACCAACTGACAGGTCTTGTCGAAGTGCTCGCGATCGGCAAACGCCGCTGCCGCACCGACAATCGCCAGGCGATCCAGAGGATAGGAGTTGAAGCTGTTCTTGATCCGCTCCAGTGCCTCGATCAGATCCGGATGCCCCACCGCAAGGCCCACGCGCAAACCGGCCAGCGAACGCGACTTGGAGAGGGTCTGAGTCACCAGCAGGTTCGGGTAACGGTCGACCAGGCTGATTGCGGTTTCGCCGCCGAAGTCGATGTAGGCTTCGTCGACCACCACCACCGAATCAGGGCTGGCGTTGAGGATTTGCTCTACGGCGTCCAGCGCCAACAGGCAACCGGTCGGTGCATTCGGGTTGGGGAAAATGATCCCGCCGTTCGGCTTGGCATAGTCCGCAACGCGGATCTGGAACTGCTCGTCCAGCGGCACCGCGTCGAATGGAATGCCATACAAGCCGCAATACACCGGATAAAAGCTGTAGCTGATGTCCGGGAACAGCAGCGGTTTATCGTGTTGCAGCAAACCGTGAAAGATGTGCGCCAGGACTTCATCGGAACCATTGCCGAGGAACACCTGATTGCTCTGTACGCCGTAATACTCAGCCACTGTCTGCTTGAGCAGGTCGCTGTTGGGGTCCGGGTACAGACGCAGGTTGTCGTTCAGTTCGGTCTGCATCGCCGCCAGTGCTTTAGGCGATGGGCCGTAAGGGTTTTCGTTGGTGTTGAGCTTGACCAGCTTCGCCAGTTTCGGCTGCTCGCCCGGTACGTAAGGCACCAGGTTCTTGACGAACGGGCTCCAGAATTTGCTCATGTTCAGTTCCCCTGCTTGTCGTCAACGATGCGGTATTCGGCGCTGCGGGCGTGAGCGGTCAGCGACTCGCCACGGGCCAGCACGGAAGCGGTCTTGCCCAGTTCGGAGGCACCCTGCTCGGAGCAGAAGATGATCGACGAACGTTTCTGGAAGTCATACACACCCAGCGGCGAGGAGAAACGCGCGGTGCCGGAAGTCGGCAGCACGTGGTTGGGACCGGCGCAGTAATCGCCCAAAGCCTCGGACGTGTGGCGGCCCATGAAGATCGCACCGGCGTGGCGGATCTGCGGCAACCAGGCTTGCGGATCGGCCACCGACAGCTCCAGGTGTTCCGGCGCAATGCGGTTGGCCACATCGATGGCTTGCTGCATGTCGCGAACCTGAATCAGCGCACCACGGCCATTGATCGAGGTGTTGATGATTTCGGCGCGCTCCATGGTCGGCAGCAGTTTGGCAATGCTTGCCGCGACCTTGTCGAGGAACCCGGCGTCGGGGCTGACCAGAATCGCCTGGGCGTCTTCGTCGTGCTCGGCCTGGGAGAACAGGTCCATGGCGATCCAGTCAGGATCGGTCTGGCCATCGCACACCACGAGGATTTCCGAAGGGCCGGCAATCATGTCGATACCGACCTGGCCGAACACGTGGCGCTTGGCGGTGGCGACATAGATGTTGCCCGGGCCGACGACCTTGTCGACCTTTGGCACGCTTTCGGTGCCATAGGCCAGCGCGGCAACGGCTTGCGCGCCGCCGATGGTGAACACCCGGTCGACGCCAGCGATGCACGCCGCCGCCAGCACCAGTTCGTTGACTTCACCGCGTGGCGTCGGTACGACCATGACCACTTCGGTCACGCCGGCCACCTTGGCCGGAATCGCATTCATCAACACCGAAGACGGATAAGACGCCTTGCCACCCGGGACATACAGACCAGCGCGATCCAGCGGCGTGACCTTCTGGCCCAGCACCGTGCCGTCGGCTTCGGTGTAGCTCCAGGAGTCCTGCTTCTGTTTTTCGTGGTAGCTGCGCACCCGCGCCGCGGCTTTTTCCAGCGCTTCGCGCTGCGGCACGGTGATCCGGGTCAGTGCCAGTTCCAGGCGCTCGCGCGGCAGGATCAGGTCGGCCATCGACGCCACTTGCAGGCCGTCGAACTTCTGGGTGAATTCAACCAGCGCCGCGTCGCCGCGCTCACGCACAGCCTTGATGATGTCCAGCACCCGCTGATTGACCGAGTCGTCAGACACACTTTCCCAGCTCAGCAGATGATCCAGATGATGCGCGAAATCCGGGTCAGCAGCGTTGAGTCGGCGAATTGCAGTCGGTGCGGTCATAGCGAGAGCCTCATAGGTTGGCAAAAACTCAGGCGCCCGAAGCTACCATTCGATCCGCTTGGGCACCTGAGAATTCTGGCTATGAGGCGGATAGACGGGCGCGACTTAACGTCGCGCAGGTGAATCAGCCGCGGTGTCGAGACTCCACTGCCTTGCGCAGGGTGTCGATCAACGCCTGGATACGGGCGTGCTGCATTTTCATCGAAGCTTTGTTGACGATCAGCCGGGAGCTGATGGCAGCAATGAAATCCTGTGGCTCCAGGCCGTTGGCCCGCAGCGTGTTACCGGTATCGACCACGTCGATGATCTTGTCCGCCAGACCGATCAGCGGTGCCAGCTCCATCGAGCCATAAAGCTTGATGATGTCGACCTGACGACCCTGCTCGGCGTAATAACGCTTGGCAACGTTGACGAACTTGGTGGCGATGCGCAGACGGCCCTTGGGCTCGATTGCGCCGACTTTGCCCGCGGTCATCAGCTTGCACTGGGCAATCTGCAGGTCCAGTGGCTCGTACAGGCCCTGGCCGCCGTATTCCATCAGCACATCTTTACCGGCGACGCCCAGGTCAGCGGCACCATGCTCGACGTAGGTCGGCACATCGGTGGCGCGCACGATCAGCAAGCGCACATCGGCCTGGGTCGTGGGGATGATCAGCTTGCGGCTCTTGTCCGGATTCTCGGTCGGCACGATGCCCGCTTCAGCCAGAAGCGGCAGGGTGTCGTCAAGGATGCGGCCCTTGGACAGTGCGATGGTCAACATGGGAAACGTCAGTCCTTATCAAGGTACTCATGCCCGGTCGCAAATGGCGCCGGACACACATCGAGCCGTAACGGGCTCGATCTCAACAAATCAACGGGCACGTCCCTGCGCCCATGAAGCAGAAACTAGCCCGGTACGCGGCGGATTTTCGCGCCGAGCATCTGCAGTTTCTCTTCGATGCACTCGTAACCACGGTCGATGTGGTAGATGCGATCGATCAGCGTGTCGCCTTCGGCGATCAGCGCCGAAATCACCAGGCTGGCCGAAGCCCGCAGGTCGGTGGCCATGACTGGCGCGCCCTTGAGCTTTTCGATGCCGGTGACGATCGCAGTGTTGCCTTCGACCTGGATGTGAGCGCCCATGCGGTGCAGCTCGTAGACGTGCATGAAGCGGTTTTCGAAGATCGTCTCGATCACAGCGCCCGTGCCTTCGGCAATCGCGTTGAGGGAGATGAACTGTGCTTGCATGTCGGTCGGGAACGCCGGGTACGGAGCGGTACGCACGTTGACGGCTTTTGGCCGCTTGCCATGCATGTTCAGCTCGATCCAGTCGTCACCGGTAGTGATTTCAGCGCCGGCTTCCTTGAGTTTTTCCAGAACGGCTTCAAGGATGGTCGGATCGGTGTCCTTGACCTTTACGCGGCCGCCAGTCACGGCAGCAGCCACCAGGTAAGTACCGGTTTCGATACGGTCCGGCATCACTTTGTAAGTGGTGGTGTGCAGACGTTCGACGCCGTCGATGGTGATGGTGTCGGTGCCGGCACCGGAAACCTTCGCGCCCATGGCGTTCAGGAAGTTCGCCAGGTCGACGACTTCAGGTTCGCGAGCGGCGTTAGCCAGAACGCTGCGGCCCTTGGCCAGGGCGGCCGCCATCATGATGTTCTCGGTACCGGTCACGCTGACGGTATCGAAGAAGAAGTGTGCACCGCGCAGGCCGCCTTCTGGCGCCTTCGCCTTGATGTAACCGCCTTCCACGTCAATGGTTGCACCCATGGCTTCAAGGCCACGGATGTGCAGGTCGACCGGACGCGAGCCGATGGCGCAACCGCCAGGCAGTGCGACTTCAGCCTCACCGAAACGCGCAACCATCGGGCCCAGAACCAGAATCGACGCACGCATGGTTTTAACCAGTTCGTACGGAGCGATCAGGGTCTTGATGGTCCGCGGGTCGATTTCGACGCTGAGTTTTTCGTCGATCACCGGCTCGATGCCCATGCGACCGAACAGTTCGATCATGGTGGTGATGTCATGCAGGTGCGGCAGGTTGGCGACCGTAACCGGGCCATCGCACAGCAGTGTTGCAGCCAGAATCGGCAGGGCAGAGTTCTTTGCCCCGGAAATGCGGATTTCGCCATCAAGACGAACACCGCCGGTAATAATCAGTTTATCCATAAGAATCTCGACGCCCTTGGGCTCAGGTGCGCTCGGCCCAGGCCGCGCTGCTGAAAAATTTCATAGTGACCGCATGGATGCTGCCATCGGTGATCCATGGGTTCAAATGGGCATAGATCTGCTGCTGACGCTTGACCGGGCTCAATGCCGCCAGTTCATCGCTAATCACGTTCAGCTGAAAGTTGCAGCCTTCGCCCTCAACTTCTACCTGTACTGATAAAAGAGTCTCGGACAGCTTTCCTTCAAGAAAGCTCTTCACTTCGTTGGCCTGCATGCTCAACCTCAATCGGCGCCCTGTGCGCGCGGGTCGGACATCATACAAAAAAGCCCCGCGCCTGCGAACCCCGCATAGCAGGACTCTGACGGGGGGCTTCTTTATAGATGATAGTTAGGGGTGTGCCAACAGCTCGGTCAATTCGCTGACCTGAGCGATTTCACGCATGTCGTCAGGCAAGGCACGGATACTCAGCGCCTTGCCCGCCGCTTGCGCGTCACGCATGAAACACAGCAACAACGACAAACCGACGCTGCTGGACTTTTGCACACCCGAGCAATCAACTACCAGGGCTGACGCCGTGCTCGACTTGATCAAGGCCTGGCCCTGCTTGCGCAGGGCCGGCCCGGTACGGTAATCGAGTACGCCGCTGAGCATCAGCTCACCGGCCTCGCCCATGCTGACAGCCGACTCACTCATTGGGCGGGCTTCTTCTGAGTCGTTTCTGCGTCGGTCTTTTCCTTGGCTTTGGCGACTTCACCGGCCCAACCATTGATGGTCGCGTCCAGGTTATTGCCATTGCGCTGCATCGCGTCGCTGAACTGATCACGGAACAGCTTGCCAATGTTGATGCCGTTGATGATCACGTTACGCAGCTTCCACTCGCCATTGATCTTTTCCAGTGTGTAGGACACAGGATAGATCGCGCCATTGCTGCCTTTGACCGTCATGCCAACGCTGGTACGGTCTCCCGATTCATCCTTGGCCGCATCAACGGTAATGCCCTGATTGTTGTACTCAAGCAAAGCATTGCCATAGAACTGGAACAGGCCGCGCTTGAAGTTATCCTCAAAGGTTTTCATTTGCGCAGGTGTGGCATTGCGCGAGTACTTGACCGTCATGATGCTCTTGGAGATGCCCTCGGCATCCACCACGGGCCCGACGATGGTGTTCAAGGCATCGTAGAAACCGTTCGGATCCTGCTTGTACTTCGCTTTATTGGCCGACAGATCGGCGAGCAACCGATTGGTGGTGTCCTGCACGATATCGTGCGCGGACTGCGCAGCCACGGCGTTATCCATGAACGGCAGGACCGCCAGTAATACCAACAGGCCACGTCGCAAGGTTGAGATCATGAAAAAACTCCTTATTTGGCGTCTTTGCTAACGGTATTGAGCAGGAATTTACCGATCAGGTCTTCGAGCACCAGCGACGACTGCGTGTCATGGATGGTCCCGCCATCCTTGAGCAGGGCCTGTTCCCCGCCCACGCTGATACCGATGTATTTCTCACCCAACAGGCCTGCCGTGAGGATAGATGCAGTGGAGTCGGTCGGCAGATTATCTACCCGTTTTTCCAGCTGCATGGTCACTCGTCCGGTGAAGCTGTCGCGATCCAGATCGATTGCCGTGACCTTGCCGATAGTCACACCGGCCATGGTCACTTTTGATCTGACCGTCAAACCGGCGATATTGTCGAAATACGCATAAAGTTTATAGCTGTCGGTGCTCGAAACAGGGGACAGTCCACTGACCCGCAGGGCAAGCAACACTAAAGCCAGGATGCCAGCCAGCAAGAAAAGGCCGACACCGATTTCCAGGGTGCGGTTTTGCATCAGAAATCTCCAAACATCAAGGCAGTCAAAATAAAGTCCAGGCCGAGAATGGCCAATGAGGCATACACCACGGTTTTGGTGGTGGCACGACTGATCCCTTCGGAAGTGGGCTCGCAGTCATAGCCTTGGAATACGGCAATCCAGGTCACGACAAAGGCAAAGACGATGCTTTTAATAATGCCATTGAACACGTCTCCATCGAACGTCACGCTGTTTTGCATGTTCGACCAGTAGGAACCTTCATACACACCCAACCAGTCGACGGCCACCCAGGAGCCACCCCAGATCCCGACCACACTGAAAATCATCGCCAGCACTGGAAGGGAGATGAAGCCCGCCCACAGACGAGGGGCAATAATGTACTTGAGCGGGTCGACGCCAATCATTTCCAGACTGGACAACTGCTCGGTGGACTTCATGTTGCCGATCTCGGCAGTCAATGCAGAACCGGCACGCCCGGCGAACAGCAACGCGGTCACCACCGGCCCGAGTTCACGCAACAGCGTCAGCGCAACCATCTGCCCGACCGCCTGCTCCGAACCGTAACTGGACAAAATGTTGAAGCCTTGCAGCGCCAGCACCATCCCGATGAATATCCCGGAGACCACGATGATCACCAGGGACATCACGCCGACCGAGTGCAACTGTTTGACCAGCAAGCCAAATGCACCACTGACGCCACCACGCCCCAGCAGGGCGTGAAACAGGAACAGTGATGAACGGCCGAGCACCGCGACGCTGTCGATGCCGGCCTGGCCGAATCGACGAACTCTCTCTATTAGTGAAGTCTTGCGCATCAGCGCTTCCCCAGAAGATCTGCGCGGTAATCCGTCGCTGGAAAGTGGAACGGTACCGGCCCGTCTGGATCACCCTTCATGAATTGGTGAATCCGCGGATTATCGGAATTCATCAGTTCATCGGGAGTCCCCTGCCCCAACACCTGCCCATCGCCTACGACGTACAGGTAGTCGGCAATACTCGCAGTTTCGGCCAGATCATGGGAGACCACGATACTGGTGATGCCCAAGGCGTCGTTGAGCAGGCGGATCAGGCGCACCAGAACGCCCATAGCGATTGGGTCCTGCCCCACAAAAGGCTCGTCGTACATCAGAATCTGCGGATCGAGCGCAATCGCCCGTGCCAGCGCAACACGGCGCTTCATGCCGCCGGACAACTCATCGGGCATCAGGTCGATGGCACCGCGCAACCCTACCGCCTGCAATTTGAGCAAGACGATGTCACGGATCATTTCATCCGGAAGCTGGGTATGAACACGCAGCGGAAAGGCGATGTTTTCGAAAACATCGAGGTCCGTAAACAGCGCACCGCTCTGAAACAGCACGCCCATATGCTTGCGCGCATCGAACAGGTCGCTACGAGACAGCGTGGGCAAATTTTGCCCGTTGACCCACACTTCGCCACCTGAAGGGCGTAACTGCGCGCCCATCAAGCGTAGCAGCGTGGTTTTTCCGCAACCGGAAGGTCCCATGATGCCGGTAACCTTGCCGCGCGGAATGCGAATATCGACATTATTGAAAATGCTGCGCGCGCCGCGCTTGAAGGACACTCCCTTCAGCTCGACCGCGTAGGCGTTATCGGCACTCATCTAAACTCCTTGCGATGCAAGCCTCTCACTCGGACGCCGTGCTCCCTGCCGAGAGCACACAACATCCTGGGCAGGCCGAACTGGCGACGAACTATATCACTGCTAATGCAAAGCGCCCAAGGCCGAAGCCTGCGGCGTTCAGCATCAAGACAGGCAAAAAAAACCAAGTTTCAGCATTTGCGGGAGTCGCCTGAATAAAGCACGACGAACTAACGTGAGGGATTTGCTCATTACCGCTATAATCGCCGCCTTTTCATCAGGCTATACGATTTCTGACATGAGCCAATCCAGCGACCTGATTCAATCAGCACAACGCACCATCCGCCTCGAGCTTGAAGCCGTGGAAGGCTTGCTAGCCCACATCGACGCAGATTTCGTACGCGCTTGCGAGATGATTCTGGCCAGCAAAGGCCGCGTAGTCGTGGTCGGCATGGGCAAATCCGGGCACATCGGCAACAAGATTGCCGCCACCCTCGCCAGCACCGGTACCACGGCTTTTTTCGTACATCCGGCCGAAGCCAGTCACGGCGACATGGGCATGATCACTCGCGATGACATCATCCTCGCGCTGTCGAACTCCGGCTCCACCAACGAAATCGTCACGCTGCTGCCACTGATCAAGCGTCTGGGCATCAAGCTGATCAGCCTGACCGGCAATCCTGATTCGCCGCTGGCCAAGGCCGCCGAAGTGAACCTCAATGTTCATGTCGAGCACGAAGCCTGCCCGCTGAACCTGGCACCGACCTCCTCCACCACGGCGGCGCTGGTAATGGGTGATGCACTGGCCGTCGCCTTGCTGGAAGCCCGCGGCTTCACTGCCGAAGATTTCGCGTTTTCACACCCCGGCGGCGCTCTGGGTCGCCGGTTATTGCTAAAGGTCGAAAACGTCATGCACGCGGGCCAGGAATTGCCGCAAGTCATGCGCGGCACGCCGCTCAAAGACGCGCTGATAGAAATGACCCGCAAGGGTCTGGGCATGACCGTGGTACTGGAAGCTGACGGTAAACTCGCCGGCATTTTCACGGACGGCGACCTGCGCCGCACACTGGACCGGACCATCGACATCCATCAAGCCACCATCGACGACGTCATGACCCCTCATGGCAAGACTGCACGCGCCGAAATGCTCGCTGCCGAAGCCCTGAAAATCATGGAAGACCACAAAATCAACGCACTGGTGGTGGTCGACAGCGAGGACCGTCCGGTGGGCGCCTTGAACATGCACGATTTGCTGCGTGCAGGAGTAATGTAATGAGTGCGGACCTGCTGCAGCGCGGCAAAAACATCAAGCTTGCGGTTTTCGACGTCGATGGCGTGCTGACCGACGGTCGCCTGTACTTTCTCGAAGACGGCAGCGAATTCAAGACCTTCAACACCCTCGACGGCCAGGGCATCAAGATGCTGATGGCCTCCGGCGTGACGACTGCCATCATCAGCGGACGCAAGACCCCGGTGGTCGAGCGACGCGCCAAAAACCTCGGCATTCCTCACCTGTATCAGGGTCGCGAGGACAAACTGGTGGTGCTCGACGAGCTTCTGGCACAACTGGGCCTAAGCTATGAACAGGTTGCCTACCTGGGTGACGACCTGCCGGATCTGCCGGTGATTCGCCGCGTTGGCCTGGGCATGGCAGTGGCCAATGCCGCCAGCTTCGTCCGCGAACACGCTCACGGCATCACTCAGGCCCGTGGCGGCGAAGGTGCCGCTCGCGAGTTCTGTGAACTGATCCTGCGCGCCCAGGGCAACCTTGAAGCGGCTAATGCCGCGTACCTGTGAGCCACTTATGCTGAGCAAGAAGATTCGTAACATACTGTTTTTCGGGGTCATTGCCGCGTTGCTCGCGGCCGTTGGCTACTGGAATATCAGCCCGGAACGCTTTCTCGACAAGCCGGTAGTGCACGTCGACGAGAGCCAGATCGACTACTACGCCATCAACGCCCACAGCGTGCAGTACCTGCCCGATGGCAAATTGCAGTACGACATGACGTCCGACAAGGTCGAGCACGTCAAAGCGACCGACATCACCCTGCTGACCAACCCCGACCTGAACATGTATCGGGGCACCGCGTTCCCTTGGCACGTCCAGAGCGAGCGTGGCGAGGTCAATTCAGGCGGCACTGAAGTTGAATTGATCGACTCGGTACGTATTGCACGCACCGACGAGCAGAACCGCCCGATGCTGATTACCAGTAGTCGTATGACTGTATTCCCGCAACAGCAATATGCGCAGACCCAGCAAGCCGTTAGAATCGACGGCGCTGGTGGTGTATCGACGGGTAACGGAATGAAAGCGTATTTGAAAGACAGCAGGATACACCTGCTATCGAACGTAAGAGGACAGTATGAGGCTCGTTAAAACTCTCCCTATTTTGCTCAGTCTGGGCGCAGCACTGGGAAGCGTGAGCGCCTGGGCTCTGCCGAACGATAGCCAGCAACCCATTCGCATTCAGGCTGACGATGCTCAGCTGGACGACAAGAATGGCGTGGCCACCTACAAGGGCGACGTGATCATTACCCAGGGCTCGATGATCATCAAAGGCAACACCGTGACCATCACCCGCACCAAGGCCGGCGATATCGATGTCGTGACCTCGGTGGGCAACCTGGCGTATTTCGAGCAGCTGCAAAAGCCGACCGATACGAAACCCGTCCAGGGCTACGGGGTGACTATCCAGTACCATGCTGCGCAAAACCGCATCGTACTGATCGACCGCGCCAAAGTGATCAACGAAGGCAACACCACCGAAGGCGAGAAAATCGTCTACGACACCGTCAAGCAGGTTGCTAATGCAGGCCGCGCTACCGGTGCCTCGGTCACCGCACCGCGCCCACGGGTCGATATGGTTATCCAGCCGAAAAAGAAAACCGACGAGCAGAAGGCCCAGTAATGGCAACTCTGAAAGCCCAGCATCTGGCCAAGAGCTACAAGAGCCGCCAGGTCGTGCGTGACGTCAGCCTGTCGATCGACAGCGGCCAGATCGTCGGCCTGCTTGGCCCGAACGGTGCCGGCAAGACGACCTGCTTCTACATGATCGTGGGCCTGGTCCAGGCCGATCAGGGTCGCGTACTGATCGACGACCTCGACGTCAGCCACCAGCCAATGCACGGTCGTGCACGAGCGGGGATCGGCTATCTGCCACAAGAAGCGTCGATCTTCCGCAAACTCTCGGTTGCCGACAACATCATGGCCATCCTCGAGACCCGCAAGGAACTCGACAAGACCGGTCGTCGCAAAGAGCTGGAAAGCCTGCTGCAGGAATTCCACATCAATCACATCCGCGACAACCTCGGCATGAGCCTTTCCGGTGGCGAACGTCGCCGTGTGGAAATCGCTCGCGCCCTGGCCACGGCACCGAAATTCATCCTGCTCGACGAACCTTTCGCCGGCGTGGACCCGATTTCGGTGGGCGACATCAAGCAGATCATTCATCACCTCAAGGCCAAGGGTATCGGCGTGCTGATCACGGACCACAACGTTCGTGAAACCCTGGACATCTGCGAAACCGCCTACATCGTCAACGACGGTCAACTGATCGCCGAAGGCGACGCCGAAACCATCCTGGCCAACGACCTGGTCAAGGAAGTGTATCTGGGCCATGAGTTCCGTCTGTAAGCACTGAGGTGTCCGGTCAGTCGCCGGAGCGCTTGCCCCAATAAAACTATACGTATTTATTGTTACAGCGCTCTAGGTAAACACGTGCTCTCAGGTGTTCAGCCAGTCGTCAGGGCGCCGCGCCAATAGAACTTTGCATGTTTTTATTGTTACAGCGCTCTAGGCAAACACGTGCTCTCAGGTGTTCAGCCAGTCGTCAGGGCGCCGCGTCAATAGAACTTTGCATGTTTTTATTGTTACAGCGCTCTAGGCAAACACTTTAGTTTCAGGCATATAATTTGCTTATGTTTGGCGCTCCGGCGCCCTGTAGTGGATGGCGCATGTGCGCCGGCGAATAAGGTGTTAAGCCCCTGCCATGAAACCATCGCTAGTCTTGAGAATGGGCCAGCAGCTGACGATGACACCGCAGCTGCAACAGGCCATCCGCCTGCTCCAATTGTCGACCCTGGACCTGCAACAGGAAATCCAGGAGGCACTGGAGTCCAATCCAATGCTCGAACGCCAGGAAGAAGGCGACGACTTCGATAACGCCGACCCGATGGCGGACAACATCGAGCAGAAACCCAACACCGACATCCAGGAACCCTCCTACCAGGAAACCGCGCCGACGGTAGATAACCTCGAGGAAGGCGACTGGAATGAGCGCATCCCTAACGAACTGCCGGTCGACACCGCCTGGGAAGACGTTTACCAGACCAGCGCCAGCAGCCTGCCGAGCAACGATGACGACGAATGGGACTTCACCACTCGCACTTCCGCCGGCGAAAGCCTGCAGAGTCATCTGCTCTGGCAATTGAACCTGGCGCCGATGTCCGACACCGATCGACTGATCGCGGTGACCCTGATCGATTGCATCAACAATCAGGGCTACCTGGACGAAACTCTCGAGGAAATCCTCGAAGCCTTCGATCCGGAACTGGACATCGAGCTCGACGAGATCGAAGCCGTCCTGCATCGCATCCAGCAATTCGAGCCGGCCGGTATCGGCGCACGCAACCTCAGCGAATGCCTGTTGCTGCAACTGCGCCAATTGCCTGCCAATACCCTTTGGCTGGCTGAGGCCAAGCGCCTCGTCATCGATTACATCGACCTGCTGGGCAGCCGCGACTACAGCCAGCTGATGCGCCGCATGAAGCTCAAGGAAGATGAGCTGCGCCAGGTCATCGAACTGGTGCAGAGCCTCAACCCCCGTCCAGGCTCGCAGATCGAGTCCAGCGAAGCCGAGTACGTCGTTCCCGACGTCATCGTGCGCAAAGACAACGAGCGCTGGCTGGTGGAGTTGAACCAGGAGTCGGTTCCGCGTCTGCGCGTCAACCCGCAATACGCCGGCTTCGTCCGTCGCGCCGACACCAGCGCCGACAACACCTTCATGCGCAATCAGTTGCAGGAAGCGCGCTGGTTCATCAAGAGCCTGCAAAGCCGCAACGAAACCCTGATGAAAGTCGCCACCCAGATCGTCGAGCACCAGCGCGGCTTCCTTGAGTACGGTGATGAGGCCATGAAGCCGTTGGTCCTGCATGACATCGCCGAAGCGGTCGGCATGCACGAGTCGACGATTTCACGGGTGACCACGCAAAAATTCATGCATACCCCACGCGGTATTTATGAACTGAAATATTTTTTCTCCAGCCATGTCAGCACCTCCGAAGGCGGTGAATGCTCGTCCACAGCGATCCGCGCGATCATCAAAAAACTGGTTGCTGCGGAAAATCAGAAAAAGCCGTTGAGTGACAGCAAGATCGCTGGTTTACTGGAGGCACAAGGCATTCAGGTGGCCCGCCGCACCGTCGCCAAGTACCGCGAGTCCCTGGGGATCGCGCCTTCGAGCGAACGCAAGCGGTTGATGTGACGGGCTACGCCATAGCGTTCCAGGGCGTGTTCGAAAGCTTTTCGGACACGCTCTAGTGGCAGGCAAGCCAGCCTGCCGCCTTATGCACTGGCAACGAAGGAGAAGCTGTATGCAAGTCAACATCAGTGGACACCAACTGGAAGTGACCGAACCCCTGCGCATCTACATCGGCGAAAAGCTCGACCGATTAGAAAGGCATTTCGACAAGATCACCAATGTGCAGGTCACGTTGACCGTCGAGAAGCTGCTGCAGAAAATCGAAGCCACGCTGCATATCCCCGGTGGAGAAGTGGTCGCCAACGCTGAGCATAACGACATGTATGCCGCGATCGACGCCCTGACCGACAAGCTGGATAAACAACTCAAAAAGCATAAGGAAAAGACCCAGAGCCTCCTCCAGGGCGCGACCGGTCGTTAACACTCCCAACCCATGATCCGACTTGAAAACATCCTGACCCCCGGCCGTTCTTTGGTGAACGTGCCGGGCGGCAGTAAAAAGAAAGCCCTCGAACAAATTGCCAACCTGATCGCCCGCGAAGTGCCGGGTCTGGCCATGCAGGATGTCTTTGAGAGTCTGGTCGCCCGTGAAAAACTCGGCTCCACCGGTTTTGGCAACGGCATCGCCATCCCCCACTGCCGCCTCAAAGGTTGCGAGTCGCCCATCAGTGCCTTGATGCACCTGGACGCTCCTATAGATTTCGACGCCATCGACGGTGCTCCGGTCGACCTGCTATTCGTTCTGCTGGTCCCGCAAGCCGCTACCGATGCGCACCTGGAACTGCTGCGCCAGATCGCCAGCATGCTCGATCGTAAAGAAGTCCGTGATCGCCTGCGCAGCGCAAAAAGTAATGAAGCCTTGTATCAGGTTGTCCTCGACGAGCAGAACGGTCACTAATCATGCGCTTGATCATCGTCAGCGGCCGTTCTGGCTCGGGTAAAAGTACCGCCCTCGATGTACTGGAGGACAACGGTTACTACTGCATCGACAACCTGCCGGCCGGCCTGTTACCGGAACTGGCCGAGCGCGCACTGATTCACACCGAACTGGCGCAACCGCTGGTTGCGGTTTCCATCGATGCGCGCAACCTGCCGAGCCACCTGTCACGCTTCCCGGAACTCCTGGAAGAAGTGCGCAGCCGGCACATTCAATGCGATGTGCTGTATCTGGACGCCGACGAAGAAACCTTGCTCAAGCGTTTCTCGGAAACCCGTCGCCGCCACCCGCTGAGCAGCGCCAACCGCTCGCTGGCCGAAGCCATCGATGACGAAACCAATCTGCTGGGGCCGATTGCCGACCTGGCGGACCTCAAGGTCAACACCACCAATCTGAACCTGTATCAGTTGCGCGATACCATCAAGTTGCGCCTCTTGAACCAGCCAGAGCCGGGCACTGCGTTTCTGGTGGAATCCTTCGGCTTCAAGCGAGGCATGCCGGTGGATGCCGATCTGGTGTTCGACGTACGTTGCTTGCCGAACCCATACTGGAAGCCGGAACTGCGCGCTCAGTCCGGGCTGGACCAGCCGGTTGCCGAGTATCTGGCAGCTCAACCGGATGTCGAAGAGATGTTCCAGGATATCTCCACTTACCTGCTCAAATGGCTGCCGCGCTTTGCCGCCAGCAACCGCGCTTACGTCACCATCGCCATTGGCTGCACCGGCGGGCATCACCGCTCCGTCTACCTGACCGAACGCCTGGGTCAGGCTCTGCAACAATCCCTGAAGAACGTCCAGGTTCGCCACCGCGACCTTAGCTAAAGGATTCACACCGCGATGCCTGCTCTGGAAATTGAAATCATCAACAAACTGGGTCTACATGCCCGTGCTTCAGCCAAATTCGTTGGCGTCGCGGGTCAGTTTCCCTGCCAGATCAGAGCCGGACGCACCCCGCAATCCATGGTCGACGGCAAAAGCATCATGGCCATGATGATGCTCGCGGCTGGCAAAGGCACCAAGATCCACCTGAGCACTGAAGGTGAGCAGGAGCAGGAAGCGATGGATGCATTGGTGGCGCTGATCAACAACTTCTTCGACGAAGGCGAGTAAAGAATCACAGCCATTAAAAAAGCGCGCCACCCAATGGGTGACGCGCTTTTGACAACAGCGGACGCAGAGCGTCCGGGGCGGCGTTCCCACGCAGAGCGTGGAAACGATCTCCATACAGCGCCTAACGCTTAACTACCCGCTACGGTCATCCGCTCGATCAACACCGAGCCTGTGCGAATGTTGCTGCGCAGTTCCAGGTCATTACCCACCGCAATAATCTGCTTGAACATATCGCGCATGTTGCCGGCGATAGTCACTTCCTGGACCGCAAACTGGATTTCACCGTTCTCGACCCAAAAACCCGCAGCGCCGCGAGAGTAGTCACCGGTGACCATGTTCAAGCCCTGGCCCATCAATTCGGTCACCAGCAAGCCACGCCCCATGCGCCGTAGCAACGCCGCCTGATCTTCATCACCGTGGGTAACGAACAGATTGTGCACGCCACCGGCGTTGGCAGTGCTTGGCATGCCAAGTTTGCGTCCGGAATACGTACCGAGCACATAAGACACCAATTCACCCTTCTCGACGAACGGTTTGGCGTACGTCGCCAGACCATCGCCATCGAATGCCGAACTGCCCAAGGCGCGCATCAGGTGTGGACGCTCATCGATAGTCAGCCATTCAGGGAACAGTTTCTGGCCCAGTGCACCTTCGAGGAACGACGACTTGCGGTACAGATTGCCGCCCGAAATTGCGCCGAGGAAACTGCCGAACAAACCACCCGCCAGTTCCGCGGAAAACAGCACCGGCACTTCGCAGGTCGGTACCGGACGCGCGCCCAAGCGGCTGGCTGCACGTTGCGCCGCACGTTGACCGATGCTTGTCGGATCGGCCAGCAAGTTGCCCTGACGATTGACGTCATACCAATAGTCGCGCTGCATCTGGCCGTCGGCTTCGGCGATCATCACGCAGCTCAGGCTGTGACGCGTCGACGCATAACCACCGATAAAGCCATGGCTGTTGCCATAGACGCGGCAGCCCTGGTGAGTGCTCAAGGTGGTGCCATCGGCGTTCTTGATCCGGCTGTCGGTGGCGAATGCCGCCGCTTCACAGGCCAGCGCCCGCTCGATCGCTTGCTCAGGGGTGATATCCCATTCATGGAACAGGTCGAAGTCCGGCAAGTCCTTGGCCATCAGCGCGGCGTCGGCCAGGCCCGAGTGCTCGTCTTCAGAGGTGTGCCTGGCGATGGCCAAGGCAGCGGCGACGGTTTCGCGAATAGCCTCGGGGCCACTGGCCGAGGTGCTGGCCGAGCCTTTGCGCTGGCCAACATACAAGGTAATGCCAAAACCCTGATCACGGTTGAACTCAACGGTTTCAACTTCCCGCTGACGCACCGTGGTCGACAGGCCTTGCTCCAGAGACACAGCCACTTCGCAGGCGCTGGCACCCTGACGCCTGGCTTCGGCGATGATCTGCTCGACTTGCTCTTGCAGTGCCGGCAACGCTTGTGGGCCGACGCTTTCAACTGCACTCATGCTGTTCTCCACTCAAATTCTGCTTTCGGTTAAGGTCATCGAGCGACCGGGCCGGACAAGCGGCCCCCGACTGGTTATCATGGCGGCGTTTCTTTGCGGACTGCCACCATGGTTGATTCTTACGACGACTCCCTCGACGGGGGAGAAAAAAGCAAATCCCAGGTCAAACGCGAGCTGCATGCTCTGGTTGACCTTGGCGAGCGCCTTACAACACTCAAGCCTGACTTGCTGGCAAAACTGCCGTTGACCGACGCCTTGCGCCGGGCCCTGGCCGATGCGCCCAAGCACACCGCGAACATCGCGCGTAAACGGCACCTGCAGTTCATCGGCAAGCTGATGCGCGATCAGGACACCAGCGCCATTTTGGTGCTGCTTGACCAACTCGATGCCTCCACTCGCCAGTACAACGAACGTTTCCACGGTCTGGAACGCTGGCGGGATCGCTTGATTGCCGGTGACGATGCCGTACTGGAAAAGTTCGTCGTCGACTACCCGGAAGCGGATCGCCAGCAACTGCGTTCCATGATCCGTCAGGCCCAGCACGAGCTCGCCCAAAGCAAGCCTCCTGCTTCCAGCCGAAAAATCTTCAAGTACATCCGTGAGCTGGACGAGACTCAACGCGGTCTGCGTTAGTCCTCGTCCGGGGTGTTCGGCCATGCCGCGCACCCCAGGCTCCATCCCTTACGCGCCCGTGCCACCCACGGTAATCGCGTCGATTTTCAAGGTTGGCTGGCCGACACCCACCGGCACCGACTGACCATCCTTGCCGCACGTCCCTACCCCACTGTCCAGCGCCAGATCGTTACCAACCATCGACACCCGGCTCATGGCTTCCGGACCGTTACCGATCAACGTTGCGCCTTTGACCGGTGCAGTAATCTTGCCGTCCTCGATCAGGTACGCCTCGCTGGTGGAGAACACGAACTTGCCGCTGGTGATGTCGACCTGACCACCGCCCAGGTTGGCGCAGTAGATACCCTTCTTTACCGAAGCAATGATTTCTGCCGGATCGCTTTCGCCACCCAGCATGTACGTGTTGGTCATGCGCGGCATCGGCAGGTGCGCATAAGACTCGCGACGACCGTTACCAGTGCGCGCCAATCCCATCAGGCGAGCATTGAGTTTGTCCTGCATGTAGCCCTTGAGCACGCCGTTTTCGATCAGCGTGGTGCACTCGGTCGGGGTGCCTTCGTCGTCGATACTCAGCGATCCACGGCGACCGGCCAGTGTGCCGTCATCAACGATGGTGCAGAGTTTGGAGGCAACCATTTCACCCATGCGGCCGCTGTAGGCCGAACTGCCTTTGCGATTGAAATCGCCTTCCAGGCCGTGGCCAACTGCTTCGTGCAGCAATACGCCGGACCAACCCGAACCCAGAACCACCGGCAAGGTGCCGGCCGGTGCCGGAATGGCTTCCAGATTGACCAGCGCCTGGCGCAATGCCTCACGGGCGTAGCTCATGGCACGGTCTTCAGCGAGGAAATAGCGGTAATCGGTACGCCCGCCGCCGCCATGACCACCGCGTTCGCGGCGACCGTTCTGCTCGACGATCACGCTGACATTGAAGCGCACCAGCGGTCGTACATCCGCCGCCAGACCACCGTCGGTGGAGGCCACCAGAATCCGCTCCCAAACGCCAGCCATGCTCACGGTGACTTGCTGGATACGCGGATCGAGCGCGCGAGTGGCCACGTCGATACGCTTGAGCAGCTCGACTTTCTCGGCGCGAGTCATCACTTCCAACGGGTTGTCGGGCCCGTACAATCGGGCAACGTCCTGGGTACTGAACGCCTGCACCGTACCGTTTTGCCCGGCACGAGAGATCGAACGAGCGGCACGGGCCGCCAGACCCAAGGCCTCCAGAGTGATCGCATTGCTGTAGGCAAAACCGGTTTTTTCACCCGATTGCGCACGCACGCCGACACCCTGATCAAGGTTGAAGCTGCCTTCCTTGACGATACCGTCTTCAAGCGCCCAGGACTCGGAGATCTGTCCCTGGAAATACAGGTCGGCCGCATCGATGCCCGGGCCGGCCAAGTCACCCAACACGCTTTGCAGGTTCTCGATCGTCACGCCGCCCGGCGCAAGCAGATGTTCACTGACTGAGGACAACAACTCGCTCATAGGTTTTACGCCTTAATTCCACGTTCTGAGGCAGGTCGCTGCGCGCCCTGCGAGAAAAAGCGCCGGTGACTGGACACCGGCATCCGCGCCCGGATGGACGCCTGTTCACTGCTATCGCGTTCGGCCAGCAGCACGGCCTCGCCTTGATCCTGTTCCGCCAGCACGCGCCCCCACGGGTCAACAATCGCCGCATGGCCAAAGGTTTCACGCGGCCCCGGATGAGTGCCACCCTGGGCGGCCGCCAACACGTAACACTGGGTTTCGATGGCGCGTGCGCGAATCAACACTTCCCAATGGGCCGCGCCTGTCACCGCCGTAAACGCTGACGGTGCAGTAATCAGTTCTGCCCCGGCGGCGCGCAATTCGCTGTACAGCTCCGGAAAGCGCAAGTCATAGCAAACCGTCAGGCCAACCCGACCGACCGGCGTATCGGCCACCACCACCTTACTGCCATGAGCATAGTCATCGGATTCACGGTAGCGTCCGCGATTGTCCGCCACATCGACATCGAACAAATGCAGCTTGTCATAGCGCGCCACCGCTTCACCGTGCTCATCGATCAGTAACGAGCAGGCATTGGACTTCGCCTGCGGTTGATCCACCGGCGGTAACGGCAAGGTGCCGGCCACTATCCATAACTTGAGGTCACGAGCGGTCTGTTTCAACCAGGGCAGGATCGGGCCTTCGCCCATGGCTTCGGCGCGACCGATGTCGGCGATGTCGCGACGGCCCATGGCCGCAAAGTTTTCCGGCAATACCGCCAGTCGCGCACCGCCCGCCGCCGCTTGCTCGAGCAGGTGCCGAGCCTGGATCAGGTTGGTCGGCACATCGCTCTGGCTGACCATTTGAATCACCGCAAGAGACATGGCGCACTCCGTATCAGGTATGCGGCCATGCTACTCCATAGGACGAACCGTGGCTTTTCAAAAAAGATGTCAAAAAGGTTTGTCGTAAGAGATTTTCGGCTCTTTCCACGGACCTTTAATGGTGTATTTGACGCTGGCAAAGCGCGCCACGCGATCACCGATCAGTTTGTCGATCAGAAACAGCGCACCGCCTACCGCTGGCGCACCAACGATCAGCGCGGCAATCGGCAGGTTGTTGGTCAACGGCAAGGTCACCAACAGATTCGCATCGACCCTGTCACCCACCAGGTCCAGCGTACCGTTGAGTTCCAGGTTGCTCGACGGGCCAGTCATGATGATCGGCTCACGAGTGACGTAAACACCGTTGCTGGCCACCAGCAGGCCCTTGACCCGGTCGTAACTCAGGCCTTTGCCGAACAGGTCGGAGAAGTCCAGGCGCAAGCGACGGCCGATCGAGTTGAAGTTGAGCAGGCCAAACACCCGCAACGCCTGCGCACCACCTTCGACTTCGACGAACTGACCTTTGCGTAGCATCGCATCCAGACTACCGGAGTAACGCTTGGGTCCGACCCAGGCCGGCGAGCCAGGCCAACGGCCATCGATGTCCATATGAAACTCTTCGCTGGTCACTGTCGGCGCGAACCCCCAGCCCTTGAGCACATCACCGAGGTTCTTGCCCTCAATGCGTCCCTTGTACCAACTGCTGGTGGATCCGGGCACACCTTCCCAGCCACCCGTGCCCTGCAACTGCATGCCCTTGAGGCCCAGATTCATGCTGTTGAAGGCAATACCCTTGACGATCGGCCGGACCTTCAGCGACCAGGCGCCAACCAGGTCAGTGCCCTGATACAGCTCGTCAATCTTGATATCCAGTGCAGGAATTTTCGTTGGGTCGACCGACGCCAGCGGGTCCGGTGCATTCTCGTCGGCCTGCACCTTCGGATCAGGCGCCGGCAACCGCACGTATTGCAGGTTGATCGCAACCGGTGCGGACTTGGCATCGGGAATCCCTACAGTGCCTTTGGCCTGCTGGCTATCGAGTTGCAATGCCCAGGCGGCCGGCTTGCGATCCAGCTGCAGGCGGGCCTGATCCAGCGTGGTACCAAATCCCGTGAGCTTGTCGACCTTGAAGTCTGCACCACTGAGCAATTGCTTGGCGTTACCGCCCGGATCCTGCCCGGCGTACCGATCAATCAGGGCTTTCCACGGTTCGACATCCAGCTCCGACAGCACGCCCCGTATACGCAGGCCTTTATCGCCCGGCAACAGTGCGTTGCCGTTACCCAGGAACAACTCGCCACGGCCATCGGCAAAATTGCCGCTGGGCGCCGCGTAAGTGAAGTCCGCCAGATCACCATAGTCGAGCCAGTAACGCCGTTCCGGCCCTTGCAGGGTCATGCGGAACACCGTGTCGCGACCTTGCGCGGCGGACATGCCGAACGGTGCCGGCAAATCGACGGCTACGCCCTTGAGGCTTGAACTGACCCTCAACTGGCTGTCGGCGCCGCCGAGGTTGAGCTGCAGCTGATAAGGGATAGTTCCGGAAACTGGCAGCGGTTGAGTGACGTTCAGCCAATCGGTGAGCTTTTTCACCGCCACCTGGCCGCTGGCAGTGACCCGGGTGTTGAATTTTCCGGGGCTGCCTTCGGCATAAATCTGTGCACTGATCGGTCGTTCAAAGGCCTGTGCCGTAATGTTCTGGCCACTGAGCCCCTTGACACTGTCAAAGCGGAAATCACCTTTGAGCTGCGTCAGTTCAAGCACAGGATCGCTCAGTTTCAGACGCGACTTGGCGGTTTTGAAGTCGACCAGAATCTTCGGCTCTTCGCCCTTGGCCAAGGGGATATCCAGTTTCAGACTGCCCTGCAGTTCACCCTCGCCCTGCCAACCGGCGAAGGTCGTACCGGTACCGATCGGTGCGTCCTGAAGAATCTTCAGGCCATCGCCCAGACCACCGTCGAAAGTGCCATCGAGGAACAGGTGCGGGTTCTGTCCGGCAGGCGCATGGGGGATGTTGACGTAAATATCGTGAACCTGAGTGTCGAGCAACTGCCCCTTGCTGGCCAGAATGCGCACCCCACTGTCCTCGATGAACACATCGCCGCTGACCTTGCCGACATGCGGCCAACCCGGCTGGAAGGCCAGTTCGGCGTCATGCACTTTGAAAAACAGGCTGATGCTGCGCGCCGCGGCGACAGCATCGTGGTTCAGCGAACCCTGGTACTGGAAGAAACCTTCATCCACCGCGCCTTTGAGGATCGCCGTGCGCAGCCATTCATCCAGCGCCGGGCTCAAGACCTTGGGCAGGTACTTGGCGGTGTAGCGTCCATCACCTTCCAGCAGACCGACCCGCAGATCCATGTAGTCTTCCTGGGTGTGATCGAAATGCAGGCGAATCAGGAAGTCGCCAGCGATCTTGCCCTCCTCGCCCAGCACCTTCAGGTACGGCGCAATCAGGGTGAAACCTTGTTGATCGAGTTTCCAGGTCAGCCGGGCATTCGCCTGAATGTACTGCCATGGCTTGGCAAAGATCGGGTCCAGGTGCAGGGAAAAATCCTTGCTGTCCATGCGCAGCTCACCCTTGCCGAGGTCACCGCTGATGCTCCCGGAAACATTACGCGCCGCCGGAGCACCGTGATAAGCATCAAACCCGACACGTTCCAGATTGGCGGCAAAGCTGAATTTGCTGTCATCGGTCGCCTCGGGCCGGACATCGATCAACACGTTGCGCAACGCTCCGGTGACCTTCAGCCGTTCGACCACCGTGGCAAAGTCCTTGGGCAGTGGCCCCAGTGCATTCAGTAACGGAGTGATCGGGGTGAGGTCGACGCGATCGGCTTGCAGGTGCCAGAGCTCGGAGGTCGTTTTAGTGGTCGCGGTCTGCTGAAGTTGCAGACGGGTTTCCCAGCGGATGTCCTCCAGGGTCATGGCCAGGGAATCGAACGACACCTGAAAACCTTCGGTATTGCGCTGGAAATACCCATTGAGCGCCAGATTGTTGATCTGGATCGGCTTGCGTTCGGCGTAGGCACCGTTGAGTTGCGGTGCATTGAGACGAATCGCAGCACGCTGCAGGGCCCCCTTGCTCCAGTTAACCCAAAGCTCGCCACCGGCCTTGATCTCGGAAAAATTCCATTTCCCGGTCAGACTCTCGGGCAACCATTTAGACCAATCACTTTGCGGCAAGCTCAGGTAGGCATCGATTTCAGCCTCTTTCCACTGACTGGCTTGAGTCCGGCTGCTCAGACTCATGGCCAGCGGCTGGCCGTCAGGCAAGGTCAACCGGGCATCGAGGCGCTGCTGGCTGATACCGGTTTTAAGGTTCAGGCCGACGTAGGTCAGGGTCAGCGGCACGTGGTCGATCGGCAGCAAGGTGATCTGGCTGTCGAGCACCGACAATTGCTCCACCATCTGCATGCGGTTGAGCAGTTGCTCGGGGTCCAGCGGCTGATTCTCCTGCACCGGCAAGCCTTCGAGCGCCCATTGCCCCTGCGGGCCCTGCTTGAGGCTGATCTTCAGACCGTGGAGTTCCAGGTGTCCGATCCGCACCGCACGCGCCAGCAAGCTGGCCCAGACATTCGGTACCACCCGCACCTGATCCAGGTGCAAGGCATTGGCACCGTCACCGACCACCACGTCATGCGCCAGCAAAATTGGCGCCATGCCACTCCAGCGACCTTCCAGGCTGCCGATGTGCAACGGCATGCCCAGCGCTTCACGAGCCTTGGCTTCAACATCCGCGCGATACTCGGCCACCAGCGGAATGAACTCACGACCGAGGCTGCCGTAAAGCGCCGCCAGCACCAGCAATAACGCACAAAGCCCCAGCCCCCAGCGGGTCAATGTGGTCAAAATGCGGATCAGACGATCCATGTCAGTTGGCTCCCATGGCGAAATCGTGCAGCAAGCTGAGGCCGGCCGTCAGTAATGAAACACAGCGGATCAGAGCAGCACCACGTCGTATTGTTCCTGGGAGTACATGGTTTCTACCTGAAAACGAATGGTTCGCCCGATAAAACCTTCAAGTTCCGCGACATTACCCGACTCTTCGTCAAGCAACCGGTCAACCACTTTCTGGTTAGCCAGTACACGATAGCCTTCAGCCTGATAGGCGCGAGCTTCACGCAGGATCTCCCGGAAGATTTCATAACACACGGTTTCCGGGGTCTTGAGCTTGCCACGGCCCTGGCAACTGCTGCACGGTTCGCAGAGCACTTGCTCGAGGCTTTCGCGCGTGCGCTTGCGCGTCATCTGCACCAGGCCCAACTCGGTAATCCCGATGATGTTGGTCTTGGCGTGATCGCGCTCCAGCTGTTTCTCAAGCGTACGCAGCACCTGGCGCTGATGCTCCTCATCTTCCATGTCGATGAAGTCGATGATGATAATCCCGCCCAGATTGCGCAGGCGCAGTTGCCGAGCAATCGCAGTGGCCGCTTCCAGATTGGTTTTGAAGATGGTTTCTTCAAGATTGCGGTGCCCGACGAAAGCGCCGGTGTTCACATCGATGGTGCTCATGGCTTCTGCCGGGTCGACCACCAGATAGCCGCCGGACTTGAGCGGCACTTTGCGCTCAAGGGCCTTTTGAATTTCATCCTCGACGCCATACAGATCGAAAATCGGCCGCTCGCCCGGATAGTGCTCCAGGCGGTCGGCGATTTCCGGCATCAGCTCGGCAACGAACTGCGTGGTTTTCTGGAAGGTTTCCCGCGAGTCGATACGAATTTTCTCGATCTTCGGGCTGACCAGATCGCGCAAGGTGCGCAGGGCCAGGCCGAGGTCTTCGTAGATGACGTTCGGCGCGCTGACGGTCTTGATCTGCGTGCCAATCTGATCCCAGAGGCGGCGCAGGTAACGAATGTCCATCAGGATCTCATCGGCACCGGCGCCTTCAGCCGCGGTGCGCAGAATAAAACCACCGGCCTCCTTGATCCCCTCCTTCGCGACGCAATCGGTGACCACCTGCTTGAGGCGTTCGCGCTCGGTTTCATCCTCTATTTTCAGCGAAATACCGACGTGAGCCGTGCGCGGCATATACACCAGATAGCGCGAGGGAATAGACAGTTGGGTCGTCAGGCGCGCGCCCTTGGAGCCGATCGGATCCTTGGTGACCTGCACCACCAGACTCTGGCCTTCATGCACCAGGGCGCTGATGCTTTCCACCGCCGGGCCTTCACGCAGGGAGATTTCCGAGGCGTGGATAAAGGCTGCCCGGTCCAGACCGATATCAACGAATGCCGCCTGCATACCTGGCAGAACGCGAACGACCTTGCCTTTATAAATGTTGCCGACAATTCCGCGACGCTGGGTGCGCTCGACATGAACCTCTTGCAGGACACCGTTTTCGACCACCGCCACGCGCGATTCCATCGGCGTGATGTTGATCAGAATCTCTTCACTCATGGCAAGGTCTCGTTCAGGCATATTCACGATTATGGCCGCATCAAATCAGTACGGCGCTTGGCGCGCGACAAGGTTTTGCCAACAGGGTATGCCGAAATGGCCGAGCAGTTCCGCGGTTTCGCACAGCGGCAGACCAACCACGGCGGAATAACTGCCATTGAGTGCCGCGACAAACACCGCGCCAAGGCCCTGAATGCCATAGCCGCCAGCCTTGTCCTGTGGCTCGCCGCTGGCCCAGTAGGCCGCTGCCTCTTTATGACTGATGAAACGAAAACGCACCAGACTGCGCACCACGCGTGATTCGCAATATTGGCCATCAAGCACGGCGATAGCGGTCAGCACTTCATGTTCACGCCCCGACAGGTTCATCAACATGCTCAGCCCTTCGGCCTCGTCGAGCGGTTTGCCAAGAATCTGCCCATCGAGCACCACGGCCGTATCGGCACCCAACACACAAATCGGCGCACCCGGCTGGTTGAGCGCCAGCAGTGCACGACCGGCCTCGGCCTTGTCGCGCGCCAGACGCTCGACATAGGCCGCAGGGGACTCGTTAGTCAAAGGGGTTTCATCGATGTCCGCGCTGATGGCGGTGAACGGCACGCCGATCTGCGTGAGCAGTTCACGCCGACGCGGCGAGCCTGAGGCGAGGTATAGCGGATTCATCAAGACATCTCCCTGTCGAGGTGCGGGTAGGGTCTGTTGACGCTTGGTGACGAGCCGCGTTGCTGTGCCAACGTGTGCGAGGCAAGGCGCGGGATGCCGCTAATGGTTGTTCCCTTGGCAAATCCCGCAACGCAGCCTCGCGCACGTTGGCGCGCAACCCGAAGGGACGGGACCCATTTGGCGCAGGGCTGCGTTGCTCGGAACTGATTTGGAACAACCAAACTGCGTTCCTCGCGCCTTGCCCTGCGCCAAATGGGTCGCCGTCGCGGTCGTCACCAAGCGTCAACAGACCCTAAGCCTGACCGAATAAATTAATTGATTTTGTAGCGGCGGCTCAACCCACGCAATCCGAAGCTGACCCAAGGCCAGAGCAAGGCGCTGATCAGTGCAGGTAAAAGCACCGCCAGCGTCTGTCGGTTACCGGTCAACGCGCTAAGCCACAGTTGCAGCAGTTGCGCGAGCCCCAGGATCACCAGGATCACCAGGCTTTGCTGCCACATCGGAAATATCCGCAAACGCGGTCGCAGCGTCATGATCAAAAAGGTGATCAGGGTCAGAATCAGCGCATTGTGTCCCAGCAAAGTACCAAACAGCACGTCTTGCGCCATGCCCAGGCACCAGGCCGTGAGCATCCCGACTTTCTGCGGCACTTCCAATGCCCAATACGCCAACGGTAGCGCGAGGAACATCGGACGCAAAATCTCGACGTGCGGGAACGGTACGATACTGAGCAACAAGCCGATGACAAACGTCAGCCAGATCATCCAGCCATTACGAGAACGGGTACTGGCCATTATTCTCTACCCTGAGTGGCGGCTTCAGGCGCTGCGGCAGGCGGTTTGGCCGCCGGCTTGGCGACCGCTGCCGGTTTGACCGCTGCGGAATGCGCAGCAGGCTTGGCCGGGGTCGAAGGTTTGCTCGCAGGCTTGGCCGCCGCGGGTGTTGCCGTTGCAGGCGCAACTGCCGTGGCGGCTGGCGCCGGGGCAACTGCGGCGGCAGGTTTTGGCACGGTGGCTGGCACAAATGCCGCACCGCCAGGATGCTGATCTGCGTCCTGGGCCTGAGCGGCTTCGTTGGCGCGCTCTTCCGGGGTGCGGCTATCGCTGAACACCAGCAACATGTATCGACTGCGGTTAAGCGCTGCGGTCGGCACCGCACGCACGATGGCGAACGGCTGGCCGGAATCGTGGATCACTTCCTTGACAGTCGCCACCGGGTAACCGGCCGGGAAGCGCTGGCCGAGACCGGAGCTGACCAGCAGGTCGCCTTCTTTAATGTCAGCCGTGTCCGCCACGTGACGCAATTCCAGACGTTCCGGGTTACCGGTGCCGCTGGCAATCGCCCGCAAACCGTTACGGTTCACTTGCACGGGAATGCTGTGGGTGGTGTCAGTCAGCAGCAACACCCGCGAGGTGTAAGGCATCAACTCGACCACCTGCCCCATCAGCCCACGGGCATCGAGCACCGGTTGGCCGAGCACCACGCCGTCGCGCTCACCTTTGTTGATGATGATGCGATGGGTGAAGGGGTTGGGATCGACGCCGATCAACTCGGCCACTTCGACCTTCTCGTTGACCAGGGCCGACGAGTTGAGCAACTCGCGCAGCCGAACGTTCTGCTCGGTCAAGGCCGCAAGCTTTTGCATGCGCCCCTGCAGCAGCAGGTTTTCAGTCTTGAGTTTTTCGTTTTCGGCGACCAGTTCGGTGCGGCTGCCAAATTGACTGCTCACACCCTGCCACAACCGCTCCGGCAGGTCGGTGATCCAATAGGCGTCCATCAAGACCAGCGACATCTGACTGCGCGCAGGCTTGAGCACTTCAAAGCGGGCATCGACCACCATCAGCGCGACCGATAGCACGGCCAGCACCAGAAAGCGCACGCCCATTGAGGGGCCTTTGGCGAAAAGCGGTTTAATAAGCCGCTCCTCCCAGGCAAATGTTCTCTTTATTCATACGCCATCAAACCGGCCTGGATGCAGACTGACAGAAGATAAACGCCAACAGGCAGCACTGCAAAGTGCTGCCTGCGCGCGGAACAGCATAGAAGCCTCCGGCGAAATTATTCGCTGGAGAGCAGGTCCATGGTGTGTTTATCCATCATTTCCAATGCACGGCCACCGCCGCGAGCAACGCAGGTCAGCGGGTCTTCGGCGACGATCACCGGCAGACCGGTTTCCTGGGCCAGCAACTTGTCGAGGTCACGCAGCAAGGCGCCACCACCGGTCAGTACCAGGCCACGCTCGGCGATATCCGACGCCAGTTCCGGCGGCGATTGCTCCAGTGCGCTTTTCACGGCCTGAACGATGGTTGCCAGGGACTCTTGCAGAGCTTCCAGCACTTCATTGGAGTTCAGGGTGAATGCACGTGGAACGCCTTCAGCCAGGTTACGGCCGCGAACGTCGACTTCGCGAACTTCACCGCCCGGGTAGGCAGTACCGATTTCCTGTTTGATGCGCTCGGCGGTGGATTCGCCGATCAGGCTGCCGTAGTTGCGACGCACGTAAGTGATGATCGCTTCGTCGAAGCGGTCGCCGCCAACCCGTACGGATTCGGCGTAAACCACACCGTTCAGGGAGATCAGTGCGATTTCAGTGGTACCGCCACCGATATCGACGACCATCGAACCGCGCGCTTCTTCAACCGGCAGGCCGGCACCGATCGCAGCAGCCATCGGCTCTTCGATCAGGAACACTTCACGGGCACCGGCACCCAGCGCCGATTCACGGATGGCACGACGCTCGACCTGAGTGGATTTGCATGGAACGCAGATCAGCACACGAGGGCTAGGCTGCAAAAAGCTGTTTTCGTGAACCTTGTTGATAAAGTACTGCAGCATCTTTTCGCAGACGCTGAAGTCGGCAATAACGCCGTCCTTCATCGGACGAATGGCAGCAATGTTGCCCGGTGTACGGCCGAGCATGCGCTTGGCCTCGGTGCCGACAGCAACGACACTTTTCTGATTACCGTGGGTCCGAATGGCCACAACCGATGGTTCATTCAGGACGATACCGCGCTCGCGCACGTAAATAAGGGTGTTGGCAGTGCCCAGGTCAATGGAAAGATCGCTGGAAAACATGCCACGCAGTTTCTTGAACATGGGAAAGGGACCCTAGGCAACGCGTGGGTAAAAAAGTGCGGCAAACTCTAACAACGACAGGGATTTTGGGCAAGGCGCCAATATGTTAAATTGACCGCTTTTCTGTGCACCAAACCCCACAATCGCGGCCTTATGACCGTAGAAATGCGGTAGTGTTCCGACAATCTAACACACGGACAGCGTCCGTTCTGTTTTCCACTGGAGAATCCCATGGCGCTTGAACGCTCCGACGTGGAAAAAATCGCTCATCTGGCCAGCCTTGGCCTTAATGATGCCGATCTTCCACACATCACTTCGGCCCTGAACAGCATTCTCGGGCTGGTCGACGAAATGCAGGCTGTCAATACCGACGGTATCGAGCCTCTGGCCCACCCGCTGGAAGCCAGCCAGCGCCTGCGTGCAGACGTCGTGACCGAGTCTAATCACCGCGAGGCCTATCAGTCCATCGCACCAGCGGTCGAAAACGGCCTGTATCTGGTTCCGAAAGTCATCGACTAAAGGGAAAGAGCCTGCAATGCATCAATTGACTCTGGCCGAGATCGCCCGCGGACTCGCCGACAAAAAGTTTTCTTCCGAAGAGCTGACCAAAGTGCTGCTGGCGCGTATCGCCCAGCTCGACCCTCAGCTCAACAGTTTCATCAGCCTCACCGAAGACCTGGCGCTCCAGCAGGCGAAAGCCGCTGACGCACGCCGGGCCAATGGTGAGAGCGGCGCCCTGCTCGGTGCGCCGATCGCTCACAAAGACCTGTTCTGCACCTTGGGCATCCGCACCAGTTGCGGCTCGAAGATGCTCGACAACTTCAAGGCGCCGTATGACGCCACCGTAGTCGCCAAGCTGGCCGCTGCCGGGGCCGTGACCCTGGGCAAGACCAACATGGACGAATTCGCCATGGGCTCGGCCAACGAATCGAGCTACTACGGCGCGGTGAAAAACCCGTGGAATCTGGAGCACGTACCCGGCGGCTCGTCCGGCGGTTCGGCGGCAGCCGTTGCCGCTCGTCTGTTACCTGCAGCGACAGCCACCGACACTGGCGGCTCTATCCGACAGCCGGCAGCTTTTACCAACCTCACAGGCCTGAAACCGACGTACGGTCGTGTTTCGCGCTGGGGCATGATCGCTTATGCCTCCAGCCTCGATCAGGGCGGCCCGTTGGCGCGCACCGCTGAAGACTGCGCGATCCTGCTGCAAGGCATGGCCGGTTTCGATCCGAAAGACTCCACCTGCATCGACGAACCCGTACCGGATTACAGCGCCAGCCTCAACGGTTCGCTGCAAGGCCTGCGCATCGGCGTACCAAAGGAGTACTTCGGCGCAGGTCTCGACCCACGCATCGCCGAATTGATCCACAACAGCGTCAAGGAGCTGGAAAAGCTCGGCGCGGTAGTCAAGGAAATCAGCCTGCCGAACATGCAGCACGCGATTCCTGCGTACTACGTGATCGCCCCGGCGGAAGCCTCGTCCAACCTGTCGCGTTTCGACGGCGTGCGTTTCGGCTATCGCTGCGAAAACCCGAAAGACCTGACCGACCTGTACAAGCGTTCGCGCGGCGAAGGTTTCGGCCCGGAAGTGCAGCGCCGGATCATGGTCGGCGCCTACGCGCTGTCGGCCGGTTACTACGATGCCTACTACCTGAAGGCGCAAAAAATCCGTCGCCTGGTGAAAAACGATTTCATGGCAGCCTTTAATGAAGTCGACATCATCCTCGGCCCAACCACGCCGAACCCGGCCTGGAAACTTGGCGCCAAGAACAGCGACCCGGTCGCTGCGTACCTGGAAGACGTCTACACCATCACCGCCAACCTCGCGGGCCTGCCGGGCCTGTCGATGCCAGCCGGTTTCGTCGATGGTCTGCCGGTCGGCGTGCAACTGCTCGCCCCGTATTTCCAGGAAGGCCGTCTGTTGAACGTCGCCCACCAGTATCAGCTCAACACTGACTGGCACACCCGCACCCCGACAGGCTTCTGAGGAGAAACACATGCAATGGGAAGTCGTGATCGGGCTGGAGATTCATACCCAGCTCGCCACCCAATCGAAGATTTTCTCCGGCAGCGCCACCACATTCGGCTCTGAACCGAATACCCAGGCCAGCCTGGTGGACCTGGGCATGCCCGGCGTACTGCCGGTGCTGAACCAGGAAGCGGTGCGCATGGCGGTGATGTTCGGCCTGGCAATTGACGCCGAAATCGGTCAGCACAATGTGTTCGCCCGCAAGAACTACTTCTATCCGGACCTGCCGAAGGGCTACCAGATCAGCCAGATGGAACTGCCGATCGTCGGCAAGGGCCACCTGGACATCCCGCTGGAAGACGGCACGGTCAAACGCGTCGGCATCACCCGCGCGCACCTGGAAGAAGACGCCGGTAAAAGCCTGCACGAAGAATTCAACGGTGCCACCGGCATCGACCTGAACCGTGCCGGCACGCCACTGCTCGAGATCGTTTCCGAGCCGGACATGCGCAGCGCCAAGGAAGCCGTGGCCTACGTCAAGGCGATCCACGCGTTGGTGCGCTACCTCGGCATCTGCGACGGCAACATGGCCGAAGGTTCGCTACGTTGCGACTGCAACGTGTCGATCCGTCCAAAAGGTCAGGTCGAGTTCGGCACACGCTGCGAGATCAAGAACGTCAACTCGTTCCGCTTCATCGAGAAGGCGATCAACACCGAAGTGCGTCGCCAGATCGAACTGATCGAAGACGGCGGCAAGGTGATCCAGCAGACGCGCCTGTACGACCCGAACAAAGACGAAACCCGCGCCATGCGCAGCAAAGAGGAAGCCAACGACTACCGTTACTTCCCCGATCCGGACCTGTTGCCGGTGGTCATCGAAGACTCGTTCCTCAATGACATCCGCGCCACCCTGCCGGAACTGCCACCGCAAAAACGCGAGCGCTTCCAGGAGCAGTTCGGCCTGTCGGTCTACGATGCCAGCGTATTGGCGTCGAGCCGTGAGCAAGCGGACTACTTCGAAAAAGTCGTGAGCATCGCCGGTGACGCCAAACTGGCGGCCAACTGGGTCATGGTCGAGCTGGGCAGCCTGCTGAACAAACAAGGCCTGGAAATCGACGAAGCACCAGTCTCGGCCGAGCAGTTGGGCGGCATGCTGCTGCGCATCAAGGACAACACCATCTCCGGCAAAATCGCCAAGACCGTGTTCGAAGCCATGGCCAACGGCGAAGGCAGCGCGGACGAGATCATCGACAAGCGCGGCTTGAAGCAGGTCACCGACAGCGGCGCAATCTCGGCCGTACTCGACGAAATGCTCGCGGCCAACGCCGAACAGGTTGAACAGTACCGCGCGGCAGACGAAGCCAAACGCGGCAAGATGTTCGGCTTCTTTGTCGGCCAGGCGATGAAAGCCTCCAAAGGCAAAGCCAACCCGCAACAGGTCAACGAACTGCTGAAAAGCAAGCTCGAAGGCTGATTGCAATGGAGCCAGCATTCAAACCTGGCTCAAATCCCTGTGGGAGCGAGCTTGCTCGCGATAGCGGCTCGGCATTCAACAACGAGTTGACTGTCAGGACGCTATCGCGAGCAAGCTCGCTCCCACATTTGTTACGGGGACACCATTAATGAAACGTTTACTTGGCGCCTGCGCCCTGCTCTCTCTGCTGGCCGGTTGCGCCAGCACGGATGTCATCGATCCACACGGCTACGACAAGACCGGCGTGGCCTCGTACTACGGTGCCAAACACCAGGGTAAACGCACCGCCAGTGGCGAGCGTTTCAACGCCAATTCCCTGACCGCTGCCCATCGCCAGTTACCATTTGGCACCCGGGTGAAGGTCACCAACCTGAACAACGACAAATCCTGTGTCGTGCGTATCAACGATCGCGGACCGCACACCCGTGGACGCCTGATCGATCTGTCTCGCGAAGCGGCCCAGCGGTTGGGCATGCTGGGTAGTGGCACTGCGCGGGTTCGCGTGCAATCCCTCGACGACTGACAGACGGAGCACCGATTATTTTCGGACTTGCCGATTTACCACTGCTCAGCATGATTCAACTGTTCGGTGGCCTGGTACTGCTGATCGCCGGCGCCGAGTTACTGGTCCGCGCCGCCGTGCGCCTGGCCGCACGCTTGAAGGTGCGCCCGCTGATTATCGGCCTGACCGTCGTGGCCCTCGGCAGCAGCGCGCCGCAAATGGCGGTCAGCCTGCAAGCGACCCTGATGCAAAACACCGACATCGCCGTCGGTAGCGTGATTGGCAGCAACATCTTCAACATCCTGGTCACCCTCGGACTCTCGGCGCTGATCATCCCGTTGCGGGTCTCTCGGCAATTGGTGCGCATGGATATCCCGGTGATGATCGGCGCCAGCCTGCTGGTGTTCGCCCTCGCCTGGAATGAACGACTGACGCCGCTCGACGGCACGATCCTGTTAGCCGCTCTGGCGCTTTACCTCGGGTTGTTGCTGCATCAGTCACGGCACTCGGTGCGCCCGCACACCACTTCGGCGGACGGCGACAACACCTCCGGCGCGCCGTGGTTGAGCAGCCTGTTGCTGATGCTCTCGGGGCTGGCACTGCTGGTGTTTGCCGGGCATCTACTGCTCAGCGCAGCGGTCGAAGTGGCGACGAACCTCGGCCTGTCAGAACGCATCATCGGTTTGACCATCATTGCCGTCAGCACGTCGCTGCCGGAACTGGCCACCTCGCTGATCGCCGCCCTGCGTGGTCAGCGCGACATCGCCGTGGGCAACGTGGTCGGCAGCAATCTGTTCAACTTGCTGGGTGTGCTGGGCGTCACCGCCCTGGTCGCGCCGACGCCGCTGTCGGTATCGCCCAACGCACTGGATTTCGACTTGCCGGTGCTGCTGGCGGTCAGCGTGCTGTGTTTGCCGATGTTCTATTCAGGCTATCGAATCACCCGCGCCGAAGGCCTGCTGTTTCTGGCCTTGTACCTGGCGTATGGGCTGCATGTCGTGTCGTTTACCACAGGCATGCCACTGGCCGGCAAGCTTGAACACCTGATGCTGTTTTTCGTCCTGCCGGCGCTGGTGGCGTTTTTGCTGTTTACGTCACTGCGCGCCTGGCGCCGCCAACACAACAAGAGGGAATCGCCATGACCGACAGACCCGACGCCAGCAAACCGAGTGGCCTCGAAGCACACTGCAATTCCCAAACCTAGATCCACCCACCCCACTGCAACACAAAGATCCCGAGGTTGGTGGTGACCGCCGCCATCAACGTGGTGATGACGATGATCGCTGCCGCCAGTTCATGGTTGCCATTGGCCGCCCGGGCCATGACAAAACTGGCGGCGGCGGTCGGACTGCCGAAGTACAGGAACAAAATCCCCAACTCGGGACCGCGAAAACCCCAGAGCCAGGCCCCCAGCGTGGCCAAAATCGGCAAGCCGACCATCTTCAGCAGACTTGAACTCAACGCCAGGTCACCGCTCTTGCGCAACGCCGCCAGCGACAGCGTGCCGCCAATGCAGATCAACGCCAGTGGCAGGGTCATCTGCGCCAGGTAGTTGCCGGACGTCTCCAGCCAGCCGGGCAGGCCGATCTTGAAATAGGCGAACGGCGCGGCAGATATCACACTGATGATCAACGGATTGCTGAGTACGCTTTTGCAGATGCTCCATGGATCGGACTTGATCACCGGGCTGTACACCGCCAGCACGATGGTCGACAGCGTGTTGTAGAACAGGATCACCAGGGCCGCGAGAATCGCCCCGAGGGAAATCCCGTAGGCGCCGTACATGCTCGCCGCCAGCGCCAGGCCGATGACCCCGTTATTGCCGCGAAACGCGCCTTGGGTGTAGATCCCGCGATCCTCGCGCGGGCAACGCCAGATCGCCCAGCCCCAGGCAATGGCGAAACACGCCAACGTCGCCAGCGAGAAATAGATCAGCAGCGCCGGCTTCAAGGCCGCGTGCAGGTCGGCGTGCACGATCCCGAGAAACAGCAGCGCCGGCATGGTGACGTTGAACACCAGTGCCGAGGCGGTGTGGATAAAGTTGTCGTTGATCCAGTTGATGCGCTTGAGCAGAACGCCCAAGAACAACATGGCAAAGACTGGCGCGGTGATGGTCAGCGTTTCGAAAAAGATTGCCAGCATGCCGGGTGAACCTTGAGGGGCGTCGTTAGGAGGCTAATGATAAGCCACTTTCCCACCAACTCCGTACCCGATCGTTCCCACGCTCTGCGTGGGAACGATCACCAGCGGTCAGGTGATAGGCGCCGGGTTGAACAGGGTAATGTCATTGTGCAGTTTGTGCTGCTCCGCCCACGTGTGCTTCCTGCCGCTGGCCACGTCCAGATAGAAGTGAAACAACTCCCAGCCCAACTCTTCGATGGATGCGCGCCCCGTGGCAATCCGCCCGGCATCGATGTCGATCAGGTCCGGCCAGCGCTGGGCCAGTTCGGTTCGGGTCGAGACCTTGACCACCGGCGCCATCGCCAGGCCATAAGGTGTGCCGCGCCCGGTGGTGAATACATGCAGGTTCATGCCGGCCGCCAACTGCAAGGTGCCGCAGACAAAATCACTGGCCGGCGTCGCGCAAAAAATCAGCCCTTTGCGCTTGAACCGTTCGCCCGGGCCGAGCACGCCGTTGATCGCGCTGTTGCCGGACTTGACGATCGAGCCCAGGGATTTCTCCACGATGTTCGACAACCCGCCCTTCTTGTTACCCGGCGTGGTGTTGGCGCTGCGATCCGCTTCGCCCTTGGCCAGGTAGCGGTCGTACCAATCCATTTCGCGCACCAGTTCCTGGGCGACCTCCTTGGTTTGTGCCCGCGAAGTCAGCAGATAGATCGCGTCGCGCACTTCAGTGACTTCGGAAAACATCACCGTCGCCCCGGCCCTTAGCAACAAATCCGAGGCATAACCCAGCGCCGGGTTGGCGGTGATTCCGGAAAACGCATCACTGCCACCGCACTGCATGCCGAGGATCAACTCGGACGCCGGCACGGTTTCGCGGCGACGCTGGTCAAGCTTCTTCAGACGGACTTCGGCCAACGCCATGATCTGTTCGATCATCTCGCTGAAACCGTGACTGGCATCCTGCAAGCGATACAACCATGGCTCGCTGAGGTCGACCGAGCTGTCGTTCTCGTGCATCACCTGCCCGGCCTGCAATTTCTCGCAGCCCAGACTGATCACCAATGCTTCGCCGCCCAGGTTCGGGTTGCGCGCCAGGTTACGCACGGTGCGGATCGGGATGTAGGCGTCGGTGGCGGTAATCGCCACGCCGCAGCCGTAACTGTGGGTCAACGCGATCACGTCATCGACGTGCGGGTACTTGGGCAGCAACTCATCCTTGATGCGCTTGACCGCATGGTCGAGCACCCCGGTCACGCATTGCACGGTGGTGGTGATCCCGAGAATGTTGCGCGTACCGACAGTGCCGTCGGCGTTGCGATAACCCTCGAAGGTGAAGCCTTCCAGCGGCGCTTGTGCGGCCGGCACCTCGGTGGACAACGGCAGGCTGTCCAACGGCGGCGCGGTGGGCATGCGCAGTTGATCTTCCTTGACCCAGCTGCCACGCGGGATCGGTTGCAAGGCGTAACCGATGGTCTGACCATAACGGATCACCTGGCCGCCCTCGGGGATATCCTCCAGCGTTACTTTGTGGCTCTGCGGTACGAACTCCAACGTCACCAAGCCGTCCGGGAATTCAGTGCCGGCCGGTACCCCCTGGTCATTGACCACAATCACCACGTTGTCGCGCTCGTGCAGCCGGATGTAGCGCGGCGAGTCGGAATGTTCAATCAACTGCATGA
The DNA here is from genome assembly GCF_007713465.1 of Pseudomonas sp. H3(2019). GTDB lineage: Bacteria > Pseudomonadota > Gammaproteobacteria > Pseudomonadales > Pseudomonadaceae > Aquipseudomonas. The sequence continues at coordinate 176,509 of NZ_VMSG01000006.1, read as the reverse complement.
CGCCGCTCCTCAGGAATGCGCTTGAGACAATTTGTTAGTCAGTTCGGAGCCATTGGCGGGTGGTTCCTTGAGTACCACGCGCTTGATCGGGCCGACGATCACCAGGTAGCTGAACACCGCGACCAGCGCATTGCAGCCGACAAACACCAGCGCCCATTTGAACGAACCGGTGGTACTGATGATGTAGCCAATCACGATCGGTGTAGTGATCGACGCGATATTGCCGAACATGTTGAACAGCCCGCCACTCAAGCCCGCGATCTGTTTTGGCGAGGTGTCGGAAACCACCGCCCACCCCAATGCGCCCACGCCTTTACCGAAGAAGGCCAGGGCCATGAAGCCCACGACGATCCATTCGATGTCCACATAGTTGCAGGCCACGATGCTGGTCGACAGCAACAGCCCACCGATAATCGGCGCCTTGCGGGCGAAGGTCAGCGAGTGGCCCTTGCGCAGCAGATAGTCGGAAATGAGTCCGCCCAGCACCCCACCGATAAACCCGCAGATGGCCGGCAGCGAGGCAATGAAACCGGCCTTTAGAATGGTCATGCCGCGTTCCTGCACCAGGTACACCGGGAACCAGGTCAGGAAAAAATAGGTGATGCCGTTGATGCAGTACTGGCTCAGGTACACGCCGAGCATCATGCGGTTGCTCAGCAGTTGGCGCACGTAATCCCACTTCGGCCCGTCGCTGCGTTTGCCCTGGTCCTGATCCATGTCGACCAGGCCGCCGTTGTCGGCGATGTGCTTGAACTCGGCGTCGTTGATCATCGGGTGCTGGCGCGGGCTGTGGATAATTTTCAACCAGATCAGCGAGAACACGATGCCAATCCCGCCCATCACCATAAACACGTGCTGCCAGCCGAAGGTGTAGACGATCCAGCCCATCAGCGGCGCAAAGATCACCGTGGCGAAGTATTGCGCCGAGTTGAAGATCGCCGAAGCGGTGCCCCGTTCGGCGGTTGGAAACCAGGCCGCAACGATGCGTGCGTTACCGGGGAAGGATGGCGCTTCGGCCAGGCCCACCAGAAAGCGCAACATGAACAGCGCGACGACGGCAGTGGAGACGCCGAACTCACCGACATAGCCTTGCAGCACGGTGAACAGCGACCAGGTGAAGATGCTCAGGGCATAGACTTTTTTCGAACCGAAGCGGTCGAGCAGCCAGCCGCCGGGGATCTGACCGGCGACGTAAGCCCAACCGAATGCAGAGAAAATGTAGCCGAGGGTAACGGCGTCGATGCCCAGGTCCTTTTGCAGGCTGGAGCCCGCAATGGCAATGGTGGCACGGTCGGCGTAGTTGATCGTGGTCACCAGAAACAGCATGAGCAGGATTAAATAGCGGACGTGGGTCGGCTTGGTCGCTTGCATGTAGATGTACTCCCACTGATTATTTTTATGCGCGGGTGAATTTTTTTTGGCGGTATCCGGTAAAACCGGATACCGCGGTGTTGCGTGTTACGAACCTACATAGGAAGTCTTCACCACGGTGTAGAACTCCTGCGCGTAGCGACCTTGCTCCCGCGATCCATAGGATGAACCTTTTCGGCCACCAAAAGGCACGTGGTAATCCACACCGGCGGTCGGCAGATTGACCATCACCATCCCGGCCTGGGAGTGGCGTTTGAAGTGGTTGGCATACTTCAACGAGGTGGTGGCAATACCCGCCGACAAACCGAATTCGGTGTCGTTGGCCATCGCCAGCGCCGCGTCGTAATCGGCCACCCGAACAATGTTCGCCACCGGGCCGAAGATCTCTTCGCGGCTAATACGCATGGCTGCCTCACTGTCGGCAAACAGCGTTGGCGCCAGGTAATAGCCTTCGGTGTCGCAGGTCACCAGGCCTCCGCCGCTGACCAGTCGCGCACCTTCGCTCTGGCCGATGTCGATGTACTTCAGGTCCTGTTCCAGCTGCGCTTGCGAGACCACCGGACCGATGTCGGTGCCGCTCGTCAAGGCATGCCCGACCTTGATCGACTTCATCCGCTCAGCCATGGCCTCGACGAATTTGTCGTGAATCCCGGCGGTGACGATCAAGCGGCTCGACGCCGTGCAACGTTGGCCGGTGGAATAAAACGCACTCTGCACCGACAGTTCGACGGCTTGCTTGAGGTCGGCGTCGTCGAGAATGATCTGCGGGTTCTTGCCGCCCATTTCCAACTGCACCTTGGCCTGACGCGACACGCAGTTGACCGCGATCTGCCGCCCTACACCAACGGAACCGGTGAAGCTGATGCCGTCGACTTTCGGGCTGTTGACCATCGCGTCGCCGATCACTCGACCGCTGCCCATCACCAGGTTGAACACCCCGGCCGGGAAACCGGCACGGGCAATGATTTCGGCCAGGGCCCAGGCGCAACCTGGTACCAGTTCCGCCGGTTTCAGCACCACGCAGTTGCCATAGGCCAATGCCGGGGCAATCTTCCACGCCGGGATCGCAATCGGGAAGTTCCACGGGGTGATCAAGCCGACCACACCGAGGGCTTCGCGAGTGACTTCAACGTTGACGCCAGGACGCACCGACGGCAGGTAATCGCCGGACAAACGCAGGCATTCACCCGCGAAGAACTTGAAGATGTTGCCGGCACGAGACACTTCACCGATGGCCTCTGGCAGGGTCTTGCCCTCTTCCCGCGCCAGCAAGGTGCCGAGTTCTTCGCGACGCGCGAGGATTTCGCTGCCGACTTTATCCAGCGCATCGCTGCGTGCCTGAATGCCTGAGGTCGACCAGGCCGGAAATGCCGCACGAGCGGCGTCGATGGCGGCGTTCACCTGAGCCAGGTCCGCCTTGGCGTATTCGCCAATGACATCGGACAACTCGGACGGGTTGATATTGGTCGAGTACTCGACACCCGCGACCCATTGGCCGCCGATGTAGTTGTCGAATCGTTTTACGTCTGCCACAGCGCTTTCCCCTTAACAGAAGTTCTTACACAAAAAGCCGCCGATTGCTCAGCGGCCCTGGTTGATTCAGCGGGTTATTGCGCACCTTGCTTGTCCATCAACGCCGCGAGCATTTCGAACTCTTCTGGCGTCAAGTCAGTCAGCGGGGTCCGTACGGGGCCTGCATCGTAGCCGGCGATTTTCGCGCCCGCCTTGACGATGCTCACCGCGTAACCCGACTTGCGGTTACGGATGTCCAGATAAGGCAGAAAGAAGTCATCGATCAGTTTGCCGACGCTAGCGTGATCGTCACGTGCAATGGCGTGGTAGAAATCCATCGCCATTTTCGGCAGGAAGTTGAACACCGCCGAGGAATAGACCGGAACGCCCAGTGCCTTATACGCCGCGGCATAGACTTCGGCAGTCGGCAGGCCACCCAGGTAGCTGAAGCGATCACCGAGACGGCGACGGATCGACACCATCAACTCGATATCGCCCAGGCCATCCTTGTAGCCGATCAGGTTCGGGCAGCGTTCAGCCAGGCGTTCCAGCAGCGGCGCGGTCAGGCGGCAGACGTTGCGGTTGTAAACCACCACGCCGATCTTCACCGATTTGCACACGGCTTCAACGTGAGCGGCAACGCCGTCCTGGCTGGCTTCAGTCAAGTAGTGCGGCAGCAGCAGCAAGCCTTTGGCGCCCAGACGCTCGGCTTCTTGAGCGTATTCGATGGCCTGACGGGTAGAACCACCGACACCGGCCAGAATCGGCACGCTGCTGGCGCAGGTGTCGACCGCGGTCTTGATGATTTCCGAATATTCGCTGGCCGCCAGGGAAAAGAACTCACCGGTGCCGCCTGCGGCGAACAAGGCCGAGGCGCCATACGGGGCCAGCCATTCGAGACGTTTGATGTAGCCCACGCGATGGAAATCGCCCTGAGCATTGAAGTCGGTGACCGGGAAGGACAGCAAGCCGGAAGAGAGGATGGACTTCAGTTCTTGTGGATTCATTATTCGAACACCCTGGACGCACGTTGTGATGAGAAAAACTGTTCAGCTCTCGCCGAAGTTGTAGGTCATCGTACAACTTAAACTATAACCGTCAACTGCATTTCATCGCCAGATGGAAAATCCGGGCAAGAAAAAGCACTTCCTTGACGTAGGAGAGTTTGCAGCTATGCTCGACAACAACTGTATATATATACAGTTACTTCAGATGCAACCTACGACATATCAAGGAGCTAGAAATGTCAGGTCTACACAGCCAATCGCAGGAAAACCTCAATCACGACGACCGGATCATTGCCGATCTGGATCAGCTGTTCAGCGAACGTGGCATTGCCATTTCCGGTGACGGCGATCACCTGATACTGCTGACTCACAGTCAACACAGCCCCAAACATCACACACCGGGTCTGGCTGGAAACTCGCTAAACACCGAGCCAGCACCCCGTTTCGAAGGCGGCGAACACACCGCCATCGGCGATGCCACCCTGCTGCGCTTCGTCAAGGACGCGCCGGCAGTTACAGCCTGGCAAGTGCCATTGCACCTGCCCAATGGCCTGGCACTGAGCTACGGCCAAATCGTTTCGCTAGGCGGTGATTTCTACGGCATTCCCGACCAGCCAATCTGCGATGGCGCGACTCCGGTTGATCGCATCCAGCGTTTTACTACCGCGTTCAACTCACTGGCCGTACTGCCGGCGTCACGAGCAGAAGCCGGGTTGATTCTCGGCGTGATGCAGAAGGAAATTGCCGCCGCCAATCAGGCGATCAGAGACGGCAAACAACCCCACGAGGTCTACGACGCTCTCGGTGATACGTTGTCCGAAGAGTGGAACAAGATTACCGGCGGCGGCAGCTTCGTCTCGGCATTGTTCCCCTTGGGGCGCTACCTGAAACTGGCGGCGGACAACGCCGACCACTTCGGCGAATGGGCGTTGCTGGCGTACATCGCCGGGCACACCGCTGCCCTGCAACAGGCTGTTCTGGCTCATAACAGTGGCGATGAAAAGCAGTTGGAACTGGCCTACGCGATGAACGCTTTTGCCGATCATTATCTGACCGACCTGTTCTCTGCCGGTCATCTGCGGATCCCGCGCAAACAACTGGCGGCGGTGGTGACGCCGAGTGACCTGGGCTCGCTGATCACCCGCTTCATGCACGACGAAGACAGCAAATACGGCCTCAACGTGAACAACGCCAACGGTGATCAGTGGCATGCCTACGGCGACAAACGCTACTTCGACTCGGTCGACAGCGCCAACCGCAAACAGGTCAAACTCGCGGTCCAGCGCTCGGCCGACGAAGTCTTCGAGACCTTCCTCAGCGGTTCACTGCCCGCGCCATCCAGCTACGTTGCGCTGAAGTACCTGCCTGACCTCAACGCCGTGAAAAAACCGGCGGGTAACTTCTCCGGGTTATTTGTTCTGGACGGCAACAAGGTATTGCGCCGCAGCGACGTCAACAACCTCAACGACAGCAACCGGATCGACAACTGGTGGGGCTGGAGCACCTACTTGCTGCTCAAGGATTACACACCGAACAAACCGGCCGGCTACCTGGAATCCCCAGCCGTCGCACCAACAATCAAGGCCGATGGCTGGCAGAGCCAGACGCCTGGCGAACCCAACTGGTTACCGGGCAACGCCGTGCGTTACGCCTTCAGCTACATCAACGGCTTGAATGAGTCCTACATCGGCCCCTGGTCGAATTACGCGGAGTTGAGTGAGCGCTTCCAGCCGACGCTGAACGTGCCGGGCAACGGCGCCTCACGCAACATTTTCCGCCAGTTCCGCGGCGGCTCACCGGAGCTGATCGGCTCAATCAACGCCCAAGCCAACACCTTCATTGACCGCAACGCCTGATAAGGACATCACCGATGACTATCAACCTGACACTCGAACTGGCCTCGGGCCAATCCCTCAACGGCGCACCGCTGGAACTGCTGGCCAACGGCGTGCCAGTGGCTCGGGCGACTGTGGATGACAAGGGGCACGTGGCGTTTGATGCCAAGCCCGGAGCCGGACAATTGGCGGTGAGGGTGGATCGTTCGATCCTCAAGACCGGTTAAGCCCACCGCCACTGCACCAGCCTTGCAACGCTTGGTCATGATTGCTTCCAGTACGTCGTGAAAGCGCGCTCTACAGTGTGTCGCCGCCCCTGAATGGTCATGGACGGCTTCACATGGAGTGATGATTTATCATGAGTTTTTCGATCCCGGTGCTAATCCAATCCCCTGTCGGTACGCCTGTAAAGGTAGCGACGGTCACCTTATCGAGCCTGAGTGGTGCCCTGAAGGTCCAGATTCCTGACTCGGATGAAATCCCTGCAAATTGGGACGTTTATTTGATCCTCGGGGCGGATGTTGATAACCCTGACTGGGCCGGCCCTGAAAAGCCCACCGGAGTCTGGGACGACGTCTGCGGCGAACCGATAAAAGTTACGGGCCTTGAACTGGAAGTGCCTAAAGCAGAGCTGGAAAAGCACAAGAACGGAACAATCGAACTGCGTTACAAATTCTCGGACGAGTCCAGCCTGACTCCGAGCTCGGAACCCGTACGGCTTCGTATCGAAGACTAAGCGCTCACCCTGCTCGGCCCCGCTATCAACGCTGCGCCTCTGCCTCTTCATGAGCGTGGCGCAGTCGTTCACGGCTGTTAGTCAGGTGCAGGCGCATGGCTGCGCGGGCGGCGTCCGAATCCTGGCGGGCGATGGCGTCGTAGATTTCTTCGTGTTCACGCGCCAGACGATTCATGTAGTGCTGCTGGTCATCGTGGGCCAGCCGCGCAGAATTGAGCCGGGTACGCGGAATGATGCTGATGCCCAGGTGGGTCATGATGTCGGTGAAGTAGCGGTTGCCAGTGGCCAGGGCAATCTGCAAATGGAACTGGAAGTCCGATGCCACCGCATCGCCGGCATGGGCTGCGCTTTCGTTCAGGGCATCCAGTGCCGCGCGCATCAAGGCCAACTGTTCAGGGCTGCGGCGTTGCGCGGCCAAGCCTGCGGACTCCACTTCCAGACTGATGCGCAACTCCAGAATCGCCAGCACATCACGCAAGGTCACCACGGTCGCCGGATCGATGCGAAAGCCGCTTGGGCTCGGCGTGTCGAGCACAAACGTGCCGATGCCGTGACGGGTTTCAACCTGCCCCGCCGCCTGCAAACGCGATATCGCTTCACGCACCACGGTGCGGCTGACGCCATGGGCTGCCATGATCGCCGACTCGGTGGGCAACTTGTCGCCACGCTTGAGCAGGCCGTCGCGAATCTGCTCGGACAGCACCGTGACCAGCTCCTGCGCGAGGCTGCGGCGCTTGCGCGGAAGACGAGGGGCGTCGATCGGGTTTTCCATGGTGAACATCAGTCTCAGGCAAACGGTGGTGAACGCATCATAGCGCAGCGCAGTTGTACGATCACTGCTGGTGAACTTCGCCCCGCAGGAGCAAGGCGAGATCGTGTTCAGGCCGTGACTGTCTGCTCCAGCAGATGGCCGCTGTCGATGCGCACATGCCGTGGATGGAAGCGTTTCAGGCTGCTGCGATGGCCGACGCTGACGATGCTCAGGCCTGGCAAGTGATCGATCAGTGCCTGATACAGCGACGCTTCATCTTCTTCGTCCATCGCCGAGGTCGCTTCGTCCATGTACAGCCATTGCGGCGCGTAGAGCAGCGCTCGGGCAAACGCCAGACGTTGCTGCTCACCCGGTGAGAGCATTCGCTGCCAGTGATTGGCTTCGTCGAGGCGGGAAACCAGATGCGGCAAACGGCAGGTTTCCAGCACGCGCACGTAGTGCTCGTGCAGGTAGGTGTCGCCGGCCTGTGGATAACTCAGGGCGTCACGCAGGCTGCCAATCGGCAGATACGGCTTTTGCGGGAGGAACAGATAACGCGCAGCCGGCAGTCGGATGTTGCCGTGACCCGCAGGCCAAAGGTGCCCCATCGCCCGCAGCAAGGTGGATTTGCCACTGCCGGAACGACCGCTGAGCATGACCCGCTCGCCTGCCTCTACCGTCATGTCGGCATTGGTCAGCAAGTGACGACCGTCGGCCAGGTCCAGACCCAGGTTGTGGATCTTCAGCTCCGAGCCCTGATTCTGCACATCAATGGCCGGCTGGCGCTCTTCATTTTCGCTCATGGCCTGACGGAAACTCAGCAGACGATCGCAGGTGGCGCGCCACTCGGCGAGGTCCTGGTATGCACTGATAAACCAGCTGAAGCTCTCCTGGACGTTGCCGAAGGCCGAACTGATCTGCATCAGTTCGCCGAGTTCGATCTTGCCGGAAAAGTAACGCGGTGCGGCAACCATGAACGGGAAGATGATGGCGATCTGGTTGTAGCCGCGGGTGAAGAAAGTCAGACGCTTGGACACCCTCATGATGTCCCAAAAATTGTGCCAGACCATTCCGAAGCGCGCGCTCAGGCGTTGGTTCTCGTTGGGCTCACCGTTGTATAGCGCGATACTTTCGGCATTCTCGCGAACCCGCACCATGGAAAAACGCAGGTCAGCTTCGAAGCGTTGTTGTTGGTTGTTCAGACCGATCAAGCGACGACCGATCAAATGCGTCAACCAGCTACCGACCACCGCATAGATCAGCACACACCAGAACATGTAGCCGGGAATGGTAAAGCCGAACACTTCAATGCTGCCCGACACGCCCCACAGGATGATCGAGAACGACACCAGGTTCACGACGTTGGTCATCAGCCCAATGCCCAGGCTCAAGGTGTTGGTGGTGAATCTGTTGAGGTCTTCGGAAATCCGCTGGTCCGGGTTATCGGTGTAACCGCCCTGCTCCAGCTGGTAATAATTCTTGTGCCCGAGCCAGCGGGCGAAGTGTTTTTCGGTGAGCCAGGCCCGCCAGCGGATGGTCAGCATCTGCGTCAGGTACTGCCGGTACACCCCACCGACAATCGCCACCGCCGCAATCGCGCAGAAATACAGGATCAGTTGCCAGAACGCTGTTTCGTCCTTCTTTTGCAGGGCGTTGTAGAAGTCCTTGTACCAGGTGTTGAACCACACCGAGATCCCCACGCTGATCAGCGACAGCACGATCACCGCGATCAGCAGTGCCCAGGCGGTACCCTTCTCTTCACTGCGCCAGTACGGCGTGATCATCTGCCAGACACGGCGAAAAAACTGCCCGCGCACAGTGTCGTTGACCGCGGAATATTCAGCGTTCTGATTCATGGTTCAGACTCGATAAAGAAAAGAACAGGCACAAGCCGATCATAGATGATCGGCTCGGGTTGTCGCGAGGCCTGGCGATAACCGTTCAGCGCCGGTTCAGCGCCGAACGGGACGCTTCTGCAGTTTGCGCTGCAGGGTGCGCCGGTGCATACCCAGGGCGCGGGCAGTGGCGGAGATGTTGCCTTCATGCTCGGTCAGCACGCGCTGGATATGCTCCCATTGCAGGCGGTCCACCGACATCGGGTTTTCCGGCACCAGGGTGTCGAGGTCGGCGTGCTCTGAGAGCAAGGCGGCCAGCACGTCATCGGCGTCGGCCGGTTTGCACAGGTAGTTGCAGGCACCGCGTTTGATCGCCTCGACGGCGGTGGCAATGCTCGAGTAACCGGTGAGGATCACCACGCGCATTTCCGGGTCGAGTTCGAGCAGCTTGGGCAGCAGCACCAGGCCCGAATCGCCGTCCATTTTCAGGTCCAGCGCAGCATAGTCCGGCAGATCCTGCTGGGCGATGATCAGGCCCTCTTCGGCGGAACCTGCGGTGCTGACGCGAAAACCGCGACGGTTCATGGCGCGGGCCATGACGCGGGTGAACGTTGCGTCGTCGTCTACCAGCAACAAATGCGGCAGGTCTTCGCCTTCGACTTGGATCTCGTCACTCATGTTCGTCTCCTCGGGCGACACGGGGCAGGCGCAGCTCGGTGAGCGTACCGCCGTCCTCATGACTGTAGAGTTTCACTGAGCCGCCAGCGCGTGTCACGCTGGCCTTGCTCAAAAACAGGCCCAGGCCGAAACCTTTGCCCTTGGTGGTAAAAAACGGTTTGCCGATCTGTTCGGCAATCGCCAGCGGCACACCGGCGCCATGGTCGCGAATGCTGATGGTCAGCTCGACGGAATCCCAGTTCAGCGTCACTTCCAGCCCTTCGGGGCAGGCATCGGCGGCGTTGTTCAGTAAGTTCAGCAAGGCTTGGGTCAAGTCTGGCGGCGGCGCCAGACGCGGTTCATCGCCAAGCCCCAGGCGCCGCAAACGGTAGGTCGCTTCGGGACGCATCAGGTGCCAGCGGTTAAGCGCTTCATCGAGCCAGACGCTGACGCCCTGCATCTCTACCGCCAGCCGACGATTGGCTTCGGCGGCGCGAACCAGCTGCTGCAAGGTCTCTTTGCACAGCTTCACCTGATCCTGCAGCACTCTCAAGTCATCTTGCAGCAGCGGGTCGTGATGATCTTGCTGCATTTCCTTGAGCAGCACGCTCATGGTCGCCAGTGGCGTGCCCAATTCGTGAGCAGCGCCAGCGGCCTGGGTCGCCACGGCCAGCAGTTGCTGGTCGCGCAGGCCCTCTTCACGGCGAATCGCCCGCAGTTCTTCCTGACGGCGCAACTCTTCGGCCATCCGTGCAGCAAAGAAGGTAATCACCGCAGCGGCCAAGGCAAAACTCAGCCACATGCCGTAGATCTGCATCTTTTCCCGGTACATCGGGAATGTTTCCAGCGGGTAAAACTGTGCCAGCAACAAGGTGTACATCGCCAGCGCGATGCCCGAGAGAATCACCGAATAACGCCACGGCAGCGTGACGGCGGCGATGGTCAGCGGTACCAGGTAATAGGAAACGAACGGGTTGGTCGAACCGCCGGAGAAATACAGCAGTGCACTGTGGATAAACAGGTCGCAGGCCAGTTGCACGGCGTATTCGAGCTCGGTGACCGGCCACGAAGTGCGCAAGCGGATCGCGGTAAAGGCACACAGCAGCATCGAGCAACCGAGGGTCGCCGCCAGTTGAAACCACGGCAGCGGCAGCAGGTTGAACCAGTAGGCGAGCCCCACCGAACCGGCCTGAGCGGCCAGCACCAAGGTGCGGATAAAGGTCAGTCGCCAGAGGTTCTGGCGAGTCGCGGAAAGCAGTTGTACGGGGGCGAGCATGAGCTCTCCTGATGAGCGCTCCAGGCGGATCGCGTCGAGTATAACCAAGCGAGGGCTCCGACAGGCAAAAGTGCGGCAAAGCGCCACACGGCGCGATGTCGATCTGTATAGAAGTTGTAACCGGGTGAACCCGACAATAAAAGCTAAAGTCTGATGGTTTCACGCAGGCTTGGACCCTTACCCCTGCGCACCGCCCAAGGAGACTTCATGAACACATTGCGCCGCAGCGCCGCCCTTCTCGCCCTCAGTGTCAGCACCGTCGCCAGCCTGCCGGCATTGGCCGCCGATGAACTTCACTACAACCAGATTTCCCTGCGCGCCGAAGTCAGTCAGGAAGTGGCTCGCGACCTGATGATCGTGACCCTCTACACCGAAGAACAAAACACCGACCCGGCGAAACTCGCCGCCGACGTTAGCACCACCATGAACAAGGCGCTCGGCCAGGCCAAACAGGTCAAGGACGTCACCCTGCGTCAGGGCAGTCGTAACAGCCACCCGATCTACGACACCAAGGGTCAGAAAATCACCGGCTGGCGTGAACGCGCCGAACTGCGCCTGGAAAGCTCGAACTTCGCTGCGTTGTCCAAGCTCACCGGCGAACTGCTGATCGACCTGAAAATGGGCGGCATGGACTTCGCCATCGCCACCCCGACCCGCAAGGCCAGCGAAGATGCGCTGCTCAAAGAAGCTGTCGGTGCCTTCAAGGCCCGCGCCCAACTGGCCACCGATGCACTGGGTGGCAAGGGTTACAAAATCGTCAACCTGAACCTCAACAGCAACGGTTATCCACAGCCTTACCTGCGCGCGCCGATGATGATGAAAGCTGCGGGCATGGACTCGGCACCGGTAACTCCGGATATCGAAGCCGGCACCAGCCAGGTCAGCATGACCGCCGATGGCTCGATTGAAGTGTTGATGCCGTAACGCCGAAAGTGCTCGCCTGATCGTTCCCACGCGGAGCGTGGGAACGATCAATCGCGTACATCTCGAGAGATTGATCGGCTGTCAGGCCAACAACCCGCTGTGTATGCCACAACAGAGGGGTCCCCCTAACAAACTGATATTTCCGCGCCCCCCGTCAACGACGCTACTCTCCAGAAAAAGCCGCCGCCAAGCCCTCGGGGACTCCATGGATAGAACCACCGTCAAACCGCTTCTGCTTGCCCTCACCCTCGCCACCATCGCCCCATTCGCCCAAGCCGCAACGACCCTGGTCTACTGCTCCGAAGCCAGTCCTGCCGGGTTCGACCCGAGCCAGTACACCAGCGGCACGGATTTCGATGCCTCGGCTGAAACAGTCTTCAACCGTCTGACCCAGTTCAAACGCGGTGGCACCGAAGTCGAGCCGGGGCTGGCGACGAGTTGGGACGTCTCCGAAGACGGCCTGACCTACACTTTCCACCTGCGTGACGGGGTGAAGTTTCATACCACCGACTACTTCACGCCGAGCCGCGATTTCAACGCGGACGATGTGCTGTTCACCTTCCAGCGCTTGCTCGACCCTGAAAACCCGTTTCGCAAGGCCTACCCCACCGAATCGCCGTACTTCACCGACATGGACCTGAACACCACGATCAAAAGTGTCGATAAGGTCGACGAGCACACGGTGCGCTTCAGCCTGAACAACATCGACGCCGCGTTTGTGCAGAACCTGGCGATGAGCTTCGCGTCGATCCAGTCCGCCGAGTACGCCGCGCAGTTACTCAAGGAAGGCAAAGCCGCTGACCTCAATCAGAGGCCGGTCGGCACCGGACCCTTTGTGTTCAAGCGTTATCAGAAGGACTCGCAGATCCGCTACAGCGCCAACCGCGCCTACTGGAAACCCGAGGATGTGAAACTCGACAACCTGATTTTCTCGATCACCCCGGACGCCGCCGTGCGCCTGCAAAAGCTCAAGACCGGCGAGTGCCAGGTCAGCGGTTATCCACGACCGGCCGACATCGAAGTAATGGAACAGGACCCGAACCTGCGGGTGCTCAAGCAAGCCGGTTTCAACCTTGGCTTCCTGGCCTACAACGTATCCCACCCGCCACTGGACCAGCTCAAGGTTCGCCAGGCGCTGGACATGGCCATCGACAAGCCCGCGATCATCAAAGCCGTCTACCAAAGCGCCGGGCAACTGGCGCAGAACGCCCTGCCGCCAGCGCAATGGTCGTATGACCCGACCATCAAGGACGCGCCCTACGACCCGACCAAGGCAAAGGCGCTACTAAAAGAAGCAGGTGTTGCACCCGGTACCACTATCAATTTATGGGCAATGACCGTGCAGCGGGCGTCCAATCCGAACGCGCGGATGTCGGCGCAGATGATCCAGCAGGACTGGGCCAAGGTCGGCATCACGGCCAACATCGTCAGCTATGAATGGGGCGAGTACATCAAGCGCGCCAAGAACGGCGAGCACGACGCGATGATCTACGGCTGGACCGGCGACAACGGAGACCCGGACAACTGGCTCGGCGTGCTCTACAGCTGCGCCGCCGTGAAAGGTAGCAACTACGCCAAGTGGTGCGACCCGGCGTACGACAAGCTGGTTCAGCAGGCCAAGGTTTCCACTGACCGTGACGAGCGGGTCAAGCTCTATCAACAGGCACAAAAAATCCTTAAGCAACAAGTGCCTATCACACCGATCGCCAACTCGACGGTTTTTCAGCCTATGCGCAAGGAAGTTTCCGACTTCAAGATCAGCCCGTTCGGCCTCACACCCTTTTATGGCGTGGGTATAAATAAGTAACACCGCGCTCCGGCCGGGTGCGCCAGGCGCCCTGGCCGCACCTCAATGGTGCGTCGTTTGCACCGAGAAATACGACCGCAAACGGTCAAATGCGTCAACTTTTATACATATGCGACATTTAGGTACGTTCGTGCCACTGTTTAAGGCTTGTAGCTCCCCGGCATCTTGCATTGGGTATGGGCCCTGCATAAGTATCCGCAGGTCGACTCACGAGGTCGTCCTCTAATTCCAAAAATGACAACAAATCATGAGGCCACCATGCTTAAACACGCGGTCATTCCGTTTTTAGTCGGCGCAAGCTTGTTAGCTAGCGCACCTTTCGCCCATGCGGCGACTAACCTGGTGTTCTGCTCCGAAGGGAGCCCGGCCGGTTTTGATCCTGGTCAGTACACCACCGGAACCGACTTCGACGCCTCAGCAGAAACCATGTTCAACCGTTTGAGCCAGTTCGAACGTGGCGGCACCGCCGTTGTTCCTGGCCTGGCCACCAGCTGGGACATTTCCCCGGATGGCCTGACTTACACCTTCCATCTGCGCGATGGGGTGAAGTTCCACACCACGCCGTATTTCACGCCGACCCGTAACTTCAACGCCGACGACGTGCTGTTCACCTTCGACCGCATGCTCGACAAGGACATGCCGTTCCGTAAAGCCTACCCGACCGAATTCCCGTACTTCACCGACATGGGGATGGACACCAACATCACCAAGGTCGAGAAAGTCGACGACAAGACCGTCAAGTTCACCCTGAAAACCGTAGACGCGGCGTTCATCCAGAACCTGGCCATGAGCTTCGCCTCGATCCAGTCCGCCGAGTACGCCGACAAGCTGCTCAAGGAAGGCAAACCGGGCGACATCAACCAGAAGCCGATCGGCACTGGCCCGTTCGTGTTCAAGAGCTACCAGAAAGACTCCAACATCCGTTACACGGGTAACAAGGACTACTGGAAGCCTGAAGACGTCAAGATCGACAACCTGATCTTCGCCATCACCACCGACCCGTCGGTGCGCATCCAGAAGCTCAAGAAAAACGAATGCCAGGTCACCCTCTTCCCGCGTCCGGCCGACCTCAAGGCCCTGGGTGAAGACAAAGACCTGAAGCTGCCGCACCAGGCCGGTTTCAACCTGGGCTACATCGCCTACAACGTGATGCCAGTGCTCAAGGGCCGTACCGACGCCAACCCGCTGGCCAACCTCAAGGTCCGTCAAGCGTTGGACATGGCGGTGAACAAGCCGCAGATCATCGACTCGGTTTACCAGGGCGCTGGTCAATTGGCGGTCAACGCCATGCCGCCGACCCAGTGGTCCTACGACACCACCATCAAGGATGCCAAGTACGATCCTGAAAAAGCCAAGGAACTGCTCAAGGAAGCCGGCATCAAGCCTGGCACCGAGATCACCCTGTGGGCCATGCCAGTTCAGCGTCCGTACAACCCGAACGCCAAGCTGATGGCTGAAATGCTGCAGTCGGACTGGGCCAAGATCGGTCTGAAAGTGAACATCGTCAGCTACGAGTGGGGCGAGTACATCAAGCGCTCCAAAGGCGGCGAGAACCAGGCGATGATCATCGGCTGGAGCGGTGACAATGGTGACCCGGACAACTGGCTCGGCACCCTGTTCGGCTGCGATGCCATGAACGGTAACAACTTCTCGAAATGGTGCGACAAGCCTTACGACGCACTGATCAAACAAGCCAAATCCACCCCGGACGTGGCTAAACGCACCGAGCTGTACAAGCAGGCGCAACACCTCCTCAAAGATGCAGTCCCGATGACACCTATCGCGCACTCGACGGTGTATCAACCCATGCGCAACACCGTGCAGGACTTCAAGATCAGCCCGTTTGGCTTGAACTCCTTCTACGGCGTCAGCGTCAGCAAATAAGGTTTTGCAACGGCGACGTTCTTGACGTCGCCGTTGCTCTATCTGCCAAAACAGCTGGAATTCGCCTACTTCCCAAACCATTGCGGACTACTGCAGCAGGTTTAGGACGTGTCGCCTTTTCCTACCTGTTTTTCAGGCTCTACGCATTTACCGCCTGACCTCCGCCCCCTACCGTCGAGGTCCGGTCGTGCTATCGCTGCGGCTGGCAACTGCTGAACCCATGGCTTTGGATCAGTGATGTCTGCACGTTCCAGGACGGGACAACGACTCACTGTTTGACACCTAAAAAGAGAGGCAGCGTTATGCGCCATACCTTGGTTTTATCCGCATTGCTGGGCACCGGTCTGTTGGCCGCCACGTCATTCAGCCAGGCAGCCAACAACAGCCTGGTGTTTTGCTCTGAAGGCAGCCCGGCGGGCTTCGACACCGCGCAGTACACCACTGCGACCGACAACGACGCCGCCGAACCGTTGTACAACCGGCTGGCCGAGTTCGAAAAAGGCTCCACCAATGTCGTACCGGGCCTGGCCACACGTTGGGATATTTCCGAGGATGGTCTCAAGTACACGTTCCACCTGCGCGAAGGGGTGAAATTTCACACCACCCAGTACTTCACACCGAGCCGCGACTTCAACGCTGACGATGTGTTGTTCACCTTTAATCGCATGCTCGATATCGAGCACCCATTCCGCAAGGCTTACCCGACCGAGTTTCCGTACTTCAACGGGATGAGCCTGAACAAGAACATCGCCAAGGTCGAGAAGACCGGGCCGTTGACCGTGGACATGACCCTGAACTCGGTAGACGCCGCGTTCATTCAAAACATCGCCATGAGTTTCGCCTCGATTCTCTCCGCCGAATACGCCGACCAGTTGCTCGCGTCCGGCAAGCCGAGCGACATCAACCAGAAGCCAATCGGCACCGGGCCGTTCGTGTTCAAGAGCTACCAGAAAGACTCCAACATCCGTTACACCGGCAACAAGCAGTACTGGGACCCGAGCCGGGTCAAGCTCGACCAGCTGATTTTCGCCATCAACACCGATGCGTCGGTGCGTGTGCAGAAGCTCAAGAAAAACGAGTGCCAGATCACCCTGCATCCACGTCCGGCCGATGTCGACGCGCTGAAAAACGACCCCAAGTTGCAACTGATCGAGAAGCCCGGTTTCAACCTTGGCTACATCGCCTACAACGTGCAGCATAAACCCTTCGACCAGCTCGAAGTACGCCAGGCGCTGGACATGGCGGTGAACAAGCAGGGGATTCTCAAGGCGGTTTACCAGGGCGCAGGCCAACTGGCGGTCAACGCCATGCCACCGACCCAGTGGTCCTACGACGAAACGATCAAAGACGCCGCCTACAACCCGGAAAAAGCCAAAGAATTGCTCAAGGCTGCCGGGGTCAAGGAAGGCACCGAGATCACGCTCTGGGCCATGCCGGTACAGCGCCCCTACAACCCGAACGCCAAGCTGATGGCTGAGATGCTTCAGTCGGACTGGGCGAAAATCGGCCTGAAAGTGAAGATCGTCAGCTACGAATGGGGCGAGTACATCAAGCGCACCAAGAATGGCGAACACGACATCAGCCTGATCGGCTGGACCGGCGACAACGGGGACCCGGACAACTGGCTGGGCACCCTGTACAGCTGCGACGCGATTGGCGGCAACAACTACTCCATGTGGTGTGACCCGCAATACGACAAGCTGATCAAGCAAGCCAAGATTGTCACCGACCGCGAGCAACGCTCGGTGCTCTATAAACAGGCTCAGCAATTGCTCAAGCAGCAAGTGCCGATCACCCCTGTCGCCCACTCGACGGTCAACCAGCCGTTGAGCGCCAAAGTCGAAGGATTCAAGGTCAGTCCCTTCGGCCGTAACGTCTTCTCGGGTGTCAGCATCGACCAATAACTGATTAGCCAAAAACCTGAGGGCGTTTTTCGCCCTCACGCAAAGGTGTTGCCAGAATTCGGCGAACACGCCAAATACAAACGTTTGCGATACGTGAATGAGTTAAAAACCAAATAGCCGGATCACCAAAAAAGACCGGCATTAAAAAAAGAAAGAAAGGAGCTTCACCCATGAAACTGAGCAGCACCGCGTTATTGGCCTTGGCCATCAGCAGCGTAACCGCCACGGCTTACGCAGAAACCCAGAGCCAGGAATTCACCCCGGTTACGGTCAACACCAGCAGCGCACAAGCCGACGCAACCGGCTTTATCGAAGGCCAGAAGATCGACGGCTCCACGCGTAACTGGTACGCCAACGAACAACTGAAACGTGGCGGCAAGTTCACCTACCTCAAAGACGGTGTGGCGACGCCAACCGACCGCCGTATCAACTGGGTTCAAGGCACGATCGTCAAATACAACTCCGGCTTCACTCAGGGCACCATCGGTGTCAGCACTGAAGTGGCTGCCTACAACGCCGTTGCACTGGATCGTGATCACAAGGATCTGGCGTCCAACAACGGTGGTGCACCGGGCTCTCGTCCAGGCGCAGGCAACAACCGTACCCTGACCAAAGAAGGCGGCGATGCCCAAGGCCAGTGGAGCAAACTGGGCTTGGCCAACGTCAAGTTCCGCGTATCGAACACGACCCTGACCGCCGGCCGCCAGAACTTCAGCACCCCGATTGTCGACACCATCGGCAACCGTGCGTTGCCTTCGAGCTTTGAGGGCGTGAGCCTGCACAGCGAAGAGCTGAACAATCTGTCGTTCGACGCTGGTTCCTTCGACCGCGTATCCCCGCGGACCGAAGAGAGCCTGTCGAAATTTCGCTCCGAGTACACCAACAACAAGGCCGAAACCAATCGCGTGAACACCGCCGGCCTGAACTATCAGCCGTTCAAAAGCCTGAAGACCAGCCTGTACGTCGCGAATGTCGAGGACTTCTGGAATCAGTACTACTTCGGCGCCACCCACGAACTGGGCGATAGCTCGGTGCTGGGCCTGACCACCGGCCTGAACTACTACAAGACCCTCGACACCGGCAAAAAGGAAATGGGCAACATCAACAACGATGCCTACTCCGTGTCGTTCGGCCTGACCCACCAGGCCCATAGCCTGACATTCTCCTGGCAGCAAATTGTCGGTGACGAGTACTTCGACTACCTGCACGAAACCAACGGCATCTACCTGGCCAACTCCCTGCTCTCGGACTTCAACGGCCCGAACGAGAAGTCCTTCCAGATCGCCTATGGCCTGAACATGGCTGAATACGGCGTGCCTGGTCTGAAGTTCAACATCTACCAGGCTCGCGGCTGGGGCATCGACGGTACGCACTACACCGGCACCGCCTATGACGTGAAAAACATGGATGGCGAGCACCACTATGAATACGGCATCGGTACTTCCTACGCCGTACAAAGTGGCCCACTGAAAGCCACCACCATTCGCGCGACCTACACCGCGCACCGTGCCTCCGAAAACCAGGCTGACGGCAGCCTCAACGAGTTCCGTCTCGTGACCACTATCCCGTTCAACATTTTGTAATGCACCTGCCGAACGGCTGATTCAGTGAAGAATCGGCCGTTCGGTTTTTGTCCTTTAACCGATTGCAGAGGGCTCTTGATGAAAATGCTTCCTTTACGAGCGGCCATCGCCGCCACGTTGCTGAGTGTCGCTATCGGCGCCTCGGCCAAACCCTTGGTGGTCTGTACCGAAGCCAGCCCGGAAGGCTTCGATATGGTCCAGTACACGACTGCAGTCACAGCCGATGCGGTGGCCGAAACCATCTTCAACCGTCTGGCGGACTTCAAGCCCGGCACCACTGAAGTGATTCCGGCACTGGCCGACTCCTGGGACATCAGCGAGGACGGTCTGACCTACACGTTCCACTTGCGCAAAGGCGTCAAGTTTCATACCACCGAATACTTCAAGCCGACCCGCGACATGAATGCCGACGACGTGGTCTGGAGTTTCCAGCGTCAACTGGACCCGAACCACCCGTGGCACTCCAAGTCGAGCGTGGGCTTCCCGTACTTTGAAAGCATGGGCTTCAAAGAGCTGCTCAAAAGTGTCGAGAAGGTCGACGACAATACGGTCAAATTCACCCTGACCCGCCGCGAAGCGCCGTTCCTCGCAGACATCGCGATGGCCTTCTCTTCGATCTACTCCGCCGAGTACGCCGACCAGTTGCTCAAGGCCGGCAAGACCGGCGACCTGAACAACAAACCGGTCGGTACCGGCCCGTTCATCTTCCAGCGTTACGCCAAGGATGCTCAGGTTCGCTTCAAGGCCAACCCGGAGTACTTCCGTGGCAAGCCGCCAGCTGACGCACTGATTCTGGCCATCGCCACCGACAACAACGTACGCCTGCAAAAGCTCAAGGCCAACGAGTGCCAGGTCGCGCTGTATCCGAAACCGGACGACATCCCGAGCATCAAGAAAGACACCAACCTGAGCGTCGATGAACTGGACGCGATGACCGTCTCGTACATCGCCATGAACACCACCCACAAGTACATGAGCGACGTGCGGGTCCGCAAAGCCATCGATATCGCGTTCGACAAGGAAGCCTACGTCAACGCGCTGTTTGGCAAAGGCAATGCCTCGGTAGCTGTGAACCCGTACCCACCGACCCTGCTGGGTTACAACAAGACCCTGAAAAACCCCAAACGTGACCTGGACAAGGCGCGTGCCCTGCTCAAGGAAGCCGGCGTTCCGGCAGGCACCGTGTTCACCCTGTTCACCCGCAATGGTGGCGGCCCGACCAACCCGAACCCGATGCTCGGCGCACAGATGATGCAAGCTGACCTGGCCAAGGTCGGAATCAAGGTCGACATTCGCGTCATGGAATGGGGCGAGATGCTCAAGCGCGCAAAAAACGGCGAACACGACATGGTGTCTGCCGGATGGGCGGGCGATAACGGCGACCCGGATAACTTCCTGACGCCTATGCTCAGTTGTGAGGCGGCCAAGAACGGCGAAAACTACGCCCGCTGGTGCAATGAGAAGTTCCAGACGCTGATCGATGAAGCCCGGGCCAAAGTAAACCCGGCCGAACGCACAGCGCTCTATGAACAGGCGCAGGTCATTTTCAATCAGGACCAGCCATGGATCAGCATGGCACACACCCGAATGTTTACGGCCATGCGCAAGAACGTCGAGGGTTATCACATTAGCCCCCTGACCACTAACAACTTCGCTACCACCCAAGTGAAGTAGATAAGAAAACGCCCGGCAACGTTGACTCCAACGCTGCCGGGAACGCCTAACCGGCTGATGAGGTACACCAGAAGATGTTTAGTTTTATTGCCCGCCGATTGGGATTATTGATCCCCACGTTCTTCGGCATCACCTTGCTGACTTTCGCGTTGATTCGCATGATTCCCGGCGACCCCGTGGAAGTCATGATGGGCGAACGTCGGGTCGATCCCGAAATGCATGCTCAGGCAATGGAACGCCTTGGTCTGAACAAACCGCTGTATGCCCAGTATCTGGACTACATCGGCAAACTGGCCCACGGCGACCTGGGTGAATCCCTGCGGACCCGTGAAAGCGTATGGACTGAATTCACCTCGCTGTTCCCCGCCACTCTGGAACTGTCCATGGCAGCCCTGCTGTTCGCCGGCGTTCTCGGCCTGTTGGCCGGGGTGATCGCGGCGCTGAAGCGAGGGTCCCTGTTCGACCATGGGGTGATGGGTATCTCCCTTGCCGGGTATTCGATGCCGATTTTCTGGTGGGGCCTGATCCTCATCATGTTCTTCTCGGTCTCCCTGGGCCTGACCCCGGTGTCCGGGCGGATCGACCTGCTGTATGACATTGAGCCAAGAACCGGCTTCATGCTCATCGACACCCTGCTGGCCAATGACACCGGCGCATTCTTCGACGCCCTGCACCACCTGATTCTTCCGGCCATCGTGCTCGGCACCATCCCGCTGGCGGTGATCGCCCGGATGACCCGTTCCTCGATGCTCGAAGTCCTGCGTGAAGACTACATCCGCACCGCCCGGGCCAAAGGCCTGTCGCCGTCGCGCGTGGTGTTCGTTCACGGCCTGCGCAACGCCTTGATCCCGGTCCTGACCGTGGTCGGCCTGCAAGTCGGCACATTGCTGGCCGGAGCGGTGCTGACCGAAACCATCTTCTCGTGGCCCGGTATCGGCAAATGGCTGATCGAAGCCATTGGCGCCCGGGACTATCCCGTGGTGCAAAACGGAATTCTGTTAATCGCCTGCCTGGTGATTCTGGTCAACTTTGTAGTGGATATTCTTTATGGCTTCGCAAACCCACGCATCCGTCACCAGCGCTGAGACCCTACGAATGAGTACTCCAACGTCTTCCGTAGCAGTCGATCAAAGTCTGCTGTATCCGTCCCCGTACAAAGAGTTCTGGCAAGCCTTCTCCAAGAACAAGGGCGCCGTCGCCGGCCTGTTGTTCATGCTGCTGGTTATTTTTTGCGCGATTTTCGCCCCATGGGTTGCTCCGCATAACCCGAGCGAGCAGTTCCGCGACTTCCTGCTGACCCCGCCGGCCTGGCTGGCAAATGGGCAGATGCAGTTCCTGCTCGGCACCGATGAACTGGGTCGCGACCTGCTGTCGCGTCTGATCCACGGTTCGCGCCTGTCCTTGATGATCGGCCTGTCGTCGGTGGTCATGTCGCTGATTCCGGGGATCCTGCTGGGTCTGTTCGCCGGGTTCTTCCCGCGCCTGCTGGGCCCGACCATCATGCGTCTGATGGACATCATGCTGGCCCTGCCATCCTTGCTGCTGGCTGTGGCGATCGTCGCCATCCTCGGCCCTGGCCTGATCAACACCGTGATCGCTATCGCCGTAGTGTCCCTGCCGGCCTATGTTCGTCTGACCCGCGCTGCGGTCATGGGCGAACTGAACCGCGACTACGTGACCGCCGCGCGCCTGGCCGGTGCCGGTCTGCCACGCCTGATGTTCATCACCGTGCTGCCCAACTGCATGGCGCCGCTGATCGTTCAGGCGACCCTGAGCTTCTCCTCGGCGATTCTCGATGCCGCGGCACTGGGCTTCCTCGGCCTTGGCGTACAACCGCCAACCCCTGAGTGGGGCACCATGCTGGCGTCGGCTCGCGACTACATCGAACGCGCCTGGTGGGTCGTCAGCCTGCCTGGCTTGACCATTTTGCTCAGCGTGCTGGCAATCAACCTGATGGGCGACGGCCTGCGCGATGCGCTGGACCCGAAACTCAAGAACGCCGCCTGAGGAGATTCAAATGTCACTGTTGGAAATCAAGAATCTCAACGTTCGCTTCGGCGACAAGAACGCCGTTCCGGTGGTCGACGGTCTCGACATTTCCGTGGACAAGGGCGAAGTCCTGGCCATCGTTGGCGAGTCGGGGTCCGGCAAGTCCGTGACCATGATGGCGCTGATGGGCCTGATCGAACATCCGGGCATCGTCACCGCTGACGCCCTGAATTTCGACGGCAAGAACATGCTCAAGCTCAGCAATCGTCAGCGTCGGCAAATCGTCGGCAAAGACCTGGCCATGGTCTTCCAGGACCCGATGACCGCGCTGAACCCAAGCTACACCGTCGGCTTCCAGATCGAAGAAGTGCTGCGCCTGCACCTGAAAATGTCCAGTAGGGACGCCCGCAAGCGCGCCATCGAGCTGCTGGAAAAAGTCGAAATCCCGGGCGCCGCGAGCCGTATGGACGCCTATCCGCATCAACTGTCCGGCGGTATGAGCCAACGCGTGGCGATTGCCATGGCGATTGCCGGCGAGCCGAAACTGCTGATCGCCGACGAACCGACCACCGCGCTGGACGTGACGATTCAGGCGCAGATCATGGACCTGCTGCTGGCGCTGCAAAAAGAGCAGAACATGGGTCTGGTGCTGATCACTCACGACCTCGCCGTGGTTGCCGAAACCGCTCAGCGCGTATGCGTGATGTACGCCGGCCAAGCGGTAGAAGTCGGTCAGGTGCCGCAGTTGTTCGACATCCCTGCACACCCGTACAGCGAAGCGCTGCTCAAGGCGATTCCCGAGCACAGCCTGGGTTCCTCGCGCCTGGCCACGTTGCCGGGCATCGTTCCCGGCCGTTATGACCGTCCGCAAGGCTGCCTGCTGTCGCCGCGCTGCCCGTACGTGCAGGACAGCTGCCGTCAACAACGTCCAGGCCTGGACCCGAAAAGCAACAGCCTCGCCCGCTGCTTCTATCCTTTGAATCAGGAGGTGGCGTAATGGCCGTCGTTCTCACCGCCCGTGACCTGACCCGTCACTACGAAGTCTCCCGCGGCCTGTTCAAAGGCACCGCGCTGGTACGCGCACTCAATGGCGTGTCGTTCGAACTCGAAGCCGGCAAGACCCTCGCTGTCGTAGGCGAATCCGGCTGCGGCAAGTCGACCCTGGCCCGCGCCCTGACGCTGATCGAAGAACCGTCTTCGGGCTCGTTGAAAATCGCCGGGCAAGAAGTCACCGGCGCCAACAAGGCCGAACGCAAACAGCTGCGCAAAGACGTGCAGATGGTCTTTCAGAGCCCTTACGCCTCGTTGAACCCACGGCAGAAAATCGGCGATCAACTGGCCGAACCCTTGCTGATCAACACCAAACTTTCCGCAGCTGAACGCCGTGAAAAGGTCCAGGCGATGATGAAGCAGGTCGGCTTGCGTCCTGAGCACTATCAGCGTTATCCCCACATGTTCTCAGGCGGCCAGCGCCAACGGATCGCCCTGGCGCGCGCCATGATGCTGCAACCCAAAGTGCTGGTCGCGGACGAACCGACCTCGGCACTGGACGTGTCGATCCAGGCCCAGGTACTGAACCTGTTCATGGACCTTCAACAAGAGTTCAACACCGCGTACGTGTTCATCTCCCACAACCTGGCGGTGGTGCGTCACGTCGCCGATCAGGTGTTGGTGATGTACCTCGGCCGTCCGGTGGAAATGGGCCCGAAAGAGGACATCTACACCCGTCCTCTGCACCCGTACACCCAGGCCCTGCTGTCGGCCACGCCGACGATCCATCCGGATCCGACCAAGCCGAAAATCAAGATCGTCGGCGAACTGCCGAACCCGCTGAACCCGCCGTCCGGCTGCGCTTTCCATAAGCGCTGCCCGTACGCCACCGAACGCTGCAGCACCGAAGAGCCAGCCCTGCGCCAGCTCGACAGCCGCCAGGTGGCGTGCCATTACGCCGAGCAATTCGTCGTCTAGGCCGAGCATGAAAAAGCGCCCTCTCGGGGCGCTTTTTGAAACGCGTTGACCAACCCTCCTCCTGTCGGACTGCGCATCAGTCCGACAGGAGGAGGGTTCTTTTGCCTGAATCCTTAAGCCTTAACCCTGGGTATCGTCTTCGGAATCGTCGGAGGATGGGTCCTCATCGCCTTTAGTGTCACTTTGACTCTGATCACCAGTGGCAACCATCAAGCCACTGCCCTGCACACTGTTTGCTGCCGAAAAACCCTGGTCCTGCACCGCGCCGCTGCTCGCCCACGCTGCCGAAGTGCCCACCGACAGCAGCACCAGCACTTTGATCAGTAAAACCATGCGTTGAAAAATGCTCATAGCTGATTCCATCCTTTCGTAGGTGAATCACGAGTAGCTACGGATCGTATTTCCAACGACCGCAGCGCTGTCTGAAATCTAGTCTGGATAGACCGGATTGACCAGATAGGACACTAACGATGGTCGCCAATTGCCTTTTGCCAAAAGACAGGTTTGGAATAATTGCTATTGCGAAAGGTTATTGCTCGTTTCCGCGCTGGAGCGTGGGAACGAGCATTTCCAAATAAAAAAACCCCGAGGCTTTCGCGTCGGGGCTTTGAGCGTAGCGGTTCAGCGCTTAATGATGCTCACGCGTCGCACGGAATTTCACGTCCGGCCAGCGCTCTTCCATCAGCGCCAGATTGACCCGGGTCGGGGCCAGGTAGGTCAGGTGGCCGCCGCCGTCGAGGGCGAGGTTTTCCACGGCCTTGACGCTGAATTCTTCGAGCTTCTTCTTATCGCTGCAATCGATCCAGCGCGCGGACCACACGGTGATCGGCTCGTAGGCGCATTCGACCTTGTATTCCTCTTTCAGGCGGCTGGCGACCACATCGAACTGCAGCACACCGACGGCGCCGAGGATGATGTCGTTGCTGCGTTCCGGGAAGAACACCTGGGTCGCGCCCTCTTCGGCCAGCTGCTGCAAGCCCTGGCGAAGTTGCTTGGATTTCAGCGGATCCTTCAGGCGTACGCGACGGAACAGTTCCGGGGCGAAGTGCGGGATGCCGGTGAAGCCCAGGGTTTCGCCTTCAGTGAAGGTGTCGCCGATCTGGATGGTGCCGTGGTTGTGCAAACCGATGATGTCGCCGGCAAACGCTTCTTCCAGCTGCTCACGCTCGGAGGAGAAGAAGGTCAGCGCGTCGCCGATCCGTACGTCCTTGCCGGTACGCACGTGGCGCATCTTCATGCCTTTTTCGTACTTGCCGGAGCAGATACGCATGAAGGCAATGCGGTCGCGGTGTTTCGGGTCCATGTTCGCCTGGATCTTGAACACGAAGCCTGAAAACTTCTCTTCAACCGGCTCGACAGTACGTTCATTGGCGACACGGGCCAGCGGCTTCGGCGCCCAGTTGACCACGGCGTCGAGCACGTGATCGACCCCGAAGTTGCCCAGCGCGGTACCGAAGAACACCGGGGTCAGTTGGCCGTCCAGGAATTCCTGTTGATTGAATTCGTGGCAGGCGCCTTGCACCAGCTCCAGCTGTTCGATGAAGCGCTCGTACTCGTCACCCAAGTGGGCGCGAGCTTCATCGGAGTCGAGCTTCTCGATGATTTTCACCTCGGTCCGCTCGTGGCCGTGGCCAGCGGTGTAGACGATGATGTAGTCGTCTGCGAGGTGATAGACGCCTTTGAAATCGCGATAGCAACCGATCGGCCAGGTGATCGGCGCAGCCTTGATCTTCAGGACGGCTTCGATTTCGTCGAGCAGTTCGATCGGGTCACGAATGTCGCGGTCGAGTTTGTTGATGAAGCTGACAATCGGCGTGTCACGCAGACGGCAAACGTCCATCAGGGCGATGGTCCGTGGCTCTACACCCTTACCGCCGTCGAGGACCATCAATGCCGAGTCGACCGCCGTCAGGGTGCGGTAGGTGTCTTCGGAGAAGTCTTCGTGGCCCGGGGTGTCGAGCAGGTTGATCATGTGATCGCGATACGGGAACTGCATGACCGACGTGGTAATGGAAATACCACGCTGCTTTTCCATTTCCATCCAGTCGGAGGTGGCATGGCGGTCCGACTTTCGGGATTTCACCGTACCGGCAATCGCAATCGCCTTGCCCATCAGCAAGAGCTTCTCGGTGATGGTGGTTTTACCCGCATCGGGGTGGGAAATAATGGCGAAAGTGCGGCGTTTCGCGACTTCGGCGGCCTGTTTGGTCATGGGAAATCGCCTGGCAGGTGATTCAAAAAAGGGCGGCGAGTATAGCTCAAAACGACATCTACGGACCACCGTTCGCCCTGTAGCAGCTGTCGAGCTTGCGAGGCTGCTACGGGATATGAGGCGATCGGGGTGGCTAAATGCTGCTAATTGTGGAACCTTTTAAAGAGTGGAGGCGTCCACTCCCCTGTTACGACCTGTCATCAGGGGCTGAAATATCAGCAAGTCAGCCTGACGAGGCTGCGCTTATGGCTCGATCTCATGCCGCTTTTCCGGCATCGAACGAGCTGCTTTTCGCGAACAGTGTCTTCGGCAGCCAAGTATGGCGTTGCCACACGAAGAACTGTCCGCCGACTGAAATAAAGGAGTCCGCCTGTGGCTATCCGCTATGGCAAAGGGCTGACAGGAGGAGCGGTTGTCGTCGCCCTTCTGGCCCTGCTGATCCACTGGATCGGCATCAACACGATCGACCTGTACCGCGACGATTTGTTGTTTTACCTGCAAGTTCATCTGACTCTCGTCCTCGCTTCCATGCTGGCCGCCCTCGTTGTGGGCATCCCCGCTGGTATCTTCCTCAGCCGCCCGACCATGGTCGGACGCGCCGAACGCTTCATGCAGCTCTTCAACATCGGTAACACCGTCCCACCTCTCGCCGTACTGGCCATCGCCCTGGGGATTCTCGGGATCGGCAGCGGCCCTGCGATCTTCGCGCTGTTCCTTGCATCCCTGTTGCCCATCGTGCGCAACACCTACGAAGGCCTGAAAAACGTTCAGGGCTCACTCAAGGAAGCAGCCGTCGGCATCGGCATGACCCCGACTCAGGTGCTCTGGCAGGTCGAGTTGCCAAATGCCGTGCCGATCATCATCGGCGGCGTGCGCGTGGCATTGGCGATCAATGTCGGCACCGCACCGCTGGCGTTCCTGATCGGTGCCAACAGCCTGGGCAGCCTGATTTTCCCCGGCATTGCCTTGAACAATCAGCCGCAACTGCTCCTCGGCGCAGCCTGCACCGCCCTGCTGGCATTACTGCTCGACGGTCTGGTGACACTGGCCAGCCGCCTCTGGCTGGAACGCGGTTTACCCCAGTCCTGAATTCGGCTGAGCGAAGGAATAATCATGAAGACATTGAGCTTATTACTAGGCGGCGTTCTGCTGTGCGCAGGATTTGCCAACGCCGCCGACAAACCGATAATCCGCATCGGCGCCCGGGTGTTTACCGAACAAACCCTGCTCGCGGAAATCACCTCGCAATACCTGCGGACCAAGGGTTATGAGGTCCAGGTGATCGGCGGCCTAGGCAGCAGCCTGGCCCGCAGCGCCCATGAAAACGGCCAACTCGACCTGATGTGGGAATACACCGGCGTGTCGCTGGTGGCTTACAACCATGTCACCGAGAAGCTCGACAGCGAACAGTCCTACGCGCGGGTTAAGGAACTCGACGCGAAAAAGGGTCTGGTCTGGCTCACTCCGTCGAAATTCAGCAACACCTACGCCCTCGCACTGCCAAAGAACGTGGCCGATGAATACCCGCAGATCAACAGCATCAGCGACTTGAATAGCGTGTTGCAGCGCGATGTGAAGAGCAACCACCTGGTAGCGCTGGACACCGAGTTCGCCAACCGTTCCGACGGCCTCAAAGGCATGGTCCAGCTCTACGGCATGAACCTGACCCGCAACAACATCCGGCAGATGGACGCCGGGCTGGTCTACACCGCGCTGCGCAATGGCCAGGTATTTGCCGGCCTGGTCTACACCACTGACGGACGCTTGAACGCTTTCAAACTGAAACTGCTGGAAGACGACAAGCATTACTTCCCCGACTACACCGCCGCGCCGGTTGTGCGACAGGTGTACCTCGATGCTCACCCGCAACTGGCGGAACAACTCAAACCACTGGCCGAACTGTTCGACGACCAAACCATGCGTCAGCTCAACGCCCAGGTCGATGTCGATCATGAAAGCCCTTCCGCCGTGGCCGCAGATTTCTTGCGCCAGCACCCCATCAACTGAGGAAAAGCCATGGAATTTCTCAACGCCTTTTCCCACCTGGACTGGCCACTCGTCCTGCACCTGACCTGGCAACACATCGCCCTGGTCGGCATCGCCGTGACCCTGGCGATTGTGGTCGGCGTGCCGCTGGGCATTCTGATGACGCGCTTCCCGACGCTGGCCGGTCCCTTGCAAGCCAGCGCCACGGTGCTGCTAACCATTCCGTCGATTGCGCTGTTTGGTCTGCTGCTGCCGTTCTACTCGAAATTCGGCCAGGGCCTGGGGCCGATGCCGGCCATCACCGCAGTGTTTCTGTATTCCCTGCTGCCGATCATGCGTAACACCTACCTGGCGCTGACCGGCGTCGAACCCGGCATTCGCGAAGCAGCCCGGGGCATCGGCATGACCTTCGGCCAACGCCTGCGCATGGTCGAGTTACCGATTGCGGTGCCGGTGATCCTCGCCGGCGTGCGCACCGCCGTGGTCATGAACATCGGCGTCATGACTATCGCCGCCACCATCGGCGCCGGTGGTCTGGGCGTACTGATCCTCGCTGCCATCAGCCGCAGCGACATGTCGATGCTGATCGTCGGCGCAGTGCTGGTCAGTCTACTGGCGATCTTCGCCGACTTGCTTCTGCAAAGGCTGCAACGTTCGCTGACTCCAAAAGGACTCCTCAAATGATCGAACTTCAAAACCTCAGCAAAACCTTTCACAGCAACGGCAAAGATGTGAAAGCCGTGGACTCGGTAAGCCTGATCGTCAATGAAGGCGAGATTTGCGTGTTCCTCGGCCCATCGGGTTGCGGCAAAAGCACTACGTTGAAAATGATCAACCGGTTGATCAAACCGACTTCGGGCAAAATCCTGATCAACGGCGAAGACACCACCGACCTCGACGCAGTGACGCTGCGCCGCAACATCGGTTATGTGATCCAGCAGATCGGCCTGTTCCCGAACATGACCATCGAGGAAAACATCACCATCGTGCCGCGTCTGCTCGGTTGGGACAAACAGCAATGCCACAACCGAGCCCGCGAGTTGATGAGCATGATCAAGCTCGAACCCAAGCAGTATCTGAGCCGCTACCCGCGTGAACTGTCCGGTGGCCAGCAACAGCGGATCGGCGTGATCCGCGCCCTCGCCGCTGACGCCCCGCTGCTGTTGATGGATGAACCGTTCGGCGCAGTCGATCCGATCAACCGCGAGATGATCCAGAACGAGTTCTTCGAGATGCAGCGGGCGCTGGGCAAGACCGTGATCATGGTCAGCCACGACATCGACGAAGCGATCAAGCTCGGCGACAAGATCGCGATCTTCCGTGGCGGCAAGTTGATCCAGGTCGATCACCCGGACACCCTGCTCGCGCACCCGGCGGATGACTTCGTCAGCAACTTCGTCGGCCAGGACAGCACGCTCAAGCGTCTGTTGCTGGTCAAGGCCGAAGACGCGGCGGACAACGCGCCGTCGGTCAGCCCGCAAACCCCGGTGGCCGAAGCGCTGGAACTGATGGACGAACTCGACCGCCGCTACGTGGTGGTCACCTGCGCCGACAACAAGGCCCTGGGCTACGTGCGTCGCCGCGACCTGCACCGTCAGACCGGCAATTGCGCGCAATACCTGCGCGAGTTCAACGCTACGGCCGCCTATGACGAGCACCTGCGAATCCTGTTGTCGCGCATGTACGAGTTCAACCGCTCGTGGCTGCCGGTGATGGACGCCGAGCGGGTATTCCTCGGTGAAGTGACGCAGGAGTCGATTGCCGAGTACCTGAGCTCCGGACGCTCGCGGGGTGGCAAGACCAGCATTGTTTCGCCTGCCGAGGTTGCGTTGGCCTGACGGACGCCATCGCGAGCAAGCTCGCTCCCACAGGAATCTCCACCGTCCTGTGGGAGCGAGCTTGCTCGCGATTGGGGCACCACAAATGCTTCAGAAACACCTCAAATGTCCCTTTACGGGGAACATCACATTGTCATGCAGGTCAGTTACATCAATAGCTGACCAGGACCGCACGACGGATGCGTGCAAAAACGCGACATTTTTTGTTGATCTCAAGGCCCTCACGCCCTAAAGTTCGCGCCGAACGTCCATGCTGGAAACGATCCATCCGGCTCAAGTACTGACGACGAGACAGCAAGGCCAAGGGAAGCACCATTTCCCATGGCCTTTTTGCTTTCGGCGACATGCCTTGGGAAGTAGGCGAACCAAAGTGGGGATACGGAGGACGTTCATTTGCACCCATTTATTTACGCTGTTTGCCAGTAGGAGCTCCCAAGTATGTCGATTCAGGTCGAAGACTATTTCGCGCGCGAAACCTTTCAGAAAATGAAGGCCTTCGCCGACAAACAAGAAACCCCGTTCGTGGTGATCGACACCGCGATGATCGCCCAGGCCTATGACGACCTGCGCGCCGGTTTCGAATTTGCCAAGGTTTACTACGCGGTCAAGGCCAACCCGGCCGTCGAGATCATCGACCTGCTGAAAGAGAAAGGGTCGAGCTTCGACATCGCCTCGATCTACGAGCTGGACAAAGTGCTGGGCCGCGGCGTAACCCCGGACCGCATCAGCTACGGCAACACCATCAAGAAATCCAAGGACATTCGCTACTTCTTCGAGAAGGGCGTGCGTCTGTATGCCACCGACTCCGAAGCCGACCTGCGCAACATCGCCAAGGCGGCACCGGGCTCGAAAGTCTATGTGCGTATCCTGACCGAAGGCTCGACCACCGCTGACTGGCCTTTGTCGCGCAAATTCGGCTGCCAGACCGACATGGCCATGGACCTGCTGATCCTCGCTCGCGACCTGGGCCTGGTGCCTTACGGCATCTCCTTCCACGTTGGCTCGCAGCAGCGCGACATCAGTGTCTGGGACGCGGCGATCGCCAAGGTCAAAGTGATCTTCGAACGTCTGAAAGAAGAAGACGGCATCCACCTGAAGCTGATCAACATGGGCGGCGGCTTCCCGGCCAACTACATTACCCGCACCAACAGCCTGGAAACCTACGCCGAAGAAATCATCCGTTTCCTCAAGGAAGACTTCGGTGACGACCTGCCGGAAATCATCCTCGAGCCGGGCCGTTCGCTGATCGCCAACGCCGGCATCCTGGTCAGCGAAGTGGTGTTGGTCGCACGTAAATCCCGTACCGCCGTCGAGCGTTGGGTGTACACGGATGTGGGCAAGTTCTCCGGCCTGATCGAAACCATGGACGAAGCCATCAAGTTCCCGATCTGGACCGAGAAGAAAGGCGAGATGGAAGAAGTGGTCATCGCCGGCCCGACCTGCGACAGCGCCGACATCATGTACGAAAACTACAAGTACGGCCTGCCACTGAACCTGGCCATCGGTGACCGCCTGTACTGGCTGTCCACCGGCGCGTACACCACCAGCTACAGCGCCGTTGAGTTCAATGGCTTCCCGCCACTGAAGTCGTTCTACGTTTAAGCGCAGATCGCTGTAAGCAAAAAGCCCATGACTCGTCATGGGCTTTTTTGTGCCTGAATGATCGTTACCACGCGGAGCGTGGGAACAATCCATACCTTAGTCCGTCAACTCGGTCGCCCGTCGCTGATAATCCGTGGCCAACGCCCGGATTTGTGGATCGCTCGCACTCAACAGCGCCGTGCCTGCCACTCCCAAGAACTTCAAATTTCCACCCGCCAACGCCTTGCGCAACCAAGTCAGCGCTTCCTCGATTTGCCCTTGGTCGGCCAGCACCGCCGCATAACTGAACTGCCCCCGAAAGTCCCCGCCCTCGGCCGAATGCCGATACCAGTCCATCGCGGCGACAGGGTCTGCCGGGCAGAATCGTCCCTCTTCCAGATAGCGCCCCAGCAGGTTCATCGACTTGACGTGGCCCAGTTCAGCGGCGCGGCGATAAAGATTCAGGGCTTGCGCCTGATCCTCGATTACACCGCGTCCGGTGGCCAGCAGGTTGGCGTAGTTGTACATCGCCCAGTCCAGCCCGGCGTCGGCGGCGCAGCGATAATGCCCCGCTGCGACCGTGGCGTCGGCATTACAGCCCCAGCCATGTTCATGACAGCGACCGAGCATGTTGCGCGCCATCAGATGCCCGCCGTTGGCGGCGATCTCGAACCAGCGCAAGGCCAGCGCCTGGTCCTTGGCGATCCCCTGCCCTTCGAGCAGGATTTGACCGAGCAAGGCCTGGGCGTCGAGGATCCCGGCCTTCGCGGCAATCAGGATTGCCTGAGCGGCACGGGCCGGACTTTCGGCGAGCATCACGCTGAGTTGATCGCCGTCGAGGACTTCCTCGCGGCGCAGTCGATAGCTCACGGTTACACCTCGACCCAGCGGCGCAGCAGGTTGTGATAGGTGCCGGTCAGGCGAATCAGTGATGGGTGATCCGGCATGTCCCGGGTCAGTTGCTGGATCGCCTCGTCCATCTCGAACAGCAAGGCGCGCTGGCTGTCTTCGCGAACCAGGCTTTGGGTCCAGAAGAATGAGGCATAGCGTGTGCCGCGAGTCACCGCGTTGACCTTGTGCAGGCTGGTGCCCGGATAGAGCACCAGGTCACCGGCCGGTAATTTCACTCGTTGGGTACCGAAGGTGTCCTGGATTTCCAGCTCGCCGCCGTCGTACTCGTCCGGGTCGCTGAAGAACAATGTCGACGACAGGTCGGTGCGAACGCGCTCGATGCTGCCCTTGGGCTGACGCACCGCGTTGTCGATATGAAAGTCAAAACTGCCCCCCGCCGTGTAGCAGTTGAGCAGCGGTGGGAAGACTTTGTGCGGTAACGCCGCTGACATGAATCGCGGATGTTTCCACAACCGTTCAAGCATCGCCGCACCAATTTCCTGGGCCAGCGGGTGACCTTGCGACAGTTGCAGGTTGTGCTTGGCCTTGGCCGACTGAAAACCAGCGGTGATCTTGCCGTCCGCCCAGTCAGCCTGCTCCAGAGCCTCGCGAATGCGCTGCACCTCTTCGCGGGAGAACAAGCCGGGAATATGCAGCAGCATGGGTCGATACCTGAGGGCAAAGGGACGTCAATGGTATTGATTCTTATTAGCAATGTAAAATCGCTCTGACGAATGAGTCCGCAAAACCCGTAAGGAAAAGCCGTAAAGAATGTAAATTCAATGCAAATAGCAATATATCGCAATTGATACAAATACCTGTTTAGCCTATATTCCGCCGCCTCAAACCCTGGGGAGGGGAATTCACAATGTCACGCCAACTACCACAATCACCGGTCAGCTCACCGCGTTTACTCGCCTCTGCAATTGGCGTGGCGATCACTGCCAGCTCTGCAGCGCACATGGCTTACGCGACAGAAAAGACCGACGATAAAGCGCCGCGCAATGCGATTTCCCTCGATGCCACCAGCGTTACCGGCGAAGCTCAGGACTCCACCTCTTACCAGGTCGAAAAAGCCTCCTCACAGAAGTACACCGCGCCGTTGGTCGATACCCCGCGCTCGGTCACTGTGGTTCCGCAGCAAGTGCTCAAAGACACCGCAGCCACTTCGCTGCAAGATGCGCTGCGCACCGTACCAGGCATCACCTTTGGTGCCGGTGAAGGCGGCAACCCGCAGGGCGATCGCCCGTTCATTCGCGGCTTCGATGCCCAGGGCGATACCTATCTGGACGGCGTTCGCGATACTGGCGGACAGACCCGCGAGATCTTCGACATCGAATCGATCGAAGTCAGCAAAGGCCCCAACTCCACGTTCGGTGGTCGCGGCTCGGCCGGCGGTAGCCTGAACCTGGTGAGCAAGACGCCCAAGCAGCAAGACTTCACCAACGGCGGCTTCACCTACGGCTCTGACCAGACCCGCCGTTATGTACTCGACGTGAACCGTCAGTTCCTCGACAACGCGGCGTTCCGTTTGAACCTGATGAGCCACGAGCAGAACGTCGCCGGTCGTGACGCGATCAACTACGACCGTTGGGGTGTGGCGCCGTCGCTGACCTTTGGTCTCGGTACGCCGACCCGCGTCAACCTCAGCTACTACCACATGGAAAGCAATGACCTGCCGGACTCGGGTATTCCCTACGGTTACAGCAACAACGGTGCTAAAACACCGCACGTCCACGACAAGCCTGACGATGGCGGCGACAGCAGCAACTTCTACGGTCTCAAAAACCGGGACTTTCGCAAGACCCGTGCGGACATCAGCACACTCTCCATCGAACACGACCTCAACGACAACATGACGCTGAAAAATACTCTGCGTCATGGCAATACCGGCCAGGATTATGTCCTCACCCAGCCGGACGACAGCCAGCACAACGTCAATCAGTTCGGGACTGTCTGGCGTCGCGCCAACTCCCGCGTGTCCAATACTTCGACCACTACCAACCAGACCGACCTGTTCGGTGAGTTCCAGGCACTGGGCTTCAAGAACAACTACTCCACCGGTCTTGAAATCACCCGTGAAACAAGCTCGGTTTCAGGCTACACCGTCAGCCCGAACAGCAACCCGGCGGGCGGCTGCAAACCAGGCATGGTCGGTACCGGTAACGGCAGCTGCACTTCGCTGAGTAATCCGAACCCGAATGACGGCTGGACCGGTACTGTTGCGCGCAACTACGCCGGCACCGATACCAGCGCCAACACTCGTGCGGCCTATGTGTTCGACACCATCGAGCTCGACCCGCAATGGCTGGTGAACCTCGGCGCGCGTTACGACACATTCGACACCCAGGCCAAGAACACCACCACCGGTAAAACCAGCAACGACAGCCAGTTCTGGAACTGGCAGGCGGGCCTGGTCTGGAATCCACTGGAAAACGGCAGTGTCTACGCGTCCTACGCCACTTCCGCAACACCGCCAGGTGCGATGCTCAACGAAGGCTCCGACGGTAACCCGCTGACCGCTGGCAACAGCACCCTTCAAAGCGACCTGGAACCGGAAACCACCAAAAACTACGAGTTGGGCACCAAGTGGGATGTCTTCCACAACCGTGTCTCGCTGACCGCTGCGATCTTCCGCACCGAGAAAGAAAACTCCCGTGTTCTGGTGTCCAACAACACCTATGAAAACGCCGGTACTTCACGCGTTGACGGCCTTGAGCTGTCGGCCAGCGGCAAGATCACTGACAAGTGGCAAGTGTTCGCCGGTTACAGCTACCTGAAGAGCGAGTTGGTCGACCCAGGTCTGACCGGACGTAACGGTGCAATCACGGCTGGCGCGGCATCGGCCAAAGGCAACGAAATGCCGAACACGCCGAAGAACAGTTTCAGCCTCTGGACCACCTATGAAGTAATGCCGAAGCTGACCGTCGGTGGCGGCGCCTTCTACGTCGACGAGGTTTACGGCGATACCGCCAACACCGTGTACGTACCGTCCTATACCCGATACGACGCCATGGCCAGTTACAAGCTGACCAAAAACGTCGACCTGCAGCTGAACGTGCAGAACCTGACGGACGTGACGTACTACGACAAAGCCTACGCGGCGCATTTCGCCAACCAGGCGGCAGGCCGTACCGCCTTGCTCACCACCAACTTCCACTTCTGACAAAGAACGAAGTCGTCAAGCCCCGCCCATCACAATGAGCGGGGCTTTTGCGTGTAAAAAAGAATGTTTCTCGACAACTCACGGCATAATGCGCGCCGTGACGTTTCTTATTGAACAAACAGTTTTAGACGAACAAGGCGGTCGACGTGTTGAAGAAAACCCTGTTCCAGCTGCACTGGTTCTTCGGCATCAGTGCGGGTCTGGTGCTGGCCTTGATGGGCATTACCGGTGCGGCGGTGTCGTTTCAGGATGAGATCCTGCGGGCACTGAACCCACAGGTCCTGCAGGTCGAGAAGCAGGTGGCCGGCGTACTGCCGCCGGCGGATCTGGTGGCCAGGGTCGAGGCTGCCGAGGGCAAGAAAGTCGCGATGCTTTGGGTCGAAACCGAGAGCGGCTTTGCGGCACGCGTGTTCTTCACCCCGCCGCCGGGCGAGCGCCGTGGCCAGATGCGCTACGTCGACCCGTATACCGGCGACTACATGGGCGATGCCGTCGGCCAGGACTTTTTTGGCCTGATGCTGCAACTGCATCGTTTCCTGGCGATGGGCGACACCGGCCGACAAATTACCGGTGCCTGCACACTGATTCTGATTTTCTTCTGCCTGTCCGGGCTCTACCTGCGCTGGCCCCGTCAGGTGGCGAGCTGGCGTGCCTGGCTGACCCTCGACTGGGCGAAAAAAGGTCGCAGCTTCAACTGGGACCTGCACTCGGTCGCGGGCACCTGGTGCTTGCTGGTTTATTTGTTGGCCGCGCTGACCGGGCTGTCCTGGTCCTATGAGTGGTACAACAAGGGCCTGAGCAAACTGCTGTCCGACGCACCGCAAAACGAACGCGCCAGACCGGGGCGTGGTGCACCGCTACCGGCCGGCCCCGCGCCGACCGCCGATTACAATGCAATCTGGAGCAGCATCTACAGCGCCGCCGGGCCGGGCCTGAGCGCCTATAACGTGCGCATGCCACCGGTGGCCGGACAACCGGCCACCGTGTTCTATCTGTTGAAAAACTCACCCCATGACCGGGCACTGAACCAGATCACTCTCGACCCGGCCACCGGTGTTATCAGCCGTCATGATCGCTACGGCGACAAGAGCTTCAAGGCACAACTGTTGACCAGCCTCTATGCGCTGCACGTTGGCAGTTACTTCGGTCTCGTTGGGCGAATTGTGCTGACCCTGGCTTCGTTGACCATGCCGCTGTTCTTCATCACTGGCTGGTTGTTGTACCTGGACCGTCGGCGCAAGAAACGTCAGATCAAAAACGCCCGTAAAGACCTGGTGCAAACCACCAGCGATGTACCGGCATGGCTGATCGGCTTTGCCAGTCAGAGCGGTTTTGCCGAACAGTTGGCCTGGCAGACCGCCAGCCAATTGCAGGCCGCCGGGCTGCCGGTAAAGGTGCAACCGCTGGCGGCCGTCAGCGAGCAGGACCTGCGCGATTCAAGCCATGCGCTGTTCGTGGTCAGCACCTTTGGCGACGGCGAAGCACCGGACAGCGCCCGTGGTTTCGAGCGCAAGGTACTCGGTCGGGCGCTGAGCCTTTCGCGCCTGAACTACGCCGTGCTTGGCCTCGGTGATCGACAGTACCAACACTTCTGCGGCTTCGCCAAACGCCTGCACAGCTGGCTGGCGGAACACGGTGGCACCACGCTGTTCGCCCCGGTGGAAGTCGACAGCGGCGACCCGTACGCCCTGCGTCATTGGCAGCAGCAACTCTGTCAACTGACCGGACAGCCACCAGTCGATACCTGGAAAGCCCCGAGCTACAACAACTGGACCTTGAGCAAGCGCGAACTGCTCAACCCCGACAGCAGCGGCGCCGACGTTTACCTGCTGGGCCTGACGGCACCTGACACCAGCAGTTGGCTGGCCGGAGACCTGGTTGAAGTGTTACCGCGCAACTGCCGGGGCGCGATTGAACAGTTCCTTGAAGGACTGGGCATCGCCGGCAACAGTCGGGTGCAAATCAATGGCGTGCAGGAAACCCTTGAACACGCCTTGGCCAGCCGTCAGTTGCCGGAGAATCGCGTGCACCTGGTCGGGCTGCATGCCCAGGCGTTGGTCGACGCGCTGGTGCCATTGGCCATGCGCGAATACTCGATCGCCTCGATTGCCGCCGACGGCGTGCTCGAACTGCTGGTTCGTCAGGAGTGCCATACGGATGGGCGTCTGGGCGTCGGCTCCGGTTGGCTGACCGAATACGCGCCATTGGGCTCTGCCATCAGCCTGCGAGTACGGCGCAACAGCGGCTTCCATCTGCCGGCCACGCCCGTGCCAATGATTCTGCTGGGCAATGGCACTGGGTTGGCTGGCCTGCGCAGCTTGCTCAAGGCACGAATTGCCGATGGCCAGACACGCAACTGGCTGCTGTTTGGCGAACGCAATCGCGAGCATGACTTCCTCTGTCGCGATGAGCTTGAGGGATGGTTGATCGAAGGTGATCTGGAGCGGCTGGACCTGGCGTTTTCGCGGGATCAGGCCGAGAAAATCTACGTTCAGGATCGCCTGCGCCAACGCGCCATCGAGCTGAAAAAATGGCTGGCCGACGGTGCATCGCTCTACATCTGCGGCAGCCTGCAAGGGATGGCGTCAGGCGTGGATCAAGTGCTCAACGAAGTGCTCGGTGTTGATGAAGTCGAGCGATTGATCGAGCAAGGCAGATATCGGCGCGACGTCTACTGACAGCCCGAACCTGCGGCAGCTCCTTGAGGGGTACTTTGAGCTGCCGAAGGTTCGGGCCGCGTTCGGACGATCTTTTGATCTATGCGTTGGCCGGTTCCAACGCCAACTCGGCGACTTCCGGGCGCTTGACCACTGCATAGACCACCGCTGTCAGCAAACTCCCGGCAACAATCGCCAGCAAGTACAGCAGCGCATGGTTGATCGCATTCGGGATCAGCATCACGAACAGCCCACCGTGAGGCGCCATCAGTTTGCAGCCGAAATACATCGACAGCGCACCAGCCAGTGCACCGCCGGCGATGCTCGCCGGGATCACTCGCAGCGGGTCCTTGGCGGCGAACGGAATCGCCCCTTCAGAGATAAAGCACAGCCCCAGCACCAAGGCAGCTTTACCCGCTTCGCGCTCGGTCTGGGCAAACTTGCGCCGGGCGATGAACGTGGCGATACCCAGGCCAATCGGCGGCACCATGCCAGCGGCCATGGTCGCGGCCATCGGTGCATAACTTTGCGATGCCAGCAGCCCCACCGAGAACGCAT
Source organism: Pseudomonas sp. H3(2019) (assembly GCF_007713465.1). Taxonomy (GTDB): domain Bacteria; phylum Pseudomonadota; class Gammaproteobacteria; order Pseudomonadales; family Pseudomonadaceae; genus Aquipseudomonas. Next base: position 136,907 of record NZ_VMSG01000006.1, on the reverse strand, counting down.
AAGCGGCCTTGTTGATCGGCCCGCCGAGGTCGACGCACATCATACCGCCGAGCAATACCCCCAGCAGGATCGCGTTGGTAGTGCCCATGCTGTCGAGGAAATGCGTCAGGCTTTCCAGCAGTCCGGCGACCGGTTTACCGACCACATAGATCATCACCAGGCCGGTGAACAGACTCGCCAGCAACGGGATGATCAGAATCGGTTTCAGCGCTTCCAGACTTTGCGGCAGGCGTGCATAACGGTTGATCGCCTGCGCCGCATAGCCGGCGATGAAACCGGCAATGATCCCGCCGATAAAACCGGCGCCCAAGGTACTCGCCAACAGGCCACCGATCATCCCTGGCGCCAGGCCAGGACGGTCAGCAATCGAGTAGGCGATGTAACCCGCCAGCAACGGCACCATCAACTTGAACGCGGTATCGCCACCGATCTGCATCAGTGCCGCCGCCAGCGTGCCCGGTTCCTTGAACGCGGTGATGCCGAAGACAAACGACAACGCGATCATCAACCCCCCGGCCACGACCATCGGCAGCATGAACGAGACGCCCGTCAGCAGGTGTTTGTAGACCCCGGTTTTCTCTTTCTTGGCCGGGCCTTGGGCGCCGCTCGACGCGGTTTCCTGCGTGCCTTCGGCCAACGCTTTGTTGAGCGTGGCCTCGGCCTGTTTCAGGGCGATGCCGGTGCCGCAGCGGTAAATCTTCTTGCCGGCAAAGCGCTCGGTGGCGACTTCGATGTCTGCCGCCAACAGCACCACATCGGCATCCGCGATGGCTTGCGCGCTCAACGGATTGCGGGCGCCGACCGAGCCCTGGGTTTCCACCTGCAAGTCATAACCCAGACGCTTGGCCGCCTGCTGCAAGGCTTCGGCCGCCATAAAGGTATGGGCGACACCGGTCGGGCACGCAGTGACCGCCACCAGACGCGGCGCAGTTTTGCTGACAGTTGCGGGTTCGACGACGGCTTGCGGGGCGACGTAGATTTGGGCTGCTTCAGCACCACGGCGCAGCACTGCATCGACGTCTTGCAGGGCTTGGGACGGCGTGCTCTGGAACACCCGCTTGCCGACAAACCGCGACATATCCACAGTCCCGGTGCTGACCAGCAACACCCACTCGGCGTCTTCCAGGGTCGCGGCGGACAGCTGGCGTTCCGGGTGCGCGGCATCATGCACTTCAACGCAGGTCATCCAGCCCTGACGCTGCGCGGCGGCATCGAGCAAACGCGCGCACAGCACACTGGTAACCATGCCATTCGGGCAGGCAGTAACAATGGCTAACTTCATGACCAACCCTCTTATTGTTCTGTCAGGGGGCGCACGCGCACCCCCTGTTCGAGCTGCGCCAGTTGCGCAGCGTCACCGATACCGAAACCGAAACCGATCTGCGTGACGGCCATGGCGGCAATCGCGGTGGCGGTGCGCAAGGTCTGTTCAGGCGTATCGGCACTGAGCAATCCGTGGAGCATGCCTGCCAGCAACGAATCGCCTGCGCCCACCGTACTGACAACACTGACCCTGGGTGGCGTGGCGTGCATCGCCGAGCCGACACTGAACCAGTTGACGCCCTCGGCACCGTGGGAAATCACCACGTGTTCGATACCATGAGCGTGCAAACGACTCGCCGCTTCGGCTTGTGCCCCCACCGAAACCACCTCGCGGTCCAGCGCCTCGGACAGCTCTTCGGTGTTCGGTTTGATCAGCCACGGTCCCGCCGACAGCCCGGCACGCAAGGCTTCGCCGCTGGTGTCGAGGGCGACTTTCAAACCCCGCGACTTGAGGCGCAGCAACAACCCGTGCAACCACTGCGCGCTGACACCACGTGGCAAACTGCCGGCGACCACCACTGCATCATGGCCGATGGTGATCTGATCCAGACGATCGAGCAACGCCTGCTGCGCGGCCGAACTGACCACCGGCCCCGGACCATTGAGGTCAGTGATGCGTCCGTCCGCTTCCGCCAGTTTGATGTTACTGCGAGTCTCGCCGGGAACGCGGATGAAGGCGTCGACAAACCCGCGTTTGGCGAACAGCGCTTCGAACGCCTGAAGATTGTCCTCACCGAGAAAACCGCTGACCGTCAGCTGATGCCCGAGGTCTGCAAGCACCTGCGCCACATTGATGCCCTTGCCGGCGGCGTGCGTGTGCATGGCGTCGCTGCGATTGACCTGACCAGGTTCCAGACGCGGCAACTGAACGGTGAGGTCCAGCGCCGGGTTTAGGGTCAGGGTTAGGATTTTGGCCATTACAGAGCCTCCACTAATGCGCGCACTTCATTCGCGCTGCCCACGGCCAGAGCCTGTTGGGCCAGATGTTTTACCTGCGCAAGACTCAGCTCACGAACCCGTGCCTTGACCTCGCCGATGCTGCGCGCCGAAACGCTCAACTCATCCACACCCAGGCCGACCAACACCGGTACCGCCAGCGGGTCTGCCGCCAGTTCGCCACACACGCCAACCCATTTGCCATGGGCATGGGCGGCACGCACCGTGATGTCAATCAGTTGCAACACCGCCGGGTGCAAGCCATCGGCCTGGGCCGACAGGGTCGGATGACCGCGGTCGATGGCCAGGGTGTATTGGGTCAGGTCATTGGTACCGACGCTGAAGAAGTCGACTTCCTTGGCCAGAACAGGCGCCAGCAAGGCCGCCGACGGCACTTCGATCATGATCCCCAGTTGCAGGTCCGCCACCGGGATTTCCAGACGCAGGCGCTCGGTCATGTCCCGCGCCTGACGCCATTCGTCAACACTGCCGACCATCGGAAACATGATCCGCAACGGGCGGTTGTCGGCGGCGCGCAGCAAGGCACGCAACTGCGCTTCCATGATCTGCGGACGTTGCAACGTCAGGCGAATGCCACGTACGCCGAGGAACGGGTTTTCCTCCTTGGCAATCGGCCAGTACGGCAACGGCTTGTCACCGCCAACATCCAAAGTCCGCACCACCAGCGGCCGCCCGGCCAGGCCATCGAGCACCCGACGGTATTCGACTTCTTGAGTGGCTTCGTCCGGCGCTTGCGGATGGGCCATGAAAATCAGTTCGGTGCGCAGCAGGCCAATCCCTTCAGCGCCCTGCTCGACCGCGCTGACCACACCGGCGCTTTCGCCGACGTTGGCGAATACTTCGACCGCATGGCCGTCAGTGGTCAGCGCCGGTTGGTGACGCTGGGCCGCGGCCGCTTGCAGGCGTTGTTCGCGGTTGTCACGTTCCTCAAAGGCACGCTGCAACGTCGCCGCATCGGCGTCGACATGCAGCCGACCACGCTGGCCATCGAGCAGCAATGGCGTGCCCGACGCTAGCCGCAACACCGCCGCGCCAGCACCGACCAGCGCCGGAATACCCAAGGCCCGAGCGACGATCGCGCTGTGGGCAGTGGCACCGCCGCGCGCGGTAAGAATGCCGGCCACCCGCGTCGGATCAAGACGTGCGACATCCGAAGGTCCGACTTCATCCATCACCAGAATGTATGGCTGATCAGGTTCGCTCGGGGTCTCGATGCCGCACAGTTGCGCCAGCACCCGCCGACCAATATCACGCAAGTCCGCTGCGCGTTCGGCGAGCAAGGCGTCCTGCAAGGATTCCTGTTGTCTGGCTGCCGCGTCGATCACCGCCATCCACGCCGCTTCAGCGCTTTCGCCTTGCTTGAGGCGAGTGTCGACTTCGTCGGTCAGTTCCGGGTCATCGAGCATTTCCTGGTGGGTGATGAAAATCTCGCGAATGGCTTTGGCCTTGCTGCGCTGGATCAGCCCTTCGATATCGCGGCGAACATCGGCCAGGGAGGTTTTCAGACGCTCGCGTTCGATCGCCGTGGACTCGCCGCGCAACGGGTATTCGATCGCTTGCTGCACCTGAATATGCGCTGGCCCGATGGCAATCCCCGGCGCAGCAGCGATGGCCTGAATCACGCTGCCGGAGGCGGGGGCAACCACGACGTCAGAGATTTCGTCGATGACCTCGCTCTTTGCACTCACCGTCGGCAACGGTTCGATGTCTTCGCCCAGGCCTTCTTCGATAGCCCTCAGCAGCGCCGGCAACACATCGGCGGCGATGCTCGGCTCGGCAATCAACTCCAACACCTGGCCGCGACGGGCGCCGAGGCTGAGCAGTTTGCTCAAGCTCTTCGCCGACACGGCGCTGTCCTGGCCGTCGACGATGCGGATGCGGATCTCGCCTTCAAAACTCTTCGCCAATTGCGCAAGGATCTTCGCTGGCCGCGCGTGCAAACCGTGGGCGTTGGCCAAGGCAATACGGGCACTCGGCCAATCGGCCGGCAATTCGCCGCCCAGTACTTCCAGCACCGCACGACGGCTGGTGGCGCGACCGAGTTCGTGACCACGGCCTTCAATCAGCAAGGCGCAAAGGCGTTCAAGCAAGGCCTGATGCGCCTCGCCAAGGCTGGCCAGACAAAACAGCCCGCTCAGTGGCTGGCCAAGGTAACGAATCGGTTTGTCCGGGGTGACGAAGGCCAGACCCGGGCGCTTGACCGTTTGTTCGCTGTGCAGCCACCACAGGCCATCACCCAGCGGCAGCGCTTCAACCTGCTGCAAGACTGCAGAAAAACCATTGCTCACGCAGTCGGCCTGACGCAACAACCGTGCGCCACGCCAGACCAGCTCTTCGAAGTCGTCGGCGGAGACACCCAGGCCGATCATTTGCGCATCCAGCGCCAGCTCTTGCGGCGCGCCTTGCAGCAGTTTCAGCAAGGCTTCGGCGCTACTGGCGCGGCGCAAGGCCTGGCCCAGATCGGTTTCGCCGAGGGCCCGGGTCAGCAATTGCAGCAGGCGCAAATGCTCGTCGGATTTGGCGGCGATACCGATCGCCAGATAGACGATGTGACCGTCGCCCCAATCCACCCCTTCGGGGAATTGCAGCAAACGCACGCCGGTGGTGTGCACCAGATCGCGGGTATCGGGGGTTCCGTGGGGGATCGCAATACCTTGGCCGAGAAAGGTCGAACCCTGGGCTTCACGCGCCTGCAAGCCGCTGAGGTAACCCTCGGCCACCAGGCCATCGGAGACCAGTTGGTCGGCCAACAAACGCAATGCGGCGGCTTTATCCACAGCCGACTGGCCCATGGATATCTGCTCTATAGTGAGCTCGAGCATGCTTTCTCCTTTTTGGCGCGGAGTCGCGCCAGGTATTGTTTTGATTGAATCAGTTTAGGCTTTATTCAGAGCACTCTTTTTCAGAGCATCCTTCGTCGGTTTCGCGGCAGAACCGGCAAAAAGAGCCAATAGCGAAGAAAATACGCTTGCTGAAACGTTTAATCTAGATGAGTTGGCACGTTACTCGATAATCTCCCAACCTTGAAGTCCAACTTGTCGGATGCGTTGTGACATGGGGCGCCTGCCGTAATCGGGTAGGATTGGACAAAATGTCGGGGCAAGCTCGAAAAAACAAGGAAATCCCGGTTGAAACTCAGTGATATCGCCCAGTTGGCCGGTGTGTCTGTCACCACCGCCAGCTATGTCATCAATGGCAAGGCCGAACAACAGCGCATCAGCAACGCCACCGTCGAGCGCGTGCGCGCGGTGGTCGAACAACATGGCTTTACGCCTAACCCTCAAGCGGCCGGGTTGCGCAGTCGGCACACCCGCACCCTGGGCTTCATTCTGCCGGACCTGGAAAACCCCAGTTACGCGCGGATCGCCAAGCTCCTCGAACAGGGTGCCCGGGCACGTGGCTATCAGTTGCTGATTGCCAGCTCCGACGATGCGCCGGAGAGCGAGCGCCAGTTGCTCAAGCTGTTTCGCGCACGGCGTTGCGATGCATTGATCGTCGCCAGCTGCCTGCCGGCCGGCGATGACAGCTATCGCCAGTTGCAAGCCAAGGGCTTGCCGATCATTGCCATTGACCGGGTCATGGAGCCTGAATATTTCTGCTCGGTGATCAGCGATGATTGCGAAGCCAGCCTGAACCTCACCCGCAGCCTGTTGCAGCCACAGCCCAAGCAGATTGCACTGATCGGTGCGCGACCCGAACTGAGCATCAGCCAGGAGCGTACCGCCGGCTTCAAACAGGCTCTGATCGACTTCAAGGGCGAAGTCCTGATCGAACACGGCGAGGCGTTCAGCCGCGACTGCGGTCGACAACTGATGAAAGAATTGCTGCAACGCCTCGGCCATTTGCCGGATGCGTTGGTGACGACGTCCTACGTGCTGCTTCAAGGCGTGTTCGATGCCTTGCACGACTTCCCGTTGAAAACCCGCCCGTTGCGCCTCGGCACGTTTGGTGACACGCAGTTGCTGGACTTCCTGCCGCTGCCGGTCAACGCCATGGCCCAGCAGCATCAATTGATCGCCGATAAAGTCCTGCAACTGGCGCTCGCGGCGATTGAAGAAGACCATTACCAACCCGGCGTGCAGGCCATCGCGCGGACCTTCAAACAGCGTATTCGCCAGGACTGAAACGTGGAGCTGATCGACAGCCACACTCATCTGGACTTTCCGGATTTCGACCCGGACCGCCAGGCGCTGCTGGCTCAAAGCCGCGCCTTGGGTGTGAAGCGGATGGTGGTGCTGGGGGTTTATCAGCGCAATTGGCAGCGGGTCTGGGATCTGGTGCAAAGCGATCCTGACCTGCATGCCGCGTTTGGCCTGCACCCGGTCTATGTCGATGAGCATCGTCCCGCTGACCTGACTGAGCTGGCGGACTGGCTGACGCGTCTGGCCGGCCATCGGCAACTGTGCGCCGTGGGCGAAATTGGCCTGGATTACTTTCTTGAGGACCTGGACCGCGAACGCCAGCAAGCGCTGTTTGACGCACAACTGCAACTGGCGGCCGACTTCCAGTTGCCGGCCCTGCTGCATGTGCGGCGCAGCCATGCGGCGGTGATTGCGACCTTGAAACGCTTCAGGCTAAAACGCGCCGGCATCATCCACGCCTTTGCCGGCAGCCAGGAAGAGGCCCGCGAATACCTCAAGCTCGGTTTCAAACTGGGATTGGGCGGTGCGGCAACCTGGCCACAAGCCTTGCGCATGCACAAAGTGATCGCCGGTTTGCCACTGGAGTCGGTCGTGCTGGAAACCGATTCACCGGACATGGCGCCCGCCATGTACCCCGGACAACGCAACAGCCCTGCTCACCTGCCGGCGATTTGCGCGGCACTGGCGCAGATCATGGCCATCAGCCCCGAACAACTGGCCGCCGCCAGCACCGCCAACGCCTGCGAGCTGTTCAACTGGTAATCCGTCGGTTTGCGGCGGCCGGTAATCGTCAAACCCTGAACGCGCTGATCAAGTGCTTCAACTGCACCACTTGGGCCGACAGTGCACGGCTGGCGTTTTCGGTCTGGTGCGCACCTTCGGCAGTGCGTTCGCCGGCCCGGTTGATCTCGACAATGTTCTGGTCGATATCGTGGGCCACCGCGGTTTGCTGCTCGACTGCCGCAGCAATTTGCTGATTCTGATCGACGATCATGCCCACCGCGCCGAGGATGTTTTCCAGGGCTTGCTGGACCTTTTCCGACTGACCGACCGTGCCACTGGCCATCTGGTGACTGACGCCCATGGCCTTCACCGCGGCGCCAACGCCACCGTGCAGCCTGGTAATCATCTGCTCGATTTCTTCGGTCGATTGCTGGGTACGTTTGGCCAGGGTGCGGACCTCATCGGCCACCACCGCAAAGCCCCGTCCCTGCTCACCCGCACGGGCGGCCTCGATGGCCGCGTTGAGCGCCAGCAGGTTGGTCTGCTCGGCGATGCTCTTGATCACTTCCAGCACGCGACTGATGGACTGGCTGTCGCTGGCCAGTTGATTGATTACCAGCACTGACGAGTCGATCTCGCTGGCCAGTTGCGCAATGCTGCCTTGTTGCGACTCGACCAACCCGCGCCCGCTAATGGTTTCATCGTTGACACTGTGGGCGCTGCTGACGGCAGCCGCCGCACTGCGCGCAACTTCCTGAGCGGTGGCCGACATCTGGTTCATCGCCGTAGCGACTTGCTCGATCTGCGTACGCTGACCAGCCACCGCCTGATTGCTCCGGGCCGACACCGTTTCCACCTGACTCGCCTGACGCTCCACCTCGTTGACGGTCTTGCCAACCAACTCGATCAGGTCATGGATCTTGGCCACGGTGCCATTGAAGACGTTGCCCAACTCACCCAACTCATCACGGCTGTGGGCGGTAAACGTGATGGTCATGTCACCGGCCGCCACCTTGTCCATGACTCCGCCGAGACGCTTGAGGGTGGTGCGGGTGGAGGCATAGAAACCGCCGTAGAGGTAAAAAATCAGCACGAACACTACCGACAGTGCCACCGCCCGCAGCACCATGTGCGTGCGGTTCTGTTCCAGACGTTGCTGCAATTGAACGCCGAGAAACTTAAGCGTCGCGTCATTCAGTTGATAGGTCTTGTCCATCAGCCCGGTGACCTGATCGTAAAAACCCTGCCAGGGTTTATCGAGGGTATCGGCCACCACCACTTGCTCTTCAAACAGCTCGCTGGCTTGCTTGAGTGTGGCTTTGCTGACATTGGCCGAGGGTTCCAGCACCTCACGCGCCGCTTTGCCGGCAGCCAGCGCGTCCTGCAACTTCAGGGCGTATTCGGCCTGAAGCTTGTCGATCTGCACCAGCAGCTCATCGAACCGGGTGCTCGAAGCGGAATTGATAAACCCCTGCCCCAGCGAGTAGGCCCCCATCGCCCGGCCTTCGCCGAGGGTTTGCGTCACACGCGGGGTAACGTTGGTGATCAACTCACTCAATTGGCGCAAATCACTCTGGTTGTCACGACTCAGGCCAGCCTGGCTGGCGATGATCTGACTGAAAATCTGCGCATTGCCGAGCAGCTTGCCGATCAGCGCGCTTTTGCTCTGCAGGGACGTCTCCGCTTGTTGAGCCTTGAACGCGGTAATCATTTCATCGCGCTTGCCATCAAAAACGCTGACCTGCTCAGGATCGATGGTCGTCGCGGTCAGGCTTTGCAGGCGCGCTAGCACGCTCCGCTCAAGGGCGCTGATTTTCGACTCGGTATCTCCCGCCTTGCCAGACTGGCCGAGGGTCGCGTTGATCTGTACCAGGTTGTTCAGGGTTTCCAGATCCCGCCGTAGCGTCTGCCCACTGCCCAACAGGTCGAGGCTTTGCAACTCGACCTGGGTGCCCTGGAATTCGCGATACGAATCGCGAACCAGATAGAAATTGGTCACCAGCATGGGGAAGAAAAACAGCACGCTGATCAGGCTGAACTTCATGCCGAAGTTCAGGCGATTCATCAGCGCAACGGCGGGATAGAGCAAACTCTTCACGGACGTCCCCCTTTCATTTCTTATTTTTTTGGGCAGGCACGCAGATGCAGCAGATAGCCACTATGGCGTGCTGCTTCTGTATAGCTCAAATCGAAAGGAGGTTTTGTAACTTAAGGTTAACAGCTAGAGCGCACGCGCACCTGTAGCAGCCGCCGAAGGCTGCTACAAGGCTGCGATCTTTTCGGGGTTATACAGAAATCAGGGCAGCACGGTCCAAATGGCAAATCCGGCATACCAGACCACCGCCGCCCGCAGCAGCAGTTCCCAGATCTGATCCAGGTTTTGAACCCCTTCAGGCCCCGCCACAGGTGCCGGAATCTCCCCCGCCACCACGCCGACGTTCTCGATCAGCTGCGCAGCGCTGATATTCCAGTTCAACAATTCATGGAGCATCACCCGGCTGACCGCGACGAAGTTGCCGACCAAAGCAAAACTCGCGGCCAACAAACGCACCGGCAGCCAGTCAAAGGCATGTCGCAAGTGTGCGGCGCGCTCGACCACCGTCGGGTTCTTGCCATGTTCGGCCGCCAGGGCCAGCAAGCGATAACTCAAGGCCGCCACCGGACCGAGCAGGAAGTACCAGAAAATCACTGCAAAAAAACTCTGATAAGCCTGCCACAGCAAATGGGCTTGAACCTTCTGCAGCAACTGCTCGCCGCTGTCGGCGCAAATATCCAGGTCACGTTTGGCGACAAGCGCCGCCGCTTGCAGGTCTTCCCGGCGCCAGGCATCACGAAACGGTCCCAGGCCACCGAGCAAATCACCACGGCCCAAGCTATAAATCACCACCAGCAAATGCACCGGCAAGGCCAACAAGCCATAGGCCACCGGCTCCAGTACCAGCAACAAAAGGCCGAGTAACGCCACTGGGAACAGCACCAGCAATGCCAGTACCAGCCAAGGCCGATTCGCAAGCTTTGGGCTGGCTTCATAGTTGGCCAGCTCCCGCAGCCATCCACTGTCGCGCTGAACTTGATGACGCAAGGCCGAAAACTTCTCGATCCAGACCGCCAGCAGTAACACCAGAAAACTCATTGTGCTTCCCCTTTTTCCAGAGCCCCGCGATAGCGTGCCCAGTCGAACGCCGGCCCCGGATCCGTCTTGCGCCCGGGTGCGATATCGCTATGCCCCTGGATACGTGAATGGGTGATGGCTGTAAACGTAGACTGCAATTGGCGGGTCAAGGCAATCAGCGCGTGATATTGAGCCTCGGTGAACGGCAGATCATCAGTGCCTTCAAGCTCGATGCCAAGGGAGAAATCGTTACAGCCTTCGCGTCCCTCAAACCGGGAAACGCCTGCGTGCCACGCCCGATCAAGACAAGAGACAAACTGTGTGATCGCGCCGTCACGCTCGATCAGAAAATGTGCAGACACACGCAAGTCGGCAATCCCTTCAAAGTAAGGGTGCTCGGTGACATCCAGGCGGTTCTGAAAAAATTCCTGCACCTTGCCCGTCGCGAACTGCGCCGGTGGCAGGCTGATGTTGTGGATCACCAGCAAGGAGATTTCGCCCGTGGGGCGCGCATTGAAGTTGGGGGACGGGCAATGGCGCACGCCTTCAAACCAACCGCTCGCGGGGTCCAACTGCATACAGGCTCCTTCAATGACGGCTCTGATGGGCTCCAGTATGCCGTGATCACCCCTCAGGTTGCGATCACTTGCCGCAATTGAGTCGATGCAGGTTGCCAATCACCGACTCCAGCGCCCGATCGAACAATCAGGTGTCGTCGAGCGTGCGCACCGCGCCACGGCGAAACTCCAGGGCCAGCCCGCTGCGACGGCTGGCTCTGGGCGCTGGCTTCGAGGGTCACAGACCAGCACGCAGGAGGAATAATGCTGGCGAGTCGACCAAATGCAGGTTTTAGAACCCGCTGAAAGTAGTGGGCGCCTTGGGTTCGCTTGCAGCATGGCCCTATAATCGGAGCACTTTGTTTGTGGAGCCCGTTATGCCGAATCTACGCCTCGCCGATTTGACCGCCGAAATCGAAGCCAACGTGCGCCGTGCGTTGCTTGAAGATATCGGCAGCGGCGACATCACCGCACAACTGATCCCCGCCGAACGCCTGGCCAAAGCCACGATCATTACCCGTGATGCGGCCGTCATCAGCGGCACCGCCTGGGTCGACGCGGTGTTTCGCCAGCTGGACCCTCGGGTCGCGGTGCACTGGCAAGTGCGCGACGGTGAACGCGTGAGCCCCAATCAGGCGTTGTTTCACCTCGAAGGCCCCGCCCGTTCGCTGCTGACCGGCGAGCGTAGTGCGCTGAACTTCCTGCAACTGCTTTCCGGTGTCGCCACTCGCGCGCAGTACCTGGCCGACTTCGTTGCCGATACTCAGGTGAAACTGCTGGATACCCGAAAAACCCTGCCTGGGCTGCGGTTGGCGCAAAAGTACGCCGTGACCTGCGGCAGTTGCCACAACCACCGCATCGGTCTTTACGACGCGTTTCTGATCAAGGAAAACCATATCGCTGCCTGCGGTGGTATCCCTCAAGCCATCGCCGCCGCGCACAAGATCGCGCCGGGCAAACCGGTGGAGGTTGAAGTGGAAAGCCTGGAGGAGCTCAAGGAGGCCCTGGCGGCGGGCGCCGACATCATCATGCTTGATGAACTGAGCCTGGACGACATGCGCGAAGCCGTGCGGCTGAATGCCGGCAAGGCGAAACTCGAAGCCAGCGGTGGCGTCAACGAAAGCACCTTGCGGCCAATCGCCGAGACGGGCGTGGATTACATCTCGATTGGGGCGATGACCAAGGATGTGAAGGCTGTAGACCTGTCGATGCGCCTCAGTATCTGAGGAGCTGCAAGCTGCAAGCTGCAAACCTCAAGCGGTTCCGCGCTTGGCTTGTAGCTTGTAGCTTGTAGCTTGTAGCTTGAAGCTGCTTTCAAACCACCAGATTGTTCATCTCGCAATATTCTTCCCACTCGACGCCCAGCACTTCGGCGGCTTCCTTGTGCAACGCAAGGCGCGTCGCTTCGTACTCTTCCGGCGTTGAGGTGTACTTGAGCGTCAGCTCCCAAGGCTGCAAGCCCTGCGCTTCTGCCTCGTCCTCGAACGCCCACTGAATCTGATCTTTCTGATCGTCGGCGCTCAGGTTCTTGATCTCTTCCATCAATTCCGGCGCATCAAGCATGTACTTCTTGAGGGCCTCTTCGTGTCTTTGCTCTTGAGTCATTTCGTTCACGGTCATGGCGTTCTCGCTGATCATGGGAATGGAAGATGGATCTGGATCATCAAGGATCTCTCTGACGCAGAAAACCGTTTGAAGCCCGGTTTATCTGGCCTTCAGAACCATTCGGGATCATCTGAAAACTGCTGGGCGGTGCTCATGCAGGCACCGAATATAGGACGTTTGGCCCACGATTTACACGGCTCTTTACATCTATCCCACAAAAAGTTTCATGCAGGGTGCATCAAGAGCCTCGGGAACATAATTTCAAATCCAAAGTCATAGCAATGTGCCATATCGGTACTTCACAAGGAACCTCAGTGATGCGCAGTTTTTCGAAGCTTTCCTCTGTTCTGTCCGCCACCGCAATGACCGCCCTGCTGGGTGTCCTGGCTCTGCCGGGCACCGCAATGGCCGGCATTGAGCTGAGCAACGGCAGTCCGTCCTACGATGACAAACTCTCCGCCATCCATAATGAATACGGCAAGGACGTTCTGGTCAAAAGCGATTTGCGCATCGACGAACTGAAAAAGATGCAGGAAACCATCAGCAACCAGACGCGCCAGATCGAAGAACTCAAGCGCAGCAGCGGTTCCAGCTCAAACTCCAGCAGCAAGGAGATCGACGACCTCAAGAGCAAGGTCAAAGAGCAGGAACGTGATCTGGATAAGCTTGGTCGGCAGGTGGAAGATCTCAATCGCAACAGCGGCTCCAGCTCCAGCTCGAACAGCAGCGAGATCTCGAACCTGAAACGGACCATCAGCGATCAGGATCGTGCGATGGATCAGCTCAAACGCACCGTCGAGGAATTGAGCCGTAAGGTGAAATAAGGGGAAGTGGTGCCCGAGACAGGAATCGAACCTGCGACCTTCGCGTTACGAGTGCGCTGCTCTACCGGCTGAGCTACACGGGCGGTGGGCTAAACCTAGCACTGACTTTGGGGTCGGGCAACTTGGTAAGCCCCTCAATTTGCTTCAGACGATCTTTTGATTTAACAGCACACAGCAAAACGCCCCGAACCAGTCGGGGCGTTTGCTTGTTCAGCGCTTAAGCTGCGGGGTAATTAAACGCCCGAAGCCTTGGCTGCTGCTACGTCTTTGATGGACAGCTTGATACGGCCGCGGTTGTCCACGTCCAGTACCAGTACTTCCACTTCCTGGCCTTCTTTCAGGATGTCGGTCACTTTCTCAACGCGAGCGTCGCTCAGCATGGAGATGTGAACCAGACCGTCCTTGCCCGGCAGGATGTTGACGAATGCGCCGAAGTCGACGATGCGTTCCACTTTACCGACGTAGATCTTGCCGATTTCAGCTTCAGCGGTGATGCCCAGGACGCGCTGACGAGCGGCTTCAGCTGCTTCCTTGGTTTCGCCGAAGATCTTGATCGAGCCGTCGTCTTCGATGTCGATCGAAGCCTTGGTCTCTTCACAGATCGCACGAATGGTTGCGCCGCCTTTACCGATGACATCACGGATTTTGTCGGTGTCGATTTTCATCGCAATCATGGTCGGAGCGTTTTCCGACAGCTCGGTACGCGACTGGGCAATGATCTGGTTCATCTGGCCGAGGATGTTCAGGCGCGCTTCCAGGGCTTGGCCCAGAGCGATTTCCATGATTTCTTCGGTGATGCCTTTGATCTTGATGTCCATCTGCAGCGCGGTAACACCTTTGGAGGTACCGGCTACCTTGAAGTCCATGTCGCCCAGGTGGTCTTCGTCACCCAGGATGTCGGTCAGGACGGCGAACTTCTCGCCTTCTTTAACCAGGCCCATGGCGATACCGGCAACCGGCGCCTTCATTGGCACACCAGCGTCCATCAGCGCCAGGGAAGCACCGCAGACCGATGCCATCGAGCTGGAACCGTTGGATTCGGTGATTTCCGATACCACACGGATGGTGTACGGGAACACGTCGGCAGCAGGCAGCATGGCCTGAACCGAACGACGGGCCAAACGGCCGTGACCGATTTCACGACGACCAGCGCCACCCATGCGACCACACTCGCCCACCGAGAACGGAGGGAAGTTGTAGTGCAGCATGAACGGGTCTTTTTTCTCGCCTTCCAGGGTGTCCAGCAGTTGTGCGTCACGGGCGGTGCCCAGAGTCGCAACGACCAGAGCCTGGGTTTCGCCACGGGTGAACAATGCCGAACCGTGGGTCTTCGGCAGAACGCCGACTTCGATGTTCAGCGGACGTACGGTACGGGTGTCGCGGCCGTCGATACGTGGCTTGCCGTTAACGATGTTTTCGCGAACGGTGCGGTATTCGATTTCACCGAAAGCTGCTTTGACTTCGCTGGACGAAGGCTGGCCTTCTTCACCGGACAGCTTGGCAACAACCTGGTCTTTCAGTTCGCCCAGGCGAGCGTAACGGTCGGCCTTGACGGTGATGGTGTAAGCCTGGGAGATCGCGTCGCCGAACTCGGCACGGATAGCGCCCAGCAGTGCGGTGGCTTCAGGCTGAGGAGCCCAGGTCCAGGTTGGCTTGGCAGCTTCGGCAGCCAGTTCTTTAACAGCGTTGATCACAACCTGGAACTCGTCGTGAGCAAATAGTACCGCGCCCAGCATCTGGTCTTCGGTCAGCTCTTTGGCTTCCGATTCAACCATCAATACCGCTTCCGAAGTACCGGCAACGACCATGTCCAGGCTCGAAGCTTTCAGTTGCTCGTAAGTCGGGTTCAGCAGGTAGCCGGTACTTTCGTGGAATGCAACGCGGGCAGCGCCGATCGGGCCATCGAAAGGAATGCCGGAGATCGCCAGCGCAGCCGAGGTACCGATCATCGCAGCGATGTCCGGATCGGTCTTCTTGCTGGTGGAAACGACGGTGCAGACAACCTGCACTTCGTTCATGAAACCTTCCGGGAACAGCGGACGGATCGGACGGTCGATCAGTCGGGAAGTCAGGGTTTCTTTCTCGGAAGGACGGCCTTCGCGCTTGAAGAAACCGCCAGGGATCTTACCGGCAGCGTAAGTTTTTTCCTGGTAGTGAACAGACAGAGGGAAGAAGCCCTTGCCTGGATCGGCTTGTTTGGCACCGACTACGGTCACCAATACGCTGACGTCGTCGTCAACGGTGACCAATACTGCGCCGGAGGCCTGACGGGCGATACGGCCAGTCTCGAGGGTAACGGTCGACTGACCGAACTGGAATTTTTTGATTACCGGGTTCACGGTGTCCTACCTTCTTTGTGGCTCTTGGGGGAACTGGTTTTCTTGCGAAATTCTTGGGCAATGCCGGGAATCGGCCCGACTTTGATTGTCCAGATAAAACTGTTGTCCAGATAAAACTTGAGGCTGGGAGCCTGCCATGCGCCGGCGGGAAACCCGCTGACGCACGACAGACAACCAACCTCTAGCGCAATCGCTTATTAGCGACGCAGACCCAGGCGAGCGATCAGAGCGCTGTAACGGCTCACGTCCTTGCCTTTCAGGTAGTCCAGCAGCTTGCGACGCTGGTTTACCATGCGGATCAGACCACGACGGGAGTGGTGATCTTTACCGTTGGCCTTGAAGTGACCTTGCAGTTTGTTGATGTTGTGGGTCAGCAGTGCAACTTGCACTTCTGGCGAACCAGTGTCACCAACAGCTTGCTGGTAGTCAGCTACGATTTGAGCTTTTTCTTGAACGTCGAGAGCCATGAGGCAATCCTTTTATCAGGAAACTGTTTCAAAGAAACAGTTTCAACAGGCCAGGGACAAATCCCTGTATCTAAAAATGAGTAGTGACCGTGCCTGTTAACAGCCACCCTCGTCCGGTCATTCTGACCGAATCAGTCGACGTGGCGCGATGCGCCCGTCTTCGCTCACTTCACCGATACCGATGAAGCGACCATTGTGATCCTGTACACGTACCATACCGAATTTCGGTGCATCCGGGGCGCGTACCGGCTGGCCGTTGAGCCAGTAGAACGAGCTGTGCTCCGAGAACTGCAACAGTGGCCAATCCAGCAGGCCGCTGTCCGATGGCATCAGGAAGCGATCAACCGCTTCGTTGCCGCCTTCGGCATGTACTGCTTCCAACTCTTCCAGCGTGACCGTCTGGGCCAGGCTGAACGGACCGGCCTGGGTACGTCGCAACTGCGCAACGTAAGCGCCACAACCGAGTGCTTCACCAATATCCTCCACGAGGGTGCGGATATAGGTGCCTTTGCTGCAATCTACGGCGAAGCGCGCAGTATCACCTTCAAAGGCGAGCAATTCCAAGCGCGCAATAGTAACAGAACGCGGTTCGCGCTCCACCACTTCACCTGCACGAGCCAACTTGTACAACGGCTGACCGTCACGCTTGAGGGCTGAGTACATCGGCGGTATCTGACTGATTTGCCCACGAAATTTCGGCAAAACCGCTTCGATATCGGCGCGACCAACGGTCACCGGGCGTTCCTGCAAAACTTCACCTTCAGCGTCTGCCGTGGTGGTGGTCTTGCCCAGTTGCGCCAGGGTTTCATAGCCCTTGTCGGAGTCGAGCAGGTATTGCGAGAACTTGGTCGCCTCACCGAAGCACAGCGGCAACACGCCGGTGGCCAACGGATCAAGACTGCCGGTGTGCCCGGCCTTCTCGGCATTGAGCAGCCAGCGAACCTTCTGCAACGCCGCGTTGGAGGTGAACCCCAGCGGCTTGTCGAGCAGGATGATACCGCTGACGTTACGACGGATACGTTTGACCTGAGCCACCGATTACTCCTTGGTGTCTACGGGTTCTGCCGCAACCGGGTGCTGATTGTCTTCAGCCACGGCGCGTTCGATCAATGCCGACAGATGAGCGCCACGCACGACGCTTTCGTCGTAGTGGAAGTGCAGCTGAGGAACGCTGCGCAGCTTCATCTCGCGAGCCAACTGCATGCGCAGGAAACCGGCAGCCGAGTTCAGCACCTTGATGCTTTGAGCAATATCGTCTGCGCTGTCCTGCCCCATTACGGTGATGAAGATCTTGGCGTGACCGACGTCACGGCTGACTTCAACAGCGGTAATGGTGACCAGGCCGACGCGCGGGTCTTTGACTTCACGACGGATCAGCTGTGCCAGCTCACGCTGCATCTGATCGCCGATACGTTGGGTACGGCTGTATTCTTTTGCCATGTCTTGTTACCTGTTACTGCCTCACGGTGAAACCCGTGTGGTCTGAAAGCGGCAAACGCCCGGCCTGACAAAAGCCAGACCGGGCGTTGCGTTTAGAGTCCGGGTGATGCGCTGTGCATTTGCATGCGGCTGCCCATCACGGCTCTTGAAGTGCGCGAGTTAGAGGCTGCGAGCAACCTGAACCTTCTCGAAGACTTCGATCTTGTCACCGACTTTGACGTCGTTGTAGCTCTTCACGCCGATACCGCACTCCATGCCGGCACGTACTTCGGAAGCGTCATCCTTGAAGCGGCGCAGGGATTCCAGCTCGCCTTCGAAGATAACGATGTCTTCACGCAGTACACGGATTGGACGGTTACGGTGCACAACACCTTCGATAACCATGCAACCGGCGATCGCGCCAAACTTCGGCGAACGGAACACGTCGCGGACTTCAGCGATACCCAGGATGTTCTCCCGAACGTCGCTGCCAAGCATACCGGTCAGGGCTTTCTTGACGTCTTCGATGATGTCGTAGATCACGTTGTAGTAACGCATATCCAGACCTTCCTGCTCGACGATCTTGCGAGCGCCGGCATCGGCACGCACGTTGAAGCCGAACAGTACAGCGTTGGAGGCCAGTGCCAGGTTGGCGTCGCTCTCGGTGATACCACCGACACCGCCACCGACTACACGCACTTGCACTTCGTCGTTACCCAGGCCGTTCAAGGCGCCGTTCAACGCTTCCAGCGAACCACGGACGTCGGATTTGAGGACGATGTTAAGCGTCTTCTTCTCTTCCTGGCCCATGTTCTCGAAGATGTTTTCCAGCTTGCCTGCGTGAGCACGAGCCAGTTTGACTTCACGGAACTTGCCTTGACGGAACAGAGCCACTTCACGGGCTTTCTTCTCGTCGGCAACCACGCTCATCTCGTCGCCAGCGTCCGGGGTACCGTCCAGGCCGAGAATCTCGACAGGGATGGAAGGACCGGCTTCCTTGATTGGCTTGCCGTTCTCGTCGAGCATGGCGCGAACGCGGCCATAGTTCGAACCGACCAGCACCATGTCGCCTTGGCGCAGGGTGCCGTCCTGAACCAGAACGGTTGCAACCGGGCCACGACCTTTGTCGAGACGCGATTCAACCACGACACCACGGCCAGGAGCCGAAGGGGTCGCTTTCAGTTCGAGAACTTCAGCTTGCAGCAGAACAGCTTCGAGCAACTCGTCTACACCGGTACCGACTTTCGCCGAAACCGATACGAACGGAGTGTCGCCGCCCCACTCTTCCGAGGTCACACCGTGAACCGACAGTTCGCTACGGATGCGATCGAGATCGGCGCCCGGCTTGTCGATTTTGTTCACTGCAACAACCAGTGGAACACCGGCAGCCTTGGCGTGCTGTACGGCTTCAATGGTCTGCGGCATCACGCCGTCGTCCGCTGCAACCACCAGGATCACGATGTCGGTCGCCTTGGCACCACGAGCACGCATGGCGGTAAACGCGGCGTGACCCGGGGTATCGAGGAAGGTGACCATGCCGCGTTCGGTTTCAACGTGGTACGCACCGATGTGCTGGGTGATACCGCCGGCTTCGCCAGCCGCTACCTTGGCACGACGGATATAGTCGAGCAGCGAGGTCTTACCATGGTCAACGTGGCCCATTACGGTCACGACTGGCGCACGGGAGAAGGCCTCACCTTCAAACTTCAGGGACTCGGCCAGGGAATCTTCCAGGGCGGTGTCGCTGACCAGGGTCACTTTGTGGCCCAGCTCTTCAGCAACCAGTTGAGCAGTTTCCTGATCAAGTACCTGGTTGATGGTCGCTGGAGTACCCAGTTTGAACATGAACTTGATGATTTCAGCAGCCTTGACCGACATCTGCTGAGCGAGATCGCCAACAGTGATGGTCTCGCCGATCTTCACTTCGCGCACGACAGGGCCTGTTGGGCTCTGGAAACCGTGGGCGTTGCGTTTCTTCAGCTTGGCCTTGCCGCGACCACCACGACGGAAGCCATCGCTTTCTTCGTCGGTAGTGCGTGGCGCAACACGTGGAGCTGGCGCCTTTTCCTTGACCGAAGCGCGATGTGGAGCGTTTTTGCGCTCACCATCACCCGCGCCACGACGATTGTTATCGTCAGCACGTGGTTTGTCCGGACGACGCTGTTCGTCGCGTTTGCGAGTGTCAGCCGCTGGCGCAGCTGCTACAACCGGTGCTTCACGCACTGGCTCGGCAACTGCAGCAGGTGCTGCAACAGCTTCAGTAGCAGGTTGCGCAGCAGCAGGCTGGCGACGCGCTTCTTCTTCGGCGCGACGCTTGGCTTCTTCTTCAGCCTTCTGACGTGCAGCATTTTCTACTGCGCGACGTTCTTCCAGTTCGCGTTTGCGCTCGGCTTCGATTTCTTCCGGGCTGCGCTGTACGAAGACTTTCTTCTTGCGTACTTCAACGCTGATGCTTTTGCTGCCAGCAACACGCAGGGTGCTGGTGGTTTTACGCTGCAACGTGATTTTGCGCGGTTCTTCCACTTTCGCCTTGTGGCTGCTTTTCAAGTGAGTCAGCAAAGATTGCTTCTCACTGTCGGTCACATGTTCCTCGGCGGCGGTGTGCGGCAGACCTGCCTCACGCATCTGCTGCAGCAGGCGCTCTACCGGTGTTTTGACCTCATCGGCCAGTTGTTTCACCGTGACTTGCGTCATGCACTTCTCTCCTCAGGCCGCGCCTATTACTCGAACCAATGGGCTCGGGCGGCCATGATCAACTTGCCGGCACGATCATCGTCAATGCCGTCGATGTCGAGCAGGTCGTCAATAGACTGCTCGGCCAGGTCTTCGCGGGTAATTACGCCGCGCACCGCCAGTTCCATCGCCAAATCCTTGTCCATACCCTCAAGCGAGAGCAGGTCTTCGGCCGGATGGGCGTCTGCCAGCTTTTCCTCAGTAGCGATGGCTTTAGTCAACAAACGATCCTTGGCCCGAGCGCGAAGCTCGTTGACGGTGTCTTCGTCAAAGCCATCGATGTTGAGCATTTCTTCCAACGGTACGTAGGCAATCTCTTCCAGGCTGGTAAAGCCTTCATCAACCAGCACCTGCGCCAGATCTTCGTCGACTTCCAGCTCGTCGATGAAGTTGCGCAGGATGTCGCCGGTTTCTGCTTGCTGCTTAGCCTGGATGTCCGATTCGGTCATCACGTTCAGGGTCCAGCCAGTCAACTGGCTAGCCAGACGCACGTTCTGACCACCGCGACCGATGGCCTGAGCCAGATTGTCTGCGCCAACGGCGATGTCCATTGCATGGGCATCTTCGTCAACGATAATTGCCGCAACCTCAGCCGGGGACATGGCGTTGATTACGAACTGCGCAGGATTATCGTCCCACAGGACGATATCCACACGCTCACCGCCCAACTCACCCGACACTGCCTGGACGCGCGAACCGCGCATACCAATGCAAGCACCTTGCGGGTCGATGCGTTTGTCTTTGGAGCGGACCGCGATCTTGGCACGCGAACCCGGGTCACGGGAGGCAGCCATTACTTCGATCAGGCCTTCAGCAATTTCCGGCACTTCGATGCGGAACAACTCGATCAGCATTTCCGGCGCAGTACGCGACAGAATCAGCTGCGGGCCGCGGTTCTCGGTGCGGATTTCCTTGAGCAGTGCACGCAGGCGCACACCCACCCGGAAAGTTTCGCGAGAAATGATGTCTTCTCGAGCCAGCAGCGCTTCAGCGTTGTTACCCAGATCAACGATCACGTTGTCGCGGGTTACTTTCTTCACGGTGCCGGAGATGATTTCTCCCAGACGCTCGCGGTAGGCATCAACGACTTGAGCACGCTCGGCTTCACGGACTTTCTGCACGATAACTTGCTTGGCAGTCTGCGCAGCGATACGGCCGAACTCGATGGACTCGATTTTTTCTTCGACAACATCACCGACCTTCGCGCCAGGATGCGTTTCCTGGACCTTGCTCGGCCAGGTTTCAACAGCCGGATCATCCAGGTCTGCTTCTTCGACTACCGTCCAGCGACGGAAAGTTTCATAAGCACCGGTGTGGCGATTGATTTCCACACGCAGATCAACTTCGTCTTCAAAACGCTTTTTGGTAGCAGTGGCCAGAGCCAGCTCCAGCGCTTCAAAAATTACGTTTGCCGGTACGCCCTTTTCATTGGATACCGACTCAACAACCAGCAGTACTTCTTTGCTCATCGTACGCCTCGCCTTTCGCAAGCCATTGGATCCGCGGGATCCGCGTCTCAGTCAAAACTGGGAATAATGTTGGCCTTGTCGATCATATCGATCGGCAACAGGAATTCATGGTCTTCAACCTGCACCACGACGTCCTGCTCTTCTACACCGCGCAGAAGGCCCTGAAAGTTGCGTCGACCTTCAAAAGGCGAGCGCAGCTTGATCTTCACTTGGTCACCGGCAAACTTTGCAAACTGTTCAAGCGTGAACAGCGGGCGTTCCATGCCAGGCGAGGAAACTTCAAGGGTGTATTCAACGGAGATCGGATCTTCAACATCCAGTACACCGCTGATCTGACGGCTGACGATGGCACAATCGTCCACCAGCACACCGCCTTCTTTATCGATATAAACGCGCAACAGTGAGTGGCGACCTTGAGCCGAAAACTCAATACCCCAGCATTCATAGCCAAGGGCCACGACCACCGGGGCCAACAAGGCCTGCAACTGTTCTAGCTTGCTCGACACCTGAACCCCCTCGTGCATGTAAATGCATGCTATGCAAAATAAAAAAATGGGCGAAACGCCCATCCCTGAAACGCCGTTGAACAGCGGCGTTATAAAGTGTCCAGCTAACAAAAAGCCCCTGAAAAGGGGCTCCTGAAACTGGTTGCGGGGGCCGGATTTGAACCGACGACCTTCGGGTTATGAGCCCGACGAGCTACCAGACTGCTCCACCCCGCGACAAAGCTGGGGCGGAAGTATACGACCGATCCCTAACAGGGTCAATGTAACCTTCCACCTACAAGAAAGCCCGCAACAGCGGGCTCTCCTGATAATTGGTACCGAGAAGGGGACTCGAACCCCTACACCCTATGGGCACAACCACCTCAAGGTTGCGTGTCTACCAATTCCACCACCTCGGCAATACTACGTTTGAAACCCTTCTTACTTTTGCTCTTGAGCTGAAGGCACGTCAGTCGCATTGGTTGCCGACTTTTGCTCTTGAAGCACCGGGACATCATCAGAAGCCGGTTTTTGCTTTGGAACTTCCAACACCGCTGGATTTGGTAAACCTACTTGAGTCAGCTGATGAGCTTTCTCTTTAGCAAAGTAACCTAACCCTAAGCTGGTTATGAAGAAACCTGCGGCAAGTATAGCAGTAAACTTACTAAGAAAGGTAGAGGAACCTTGGCTTCCGAACACAGTATTTGAAGCACCTGCTCCGAAAGACGCGCCAGCATCCGCACCTTTACCCTGCTGCAGCAATACGAGAGCAACTACGCCCAGTGCACCCAGCAGATGAAAAACGACTACGACTGTTTCCAGCATTTTTTCAGTTTCCCGCGGCGCGACAAATCGCACCGAACTCATCTGCATTCAGGGAAGCTCCACCAATGAGCCCCCCATCGATATCCGGCATGCCGAACAGTTCGACCGCATTGGCCGCCTTCACGCTGCCGCCGTATAGAAGCCGCACACCTTGTGCGACTTCAGAATTCTCTGCCGCCAACTGCTCACGAATGGCTGCATGCACATCCTGCGCTTGTTGCGGCGAAGCAGTCAGCCCGGTGCCAATGGCCCAGACCGGCTCGTAAGCGATTACTGCCTTTGCAAATACACCAACACCCAGCTCATCGATAATGCTGCTCAGCTGACGCCCGACAACCTCAAGCGTTTTTCCGCCCTCACGTTGCTCAAGGGTCTCCCCTATGCACAACACCGGAATCAAGCCAGATGCCTGCGCTGCTGCAAACTTGCGAATCAGCACCTCGTCACACTCGCCGATGATCTGGCGACGCTCCGAGTGCCCAATGAGCACCAAGGAACAACCTGCATCCACCAGTTGACTCGGTGCAATCTCACCGGTCAATGCACCTTGCATGGCTTCCACTGCAGAATTCTGCGCGCCGACCGAAATCGACGTACCTTCCAGGCCATCAATCACTTGATTGATATACAAGCAAGGCGGGAATACCGCGACTTCAACATCGCTCGGCAAGGCCAGATGACGAAGGCCGTTAATCAGCTCAGCGACGCTGGCGCGGGTACCGTGCATCTTCCAGTTACCAGCTACCATAGGGCGACGCATGCTGTACCTCGTCGGTCAAAGTGGGCGCAGATGTTACCCAACCACATCATTACTGGCAAGCCGAAATCAGGCAGAAACTTCAGCAACCAGTTTTGCCAGCTCTTCGGCGTAACCGCGAACCAGTGTTTCGTCCTCACCTTCGACCATGACCCGCACCAGCGGCTCTGTGCCAGACTTGCGCAACAACACGCGACCACGCCCGGCCATAGCCTTGGTGACGCGCTCGCTGACTTCTTTGACAGTCGCATGCTCGACCGGGTTTTTGCCGCCGCCGAAACGCACGTTGATCAATACCTGAGGACACTTGCGTAGTGCCTGACGCGATTGAGCAAGACCTTCGGAACGACGTTTCAGAGACATCAACACCTGCAACGCAGCGATAATCGCGTCACCCGTGGTGGTATGACTGAAGCACACAACGTGACCGGAGTTTTCACCACCCACCAGCCAGTTACGCTCAAGCAGTTCGGCGATTACATAGCGGTCACCGACGTTAGCCCGCACAAAAGGAATTCCCAGATCCGCCAGGGCCAATTCCAGCCCCAGGTTACTCATCAAGGTTCCAACAACACCGCCCTGCAATTTGCCTCGCTCATGCAGATCGCGCGCGATGATGAACAACAACTCGTCGCCATCGACGATCGCACCGGTGTGATCAACCATCAACACCCGGTCGCCATCACCATCGAAGGCAATGCCCAGATCTGCCTGCTCAGCCACTACGGCTGCCTGCAATTGCCCCATATGGGTCGAACCGCAATTGTGATTGATGTTCAGGCCATCAGGCTGGGCCGAAAGCACCGTCACCTGCGCACCCAGCTCACGAAAAACACTTGGAGCCACCTTATAGGTAGCACCGTGCGCGCAATCGATCACAATTTTCAGACCAGCGAAATTGGTGCCGGTTGGCACGCTGCTTTTGCAAAACTCGATGTAACGACCAGAGGCATCGTTGATTCGCGAGACCTTGCCGATCTTGCTCGACTCAACCACGGTCATCGGCATATCGAGCAATTCTTCGATCATCAGCTCAACATCGTCCGGCAGTTTCGTGCCCTGACCGGAGAAGAACTTGATGCCATTATCGTCATGAGGATTGTGCGAAGCGCTGATCACAATGCCAGCCTCAGCATGGAAGGTACGCGTCAAATAGGCGATAGCCGGAGTAGGCATCGGCCCCAGCAGCATGACATCAGCCCCGGCAGAGGTAAGCCCGGCCTCCAGTGCCGACTCGAACATATAACCAGAGATCCGAGTGTCCTTGCCGACAAGAACCTTGCAAGCGCCCTTGCTGCGAAAGGCCATGCCCGCAGCCCAACCAAGCTTGAGCATGAATTCAGGGGTAATCGGATATTCGCCGACCCGACCACGAATGCCGTCGGTGCCAAAATATTTCTTAGTCATAAGCGCTCCATCATTCTTATTCGGCTGACTCAACTGCTGCGATCATCCGTACCACATCTACTGTTTCGGCCACGTCATGCACGCGCAAGATGCGCGCACCCTTGACGACAGCCAACGCAGCGAGAGCCAGGCCGCCATGCAGCCGCTCTCCCACCGGGCGATTCAATGCCTGCCCGATCATGCTCTTTCGCGAAACCCCGACCAACAGGGGCCGCCCCAAGGCATGCAGGGCTTCCATATGCTTGAACAGACTCAAATTGTGCTGCAAGTTTTTCGCAAACCCGAAGCCCGGATCAAGAATGATCCGTTCGGCTGGAATACCGACCGCAGCACATGACGCCATACGCTCGACAAGAAACTCACTAACCTCTTTCGTCACGTCATCATAATGCGGGTTGTCCTGCATATCTCCCGGCTCACCAAGCATATGCATCAGGCACACCGGCAATCCGGTCGCTGCTGCCGCATCCAGCGCGCCATCTCGACGCAGCGAACGCACGTCATTGATCAGACCCGCCCCCAGGCGAGCAGTTTCACGCATGACCGCAGGCGTCGAGGTATCGACCGAGATAATCACATCCAGTTCGCGATGAATACGCTCGACGATCGGCGCCACGCGCTCTAGTTCCTCAAGCAGCGAGACCGCCCGTGCGCCAGGCCGGGTCGACTCGCCGCCTACATCAATGAGGGTCGCACCGGCAGCCACCATCGCCTCAGCGTGCCGCAGAGCAGCATCGAGCCGACTGAAGCGACCACCATCGGAGAAGGAATCGGGAGTGACATTGAGAATGCCCATGACATGCACATGAGCCAAATCAAGAACCCGGTTACCGCAAGGCAACCGGGTTGAGGACTGTACAAGAGTCATTTCAAACCTTAGACGTCGGCGGCCGGGCCACCGATGGGAGTTTCCGGACGCTCTTCCTGTACGACAGGAGGAGTACCGGTACCACCCGACCAGTCACGAGGCTCACGCGGCGTGCGACCAGCCATGATGTCATCGATCTGTTCGGCATCAATGGTTTCGTACTTCATCAGCGCATCGGCCATGGCATCGAGCTTGTCGCGGTTATCCGTCAAGATCTGCTTGGCCGTGCCGTAGCACTGGTCAATGATGCTGCGCACTTCCGAGTCGATCAGCTTGGCAGTCTCGCCCGAGAAGCTGGCATGTTGACCACCGCCGCCGCGACCGAGGAACACTTCACCCTCTTCTTCGGCATACATCAAAGGACCGAGTTTTTCCGACAGGCCCCACTTGGTGACCATGTTTCGGGCAATCTGGCTGGCACGCATGATGTCATTCGATGCACCCGTGGTCACGCCATCGAAGCCCAAGGTCATCTCTTCAGCAATACGGCCGCCGTACAGCGAGCAGATCTGACTGATCAACGCACGCTTGGACAGGCTGTAGCGATCCTCTTCCGGCAGGAACATCGTCACACCCAACGCTCGGCCGCGCGGGATGATCGAGACCTTGTAGACCGGATCATGCTCGGGAACCACACGACCAACGATCGCGTGCCCCGCTTCGTGATAGGCAGTGTTCTGCTTTTCTTTTTCGGACATGACCATGGACTTGCGCTCAGCACCCATCATGATCTTGTCTTTCGCCAGCTCGAACTCTTTCATCTCGACAACGCGCTTGCCGGTACGGGCAGCGAACAGCGAAGCCTCGTTCACCAGGTTGGCCAGGTCGGCACCAGAGAAACCAGGCGTACCACGCGCGATAACCGCCGGAGCAACGTCATCACCCATCGGCACTTTGCGCATGTGGACTTTCAGGATTTGCTCACGACCACGAATATCCGGCAGCCCTACGACAACCTGACGGTCGAAACGGCCCGGACGCAGCAGCGCAGGATCAAGTACGTCAGGACGGTTGGTTGCGGCGATGACGATGATGCCGTCATTCATTTCGAAACCGTCCATCTCTACCAGCAACTGGTTGAGAGTCTGCTCACGCTCATCGTGACCACCACCCATGCCAGCACCACGGTGACGACCGACAGCGTCGATTTCATCGATGAAGATGATGCATGGAGCGTGTTTTTTAGCCTGCTCGAACATGTCGCGAACACGGCTGGCACCCACACCGACGAACATTTCGACGAAGTCGGAACCGGAGATGGTGAAAAACGGAACTTTGGCTTCACCGGCAATGGCTTTGGCCAGCAGGGTTTTACCGGTACCCGGAGGCCCCACCATCAGCACACCGCGAGGAATACGACCACCCAGGCGCTGGAACTTGCCGGGATCACGCAGGAACTCGACCAGTTCGCCCACTTCTTCCTTGGCTTCGTCGCAACCGGCAACGTCAGCCAGGGTGGTTTTCACCTGATCTTCGGAGAGCAGGCGCGCCTTGCTCTTGCCGAAGCTCATCGGCCCGCCCTTTCCACCAGCACCGCCCTGCATCTGCCGCATGAAGAACATGAAGACGGCGATTATCACCAGGATAGGGAAGCTTGCGACCAGGAGCTGAGTCCAGATACTTTGCTGCTCAGGCTGCTTGCCTTCAACGACTACGTGGTTATCCACCAGGTCGCCGATCAGACCGTTGTCCTGAATGGCCGGACGAATGGTCTTGAAGCTGTCGCCATCATTGCGCTTGCCAGTAATGACATAGCCGTCCACGGCTACGCGCTCGACCTTGCCATCCTTGACCTGCTGGATGAAGTCGGAATAGTTGAGGGTCTGTGGCTCGTTAGGGCTGGAGAAGTTGTTCATCACCGTCACGAGGACAGCCGCGATGATCAACCACAGGATCAGATTCTTTGCCATATCGTTCAATTAACTACCCTCTGAAGCAAGCTCCGCTACTGGCGCGCGCTTCGCATGATATTCACCGGCCTAACTTACTACATTACCTACAGCTCTGGCAGGCGCCGTCTGTAACCCTTTGTGAAACACTTACTACACAATATTCGCTAATGCTCACGGGGCGAAATACGAAAAACCTATCGACCCGCAAAAAAACCTCGATTTACTCACTACGGCCGCGGTAGCCCCAAGCCAGCATGTATTGCTCGCGGGAACTGCCACGGGAAGAGTCCGGCTTGATCATCTGGACCTTGTCGAATTTCTGACGAGCGTCCTTCACGTAAGCATCAAACCCTTCGCCCTGAAACACCTTGATCACGAAATTACCACCCGGTTTGAGTATCCGAGCCGCCAGATCAAGAGCCAGCTCACATAGAAACATGGCTTTCGGCATGTCCACCTCAGGCGTACCACTCATATTGGGGGCCATATCGGAAATCACAAGGTCCACCTGCGAATTACCAACGGCTTCAAGGATCTGAGCGAGCACGTCGTCCCGGGTGAAGTCACCCTGGATGAAAGTCACGTCCGGAATGCTGTCCATTTCCAGGATGTCCGAGGCGATCAGACGCCCCTGACCACCGATCAGCCGACTAGTGACCTGCGACCAGCCGCCGGGCGCCGCTCCCAGGTCGACAACACTCATACCTGGACGGATCAGTTTGTATTTCTCCTGGACCTCCAGAAGCTTGTAACTCGCACGCGAGCGGTAACCATCTTTCTGCGCCTGCTTCACATAGGGATCATTGACATGTCTTTGCAGCCACTTAAGGCTTGTCTTGGAACGGGCCACGGGCCACCTCAAAAAATAAACGAGTCGCGATTAACTGGGCGGTCCCGGACTTGCTCGGGTAAACTGGCCGCCGCTTTTTACAAGATCAGACGCAGGGGTCAGATTATGCCGCTCACTCAAGAGCAGAAGAAACAGTACAAGTCCATTGGCCACCATCTGAAACCAGTTTTGACTGTGGCTGATAACGGTTTGACTGAAGGTGTTTTAGCCGAACTGGAACGCGCATTGGGCGATCACGAGCTGATCAAGATCAAGCTCAGCATCCTCGATCGCGAATCGCGCCTGGCAGCCATTGCAGAACTGTGCAAGGCCGGCAAAGCGGATCTGGTGCAAGTCATCGGCAAGATGGCGCTGATTTACCGCAAGAACTTCAGCGTCAACAAGCAGCTGTCGAACGTCCATCGCTTCAAGTGATAATACGGGTCAAGGGTGTGCTTCGCGCACCCTGCCACCCCATCCCGGAACTGGCTGCAAAACCAGCAGCAACCCGGAAAAACCCAGCACAAGATAGCTGAACAACAACCATTGCTGCGCCTGCGGCCAGTCGATTCGCACGACGAAGTACATCGCACTCGCGTAGAGCGCCATCAACAGCAGTTGCCCGCGAATATCGCGCCATAGACTGACAAGGCCCTTGGCCTGAACCAGCACCAAAACCTGAAAAACCACGCACGCCGCTGAAAACCCGACCAGCAGCGCACTCAGCATGCTTGAAATTTCTTCGATCAACAGCGGCGCCAGGCCAATACGGCCCAGCACCGGCAGCAGACCAATGTGCAACAACCACAGGCCGCCAACCCACAACATCTGAGTCAGCTGCCAAAGCATGGCGCCCGCACGCAGCAGGCGCCGGCCCTCAGATATGGCGGACTTCGACAATCTCGTACTCGATAACGCCGCTAGGCGTTTTGACCGCCACCACATCACCCTCTTCCTTGGCAATCAAGGCGCGAGCAAGTGGCGAACTGACGGAGATCTTGCCGAGTTTGAAGTCAGCCTCATCCTCGCCCACGATGTGGTAAGTGACACTTTCATCCGTTTCGACGTTGGCGATTTCAACGGTGGTACCGAAAATCACTTTGCCGGTGTGAGGAATGCTCGTGACATCAATGATCACCGCATTCTGCATGCGGCCTTCGATGTCACGGATCCGCGCCTCGACCATACCCTGCTGCTCGCGAGCAGCGTGGTATTCGGCGTTTTCCTTCAAGTCACCCAACTCGCGGGCCGTACCGATGTCCTGGCTGAGCTTCGGACGGACGACCTTGGTCAGGTGAGCGTGTTCTTCTTCCAGGGCCTTCGCGCCCTGAACGGTCATTGGGTACTTGGTTATGCTCATGCCTTCAATCCTGCGTGTAGATCCTGCAAGCGGCGCACAGTCTTCTCGGGACCGAACTTCAGCGCTTCACAGATAGCTTCGCCAGCAGCAATGGTGGTGGTGCAGTAGATCTTGTGCTGCAAGGCATTACGACGAATGGAGTACGAATCAGCGATCGACTGACGACCTTCGGTGGTGTTGATGATCAGCGTGACTTCGTCATTCTTGATCATGTCGACCACGTGTGGACGACCTTCGGTCACCTTGTTCACACGGCGCACTTTCAGGCCTGCAGCTTCGATCAGCTTGGCAGTACCGGCAGTGGCGACCACTTCGAAGCCCAAGTTGATCAGATCACGGGCTACGCCTGCAACCAGTGGCTTATCATCATCACGCACGCTGATGAAGGCAGTACCGCCGGTCGGCAGCACTTCGCTGGCACCCATCTGAGCTTTGGCAAAGGCTTCGCCGAAGGTGTCGCCCACGCCCATCACTTCACCGGTGGACTTCATCTCCGGGCCAAGGATCGGGTCAACGCCAGGGAATTTGGCGAATGGGAACACCGCCTCTTTCACGCTGTAGAAGTTAGGAATGATTTCCTTGGTGAAACCGATTTCCTTCAGGGTTTTACCGGCCATCACGCGAGCCGCGATCATTGCCAGGGAAACACCGATGCACTTGGACACGAACGGTACGGTACGGGAAGCGCGCGGGTTGACTTCGATGACGTAGATGTCTTCGCCTTGCAGCGCCAACTGAACGTTCATCAGGCCGACCACGCCCAGCTCCAGGGCCATTTTCTTGACCTGCTCACGCATCTCGTCCTGGATGTGCGCAGGCAGCGAGTATGGCGGCAGCGAGCACGCGGAGTCACCGGAGTGAACGCCTGCCTGTTCGATGTGCTGCATGATCGCGCCGATCACCACGTCGGTACCGTCGCACACCGCATCCACGTCCATTTCGATGGCGCAGTTGAGGAAGTGGTCCAGCAGCACCGGGCTGTCGTTGGACACCTGAACCGCTTCACGCAGGTAACGCTTGA
Source organism: Pseudomonas sp. H3(2019) (assembly GCF_007713465.1). Taxonomy (GTDB): domain Bacteria; phylum Pseudomonadota; class Gammaproteobacteria; order Pseudomonadales; family Pseudomonadaceae; genus Aquipseudomonas. The sequence goes on along the minus strand of NZ_VMSG01000006.1, from coordinate 105,793 downwards.
GTTCTTCTTCTTCGTAGACGATTTCCATCGCCCGGCCGCCCAACACGTAGGACGGACGCACTACCAGCGGGTAGCCGATCTTGCTGGCAGCACGAATCGCTTCGTCTTCGCTGCGCACGGTGGCGTTCGGCGGCTGACGCAGGTTCAGACGCTCAACCATTTGCTGGAAGCGCTCACGGTCTTCAGCGCGGTCGATGGCATCAGGGCTGGTGCCGATGATCGGTACGCCAGCAGCTTCCAGAGCACGCGCCAGTTTCAGCGGGGTCTGGCCGCCGTACTGAACGATCACGCCTTTTGGCTTCTCGACGCGGACGATTTCCAGCACGTCTTCCAGGGTCACTGGCTCGAAGTACAGACGATCGGAGGTGTCGTAGTCGGTGGAAACGGTTTCTGGGTTGCAGTTGACCATGATGGTCTCGTACCCGTCTTCGCGCAGCGCGAGTGCCGCGTGTACGCAGCAGTAGTCGAACTCGATGCCCTGACCGATACGGTTTGGACCACCGCCCAGGATCATGATCTTGTCACGACCCGACGGCGCGGCTTCGCACTCTTCCTCGTAAGTCGAGTAGAGGTAAGCGGTGTCGGTGGCGAACTCGGCCGCGCAGGTGTCGACGCGCTTGTAGACCGGGAACACTTCCAGCTTGTGACGGTGGGTCCGCAGGTTCTTCTCGGTAACACCCAGCAGTTTGGCCAGACGCTGATCGGAGAAGCCTTTGCGCTTGAGACGGAACATCAGGTCACGGTCGATTTTCGACAGGCCCAAGGTCTTGACCTTTTCTTCTTCCTTGATCAGGTCTTCGATCTGCACCAGGAACCAAGGATCGATCATGTTCATGCCGAAGATGTCTTCGACCGACAGGCCGGCACGGAAGGCGTCAGCCACGTACCAGATACGCTCGGCGCCCGGCACGGTCAGTTCGCGCTTGAGCACGCTCATGCTTTCCGGATTGCTCAGGTCGAGCTTCTCGTCCAGACCGCAAACGCCTACTTCCAGACCGCGCAGGGCTTTCTGCAGGGATTCCTGGAAGGTCCGACCGATGGCCATGACTTCACCGACCGACTTCATTTGAGTGGTCAGGCGGGCGTCGGCTTTCGGGAATTTTTCGAAGGCGAAGCGTGGCAGCTTGGTCACGACGTAGTCGATTGACGGCTCGAAGGACGCAGGAGTAGCGCCGCCGGTGATTTCGTTCTGCAACTCATCCAGGGTGTAGCCGATCGCCAGCTTGGCAGCGATACGCGCAATCGGGAAACCAGTGGCTTTCGAGGCCAGTGCCGAAGAGCGGGATACACGCGGGTTCATTTCGATCACGACCATACGGCCAGTGTCCGGGCAGATGCCAAACTGAACGTTGGAGCCGCCGGTTTCAACGCCGATCTCACGCAGTACCGCCAACGAGGCGTTACGCATGATCTGGTATTCCTTGTCCGTCAGGGTTTGTGCCGGAGCAACGGTGATCGAGTCACCGGTGTGCACGCCCATTGGGTCGAAGTTTTCGATCGAGCAAACGATGATGCAGTTGTCCTTCTTATCGCGGACAACCTCCATTTCGTACTCTTTCCAGCCGATCAGCGATTCGTCGATCAGCAGCTCTTTGGTCGGCGACAGGTCCAGACCACGAGCGCAGATTTCTTCGAACTCTTCACGGTTGTAAGCGATACCACCACCGGTGCCGCCCATGGTGAAGGACGGACGGATGATGCACGGGAAGCCGAGCTTCTCGAGAACCGCATTGGCCTCTTCCATGCTGTGGGCGATACCGGAACGCGGGCAATCCAGACCGATGGATTTCATCGCCTTGTCGAAGCGTGAACGGTCTTCAGCCTTGTCGATGGTGTCAGCATTGGCGCCGATCATTTCTACGCCGAACTTCTCCAGAACGCCTTCGCGCTCCAGGTCCAGGGCGCAGTTCAGAGCGGTCTGGCCACCCATGGTCGGCAGCAGCGCGTCCGGACGCTCTTTCTCGATGATCTTGGCAACGGTCTGCCACTTGATCGGTTCGATGTAGGTGGCGTCGGCCATGGCCGGGTCGGTCATGATGGTGGCCGGGTTGGAGTTCACCAGGATGACGCGGTAACCCTCTTCGCGCAGGGCTTTGCAAGCCTGGGCGCCGGAGTAGTCGAATTCGCAAGCCTGGCCGATCACGATCGGGCCAGCGCCGAGAATCAGGATGCTTTTAATGTCTGTACGTTTTGGCATGGGTAGTCACTCAAATCCGCAGGTCCGACGGCAATCCCCGAGGAGAAGCCGTCTTGATCAATCTCTGAAGCCCTTCAGGGACCGCCGGGTTACCGGGGCCACCCTCAGGGACTTCTCGCTACATGCTCAAGCCCGGCGATTAACGTCGCTTGGCCATCTCGTTGATGAAGCGATCGAACAGCGGCGCCACATCGTTCGGACCAGGGCTGGCTTCAGGGTGACCCTGGAAGCTGAACGCGCTCTTGTCGGTACGCTCGATGCCTTGCAGGGTGCCGTCGAACAGCGATTTGTGGATCGCCCGAACGTTGCCTGGCAGAGTCGCTTCGTCTACCGCAAAACCGTGGTTCTGGCTGGTGATCATGACGACACCGGTGTCCAGATCCTGAACCGGGTGGTTGGCACCGTGGTGGCCGTGGCCCATTTTCAGGGTCTTGGCGCCAGAGGCCAGGGCCAGCAGTTGGTGGCCGAGGCAGATGCCGAACACCGGAATCTCGGTTTCCAGCACATCTTTAATGGCCTGGATCGCGTAGTCGCATGGCTCAGGGTCACCCGGGCCGTTGGACAGGAACACACCGTCCGGCTTCAGAGCCAGGACGTCAGCAGCCGGCGTTTGAGCTGGCACCACGGTCACGCGGCAACCGCGCTCGACCAGCATGCGCAGGATGTTGACCTTGATGCCGTAGTCGTAGGCAACCACGTGGTACGGCAGATCGGAAGCGTCGAGGGTCGCGTGGCTGTCGGTTTTAAGATCCCAGACAGTCGAGCGCCATTCGTACTGCTTTTTGGTGCTGACGACTTTCGCCAGATCCATGCCCTTCAGTCCCGGGAAGCCGCGCGCCGCTGCAATCGCAGCTTCGTCGGAAATGTTGTCGCCAGCCATGATGCAGCCGTTCTGCGCGCCTTTTTCACGCAGGATGCGTGTCAGGCGGCGGGTGTCGATACCGGCGATTGCCACAACGTTGTTGGCTTTCAGGTAGTCGGACAGGGACATCGTGTTACGCCAGTTGCTCGCAACCAGTGGCAGGTCACGAATCACCAGACCTGCAGACCAGACGCGGTCAGACTCGGCGTCTTGCGGCGTGGTGCCGGTATTGCCGATGTGCGGGTAAGTCAGGGTAACGATCTGTTGGGCGTAGGAAGGATCGGTAAGGATTTCCTGATAGCCGGTCATGGCGGTGTTGAACACCACCTCACCAACGGTTTGACCGTCGGTTCCAATGGCTTCGCCGCGAAAAATGCTGCCATCAGCAAGGGCGAGTATGGCTGGCTTAGTCAAGAAGACCTCCCGTAAATAAAAGCCTGAAAGGGCGATCGCAGGTTGTAAAAAAGCGGAGTGACGTATGGACACGTCACCCCGCTTCTTCACTGAATTATTCTGCGCGCTTTTAGTGGACACACTAAAGCTGTAGCTTACAGAAAAAGGCTTTTTTGGTCTACCGCCAATGAGCCTAAAAGGCCGGGGAATGCGACAGGACGTCGCTTGGCGGGATAAATCGGGCTCAAACGCTGTGTTTGAACCCGATTTCGGGGGCATCTTAACGCAGGTCGAGCACGTCTTGCATGTCGTAAAGACCCGGCTCACGACCATCCAGCCACAACGCGGCACGCACCGCGCCCTTGGCGAAGGTCATGCGACTGGACGCTTTATGGGTAATTTCCAGTCGCTCGCCCTCGCAGGCGAACAGCACCGTATGATCGCCGACCACATCACCGCCGCGAACCGTGGCGAAACCAATGGTTTCGCGCTCGCGCACACCGGTGTGGCCTTCGCGCCCATAGACCGCAACCTTCTGCAGATCACGATCCAGTGCGCTGGCGATCACCTCGCCCATGCGCAACGCCGTACCTGAAGGCGCATCGATCTTGTTTCGATGATGGGCTTCAATGATTTCGATATCAGCATCATCACCCAACACCCGAGCCGCCATATCGAGCAACTTCAGCGACAGGTTCACGCCAACACTGAAATTGGCCGCGAAGACAATTGGAATGTCCTTCCCTGCCTCGGCCAGCAACTGCTTTTGCGCGGCATCCAGCCCCGTAGTGCCGATGACCATGGCCTTGCCCACCTTGCGGCAGAACGCCAGGTTCTTAAGCATGACCTCCGGGAGCGTGAAGTCGATCAACACATCGAACTCAGCCGCCACCATTTCCAGGTTACCGGACAGCGGTACACCGATCCGCCCCAGCGAGGCCAGCTCACCGGCATCCACGCCGATCAGCGTGCTGCCAGGGCGCACGATTGCCGCCGTCAGCCCGGTGAGCGGTGCGCGCTGCTGCACCGCTTCGATCAGGATCTTGCCCATGCGCCCGGCAGCGCCCATCACAGCTATACGTCGCATGCCCGACTCCTTACAGATCGCCGAAGAAGCGCTTCACGCCTTCGAACCAACCGGTGGTTTTCGGCGAATGGCTGTTGTCGTCCGCCAGGGAACTGCGGAACTCTTCCAGCAATTCGCGCTGACGACGCCCCAGATTGACTGGGGTCTCGACCACCACACTGCACATCAGGTCGCCCGCGCCACCGCCACGAACCGGTGCCACGCCCTTGCCACGCACCCGGAACTGCTTGCCGGTCTGCGTGCCTTCAGGAATCTTCAGCCTGACCCGACCATCAAGGGTCGGAATCTCCAGCTCGCCGCCCAGCGCTGCATCGACGAAGCTGATCGGCACTTCGCAAAACAGATGCTTGCCGTCACGTTGGAAGATCGTGTGCTCGCGCACGTTGATCACCACGTACAGGTCGCCAGTCGGCCCACCTTGAGTCCCCGCCTCGCCTTCGCCAGACAGACGAATGCGGTCGCCGGTATCAACGCCAGCCGGCACTTTCACCGACAGGGTCTTGTACTCTTCGACGCGACCTTCGCCATTGCAGGAGTTGCACGGATCGGAAATGATCTTGCCCTGGCCATGGCAACGCGGGCAGGTTTGCTGCACCGAGAAGAAGCCTTGCTGCATGCGTACCTGACCGATACCACCGCAGGTCGGGCAGGTGACCGGCGCAGAGCCTTTCTTGGCTCCCGAACCGTCGCACGGCTTGCAGTTGACCAGTGTCGGAACACGGATATTCACGGTTGTGCCGCGCACCGCTTCTTCCAGGTTCAGCTCCAGGGTGTAGCGCAGATCGCTACCGCGCTGAGCACCGCCACGGGAACCGCCGCGACCACCACCGAAGAAGTCACTGAACACATCACCGAAGATATCGGAGAAGTTCTGACCACCAAAACCAGCACCGCCGCCACCCATGCTTGGGTCGACACCGGCATGACCGTACTGATCGTACGCCGCGCGCTTGCTGGAATCGGACAGTACTTCGTAGGCCTCGTTGGCCTCCTTGAATTTTTCTTCCGACGCTTTGTCGTCAGGATTACGGTCCGGGTGGTGCTTCATTGCCAAGCGACGGTAGGCCTTTTTCAGGTCCGTTTCGCTCGTGCCACGCTCAACACCCAACACTTCGTAATAGTCACGCTTTGCCATAAGTCTTTGCACTCTTAAGGACGTTCGGCAAACCCCTCCTGAGCTTCGCCAAACTCGTTGAGCCCCAATACAGGCCCGGACCCAACTCACGTCAATTCAACGATCCTGGTCTTTGATTCGATGCGATACCTGTGGATCGGAAAGCAGGAGCATCCCCGTCCGCACCGCCAGCATCCGAACGCTGTCGCATGCTGTAAAAATTCGTCTACTCCAGACACGCCAACGCGGGAGCAAGCTCCCGCGCGGCGACATCCTACCAGTCACCGCACAAAGGCAGTCAACCGGCCGACCAACAACTTACTTGTGTTCTTTGACTTCTTCGAACTCAGCGTCGACAACGTCGTCAGCCTTTTCAGCTTTTTCAGCGTGCGGTGCCGCACCTTCAGCTGGCTGGGCCTGTTCGGCGTACATCTTCTGCGCCACTGGAGCGGAGACTTTCGACAGCTCTTCAACCTTGGCTTCGATAGCAGCCTTGTCGTCGCCTTTAACAGCGGCTTCCAGGGCAACCACGGCGGCTTCGATTGCGGTCTTCTCTTCAGCAGTCACTTTGTCGCCAGCGTCAGCGACCATTTTGCGCGTCGAGTGAACCAGCGCGTCGCCCTGGTTACGGGCGGTGGCCAGCTCTTCGAACTTGCGGTCTTCGTCAGCGTTGGTTTCAGCATCGCGAATCATCTGCTGAATTTCTTCCTCGGACAGACCGGAGTTGGCCTTGATCACGATCGACTGAGTCTTGCCGGTGGCCTTGTCTTTGGCGCCTACGTGCAGGATGCCGTTGGCGTCGATGTCGAAGGTCACTTCAATTTGTGGCACGCCGCGTGGTGCTGGTGGAATCTCGGCCAGGTCGAACTTGCCCAGGGACTTGTTCTGGGCAGCTTGCTTGCGCTCGCCTTGCAGCACGTGAATGGTCACTGCGCCCTGGTTGTCATCGGCAGTCGAGAACACTTGCGATTTCTTGGTAGGAATCGTGGTGTTTTTCTCGATCAGCGCAGTCATCACGCCGCCCATGGTTTCGATACCCAGAGTCAGCGGGCTGACGTCGAGCAGCAGAACGTCTTTCACGTCACCGGCCAATACTGCGCCCTGGATAGCAGCACCCATGGCAACCGCTTCGTCCGGGTTAACGTCTTTACGGGCTTCTTTACCGAAGAACTCGGTCACCAGCTTCTGAACCAATGGCATACGGGTCTGACCGCCGACCAGGATCACGTCGTTGATCGCGCCAACGTCGATACCCGAGTCTTTCAGGGCAATGCGGCAAGGCTCGATGGTGCGCTGAACCAGGTCTTCAACCAGCGCTTCCAGCTTGGCGCGGGAGATTTTCACGTTCAAGTGCTTAGGACCGGTCGCATCTGCAGTGATGTACGGCAGGTTAACGTCAGTCTGCAGGCTCGAAGACAGCTCGATCTTGGCTTTCTCAGCGGCTTCTTTCAGGCGCTGCATGGCCAGCGGGTCACCTTTGAGGTTCATGCCGCTTTCTTTCTTGAATTCGTCAACGAGGTAGTCGATCAGACGAATGTCGAAGTCTTCACCGCCGAGGAAGGTGTCACCGTTGGTGGCCAACACTTCGAACTGGTGCTCACCATCGACTTCGGCGATTTCGATTACGGAGACGTCGAAAGTACCGCCACCCAGGTCATAAACGATCACGGTGTGATCGCCCTTGGCCTTGTCCATACCGTAGGCCAGAGCGGCTGCGGTTGGTTCGTTGATGATACGTTTTACGTCCAGGCCAGCAATACGGCCGGCGTCTTTGGTCGCCTGACGCTGACTGTCGTTGAAGTAGGCCGGAACAGTGATGACCGCTTCAGTCACGGTCTCGCCGAGGTAGTCTTCGGCGGTTTTCTTCATCTTCTTCAGGATTTCAGCCGATATCTGTGGCGGCGACATTTTTTGGCCGTTCACTTCAACCCAAGCGTCGCCATTGTCAGCCTTGGCGATTTTGTAAGGGACCATCTTGATGTCTTTCTGTACGACTTCTTCGTCGAACTTACGACCGATCAGACGCTTCACCGCATACAGAGTGTTGTGCGGATTGGTCACAGCCTGACGCTTGGCCGACTGACCCACCAGGATCTCGCCATCGTTGGCATAAGCGATGATCGACGGCGTAGTACGCGCGCCTTCAGCGTTTTCGATAACTTTGGCTACGCCGTTTTCCAGCACGGAGACGCAGGAGTTGGTAGTCCCCAGGTCGATACCGATAATTTTGCCCATGTTCACTCTCCCGAAACTTTGGATTTGGTTGCCGCAGCAGTGGTGGCTAACTGCGGTAGCACTTAAACGCTTGACAACTAAATGGGGGCCTTACGGCGGATTTCAAGCCTGTTCGTCAATCGAAGGCGAAACCGGCGCTGGCGCCTTGCTGACCACGACCATGGCCGGGCGCAGCAGACGACCATTGAGCATGTAGCCCTTCTGGAACACCTTCAGCACGCTGTTGGGTTCGACCTCGGCACTTTCCTGCATGGCCATCGCCTGGTGATGCGCCGCATTGAACGGTTCGCCTTCAGGATCAATCGCTTCCAGCTGATAACGCTTCAGGGTGTCCTGGAACATTTTCAGGGTCAGCTGGATGCCTTCACGCATAGGGCGAATGCTTTCGTCGTCCGGGTTGGACAGCTCAAGACCACGCTCCAGGCTGTCGACGATCGGCAGCAGGTCGTTGGCGAACTTCTCTAACGCGAATTTGTGAGCTTTTTCTACATCCTGCTCAGCACGACGGCGGACGTTCTGCAGATCGGCAGCAACACGCAAAGACTGATCCTGCGCGCCAGCCAGTTGCTCTTCGAGCACTTGTACACGAGCCGCCAGGTCTTCACCCGATGCTTCGGGAGCCTGATTGGCGTCTGGATTTTGCGTATCCAGCGTCTGTTCGTCAGCCATAGATTTCTCCTTTCAAAATCGTGCGCGAACTCGACTCGCGCTTCTGCCCCGGTATATGGGGTCGCAAATTCCAGGTTCAAGGGCTGCCGAAGCGCTGAACACCATTACCCTTACAAAACGACTGATTTAATATCCCAGCGGTTTTAAAAAAATCCATTTCCCAAGCAAATCGAGCTAAACATGGGCATTGTCAGCCAGAAACAAAACACTGTATAAATAACCAGACTTAAAGCTTGGGAGCGGCCTCTATGCTGGTGCACCTGTCCGTACATAACTACGCCATCGTTGAACATCTCGATCTGGAACTCGATCGCGGGATGAGCGTGATCACAGGGGAAACCGGTGCCGGCAAGTCGATCATGCTCGACGCCCTGGGCCTGACCCTTGGCGATCGCGCCGACAGCGGCGTGGTTCGCCCAGGCGCCGAGAAGGCCGACATCCTGGCCACGTTCGACCTGGCCGATATCCCGGAAGCCAGTACCTGGCTGGCCGAGCGCGACCTCGATACCGACGGCCCGTGCATCCTGCGCAGGGTGATTACCGCCGAAGGTCGCTCGCGCGGCTACATCAATGGCAGCCCCTGCCCGCTGGGCGACCTTAAAGCCCTTGGCGAACTGTTGATCGATATCCACAGCCAGCATGAACACCAATCGTTGCTGAAAACCGACACGCACCGTCGACTGCTCGACGAATACGCCGGCGCCACGGACCTCGCCCGCCAGGTGCAACTGGCCGCCCAGCGCTGGCGCCAGACCCGCCAGGAGCTGGAGCGCCTCTCCAACTCCGGCGACGAGCAGCGTGCTCGCCACCAATTGCTCAGCTACCAACTCGAAGAGCTGGAAAACCTCGGCCTCGGCGAGAGCGAGCTGGAGCAGCTGGAGCAGGAACACAAAAACCTGACCAACGCCGAAACCTTGCTGGGGATTTGCCGACAAGTGGTCGAGCAGTGCAGCGAAAGCGATTCCGGCAATGTACTGAACGCCCTGACAGCCAGCCTCAATCGCCTGTCGAGCGTGAACAACTCGGTCGGCGCCCTGGGCGAAGCAACCAATCTGCTGACCAGCGCGCAGATTCAGGTGGAAGAAGCTGTCGGCGAACTGAACCGTTTTCTCGACCATTTCGATGCCGATCCGGCACGCCTCCAGCAACTCGAAGAACGCCTGGATTCGATCTACACCCTGGCACGCAAACACCGGATTCAGCCCACCGAAGTCGCGGAGCTTCAGCAACGACTGCTGGACGAAATCGAAACACTGAATGCCAACGACGAGTCCATCGAACGACTGAGCGAAGAGCTGGGTGCATTCGCCCGGCACTACCAGGAAAAAGCCCGGGAGCTGAGCGATTTGCGTCATCAGGCTTCGACCAGCCTGGCCAATGCCGTCGAACAGGAAATTCAACGCCTGGGTATGCCGGGCGGCCGCTTCACCATTGAACTACGCCCCAACACCAGCAATGAACTGCTGCCCAACGGCCTTGAACAGGTAGAACTACTGGTCAGCGCCAACCCCGGGCAACCGCTCAAGGCACTGGCCAAAGTCGCATCGGGGGGCGAGTTGTCGCGAATCAGCCTGGCCATCCAGGTGATCACTGCACAAACCTCGCGAGTACCAACACTGGTGTTCGACGAAGTCGACGTCGGCATTGGTGGCCCGACGGCGGAAATTGTCGGCCAGCTCTTGCGCCGACTCGGGGAGCGCGGACAGGTGCTGACCGTCACTCACTTGCCGCAAGTAGCCTCCCAGGGCCATCAGCATCTATTCGTCCACAAGGTGCGCGGTGAAGATGCCACGCACACCGCCGTGTCCAAGCTGAGTAAAAATGAACGAATTGAAGAAGTGGCGCGAATGCTGGGAGGGATCGACCTGACCAAGGAGTCCCTGGCCCACGCAAAGAAAATGGTCGTGACGGCAAAAATTTAAAGTCTCCAGACAGCACGAAGGCGACCCTTGGGTCGCCTTCGTTCGTATCGCGGAACAGAAATCCGCGCGACATGCTTACTTTTTCTTGCGTACGTACAGCACCAGGTTGTGATCCACCAACTCGAAGCCGTGCTTCTCGACAATCGCCTTCTGAAGCTTTTCGATTTCTTCCTCGAAGAACTCGATCACTTCACCGTTCTCCACGTTAACCATATGGTCGTGGTGACCGCCGTCAGCCAGCTCGAAGACCGCGTGGCCGCCATCGAAATTGTGACGGACCACCAGACCAGCCGCTTCGAATTGGGTCAGTACACGGTAAACCGTGGCCAGACCGACATCCTCGCCAGCTTCCATCAGCGCCTTGTAAACATCTTCAGCACTCATGTGACGTTGCTCGGCGGAATCGAGCATTTGCAGAATTTTGACCCGTGGCAGGGTCACTTTGAGGCCGGCTTTGCGTAGTTCGCTATTTTCAACCATGGTCAGCTTTCTCGCGATGCTGCTTCGCAGCTACTCTTAATGCGGGTATGATCGGCGTTTACGTTGTCCCAGCCAAGATAGTGGAAGTCGCCCACCGATGCAAAACACCAAGCTCTTGCTAACCAGTTTCACCTTTGTGGGACTGCTCGCACTCGCCGGTTGTTCATTCCCCGGGGTTTACAAAATCGACATCCAGCAGGGCAATGTCGTCACGCAGGACATGATAGACCAGTTACGCCCGGGAATGACCCGCCGGCAAGTACGGTTTATCATGGGCAACCCTCTGCTGACCGACACGTTCCATGCCGATCGCTGGGATTACTTGTATAGCCTGCAGCCAGGCGGCGGTGAACGCCAACAGGAACGCATCAGCGTTATCTTCAACCCTAACGACCAGCTTGTCAGCCTGTCGGGCGATTTCATGCCTGGCGTGAGCCGTGACGAAGCGATTCTCGGCAAGAACAGCGGCACCACTGTAACCGCCCCTGCCGAAAACGCCGAGAAGCCGAAGCCAGAGAAACCGGTAAAACCGGGTTCGCTGCTGGACCAGATCCAGAAAGACGTCGACAAGGTCGAAACCGTACCGGTCCCGACGCCAACACCGTTGGACACATCGCCGCAATAAATTGCGACACAACAAAAAGCCCGGCATGCCGGGCTTTTTGTTGCCTGTCATTTGGGAAATCTACTGATCCCGGGCCTTGGCTTGCGCCGCAGCCTTGGCCGCACGTAACCGACGTACCTCTTTTGGATCCGCCAGCAACGCTCGATAAATCTCGATGCGGTCACCCGCCTGAACCTGGGGGTTCTCGGGATCGGCAATCACCTTGCCGAAAATCCCTACCGGACACGTTGCCAGATCCAACTCGGGGAATTGCTCGGCGATGCCTGATTCAGCCAATGCCGCTCGCAGAGTAGTGCCCATGGGCACCGCTACCTTGAGCAACATCTGGCGATCGACGGCGGCATACACCACCTCGACGTCTATCACCGACTCAACCATGCAACTGCTTGGCGCGCTGACAGAACGCGTCCACCAGCGTGTTAGCCGCCTGATTGAACAACGGTCCCAGGGTCGCCCGAACAATCGGCCCGGCATAATCGAACGACAGGTCCAGGCTGATCTTGCAGGCTTTCTCGCCCAACGGCTTGAACACCCAGACACCATGCAACTGATTGAATGGGCCCTCTTCGAGATTCATCTCGATCGACTGCCCAGGCACCAGCGTGTTGCGCGTCACGAAATGCTGGCTTAACCCGCCCTTGGCCACACCTACGCTTGCACGCATGTGCACGGCAGAGCTTTCCAGCACTTCAGCCTCGGAGCACCAAGGCAAAAACTCCGGATAGCGCGCCACGTCATTGACCAGGTCATACAGCGCTTGTGCCGGATACGGCAACAGGGCCGAACGTTGAATATGTGTCGTCATGTCAGCGTCACTTCCACAGCTGGGCGGCAAACACTACAAGAATGCCGATTGGCGCCACATAGCGCATCAAGAACAATGTCAGAGCAAACAATGCCGGGCTGCGCATCGACAGTTCGTCGCGCACCGCTTCACGGCCCATCACCCAACCTGCAAACACCACAAAGCACAAACCACCGAGCGGCAACATGATCCGCGAGGTGAAGAAATCGATCACGCCAAAGAAATCCAGACCATTTTGCGCTCCCCACTGGTAGAGGTGAAACGCACCGCCATCATTGACGAAAAACTTGGCCTGCTTCCAGATATTGAAGGAAAACACCGTTCCCAAACCAACAAACCAGCAACTGAATGCCAGCCAGAACGTCACCCAGCCACGACGAATGTTGGTCCGTTCAACCAGGTAGGCCACCATCGGCTCCAGCAAGGAAATCGCCGAACTCCAGGCCGCAATGGCCACCAGCACGAAAAACACCACCCCCATCAACTGGCCGAATGCGACGTTACCAAAGGCAAATGGCAGGCTGACAAACATCAATCCTGGCCCTTCGCTTGGGTTCAAACCGGCAGCAAACACAATTGGAAACAACGCCAGGCCGGCCAACAACGAAACAAAGGTATCCAGTAACGCAACGCCGACGATGGTCCCGGAAATCGACGAATGCTTAGGCATATAAGCACCGTAGATCATGATCGAGCCCACACCGACGCTCAGGGAAAAAAACGCATGCCCCATGGCTGGCAGCAAGCCGTCCAGCAACTTGTCCGGGTTGAAGTCGAACATGAAATGCACGCCTTCCATGAAGTGCCCGGTGGTCAGGCTGTAGCCCAACAGAATCACCAGCATCACGAACAGCAACGGCATCATGATCCGCAGGCTGCGCTCAAGCCCCGCGACGACGCCTTTGGCGATAACGAACGCCGACAGCAACATGAAGAGGGTGTGCCACAGCGTCAGACGCCAAGGGTCGGCGATCACCCCGCCAAAATAGGCGCCGACCTGATCGGCCGTCACGCCCTGGAAGTCACCACGCCCCATGTCGATGATGTAATCCAGCGACCAACCGCCCACCACACTATAGAAAGACAGAATCAGCAGTGCCGTGATCATCCCGGCAAACGCGCCCCAGGACCATTTCGCCGAGTGCCCGGCTTCAAGCGCCAGCACCTTCAAGGCATTTGCCGGACTTTGCCGGGCACGACGACCGATCAGGGTTTCGGCCAGCATCACCGGCACGCCGATCAGCGCAATACACGCCAGAAACACCAACACAAACGCGCCGCCGCCATAGACGCCGACCATGTAGGGAAACTTCCAGATACTACCCAGCCCCACGGCTGAACCGGTCGCAGCGAGTATGAAAACCCAACGGCTAGCCCAACTACCGTGGACTGAAACCTTGTCTGACGACATCCTGAACACGCCCAACCGATCAAAAAAGAGGGCGCATTGTCCGGGATTCACTCAATGCGCTCAAGCACACAGGTTCACCGTAGCCGACTCGCGCGCAACTCCCTATAATGCCGCCCCTATGGCTAAACAGAAGAAACACCCCGAAGGGACCATCGCGCAGAATAAAAAGGCGCGACACGATTACTTCATCGAACATCGATTCGAGGCTGGCATGGTCCTGGCCGGCTGGGAAGTAAAGAGTCTGCGTGCAGGCAAGGCACAACTGGTCGACAGTTATGTGCTGCTCAAGGATGGCGAGGCGTGGCTGCTCGGCAGTCATATCACTCCGCTGACCACCGCCAGCACCCACGTCATCGCCGACCCGACGCGCACGCGCAAGCTGCTGCTCAACCAGCGCGAGCTGGAGAAGCTGTTTGCCGCCGTGCAACAGAAGGGTTACGCCTGCGTCTGCCTGTCGTTGTACTGGAGCAAGCACTTGATCAAGTGCGAGATCGCTCTGGGCAAGGGCAAGAAGGAGTACGACAAGCGTGATACCGAACGCGAACGCGATGCCGGTCGCGAGTTGCAGCGTGCGGTGCGGAACAAGGGCAAGGAAGATTAATTTTCCAGCCTGAACGCGACCACTGTCGCCGATCGTTCCCACGCTCCGCGTGGGAATGCATCCCGTGACGCTCTGCGTCACATCCGGAGCGGACGCAAAGCGTCCATGGCGGCATTCCCACGCAAAGCGTGGGAACGATCAGTTCTGACTACATCCCCTTGCGCCGCTCCGCCCGAGCCATGCGCTGCATTTCCTGACGCACTTCTTCGAGCACTTCCTGCACATACAAAATGTGTCGGCTGGAAATTTCTCGCGCCTGCTCTGCACGCCCGTCGATAATCGCCTGATACAACTCCCGGTGCTGACTGATCAGCATGTCGCGGGTTTCGGAGCGCTGCTTGTACATGCCACCGATGTTGGTCACCACGTTGCGCTTGAGCAGATCGAACAGCCCGCGAATAGTGTGCAACAGCACCGCGTTGTGACTGGCTTCGGCAATGGCCAGGTGAAAGTTCGCATCCGCCGCCCCCTCTTCCGCACGGCTCACCTGATCATGCCGCGAGTAGCAATCCTGCAACTCTTCGAATGCCGCAGTCAGTCGCTCACGATCAACATCCGTCGCGCGCAATGCAGCGTAATAGGCGCATGAAGCTTCCAGCGTATGGCGAAACTCCAGCAGATCACGCTGGGCTTCGGGATTGCTTTCCAGCAGGTGCAGCAACGGATCGCTAAAGGTTGAACCGAGCGATTCAATCACATAGTTGCCACCGCCCTGGCGACTGACCAGCAGCCCTTTAGCCGTCAGTTTCTGGATCGCCTCACGCAATGAAGGGCGCGACACACCGAACTGCTCCGCCAGAGCGCGCTCCGCCGGCAATCGCTCACCGGACTTCAGCGTACCCTCAAGGATCATCCCCTCGAGCCGCTCGACAATATCGTCAGACAAACGGCGCTGACGAATCTGATCAAACCCCATAACTCATTCTCCACGATCCCGACGGCTCGCCGGGCTCTCTATTCTGGCCTATTGGCGTTGCGCCAGCACCTACCAGGCGGCGTTTGATCGAACAGATCAGATGACCTCTGCACCGCTCATTCGACGAAAGTTTCAGGGCGGCAAATTGACACACCACACCCAAGGCTTTTACCCTAGCCGACAGCGATTGTAAATTGGTATTACCAATTAACCAAAAACGCTGACCAGTGCCTGACCAACAACAATTAGGGGCCACCCCATATGCAAACCTGGCAACAGCTCTACAGCCCGCTCGGCAGCCTCGGCTTGTCCGCACTCGCGGCCGTTATCCCCATCGTATTTTTCTTCCTGGCTCTGGCCGTGTTCCGCCTCAAAGGACACGTCGCCGGGAGCATTACCCTGGCGTTGTCGATTCTGGTGGCGATCTTTGCCTTCCAGATGCCTGTCGACATGGCCTTCGCCGCGGCGGGCTACGGGTTCGCCTACGGACTGTGGCCGATTGCCTGGATCATCGTGGCCGCAGTGTTCCTCTACAAACTGACGGTCAAGAGCGGCCAGTTCGAAGTGATCCGTAGCTCGGTGCTGTCGATTACCGACGACCAACGCCTGCAAGTGCTACTGATTGGTTTCTGCTTCGGCGCGTTCCTGGAAGGTGCCGCCGGATTCGGCGCACCGGTGGCGATTACCGCCGCGCTGCTGGTAGGGCTGGGTTTCAACCCGCTGTACGCCGCCGGCCTGTGCCTGATTGCCAACACCGCGCCGGTAGCCTTCGGCGCACTGGGAATTCCGATCATCGTTGCCGGCCAGGTAACCGGAATCGACGCGTTCAAAATCGGCTCCATGGCGGGTCGCCAACTGCCACTGCTGTCGCTATTCGTGCCGTTCTGGCTGGTGTTCATGATGGACGGCCTGCGCGGCGTTCGGGAAACCTGGCCCGCAGCGCTGGTAGCCGGCTTGAGTTTTGCCGTCACCCAGTTCTTCACCTCGAACTTCATCGGCCCCGAGCTGCCGGACATCACCTCGGCACTGGTCAGCCTGGTCTCCCTGACCCTGTTCCTCAAGGTCTGGCAGCCCAAGCGTTCGTTCGCCGAAGCGACCGCCAGCGTCGGTGCCGCAACCGTGAGAAGCGCCGGAGGTTTCGGCCAACCGCGTACGACCCAGCCTTCGCCGTTCAGCTTCGGTGAGATCTTCAAAGCCTGGTCGCCATTCCTGATCCTCACCGTGCTGGTGACCCTCTGGACCCTGAAACCTTTCAAGGCGATGTTCGCCACTGGCGGTTCGATGTATGGCTGGGTGTTCAACTTCGCCATCCCGCACCTGGACCAACTGGTGATCAAGACGGCCCCGATCGTAGCCGTCCCGACCGCCATTCCGGCGGTGTTCAAACTCGATCCGATTTCGGCGACCGGCACGGCGATTTTCTTCTCCGCGCTGATCTCGATGCTGATCCTGAAGATCAACTTCAAAATTGGTCTTACCACTTTTAAAGAAACCTTCTTTGAACTGCGCTGGCCTATTTTGTCGATCGGCATGGTGCTGGCCTTCGCCTTCGTCACCAACTATTCGGGCATGTCATCAACCATGGCGCTGGTACTGGCAGCCACCGGCGCGGCCTTCCCGTTCTTCTCGCCATTCCTTGGCTGGCTGGGCGTGTTCCTGACCGGTTCGGACACCTCGTCCAACGCACTGTTCAGCTCGCTGCAAGCGACCACCGCACACCAGATCGGCGTCAACGACGTGCTGTTGGTGGCAGCGAACACCAGTGGTGGCGTGACCGGCAAAATGATCTCGCCACAATCGATCGCCGTGGCCTGCGCCGCGACTGGCCTGGTGGGCAAGGAATCCGACCTGTTCCGCTTCACTCTCAAGCACAGCCTATTCTTTGCCACTATCGTCGGCCTGATTACCCTGGCCCAGGCCTACTGGTTTACCGGCATGCTGGTGCACTAAACGCTACGCGAAACATCGAAAAAACCGACGCCGGGCTTTGGCCCTGGCGTCAGCGACTCACCACCCGGTCTGCAAGGCTGCTGAAAGCGTCCCGCTTTATAGTCAGCAGCCTCAGCGGACGGATAACCGGCCGAGAGACACGCCTGATGAGCGAGCTTTTTTACAACGCTGTGCCGAACGCGACCCGTGTCGCCCCGCCACTGCCTGAACCGCGCCAGTACCCCAGCGAGAAACCGCAGCGGGTCTACCTGTTCGGCACGTGTGTGGTCGACCTGTTTTATCCCGAAGCCGGGATGGACGCGATTCACCTGCTGGAACGCGAAGGCATTCGCGTGGATTACCCGCAAGGGCAAAGCTGCTGCGGACAACCGGCCTACACCTCGGGTTACACCGAACAGGCCCGGACCGTGGCGCGCTCGCAACTGGCGCTGTTTGCCGGGGATTATCCGGTGGTGGTGCCTTCGGGCTCCTGCGCAGGCATGCTGCGTGAACATTACGCCGACTTGTTCAAGGACGAGCCGGACACGTTGAAACAGGTTCAGGCCCTGGCGGCACGGACCTATGAGCTGGCCGAGTTTCTGCTGTTCGTCTGCAAGGTGCAGCTCAAGGATGGCGGCAAGCCGGTCAAAGTGGCGTTGCACACCTCGTGCTCGGCACGGCGTGAGATGAACACTCACTTGCATGGCCGCGAATTGTTGTCGCAACTGAGTAACGTGGAACGGGTCGACCACAGCCACGAAAGTGAATGCTGTGGCTTTGGTGGGACATTCAGCGTCCGAATGCCAGACATTTCCGGTGCGATGGTCGCTGACAAGACCAAAGCCCTGAAGGAATCCGGCGCACACACAGTGCTGAGTGCCGACTGCGGCTGTTTGATGAACATCAACGGTTCGCTGGAAAAACACAATGAAGTGTTGCGCGGCCAACACTTGGCCAGCTTCCTCTGGCAGCGAACCGGAGGTGCAAAATGAGCACTTCCACGCTGATTCCAACGGTAGCGGTTGAAGAAGATTTTCGCACCCGGGCTCACGAGGCATTGGGCGACAAGCAACTGCGAAACAACTTCCGCAGCGCAATGGATTCACTGATGGCAAAGCGGGCAGCGTCTTTCAGCGATGCCTTTGAGCGAGAACACTTACGCGTCCTGGGCAATGCAGTCCGTGCCCGCGCGTTATCCAAGTTGCCCGACCTGCTCGAGCAACTGGAACAGAACCTGACCCGCAACGGTGTGACAGTGCACTGGGCGGAAACGGTGGACGAGGCCAATGGCATCGTCTTATCGATCATCCGTGCTCACGAGGCGCGGCAAGTGATCAAGGGCAAATCGATGGTCAGCGAAGAAATGGAGATGAACCATGTCCTCGCTGAACAAGGTATTGAATGCCTTGAGTCGGACATGGGCGAGTTCATCGTCCAGCTCGACCACGAGAAGCCTTCACACATTATTATGCCGGCGATCCACAAGAATGCCGGTCAGGTCGCGTCCTTGTTCCACGACAAACTTGGCGTGGAATACACCAAGGACGTTGACCAACTCATTCAGATCGGTCGCAAAGTCTTGCGGCAGAAATTCTTCGAAGCGGACATCGGCGTCTCCGGCGTCAACTTCGCCGTGGCCGAAACCGGCACCCTGCTGCTGGTGGAAAACGAAGGCAACGGCCGCATGTCGACCACCGTGCCGCCGGTACACATTGCCGTCACCGGGATCGAGAAAGTCGTCGAAAACCTGCGCGACGTTGTACCCCTGCTCTCCTTGCTGACACGCTCGGCCCTCGGCCAGCCGATCACCACTTACGTCAACATGATCTCCGGCCCGCGCAAGGCACATGAACTCGACGGCCCGCAAGAAATGCATCTGGTATTGCTCGACAACGGTCGTAGCCAGGCGTTTGCCGACAGTGAATTGCGCCAGACCCTGAACTGCATTCGCTGCGGCGCCTGCATGAACCATTGCCCGGTTTACACACGCATCGGCGGCCACGCGTATGGCGAGGTTTATCCGGGGCCGATCGGCAAGATCATCACCCCGCACATGGTTGGCCTGGCGAAAGTCCCGGACCACCCAAGCGCCTCGTCGCTGTGCGGCGCCTGCGGTGAGGTCTGCCCGGTAAAAATTCCGATTCCGGCACTGCTGCGCCGCCTACGCGAAGAAAACGTCAAAGCCCCGGACAGCCCTCATCAAGTGATGCGCGGCCAGGGCAGCAAGTACTCGCGCAAAGAGCGCTTCATCTGGAACGCCTGGGCCAAGCTCAACAGCTCGCCGACGCTGTATCGGCTGTTCGGCTTCTTCGCCACTCGCCTGCGCGCCCTCACACCAAGCAACATCGGCCCGTGGACGCAAAACCACAGCGCACCGAAACCCGCCGCTCGCTCACTGCACGACATGGCCCGCGAGCATCTGGCCAAACAGGGAGATCGCTGATGAGCGCCAAGCAAAACATCCTCGCCAAACTGCGCAATAGTCTGACCGGCACCACGCCAGTGCCTGACAACTTCGATGAAGCGCTGGTGACCGAGCCTTACACCTACACCCCGGAACAACGCATCCCGCAACTGCGCAAACTGATGGAAGCGGTGCACACCGAAATCCACCTGACCAGCGAGCAAGGCTGGCCCGAGTTGCTCGCGCAATTGCTGCGCGACCGTCAGTTGCCGAGCCTGCTGATCGCACCGACTACACCGCACGGGCAACGTGTCACACAGCATTGGGCGAATAACCCTGACCTGCCCACGCTGAAGGCCTACGACCGTCCGGTAGAAGAATGGAAAGCCGAGCTGTTCAATGACACCCCGACCAGCCTGACCACCACCCTCGGAGCGATCGCCGCCACCGGCAGCCTGATCATCTGGCCGACCCGCGAAGAACCACGACTGATGAGCCTGGTGCCGCCGGTACATTTCGCCCTGCTCAAGGCCAGTGAAATTCGCGACAACTTCTATCAGGTCCAACAAGAGTACGAGTGGGCCCAAGGCATGCCGACCAACGCCTTGCTGGTGTCCGGCCCGTCGAAAACCGCCGACATCGAGCAAGTCCTGGCTTACGGTGCCCACGGCCCGAAAGACCTGGTGGTGCTGATCCTGGAGGACCAATGAGTCTACCGGCCGCGTTCCTGCACGATGCGCAGCAACTGATTCCACAGGACCGGCGTTTCGACGACCCGCTCTCGACCCTGGCCTTCGGCACCGATGCGAGTTTCTATCGACTGATCCCGAAGCTGGTGATTCGTGTCGAGTCTGAAGACGAAGTGGTTGCCCTGCTGAAACTGGCCCAGCGTGACCGGGTGCCGGTGACCTTCCGTGCCGCAGGCACCAGCCTCTCTGGCCAGGCCATCAGCGACTCGGTGCTGATCGTCCTTGGCGACAACTGGAACGGTCGCGAGATCCGCAGTCAGGGCACACAAATCCGCCTGCAACCGGGCGTGATCGGCGCACAGGCGAACGCTTGGCTGGCACCGTTTGGCCGCAAGATCGGCCCCGATCCGGCGTCAATCAATGCCTGTAAAATCGGCGGCATCGTCGCCAACAATGCCAGCGGCATGTGCTGCGGTACCGCGCAAAATACCTACCACACGCTGGCCGGCATTCGCCTGGTGCTGGCTGATGGCAGTCGCCTCGATACCGAGGACGCCGCCAGTGTCGCGGCTTTTCGCAACAGCCACGCTGAGCTGCTGGAACGTCTGGCGACACTCGGCCGCGAGACCCGCGCCAATACCGAATTGGCCGCAAGGATTCGCCACAAATACCGTCTGAAAAATACCACCGGCCTGTCGCTCAATGCCTTGGTGGATTTCGACGAGCCTGTGGATATCTTGAGCCACTTGCTGGTGGGCTCCGAAGGCACGCTGGGGTTTATCAGTGCGGTGACCTACGACACGGTGATCGACCATCCGAACAAAGCCTCGGCGCTGATCGTCTTTCCGGATGTCGAAACCTGCTGCAACGCCGTGACGGTGCTGAAAACCCAACCGGTCTCGGCCGTGGAATTGCTCGACCGTCGCAGCCTGCGCTCGGTGCAGGACAAACCCGGAATGCCGGCCTTCGTCCAGCAACTGTCGGCCAACGCCTGCGCCTTGCTGATCGAATCCCGCGCTGCATCAACTGCGTTGTTGCACGAACAGCTGGCGCAGATCATGAATTCACTGGCCGCGTTCCCGGTGGAGAAACAGATCGACTTCACGCAAGACCCGGCAGAAAACGCCAAGCTGTGGGCGATCCGCAAAGACACCTTCCCTGCCGTCGGCGCGGTGCGCAAAACCGGCACCACAGTGATTATCGAAGACGTGACCTTCCCGGTGGAGCAACTGGCGGCTGGTGTGAACCGTTTGATCGAGCTGTTCGACAAACATCACTACGACGAAGCGATACTTTTCGGTCATGCGCTGGAAGGCAATCTGCACTTCGTCTTCACCCAAGGCTTCAACAGCCCGGAAGAAGTCGCACGCTACCAGGCGTTCATGGACGACGTGGCGCAATTGGTCGCCGTCGAGTTCGGCGGTTCGCTGAAAGCCGAACACGGCACCGGACGCAACATGGCGCCCTTCGTCGAACTGGAATGGGGCAGCGATGCCTATCAGTTGATGTGGCAGCTCAAGCGCCTGCTCGACCCGAACGGCATTCTTAACCCGGACGTGGTGCTCAGCGAAGATCCGCAGATCCACCTCAAGCACCTGAAACCGCTGCCGGCCGCCGACGAAATTGTGGATAAGTGCATCGAGTGCGGTTTCTGCGAACCGGTCTGCCCATCGAAGGGCCTGACCTTGAGCCCGCGCCAGCGCATCGTGATCTGGCGTGACATTCAGGCAAAAAAACGCGCAGGCATCGATACCTCCCAGCTGGAAGAGGCTTATCAATATCAAGGTCTCGACACCTGCGCCGCCACCGGACTGTGCGCACAACGCTGCCCCGTCGGAATCAACACCGGCGAACTGGTGAAAAAACTCCGTAGCCGCACCGCAACCCGAACGAAAACCGCCAACTGGCTGGAAGGAAATTTTGCTACTGCACTGCAAGGCGCGCGCTTCACGCTGCACGTGGCCAACGGTGCGCGGATGCTGCTGGGCGCGCCACGGCTGACGAAAATTTCTGCTGCGCTGACCAAGCTGTCGAAAGGGCAAATCCCGCAGTGGACCAACGCCATGCCACAGCCTGAACGCGCGATACGCTTCAGCCCGACAGTGACCGACGAGCGCCCGCGCGTGGTCTATCTGGCTGCGTGCGTGTCGAGGGTGATGGGCCTGGCGGCCGGTGACAAGGAGCAAATGTCGCTCTACGACAAGACCCGCGGTTTACTGGAAAAAGCTGGCTACCAAGTAGTTTCGCCGGAGAATCAGGACAACCTCTGCTGCGGTCAGCCATTCGCCTCCAAAGGCTATGCCGAACAAGCCGAACACAAACGCCAGGAGCTGATCGGCGCGCTGCTGCACGCCAGTCGCGGCGGGCTCGACCCGATCTATTGCGACACCAGCCCCTGCACCTTGCGCCTGGTGCAGGACCTCGGCGACGTGCGCCTGGACCTGTACGACCCGGTGCGCTTCATTCGCACGCATTTGATCGACCGACTGGACTTCACGCCCCAGGAAGCGCCAATTGCAGTGCACGTCACCTGCAGCACTCAGCACCTCGGCGAGAGCCAGGCGTTGATCGATCTGGTGCGACGTTGCAGTAAGAACGTGGTGATTCCGGAAGGCATTCACTGCTGCGGGTTTGCCGGCGACAAGGGCTTCACCACGCCTGAACTGAACGCTCACTCACTGCGCACATTGAAAGACGCCGTGCAGCATTGCAGCGAAGGCATCTCCACCAGCCGCACCTGTGAAATCGGCCTAAGCCAGCATGGCGGGATCGACTACCACGGGCTGGTTTACCTGGTGGACCGGGTGACCCAAGCCAAAACGATCTGAAATCGACGCAATCCAGCAAGGGGCACTCTGCCCCTTTGCTGTACTCTCCTGCCGACGAAATACAACGCTATTTTTCCCACACCACAAGAACCCTTGTGCGCCGCCACAGTCTATCTGTTAAGCCCAAGCCCCTTGGTTCCCGACGCTGTTCAAGGAGAAACCCCATGAAGCGATCCGCCCTGGCCGGACTGCTTATCTGCGCAACACTGACAACCGCCCACGCCTTTGCCTCAAACGAGAGCGATATGTGCGCGAGGAACCTTCAAACACTCACCAGCGAACTGGCCAATGCGACCAAGCTCGATGCCGCCACACAAAGCGACGCCACGAGCAAACTCCAGCAAGCCAAATCTGCCTATGACGCGAAAAACGATCGGGAATGCGTAGCCCTGACGCAGCAGGCGCTGCAATCGGTTCAAAGCCACAAGAACAGCCAGTAACCCGGCCCTGACACGCAAGCGCGGACAGAAGGTCGACTCGCTCCACGCATTGGCGTACACTGTGTTCACCTGCTGGTTACACATAGCAGGTTCGGGGCCGTTTAGGATTCGACGCCGGTTGCGAAACTTTAGGTGCATGCCGAGTTGGTAACAGAACTCGTAAATCCACTGTTGCAACTTCCTATAGTTGCCAATGACGAAACCTACGGGGAATACGCTCTCGCTGCGTAAGCAGCCTTAGCCCTTCCCTCCTGGTACCTTCGGGTCCAGCAATCATCAGGGGATGTCTGTAAACCCAAAGTGATTGTCATATAGAACAGAATCGCCGTGCAGTACGTTGTGGACGAAGCGGCTAAAACTTACACAACTCGCCCAAAGCACCCTGCCCGTCGGGTCGCTGAGGGTTAACTTAATAGACACGGCTACGCATGTAGTACCGACAGCGGAGTACTGGCGGACGGGGGTTCAAATCCCCCCGGCTCCACCAAACGAAGCATCAACAAAGCCCGCCTAGCGCGGGCTTTGTTGCATCTGGGGTTTGGGGTTTCTAGCTTGTTGCGCAAGCCCTCTTTGTTGAAAGCCACCCCGGAACGCGACATTACGTTGTTTTCCATTCCGTGCCAGCAGCTCAACCTCGCGATACTCACCCCGGATCAGGCCCAGCTTGAAAACAACTTTCAGCTCGCCAGCCAGCTCCCACCTCACCCCTCGATATCCTCCGCAACCCGAATGCGAGCAAGTAAGGCTACGCCGCGACTCATAAACCACTGCATTTGAAACTGGTTACGCCGTGCTCTTCGCGATGCCAGACCTGGTCAGCAAAAGAAATGATCGATTACCGCATTCACCGGTGTCATTCGCTGCGCAGTCCAAACCTGTTTCCTGGCTACGCCCTAGCTGAACTCCATCGGGGACACGCGCCAAAAATAAACCTGTTCCCTTCTCCAAAATACATGCGGCCTAAAGCGCTATCAAATGAAAATCCTGTCACTTCGTTTTCTTCTTTAGCGCCTTTTTTATACGCAGGTCAATGCAACGAACATCTAAAGATCGCGTAACCGAATTGTCATATTCGAAGCCCCTAATGCGTTTCAAAATATTGCAGCGATTCAAATGTTTGGCATCAGCGCTGCAAAACTGCCGATGCATGGGTAACGGATTGCCTTGGATGAACAAGTCCGTCGGCAGGGTGAATTACCCTGTGAACGAGATCCATGATGATCAAGAAACTAGCCGTATCCCTCGCTGGCGCTTTGCTGGGAGGCGCGATGTTGCCTGCCCATGCGGACTTCATCGACGACAGCCATGCCGACTTGACCCTGCTCAACCGCTACCTCAATCAACAAGGCCGTGACGTGGTGGGCAGCACCGCCAAGGCCAAGAGTTACCGCGACTGGGGACAGGGTTTCCAGTTCAATTTCCGCTCCGGTTATACCGACGGTGCGGTGGGTTTCGGCCTCGATCTTGAGGCGTTTTACGGCCTCAAGCTCGACTCTGGTGGTGACCTGAATAACAAGGATCACCAGAGTCGTTATCCCGGCAGCATGTTCCCGCTGGATGATGGGAAATCCGCCAATGACTTTAGTGTCTTGAGCCCGACCTTCAAGATGCGCTTCCTCAAGGATGAGTTGCGCGTTGGTATGCTCAGCCAAAATAACCCGATGCTGGCCAACACCGATGGGCGTCTGTACCACCAGACCAACACCGGCGTGCAACTGGTGTCGAAAGACCTGTCCGACTTCACCTTCACGGGTGGCGACATCATCCGGACGAAAATTCGCAATGAAAGCAACGACAGTGACATGACCACTGGCGGCGGTGCGAAACTCAGCGACCGCTTCCTCTATGGCGGTGCTGACTATACAGGCCTGGCCGACACCACCTTAAGCCTGTGGTACTCCAATCTTCAGGACTACTACCAACAAGCCTTCATCGGCGCCAAGCACACCACCGCGCTGCCGGTCGGTAGCCTCCTCAGTGATTTTCGCGCCTACCGCAGCCTGGGCGTAGGCGGCAACGCGAATGGCGACAGCGACTTTGCCACCGCGGGTTCTTACGGTGACGGCTTGACCAAGGGGCGTATTAACCAGTCCACTATCAGCCTGATGGAAAGCTACAGCCTGGCGGGCCACACCATTGGCTTGGGGGCCCAGAAAAACACCGGTGACAGTGACTTCCCTTACCTGGACTCCGGGCTTAACAGTGGCGATGCCCGACAAGGTCCTGGCTCCGGCGCTGATACACCGGCACTGACCAACCTGCAACTGAACAAATTCCAGCATGCTGGCGAAGAAACCTGGATGGCTCAATACAAATACGACTTCGGTCAGTTGGGCATCAAAGGCCTTGGCTTTCTGGCCACCTACGCGCACGGCGATAAGATCAAAGTAACTAAAGGCGGCGACAGCGAATGGGAGCGCGACTTGGCGCTGAGCTACCAGGTGCCTGATGGTAAGTTGAAGGGACTGGGCGTGACCTGGAAAAACGCCCAAGCCAACCCGAGCCTGACGGGCCAGACCAAGCAGGATGAAAACCGGCTCTACGTGAGTTATGTCATACCGCTTTGGTAAGCACTGATAGTGCAATAAAGCCCGCAAATGCGGGCTTTTTTATACGTGTGCCAGGCATGGCGCGTTGCGCGTAAGCGCCCTCGCCGGGGCTGGCCCATGTTTGAACGACACCACTCGACTCCTTGCCAGGAGCGGTTAGGGGGAAACGTTATGTAAAGGACGCAAAGAATGTGGAGGCCCTTCAACCTTCAATGCCTCGCCCACTGCCGACCTTGCACTGACCCTCTGGAAATAGGCCTGCAAATTGTCCCATGCCGATAGATCGATTTCTAATCGCTTGGCCCACGTTAGCATTGTGAACAGATAGGCGTCAGGGGCGGAAAACCCGTCCCCCATCAGATAGTCCCTCTCGCGCAGCCTATGATCGACATATGCTAACCGTGGCGAAACCAAGCGCCGCGTCGCGCTCTGCCCTTCGATCGTCTTCGCCAGAAAGTTTGCGCTTACCCCGCCATGCCGCTCGGGCGTGATGAAGTTCTTGTGTACCTCAGTCGAAATGAAGCCAAGCCATTCCAGTACGCGATAGCGCTCAAAGCGCCCCTGAGCCGGGAGAAGATTGCGCTCCGAGTGCAGATCCGAAATGTACTGCAGAATGACGGCACACTCGGTCAGGATCGCCCCATCATCTGTTTTCAGGGTCGGCACGTACGACTTCGGATTGATCAGGTCGTAATCTCCGCCGGACCACTGCTTACTCATCAGATCAACTTTCTCAAGCGAAAAGGAGGCGCCTGCTTCGCGCAGGAGAATGTGAGGAGCGAGGGAACTGGCCCCAGCCGCGTAGAACAGAATCATGATTGTCTTCCCGTATTTGCTCACAGGGCGGTAAGCCTGATGATGCATGCAGGGACTATAGGGTTACGGGGAAAACCGGAAAACGCGTGCTGGCGCAACTCAAGTGTGCGAAATTGCACTCATGATGAATTGGCAAGATCTGCACCATTTTGTTGTCGTTGCTCGCCTCGGCTCATTCACTGCCGCGGGGAAAGAGTTACGCGTCGATCACGCAACAGTGGGACGACGTATTACGGCCCTTGAGACATCTCTCGGGATGAAACTGGTGGAGCGTCTGCCACGCTCATCGCGACTCACGGAGGACGGCTTGGCGCTGGCAGCGATTGCCATGCCGATGGAAGCCATCACCGATGCGATAGGCCGTCATGCACGTGGTACGGCTCCTTTGTCAGGGACCGTGAGACTGAGCGCCCTCCCAATTCTGGCTAGTGCATTGATAGCACCGAGTCTCACCCGCTTGCGCTCGCACTATCCGGCCCTCAAGGTCATTCTCAGCGCGGCCTCAGGTGTTGCTTCGCTTGAAAAGGGGGAGTCAGACGTCGCCATCGGGTTCGTACGACCTGAAACATCCGGTCGCATTGTTCGCAAGGTAGGCTCAATGAAGCTCGGCCTCTATGCCAGCCCAGCGTATGCGTTGAGGCCCTCACCGACCTGGACATTCATTGGCTTTGAGGAGGCGCTCCATCAAATTCCCCAACAGCGCTGGATACAACGCTTTGCAGATGGGCGCCCCTTCGTGCTTCAAAGTAGCGATGTCGCAACGCAGCTAGCTGCCGCACGAGCAGGCATCGGCGTGGCGATACTTCCCTGTTTTCTCGCTGATCGAGACACGGCGCTGGCCAAGATTGAGCTTGATGACGAACCGACAGCGCGGGATATCTGGATGTCTGTTCATGCTGACGTACGGCGCTCCCCCGCTGTTCGCGTCACCATGGATCATCTTATCGATCTACTGGGCCATGAACTGGGGTAGGTGCTGGAGCTTGGTTAACTCAGATTCGTAGCGGCACGTTGTCGTCAGGTGCGATTGTGTCGAGACACCTGACCTACCGAAATGGGAGCCCGGAAACGGTGTTCTGTCTTTCATGGCGTTCGTTCAAACATCGCCAGCTCCCCCGCGCCTATTCACCAGCCTGTGCAATCCGCACCGGCTCGCGCCCCTTCATCAACCCCACCGCAAGCGCCGACAGGATCAACGCAATCGAAATCCCTTCGTTGAAATCAACCCGATGCCCAAGCATCAGCATCGAGCCTGCGACGCCAAATACCGGTATCAGCAAAGACAGCGGCGCGACCCTGGAAACCGGGTACTCTCGCAGCAATAGATTCCAGCCCCAATAACTGAAGTGCGTCGCTGCGTAGACTTGAAACAACAGCGAGAACACTGACACCCATTCAAGGTGTGTGACCAGGGAGGTAAACGGAGCGGAACCGTGTGCCAGCCAGGTGAGTGCCAGTAATGGAATCGGTGGAAACAGGCTGGCCCACACCACAAAGGCAAACATCTCCCGAACCTTTGACTGTTTGATGATGATGTTGCCGACACTCCAGCTAAATGCACTCACCAGCAACAAGCCATAACCCACTGTTGTCGCATGGCCGGGGCTGTTGAAAATAATGCTGATCAAACCCAGCGCTGCAAGCCCCACTCCAAGAATCTGTCCAAAACTCAAATGCTCGCGAAACAGCAACACACCCCAACCCAAGGTAAAAAATGCACTGAACTGAATCAACAGGGCTGCGGTCCCTGGTGGCACACCCAGTTCGATGCCCAGGTTGATCAACGCCCACATCGCGACCCCGAAAATCAATCCATAGGCGGCCAACCACCCCATGGCGATCGACGGTCGCCGGACAAAAAACACCCACGGCAACGCCGCCAGCGTAAAGCGAAGAGCCGTCAACAGCAGTGGATCAATTGCCGCCAGACCCAGTTTGGTGATGGGAAAGTTCAGACCCCAGACAGCCGTCACCAACACGGCCAGGATAAGGTGTTTTTTCTGCATGAAGTTCTATTTCCAGTATGCCGGGCCGGCAGCTGTATGCCCCAACCACGACGTCACTATGCGCAACAGGGGCAATGGCTCGCTTGCACTATCAGGTCATAGATCATTAAATTCGGGCCATGCGCGAAACTGAAATAGATCCCTACGAAAACACTCCCCGCGATGCAGTGGTCACGGCCAATAACTATCTGGATGGCCAACACTTTGCTCTGCATACGCACCGACGTGGCCAGTTTGCCTACGCCGCCTGTGGCGTCATCACGGTATTCACTCGCCAGGGCAACTGGGTCGTCCCCCCACAAAGAGCTATCTGGGTACCGGCGGGCGTCCCCCATGAGATGAGCATGAGCGGACCGGTGACCATGCTTAATACCTACATCCGTAACCGCGCCGCCGCTCGACTCAGTTTGCCTGCGCACTGCCAGGTATTCGGCGTCTCGGCATTGCTCAAACAACTGCTGATCCGGGCCATGGACGTTCCGGCACTGTATGCCAAGGAAGATCTGGACGGCCATTTGATGACCTTGCTGCTCCACGAAATAGCCGGCATGTCGCCCTTATCGCTCAATGCGCCTCTTCCGAGCGAACCACGGCTGGTGCACGTCTGTCGAAAGCTGCTGGAGCAACCGTCGCTGGAAACCGGAATTGATGATATGACCCGGCAAGTCGGGATGAGCCGCCGCACATTTACCCGGCTGTTTCGCCAACAAACCGGTATCAGCTTTGTCGAATGGCGTCAGCAGGCATGTCTGTTGGCGGCCGTGGTGCGCTTGGGTAATGGAGAGGCAATTACGCGGGTGGCAACTGATCTGGGCTATAGCAGCCCGAGTGCCTTCACCAGTGTTTTCCGTCGAGTACTGGGCGAAGCACCCAGTCGGTATTTCCCGAAAAAAACGCTTTGAACTTCCTCCGACAGTCTCAAAATCCCCACGGACCTATCAATAAACATTACCATTTACGACGTAACAGCCGAAAACGATGGAAACTCGAATGCGCAGGTCTGCTGTATTTCTTTTGGTATCCATGCTGACAGCGTGCGGGACTGGGCTGCCCGTCGAGAAAACGAAAGCAGTGGAGAACGTCGCGTCCGCGAATGGGCACGCCCCACTGAACATGGATGGTTATACCGCCAGCAAACTGGATGCCCTGCTCAAAGAACGCTCAGCGATCAACCCCGAAGACATAGGGCAGATGAACAATCTGATTTCACGGGAGTTTTTGGGACGGCCCTATTCTGCGAACAGGTTGCAGGGCTCTGCTACCACGCCGGAAGAACTGGTCGTCGACTTCAGGGGCCTGGACTGTTTCACCTATCTGGATTACGTCGAAGCGCTGAGAAAGTCCAACAATGAAGCGGACTTCTTCAAAAACCTTATTCAGACGCGTTATGTGAACGGCAATCTCGATTTCCTGCATCGCCGGCATTTCTTCACCGACTGGTCGCAGGCCGAGCAAAAACTCGCCGACGACGTCACCGCTCAAATCAGCCCTCATGCGGTAACCGTGGTTAAGCGCCTCAACCGAAAAGCCGATGGCAGCGCCTACTTGCCAGGCGTGCCCATGATCGAACGCACTATTACCTATATCCCTAGCGCGTTTGTTAACGACCATGTGATCAGCCGTTTGCAGACTGGCGATTACGTTGGCATCTACACCCAACTCGCCGGCCTCGACGTCACCCATACCGGGTTCTTTATCAAGAACGACGAAGGGCCTGTGCTGCGTAATGCCTCTTCGAAGAAAAAGAACCGGGAAGTCGTAGACTCTCCCTTCAGGGACTACATCGCGAAGACGCCAGGGATCGTGGTGTTACGAGCGCGGCAATCTGTGCCAGAGAGTCAATGAATTCTGGTTCGCCCGTCTTGTGCGAACCCTCTCATCAACAAAGCCCGTCTTGTGCGGGCTTTGTTGCATCTGGGGCTTTGTCTATTACTTACCTGCTCAAGGCGTGGGCGCCAACGCCAGATTGGCTCGCCCAGTATTCGGCACTTCGGAGGGACTTGCGCAGGCGATAAAATCTTCCTTGCGCAGTAGCACCAGCGCGATCAGCGATACCACGCCCGTGCCGATGTAAAAGTACCAGGGCGAGGTAATGTCGCCGGTTACCTTGATCAGCCAGGTAGAAATCAGCGGTGCGCTACCGCCGAATACCGCCACCGGAATGTTGTACGCCACCGCGATGCCAGTGGAACGGATGCGGGTGGGCAACAATTCGCTCATCAATGCGTAAGTCGACGAGGCATACAGGCCGAACAGGATCGCCACCGCCATCAACGGGTAGATAAACGAAGCCGGCGTCGCCGTGGGTGCCGATTTGAACAGCCAATACATCGCCAAAGTGGCCAGGGTGCCGATCACCAACAAAAACGGCTTGCGCCCATATTTATCAGTGAATGCACCGCCGAACGGCATGACCACTGCGGCCGAGAGGCTGGCAACGAAGACGTAGAGCAAGGTCGTGCCGCTGTCGAACTTGAGAATGCTCGACATGTAGGTCGAGGCGAAAGTCAGCACCAGATAGAAGATCGAGCTGTGCAGGGTAATGATGAAGAACACCAGGGCAATCGCCCTTTTCCACTGCCAGACTTCTCGCAGCGGGGCTTTGGAGGTTTCCCCTGCGCGCTGCAACGCCAGGAACTCGGGACTGTCTTCGAGCTTCAGGCGGATGTACATCGAGATCAGGCCCAGCGGCGCCGCGATCAGGAACGGAATGCGCCAGCCCCAGGCTTGCATCAGGTCAGCGCCCATCACCCAGGTCATGCCATTGGCCACCGCACCGCCCAGCAACAGGCCGAGCACCGCGGTTACCATCAACCAGCACGTCGCAAACCCGCGTCGCCCGGGCCCGGCGTACTCGGAGATGAAACTGGTGATGGTGCCGATCTCGCCACCGGCCGAGAAGCCCTGCACACAGCGGATCAGCACCAGAAGGATCGGCGCGGCGATACCCAGCGTGGCATAGGTCGGCAACAACCCGAGCAGAACGGTAGAGCCAGCCATCATCACCAGCACCGTGATCAGAGTCTTGCGTCGGCCGATCTTGTCCGCCAGCGGACCGAAGAACAGCCCCCCCAGCGGCCGGATGAAAAAGCTCAAGGCAAAAGCCGCAAAACTGGCGAGCAGGCTGGTGGTCGGGTCGTCGGAAACGAAGAACGCCTTGCCGATATAGACGGCGAGGAAGCCATAGACGCCGTAGTCGTACCACTCGATCAGGTGGCCGGACGTTGCACCGATAAACGCCCGGCGCCGTTGCCGGGCCGGGTTTTTCTGTTGAATGCCCACGTGAGGGACTCCTGTCTGATTTCTATCCATGGAAAACACATCTCAGGGAACTGCAGTACCGCTCGCGACCCCCTTCAACCAGAGGCGCAAGTCGGTCTTGAGAATCTTGCCGTAACTGTTCTTGGGCAGCTCTGCGCGAAACACATACTTTTTCGGCTTTTTGAACGACGCCATGCGTTCGATGAACCAGGCATTGAGCAAAGACTCGTCGAGCGCCCCTGCACTGCGGGGGACGACAAACGCTACCACTGATTCCCCCCACTGCACATCCGGCTCGCCGACCACGCAGACTTCAAAGACTTGCGGGTGTTGCGCCAGCACTTCCTCGACTTCCCGCGGGTACACGTTGCAGCCCCCGGAAATGATCACATCCTTGGAGCGATCGGTGAGCGTCAGAACACCCGCGTGATCAAGAAAGCCGATGTCGCCGGTCAACAGCCAGCCATCCACCAAAGTCTCGCGCGTCGCGGCGTCGTTGCGCCAGTAGCCCTGCATGACGGTGGGTCCGCGCACGACGATTTCCCCCGACTGGCCGGGTGGCAATGGTCGGTGCTCAGGGTCGAGAATCCTGATCTCCACACACGAATGTGCCCGCCCCACGGAAGCGGCCAGCGAGGCCCAGTCGGGGCGGTTGCGATCCGCAATCAGCTCTCGCGACAAGGCGCTGATCGTCATCGGGCTCTCGCCCTGACCATAGATCTGCACCAGTCGCGCGCCAAAGGTCTCGACCGCGTCTTGCAGATCCGCCAGGTACATCGGCGCGCCACCGTAGACGATGGTTTTGATCCCATCACCGTCATAGCCTTGACGACGGGCCTGCTCAACCATCCGCTTGACCATGGTCGGCGCGGCGAACAGGGTGATATTGCGCAGCCCGCTTGCCAACTCGAACAGCTCGTCGGCCTTGAAGCCACGGGATACGGGGACAACATGGCGAGCACCGCAACGCACATGGATAAAATTGTAGAGACCGGCGCCATGGGACATTGGGGCCGCGTACACCACTGCGTCATCCGGGCTGACCGGATCAACGTCGAGCGGATAACACAGCGACATGGCCGTCAGGTTGCCATGAGAGAGCATCACCCCCTTGGACCGCCCAGTGGTGCCGGAGGTGTAGAACAGCCAGGCAAGGTCATCGGCATCACGAGGACAGGGATCTTCCAACCTCATCGCATCGCCCGAAGCGCACGCCAGACGGTCCGCTTCATTCAGTTCTCGACAGCCCTGCGGCAACGCTTCGGGCGAGAACACCTTGCCGCCATCGGTGAAAATAAGCCGGGCTTGCGCATTATCGACGATCCAGCCGGCTTCAGCAGGGTGCAGCTTGCAGTTGATCGGCACCACCACCGCGCCCACCCACCAGACGGCATAAAGCAGTTCGAGGTATTCGCAACTGTTCTTCATGAACAGCGCCACACGGTCGCCGGGCGCAATGCCGTGCTCGTTTATAAGCTGCGCTGCACGGCTACGGACACGGACGGCAAACGTGGCGTAGTCAGCGACTTGCTGCGGTCCCTCAAACAACGCTGGACGTTCTGGCCAGCGTCGGCCGGCGTCGTTCAACCAGTTGGCGATATTCATGCTCAAGCCCTTCGCGCCTGAAGCACCGAGGCATAATTGGCGACCGCCATGCCGCCCATGTTGAACAACAGACCGAACTCGGGATTCGGCACCGCCAAGCCGATCGGCTCGCCAGTCAATTGCCGAAAGGCCATAGCGTGCATCGACACCCCCGTAGCGCCCACAGGATGCCCCTTGGCCTTGAGCCCGCCCGACAGGTTCACCGGCAGACGCCCGCACGGCCACACGATACCGTCATCCAGCGCCCGATGCCCCTCGCCTTTAGGCGCCAGGCCCATGGCTTCGTAGATCAGCAGTTCGGCGATGGTGAAGCAGTCATGCACCTCGGCGAAGCTCAGGTCGGCCAGGGTGATATTGGCCCCGCGCAAGGCCGAATGGATCGCACGCTGCGGGCCTTCAAACGCGAGGATGTCGCGCTGGGCAATCGGCAGGAAATCGTTGACCTGAGTCACCGAGCGAATCAGCACGTCACGACGAAACCGCCTGGCACGCCTGGAGGAGGCCAGCACAATGGCGGCAGCGCCGTCGCTGATCAGCGAACAATCGGTCAGGCGCAGCGAGTCTGCCACGTACGGATTGCTCTTGGACACATTGTTGCAGTGTTCGAAATCCATGACCCGGTGCATCTGCGCCAAGGGGTTGGCCATGGCATTGGAGTGATTCTTGCTGGCGATGGCGGCCATCGATGCCATCGGGCACTGGTAGCGGTCACGGTACTGTTGCGCGGCCAGGCCGAACAACTGCGGAAAACTGAGCCCGGCATCGATGACGTCGTTCTGATAACCGGCACCGGCCAGGGCCTTGGTGACATCCGCCGTGGAGTTGGAGGTCATCTTCTCGGCGCCCACGACCAACACCAGTTCCGCTGAGCCTGAGCGAATCGCGTTGATCCCCGCGTGAATCGCTGCCGAACCCGAGGCGCAGGCGTTTTCGCAGCGGGTGGCAGGCTTGAAGCGCAAGCCTGGGTCGGCTTGCAGCATCAATGAAGCGGGAAAACCATCCGCAACCATCCCCGAATTGAAATGCCCGAGGAACATCGCGTCGATGGCTGAGGCGTCAATGGCGGCGTCTTCCAGGGCTTCGCGGGTGACCTGAACGATCAGGTCTTCCAGCGTGGAATCCTCCAGACGGCCAAAACGGGAGTGAGCGGCAGCGACGATGGATACGGAATCATGAGGCATGGTGATTTTCTTCTGTGCTTGGATCAGGCATTCCCTACAATGACCTACCGTCCGGATCGTCCGCCAGTTCGTGCAACTACGTACATGAATAAGTAACCGAACTGATACACGGTGTCGTCAGCAGCGGATTTAAATCGAGGCAGGATGCCCAATGACCGTTTTCGCACATCAACTGAAAGACCTTGAGCGCCTGGCATTCAAGGTGTCGCCCGCCCCGCAACTCATCACCGGCAACCGCGTGATGCTCGACTGCAACGAGGCATTTCTGGAACTGTTCGGCTACCAGCGCGAAGAGCTTCTGGGCCATCTGACCCTGCTGATCTATCCCTCCCAGGCGGACTACAAAGCCATCGGCAATCGCAGCCAGACCTGGTTGCGCAACAGCCAGAGCGGATCCTATTCCGACGAACGCTTCATGCAACACAAAAGCGGCGAAGTGTTCTGGGCCAGGTCGCACGGTTATAGCCTGACCCCCGACGATCCGTTCCAACTGATGGTCTGGCACTTCGAACGCATGGACCGACCGCACCACGCCACGGTCAATCTCACACCCCGCGAACGCGAAATATCGATGCACATCGTCAACGGCCTGACCTGCAAGGAAGTGGCCAAAAAACTGGCGATTTCCCACCGAACCGTGGAAGTCCACCGCGCCCGCCTGATGAAAAAGCTACAGGCCAAGAACAGCGCGGAGTTGGTGTCGAAGATTATTTTTGTGAGTTGACGGACGAGCCCCCAGACACACCATAAGCAGAAGTCCGTTCAGTATTCGCGCAGAGGTCGAGAGTGGAGGAATACGCTCAGGGAACTCCCCGCAAAAGCCTCCAGTCACAGCTATATGTGGCATCCCGCCGCCCTGCGAAGCCGACAACAATGAACAACGAAGAGCTTGTCTCCAAGCCAGCGGTCAGGGCTCATGGTTCATGGTTGAAAAAACTGGGACCGGGGCTGATTACTGGCGCCGCCGACGACGACCCCAGTGGTATCGCAACCTACTCGCAAGCCGGCGCGCAGTTTGGTCTGAACACGCTCTGGACGTTATTACTGACGTTCCCCCTGATGGTCGGCATTCAGGTCATCAGCGCCAAAATCGGTCGGGTCAGCGGTCACGGACTGGCAACCAATATTCGCCATCATTACCCCAAGCCCTTTCTACTCTCCATTGTCGGGCTACTGCTGATCGCCAATACCGTAAACATTGCCGCCGACGTCGCCGCAATGGGTAATGCGACGAAGTTGTTGATCGGTGGGCCGACTCACTTCTACGCCGTTGGCTTCGGGGTAGTTTCGTTACTGCTGCAGATGTTCATTCCCTACAGCCGCTATGTGCGCGTACTCAAGTGGCTGACCCTGGTATTGCTGGCTTACGTGGGCATAATTTTTGCGGTGCAGATCCCATGGGGCAAGGTCGCTCTGCAGACGGTATGGCCGCATCTGTCCTGGAAGCCGGAATACATCACCATCGTCGTGGCCATTTTCGGCACAACCATCAGCCCCTACCTTTTCTTCTGGCAGGCCTCCCAGGAAGTGGAAGAAATGGAGACTCGTCCCGACGCAGACTCGCTGATTGAGGCTCCAGAGCAAGCAAAGGTCAATTTCCGGCGGATCCGAATCGATACGATCATTGGAATGGCATTCTCCAACGTCATCGCGTTTTTCATCATGCTGACCACGGCCGTCACCCTTCACATGCACGGCTTGACCGATATCCAGACCTCCGAACAAGCGGCGAGTGCCCTGCGCCCTATAGCCGGAGAGTTTGCCTTCTGGCTGTTCAGTGCCGGCATCATCGGCACCGGTTTGCTGGCCATACCGGTGCTGGCAGGTTCCGCCGCCTACGCAATGGCGGGGGCGTTTCAATGGAAAAACAGCCTGGCCGACGAGCCAAAAACCGCCAAAGGCTTCTACGGCGTCATTGCGGCGGCAACGCTGTTGGGCGTTCTGCTGTGCTTTGCGCCCATTGATCCGATCAAGGCTTTGCTGTGGAGCGCCGTGATCAACTGCGTCATGGCCGTACCGATCATGTTCACCATGATGTTCATGGCATCGCGCAAGGACATCATGGGTGAGTTCGTCATTCACCCAGGCTTGCGGATTCTGGGCTGGTGTTGTTCGCTGGCGATGGCATTGGCGGTCGTCGCGATGTTTTGGGGAATGCTCGCCGGTTGATCCTATTCAGCACCAACGCAGTGGGGGCAGATTTATTGTCGAGCACTCGCCTCAAATCAAAATAAATCAGCCCCCCTTTTCGTTTCAGCACTTCTTCGCCTGATCTTTCGCCTGCGCCCACACACGCTCTTCCTGCTCACGCAGCTCCGGCGTGAACTCGGCGCCGAAATCCTCTGCCTCGAACACCTGACGAATCTCGATCTCGGCCTCCGTGCCTGGCATCGGGTTAGGGCAGCGTTTGACCCAGTCGATAGCTTCCTGCTTCGACTTCACCTGCCACAGCCAGTAGCCGGCGATCAGTTCCTTGGTTTCGGCGAACGGGCCGTCGATCACCGTACGTTTCTCACCCGAGAAGCGCACGCGGGTGCCTTTGCTGCTGGGGTGCAGGCCTTCGCCGCCGAGGAGGATGCCGGCCTTGACCAGCTCTTCGTTGTAGTTGCCCATCGCGGTCAACAATTCCTGGGTGGGCATCACGCCGGCTTCGGAATCCTTGCTGGCTTTTATAATGATCATGAATCGCATCGTCGTCTCTCCGTTGGATGTGAACTACTCACTACCTTGTCGAACGGTAGCGCCGCAAATCGACAGCCCTTCATTTCTTTTTTGCCACGCCGCCAAAAGATCCTAGGAGATTTCCCGCACACTGCGGCGTCATTGATGAACTGGAAAGCCTCTCGTCGTGACGATACCTTTGTGCAGTTGCTGCAAATGAGCGACCGGTTGTGACAGGCCGTAAACGTGTAGGCCTCTCGAGACTACCGGAGTTCCACCATGAAAAAGTTCACCCCCGATCTTTTCGAAAAAAACACCAATCCCGCACGTCAGCTCTTCACCCTTTGTCCCGACATCGACACCGAAACCCTGCTGATCCACACCTCCGAAACCCTCGCCTCGCTCAACGCCATGACCACCGACCTGGCCTTCCAGCTCGAAGACTTGCGTCGTAACGTCGCATTAGCGATTCAGCAGTTGATCGTGCTGAGCGAGTTGCTGGTGAACCGGGCGCTGGAGCACTTCGACACGCCGGATGCAGCGCACGAACCTCAGCCCGCCGCTCACCACTGAGTAGTCACGTTCTGCTCATGAATGGAGGTTCTGCCATGGCTCGATACATGCCCATTACCGGCATCGACTGCTCCGTCGCATCCCTGTTGATCGACACCGAGGCGCCGCTCGACGTGCTGCATGAAACAGCCACCTATCGCATCCGCACCGCGACCCAGTTGCTGGAAAACGTTGCCACCGGCGAGGGGATTCACAGTGAGCTGGCGCGTGCGTTGGTGGTTTCACTGCGTGATGGCTGCGATTTGCTGGACGTTGTTGGGCGACGATTGCAGGCGCAGGTTTTGTCGTCTTGAAGAAGAAAGTGGCCCTCGCGGGCCACTTTTAGCAATTGAGTTAATCCGGGCGATGCTCACGATATGCCGCTGACTCAACGGAAGGTTTCACTTAACGTAACTTTCTGTCGACCCAATCCGTGGATATCGCTTCGTAAAACTGCCTCGGCACCGCTCCTTCCGTGGTCAGGGTCAGACAATTCCCGCAAGCCGA
Organism: Pseudomonas sp. H3(2019); assembly: GCF_007713465.1. Classification (GTDB taxonomy): domain Bacteria; phylum Pseudomonadota; class Gammaproteobacteria; order Pseudomonadales; family Pseudomonadaceae; genus Aquipseudomonas. Next base: position 67,048 of record NZ_VMSG01000006.1, on the reverse strand, counting down.
AGCGTCGTGGGTGAACTTGTGCGGGATGAGCTGCAAACCTAATCTGGGCAGGCGACACAGACGGTTCGTCTCAAACCGATTGATCGAGATAGCCACTGCCACCAGACTCCACCTTCCGCACTACCCGTTGACAAGGAGGCCACATGCAACGCACTGCGCTACCCAGCCACCTTGTTGGCATCGGCTTGTACACCCCGGCAGAAGCCGCGCTTTACACCGGCATTCCGGCCGCTGACATCCGCCGCTGGTTGTCCGGGTATACCGCCCACGGCGCTCTGCATCCTGGCCTGTGGCCCTCCGAGCTGGCTGATTTGGGTGAGCCCATCCTGGGTTTTCAGGACCTTCTCGAAATTCGCTTCGTCCACGCTTTCCGTAAACACGGCGTTAGCCTGCAAGCTATTCGCAGCGCTTCGCTGCAAGCAAAAGCAATGTTTGATCAGGCCTATCCCTTTACCTGCAAACGATTCGAAACCGACGGACGGAGTATTTTCGCCACTGTTCTCGATGAACTCGGCGATGACGCAATGCTCGATCTGGTCAAAAGGCAATACGCCTTCAAACAGGTCATCACGCCATCGCTCTATGAAGGCATTGATTACACAGGCTCAGGTGCCGCCCAACGCTGGTATCCGATCAAACGCAGCAAGGCCATCGTTCTCGACCCTTCCAGAAACTTTGGGAAACCTGTGCTCTCCATTACAGGGATCGACACAGCAACTGTTTTCAGTGCTTATCAAGCCGAAGGGAACGATGCCAAGCGCGTTGCTCAACTTTACGAGATACCTGCCAGCGCGGTAGACGCGGCAGTTAATTTCGAGCTTAGGAATGCGGCTTGAATTTCCTGCTGGACAACAACCTCCCTCCCGCTCTGGCCCGCGCCCTTAACGAACTCTCCAAATCCGAAGGCCACACCGTGACGCCACTGCGGGACAAATTCCCGCAGAGTACGAGTGATATGACATGGATTTCAACATTGAGTGAAGAAGGTGGATGGGCAGTTATCTCAGACTTGATTAGAGGAGGCGCTGCGTTCCGCGTACCTTGGAAGTTCGCAACTCATGGAAAGCTTGATCAGATGAAAATCTAAAGCCCGGCCCTAGTCTTTTCATCCACAAAAGAAAATGGGCGGCCTCTCATCAAGGTCGCCCATTTCAGTTGGAGCGGAAAAATGACTATCGATTACCCCCATTACAGGTCTGCCATCACATCCTGAAATCCTGAGCCCCCTCATCCCCGCCCAACACGCGCTCAGTCTTCACATACAAATCACGTATATGCCCCACCAAAAACGTCCAGAACGCTGGTTCATTAACGGTTTGTGTCACCAATTCGCCGGGTAGGAACCGACCCATTTCCTTGCGAAACTCGGCGACGATTTTCGGATCGGTATCAAGCACCGCTGAACGCTCCTTGAACAGTCTCAAGAACTCACCCTGCTCGCAGTGATGATCAGCGAGCTTTTTTGCCACCAGATCCAGCTGTGGCGTTACGCTTTGCTGGCGCAACCAGACCATGTCCCACAGGTCACGGTTCTTGATTCGATTAGGGCGCAGGGCAAACGCAACGATCTTGTCGGCATAGATTTCTTCGCGAGTTTCAGCCTGCAAGATCAGACCGCTGGTGCCCATGTCGACCCCGTACGGATTGAGCAGCAGCATGGGCTGTGGTTGATAACTCGGGATGGAACAGACGTCGATGTTGATACGCTGGGCAGGTAGATCCTTGCGTCCCGGTCTGGTCTGAACTTTCAACTTCCAGGTGTCGACATTGCCTTCCTCACGAACCGGTTCGCCGACTTCGACTTCAAGACCATATTTGGTCTTCAGAGTATCGACCAGTACCTGAGCCAGTTCGGTCAGGCTTTCACGATTGAAGTCAGCCCCGCCGGTAAAATCGAGATCTTCGCTCAATCGATTCGAGCCGTAGCAAGCACGCAGACAAGTACCGCCGATAAAAGTCAGTTTTGCGAGCATGCCGGCAGAGCTCAACGCCAGCATGATGTCGTGGTGCAGCAATTCCTTCTCCACGACGACTCGCAACGGCGCCAGGTTTTGCTGGTTTTTAAGCGCTTCATCGACCAGCTCATCAAACAAACTCATTGGCGACACTCCAATCAATCAAATCCATGTTCCGTTTCGCAACTTTCATGTCACGTAATGCCTGCTGCGGCGTGGCTCGCCATAGTCGGCATCGCGCGTCGTAATGAACCTGACCCACCAGGTCCTGGGGTTGTCGACGGGTATGTACGAACTCGATGGTGCCCCATCGTCCACATGAAATGATGCTGCTGCGCCCGGATGACATCAGCGAGATCCAGTTGATGGGAATCTGTGAGATAACCCCGCAATCGCTCAATGCCGTTTCAAGGCTGATGTAGTTGAACTGCGTGGCACGCAGTCTGGCGGCGGCATGAAACAACACCAGACCGCTGGAGGGTTTGGCCCCTTCAAACAGGTAAAGCCCTCTGCACACCCGCGCCAGATGGCCTTCCGAAGCAGCACGGCTCAACAAGGTTTTATAGGCACCTTCGGAGATATCCGGCACAAGAACCCTGAGGTCGTCCGGAGTAAAAAGATAGCGCTCTTCGCTGGCCAGATTGGTCAGTTTTCGTAAGAGACGCCCCATGGGCTGCGTCGATTTTGTATAGGGCTGCATGCAGCACCACTCTACGAAAGGTTTCACTTAATGTAACTTACTGTAGAGCTAGCCCGCAACTGAACCTGCTTGATTGATCTTACCTCAGCAGCCAAAAAGCCCCCCCGTCAGCCCACCCACCACCGCTTTACCCACAACGCCCCCACAATCCCCACGACAATCGAGGCCAATGGCAACGTCGAGGTCAAACTCAGCGTCGGAAACACCAGCAAAATCTGTGAATCGTTGCCGCCGAGCATCATCGACGCGCCAGTGCCCATCAGCACCCCGGCCAGCAAATGCGTGCTCGCCTTCGACAGGTTGAAGGGTTGATAGCTGAAGGTTTTGCGGCGCAGGGTGAAGCTGAGCATGCCCACCAGCAACATCACGAACACCACGACGCGCTGGCCGGTGATGGTCGTTTGTTCGGGCATCCAGAACAGCTGTGACAGGTGGTAGAAGAACACGCTGGGCGTCCATTGCGGTTCGAAGGTGTACAGCGCGCTGGTCAGCGCCCCTAGCAACATGCTGGAGAACACCAGGTGTTTGTCGCCGTGAACATAAGCCAGAAACAGCAACGCCATCAGCACCACACCCAGGGTGAGCAGATAGTGGCTGCTGGAGATTTCGGGCATCAGCAGGGTTCTGTGCTCGGGCAACATGTTGAGCCGATACCAGAGCACAATCCCCAGCACCCAGCCAACAATCGTAAAGGCTTTATTGAGATTGCCGCAGGTGAGTTTGGTCAGGGTGCCGACACTGCAACCGTCGTTGAGCACCGAGGCGACGCCAAATAGCAGTCCGCCACCGATCAGCAACGGATACCCGACTTCTGGCGTGAACAATGGCTGGCTGATGCCGAAATGGCGATAAATCGGTGCCAGCAGCAGGCCGAACAGCCCGCAGGAAACCAGTGCCACGAACAAGGTGGGCCGACGCTTGAGCAGCAAAGCGCTGGCATTGACCAGGCACATGCCCATCCGCTGCGAAACCCAGCCAATCAGGAATGCCAGCAACAACGCGATCAGCAACGAAAGCACACGCCTCCTCACACCTCGGCAGGCCCATCGATGGATTAAAGACTAGTCGGCTTTTCAGTGGGCTCGCCAAGGCGACAACTACGCCATCGTATCGACCCGCTCAATGTTGTCAGCCAACGCAAAGACTGGCTAACAGCGGGATTCCTGCTAGCTTTCAAGCGAGTTCTACACTTCGCCCAGCGGTGCCTTTTCTGTCTGCGCCAGCCATTCAGCCCACCTCGAAAGGGACCTCATGACCACTCTCAAAGACCGTCTGAAGCAGGGCAAGGATGCGCGCAAGCAGTGCTCGCGCAATGCTCAGGCGCTGCTCGGCAAGACTGATCGCGACCCAGTGCCCTTGATCAAAGCCTCCAGTGCAGGGCGAATCCGTTCGCTGGTCGAGTTGCGCTACGGACGCATGCTGGTTTCGCCGTTCGCCTTCTATCGTGGCAACGCTCTGCTGCATGCCCACGACCTGTCCGGGACGCCGGACATGGGGCTGCATTCAACCATTTGTGGCGATTGTCACCTGATGAACTTCGGTGGTTTTGGCACGCCGGAACGCAACCTGCTATTCAGCGTCAACGACTTCGATGAAGCTCACCCGGGTCCATGGGAATGGGACCTGAAACGGCTGGTGGCAAGCTTCCTGGTCGCCATTCGCGACCTGCGCCACGTTGCGTCAGTGGAGGAAGACATCTGTCGCCGTGTGGTCTCAGCCTATCAGGAGAGCATGGCCGAATGCGCCGAACAGAGTGCCCTGGAAATCTGGTACGACGCCCTCGGTTACAACGAATTGCTCAAACAGGAACCCTCCACCAGCACGCTGGAGCATGTGAAAAACGCCATTAACAAAGCTGAGCATCGCACCCACGCGGAACTGCTGCCCAAGATATGCCAGCGCGATAAACACGGCCGCTTGCTGATCCGTGATGATCTGCCATATATCTTCCATCTGCACAAAGACTCCACGCTACTGGACGCCAATGATGACTGGATGCGCGTGGACGATTGGCGACTACCGTACGACAGCCTCATGCACGATTACCGAGCCACGCTGATGGGCGATCGTCGCGATTTGCTGGCGCGCTTCGAGGTCCAGGACCTGGCGTTCAAAGTCGTTGGGGTGGGCAGCGTCGGGACGCGCTGCCTGGTTGCTCTGCTGACCGACGATCAGGAGCGACCGCTGTTTTTGCAGCTCAAGGAAGCACGCCGGTCGGTGATTGCCGATTACGTCAAAGCCAAATCGCGGATACGCCATGACGGCCAGCGCGTGGTTGAAGGCCAGCGCCTGATGCAGTCGGCCAGCGATCTGTTTCTCGGTTGGACCACCAGCCCCAACGGCCAGCACTTCTACGTGCGCCAGCTACGGGACATGAAAATATCGGCGGAGTTGGAAACCTTCGATGTCGAAACGTTTTCCGCGTATGGCCACATCTGCGGTAAAGCCCTGGCTCGAGCCCATGCCAAAGCCTCCGGTCAAGCTGCACAAATCAGCGGATACATTGGCAAGAGCGAGGACATGGCCAATGCACTGTTCAAGTACGCCAAGGCCTATTCCGACCAGAACGAGCGCGACTTCGAACGCTTTCAACGAGCCTGCCGCAAAGGCAAGCTACAGGCCCGTTCGGAAACCGACTTTGCCGCTGATCATCTACCGTAGGCATGCACCTCAATAAATGCAAAGGGTGACCGACCCGGTTCTACTGAGCTATAAACCGGTCGCCCTTACCAATAATGTTTCCAATTCACAATTTGTTAAGAAGTGGCCTCGTATACTTTCGAGTCCTGTTTTACTCTCGGCCCTCATCCTTCGGTAGCCTGATGCCTATGTCACGCCCTGCCCCACTCCTGTTTCTACTCACCTGCCTGCTGTTCTTCTTCGCCCTCGGCAATCACCAGCTGCAAGGTTCCACCGAAGCCCGGGTTGCCGGGATCGCCATGGAAATGCACCTGGATAACGATTGGGTGACGCCGCGCCTGTTTGGCCAGCCCTTTCTGGAGAAACCGCCGCTGAGTCTGTGGCTCGATGCAGGGGCGATTCGTGCATTTGGTGGCACGCCATGGGCCGTGCGGCTGGCGTCGGCCTTCGCTGGTTTGTTCAGTGTGATGCTGCTGTACACCATGCTGCGTCGGTTCGGTCGCCCAACGACCATCGCCCTGGTCGCCGGGATCATGCTGGCAACCATGGCCAGTTACTGGGGCAACGTTCGCGGAGTCGGTGAAGACGCGCTGCTGAGCCTCGGCGTAACCCTGGCGCTGCTTTCGTTCTATCAGGCCCATCGCCAACACGCCGAACAGCGTGGAGCCCTGGGCAGCTGGCTGCTTTTCGCTGTCGGCATCGCCATCGCCACGTTGAGCAAAGGCGTGCTCGGACTGGCGATGCCGGGCGTGGTGATCTTCTTCTATCTGCTGAGCGAGAGCCTGATCGACAAACGCTTCAGCCTTGCGCGCTGGATAGGCCCGGCACTGGCAACCCTGCTCGGGCTGATCCCCTTGGTGATCTGGCTCTTCATGCTCTATCAGCGCGGTGGCTCGCAGGCACTGGCCGAAGTGCTCCTGACCAACAGCGTCGGGCGCTTCAACGGCTCGTTCGTTCAAGCTGGTCACTACGAGCCGTTCTATTACTATCTGACCAAACTGCCGGAAGCCTTCCTGCCGTGGAACATCCTGGTGTATCTGGGGCTGTGGCATTTCCGTAAGAGCCTGGCGAACAATCGCTATCTGTTGTTCTTTACGCTGTGGCTGCTTGCACAGTTCTTGATGCTGACCCTGGCGTCGAGCAAGCGCACGGTATACCTGATGTCACTGACACCAGCCGCCGCCGTAATCGCAGCGGAATATGCCGCCGTGCTGTTCGAGCGCCTGCGCCACCACACCGAAGCGTCGACCCTGGTCGGTAAAATCGCCCGCAACCGTCGTGGTATTGCGATCGGCATCATCAGTCTGTTCGTCGTCGCTTATCTGTCCGCGGCCCAATGGGCGTTCCCACGTGCTGACCGCAAAGAGTCGTTCCTGCCATTGACCGATCAAATCCAGGCAATGCAGGCCAACGGTCAGGAAGTTGCGCTGTTCAAGGCGAACGAACGGACTGCCGGGGCGACCGTGTTCTACACCCATAGCCTGCTCAAGGACCTGGAAACCGACGCCGAGCTGACGGCGTTTCTCGCCGCCTCCCCAAACAATGTGGCGCTGCTTGCCGGCGATAAAGAACCCACTGCACCGTTGAAAATAGTGAAGCAAATACTGGTGGGGCGTCAGGTGTACTACTTCGTCACGCTCTAAGACGGCCAACAAAAACAACGGCACCGGATACAGGTGCCGTTTTTTATTGTCCGGGGAAAGTGGCGACGTTGAGTCTCAGCCCAATACCTGTGACTGGTTGTGTTTGGGGTGGCTTACTTGATATCGACTGATTGCCAGTCAGAGGCTTCGATCAGCCCCAGTAGTTTCGGCTGGGTTTGCGCGGTATCCAGCGTAAAAAACAGTGAGGCGCCATACCCAGGGGTCGATGCTGGCAACTTCAGTTCTTTCTCCAGATCCGCCATGCACTCGCTGTGGGTGACCAGCACCAGGTTACGGCCGGCAACCTTGTGCGCCAGCACGTCACGCAGCATCGTGCCTTTGCAGTTGAAGAGCCAATCCTGGGCACTGCCGAGCGTATTGAACATGTAGCGCGACGTTTGCACGGTCCGCGTCAACGGACTGTTGTAGATGTCGGCGTTAATCAGGCCCAAGCGTGCGAATTGCGAACCAATCCCGGCAGCGACCGCACGCGCACGTTCGGTAATGCCATCGGCACTGTCCAGGCAAGGGGCAGTGGAGTGGTCGCATCGCTCAACATGACGGATCAGCACAATCGTATCGCCCTTGGCCCAACTGGCCATCAGGGACTTGTCCCCCGCAATGTTGCCATGGGCCAGGTCCGCCGGTCCGACTGGACGCAGCAGCCAGAATGCCAACGCGATAACAAAGAGTGATGCCAGTAGTGCAAGGGCAATGTATTTAGCGCGAGTGAGCCCACCCCAGTTCAGTGAACGCTTGATACCCGCAAGACCCCATCTTGACTCCACCTTCACACCGCCTCGGACACACGAATACCCCATTGTACGGGCAACATTAAAAGTCGATGCGTAAGTACCCAGTGAAATGAATGTGAAAAAATGCTCAACCGACGGGCATGCCTCCGTATTTTCTTGTTACAAAGAACGGTTCAGCTATCGAGCCTGCCGCCGATACACCCTCTACGAATACATTCTGCTGGCCTCCAAAAACAATAATCTTCCAGCCAACTGACGATAAGAAGCGCAACGTTCCTGGAGGATTTTTTGATGAATAGCTGGTTCGCCAACATCAGCGTCAACCTGAAGCTGAGCCTGGGCTTCGGCCTGGTGCTGGCCCTTACGTGCATTCTCGCCTTGACCGGCTGGACCAGCTTGGGTGGGCTGATCGACCGCAGCAACTGGATGAGCGATATCACTCAGCTCAATGCGGGTCTGACCAAACTGCGGGTTACCCGTTTGCAGTACATGCTGGCCGACGGCGACGAAACCGTGGCGCAGACCGTGCAAACCGCCCTCGACGGCTTCAAGGCCCAGCAGCAAAAACTGCTGTCGAGCCTCAAGAGCCCGGAAAACCTCAAACTGCTCAAAGAGCAGGGCGCAGTCATCGATGCCTACCAGCAGTCGCTGAACAAAATGCGCAGCGCCTATCGGACCGTGAGCAGCGTGCGTCAGACCATGGGGGAGAATGCCGAAAGCGCCAACACGCTGATCAATGACATCGACACCCGCGTGCGCCAGATGCCGTTGAGCGACCAACGCTTCGAACAATTCCAGGCCATCACCGAAGCCAAGGAACAGTTTCAGCTCGCCCGCTACGAGGTTCGCGGTTACATCGCTGACAGCAATCCGGCCACCGAGCAAAAAGCCGTCGCCCAAATGGACACGGCCATCGCCAACCTGAAAACACTCAACACGCATTTCGCCGACAGCCAGCAAGATGCGTTGCGCCAATTGCAAAGCGCCTTGCTCAATTACCGCAACGCATTGCAGGCCTACAAAGCGGCCAACAACGACGCTGTTGTGGCTCGCCAGGAAATGACCGTCCAGGGCAATGACATCGTTACGCGCAGTGACGCGCTGTATCAGATCCAGCTGGATCGCCGTGACGCCGAAAGCACTCAGGCACGTACCCTGCAACTGATCAGTACGTTGCTGGCATTGCTGGTCGGCGTTCTCGCGGCCGTGATCATCACCCGACAAATCACCCGCCCACTGCGCGAAACCCTGGCGGTGGTCGAGCGCATCGCCGGCGGCGACCTGACCCATGATGTCCACGTCACCCGTCGTGACGAACTTGGTGTGTTGCAGCAAGGCATCGCACGGATGGGCGTCACCCTGCGCGACTTGATCAGCGGCATCCGCGATGGCGTCACTCAGATCGCCAGCGCTGCCGAAGAGCTGTCGGCCGTGACCGAACAAACCAGTGCCGGGGTCAACAGCCAGAAGATCGAAACCGATCAGGTCGCCACCGCCATGCACGAAATGACAGCCACCGTGCAGGAAGTCGCGCGCAACGCCGAAGAAGCGTCGCAAGCGGCAGCAGCGGCTGACGGTGAAGCCCGCGAAGGCGATAAGGTGGTCAACGAAGCGATCGCTCAGATCGAACGCCTGGCCAGCGAAGTGGTGCGTTCCACCGAAGCCATGACGGTGCTGCAAAAGGAAAGCGACAAGATCGGCAGCGTCATGGACGTGATCAAGGCCGTCGCCGAACAGACCAACCTGCTGGCGCTCAACGCCGCCATTGAAGCGGCACGCGCCGGTGAAGCCGGCCGCGGTTTCGCCGTGGTCGCTGACGAAGTGCGTGGCCTGGCCCAACGCACGCAGAAATCCACCGAAGAAATCGAAGGTCTGGTCGCCGGCCTGCAGAACGGCACTCAGCAAGTGGCCGCGGTGATGAACAACAGCCGCAGCCTGACCGACAGCAGCGTCGAGCTGACCCGCAAGGCCGGTGTGTCACTGGAAAACATCACCCGCACGGTGTCGAACATTCAGTCGATGAACCAGCAGATCGCCGCCGCTGCCGAGCAGCAAAGCGCCGTGGCCGAAGAGATCAGCCGCAGCATCATCAACGTGCGCGACGTCTCCGAACAAACTGCCGCCGCCAGCGATGAAACCGCCGCGTCCAGCGTTGAGCTGGCACGGTTGGGTAACCAGTTGCAGATGATGGTGAGTCACTTCAGGGTCTGACCTGCTAACCAGCAGTCCTTGCGACCTGTAGCGCTCTCCTGCTCAGCCCCTTTCCAGCAACTGGTATGGGGCTGAATACCGGCGCCCTCCCGACGAAAAATCCGAACAGCGGATTGCTTTTTCATACAATCCAATTCCCAACCAACCTACCGCCATTCCTTACCCACTCCTGTACGTTTTCTTCTGCCCAAGAACATTCCGTTCCAACAGGAGATTGACAACACATGGACGTAAGCAACGACTTGCTGTTACACAGGTTGGTTGACTCCCCAGGCAGCCAGGACGGTATACACGCCGACTTTAAGACAGCCATGCAGCGCATGGGGCTGGAGTCAGTGTTCGACATCGTGCGCATGACCAAAGAGCAATTCACCCGTGAGCTCGCCCGACACAGCGATGCCGATGCGCAGCAGGCTTATGACAATGCGGTGAGCTACGCCCGACAGATCAGCCGTCTCTATCAGGAGCATCAGGTGTCTTCCGGCGATGCCAAACGGCGTGTCCGGCGCAGCCCTGGTTCCGACTCCACGACGGAGCCCGCCACCTATCAAGCGCTGTTCAACGAAAATTGGGAGCAGTTTTGCAAAGACGGCGATATCGCTGCGATCGACTCGCCCGTGGCTTATCTGCGGGCGCTGTATCTGTTTGCCGGACAACTCGAGAAGTCGTCCTCAGAAGCGGACAAAATCACCCTGGAGAAACGACGCCCGGACCTCAAGGCACTGATGCTGGACCAACAAAGTGCCTTCGCTGCGCGGCCCATGCTGAGCATCGTCAATGACACCTTGAACAGTCATATCCAACAACACCTGACAAAAACCAATGCCACGAAGACCGTTCACGAGATGCTGGCCAGCGAACACTACCCGTTCTCGCTGCCCTACGACCTCCATCACCAACAATGCTTGCTTGGGCTGGGAGCGGACAAACCGGCACTGGGGGAATTGAATTATCGGGTCAGCCTGAAGCTGCCGTTCTCGCAGGGCGGTACGGGTTACGGGCACGTTTCGAACGCCCCTGTTGAGGCACAGAAACTGCTGTCTGGCCTGAGTCCGGAGCAGCAGAGGATACTGATTGTGTCGCCTGTCACAGATGCCGACCTCAAGGCATTGGAGAAGGCCTACGGCACTAAAAGCATCAACCGATTGCATGAACTTGAGTTCTTCAAGGAACGCACCGGGCTGGCGACAGAGCAGGTTGAGCAGGTGTTATCGCAGGGTAAATACAGCCCACGAACCTCAACCAACAGTCCACCGTTCCCTCAGCTCCGTTATGGGGCTGGTTACATCAACGGGCTGGAGACGGGAGATGATCTGAATATTGTCGCCCCCCAGAAAAACGCAGCCAACGATACGCAGCGGGTCATCAGCGGGGGGTCAGAAAAACGTTCCGCCCGCCTGCATCGGATGCTCCGACTGCACCGCTGGACCGGTATTCCCCTCGTCGAGCTGGACATACTGATTGTCAACACAGGGCAATCAGAAGACACCAGAACACTGGAACTCAACACTAACACCTTGCGTACCTTGGGGGTCTATCGATACCTGAACAAGCGCTATGGCATCCCAGCCGAAGAGTTTGCCTCACTACTTCACAACATTCCGACTTCCGCTTGCGGTGATCGTGTCCCGTTGTTCGATCAAGTGTTCCACCGCACCCAGTTGCTCGCGAGTCCTCTGCTGCAAAAGCAGGGGCAGGACCTTGATATCGAGGCCGTGGATTCGCAACCGACCCTGAGCTACCTCAGTGCCGGACTAGGGTTGCCCGTCACGCAGGACTCGTTGTTACTGCTCGCGAAACAGACCAAGGAGCACCTTTCTTCGCTCAAGCATGATTTACCCACAGTCTCTTCACTCTACCGCCAGGCACGCATCGCCCGGATGCTTGGTCTGTCGCCCGTCGAATGCACGGAACTGGCGCGACTACTGGGAGGGGACACGTTTTGCAAGCTGTTGGTGACAGGCACGATAAGAAATCCGGAGGCCACGGAAAGCGACATTCTCGATGTGCTGATGGCCATGGATTGGGCAGTTGACTGGTTCAAGCACAGCAACCGGGATGTGGAGCAGTTGCGTCGTCTGTTCGATACAGCAAAGAACGACTTACCGCGGATCCAGGACTTGCAGAAACGGCTGAGGGCACTACAAGCCGACGACAATCCCACAGATGACCAGAAAACGCGTCAGGTAGAAATCCTGCTGCACGACATCGCCGACTTATCCGCAGAATACGTCCCCAGCGTGATGAAATTGGCCGGTACCTCCGTAACAGCGGTTTACGCGGACATCAGGAACCTCACCCCAGGTGAAATACCTCCGTCATTGGCGAAGATGCTGCTTGCTGCCAAAGCTTGCCAGGGACTGCATCTGAGTAGCCGCACGCTACAGGTGTTGATGCGCAATCCGAAGTGCCTAGCCTCGAACAGCTCAGGAGCTCTGACGCCCCAGACGTTGTATTTGCTCGAGCGCTTCAGTCATTGCGCCCGCCATCAGGCACAGTCAGAAGAAAACCTTTTGCATTACTTGCGTCTCGCCAATACGACGCAACAACCAGTGGAAGAAGCCAACGGCCTGCTGGCCAACCTCCTGAACTGGACCATCGAAGAAGTGAGTTGCCTGACAGCGCAATTAGAGAAAAAGCATGCCAGGACAATGGAAGAAGTGGATTGGGTCATACGCTGCCAAGCCTGCTGCGAGGGCACAGGACTATCAGCAAGACTCCTGCTTAAAGCCACCAGCCTGACAGCCAACAGCTCGACATCGGACTGGAAAGCCGTTGGTGAAGCGCTGATCGCTGCCCGTCATTGACGCGCCCCCCTCTTCAACATTCAAGGATTGAATATGACCGTTGCCATAAAAAAGCAGCTTGATGAAAGCCTGCGCGATGCCCTGTTGGCGCTCTACCTGGACAAAGTCGTGCCCGCTGACGCCACGACAAAAACACTGAAGCTCAAGACCGTCCAGGACCTCTACGAATACTGGTTGCTCGATGTGCTGGTCAGCCAGGATGTGCCGACCACACCCGTGGCTTGCGCGATTGCCAGCCTGCAGCACTATATCAATCGCATCCTGATGAACATGGAGACCGGCTACGACTCGGCAACGATCACACCCGAGCGTGTGCAGACCTGGCGCAACGAGCTGCATCAGTACCCGATCTGGGCCGCCCATCAAAAGCTGCTGTACTTCCCCGCGATGTATCTGGACCCAAGCCTGAGGAACAACAAGAGCGACAACTTCCGGCAACTGGAAAACGAACTCAACCAGAACCGGATCCAGCCCGATGCGGTTCAGTCAGCCGTATTGTCCTACCTGACGCGATTCGAGGAAGTCGCCAACCTGAACATCCTCAATGGCTACATCGATGGCGAGGACTTTGCCAACAGCACCTACTACTTCATCGCCAAATCCCGCTCCGAGCACACTTACTTCTGGCGCTCGCTGAACATGGCCCAGCGGCCGCTCACTGAAACGCAAGCCGCAGGTGCCAACTCAACCAAACAGGATCAGCCCGACCCGTACGCGTGGTCGGACTGGAAGAAAGCCGACGTCCCTATTCCGGACGACGCCATCGAGCACACCATTCGTCCGGTCTGGTTCAATAATCGACTGTTCGTTATCTGGGCACAGTGCATTCATACAGACCCGGCTAATGCGAGTGGTGACGCAACAACAATAAAATCAAACCCGCAACTGCTCGTGAGTTATTGCTACAAAAAAACCAATGACACTTGGAGTGCGCCACAAACACGTTTGAAATGCTTTATTGAAAATGGATCATTGGGCAATCAGGCTCCGCGCAGCTTGGATGAGGCACCACTGTACACGCTGCATCCAGACTTAATAAAATCGCGGATAGGTACTGTTGCCGTACAGCATCAGGAGGACGCGCAGGACGTTCTATTGATTGCCATTGCCTTGTTTCCCGAACAAAGAGAATTACTGCTATTAAGAGATGGTTATTCTCCTATAATCTATGGTTCGGGCAATGAGAGCTCTCAACGCTACAACTTTTCACCTATTTTTTTGAACACCGCCAGCATAGACAAAAATTTTAAATACACGCCAGGGAAACCCTCAGCGGAGTTCAACGTAAAAGAACCATTAAAGCTCACCCTTTATAAACTTACATACAGCATTTTTAAACACCCCATAAATGAGTCACCCCACCCTGTTACTTACTTACAATCAACATCAGTAAAAAACGAGAGCGAATCCAGGTTCAAAACTCCAAAAATCTCATGTAAGGATGCGGTGCAGTTTCTCGATTTCTCAGACTCAACGATCTCGCTCAGCGATAACGGCAAGGACAACCGCCAACTCATCAGACTCAACACCTCACTTGCTACCGAGATGACCCACCGCGCCGAGAACAGCCTGGATGAACTGTTCAGCCGGGAGACACAACTTCTGCCAGAGCCAAAAATCTCAAGCACAGATCCCGATAAAACCATGGACTTCCATGGCCCCAACGGCCGCTATTTCACAGAGTTGTTCCTCGACCTGCCGTGGTTGATCGCCCATCGATTAAACGCGGAACAGCAATACGACGAGGCTGAACGCTGGATCGGGTATCTCTTCGATCCAGGCCGTCAGCAATCCGAGCTCTGGAAGGCCGTCCCCTTGACCGGTGCTGGCGTCACCTCCTATTCCGACCGAGCGCCTCATGATCCCCACCAGATCGCCCTCAGCCATCCCGTGCACTTTCGCAAGGCGCTGTACTTCCTGTACCTCGACATTCTGATCAACCGAGGCGATGCGGCGTACCGCGCGTTGACACCCGATAGTCTCGGTGAGGCAAAGCTCTGGTATGTGCGAGCACTGGATCTGTTGGGTCCGCGCCCGGTTGTTCAACAGGTCGATCAGTGGTCATCCGTCAGCTTGCAAACATTGAGCGAGACGCCCAGTGAAAACCTGCGCACGTTCGAGAGCGCTCTGAGCCGTTTAAGCACCACTGGCCCATTGCAAATCCGTGAAGGCAATCCACAAACGTCACTGCCACCTATCGATACTCCGCATCTGCATTTGCCGTTCAACCCGGAATTGCTCAAGCGTTGGGACATCGCCGAGAGCCGCCTGTACAACCTGCGGCATAACCTCGATATCACCGGCAAACCGCTGCATTTGCCATTGTTCGCGGCACCCTTGGACCCGCGTGGTTTACTTGCCGCCAACGCATCGAGTGCCTCTAGCGGCGTAGCCTCGAGTTTGCCGACCTCGCAGATCCCCCATTATCGCTTCACTGTCATGCACAGCCTGGCCCTGAGCGCAGTGGAAAGCGTCAGCCAGTTCGGCGCCACACTGCTGTCGCTGATCGAGCGCAAAGAACAGGCTCAGTTACAGGAGTTACAACAACAGCAAGCCTGGGACCTGGCAAAAATCTCCGTCGACCTGCAAACCCAGGCACTGCGCATCGATCGCCAAAACCGCCAGGCACTGCTGGCCAGCAAAGCGATTGTCCAGGGCCGAGTCAGCCACTACCAACAGCTGCTGGAGAAGGATGTCAGTGAAACAGAGACACTGGCCGGTCAATTGTATTTGAGCAGCGGTGCATTCGAGGTGGCTGCATCGGCATCCCAGGTCGTCGCTGGCGGCCTGATGGTTGCACCCAACATTTTTGGCTTGAGCAATGGCGGCATGCGTTGGGAAGGAGCAGCGCACGCTGCCACTGCGCTTGCTCAAGGCAAGGCGATAGTGGACCGTACCATGGCCTCGAGTCTCGACCGAACGGCGCAGTTCAACCGACGCCGTGAAGAATGGACCCTGACCCGTGATCAGGCACACCTCGAACTCGCACAAATCGACGCACAACTGGCGCACTTCACTGAGCAGGAAACCGCCACCCGCCTGCAATTGCGCCTGGCTGAAACAACATTGAGCCAAACCAAAGCCAACTATGACTTTCTCGGTAAGCGCTTTACCAAAATGCAACTGTACCAATGGCTGAACAGCCAGTTTGCCGCGTTGTATTACCAGGCTTATGACGCGACGCTGGCCTTGTGCCTGGCCGCCGAAGCCTGCTGGCAATACGAGCGTGCCGATTTCACCACGCGGCTTGTTCAACCCGGGGCCTGGAATACAACTTACCGTGGGCTTGGAGCCGGCGAGCAGTTGAAGCTGAGCCTGTTGAAGATGCAGGCCGAATACATGCAGCGCAACGAGCGAGAGCTGGAAATTCGTAAAACGGTGTCGCTGCGTCAGCTCAAGGCAAAGGACAGCTCCGGCTCAATCAACAAAGAGTGGAAAGACATTCAGATCGACCTGAAGAACGGGGCCTGCGATTTCGAGCTGACCCATAAGATGTTCGAGGATGACTACAAAGACCAGAACCATTACCTGCGGCGCATCAAGACCATCAGCGTCTCTCTGCCAGCCGTACTGGGGCCCTATGAAAACGTCAGGGCAACGCTGACTCAAACCTCCAGCAAGGTGTTCATGTCCGCAGGTAGCTCAGGATCGAGCAGGGAGAACCTGCGGGCCAGTCAGCAAATCGCCCTTTCTACCGGACTCGACGATAACGGCCTGTTCACCCTGAACTTCAACGATGAACGCTACCTGCCCTTCGAATACACCGGCGCTATCTCCACCTGGCGTCTGACCTTCCCGAACCCCGAAGCGCAGCAAGTCATGCTGGAGTCACTGACCGACATCATCGTGCACGTGAGCTACACGGCCAGAGCAGGCGGAGGTTCGCAATGAGTGAACAAACCGCATTGCCTGTCAGCGCGCCGTCGCTGCCCAAAGGAGGCGGCGCCATTCAAAGCATCGGCAAAGGGATGGGCGCCATCGGCTCACACGGAGCCGCTTCGTATGAGCTTGCGTTACCCATTTCGCCGGGCCGAGGCTTCGCACCGTCGTTATCGCTGAGCTATGGCAGTTCAGTCGGCAATGGCGTGTTCGGTATCGGCTGGGGGATGTCATTGCCCGCTGTAGCGCGACGCACCAGCAAGGGTGTGCCGGCCTATACCGAGGATGACGAGATCGTTGGCCCGAACGGCGTCGTGTGGATGCCCGAACGCGATTCGAAAGGCGCCATCATTCGAACTGACTTCGGCGATTACAACGATCTGAAACTGGGCACGACCTATACCGTGGTGCGCCACTTCCCCAGAGTCGAAAGCACCTTCGAGCGAATTGAACATTGGTCCTCGGAAAGCGACAAACCGGGTTTCTGGCTGGTGCACGGCGCCGATGGCAGCCTTCACCTGTACGGAAAGAGCCTGGCATCGCGTCGTGTCGATCCGCAGAATTCGACGCATGTCGGCGAATGGTTGCTGGAGGAAAGTCTCAACGCCCATGGCGAGCACATCCTCTATCAGTACAAGGCGGATAGCACCACAGCCCAGCGCTACTTGAGCCACGTGAGCTATGGCAACTTCAAGGCCGATGCTCATCTCTATCTATGGCAATCAGACCGGCTGAACGCTGTGCAGTGGCACTTCGAGTTGCTGTTCGACTACGGCGAACGAAATACCGGATACGAACAAAAACCGGCGTATACCGGGCAGCAGTGGCAAAGCCGGAGCGACGGGTTTTCCAGTTTCGCCTATGGCTTTGAAATACGCACAGAACGCCTGTGCCGCCAGGTGCTGATGTTTCACCGCTTTCCCGTTGAGTTGGGTACCGCCCCCGTTCTGGTGCGACGCCTGCTGCTTGATTACCGTCAGACACCGCTGGGCTATCACCACCTGAGCGCGGCCCATGATCAGGCGTATAGCCACTCGACAACGGCTGATAATCATCCTCCCGTTGAATTCAGCTACAACGAATTCAAGCTCTCCTCTGAGGTCCACACCTGGCAGCCGTTTCAGAATATGCCCGCTCTCAACGACGGCGAACGCTATCAACTGGTAGACCTGTACGGTGAAGGGCTGCCAGGGGTGCTGCACTCCAGCGAAAACACCTGGTATTACCGCGAGCCCCTACGCGCCAAAGCCAACAGCAATGAAGTGACTTACGATCAGTGGCGCGCCTTGCCGACTGTCCCGAGCACTGCCACTGCCCAACCTCTGCGGCCGTCACTGAGCGATCTCACAGGCGACGGACGACTGGACTGGGTGATTGCGCGACCTGGTTTGAATGGATTTTTTTCTCAGAAGCCTGATCGCAGCTGGTCTGATTTCGCCACACTCGACGCGTTCCCTACGGAGTTTTTCAATCCGCAAGGGCAGTTGGCCGATCTGATGGGCGAAGGGCTCAGCGACTTGACGCTGATAGGCCCGCGCAGCATTCGTCTGTACGCCAATCAGCGAGAAAAAGGCTTTGGCGCAGCGCGCGAAGTGGCTCGTGAAGAGGACGAAGACGCCCTTCCCTCACTCACTTCTTCGTCCAGCGAGCTGGTGGCTTTCAGCGATGTGCTGGGCAGCGGTCAACCGCACCTGGTGCGCATTCGCCACAACGAAGTGAAGTGCTGGCCAAATCTGGGCCGTGGACGTTTCGGTAAAGGGATCGAGCTGGGTTCGCCGAAACTTGACTACGAGACATTCGACGCTTCACGTATTCGCCTGGCAGATCTGGACGGCTCCGGCGCCGCCGATCTGATCTACTTGCACGCAGACCATGCGCAGATTTTCATGAACCGCTGTGGCAATGGCTTCGACCGGTCAATTGCCTTGCCCTGGCCTGAGGGTGTGCGCTACGACCGTTTCTGCCAGGTGAGCGTCGCTGACCTACAAGGACTTGGTTGCTCCAGCCTGATACTCAGCGTACCGCACATGGCTCCCCGGCATTGGCGCTACGACTTCATCAGTGAAAAACCGTATTTACTCACCGGCACCCATAACAACATGGGCGCCACCGGCAGCATCCGCTACCGCAGTTCAGCGCAGGAGTGGCTGGATGAGAAAGCGGAGAAAATCAAAGCTGGCAAGCCCCTCACCTGTCATGTGCCCTTTGCCCTGCATCTGGTCTCGAAACAGACCCAGCTCGACGAGATTACCGACAATCGACTGACCCAGAGTTTTTCTTATCGCCAAGGCTACTACGACGGTATCGAACGGGAGTTTCGCGGCTTCGGTCTATTACGGCAAACCGACAGCGAAACCAACTCCGGCGATGGCGACTCGCAGAGTTTTACGATGCCGTGTTTGAAAAAGAGCTGGTTCCACACCGGACAAGCGGTGGACCTGCCCCGAACCGGTTATCACAGTGCTGACAAAGACGCCGTGGCACTGGGTAAGGCACTGCTTTGCCAATACCAGCCTGAGACCGAGAGCGACACACTCATCACCTCCCCGGACACGGCGACAACCCTTGAAATGGCCCGCGCCCTGAGCGGTCATTTACTGCGCAGTGAGACCCTCGGAATCGATAAGCGGCTGAAAACCAGAACGCTTTATTCGGTTCAGGAAAACCGCTATCGGGTACGTTTGCTACAACCCCCAGGGGGAAGTCGGCATTACGCCCGGATGTTGCCTCTACCGTTGGAGTCCATCCGTTATCAGTACGAAGGCATTGCCGATGATCCGCAATGCCAACACATCCTCAATCTGCAGCACGACAGATACGGCGCACTGACCCACGGCGTGAACGTGCATTACGCCCGACGCAAAACCGCCAGCGATACCCCGCCGTTCCGCGATGTCGACCAGCAACAATGGTGGCGCGATGCTCATGATCCGGCCCAACAGTTCTATTACCTGGGCGAAACCCGCGCCGAGTTCATTCATCTGGATAGCGCCCAAGGATGGCGGCTGGGTCTGCCTTATCGCCAGCGCACCAATGCGTTGCAACGACCCAAGGTGCCCGAAGCCGAAGGACTGGACACAAAGGACATCACTTACGAAAAGCTCATCGAACTCGTCAAGGACACCAGCTGGACGACGAAGAGCGTGCTGACAGGTCTGTCCGTACAACGCTACAAGCACACCTCCAGCGCAGAAACCCTGCCGGGCGGTGTCGCTCACTTCGAAGCCTTGCCCGACCATCTGGAAACAGCCGAGCTGGACGAAACAGCCCTGAAAGCCTACGACGTACTGTCGCAAGCGACTCGCCCCAAGGGAAAACTGCTCGAACGAAGTGGCTATCACCGCATGAGCGATTTTCTCCCGGCCTCCACGACCGCCAGAAAACTCTGGTCCGTTAAAAGCGCTTTCGTGACCTATGCCCTGCTGGAAGGCTTTTACCGGCCACAGACCTTGCAAGCGAGCAAAAGCCTGGGTCTGACCGAGGTCAGCTATGACAACCACCACTGCTTCATCAGCGGGTTCAAACTGCCCGATGGCTGCGTCACCAAGGTCACCTATGATTACCGCTCCCTCCTGCCCCTGAGCGTGACCGATCCCAACGGCAACGTACAAGAAGCCCTCGTAGATGCGTTCGGCCAAGTGCTGGCCACCAGCGTTTATAGCTACAAGGGCAACACGCTCGTCGGTTTCAAACCTGTCGCAGAGTACAAACGACTGTTATTCAAAAGCCCGGCAGATGCAATCAAACAGGACAAAGACGCTCTGCAAGACGCCGCCACTGCCACCTGGTACGCGCCCTTCAGCTGGATGGGTTGCGTATCGACCGCAGCACTGGCAGACACAGACTGGCTAGCGCGTTGCGTGGTCAAGCGTGACTTACTGCCAACCGGGCATATCTGCGCTTCGGCCCGAGCCCGGCTGCGGGGTCTTCAAACACTCTCCGCCGACGAGGTGAAACTGAAAAACGAACTCGATGCCTCGACACGTGAACCCGTGCACATTGCCGTACTGATCGCTGATCGGTTCCCCGATGACGACCAGAGGCAAATCCGTATCAGCGTTACCGACTTCGATGGTTTCGGTCGGACGCTGCAACACAAACAAAAGGTCGAGCCAGGAGTGGCCTATGTCGTCAACGACCAGGGACAGCTGACACTCGATGGATCAACAGCACGCCAGCAAGTCGCCGCACAACGCTGGCGCGTCAGTGAACGGGTCGAATACAACAACAAGGGATTGGCGATCCGGACCTACCGCCCCTACTTCGCCGATCAACACCGCTACATCAACGATGTGTCTTTACGGCATTTCGGCCACTGCGATCTGCAGTTTTACGATCCGCTGGGGCGGCCGACTCACACACAACTCGCCAAGCAAGGTGATCGCTCCTATATGCGGCGGCACACCCGTCATCCCTGGTACACCGTGGATGAAGACGAAAACGATACGCTCGAGGAAATAACGCCCAAAGAACCTTCAATGGCAGGAGGTGATGCATGAGCGCGCAATTAAATCGCAAGACACCGACAATCAACGTAGCCGACAGCCGAGGCCTGACGGTCCGGCAGGTCGCTTATTGGCGTAACGACGCAGCCAAGGCTGCGCAGACACGCATTACCCGTCAGCAGTACGACACTACCGGACGCCAGGTTGCGCAGTGGGACCCGCGACTGTTCGACAAAACCCCGAAAGCTAACCTGACAACCGTCTACAGCCTGTCCGGCAAGCCGCTGTTGGTGGACAGCGTCGACGCCGGGTGGCGCCTGAACTTGCCTGGAGACGCCGGACAGACACTGCGCAGTTGGGATCAACGTGGCAGCCATTGGCAAACGACCTACGACAATCAGCTAAGGCCAACCGAAATCCAGGAGCAAGCGTCAGACCAAAAACTACGCATGGTCGAACGCTTCCTCTACGGCGATAGTTCGTCAACATCCGCGGCGAGCAACCTGTGTGGTGCACTGACCCGCCACGATGACAGCGCCGGTACCCTACTCATCAATGAATATGCGCTCTGCGCCAAACCGGTTAGCCAGACACGGCGCTTCCTCTTTGATCCCGAACAGCCACATTGGCCAACAGAGGAGAAGGATCGCGATGTCCTGCTTGAAAAGGGGGATGGCCACAAAACGATCTGGCGCTACGACGCACTCGGAGAACCCATCCAGCAGATCGATGCCGGTGAGCACCGCCAACACTTCTCGTTTGATGTCGCCGGCCAGCTCAAGGCCGTTAGCCTGAAAATAAAAGGCGCCGAGACCGAAAAAACCATGGTGAAGGATCTCGCCTACAACGCCTTTGGCCAGGTTGAATCCCAGACGGCCGGGAATGACGTTATCAGCCGCGCCGTATTCGATCCGGCCAGCGGCCGATTGACCTCGCTCACCGCGTCCGTATCCGGCAGCACGCTACAGACTCTGCACTACACCTATGACGCCGTGGGCAATGTGACGAAAATCGAGGATAAAGCCCAACCCGTACAATTTGGCAGCAACCAGAAGGTCGAAGCGGTCAGCACGTTCACCTACGACACCCTCTACCAACTGACCAGCGCGACGGGACGTGAAGCGGCGGGACCGAACAGCCAACCCCAGCTTCCCACCTCCAGCAGGACACCGATTGACGCCCGGCAACTGTTCAACTTTGCCGAGCACTACGAGTACGACGTCGGCGGTAACCTGACTGAATTGCGCCATGTTCGCGATCGCAATAACTATACCCGGACCCTGAACATTGCCTGCGCAAGCAATCGACTCCTGTCCTGGAACCAGGGCGACTCAACGCCCGACGCTGCTGCCACATTCGATGCAAACGGCAATTTGCAAGCACTGCAACCCGGCCAGTCGCTGCAATGGAATGCTCACAATCAGCTCGCCGGCGTGGTGTTGGTCAAGCGTGAGGATGGTCGTAACGACAATGAACGTTACTACTACGACAGCGGCGGCCAACGCGTACGCAAAATACAAACAACCTATGCGGCGTCGGTCACTCACACTCGGGAAGTCCGTTATCTGCCGGGCGTGGAAATCCGCACCCGCAATAACGAACGTCTGGAGGTCATTACCCTGCAAGCCGGTCGCTGTAGCGTACGTTACCTGCACTGGACCGAAGGCCAGCCGTCGGGCATCCCGGCAGCCGGTCAACTGCGCTATAGCCTTGACGACCATCTGGGCTCCAGCTCACTGGAACTCGACGACCAGGCCTGGTTGATCAGTCAGGAAAGTTACTTGCCCTATGGAGGAACGGCGTGGACGGCATCCCGTTCGGCAGTGGAAGCGGATTACAAAACCATTCGATATTCCGGCAAGGAGCGTGATGCCAGCGGCCTTTATTACTACGGGCACCGGTATTACGCGCCGTGGTTGCAGCGCTGGATCAGTCCCGATCCGGCGGGGACGGTTGATGGGTTGAATCTGTATTGCATGGTGGGGAATAACCCGCTGCGCTACACCGATCAACACGGCAACAATAAAGAAGAGTTCAACATAAAGAAAGAAATCGCGACCTACCCGAATATTTTGTCCGAAGTACACAACAGGGTAGATATATTAAATTACCAACTCTACAACAGCATCGATAAAAAAGGCATAGTCAAAAGACTCTTTCAACACTACACCTATAATGCAACCAAGAACGCGGCCTCTCTGGCCGCCGGTTTAGCAGCAGCACCTAGTATGCTCGGAGCAGCGGGTGCAGCAACAGCCATCTCCTTGACATTTGACTCTATCGCAAACAAATTTGATGCCACGCGACATCTAAGCGCCTCGATCTATCCACAAGTTACCGAGCTATCCCCAAAAGATATAGAAAAAAGCGCAAGAGCAACTCTTGACAACCCAAAGGGAAAATTCAAAAAATTCAAAAAAGATATTGACCCACGCAACAATAAAACACAAAAAAACCTATCAACAGCCGCCACCAATACGTTTATGGCATTCGTAGGAGGGGTTCGCGGCGCATGGACTCCAAACTTCGAAGCCTCCACCCAGGCAACCAAAGCCTTGAACGGCATCCCCGCGCAGAAACTCGAACGATTGAATAACGCACTGCTTGTACTCGATGAACATCTGGAACACGACTCCAACGCCATCAATGCTGCTTTTGATACTTTGGGGGTAGAGGAATTTTATGCCAACGGCGTGAAAGGACATCTAAATCAAGCCCAAGACCTTATTACCAACAATGTAGGTAATGCGGACTCCAACACATTAAGCCGCACAAAAATACAACTCGAGATAACCAAAACCCGTGCAACGATACAGCGAGGGAGGGAACTATTGTTCAGGCTTAATGAACACAACAAATCATTAGGCAGATAACTTATACAACTAAAATTTAACACAGGGTCAACCCCGATCAAAAGCCAACGAGGTCTATCACGCAACCGATAGACCTCGCTTTTTACCGAGCTCAATCACGCACTGATCGCATTGCTAAATACCAACCGATTCCCGAACGGATCGCTGATGGTCATGTCCTGGCTCCCCCAGGGCATGGCCTGAATCTGTGGGTGGGCGAAGCGGTATTCCTTGGCCAGCAATTGCTGCTGGAATGCTTCCAGCTCATCGATCTCGATGCGCAGCGCCGAACCCGGCGTTGCGTCGCCGTGGTGCTCGGACAGGTGCAACACACATTCGCCCCGTGACACTTGCAGATAGAGCGGGAAGTTCGCCTCGAAACGGTGCTGCCAGTCGAGTTTGAAACCGAGGAAGTCGACGTAGAACTCCAGCGCTTTGGCTTCATCGAAAATCCGCAGGATCGGGGTGGTTTTACCGAAGCTCATTGCGCTACTCCCAAACTGAAAGGTCCCACTCTAAGTGGGTTGCATGACAGCGCTTCGGCTTGGGGAAGGCATTCTTTAATTGCACAGTGCCATCATTGTGATTAACCCCACAGATTGCTGTTACCTGAAACCTGAACCGAGATTTCCTTCACGCGCCAAAAACCGCCCTTCCCGACGTCCATTCGGCTGACCATCGATATAGCTGCGCACCCCATTGACCCAAACCCCATCAATCCCCTCTGCCGCCCGTTGCGGATCATTGAAGTCGGCCACGTCGCGAATGGTCAGAGGGTCGAACAGCACCAGATCCGCCCAATGCCCTTCGCGAATTTCACCGCGCTCCTTCAGGCCGAAACGCGCCGCCGACAGCCCGGTCATCTTATGCACCGCCGTGTGCAGCGGGAACAATCCGAGATCCCGACTGAAGTGCCCCAGTACCCGTGGAAATGCACCCCACAACCGCGGATGCGGGAACGGGTCTTCCGGTAAACCGTCGGAACCGATCATCGATAACGGGTGGGCCAGAATGCGCCGCACATCCGCCTCGTCCATCCCGTAATAGACCGCCCCGGCCGGTTGCAGGCGACGGGCCGCGTCCAACAGCGGCACGCCCCACTCGGCGGCAATATCCATCAAGTCGCGGCCGCCCACTTCAGGGTGTGGCGTCGACCAGGTGATGGTGATGCGAAACGCGTCCGTCACCTGCTTGAGGTCCAGGGTCGAGGAGCTCGCCGCATACGGATAACAATCGCAGCCCACCGGGTGGGTTTTCGCTGCCCGTTCCAGCGACGCGAGCAGCTGCGGACTGCGCCCCCAGTTACCCGCGCCAGCGCATTTGAGGTGGGAAATAATCAGCGGACTTTTCGCGTGGCGAGCGATCTGGAACGCCTCGTCCATCGCCTCCAGCACCGGTTCGAACTCGCTGCGCAAATGAGTGGTGTAGACCGCCCCGAAGGCTGTCAGCTCTTCAGTCAGTTGCATGACTTCATCGGTAGACGCAGAGAAGGCGCTGGCGTAGGCCAGGCCTGTGGACAAACCCAGCGCGCCGGCTTCCAGGCTCTCGCGCAGTTGCTCGCGCATCGCCGCAATTTCACTGGGTGTGGCGGTGCGAAACAAGTCGTCCAAGTGGTTACTGCGCAGCGCCGTGTGGCCGACCAGTGCCGCCACGTTCAAGGTCGGATTGGCGGCTACGACTGCTGCCCGGTAATCTCTGAAACGCGGATAAACAAAGGCTGCGGATGTTCCCAGCAGGTTCATCGGATCCGGCGGATCGCCGCGCAAACTCACCGGTGAGGCGCTGATCCCGCAATTGCCAACGATCACCGTGGTCACGCCCTGGCTGAGTTTGGGCAGCATCTGCGGCTGGCGGATTACCACCGTGTCGTCGTGGGTGTGTACGTCAATGAAGCCTGGCGCCAGCACTCTCCCGGTCGCGTCGATTTCCTCATCGGCGCTGGCCTCCTGCAAATCACCGATGCGCGCGATACGCCCGTTCATGATCGCCACGTCGGCGGGATAACCCGGCGCGTTGCTGCCGTCGATGATCAAGGCGTTGCGGATCAGCGTGTGGTAGCGCATGTCAGTCTCCCAGCGGCAGATGATCATCGCCGCCACGGTAGTCGTCGAGGGCGAGTTTGATCCGCCGCAGACGTTCTTGAAGGATCAGCCTTCAAACACCTCGCCCGCATAACCGGCCAGCTTGCTCTGTATGAAATCCAGGAAGCACTGAATGCGCAAGGCCAGTTGCGAGTTGCGGTAGTACACCGCATTGATCGGCTGGCGATAGCCACTGTTGGCCTGCGCCAGCAGCAACGTCAGACGTCCGGCCTTGATGTCATTGACGGTCATGAAGTGCGACAGGCACACGATCCCCTGCCCTTCCAGCGCCAGCTGACGCAGGGTTTCGCCGCTGGAGGCGCTGAGGCTCGGCTGAATCTGCCAGCGGTCGCCGTGCACATGACGCAGCGGCCAATGGTTGAGGCTTTCGGTCTGGGTGAAGCCCAGCAGCGAGTGGCCGGCCAGTTCGGCAACGGTGGTCGGCGTGCCGTGTTTTTCCAGGTACGCGGGGCTGGCGAGAATGTGCAGCGGGCTGCCCCCCAGCGAGCGCGCGTGCAGGCTCGAATCCGCCAAAGGCCCGATGCGGATCGCAATGTCGGTGCTTTGCTCCAGCAGGTCGATGATCAGGTCGTTGCTGTTGAGTTCCAGCTGGATGTCCGGGTACAGACGGCGGAACTCATCGATGTAGGGCACGATGGCGTGCAGCATGAACGGCGACGCGGCGTTGATCCGCAGTCGCCCGGAAGGTGTTTTGTGGCGCGAGGACAGGCGCTCTTCGAGCTCGTCCATCTGGTCGAGAATCAGCTTGGCCTGTTCGAAGAAGTACTTGCCCTCTTCGGTCAGGTCCATGCGCCGCGTGGTGCGATTGATCAACGTGGTGTCAAGCTTGGCCTCCAGACGCGACAGCGTGCGGCTGACCGCCGAAGGCGTTTGCCCGACCTGTTCAGCCGCCGCAGAAATCGAACCGCACTCGATCACGCAGACGAAAATCTGCAACTCATCGGATCTGGCTTTCACGTATGCCCCTTAAATCAAAACAGCTTTGATAGTAGCCGGATGCGAGGCATAACGCAGGTTAAGCCGCCAAGTTGAACACTTGCTTGAGGTGTTGTTCGTAGCGCACGACGTCGGCTTCAATGTTCGGCCGCTTCATCACGTCGACACACAGGAAGGTCGGCAAGCCGCTCATGCCGAGGAAGGTATTGGCCTTGTGGAACGGGAAGTACACCGCGTCCACGCCCTTGGCTTCGAAGAAGTCGGTCGGGTCGTCGAAGGCTTGCTGCGGTGCGTTCCAGGTCAGCGACAGCATGTACTGCTTGCCCTGCACCAGGCCGCCGCTGCCGTATTTCTGCGAAGCATCGGAACGGGTCCGGCCATCGCTGGCGTAGAGGCTGCCGTGGCCTTCGGTGAAGACTTCGTCGATGTACTTTTTCACGATCCATGGCGCGCCCATCCACCAGCCCGGCATCTGGTAAATGATCACGTCGGCCCAGAGGAACTTGGCGACTTCTTCAGCAACGTCGTAGCCCTCGTCGATATGGGTCACTTTCACGTCGACACCGCCGCGATCCAGCACGCTCAAGGCGGCTTCGTGCAGGGTGGCATTGTAGCGACCATCGGAGTGGGCGAATTTCTTGCCACCGTTGAGCAACAGAACTTTTTTCATGGAAAGCCTCATCAGGGTCCGACCCGCCACGCTGTGGATAAGTCGCGGGATCGAGAAGTTTCAAATGTGATGGCGGCAGGGTATCGATGACCCTTCCCATGAATAAGCCCGAAGCCGGCAAAATACATTTGACAAAAACGCACGAATCACCAGCTGATTGTTGCCATAGAATTTTCTCAACCCTGACTTGAGGAGTTCTGCATGAGCGAACAACACGGTTTCATCCTGCACGCCAAAACCCGCCCGGAAAAAGCCGACGCCTTCGAAGCCCTGTTCCGCGCCTACGTCGAACCCAGCCGCGCCGAACCTGGCTGTATCGAGTACCACATGCTGCGCGACCAGCAAGACCCGACGCTGTTTATCTTCTACGAGATCTGGCAATCCCGGGCTCATCTGGACGTGCACGCGAACCTGCCGCACATGCAGCAGTTTTTCGAGAACCGCATGGATTACCTGGAACGCGATTTCGATATCCGCCGCATCGACATGCTCAGCCCGTCATCGGCTAGCTGCTGATCAGCAGATGGCCGCCGAGTAATCCAACGCCAACGAAGAACACTCGCTTGAACAGCACGGCGCTGATCCGCTCTCGCAGCCATTGCCCCAGCAACATACCGAGCAACGCCGGAATCAGCGCCAGCAGCGACGCACTCAACTCGCCGCCACCCAGCGCACCGCGCCACATCAGGCCGGCGGCCAGCGCCAGGGTCGACGCGGTGAATGACAGACCGAGCGCCTGCACCAGTTGATCCTTGTTCAACCCCAATGCTTGCAGATAGGGCACCGCCGGAATCATAAAGACCCCGGTGGCCGAAGTGATGATGCCGGTCAGCACGCCACAGAGCGGGGCGAGCCAGCGTTCGGTGGTGCTGCCAACCCGCAAGGTCGGCAGCAACAAGCCGCTCAAGGCATAGAGCAGCAGCACCGCGCCCAGTCCCCGCACCACCCACTTCCCACCGTCGACTCCCAGCCATAACGAGCCTGCGCCGGTACCGATGACTATCGCCAACAGCATCGGCCACAGCCGTTTGATCAACGGACGCAAGTGCCCACCGAAGACCAGTTGCCAGACGTTGGTCAGGGTGGCCGGAATGATCAGCAGCGCCGCAGCCTGCGTCGGTGCCATAGCCAGACCGAGCAAGCCCATGGCAACGGTCGGCAATCCCATGCCGATCACCCCTTTGATCATACCGGCCATCAGAAAGGTGGCGATCACCAATAAAGACAAGGCAAGACCGAGATTTTGATAGAACGCGAGAAGTGTATTCATGGCGTCATCCTGAGCGTTCCCGGCGGCCCTGAAAATCTGCCATATACTGAGCCTGCCTCTTGTTTTGACAGAGCCTAGTTACTTGATCGTTCCCACGCTCCCGCGTGGGAATGCCTCACTGGACGCTCTGCGTCCACTTCGGAATGTGACGCGGAGCGTCACGGGCTGCATTCCCACGCAGAGCGTGGGAACGATCTTTAACGATCTTTAGGAACTCCCATGCACTTCGACCTGATCGATCTCAAGCTCTACCTGAACATCCTCGACGCCGGCAACATTACCGCCGGCGCGGCCAGCAGCCATCTGTCACTGGCGGCGGCAAGTGCGCGAATCCGGGCGATGGAAGCGTCGCTGGGCACCGCGTTTTTCGAGCGCGGACGCCGGGGCATCAGCCCTACCCCGGCCGGCAAGGCGTTGGCCCAACATGCCCGGGTCCTGCTGCGACAGGCCGAACGCATGCAACAGGATCTGGCGGATTACGCCAAAGGAGTCAAAGGTCAGGTGCGGTTGCTGGGCAACACCACGGCGATCACTGAATACCTGCCCGAGTTGCTGGCGGACTTTCTGTGCGAACACTCCAACCTCGACATCGACCTGCAAGAACTGCCGAGCCTGCGCATCACCCATGCCTTGCGTCAGGGGGCAGCCGACCTCGGTATCGTTTCAGACGCAGTCGACACCCATGACCTCGACACCCAAGCATTCCGCGATGATCCGCTGGTGCTGATCCTGCCGAGTGATCATCCGTTGGCCGAAGGGGAAGCACCGAATTTCAGCCAGACCTTGTCGCACGATTACGTTGGGCTGAGCGCCAACAGCGCGTTGGCGATCTATCTGGAGGAGCAAGCGCTACACGCCGGGTTGCGCATGCAGATCCGCATTCGCGCCGATGGCTTCGACGGGGTGATTCGGATGGTCACCCATGGCGCCGGGCTGGCGATTGTGCCGCTGGCGGCGGTCGAGCGCTGGGCCGGCGGGCAAGCGTTCAAACGTCTCGCTCTGAATGAGCCATGGGCCCAGCGAAAACTGCTGCTGTGCGCACGCTCGTTTGACGGCCTGCCCCTTTACGCCAAAGCCCTGCTTGACGCGTTATCCGAAACCACTGACACAAACCCGAGCAAGGCTTGCCCGCGATGACACCCGCAAAATCGCCATCGCGGGCATGCCTTGCTCCTACGGGGCCGGGGCGTTATCGAGATTACCGATCAACGCCTTGGTTTTTCTGAAGAACACCCCGTAGACCAACGACAGAATCAACAGGAACGGCACACCAAACACCAAGGTCATTTTGAACGCGTCGGTGAAGTAGGTGGTGATCATCACCGCGCCCATCAGCACCAGCCCCAACAGTGTGGTGTAAGGGAACAGGCGCATGCGGAACGACAGTTTCCGCTCACCGTGACGCTCGTGGTAGCGACGGAAACAGTAGTGCGTGAGGAAGATCATGAACCAGGTGAAGATTGCGCCGAACATGGAAATCGCCATCATCAAGGTGAAGGAGCTTTCCGGGTACATCACGTTCAACAACGTCGCCAGCGCAATGCCCGAGCTCGACAGCAGCAAGGCATTGAGCGGGATTCCGCTCTTGCTCAACGCGCCCATCGCCTTGGGGGCGTAACCGCCACGGGACAGGCTGAACATCATCCGCGTGGTGATGTAGAGCTGACTGTTCATCGCCGACAACGCGGCAATCAGAATCACGAAATTCATCACCCCGGTGGCACCGGGAATGCCGATGGTTTGCATGACCGTGACGAACGGGCTCTGCGCATGACCCGCCTGAACCCACGGCACAATCGCCAGCATTAGGGCCAGGGTCAGCAGATAAAACACCACCAGCCGCACGATGGTTGCGCGAAAGGCTTTCTTCACCGCCCGCTCCGGATCTTCGGCTTCACCGGCTGCCACCGCGATCATTTCCACGCTCAGGTAGCTGAAGATCGACACGATCACCGCCACCCACATCCCTTGCAAACCATTGGGAAAAAATCCGCCGTGGCTGGTGTAGTGATGCACGCCGTAATCCGGGTTGCCCGAGCCAAACACCACATACACCGCGAGGATGATGAAGCCGACAATCGCGCCGATCTTGATGGTCGAAAACCAGTACTCGAAGGTGCCGAAGGTCTTCACGCTGATGGCGTTGAGCACGATCAGAATGCTCGAAAACGAGACGATCCAGATCCACTCAGGCACGTTGGCGAACCAGTACTTCATGTACATCGCCACCGCCGTCACTTCCGTGCCGACCGCCAACACAATCGCCGCCCAATAGGCGTAGCGCACCAGGAACCCGGCCAGCGGGCTGACATAGAACTCGGCATACGCGCCGAACGAACCCGAGGTCGAGTGGGCCACGGTCATTTCCGCCAGACAGCCCATCAACAGCAGCGTGATGACCGCGCCAATCGCATAGCTGAGCAGCACGCTCGGCCCGGCATAGCCGATGGCGTAGGCGCTGCCCATGAACAGGCCGGTGCCTATCGCACCGCCAATCGCGATCATGCTCATCTGCCCCGAGGTGAGCTGGCGCCTGAGGCCATGCTCACGGTTGGAGATGGTTTCAAAACCGAGAGTGTCGGTCATTTCTCTGTCCTCTGAATATTGTGTTTTTTTAGAGAGCACATCGTTGATAAAACCGCAGGCTGCGATCTTTTGATCAGGTGACGCTATGGCGCACCTGGAACTGCGCTTGCGCCCAGGTTTTCTGATCGAGAATCTCGCCAAGGATCTGCACCGCATCGAAGACTTCGCTGAAGCGGGTGTACAACGGCGTGAATCCGAAGCGCATGATCCGCGGCTCGCGGTAATCACCGATCACGCCCCGGGCGATCAAGGCCTGAATCACCGCGTAGCCTTGCGGGTGCTCGAAGCTGACATGGCTGCCACGCCTTGCGTGTTCGCGCGGGGTGATCAGTTGCAGATCGTGAGCGGCGCAGCTCTGCTCGACCAACCGGATAAACAGATCGGTCAGTGCCAGGGATTTGCGGCGCAGGCTGGCCATGTCGGTCTGGGCGAAAATCTCCAGGCCGCACTCGACCATGGCCAACGAAGTGATAGGCTGAGTGCCGCACAGGTAGCGAGCGATGCCGCGACTCGGCTCGTAGCCTGAGGCCATGTCGAACTGTCGGGAATGACCGAACCAGCCGGACAACGGCTGCGTGACCAGATCGCACAGCTGCGGCGCAACCCAGACAAACGCTTGCGAACCGGGGCCGCCATTGAGGTACTTGTAGGTGCAACCGATGGCGTAGTCCGCGCCGGCCTGACGCAAGTCGACCGGAACCGCACCGGCGGAATGCGCCAGGTCCCAGATCGCCAGCGCACCACATTCGTGGATCAGCGCAGTCACGGCCTGCATGTCGTGCATGTAGCCGGTCTTGTAGTTGACGTGGGTGAGCATGACCACCGCGGTGTCCTGATCAATCGCCTGCGCCAGTTCTTCCGGGCTGTCGACCAGACGCAAGCGGTAGCCCTGCTGGAGCAAATCCATCAGCCCTTCGGCGATGTACAAATCGGTCGGGAAGTTGCTCGACTCACTGACAATCACCCGCCGCGTCGGCGCCCGCGTGGCCTGCACGCGCAAGGCCGCGCCGAGGACCTTGAACAGGTTGATCGAGGTGGTGTCGGTGACCACCACTTCGCCCTCACCGGCGCCAATCAGCCCGGCCAGTCGATTGCCCAGACGCTCCGGCAGGTCGCGCCAGCCCGCGCTGTTCCAGCTGCGGATCAAGCCATTGCCCCACTCCTCGGCGATCACTGCTTGAGCACGCTCAAGCGCCGCAATCGGGCGAGCGCCGAGAGAGTTTCCATCGAGGTAGATCACGCCTTCGGGGAGTGCAAACTGATTGCGCAAATGCGCCAGGGAATCCTGTGCATCAAGTGCCAGGCAATCGTTTCTTGTGATCATTGTCGGTCCCGTTCTTTAGATGGCGTGCCGCCGTGTTTTGGGTATTTTTTCGCCGGCACAATGAGCAAATAATGAACGAAGCCTTGGAGAATTTTCGTGCAAAGTGGACGGCCATATAGTAATTACCTCGAAGATAATTCGAATCAAACTCCAAAAAACGCGGATTTATTCAAACCATGACCCTCGACTCGACAGACCTGCGGATCCTGCATTACTTGCAGCAGGACGGGCGTATCAGCAATCAGGAATTGGCGGAGAAAGTCGCGCTGTCACCATCGGCTTGCCTGCGGCGTTTGCGGCTGCTGGAAAGTGAGGGAATCATCACCGGCTATCGAGCGGTGTTGAACGCCGAACGACTGGGCATCGAGCTGGAAGCTATCGTCCATGTGTCGTTGCGACAGGACGTCGAAGACTGGCACGAGACCTTTATCAAGAAGGTGCAAGAGTGGCCGGAAGTCGCCACCGCGTACGTGATTACCGGCGCCAGCAACTATGTGCTGCGGGTTCAGGCGCGCAACCTGAAACACTTCTCGGATTTCATCGTCAACAAGCTCAATCGCACCGCGGGCGTCACCGATATTCGCTCGGAAATCGTCCTGCAGAAAATCAAGGAACGAGACGACCTGCTGGATCTGGTCGCCCGCAAATAAGCCGTTACTGACGGCCTCTGCGTCAAAAACCACGCATGCGCCGGGCCTCGTTGCGCTGCAAGGTGGCGCTCGGGGCTTCATCGAACAACTTGCGGTACTCGGCAGAAAAACGCCCCATGTGGGTGAACCCCCAGCCCATGGCAATCTCCGAGATATTGCGCGCCAGCCCCTGCTCAAGAATGTCCTGGCGCACCGCATTCAAGCGGTATTTTTTCAGATAGGCCATCGGCGACAGGGCGAAGTATTTTCTGAAGGCCTCGAACAACTTGAACCGCGAAACCCCGGCTGCCGCTTCGATGTCTTCCAGGTGCAGCACTTCGCGGGCGTTGTCGTGAATGTACTGTTTGGCCCTGATCAGGTAATGCGGCAACTTCACGCCCAACACGTCCCGCAGCTCCTCGGAGTAATTGTTCGGCTGGGCGAGGATCAGGCCTTTGATCAATGAGCTTTCGATGTCCCGCGTGAAGACGACCTGCTCAAAGAGCGCGCTGCTGCGCTCAAGTTCGCCGATGAAATACCGCGCCATGCGCCACCACGAGGCCGACGCACCGTCCACCGCGTCCATCACCGATTCGAAGCGCAGCGGTGCATCCAGTGGGCGCTGCAACATCCCCTCAAGGGATTCGCTCATGGCCGCCCGAGTGATCACCACCTGGACCTTGCGGCAGTCACCGGAGATCGCCAGCATCTGGTTTTCATTCGGGGAGATGATCACGCCTTGATCGCGATTGGATTTGAGCAGCGTGCCGTTCTTGCTCAGCTCCTGCTCGCCGACCAACGGCAGGCTGAGGCTGTAGCTGCTGAAGTGCTCGGCGTCTTCGATATCGACGGTCACGTCGGTGCCGTATTCGATAGTGCCCAGAGTCGTGGCCATCGACTTGAAGACGTTGGCGGTGTGATGAAAACGGATCCGCTCAGGCGTCGCGGTTTCGAGACGGTGCGGCCCGCAGATCCCCGACATCCAGGTCCGCGCGCCCTCAAGGTCATAGTGATCGATACGAATATCGCGAAACTGCGGATCGGCTTTGCTACTCATCACGGCGCACCCACGGCAATATTTTTTCAGCACGCTCTGACGGCGCGCCTCTGACTTGAGTCGAGCAAATTCCAGACCACTGAACGCCTGCGCCAACCCAGTGGATAGCAATCATCGACTAAGTGGATAACGCGGCGATTCCGGGACCGGGGCTCACCTTCGAACAACGCTCAAGGCTGCCCAAGACAGTAACTCAATGCTGCAAACAGAGGCGGCCGTTCATCGAATGGTGCAAGGCCTTGAGTATTACCTGCCCAGAACAGCGCATGGGTGTTACCCCTCGAACTTTGTGGACTGCCTTCGTCGACAAACCGGATAGACCCCTGCCCGCCCCACTCTCTCTAATGAGTGCACCGATTGACCCGAATAAAAAAGGTGCACACCCATGAGTGGCGAAAAAAGCGTCGAGCAGTGGAAAGCGTTCATTGAAGGCTGCCTGGACTTCCGTCCGGTAGAAGGCGTATTCCGCATCGCTCGGGATATCTTTACCGAGCCGCAACTGTTCGATCTGGAGATGGAGCTGATCTTCGAGAAGAACTGGATCTACGCCTGTCACGAAAGCGAGCTGGCCAATAACCACGACTTCATCACCCTGCGCGCCGGTCGCCAGCCGATGATCATTACCCGTGACGGCGACGGCCAACTCAACGCGCTGATCAATGCTTGCCAGCATCGCGGCACAACATTGACCCGCGTCGGCAAAGGTAACCAATCGACCTTTACCTGCCCGTTCCACGCCTGGTGCTACAAAAGCGACGGACGCCTGGTCAAGGTCAAGGCCCCCGGCGAATACCCGGAAGGTTTCGACAAAGCCACACGCGGTTTGAAAAAGGCCCGCATCCAGAGCTACAAGGGCTTCGTGTTCATCAGCCTGGATGTTCACGCAGATAACAGCCTCGAAGACTTCCTCGGCGATGCCAAAGTGTTCTTCGACATGATGATCGCCCAATCGCCTACCGGTGAACTGGAAGTACTGCCCGGCAAGTCGGCCTATACCTACGACGGCAACTGGAAACTGCAAAACGAGAACGGCCTGGACGGCTATCACGTCAGCACGGTCCACTATAACTATGTGGCCACGGTGCAACACCGCCAGCAGGTCGACACTGAGAACGGCACCCACGCCAGCGGCACGCTCGACTACAGCAAACTGGGGGCCGGCGACGCCAATACCGATGACGGCTGGTTCGCCTTCAATAACGGCCACAGTGTGCTGTTCAGTGATATGCCCAACCCGACGGTGCGTTCCGGCTACGCGACGATCATGCCGCGCCTGATCGAGGAGCATGGTCAGGAAAAAGCCGAGTGGATGATGCATCGGCTGCGCAACCTGAACATCTATCCGAGCCTGTTTTTCCTCGATCAAATCAGCTCGCAGCTACGGATCATCCGCCCGGTGGCCTGGAACAAGACCGAGATCATCAGCCAATGCCTGGGTGTGAAAAACGAGTCGGACGCGGATCGGGAAAACCGGATCCGGCAGTTCGAAGACTTCTTCAACGTCTCGGGACTCGGCACCCCGGATGACCTGGTGGAGTTCCGTGAAGCCCAGCGTGGTTTCCAGGCTCGACTGGAACGCTGGAGCGATATTTCTCGTGGCAGCCACCAATGGGCGACTGGCGCCACGCCCAACAGCGAGGCGATCGGCATCGCACCGGCCATGACCGGCACCGAATTCACCCACGAAGGGCTTTACGTCAACCAGCACAGCAACTGGCAGAAGTTTTTGCTCGACGGCCTGGACGCGAAATCCCTGAAGCTACGTGAGGTGTGAACATGAATCCGCAATTGCAGTACCAGATCGAGCAGTTTTTCTACCGCAAATCCGAACTGTGCGACGCCAAGGACTGGGACGCCTACATCCAGCTCTTCGACAAGCAGAGTGAGTTTCACCTGCCGCAATGGGACTCCGAGCACGTCTACACCCGCGACCCCAAGCGCGAAATGTCGTTGATCTACTACGCCAATCGCTCGGGCCTGGAAGACCGCGTGTTCCGCCTGCGCACCGGCAAGGCCGCGTCGGCCACGCCGATGCCGCGCACCCTGCACCTGATCAACAACGTGCGGATCAGCGAACTCGCGAGCAGTGAGCTGGAGGTGCGGCTGAACTGGCACACCTTGTTCTATCGCCTGGCCACCTCAGAGCAGTTCTACGGGAACGCGACCTATCGCCTCAAGCCTCACGCAGACAGCTGGGTGATCACCCGCAAACACGTGTTGCTGCTCAACGACACCATCAACTCGGTGCTCGACTTCTACCACCTCTGAAACTACGGAGACCGGGGCATGAACCACAAGGTTGCGTTCAGTTTTGCCGACGGCAAAACACTGTTTTTTCCCGTGCAGGCCAATGAAATACTGCTCGATGCCGCCCTGCGCAACGGCATCAAGATTCCGCTGGATTGCCGCGAGGGTGTCTGCGGAACCTGTCAGGGCCGCTGCGAATCCGGCGACTACAGCCAGGATTATGTGGATGAGGAAGCCCTCTCCAGCCTAGACCTGCAACAACGAAAGATGCTCACTTGTCAGACCCGCGTGAAGTCCGACGCCGCGTTTTACTTCGACTTCGCTTCCAGCCTGTGCAATGCCGCAGGGCCTGAACAGCTCAGCGGTACGGTCACGCATGTACGTCAGGTCTCGGCCAGCACCGCGATCCTCCATCTGGATTTGGACGCGGCCACCCAGCCACTGGACTTCCTGCCGGGGCAATACGCCCGCCTGCTGATTCCGGGGACCACGAGCAAGCGCTCCTACTCCTTTGCCAACCGCCCGAGCAGCAGCAATCAGTTGCAATTCCTGATTCGCCTGTTACCCGACGGGGTGATGAGCAATTACATTCGTGAACGCTGCCAGGTCGGCGATGAAATCGCTCTGGAAGCACCGCTGGGCGCGTTCTATCTTCGCCACATCGCCCGGCCGCTGACTCTGGTGGCCGGCGGCACCGGACTGTCCGCGCTGCTGGGGATGCTCGACGAAATCGTCGCGCGCGGTTGCGAGCAGCCTGTGCACTTGTACTACGGTGTACGAGACGCAGCCGATCTGTGCGAAAGCGAACGGATCAGTGCCTATGCTCAACGCATTCCAGGGTTTCGCTATACGCCGGTGGTCAGCGATCCATCACCGGGCTGGGAGGGAAAGCGCGGCTACATCGCCGAGCATTTCGATGCCAGCGAACTGCGTGATGCCGCTGTCGACATGTATGTCTGCGGGCCACCGCCGATGGTCGAGTCGATCAAGAGCTGGTTGCAGGATCAAACCCTGGACAACGTGCAGCTGTATTACGAAAAGTTCACTGAAAGTAACGTCTGAGGCTCACAAACGCGTGCCAATTGAATAAGCTGTCGACCTGCAACAAAGCCTGACCATAACAACTAGAAGGTATCCAGATGGCGGATGAGCAATTGCAACAGGGCGTGCTGAAGCGGGGGCTGAAAAACAGGCATATTCAACTGATCGCGCTGGGCGGCGCGATTGGTACAGGGCTGTTTCTCGGCTCCGCCGGCGTGCTCAAATCGGCCGGCCCGTCGATGATCCTCGGCTATGCCATTGCCGGTTTCATCGCCTTTCTGATCATGCGCCAACTGGGAGAGATGATTGTCGAGGAGCCGGTCGCCGGTTCCTTCAGTCATTTCGCGCACAACTACTGGGGTAGTTTTGCCGGCTTCCTGTCCGGCTGGAATTACTGGGTGCTGTATGTGCTGGTAGGCATGGCCGAGCTGACCGCCGTTGGCAAGTACGTGCAGTTCTGGTGGCCCGAGGTCCCCACCTGGGCCAGCGCGGCGGTATTCTTCGTACTGGTCAACCTGATCAACACGATGAACGTTAAAGTCTTCGGTGAAATGGAGTTCTGGTTCGCTATCATCAAGGTCGTGGCGATCATCGGCATGATCGCCCTCGGTTGTTACATGCTGGTCAGCGGCACCGGCGGCCCGCAGGCCTCGGTGAGCAACCTGTGGAGCCACGGCGGCTTCTTCCCCAACGGCACCAACGGTTTGCTGATGGCGATGGCGTTCATCATGTTCTCCTTTGGCGGCCTGGAGCTGGTCGGCATCACCGCCGCCGAAGCCAGCGAGCCGAGAAAAGTCATTCCCAAGGCGATCAACCAGGTGGTTTACCGCGTATTGATCTTCTACGTTGGCGCACTCACCGTGCTGCTGTCGTTGTACCCATGGGACCAACTTCTACAAACAATGGGCGCTTCCGGCGATGCCTACAGCGGCAGTCCGTTTGTGCAGATTTTCGCCTTGATCGGCAGCGACACCGCGGCGCAGATCCTCAACGTTGTGGTGCTCACCGCAGCACTCTCGGTCTACAACAGCTGCGTCTATTGCAACAGCCGCATGCTCTACGGCCTGGCGGAACAGGGCGATGCCCCCAAGCCACTGATGAAGCTGAACAAACGGGGCGTGCCGTTACGGGCGCTGGGCGTATCGGCGCTGATGACGATGTTGTCCGTGCTGGTTAACTACGTCGCCCCGCATGAAGCGCTTGAGTTGCTGTTCGCGCTGGTGGTCGCCTCGTTGATGATCAACTGGGCGATGATCAGCCTGACTCACCTGAAGTTCCGCAAGGCCATGGGCCTACGCGGCATCGTCCCGGGCTTCAAGGCCTTCTGGTCGCCGTACACCAATTACCTGTGCCTGGCGTTCATGGCCATGATCATCTACGTGATGTTGTTGATTCCCGGGGTGCGTGCGTCGGTCTATGCCATTCCGGTCTGGGTGTTGATCCTGTTTGTGTTCTACCGGATTCGCCTGGCCAGGACGCGCTCGTTGTCGGTCGCTTAATAGCCTTCAGCCAGTCGAAAAAAAGCCCCGACATTCGATGAATGCCGGGGCTTTTGTATTTTGGGTCAGAGGGTCGAACGCACGCGCCACAATTCCGGGAACAGCACGGTGTCGAGCATCTTGCGCAGATAGCCGACACCTTCCGTGCCACCGGTGCCCGGTTGGAAGCCAATGATCCGCTCGACCGTGGTGACATGGCGGAAGCGCCACTGACGAAACGAATCTTCAAGGTCGATCAGTTTCTCCGCCAACTGGTACAGATCCCAATACCGCGAAGGGTCGGTGTAGACCACACGCCAGGCGGCTTCGACCGAGGCGTCATAAGCGGTCGGGCTGGCCGGGTCGCGCTCGAAGCGCTGCGGATCAATCGCCAACCCTGCACTGACCATCAACCGAATCGCCTCGTCATACAGCGACGGCGTGGCAATCGCCTTTTCCAGCTCCGCCAACAGCTCGGGCCGGTGGGCATGCGGACGCAACAGCGTTGCACTTTTGTTGCCGAGGATGAATTCGATCTCGCGGTACTGGAACGACTGGAAGCCCGATGACTGTCCCAGAAACGGCCGGATCGCGTGGTATTCGGTCGGCGTCATGGTCGCCAGCACCGTCCAGGCATGCACCAGTTGATCGAAGATCCGCGACACCCGCGCCAGCATCTTGAACGCCGGTGGCAACTCACCCAGCCTGACATGCTCACGAGCCGCCTTGAGCTCGTGCAGCATCAGCTTCATCCACAGTTCGGACGTCTGATGCTGGATGATGAACAGCATCTCGTTATGGTCCGGGGACAAGGGGTGCTGAGCACTGAGAATCTTCCCCAGATCCAGGTAATCGCCATAGCTCATGGAGTCGGAAAAATTCAGCTCGGCGTTATGCCATTCTTCCGGCTGGTTTGAAGATGACTGATTTGATGATGAATAGGGACATTGGCTCATTGAGCAGGCTCCTCAAGTGGCGGTTTGTTCAGTGGACGCAAAATAGCCCTGACCGGACTCGCGTCCAGGTTGGCAAACCGCAGCGGCAGCGCAATCAGTTCATAGTCGCCTTCCGGCACGTCATCGAGCACGATGCCTTCGAGAATCGCCATGCCATGGCGGGCCACTGCGTTGTGCGAATCCATGGTCTTGGACTGTTGAGGGTCCAGCGACGGTGTATCGATACCGATCAGCCGCACGCCAAGGCTCGCCAGCAGGTCGACGGTTTCTTTGGCTACAGCCGTGAAGTCCGGATCCCAGGCCGTTAGCGGCGCCTGTTGATAAGTGCGCAGCAAGACGCGCTCGGGCAGATCGTCAAGGCGCCCTTCCAG
Organism: Pseudomonas sp. H3(2019); assembly: GCF_007713465.1. Lineage (GTDB taxonomy): Bacteria > Pseudomonadota > Gammaproteobacteria > Pseudomonadales > Pseudomonadaceae > Aquipseudomonas. The sequence continues at coordinate 26,494 of NZ_VMSG01000006.1, read as the reverse complement.
TTGCCCGGGCTGAACCAGCCGATCGCTGTCCAGACAATGCAAGACGCGACACGGACCGATATAAACATCCAGCGATACATCGCCAATGGCCGCACCGTCGGCACTGTAGTGCAACGGTGCATCGACATGGGCGCCGGTGTGGGGAGACAGGGTGATACGACCGACATTCACCGGGCATTCAGGCCCGAAGGTCCAGACGCGCTCTTCCTGAAACGGCGTATCGCCCGGCCACGTCGGTGTTGCGGTGCTCAAGGGCGGGCTGATATCCCACCACGACATTGTTTTATTCATTGCATAGCTCTCGACAACTCTCGCGTGAATGATACGAGTGATGCCTGTGAAGATTCTTGCGAAAACCGTCGGGAACACCCAAATGTTTCGCACTTAATGCCAAGAACCTGAAGTTTAGCGGGTGAAAATTTCAATGCGCGAAACAGGCACCTGGCGACGCTTGACTCTCCCCCAAGGGGCCGACTTTATCCTTGTCGTTTTGCTACCCAGGGACGAAGTGATGAGCAAACGAATACTGGTGATTCTCGGCCATCCATCAAGCAACAGTTTCTGCGGCGCCCTCACCGACCGCTATGTACAGGCGGCAAAAAACGCCGGACATGAGGTCCGTGAGTTACGCCTGGGAACCTTGAGTTTCGACCCGATATTGCGCGAGGGCTATCAACAAATTCAGCCGCTGGAAGACGATCTGCTGAAGGCTCAGGCGGATATCACCTGGGCGGAACACCTGACCTTTGTCTATCCGATCTGGTGGGGGGCGATTCCGGCGTTACTCAAGGGCTTTTTCGACCGAACATTTCTTCCCGGTTTCGCCTTCAAGTACCGCCAGGGCAAAGCCTTCCCGGACAAACTCCTGCACGGGCGCACGGCCGACCTGCTGGTGACCATGGATACCCCGCCCTGGTACTACCGCTGGATTTATCGCATGCCCGGACTGCATCAGATGCGCAAAACCACACTGGCGTTCTGTGGCATCACGCCACTCAATACCCTGACCTTCGGCCCGGTCCTGGGCTCAACTGAGCATCAAAGGGAACGCTGGCTCATGCAAGCGCAGGCTATCGGTGCTGGCTGAATCTCGCGGATAATTGCGCGCATCAACGGAGACACTCGCAAAAGGGATTTTTCATGTTCATCGGCAAAGCCGCGCAGCTGTCAGGCACGACCGTCAAAAGCATTCGCCACTATGAGGACATCGGCCTCCTGCCGCCCGCGCAACGCCAGGGCAAATACCGCCTCTATGACCAACAGAGCGTCGAGCTGCTGACCTTCATCAAATGCGCTCAGCAACTGGGGTTCAAGCTCAAGGAATTGCAGGCGGTGCTTCAGGGCCAACGTGGGCAGGCACTGCCGTGGCATCTGGCGCATCAGGCGATTGCCGATAAAAAGCAGGAGCTGGCGGACAGAATTACCGCGTTGGCCCGCCAATACGTGCAATTGACTGAATTCGAAGCCAGCCTGATGCAAGCTCAATCTGAGTGTCCGCTTGAGCGGGTTTGATCGATAGCGCGTTTCTGGACAGCTGAGTGTCGAGCACAGACAACTGACACCGTGCCGGGCGCTATAGGGTGCGACTTCAGTCCTGCCTAACGCTCGGAGTCAGCATGTCCAAACCCATTACCGTTCTTCGCGATACCCATCCACTGCCGGTGCTCGATGCCTGCAAATGGGAAAAACTCGAAGGTGACCCGCACACCGTCAACCTCAACGCCTACACCAGCGAAGACGGCAGCAAGATCATGGGCACCTGGATTTGCACGCCGGGTAAATGGCGCGTCGAGTATGTGAAGTGGGAGTACTGCCATTTCCAGGAAGGCTACTGCGTGATCACGCCCGACGGTATGGAGCCCATCCATCTTCGCGCCGGTGATATTTTCGTGATTGAGCCGGGGATGACCGGTACGTGGGAAGTGGTCGAGACCGTGCGCAAGTATTTCGTTTTCGCCTGATAGAACAAAAGATCGCAGGCTACGGCAGTTCCTACAGATGCCGTAGCCTGCGATCTTTTTTTCGACGAATAAAAAACCGGGAACCCGCCCGACGCGGGTTCCCGGAAAAACCCTTAGTGGGGTTTGCGATAGCTGTTGATGATGGCCGAGAAGTCCTTGCCGCCTTCGCCACGCTGACTCATCGCCTGATACAACTGCTGAGCCACCGCGCCGAGCATCACCGGCTGGTGCGCCTGACGCGCGGCTTCAGTGGCCAGCCCCAGGTCCTTGAGCATCAGCTCGGCACCAAAACCGCCGGTATAACCACGCGATGCCGGTGCTGTTTCGACGATGCCCGGCCACGGGTTGTACATCTCCGAACTCCAGCAACGACCGGTCGAACTGTTGATGATCCCCGCCAGCACCTGAGTGTCGATGCCCAAGGCATCGCCAAGGGCCATGGCTTCGCTGACGCCGACCATGGAAATCGCCAACAACAGGTTGTTGCAGATCTTGGCGATTTGCCCGGTGCCGACTTCACCGCAATGCACGATATTGCGGCCCATCTGTGCCAATACCGGTTGCAGGGTGGCGAACAGCTCCGGCGTAGCGCCGACCATGAAGGTCAGCGTCCCGGCCGTAGCGCCACCGGTACCCCCGGAAACCGGCGCATCAGCCATGGCCACACCTTGCCTGGCCGCAGCGGCGGCAACATCGCGGGCGGTCTGCGGGTCGATGGTGCTGCAATCCACGGCGGGAACGCCCTTGGCGATCCCGGCCAGCACGCCGTCTTCACCCAGCCAGACGCTGCGCACATGAACCGCCGCTGGCAGCATGGTAATCACCAGTTCTGCACCTTGGGCTGCCTCACGCGCCGAAGCGCTGATGGTGCCGCCCAGTTGCGCCAACTCGGCGAGTACGGCTTTGTTCAGGTCGACCAGATTCAGCGAATGGCCTGCCTTGATCAGGTTGCGCGCCATCGGCGCGCCCATGTTGCCGAGACCGATAAAAGCGATTTTCATGTCCGGCTCCTTAACGCAAATTGATGGTTGTGTTCACACCGTCATTGACGCTGTCATCGTCGAACCAGCGACTGGTGACGGTCTTGGTCTGAGTGTAGAACTGCACCACTTGCTTGCCATACGGACCGAGGTCGCCGAGCTTGGAACCACGGGAGCCGGTGAAGCTGAAGAACGGAACCGGCACCGGGATCGGGATGTTGATGCCGACCTGACCGACGTCGATTTCATTCTGGAATTTACGCGCCGCCGCGCCGCTCTGGGTGAACAGGCCGGTGCCGTTACCGAACGGGTTGGCGTTGACCAGGGCAATCGCCTGATCGAGGGTCTCGACTTCCAGCACCACCAGCACCGGACCGAAGATTTCCTGGGTGTAGATCTGCATGTCGGTGGTCACGCCGGAGAACAGGGTCGGGCCGACAAAGTTGCCTTTTTCGTACCCCGGGACGCTGATGTCACGACCATCCAACTCCAGCTTTGCGCCTTCCTTGATGCCGCTTTCGATCAGCTCGAGAATCCGCGTCTTGGCCCGTTTCGAAATCACCGGGCCGACGTCGGTGCCTGGCTCGCTGCCGGCATTCACTTTGAGTTTTTGCGCCAATGCCTTGAGGTCTGGCAGCCACTGCTTGGCCGCGCCCACCAGCACCACCACCGAGGTGGCCATGCAGCGTTGACCGGCGGCGCCGAAACCGGCACCGACCAGCGCATTGAGGGCTTGCTCACGATTGGCATCGGGTAGTACCACCGCGTGGTTCTTGGCGCCCATCATCGATTGCACGCGTTTGCCGTGTTTGCCGGCCAGGTCGTAGACGTGAGTACCGACTGCAGTCGAACCGACGAACGAAACAGCCTTGATGTCTTTGTGGGTGCAGAGCGCGTCCACCACATCCTTGCCGCCGTGAACCACATTGAGCACGCCGGCAGGAATGCCAGCCTCGATGGCCAGTTCCACCAGCAGCATGGTCGACATCGGGTCTTGTTCGGACGGTTTGAGCACAAAGGTGTTGCCGCAGGCGATGGCCATCGGGAACATCCACAACGGGATCATCGCCGGGAAGTTGAACGGCGTGATGCCCGCGCAAACGCCGATCGGTTGGCGCAGGGTGTAGGTATCAACACCGCCTGCCACGTTTTCTGCGAATTCGCCCATTTGCAGGCTGCCGATGGAGCACGCGTGCTCGACCACTTCCAGGCCACGGAAGATATCGCCTTCAGCGTCGGCGATGGTTTTGCCCTGCTCGGCGCTGAGAACCACGGCGATGCGCTTGGAGTGCTCGCGAATCAACGCCTGAAGCTTGAGCATGATGCGCATCCGCGCGCCAATTGGTGTCAGCTTCCAGGTCTGGAAGGCACGATGAGCGGCGCTGATCGCCGCGTCGACTTCCGCAGGCATAGCGAACGGCACTTTAGCCAGCACTTGCTGGGTCGCCGGATTGACGATGTCGTGCCACTCGGTGGTCTGGGACTCGACCCATTGGCCGTCGATCAACAGCTTGACCTTTTGCACAGTGGTTTCTGGCGTGAGCGATGCGTTCATGACGGTCTCCTGGACTTGTTGTTATGCAGGGAGCCAAGGCGAGAAAAGTCGCCTTGTAATGAGGCGTGTGTCGCGAGTTGGTTGTCGGACTGTTTTTGGAGTATAGATGTGCAAACTTCTAATAAGAACGCACATAAAAGCCGGTCCAACATGCAAAAAAACATCACATCGTTAGGCTCGTTGAACTGGGACGACCTGAAGTTTTTCCTCGAAGTCGCCCGCACCCGCAAGGCCAGCAGCGCTGCCAAACGCCTGGCCGTGGATTACACCACCGTGTCACGGCGGATCAGTTCGCTGGAAGGTGCATTGGGGACGTTGTTGTTCGAAAAATCACGGACCAATGGCTTCGTATTGACTGCCGAAGGCCAGCGTTTGCTGGGTTATGCCGAATCCATAGAAAGCACGCTGCACATGGCGTGCGAGCAGGTGTCCGGCTCGGGCGTGGCGTTATCCGGCCATGTGCGGATGGGCTGCACCGAGGGTTTCGGCAGCTTTTTCATCACCCCGCAGCTCAGCCACTTCGTCGATGCCTATCCGGCGATTTCGGTGGATATCCTGCCGTTGCCGCACTTCATCAGCCTGTCCAAGCGCGAGGCAGATATTGTCATCGCCCTGGAACGCCCGGAACACGGCCCTTATGTCTGCTGCAAACTCTGTGACTACCGTTTGCAGCTGTACGCGACCCAGGATTACCTCGACCAACACCCACCCATCCGCCGCCCGGCCGATTTGGGCAAGCATCAATTCATCAGTTATGTCGACGATCTGGCATTCAGCTCGGAGCTGCTGTACCTGGCGAATGTACTGCCCGGCGCCAGCGCCAACCTGCGCAGCACCAGCGTAATTGCGCAATTCGTGGCCGCGCAGCAAGGCCGCTCGCTGGCGATTCTGCCGTGCTTCCTGGCGGCCCAGGATCCACGACTGCTGCCGGTGCTGCCGGAGGAAATCAACATCACCCGGCAGTTCTGGATGTACTGCCGCGAGGACCTGCGCAAGCTCAAGCGGATCACATTGCTGTGGGATTACATTCGCGCCGTGACCGAGCAGAATCAGGCGCTATTGATGGGGGAAACCCGAACGATGCACTTCGCTGACTGACAGTTTTCCAAGGAATCAGGCAGTGGCGTCAGTAGGACACAATTGCTCGGCTTTATGCTAATCGAACCCTAACTCAGGCAGATAAGGATCATCTGTTTGTCTTCGTTGCGTAATGGCGTGGACTTGACCACTCAATTGCGTTGCATCTGACCATCCATTTGCGCTCGTACTGACCACACAGTTGGATTTGTAGTGGCAGGAGGCTCTATGGACACGTCCGCAAAAAATACAGCCTATTCCCCTCTAAAATGAAGGCTGCCGTCCTCGGAAAGCCATGAAAAATAAAAAATGGTTTTCCGTCACCACTCAAATTATGCTCCGCATCATGGACGCCCAGAGCACAGTTTCGATGCTCGGGCTTTGAGAGCATGGAGGCTCTGATGTATGTTCAAACTCAGACGGAAAACATGGGTTTTACTGTTGGTCTATATCATGGGTGTCAGTGGCTATATCTACTACCTCTACGTTGAGACTAAAGGACTCCTCACTGAAAACATTAACAACAAGCTGCTGGATGCAGCGTTGGGCGCTTCGGCGATCCTTGGCGACCGCTACCATGACAACTTGATCAATAAACAGTCCAAATCGGAAGCGGAAGATTTGGATGCTATTCAACGACTCTCCAAGTTTAATGATTCAATGAGTACTGCCTTTGTCTACACCGTAGTTAAACGCTCGGGAGTAGCTTATCTGGTCAGCTCCAGTGCATCAAAAAAAGAGATCCAAGATAAGAATTTCGTACGCTTTTTTGATCCCTATCCCGATGCCAGCCAGGCTTTGGTCGAAAGCTTTGAGCGCACCGAACCCACCTGGATCGATTACTCGGATCATTGGGGAAACTTTCGCGCCGTCTTCATCCCATTAAAGTCGCAGGACGGTACGACATATATTGCCGGCGCGGAGATCACGTTGGCGGAATACCACCACCAACTTAATCAGGACTCCCTGCACCATATCATCCTGGCCATTCTGGTATTTCTCGCCTTCAGTCTCTTGTTCGTGATCGACTTAATACGCGTTCGTGCTCATCTCCAGCAACTGCAAATAAACGAAGAGGTATTGAAGCAGGCAAAAAACGCCGCCGAGGATGCCGATCGTTCAAAAACCAGATTTTTGTCCACCATGAGTCATGAGATCCGCACGCCCATGTACGGTGTCATCGGTGCGAGCGAGTTGCTGGCTGGCCCCTCCTTGAATCCGGAGCAAAGCAGTCTGCTCAAAACGATTCATACGAGCGGACGAACCCTGCTATCTCTTATTGATAACATTCTTGACCTCGCAAAAATCGAAGCGGGAAAACTTGAATTAAAGCCTCGCGTACTCGAAGTGCGAACCTTGGTTTTGTCCAGTATTGAAATAGTCCGACAAAATATCCAGGACAAACCCATAGTGCTTGAAGTCCAGGTCTCACCGGATGTACCTCTCATGGTTAAAACCGATGCCGATTGTCTTCGCCAGATATTGATCAACTTACTGGGCAATGCGCTCAAATTCACCGAAACCGGAAAGGTAGCGCTCTCGGTCACGGCCAGCGGATACGGTCCTCAAGCGCGACTCAGCTTTTCGATACGCGACACCGGCATAGGTATCCCTGCAGAACTGCAAGACGGTCTGTTCAAGCCCTTTGCTCAATTTGAAGGGGCGACCAATCAACGCTTTACAGGGAGTGGGCTCGGCCTTTCCATCTGCAAAAATCTGGTCGAGGCGCAGAATGGGGTTTTATCCTTTACCAGTCAGTTGGGCGTCGGCTCGACTTTCTCCTTCTCACTCCCAATGGAGCCTTTTTCAGTCTCAGAAATACCCATTGGTGATGGGCATACAGTGGTTGATTTCGACCCGTCTTTTGCCAGTCATTACCCGCTCGATATCCTGCTGGTGGAGAATCATCCGGTGAATCAGAAAGTTGCCATGGCGATGTTACAGAAGTTGGGCTATAGGCCCAACCTTGCGTCAAATGGTCTAGAGGCGATCAATGCATATAAAACTTCAACTCCGCATGTCATTTTAATGGACATCAACATGCCCGTTATGGATGGACTGGAAGCCATCCGTGAAATCCGAAAACTACCACTGGGCGATACGTGCTACATCGTTGCTTTCACCGCGAGCGCTTTTTCGAGCGAGACAGAACGTTTTAGGGGCGCTAGTGCCAATGATATTTTAACTAAACCGGCGAGCTTTCAGACCTTGACCAAGGTGCTTCAGCGCGCAACCATCTGCCAACAGCAGTTCCACGCCAACACTCCGGTAGTTGATATGATCTCAAGTTAAAATGGGCTCAGGGTACAAACGCCATCACGGAAGCAGGAGACCCCGACCCATCTTTCAGCCGAAGCACGCCAATGACCAGTGTTGTGCCTTTCGCTGGAAGCTGATCCAGGTTAGTCAGACACTCTAGAACGATTCCATCTTTCGCCAGAACCTGGCTATTAGTGGCGAATACCGTGTCCTGCCCTGGATCAACTCCATGCGTATCGATACCGACGCCCGCAACCTGGCGCTCTTCAAGCAGAAATTTTGCCGTTGCGGCGCCGACACCCGGAAAGTGTGGGCCTTGAGCATCTTGATTGATAAAGCGCTTAGGATCGTTCCACAGGGCTTGCCACCCGGTATAAAACAGCACAACAGAACCTTGGTCGATGCGACCATGATCGTGCTCCCATTTTTCGAGATCTTGAATGCCGATCACATAGTCAGGGTTATCCCGGGTTTGAGTTCGTAGATCAATCATGACAGCCGGTCGGACCAGGGACTCCGGCTGATAACCATCAATCCCAATAGCATTGGGGTGAAAACTATTGGGCGCGTTCATGTGGGTTGCACTGTGCTCACCGATACTAAAGCTCCGCAGGTAGTAACCGTCGTTTTTCTGGGAGGCCACCACATCGAATGTGACCGGAGGGTCGTGAGGCCAAAGTGGTATGGATGGGGTAATGATGTGACTGAGGTCAATTACCTTTCGAAACTGAATACTTTGCATTCCTTTGTCTCCCTTATCCTCTGCGAAACTTTCAGCGACACCGACCGACAGCAAAGCGGTCAGTATGCCAATAGACACCCGTTTAAAATAGCGCTTGTTTTGCGTTGATGTAGCCATGACGATTGCGCACGCTCCCTGTCATTTATGATTTCCAGTCCTCGCGTCCAGCTGTGTCCGTCTATTCTATGCTCGTTAATCTTAAAGAGGTTTCTGTATTGGAGAGTATCAATATCAATCCTTTCAATACATCACCGGCCTCCGTAAAGCGATTAATCAGACGACGCGGAATCTATACGCTCAACAGACGCCGCATGAACTCTGATCTGTACAGCGTCTACGCCTACTGTCTGGACGATCTCGACTTGGCGACATTGCCGGTGCGGCAAGTGGCCGGGAAAAATCGGCCGTGATTATCCGCCTCAACGAAGTGTTCCCCCAGGGAAATGAAGTGGCAGGTGCCTTTGGGGGTATGGGGCTCGTTCACGCAAGCCGCAATTGTCGCCCCCTTCACCTAACGTCCAGATGATACTCTCACGCCTCAATGTGCGGTTTATACCGGCACGATTACCATGCTTCAAATGCCCGCCGGGTGCATTCTCTGCACTCCTGGGGCAGTAAAACAAGGACGTAAACACTGTGAGCAGGGAGATCATCCTGATGCGCCATGGGCAGCCGAATCTGGCCGTGGTCAACAAGGTTTCAGCGCTTGATATGAAACGCTGGATCGAGCAATACAACCTATCCGAAATCATCAACCAGCCCGCCCCGGAGGCGAGTGTGCAATTGGCCGCTACCGCCCAAGTGATCGTATCGAGCAGCGCGCCTCGGGCTCTGACATCCGTTCGGGCGCTGGGCCTTCAGCCCACACTGGTAGATGCGATTTTCTGCGAGGCGCAGCTGCCCCATGGCCGCTGGACATTGCCGCGTCTTTCACCGTTTACGTGGGCATTTATCCTTCGAGTCTCATGGTTATGCGGCTTCTCAGGGACGGTCGAGTCTTTCCGTCAGGCCAAGATTCGGGCCAACGAGGCCGCTCAACAACTTCGATCCCTTGCGAGTGCAGGCCCGGTCCTGTTGCTCGGTCATGGAGTCATGAATCGAATGATCGCCAAGCAGTTGGAGGCTGCCGGATGGACTCGCGAGAAACGCAATGGCAGCCGTTACTGGAGCGCAATGGTCTATCGAATGAATCAGAGTTAAGGCACGTCGATAGTAACCGGGACACACCCGGCTTATGACATGCAAATGCATCCGTGAAGTGACTGAGCAGAATCAGGCGCTATTGATGGGGGAAACCCGCACGATGCACTTCGCCGATTAGTCCGCGATCACCACGATCGACACCCGGCGATTCTCGGTGCGTCCGGCGACGGTGGTGTTGGATGCCACCGGCTCGGCGCTGCCCAGGCCGCGCAGTCGAATGTTCTCCTCGCGCACGCCAACGCTGGTCAGCACTGCGCCGACACTCTTGGCGCGGCGAAGGGAAAGCTGCTCGTTATAGGCTTCTTTACCCGATGTATCGGTGTGACCATCGACCCGCACGCGCTCAATTCCCGCGCTGTGCAACGCCTTGCCGATTCGCTCGACGATTTCGGTACTTTGCGCGTTCAGGTGATCAACGTCGCTGCCAAACAGCACCTTGCCCGACAAACCGAAGGCCCAGCCCTCCTCGGTCAATTCGAAACCCTGTTGCTTGAGCACCGCAACCTGCGCCGGTGTGAGGCCTTTTTGCGGTGCAGTTTGGCATCCAGTCAATGCCAGCACGGCCATGAGCAAGGTAAAGGTAAAGAATCGCAGGGAACGCTGGGTCAGTGAAAACAAGGCTGTTAACTCCTGGTTTGAACGTTGGCGACAAGGTGCTCCGACCCTGCCGTGTATTGCCCGCCTCGGGCGAGGCGTTTGGCTTGATACATTGCCGCATCGGCGGCATCGAGCAGGGTACCGGGTGTGGCGCCATGATCCGGATAAATGGCAATGCCAACGCTGAGTGAGGTCAACACCTGGGTATCGCCCGGCAACTGAACCGGTAGCTCCATGCTGGTGATGATCTTTTCGGCAATTCGTTCGGCGTCTTCGGTTTTGTGCAACGGCGTCAACAGCACAGCAAACTCATCGCCCCCCAGGCGCGCAACCAGATCCTCTTCACGCAATTGCGCCCGGACTCGGGTTGCCACGGCAATCAGCACGGCATCGCCAGCGGCGTGACCGAAGTTGTCATTGATACCCTTGAACCTATCGCTATCGAGAAACAGCACGGCAACCCGTTCATCGTGTTTGTTGGCATTGCGTAACGCGCGAATCAGTCGACCTTCGAAAAACGCCCGATTCGGCAAACCGGTGAGGCTGTCATGACTGGCCTGGTGGGCCAGCGTTTCGTTTTCGCTTTGCAGGTGGGTTTGCCAGGACTCCAGCTCATCAAGCAAGGCATTGAAGTCGTTGCCCAGACTGTCGAGTTCGGCAATGCGTGCTGGCGGCACACGACGATCGAGGACCCGCTCCTGGCGCGCTGCGTGAGCGACCTCGGCCAGGCTGCGCAGTGGGCCGGTAATCCCGCGTAGCTGACGGCGTGCCAGATACAACGCGACCCAGGCGCTGACTGCCGTACATAAGACAATCCCGGCCAGACCGCTAAGCAAAAAGCGCATCAGACTGCCGCCATGCCCGGTCAGCAGGATGCTGCCGATTTCCTGACCTTGATGGAGGATCGGCATATTGATCGGTTTTTCCAGAAGTGATCGGGCGATCTGCATTTCCAGTTCGGAAACCAGACCGGTTTCCGGTCGCTGCCAACGAGCGAGCAGTTGGCCCTTTTCATCGAACACCTGGGCATCGGCCACTTCTTCTGTGGACGCGATCAGCGCCAGCGCTTCGGTCGCCGCCACGTTGTCGTTGAACACCACTGAGGCTTCCACGGTGTAACTGATCGAACGGGCAATCAACTGCATGTTGTGATCGGCATACACGCGCAAAGCCAGTACCCCAAGCAGGGTCAGGGACAGACTGGCCATGGCCACGCCAACCAGCGCAACAATCAGGTGTCCACGGCCAATGACCGATTGCAAAGTTGGGCGGTTGCCGGACCTGAACAGGCTCATGGGGCCGCCACTTTACGGCGAGAGAGTTGCAAGACGCTGGGGTGAATGCGTACACCACTGCGCGCCACCGAATCGAGGTTGACCTCAAACGAGACTTGATGGTCACTGACCCGCAGGCAGAACAGGCTGCCTACCGTGCATTGATCGCCCCCCTCGCTGATACTCAGCACCGGATGGCCTGTCAAAGAAGCGAAGAGCGTGCTGCGCTCTTCATCGGTCAGTTTACCGATGTAGATCGCGTCACACTCACTGGCGATCGCCGGGTAATTGGCCAACAGTCGCCGAACGACCACCGGGCGCCCCGTGGCTTGAGTGGTGCCTTTGACCAAATCGTCGGTGTACTCGGTGGGACCGATCACGCATAGACGCAATTGCGCTGGCTCCACCGGCCAGCGAGCGTAGCTGAGGATTCCCAACACCACTTGAGTGACCGACATGGCGCGCTGATCAGCCATGCTCACTAGTGCCTGCGGCTCGGCGAAAACAGGAAGGCTCCACAAACAGAAAAGGCCGGCCAGCAGTAGCTGCTTCCAGCCAGCAATGCGTTCTGTCGTCCAGACAGCCAGCTTCATGCGGGGAACTCTCGTTGATCGTCGTGGATGATGCCGCAACGATAGCATATCCGGTGAAATGCTCACGAAAACAGCGAGCATTGATAGGCGCCTATTTGTTTATAAAATCCTGAAGTAACAATTTGGGGTTTCCTATTTTTCTCTGTTTCACCCCATGCCTACCATCGGCGCCAACGTGACCTGTAACCCGCACTGCGGTCCTAATAACAATAAAAGCTGACAGCGACGTAAGTGAGAACGGATCCACCGAGATCCGACTCATGAACACCTTTTGCTACTGCCATAACAGCTCGATTCGGTCATGCGCCGGCGTCGAGCCTTGAGTAGTTGAAGGCGTCGTGGAGGTTCACCGATGAAACTGGAAATATTCCGTACCCTCTGGGGCTATAGCGCGAGCAAGGCCCAGGCACTCGATGAGTTGCTGGAAGCCGGCTTCGGCGGCATGGAGGCCCGCCTGCCACTGGAAGCCCGCGAGCGAGCCGAGTTCGGCGCCTTTCTAAAGGCCAATGAACTGGCTTACATCAGCACCGTGTTTACCGCCTATGACGTGCTGCCGGAACAATCCGCGTCGCCCACCGAACACCTTCTTGATCTGGACAAAAAACTCGCTTGGGCTGCCGAGCTCAATCCACGCTTCGTCAATGTGCTGGCCGGCAATGACCGTTGGCCGCTGGCGCAGCAGGTGGAGTTCTTCGGCCAGGCCATGGCGCTTGCACGCAAGCACGGGCAATTCTGCAGCTTCGAAACCCACCGCTCACGTTCACTGTTCAACCCTTGGCTGACGCTTGAACTGATCCGGCAGCTACCCGACCTGCGGTTCACCAGCGATATCAGCCATTGGGTCGTGACGTGCGAGTGATTGTTGAATGATCCGGCGGATGATCTGAGTGCCTTCGTCGAGCGCGTACACCATATCCAGGCCCGCGTCGGCTATGACCAAGGCCCGCAGGTTCCCCATCCTGCGGCCCCGGAATACGCCCGGGAACTGGTTTTCCATCAACAGCACTGGGAAGCCATCTGGCGCTCCCAGCAGGCTCGCGGCTATCAGGTCAGCACCCTGACGCCTGAGTTCGGTGCCGACGGCTATTTGCATCACTTGCCCTTCACCAATGTGCCGGTCGCCGACCTGTGGTCGCTGAATATCTGGATGGCCAACACAGAGCGCGAGCACTTCAATCGCTTCAATCACTCAACCCTCGCGTGAGGTGCTTGCAACATGTCCGAGCAGATCAATAACACTACGCCCCAAGCGAACTTCAAGAGCATTCCGGTGGTGGATATCGCCGGTCTGTTCAGCATCGAACGGGAACATCGGCTGGTCGTCGCAGAGCAGCTCGGGGTGGCCGCCAGTGACGTCGGCTTTCTCTATATCACCAGCCACGGCATCGATCCGCAGCTGATCACCAACTTGCGCCAGGCAGCCAAGGACTATTTCGATCAGTCCCTGGAAACCAAGATGCAGCACTACATCGGCACCTCGAAGACTCACAAGGGCTTTGTCCCGGAAGGTGAAGAGGTTTACGCCAAGGGCAAACCGGATCATAAGGAAGCCTTCGACATTGGCTTCGAAGTCCCGGAAAACGATCCGCTGGTGCTGGCTAACACTCCGCTGCTCGGGCCGAATGAATGGCCGGCGCTGCCAGGTTTCAAGGAAGCCGTGCAGGCCTACTACGCCGCGATCTTCGCCCTCGGTCGACGGCTGTTCGGTGGCTTCGCCCTGGCATTGGGCCTGGAGGAAGACTATTTCGACAGCATGGTCACCCGGCCGCCCTCGAAGCTGCGTCTGATCCACTACCCGTTCGACGGCACGGCTCAGGATGCACCCGGGATTGGTGCACACACCGACTACGAGTGCTTTACCATTTTGCTGGCTGACAAACCCGGGCTGGAGGTGATGAACAATCTTGGCCAGTGGATCGATGCACCGCCTATTCCAGGGGCGTTCGTGGTGAACATCGGCGACATGCTCGAAGTCATGACCGCGGGTGCATTCGTTGCGACGGCTCACCGTGTCCGCAGTGTCAGCGAAGAGCGCTACTCCTTCCCGCTGTTCTATGCCTGCGACTTCCATACCCAGATCAAACCCCTGCCGGGCTTCGCCAAGACCGGGCAAGAGTATGAGCAGATCGCCATTGGCGAACACATGTACAGCCAGGCGCTGCAGACTTACCAATACCTGCGCAAGCGGGTGGAAAACGGAGAAATCACGTTGCCGGAGAAGGCGCGTAAGCCTTCGAGCTTCGGGCACCTGAAAAATCAGACACAACCGTCCTGATCATTGCTGTCGGCCACTACTTTCTAATCGGAGTCACCGAAAATGTTTTACAAAAATAACCGTGCTGCCCGTTTTTCCCTGCTCGCCGCCAGCCTGTTCTGCGCAACCGCCAGCATGGCTTCCACCGCCACACCGGGCCAATTGAAGATCGGCATGGAAATCACCTACCCGCCGTTCGAATCCTATGACAGCCAGAAAAATATCGTCGGCTCCGATCCGGAACTGGCTCAAGCCCTGGCCAAGCAGATGCAAGCGAAGGCGGAGTTCGTCGATACCAAGTTCCCCAATCTGATCTCCGGCCTGAACTCCGGGCACTACGACGCGATCATCTCCGGCATGTACATCACGCCAGAGCGTCAGACTCAAGCCATGACCATTGGCTACGCAGTAACGGGCGCGGCAATCATGGCGCCAAAAGACAGCACGCTGAATGCACAAACCCCAGAAGACCTCTGCGGCCTGAAAGTCGGACTGGAACAAGGCACCACCTGGGTCGCTCAATTGAAGAAACTCTCGACCGACTACTGCGTGCCGAACAACAAGGGCGCCATCACTGTCAGCGAGTTCCCATCGGCACCGGAAGTGACCCAGGCCCTGCTGTCGAAAAACATCCAGGCCCAAATGGAAATCGCCGGCGCAGCGAAGATGATCGCCGAACACACCAACGGTCGTGTAGTGGTCACCTCCCAGCATCTAGTCTACCCGCAAACCCTCGGCATCTTCGTCAAGAAAGGCAACGAGGAGACCTATCAGGCGCTGCTCAAGGCGTTTGATGGCGCGAAAAAAAGCGGTGACTACGCAGCTATTCTGAAGAAGTACAACCTGGAAGAAGCGTCCAACTAAGGCGACGCCCCTTCGCGGGCCAGCACACGCTTACAAAAGTACCGCTCCCTGTTCGGGAGCGGCTTACCCGCGAAGATTTCAATGCGGTTCGAGGTACTTATGCAATTCGATTGGTCGTACTTTTTCTCCCTGTTCGCTGACTCCGCCTTCTGGCAAGCCTGCGTCACCGTAATCGAACTCAGTGCCCTGGCCTGGTTCATCGGTATGCTTCTTGGCTTTCTGCTGGCCTCGGCCAAACTGTCGACTTCGGTCTGGCTCAGACTTCCGGCGACCGCTTATATCTGGTTCTTCCGCAGTATTCCGCTGCTGGTGCTGGTGGTCTTCGTCTACAACCTGCCACAGTTATTCCCGATGACCGGCTCGGTCCTGTCCAACCCGTTCTACTCCGGGTTGTTCGCGCTGGTGATCACCGAAGCGGCGTATATGGCAGAGATCCATCGCGGTGGCCTGATTTCGGTCGCCAAGGGTCAGAAAGAGGCCGGGCGCGCGCTGGGTATCGGCTTCCTGGGCTTGCAGCGTTTGATCGTGATTCCTCAGGCTTTTCGCATTTCCCTGCCGACCTTGATCAACGAATACATCACGGTGGTGAAACTGACGTCGCTGATCTCGGTGATCTCCCTGACCGAACTGCTGACCGTCGGCCAGCGCCTGTACGCACAGAACTTCCTGGTCATGGAAACCCTTGCCGCGGTAGCGGTGTATTACGTGTTTATCGTCAGCGTGTTCGGCTGGTTTTTGCAGCGACTGGAACGCCATCTGGATCTGAACCAACGCAAGCCGCAAACCCTCGACGAAACCGCCGTGAGCCGACTCAAGGCCCAATCCCAACCGCTGACCAGCACTGCCGGCCTCCCAGTCAACCGCAGTGCGGTTCCGGTTCTACAACTGGAGAAGATCCACAAGCGCTATGGCAATCATGAAGTGCTCAAGGGCATCGACCTGACAGTCGGCAGTGGCCAGGTGATTTCAATCATCGGCCCGTCAGGCTCAGGTAAAACGTCGTTAATTCGCACCATCAATGGACTGGAAAGTATTGATCAAGGCGAGATCATGCTATTTGGCGAAAGCTTCATCGGTTCCAACGACACCCCCAACAGCGCGAAGGTTCGTAGTGGCGTGCGGCATATCGGGATGGTATTCCAGAACTTCAACCTGTTTCCCCATCGCTGCATTCTCGACAACATCACTCTGGCGCCGCGCTTCCACGGCAGCGCAAAACCCTTGAGTGAACAACGCGCCTATGCGCTGCTGGACAAGGTCGGACTGCTGGCTCACGCGCACAAGTACCCGCATCAGCTTTCCGGCGGTCAGCAACAACGGGTAGCGATTGCCCGAGCATTGGCCATGGAACCGAAGATCATGCTGTTCGACGAACCGACTTCGGCGCTCGATCCGGAACTGGTGGGAGATGTATTGAATGTGATCCGCGATTTGGCCAAAGAAGGCATGACCATGCTGATCGTGACCCACGAGATGGACTTCGCGATGTCGATTTCCGATCGGGTGATTTTCATGGAAAACGGGAATATTCAGCTGGATGCGAGCCCGTACGCCATACGCAATGCGCGGGCCGGGGAACGAGTCCGGCGCTTCATGGGCCTGACCGCCCAGACCGAAATGCTGCTGGCAGCGGAGTAGACCTCGGAGTAGACCTGGTCTTGGTGGCGACAGGTCAAAACCTCTCGCCACCACACTGCACCCGCTCACCCCAGTTCCAGCATCAACCCGCTCAAGCGCTTGACCTTGCGTCGTACGGCTTCTTCAAAAATCCCGGTACGTGGTTCGATCAGGCTGAACCAGTTCTTGGCGCGAGTGATTCCGGTGTAGATCAGCTCTTTGGTCAGCACCGGGTTCAGCGCATCGGGAAGGATCAACGCCGTGTGGGCGAACTCGGAGCCTTGGGACTTGTGCACGGTCATGGCGTAGACGGTTTCCACGTCATTGAGTCGGCTGGGCAAAACAAACCTGACACCGCCCTGACCATCGTTACGCGCAAAAGCGACGCGCAACACCTGGCGCCCAACCTCCTGGCCATCGCGCTCAGGCAATTTGAGCGCGATACCGATGTCGCCGTTCATCAGACCCAGGCCATAATCGTTGCGCGTCATCAGCACCGGACGCCCTTCGTACCATTGCTGATCACTGTCGATCAGCCGCGCCTTGAGCAACGCACCGGTAATCCGCTGATTCAGCCCCTCGACACCCCACGGTCCCTTGCGCACGGCGCACAGCAACTGGAAAGCGTCGAAGGCTTGCAAGACATTGCGCGCCCACTCGATCCAGCAGGGATCGTCGGGACGTGAGTCGCTGGACGGACGCTGGTTGCGCAAGAGGCTCAGGTAATGCCGATAACCCTGCGGACCTTCGCCCTGGCCTTCGAGTAATAGACGCTCCAGCGCCCTGTCCTGCTCCCCCTTGAGGGACAGCGAAAAAAGATCGGCATGACTGCGGGCAACCAGCAGCTTGCGGGCCTCATCGGCCTGCTGCTGATTGACCCAGCGCGCCAGTTGACCAATGCCGCTGCCTTCACCAAATCGCCGCGAGTGACGCAGCATCACGACCTGCTGGGCCAACGGGTGAGTGGCGTCGGTGTCTTCCTGCAGACCGCTGGAACCGAGCTCTTCGCCACTCACGGCCTCCAGCCAGTCACGGGTCTGCGGGCTGTACCAACCGGCCTCGGCATCGCGGCACAGATCACCGAGAACGGCGCCGGCCTCCACCGACGCCAGCTGATCCTTGTCACCGAGCAAGACCAACCGGGCATGCGTCGGTAATGCATCAAGCAGGTTGGCCATCATCTCCAGGTCTATCATTGAGGCTTCGTCGACCACCAGCACATCCAGCGGCAGGCGATTGCCGGCGTGATGGCGGAAATGCCGGGTACCCGGCCGACTGCCGAGCAGACGGTGGACCGTGGTCACGTCAGAGGGGATTTTGCCCCTGACACTATCGGCAACCCGCAGTGTGCGCACTTGCTGACTGATGGACTCTGTCAGTCGCGCGGCGGCCTTGCCCGTGGGCGCGGCAAGTCGAATCCGCAGTGGCTTGCCCGCCTCCACGGCTGGCGCCTGGAGCAGGGCCAGCAAACGCACGACCGTGGTGGTTTTGCCGGTTCCGGGCCCGCCGGTGACGATGCTGAATGCACCACGGGTGGCCAGGGCACAGGCGAGTTTCTGCCAATCGATCTGCGCGCTGGAACTGGCCGGGCCAAACAAGCCGCTCAGGCGTTCAGACAGGTCATCAGGCGTTGGCTCATGATTGACAAGACGTTGTCGCAACGCACTGTCGATGCGTCGTTCGTACGTCCAGTAACGGCGTAAATACAATCGCTTGCCGGACAATACCAATGGGCGCTGCAGCGTTTCGTCACGCTCATCGACGGCCAGCGCGACAAGGCTGCTGGACGCCAGGACCTTGCACCAGTGTGCCCCCTCCAATGCTTCAAGCAATTGCGACGGCAACAACAGGGTACCGGTCTGAAGATCGCCTTCAGGCGGCAGGGAAAGCGCGAAGTCCGGCTCCTTCAGCGTCTCGAACAGATCAAGGCACACATGCCCGTGCCCCAATTGATGGCTGGTCAAGGCTGCCGCCAGCAGCACCAGCGGATCTCCATCGGGTGCCAGTTCGTAGAGGAAGGCGACAAAGGCTTTGTCCAGCGCCCGAAGCCAGCCACGCTCGACCCAGCGTTCGAGCAACAGCAACAGATCTTCGGCACGGCTCAGCGGCGTCAGTTGCGCAAGGCTCTCGGCCGTCAACGGTGTGGGTAACAAATCGGCAAAGGAACGGCTCATAGCAATACACCCTGCTCCCAGGCCGGTTCAGGCTTGGGTTCTGGTTTTCCCTGGAACAGCCGGTCCAGTCGTTCGATCAATTCCCGTGGCGGACGAGTGAAATACACGCCTTGGCCTGGTGCCCGGGTGCCGCGCAGGAACAGGTACAAGGCGCCGCCCATGTGCCGGTCGTAGTCGTAATCGGCGAGTCGCGCCTTGAGCTGGCGATGCAGCGCCAGTAGGTACAACACGTATTGCAGGTCATAGCGATGATCGAGCATCGACTGTTCCATGGCCTGCTCGGTATAGGCCGAATCGTCAGCACCGAGCCAGTTGGACTTGTAATCCGCAACGTAATAACGCCCGGCGTGCTCGAACGTCAGGTCGATAAAGCCTTTGAACATGCCATTCAGCAGTACGGGCTCGGCAACGACACGAGAAGCGCCGGCATGGGTGTATTGGCGCACCAGTTCGTCGAGCTTCAACACATCGACTTTATGGCTGGCAAACCAGAACTCCATTTCGACCCGGTACTCGGTCAGTTGCTCGAACACCACGGGTGGTTGCTCGGCACCAATGCATAACGGCGCTTGCAACAAGTGCTGCAGCCAGTCGCTCAGGGTATTGATCCAGCCCTCCCAACCACGGCGGTTGCAGCGGCGCGCAATGGCGTTTTCGATGGACTTCGGGTCTGCGGTGAAACCTTCATCACCCGCCCACTCCAATAATCCATGGAGAAATGTCCCGGGATTCGGCCCGCGCGGGAAGCAGTGGATATCACCACCGCTCGCAAGCACTTCGCGTGGCGCATCGGGATCAAGTCGCTCGTCGTCAAAAAGCTTTTGCGCTTGCGGGCTTTCCGGCGCTTCGTCGCTGCCAGTGCTCAGGCTATCTCCAATGCGCAACGCACTGTAGGAAGCGATCCACCAGTTCTCGGCCGCCTTGCGCTTCGGTATCAGCGGTGCGAGCAACGTTGCCTCATTGCGTGGCGGGAGAAAACGTTCGGTTGTGGCTTCAGGCATCTCGCCATGGCTCAAAGCGCTGCAGTTTTGCTGCAAGTCTTCCAGCCAACGCTTCAGCGCCGTCGATTCGGCCAGCTTCTCGCTGCCGCCCAGCAGATAGCCCAATGCCGACAGGTGAAGTACCGAGCTGTTGTTATTACCGCGTTTGAGATCGGTGACACCCAGCCAGCAAGCATGCTGGGCACGAGTCAAGGCCACATAGAGTAGACGCAAGTCTTCAGCCAGACGCTCATCGTCCGCCAAGGCAATCAGCTCGGGGGTTGGGCTCAACGTTATCTGCGCTTGCCCGTTCGCGTCGTGGTAGTGCAATGGCAAGCGACTGCCATCCACCGGTTTTGCCGAACAAATGAACGGCAGAAAAACCAGCGGATACTCAAGGCCTTTGGACTTGTGGATGGTCACTACCTTGACCAGTTGCTCATCGCTTTCCAGACGCAGAATCTGCTCTTCGCCGGCCTGCCCGGACAACGCCAGATGCTCGGACAAATGACGAATCAGAGCTTGCTCGCCATCGAGCTCGGCGGCGGCTTGCTGCAACAGCTCCGAGAGATGCAGCAGGTTGGTCAGTACCCGCTCGCCATCGCTTCGGGCAATCAAGGCCTGAGGCAGTTCGAAATCATGCAGCAACCGGCGCAGCATTGGCAGGATGCCCTGACTGCGCCAAATCACCCGATACTCGCGAAACTGCATGACGCGCTTCTCCCAGGCCAGCTCATCCTGGTTCAAGCGCTCCAGTTCTGTCAGTGACAGGTTCAAGGTGATGCTGGCCAGCGCTGCACGCAGCGGTCGCTCGACATCCGGCTCGGCGCAGGCCTTTAGCCAACTCAACAGGTCGTGAGCCTCCTGGGCCGCGAACACCGAGTCCTTGTCCGATAGATAAACACTGCGCACACCCCGCGCGGACAATTCGTTACGTACCGCCTGGGCCTCTTTACCATCGCGTACCAGAATCGCGATATCTGCCGGGAGCAGCCCCTGTAGATCCCCTGTCCCCCGGACAAAACCCGCACACCCCTGCTGCCCGCCATTGAGCAATGCAGTGATTTCACTGGCGCAAGCTGCAGCCAGTTGCTGTCGGTACACAACACCGGACAACGGTTGCTCGCTGGACAGTTGCCAGATATTCAGCGCCGGTACGGCCTGACCGTTGATCTGCAAAGACTCTTTACGGCCTTGCGATTCGACCGGCAGAAATGGAACCGGGTTTACGCCGTTTTTTTCGCGAAACAGAAACGCTCCACGCCCCTGCTCACGGGCTTCTGCACGCTGGAACACGTGGTTCACCGCATCGACCATCCCGTGACTGGAGCGGAAGTTGGTGCCCAGGGTATGCAAGCGGCCACTCGTTGCCTGACGCGCGCGCAAGTAGGTGTAGATATCGGCGCCACGGAAGGCATAGATCGCTTGTTTAGGGTCGCCGATCAGAAACAGCCCACATTCGGGGTTGTTGTCTTCGATGCGATAGATGCTCTCGAAGATCCGGTACTGTACCGGGTCGGTGTCCTGGAATTCGTCGATCAATGCGACTGGAAACTGCTCGCGGATCAACGTCGCCAGACGCTCCCCCCCTTCGGCTCGCAATGCGGCATCGAGCCTCAGCAACATGTCGTCGAAACCCATTTCAGCACGCCGACGCTTCTCTTCTTCAAAGCGTGCCCCCACCCACTGTGCTACATGTTTCAGGACAGCAGCATCAGGGGTCGGTAATGCATCGAGACTGGTTTTCAGACCGGGCATGGCATCCAGGCCGGGGTGACTCGGTGCCTGACCTTTCCAGGCCTCAGCCATGCCATCAGGTGTCAGACGATTGAAGCCGGTGCCGATATCCAGTTGCTCAACGCTGTCATCCTCGGCCCAGGCATTGATTTTCTCAAACCAGGGCTCGAAGTAACGCGCTTGCATCTTGCGTCCGTCGACAGACTTGCTGGCCACGCCTTGCAGACAGATCTCACGCAGCTCCTGCGCCCATTGTCGCCATGGAGCCTTGAGCTCCATCAACGCGTCACGTCGAGCTTGCAGGCACTCCGTGATCAGCTCGGCAGGTTCTTTCCCTTCATCGCTGTCACGCTCACTGGCGAACAATCCGCGTACCCTCGACAGCAATGCGGCCGGACCGCCCCAATGGCTGCGAACCCAGTTCAACGCATCACCTTGCATCGGGTAGCAAAATAGCCGCCAGTAATCGCGCAGTACTTCACCGAGCAAATCGCTGTGATCAACTTCCAGGGTTTGGGTGAACAGACTGCCACTGTCAAACGCGTGCTCGCGCAGCATCCGCTGGCACCAACTGTGAATCGTCGAAACGGCCGCCTCATCCATCCACTGTGCTGCGATGTCCAAACGGTTCGCACAGCCAGACCACTGTTCAGGACTGAACTGCCCACGCAACTCGGCAATCAGGCTGTCGGGTGCTGGCGTTTCGTCGCGGAAAAACCGCGCAGCCTCGGCAAGACGTGTACGGATCCGTTCACGCAGCTCTTTGGTCGCGGCATCAGTAAAGGTCACCACGAGAATTTGCGGTGGCAGGAGTTCACGACCAAAACCGGCAGACTCGTCACCGTGGCCAAGCACCAGGCGCAGATAGAGAGCGGAAATAGTGAACGTCTTGCCGGTGCCGGCACTGGCTTCGATCAGTTGACTACCGCGAAGCGGGAAGGCTAATGCCAGAGGGACTTTCGCTGTCATGAGTGCGACTCCTCACTGGTCAATGAGCACCAAGGGGCTTCGAGCAGCGGGCGGTAGAGCGCGTCACACCAATCGACAAAGTTTTCGTCGGCAACCAGGGCGTTGTAATCGGCAAACTGGCGAGCCAGTGCAGGGCTTTCGCGGCGCTCGCCATCGGTGGTCTGGCCGTCGCCTTCATAGGCCTTGCGAGCGGCAGCCTCGGCTTTGAGCGGATCAGTCTGCCCCAGCCAGGCGAAAGCCGTTTTTACCGCTATGGGCAATGGCTGGCGCATACCTGATTGCCAGGCCTGTAACAGATTACCCAGGGTCTTCAGTGCGGCATCTTGCTCGATAGGGGCGAGCAGCAAGGTATCGTCACTGGCCACCAACCCGGTGGTCATCGACAAGCCGCTCGCGCAAGCCACCAGGTGGTTAACCCAAGGACGAGTCAAACGATGCCACTTGCGGGTCTTGATCGAACCAATGCTGTTGGGGATCGTAGTGACAGCCAGCAACCCGCCATCGCTGCGTTGATGAAGACCGCTGAGCCAGCCTTCCAGGCTCACTCCCTGCAATTGGAGCGTCACCGGCAAAGCACTGTTTTGCGGTGTTGGCCACAAAACCAGCAACTGTTGATAACGTTGCAGCAGATCCGGTAGCGGCTCGATCAACTCACGTTGCAAGCACTCGCCGAAACCGGCCATCGGCAACAAGCCGCTATCCTGCAACCTTTTGGCCTGTGCATGCAGAGCTTGTTCTGGTTGAGCGGGACTAGCCAGTGCAGCTTCAAGCAAGCTGTCGCTCAGGCTGTAGCGTTGCAACGCATCAAGCACGAAAGGCTCTTCATCTGCCAAAGGCGCTTCAGCCGCTTCGAAAAACACCTTGAGACGCTGACTGAAAAAATGCCGCACGGGATTGCGCAGGAAATCCTGTAGTTGACCAAGACTCAGCGGCTCCTCTTGAACATAAGCATCAAGTACTTCCAAGGCTGGAGTGTTGTCATGTTGCTCATGCAACAGCTGCCATTCCCGGGCATAGCTGAACAATTGATCGCCTTCATGGAAATAACGAGCGCTGAAGGGTTGTAACGGATGCTCCTGGGTCATCGCTTCAAGGAGTTCTTTAGTGCCTTCGGCGAGTTTCCAGCCGTTAGCCAGGTGGTCACGCAACTGACCGATCAATACCGATGCGGGGCGCTCGCTATTGTCACGAATACTGCGCCCGACCCAACTGATGTAAAGCTGATCCCGCGCCGAGAGCACGGCTTCGAGCAATAGATAACGGTCATCCTCTCGCCGTGACCGATCACCGGGGCGGTAATCGCTGCCCATCAAGTCGAAATCCAGTGGCGGTTGCGCACGCGGATAATCACCGTCGTTCATGCCCAGCAGGCAAACGAGTTTGAACGGGATCGCACGCATCGGCATCAGCGTACAAAAGTTCACTGCGCCCGCCAGGAAACGTTGAGACAAACGCCCCTGATCGAGACCGGCCAACCAGGCTTCACGGACCACCGTCAGCGGCAGTTCGTCCTGCAAGCCAACCGATTCGCAAGTCTCCAGCCAGGTTTCGCGGAGCAACTCGAGTTGGGCCAGCAGATAGTCGTCATGCTCATTGCTGGCCAGGAAAAATAGCTGCATCAATGCTTGCAGACGCACACCCCATTGATCGGGCGATGCCGGTTGTGAGAGCTCCTTATGAGCAAGTTGCAAAGCATCGAGTAAAGCTACCAATGGGCCAATCAGTGCCGCATCCAGTCCGCCGATTTCATCGTAAGGTTCGATGCCATCGCAGGAATGGCCACTGCCAACGGCATACCCCAAAAGCATGCGACGCAAGCCAAAACGCCAGCTGTTTTGCTCAAGCTCATCAGGTAAACCTAGACCGGCGCGCTGTTCCGCGCTCATACCCCAGCGAACACCAGCCCCTTCGATCCAGCGATGCAAGGTCGGCAGGTCGCGCTCCTCTACTCCGAATCGCGCGCGCAATGCCGGAACGTCCAGCAAGTCGAGGATCTCGCTGACCGGAAAACGGCTGTCAGGCAGCTTGAGCAAATGCTCGACCGCGATCAGCAACGGGTCGCGACCACGCTGGCCCTGATCGGTCAGCGTAAACGGGATAAAGCGCCGATCCTCCCGCTCAAGTTGACCAAATACGGCCCGGATGTGTGGCGCGTAACTGTCGATGTCCGGAACCATCACGATCACATCGCGTGGGCGCAACTGCGGCTCTGCGCTGAAGCGTGCGAGCAACTGATCGTGGAGTATCTCCACTTCACGCTGTGCGCTATGAGCAATGTGAAAACGGATCGACTCGTCCTGCTTCAGATCGACCGCAGGCCAGAGCAGGCGAGTTTCATTCAGCGGGCGTAACTCGAGGATGTCATCCTGCAATTGATTGAGCATGTTCAGCGGCTGGCTTTCGCTGAAAAGATCGATACGTCCATCGCGAAAAGCTGATCGATAGCTGTTGGGGTCGTCATAACTGTCGAGCAGGTTGATGTAGTCGCGCCCCTGCTTACCCCAGGCTGCCAGCAGCGGGTGAGCATGTTGATGCAGGGTTTGTGGGTCAAGTACGACCGGCATGCCGGTCTTGCGCGCCTGTCGCTTGTACTGATGCCTTAAAAGGTCTTTATCGGCGACGATGTCTGCCCAATGGTGACGACATGGGTTGTGCACACAGAGCAGAACCTGGCTGAAGCGAGCCAATCCTGCGAGTGCTTCCAGGGCTTGAGCGGGTAGCGAAGAAATGCCAAAAACGATCACCCGCGAAGGTAATCCCTTAGGTGCGATGTCCAGGCCAGTGATTGTTTCGATGAAGCGTTGGTGAACACCTGCACGGCTTTGCGCCATGCCTTGCTCACCAACATCCAGCAACAGCGCACGCCACAGCTCAGCCTGCCAACAGTTGGCCGGTGTGAGCGGTTTGCTCTCACCTCTACCGTTACGCAGTTGATGGCGACCCGCGGCCCAATCCTCCAGCCAGTCCGCCCGATACACTTGATACTGGTCAAACAAATCCGCAAGCCGCTCAGCGAGCTGATAGCGTTTACGCAGGTCGGTATCGTGAGTCAGGAAGCGTTGTAACGGTTCGAAGTACGGTTGATCAATCAGCTCTGGTAACAGGCGCATCAATCGCCAGGTCAGTGGGGCCTTGTCCAGCAACGACTTCGCTGGAATTTCATCACGCCCGAGCACTGATCGATAAAGTTGCCACATAAAGCTGCCAGGTAACTGCACATCAATGGCCGCAGCGATGCCACAGCCGCCCATGTCGTCATCTTCAGGGTCTTCGGCCAATGCCAGCTTCAGCCATTGGGCAATACCATTGCTCTGCACTAGAGCGATTTCATTTTCCAGGGGCGCAAGCGGATAACGCCGCATCCAACTGACCACCAGGCTACGCAGTTCGTCCAGGCGGTTGCCGTGAACCACCATAAAACCAGCGCTGAGGAACGAGGCGTCCGCCATAAGGGCTTCCTTGGAGAAATGCAAAAGCTAGGGCCGAACCTTAGCATTGTCAGGTGACTGTGACAGCCGGGAGCTGTCCGATGTTGCCGTACGAACTTTCTCGCAGGCAAAACAAAACCCCTACCTGCATACGCAGATAGGGGTTTCGGAATTTAATCTTGACGATGACCTACTCTCACATGGGGAAACCCCACACTACCATCGGCGAT
>NZ_VMSG01000005.1 GCF_007713465.1 Pseudomonas sp. H3(2019) | reverse complement strand
GAGCACGACCTTGCCAAGGTCGGGGTCGCGAGTTCGAGTCTCGTTTCCCGCTCCATATTTAACAAAAACGCCGCTCATTGAGCGGCGTTTTTGTGTGCGCGTTATAAAAGTGTCTCAGCCTCCCAGGCTATGGATCAGGCTATCCAGCACTTCTGCGGTGGTTTCATTCAATTCTGCAACTACCGACGCTCTAAGCTGGTGCGCCAAGCGGTATTCGCTGGGTGTGCAGTTGGCGGAATGTTTGAAGGCCCGAGCGAAGTAGGAGGGGTCCTTGAAACCGGCTTCATAACCAATGCTGGTGATAGGCATCTGGCTGTTGCCGAGCAATTCCTTCGCAAAACTCATGCGTTTGTTCAAGATGTAATCCATGAAGCCGAGCCCGTAGGCTTCCTTGAACAGGCGGCTGAAGCGAAAGGTCGTCATGCCGCAACGTTTGGCCACATCCCTCTGATCGATGTTGTCCCGAAAGTGCTGATCGATGTACAGCAGCACATTGCTCAACGCCTGGTGTTTTTGGTGTTCCGGCGTCATCCGGATACTGCCCGGAAGGGTCGGGGAGTGGTCGATCTGCATCGTCTTGCGTTGGTCGCGAACATTGTGGCGCAGCTCGTGAAGCTGAATGACCGCCGTCAGGTAGCGATTCCTTTCGGCGGCTGAAAGGGGCAGCACCATGTATTCCCAGACACACGAACGCATCGCCCATACGGCCAGCTCTTCGGAGTGCTGCACGGTGAACATGGTGATCGGAATGGCCGGTGCGGTGCGTTTGATCTCCAGCAGCATCCTCAGGCCGGGTGTGTCGGGGCGATCAAAATGGATGCAGATCATATCGGCCTGCATCCCGCTGGAAAATGCGGAGCCTTTCGCCAGTTTGCAGTCGCAGGCGTGCTCGAACTGCGCAATGAGTTCGGGGGTGGAGCGATCGTGGGTCCGATCGAACCAGAGGAGTGATGGCTTCCTGATCACGTTCGACGTCATGTATTTGGCTCTGGGCTCTGAGGTTCTTCGTGCCTCTCTCCGCTGAGGAGTATTGCCAATGTGCTATCACTTTGCAGACTAAATCCTGATAAGAAAAACCATATTTAGTTCTATGCGTTCTATGTTCCGCCTGTAAGTCAGTGCCGGGCGGTTATTTATTGGCGCGTTGGCGGCGGATATGGCTGCAACCGTTCGTCGCTTGTGAATCAAGGGCAATGATCTTTGCCCTCCGTTCCTTGTTTAGAGCCTTTCCTTTCCCTTCTTTTCCTTCTGCGGACACCCACTACCCGCTAGTTGGCGGTGCCCGCAAAAAAGTCCTAGCGATGCGCAAAATCCTCCTAACCCCCTTGGGGATGCCCTGACTAAGGTAGCTACAAGCAGTGCAAAAAGTGCTGCTCCCCCGGAAGAACAACATTCAAGAATGAGGTGCACAAAATGACTCTTCAAACTATCAAGGCTTCGGTACTGAAGTTCGCCAAAGACGAAGACGGCCTGACCATCGTGGAATACGCGGTAGCGGGTGGGCTGATCACCGTGGCAGTTGCCGCCATGTTCACTCTTTTGGGCGGCGCAGTGAATACCAGGATCACAGCGCTGTGCGCCGCGGTCAAAGGTGCTGCCTGCTGATAATGACAACTTGCCGTGGGGGGGACGCGCGACGTCCATGGAGCAACCGGTTGTTACTGTCTTGCTGATAGAGCTGCCGGATAACTCGATGGACATCGTGCCGTCTCTACCAAGGTAGGTACTGATCTACATGACTGCAGTCGTGAGGTGCGCAAAATGACTCTGCAATTAATAAGAACTTCGGTGCACAAGTTCGCCAAAGACGAGGATGGCCTGACCATTGTGGAATACGCAGTGGCAGGTGGGTTGATTACGATCGCTGTTGTCGTTGCGTTCACTCTACTTGGTGGCGCAGTGAACACCAGGATCACAGCACTCTGCGCTGCGGTTAATGGTGCTGCTTGCTGATAACGATAATACCCAGTCGGGAGACGCGCCATGTCCACGGAACTGATGGTATCGACTGTTTTACTGATAGGACTTTTGGGCGTGGCGGTGGTGAGCGATCTGCTTCGCCACCGTATTCCCAACTTGCTGATTCTGCTGGGACTTGCCTTGGGATTGGTCGCTCAGACGCACTCAGGGGGAGTTAGCGGATTGGGAGACGGCCTGTTGGGCATCCTGATCTGTTTTGCACTGTTTCTGCCGATGTACGCCTTGGGTGGCATGGCCGCCGGTGACGTCAAGTTGATGGCCATGGTCGGCAGTTTTCTACCCTTCCATTACGCGCTGTGGGCTGCCTTATTCAGCCTGATAGCCGGTGGCGTGTGCGGTTTCCTGATAGTGCTGGTGCGCGGTCAGTTGTTACAGACCCTGGGGCGCTATTGGCTGATTCTGAGGGCGCAGGCCTATCTGGCGCCGACTTCAGAGGAGGTGGCCGGCAAGCCTTTCCCTTATTCGATTGCCATTTTGCTCGGCACTTTAAACACCATTCACTGGCAGCTCTTTGCCAGTGGGTTGGGAGGTTAGTCATGCACGTCATTGTCGAGAGTGATGCCTACCGCAATGAGCGAGAAGCGGTGCAACGACTGGCTCCCCAGCCGTGCACTATCAGCGAGACGGGTCTGACGGACAGTTTTCTCGGCGAGTTGGTGTGCAAACATTTGTATGACGCCGGCGTGCTGGACATGTCGCGGCTGGTGGAGCGCCTGGCGCTGACCGGCGCCGTGCTGGAAGAGGTCCTGGCGTTTCTGCGCAAGGACGGTCGTATCGAAGTGCTTGGGCAGATGGGCGTGCAAACGGGAGGCGGGCAGTCGCTGCGTTATGGCCTGACTGAACGCGGTCGCAGCGCCGCCCGCGATGCCCTGTCGCGTAGCGGCTATATCGGCGCGGCGCCGTTCCCGGTGAGTGCCTACCGTTCCCTGCTCAAGCTGCAGACCATTCACCACGGACGCATCAGCGCTCACGATATGCACACGGCACTTAACGGCGTAGTGCTCACGGAGGGGATGCTCGATCAGTTGGGTGTGGCGCTGAATTCCGGGCGGGCGATCATGATTTATGGCCCCGCGGGAACCGGCAAGACCTATGTCAGCAGTCGGTTGATTCGCCTGTTCGCCGAGGCTATCTGGGTGCCCTACGCCATTGTGATCAACGAGTCGGTGATCGAGATCTATGACCCGCAGGTACACCAGCGGCTGGACGATGGCAGTCCACAGAACAATCTGATGCTCAACGAAGGGATCGACCGTCGGCTGCTGTGCTGCAAACGCCCGATCGTCATTACCGGCGGTGAGTTGAGCATGGAGCAACTGGACATTCGTTATGACCCCTTCACCCGTCAATACCAGGCCGCCTTGCAGCTCAAGGCCAGCAATGGCCTGTTCATCATCGATGACATGGGGCGCCAGCGCATGCCGCCCGCCGAACTGTTGAATCGCTGGATCGTCCCGATGGAAGAGAAGCGCGACTTCCTCAACCTGGGAGGCGGGCGGCATTGCGAGCTGCCATTCGATCTGATTCTGGTGTTTTCCACTAACCTCAATCCCCTTGAGTTGGCCGATGAGGCCTTCCTCCGCCGGATTGGCTACAAGCTGCAATTCGGTTACCTGAAACCCGAAGAGTACGAACGGATCTGGCAGCAGGAGTCCGAGCGCCTGGGCATTCGTCATGACCCGCTGCTGGTGCGCTTTGCGCTGCAGAAACTTTACGCCGCTGAAGGCATGCCTCTGGTGCCTTGCCACCCCCGTGATCTCCTGAACATGGCGCTCGATCGTCAGCGTTACCAGGGTGGTTCCGGGCCACTGTCGCCGCAGGAACTGGAATGGGCCTGGCACAACTACTTTGTCCAGCTCGACTTCCTTTGAGTAGGAGATACAGACATGAGCTCTCGTACTGCAACGTTGATTGGCATTTCGTTGGTCATGGGCCTCGGCGCCGCATGGATGGCCAACTCCTGGCTGAGCGCACGGCTCAATGCCAGCCCGGATGATCACCTTCGAAGCGTGGTAGTCGCCACGGTCGAAATTCCTTTCGGGCAGATGGTCGAGGCCCAGCAGGTCGCGACTGTGCGCATGCCCATGGATACGATCCCGGACGATGCCTTCGACTCCAGCGACAAGGCGGTGGGCAAGATCGCCACGTTCGACATCCTGCGCGGCGACATCGTGCGTGGCGCACGCCTCAGTGAACACCTGGGTGGCAGCACCCTGGCTTCTTTGATTGACCCCGACAAACGCGCCATTTCGGTACGGGTGGACGACGTGGTCGGTGTCGGCGGGTTCCTGTTACCGGGTAACCGGGTCGATGTGCTGGCAACCAAACACACCGATGGAAACGGCAATAACGCCGTGTCACGGACCATCCTCGAGAACTTGCGCGTGTTGGCGGTGGATCAGACTGCTGGCACCGACAAGACCCAGCCGGTGGTGGTGCGTGCAGTGACACTGGAGATGACCGCCGCTGAGGCGGAAGCCCTGGTCACGGCGCAGACCGAAGGGAAGTTGCAACTGGCCCTGCGCAACCCGCTGAATCTCACGAAAAAACCGACCCCCGCACCTGTAGCACCTGCTGCACCTGTTACGCAGACCATTGCCATGGCCACCGAAACGGCGCCAAGACGCGTGGTACACCGTGGCGGCGGTAACGGCGGGGCGGTTACCGTTATTCGTGGGATCGAAGCCCATGTCGTCAATGTGCGCTGACAAGGCGCAATGGGTAGCAAGGTAGTGGCGGAGCCGATTCGGGTCCGTATCGGCAAATGAGGGCTTGATCATGAATTCTCGAATTCAACGGCCGTTTCCGGTAACGCCAAGGCGCCAGCGGGGATCGGTGACCGTACTGATGGTGATCGCGTTGGCCGCGATCACCATGATGGCGGCATTGGCGCTGGACGGCAGTCACCTGCTGCTGAACAAGACCCGCCTGCAAAATGCGGTGGACGCCGCGGCCCTGAGTGGCGCCAAAACCCTGAGTCAGCTCACCGGCGGTACCAACATTGCCAGCACAACGCGCACTGCCGCGCTGAATACGCTGACGCTGAATGCCAATGCCACGGGCAACACCGAACTGGCAACGGCCATCGGCGGCAACGCGGGCACCTTCGCGGTGGTGGAACTGGCCAACAGCGTTTACGGACCGTTCTCCTACCCGGGGCCGGCGAATGCCACTTATGTTCGGGTAACAGTACCGAGCTATCGCCTGACCGGTTTTTTCTGGAGTTTCGTCCAGTCATTGGGCACTCCTGGTCTGGGCAACAAGGCGGTGGCGGCGATGGCCACTGCCGGACCCAGCCCTACCAGTCCCTGTGATCTCGCGCCATTGATGGTCTGTGGTGACCCGACCCAAAACAGCCCGAGCACCGGGGTGTTCTGGGGCTTCCACTTTGGCGATTTGCAGGATTTGAAATCGGGCTCTGGCACTAAGTCCGCCATTGGCCCTGGCAACTTTCAACTGCTCGATTTCGGTTCGGGTGGCAGTACTATCAGGCAGGACCTGGCCGGCGGCGGCTCGGTATGCCGCAGCGTCGGGCAAAATGTCACGACCCAGCCGGGCAACCAGGTCGGCCCGGTGTCCCAAGGTTTGAACACCCGCTTCGGTCAGTACAGCGGACCGGTCAGCGCCACGGATTATCCGCCAGATCTGATCGTCAGCTACAGCACGCCAGTGATCAGCAACAACTCAGGCACACTGCAATACAAGGGCCAGAACGTCATTTCGAGCGGTGGCACGCTCACCGCTGGCGGCAAGGCGGTGCTTGGCTACAACGACTGGCTGGCGAGTTCCGCGGCGTGTGTCGCCGGCACAGGCAGTGGTTGCCAGAGCGGTGGAGTCTTCGAACGACGGATGCTGAAAATCGTGATTGGCGACTGTACTGGGCAGAATAATGGCGCCACCTCGATTCCGGTCCTGGGTTTTGGCTGCTATTTCGTGGTGCAGCCGGCCGGTGGCACGGGAGGTACCTCGGAGATCTTCGGGCAGTTCGTGCAGGAGTGCGAGGGCGACAATGTGCCGGGTCCCAATCCTTCGGGTAGTAGTTACGGCCCCCAGATCATTCAGCTCTACAAAACCTATATCAGCAATAGCGGCACTCCGAGCACTGACTCGTAGGAGGCGTCATGAGACTTCACGTGTTCAAACAACCGCAGGGCCAGCGAGGCATGGCATTGGTGGAATTCACCCTCGTCCTGCCGTTGATGCTGCTGCTGTTGCTGGCCCTCGGTGAGTTTGGCCGAATGCTCTTTCAGTACAACACCCTGTTACAGGCCAGTCGTGATGCCAGCCGTTACGTCGCCAGCCAGGCCTGGAACTCGACGCTCGGCGCTGTCTCTCTGAGCAGTACGCTGCAGACCAATACACAAAATGTGGCGGTCTATGGCGTGCCTGCCAACACCGGGACGCCTGTAGTGTCAGGGTTGACGACCGGCAACGTGGCAGTCTCCGCAGTGGGCACCGACCATGTACGGGTCACCATCACCTACACCTTCTGCCCGGTGATTGGCGCTGGTGCTTGTACCGGTTCGATTACCGGGCTCTTTGCCAATTCGATTGCGCTGAGTATTCCGCTGGTCGCCACGACTGTCATGAGGGCACTGTGATGAATCGCAAACAGATGCGCGGGGTCTATGTGGTGGAGTTCGCCTTCATCGGCTTGCTGGTGTTCGTTCTGTTGTTCGGCGTGCTGGAAATGGGCCGCCTGTACTTCACGGTCAATGCCCTCGATGAGTCCGTGCGGCGCGGCGCACGCCTGGCGGCGGTGTGCAATATCAGCGATCCGATTGTGTTGCAGCGGGCGATTTTCAATGCCGCGGGCAACACCGGCACCAGCCAACTGATCACCAATCTGGGCACTGGCAACCTGACGCTGACCTACCTGGACGCGAACGGTGCGCTGGTGAGCAACCCCACCGACACCGTTAGCGCCACCGGATTCCGTGCCATCCGTTATGTCCAGGTGAGCCTGCAAAGCTACGTATTCAATCTGTTTATTCCCGGGTTTGGCGTGCCCATCACGTTGCCCACCATCAGGGCAACCTTGCCACGCGAAGCCCTTGGGCATCATTCCGAATCAGGGGAGGTCACTCCATGCTGAATATCAAGGAAACTCCACTAAGCACTGCGACCGGCAAACCAGGGCTACGATTGCTGATCAGTAGCCGTGACGCCACGGCGTTGCGTGATCTGCAAGGCGTTTGCCAACGTATGCCCAGCCTGGAGGTGAGCACGCGTCTGGTGAGTAATGGGCATGTCGATCCGCTCTATGGTCTGGAACGGATGCCCGATCTGTTGTTGGTGCGCGTTAGCCATCTGTGGCGCGAGGAGCTGGCGGCACTGTTACAGCGTCCGGCCCATGAGCGTCCGCCGCTGTTGGTGTGTGGCCTGTTGAACGAGCAGGAGGGCATGCGCCTGGCGATGCAGGCCGGCGCTCGTGATGTCTTGCCGGAACCGATAGCCGAGACTGAATTGGTTGCTGCCTTGAGTCGTCTGGTTACGGAGGTTCGGGTCAACAGTGGGGCAGAAGGGAAGCTGATTGCCGTGATGGGCGCCAAGGGCGGCTCCGGCAGCACCTTGCTGGCCTGCAACCTGGCTCACCAGCTCAGCGTCAAGGGCGGCAATACCCTGCTTTTGGACATGGACCTGCAATTTGGCAGCGTGACGCATTACCTCGATGTGGCGCAATCGCACAGCCACCTGGAAGTGCTGCAACAGGTTGAGGACATGGACAGCGTCGCACTACGCGGTTTTTGCAGCCACTTCAGCCCGACCTTGCATGTGCTGGGGGGGCGGGCCGGCGAGTTGTGCCTGCCGCAGGATGCCCAGCCCGAGCAACTCGATGCCCTGTTGCAGTTGGCCCGTGCCAGCTATGACTGGGTGGTGGTCGACCTGCCGCGGCAAATCGACCACCTCACAGGCTCCGTGCTCGAGCAGGCGGATCGGGTGTACGTCGTGGTGCAGCAGAGCGTCAGCCATCTTCGGGATGCCAGCTCGCTGACGCGGATTCTTCGCGAAGACCTGGGCGTGCGCGGGGATCAATTGCAGGTGGTGGTCAACCGCTATGACAAGGCGGCGGCCATCAGCCTCAAGGATATCGGCGAGGCGCTACGCTGCGCGAACCTGTTGAAATTACCCAACGACTTCAACCTGGTCAGCCAGAGTCAGAACTCTGGTGTGCCGTTGGGGGTGCAAGCACCGCGGGCTCCGATCAGCGTCGCCGTACGCCAGATGTCCGAGGCGTTGGTCGGTAAGCAGATGACCGGGAACAAAGGCTTGTTCAAACGTGCCTTCAACCGTTTTTTCGGGGGATAACCCATGATCAGCGACTTTCGTAACCGCTTGCGCAAACAGTCCGCTAAACCCGCCGCATCGTTGACTGGTCAGCCGGGTGACGACCTGCTGGACCCGGCAGAGGAATTGATGGCGTGGGAGCGTGCAGCACCGGACATTCTTTACGAGACCAAGAGCCAGGTCACCCCGGTGGAGGCCGAGTGGCGGGAAAAAATCTACCAGCAGTTGCTCAAGGTCATGGACCTGTCCTTGCTCGATTCCCTTGAGCAGGCCGAGGCCACGCGGCAGATTCGCGAGATTTGTCAGCGCTTGCTGGATGAGCATTCAGCGCCCGTGAGTTCGGTCAGCCGTCAGTTGATCATCAAGCAGATCACCGATGAGGTGCTGGGCCTTGGCCCACTGGAGCCGTTACTGGCGGATCACACCGTGTCGGACATTCTGGTCAACGGCTCCGCCTCGGTGTATGTCGAACGCTTTGGCAAGCTGCAGAGGACCGATGTGCGTTTTCGTGACGATCAGCATTTGCTGAACATCATCGACCGCATCGTTTCCAGTCTGGGGCGGCGCATCGATGAGTCCTCGCCGTTGGTGGACGCCCGGCTCAAGGATGGTTCGCGGGTCAACGCGATCATTCCGCCGCTGGCCATCGACGGGCCGAGCATGTCGATCCGCCGCTTTGCTGTGGACTTGCTCAATACCGATAGCCTGATCCAGGTCGGTACCTTGACCCCGGCCATTGCGTTGCTGCTCAAGGCGATTGTTCGCGGGCGCTTGAATGTGCTGATTTCCGGCGGTACCGGCAGCGGCAAGACCACCATGCTCAATGTGCTGTCGAGTTTCATTCCGCAAAACGAACGAATCGTCACCATTGAAGATTCGGCCGAACTGCAACTGCAGCAGCCCCATGTGGTGCGTCTGGAAACCCGTCCTTCGAACATCGAGGGGCGTGGCGAGGTGAGCCAGCGCGAATTGGTGCGCAACAGTCTGCGGATGCGCCCCGACCGCATTGTGATCGGCGAAGTGCGCGGCGCCGAGGCGCTGGACATGCTGACGGCCATGAACACCGGCCACGACGGCTCGTTGACCACGATCCACGCCAATACCGCGCGTGATGCGTTGGGGCGAATCGAGAACATGGTGTCGATGACCGGTGCGACTTTCCCGATCAAGGCCATGCGTCAGCAAATCGCTTCGGCCATTGATGTGGTGATCCAGCTGGAACGTCAGGAGGACGGCAAGCGGCGTCTGGTCAGCGTGCAAGAGATCAACGGCATGGAAGGCGAGATCATCACCATGACCGAGATTTTCTCGTTTGCGCGCAGTGGCATTGGCGAACACGGTGAAGTGCTCGGTGATTACCGGCCTAGCGGCATGATTCCGGCCTTTCGCGACGTATTGGCCAAGCGTGGTATCGAGTTGCCACTGAACCTGTTCAGGCCTGAATGGATGGAGGCTCGGCAGTCATGAACAATATTCCTGGTGAATTCATTCTGATCTTTCTCGGCATGGTATTTATCGCCGTTTTTCTCTTGGCCCAGGGCGTGGTGGTGCCGGTGTTCGGTGAGGCGGGCAAGATGCGCAAGCGTATTCGCGGTCGCCTGCATGTCATGGAGAAAGCCAACAATCTGCCCAATATGCAGACGGTATTGAGACAGAAATACCTGACACGTTTGTCGCCACTGGAGGCCTGGCTTGAGCAACTGCCGTTCATGGCGGACCTGACACAGCTGATCGAGCAATCCGGACACGAATATCGGGCCTATCGGGTGCTATTCCTCGGGCTCGCGATGGGAGGTGGTGCAGGAGCGTTGGTGTTGTTGATTTCGTCACCCTGGTGGATGGCGTTGGCAGTAGGTTTTGCGGTGGCCTGGCTGCCGTTGCTGAAAATCCTCCGTGACCGCAACAAACGCTTTGCTGCGTTCGAAGAGGGCTTGCCGGATGCGCTGGATGCCATGTGCCGGGCCCTGCGTGCCGGGCACCCGTTCAATGAAACCCTGCGCCTGGTAGCCGAAGAGCACAAGGGACCGGTGGCACATGAGTTCGGCCTGACCTTCGCCGATATCAACTATGGCAATGATGTGCGTCGCGCCATGCTCGGCCTGCTGGAGCGTATGCCAAGCATGACGGTGATGATGCTGGTGACGTCGATCCTCATCCATCGCGAGACCGGCGGCAATCTGACCGAGGTGCTCGAGCGTTTGAGCCGGCTGATCCGGGGGCGCTTCCGCTTTCAACGCAAGATCAAGACTCTGTCGGCCGAAGGTCGAATGTCGGCCTGGGTGCTGGTGGCCATCCCTTTCGTGTTGGCGGCGCTGATCTTGATCACAACGCCCACCTACTTGCCGGTGCTGATCAATGATCCGATCGGCCACAAGCTGATCATCGGGGCTTTCTGCGCGATGTTGGTCGGGATTGTCTGGATCCGCAAAATTATCCGGATTCAGGTTTAAGCAGTATTCGCTACGTGGAGGTGCAGGTCATGGACTATTTGCTCGGGTTGTTGGGTCGGGTGACGGGTAATGAGGTGCTGGCGCGCCTGTTGTTCGTCAGTGCGATAGGGGTGAGTACGGTGCTCGCGGTCGTTACCGTGACGTTACTGGTGTTGGGGCTTCAGGACCCGATGCAGCGTCGCCTTGCGCTGATCAAGCGTGGGCATTACGGGAGTGCAGGGGGGCCGGACGCACCGGGTAATCTGCAACTGTTGCTGGAGCGCGTTGGCCAGCGTTTTGGCTCCGCCGAAACCGCTCAGGCGTCCGAAACCCAGCTTCTGTTGATGCACGCAGGGTACCGCTCGTCTTCGGCGGTGCAGATGTACTGGGCGGTGCGCTTGCTGTTGCCGCTGGTATTGGTCGGCATTTCGCTGCTGGTGTTGCCGCTGATCCCCCGACTGTCTCTGATCCTGGGCCTGCTGCTGGTGCTCATGGCGGCCGCTGTCGGTTGGCTGCTGCCAGCGATGTATGTCAGCAAGCGCAAGCAGATGCGCCAGGCCCGGCTGCGTGTCGCGTTTCCGGATGCCCTGGATCTGATGGTGGTCTGCGTGGAATCGGGGCTGGCCTTGCCCACGACCATCGAACGGGTGGCTGAGGAGATGGCGGTCAGTCAGGTCGAACTGGCGGAGGAACTGGCGTTGGTCAATGCGCAAATCCGTGCCGGCATCACCAGTACCGAGGCGCTCAAGCAACTGGCCGTGCGCACCGGACTGGAAGACGTGCAAGGGTTGGTCAGCCTGCTGGGGCAGAGCATCCGCTTCGGTACCAGCGTGGCCGATACCCTGCGCATCTATGCCGATGAGTTCCGCGACCGGCGTACGCAGGCAGCCGAAGAGATGGGGGCGAAAATTGGTACCAAGCTGATATTCCCACTGATCTTCTGTCTGTGGCCGAGCTTCTTCCTGGTCGCTATTGGACCGGCGTTGATCGGGGTGCTCAAAGCGTTCGGGTGAGAGAAGCGGGGAGGGGGGCTGCCAAGCAGGATGGCGGCTCCTGTCGGAGCACAGGATGGAGCAAATCTTGAGTGGGTCAGGCCCGGCGCCTGATCCACTTTTATTCTTTTATTCGTTTACCCACGCACGTTATTGCCCCTGACGTTCTTGCCAGGTAACGCTGGACTACGCCAGAGGCTGATCGTCCACTGACGTGTCTCATTTGCCGCCGTTGCTCATGCTTCCCGATGCCTTCTGGTCAAAATGTTCAGGAATCGGGTGGGTGAAGCTATCCAGCCAGCGTTGCATGGAAAGGTCACGTTCGGTGGCCGAAACGCTCTGCAGTCGAGGGGATGCCACTACGCCGCGAATCTGTAGTTGCATCCATTGCTCGGTGCCTTGTTGCGGCACCGAAGAGGGGCCCGGCTCAATAGCCCAGGCGGTCGTGGACAGGCAAGCCATGCACACTATCAACAGCCCTTTGGTATTCATTTGCGACTCCTCATCTTGTCT
The DNA here is from genome assembly GCF_007713465.1 of Pseudomonas sp. H3(2019). Taxonomy (GTDB): domain Bacteria; phylum Pseudomonadota; class Gammaproteobacteria; order Pseudomonadales; family Pseudomonadaceae; genus Aquipseudomonas. The sequence goes on along the minus strand of NZ_VMSG01000005.1, from coordinate 226,622 downwards.
ACTTGATCGCATTGGCTGAGGCATTGACTACCTCTGTCATGCCTTTACCCTCGGTAGCCACCACTTTTTTCGCCGGGGCCTTGAGTCTTTCCGCGCGAGCTTGGGCATCCGAGACTTGCTTGGAACTCAGGCTGGCGCGGTTTGCGAGTTCGGCAGCCTGCTTCCAGTTGTCCTGATAGATCAGCAGTGTCACCAGATTGAGTGCCGCCAGCGAGTCCGACGGCTTGAGTTCCATGGCGGTCATGAACTGGAAGCGTGCCTCATTGGGCCGACGCTGGTTGAGGTAGACGACCCCCAGGTCATTGCGGATTTTGTCGTCGGTGGGGGCCATCCTCATTGCACGCTCAAGGTGATCCGCGGCAGCCGCGTTATCATTTCTGGCCACGGCCATCTGGCCCAGACCATGCTCGCCTTCAGCGGCCAGGCATGTGCCGAGCAGACTCTTGTACAACGGTTCGGCCTCATTACGGCCCAGCAGGCGCAGTACTCGAGCCTTGCGCAGGCGAACCTGCGGCAGGTCTTCGGGCAGCCCTTCCAGATTCGCCAGGCTGGCATACAAACGGCCATCGTTGGTCATGTCGTCGGCCAGGTTCAGCGACAACTGCTGATCCGAACCAGGCGCCGAGCAACTGCTCGGTCGCGAAGACAGGCCATTGGTGGCACACCCCGCGAGCATCACCGTCGCCGCTATTGCTATGACCGCTTTCATTGAGTGTCCTCTGGCTACAACACCTTGAACCAGGCTCATTGCGAGAGCCCCATGCGGCTGTCGAAGTCACCGTTGTCGAGGAAATACATGCGGTAGAAGTTCGGGTCGTAATTGCGCAGCTGTTCACCCGGCAATGACGGCAGTTGTGCGTTGACCGCCAACGGTTGAACCAGGTGCGGAGTGACGATCATCAGCAGTTCGCGCTCCTCACGGTTGATGCTGTTATTGCGAAAGAACGCGCCGAGAATCGGGATATCGCCCAGCCCTGGAAACTTGTTCACCTGGGAGCTGTTGCTGGTGCTGATCAGGCCGCTGATGACGAAGCTTTCGCCATCGGCCAGGGAAATGCTGGTGTCGGTACGGCGCACGGTAAATGCCGGGACCACGGTGCCGGCGATCTGTATGGCCTTGGTGAAGTCCAGCTCGCTGACCTCGGGTGCCACCTTCAGGGCAATGCGACCTTTGTCGATGATGGTCGGGGTCAGGGTCAGGCGGACACCGAACTCCTTGTACTCGATGGAGATGTTGTCGCTGCCTGAACTGGGCACCGGAATCGGCACTTCACCACCGGCCAGGAAGCTCGCACTCTGGCCGCTGAGGGCCACCAGGCTCGGCCGCGCCAGGGTGTAGGCAAAGCCACTGCCTTCCAGCGCATTGATCATTCCCAGGACATTGCCGCCGCCAAAGCCGATATTGAACGTGCCGTTATTGAGCGGGATGTTTGGCGCCAGACTACCAATGTGGCCTGGGGTCACAGTCACCCCGGGCACAGAGCCCGGCGAGCCGAACAGAAAATTGCCGCTTTTGCCGAAGATCGAGGTGCTGGCCTCTTTCAATTTGGTACGGCTGACTTCGACGAAGCGAATATCGGTCTGCACCTGGCTCGGCAACAGCGGGTCTGCAGAAGGTACCGTCGACACGCTGGTCAGCGCTGCGGTGGCCCTGCCTTTGACGAATACCATGCTTTGGCGCGGCGTGGGCGAGCAGGCGGTCCAGACCATCAGGCTGGTGGCGCCGGGCGCTACACCCGTGAGGATGAAGGAGTTGCTGCTGCTGGTTTGCACGTCGGCAACCTTCGGGTCGCCCACTGCCAGTTGCTTGATCGGGACCGGCATGCGCAACTCGTCCTGAAGCCCTTGGCCGACCTCGAACACGGCGGGCAGACTGGCCAGTTGCGAGCAATTGTTCGCCGCGGCCTGAGCCGCATCCACACCAAGACCCATCCATAACAGGCCATGGATAATTCGTTTGAAAGCGGGCACGGTACGATAGCTCATTAAGTGCATCCTCGCTGAATAGGCCATCTGCGGGCTAACCTGGTTACCTGGATCGCTTCAAGGCGCCCGGGCCGGCCCTCCACTTCACCAGACCACTAACCATTAGTGGCCCTGGCAATATTGCTGGGTGCTGCGGGCGAGCAGGCGCAATATGCGGGTCTGACTGACCCGTGAGCGACCTGCGCTAAAACTGTCGTTAGTGATCCGGATACCTGGGCTCAGGCCCCGTGAGGATTTTCTGTCTGCAGCCTTGTACGGCATTGTCAGCCGACTTGGCTCCCCCCAAAAGTAACCGGCAATCAATGCACAAAGCCGGAAAGCGCTAGTCAGGATCATAGTGAGGTATCTCCTTTTGCCAATTCGCTATCTGATCGCTGAACAAAACGTGGACAACTCAAAACCGTATGGTTTGCTCTTTGCTTGAAGGTAGTTCAACCGAGGCAAAGCGCCATTGTTTAGAAGAAAAACTTCTGTGCGAATGTGGGCGCGTTGCTGTTTTTCGAGTTGTGCTCTCACCCACGAGTTGGCCCCATGACGGGGTATTTCCACACGTAATGTGCCCTTTCAAATTGTTACCGGATGCACCAACACGGCGCAAAAACGTGGCTCCGGTAACATTCACGAAAGCGGCTCGGCCACCCTCAAGATTTTTTTGACCATTCCCAAAACCCCGTTCCAGACGCCTTCCGGTTGCTTAAAAAGTTTTCTTCAGCTGTCGTTCAGCGAGTTGGCTGGTTGATTGCATATGCTTGTATGTACAAGTAAGTGTGTGTGTATAAGAGGCACCCGAAGGTGCTGACGCACAAGATGGCTTTAAAGCACGTACTTGAGGTTCAGGTTTACAGCGTCACACGCATTCCAGTAGCAGTACCCATGCGCTACAAGCGCCCGTAGTGGTTTTAGGAATTGATAATAATGAAAAGAACATTGCTGACCCTTTCTGCTTTGACACTGTGCATGGCCGCCGGCGTAGCCACGGCCAAAGAGTACAAAGAGCTGCGTTTTGGTGTTGATCCTTCCTACGCACCGTTCGAGTCCAAAGCGGCCGACGGCAGCCTGGTGGGCTTCGATATCGATCTGGGTAACGCGATCTGCGCCGAGTTGAAGGTCAAGTGCAAATGGGTCGAGAGCGATTTCGACGGCACGATTCCAGGCCTGAAGGCCAACAAATTCGACGGCGTAATCTCTTCCATGACCGTGACTCCGGCCCGTGAGAAAGTCATCGATTTCTCCAGCGAGCTGTTCTCCGGCCCGACCGCTCTGGTCTACAAAAAGGGCTCCAGCGTTTCTGACGTAGCCTCGCTCAAGGGTAAAAAAGTCGGCTACGAGCAAGGCACCATTCAGGAAGCCTACGCCAAGGCCGTACTGGACAAAGCCGGGGTAGAAACCAAGGCCTACGCCAACCAGGACCAGGTTTACGCGGACTTGATGTCCGGTCGCCTCGACGCCACGATCCAGGACATGCTGCAAGCCAAGCTGAGCTTTTTGAAGTCGCCGCAAGGGGCTGATTACGAGGTCAGCCAGCCGATCGACAGCGAGTTGTTGCCCGCTAAAACAGCGGTGGGTATCGCCAAAGGCAACACCGAGCTCAAGGCCCTTCTCGATAAAGGCATCAAGGCGATCCACGATGACGGCACCTACGACTCGATCCAGAAGAAACACTTCGGTGATCTGAGTCTCTACAGCGGCAAGTAAGGCCCCGGTGCCCGTCCTCGGGACGGGCACTTTTTTATCGCTATAGGTCCTGAATTATGTTCGAAGCACTTTTGCAGACACTCGGGCTCTCCGGATTCAGCTTGAAGGGGTTCGGCCCTCTGTTGCTGGAAGGCTCCTGGATGACCGTCAAGCTATCGATACTGTCGCTGTTGTTGAGCGTTCTGCTCGGCCTGATCGGCGCCAGTGCCAAACTGTCCAGCGTCAAACTGTTGCGGATTCCGGCCCAGCTCTACACCACGCTGATTCGCGGGGTGCCGGACCTGGTGCTGATGCTGCTGATTTTCTACAGCCTGCAAACCTGGTTGACCAGTTTCACCGAGGCGCTGGGCTGGGAATATATCGAGATCAATCCGTTCGCCGCCGGGATCATCACTCTGGGTTTCATCTACGGCGCGTATTTCACCGAGACCTTTCGCGGCGCGATCCTCGCTGTGCCCCGCGGACAGATGGAAGCCGCCACGGCCTACGGCTTGAGCCGTGCCCAGCGCTTTCGCTTCGTGGTGTTCCCGCAAATGATGCGCTTCGCCCTGCCGGGCATCGGCAATAACTGGATGGTGATCCTCAAGGCCACCGCGCTGGTGTCGATCATCGGCCTGGCGGACCTGGTCAAAGCGGCTCAGGACGCCGGTAAAAGCTCCTATCAACTGTTCTTTTTTCTGGTGTTGGCCGCGCTGATCTACCTGGTGATCACCAGCGCGTCGAACTATGTCCTGCGCTGGCTCGAACGGCATTACGCGGCAGGTTCCCGGGAGGCGGTACGATGATCGAATTACTGCAGGACTACTGGAAGCCCTTCCTCTATAGCGACGGTTACCACATCACCGGCCTGGCCATGACCCTGTGGCTGCTCAGCGCCTCGATCTTCATCGGTTTCCTGGTGTCGGTTCCACTGTCGATTGCCCGGGTTTCCAACAAACTTTACGTACGCTGGCCGGTGCAGTTCTACACCTACCTGTTTCGCGGCACGCCGCTGTATATCCAGTTGCTGATTTGCTACACCGGGATCTACAGCCTGGCCGCGGTCCGTGCGCAACCGTTGCTCGACGCGTTCTTTCGCGATGCAATGAACTGCACCATCCTCGCGTTTGCCCTGAACACCTGCGCCTACACCACGGAGATTTTCGCCGGGGCGATTCGCAGCATGAACCACGGCGAAGTCGAAGCCGCCAAAGCCTACGGTCTGACGGGCTGGAAGTTGTATGCCTACGTGATCATGCCGTCGGCCCTGCGTCGCTCGTTGCCGTACTACAGCAACGAAGTGATCCTCATGCTGCACTCGACTACCGTGGCCTTCACCGCCACCGTCCCGGATATTCTGAAAGTCGCTCGCGACGCCAACTCGGCGACCTTCCTGACCTTTCAGTCGTTCGGTATTACCGCGCTGATCTACCTGTTGGTGACCTTTGCGCTGGTTGGTCTGTTCCGCATTGCCGAACGTCGTTGGCTGGCTTTTCTGGGCCCGGCTCACTAGGACTTAGCGCTCTGTACGGCCGCTCATCAGGCCACGGGCTTTGTCGCCGCTTGCGATGTCTACGCAGTGGCGACCCATTTTCCCTTAGAGGATGCTGCGCACATGTACAAATTGACTGTTGAAGAACTACACAAGAGTTACGGTAGCCACGAAGTGCTCAAGGGCGTTTCCCTGAAAGCCAAAACCGGTGACGTGATCAGCCTGATCGGCGCCAGCGGCTCGGGCAAAAGCACCTTTTTGCGCTGCATCAACTTTCTCGAAACGCCCAATGACGGCGCGATGAGCCTGGACGGCAAGCAGATACGGATGGTCAAAGACCACCATGGCATGCGCGTGGCCGACGATGCCGAACTGCAACGACTGCGTACCCGTCTGGCAATGGTGTTCCAGCACTTCAACCTGTGGGGTCACATGACCGTGCTGGAAAACATCACCATGGCCCCGCGCCGGGTGTTGGGAGTCAGCAAGAAGGACGCTGAAGATCGTGCCCGGCGTTATCTGGACAAGGTCGGCCTGCCGGCGCGTGTGGCGGAGCAGTACCCGGCGTTCCTCTCGGGCGGTCAGCAGCAGCGGGTGGCGATTGCCCGCGCACTGGCGATGGAGCCGGAAGTCATGCTGTTCGACGAACCGACCTCGGCGCTCGACCCGGAACTGGTGGGCGAAGTGCTCAAGGTAATCCAGGGCCTGGCCGAAGAAGGTCGGACCATGATCATGGTGACCCACGAAATGAGCTTTGCCCGCAAAGTCTCGAATCAGGTGCTGTTCCTGCATCAGGGACGGGTAGAGGAAGAGGGCGCGCCTGAAGACGTGCTGGGTAACCCGAAGAGCGAACGGCTGAAGCAGTTCCTCAGCGGCAACCTGAAGTAACTCCCAAAACCCTGTAGGAGCTTGCGAAGCCTGCGATCTTTTGATCTTTCCGACAAAAAAAGGCCCGCATGTTTAACCATGCGGGCCTTTTGTATTTCTGATCCGGGATCAGTGCTTGCTGTCCTGGTTCGACAGGGCCAGCAGTTGTTTTTCCTGGTTCCAGTCGAACGGTTCGTCGTTTTTTTCGGCTTCGTAACGACGTTCTTCCAGTGCCTGATACAGATCGATTTCATCGTCTGGCATGTAGTGCAGGCAGTCGCCGGCGAAATACCACAACAGGTCGCGAGGGACCAGGTGGGCAATTTGCGGATAACGGGTGATGACCTGACAAATAATGTCCTGGCCCAGGTATTGGCTTTCGATCGGATCGATTGGCAGCGACGCACGCAGTTCGTCGAAGCGCTCCAGGAACAAGGCATGACTTTCGTCTGGAACCTGCTCGGCTTCACCGACAGCGACCAGGATACTGCGCAGGAGGTCGAGCTGGACGAGAGTTTGGTCGAGCATAACGGGAGTCCTCTAGATCAAAAGCAAAACGGGCGCCGGAGTATATAGCTCCAGCGCCCGCTTTTCATCATTGACCCGCCGGACGAGCCACCGCGTTAGCGGGTCTTGCCCTCGGCCAGCTCAAGTTGCTCCTTGGAAAAATCATCGACGTCGATCACTTTGCGCCGCGCGGCTTCGGCCTCATGCAGGGTATGTGCTTCTGCGGCTTGCAGCACGCCGGCCTCCAGGGCGGCGTCGATGACGTGCTCTCCGGCACCCGGTTTGAACTGCCCGCTCTTGAGTGCAAAGTGCATTTTTTTCTGCAGCGGTTGTGCGGCGCTCAGCAGGTCGCAGGCATGTTGCAGCGCACCGACCGGGTCATCGACCGATTGCGGCCGATAACAACCCCCCAGCAACTCTTCGAGTGTCGGATCGCCCTTGGCCCGGCCAATGACTGCAGCCACTTCGGCGCCGAGTTTGTCCGACGGTCCTTTGTGACGGCGACCGAACGGGAACACGATCACCCGCATCAGGCAACCCAGCACCTTGCTCGGGAAATTGCTCAGCAGTTCATCCAGCGCCCGTTCCGACTGGCCGAGACTCTCTTCCATGGCCCAGGTAAACAGCGGCGCCATGTGCTCGGGTGAATCGAGATCGTGGTAACGCTTGAGGGCGGCGGAGGCCAGGTACAGGTTGCTCAGTACATCACCGAGTCGGGCTGACAGACGCTCGCGACGTTTCAGTTCACCGCCCAGCAACATCATGCTCAGGTCAGCGAGCAGGGCAAATGCCGCAGCCTGACGGTTTAGGGCACGGAAGTAGCCCTGGCTGAGTTTGTCTCCTGGTACCTGTTCGAAATGCCCGAAGCCGAGGTTCAGCACCAGGGTGCTGGCGGCGTTGCTCACGGCGAAACCGATGTGCTTGAGCAGCAGGCCGTCGAACTCTTTGAGTGCCTGGTCCTTGTCTTCACGGCCAGCGAGGGCCATTTCCTTGAGCACGAACGGATGGCAGCGGATAGCGCCTTGACCAAAAATCATCAGGTTGCGCGAAAGGATGTTCGCGCCTTCCACCGTGATGAAAATCGGCGCGCCTTGCCAGCTGCGCCCGAGGTAGTTGTTGGGGCCCATGATGATCGCCTTGCCACCGTGCACATCCATCGCGTGGCTGATGCACTCGCGACCGCGTTCGGTGAGGTGATACTTGAGAATCGCCGAGAGCACCGAAGGTTTCTCGCCGAGATCCACCGCGTTGGCGGTGAGCATCCGCGCGGCATCCATCATCCAGGCGTTGCCGCCGATACGTGCCAGCGCTTCCTGAATCCCTTCGAAGGCCGACAGCGGCACGTTGAATTGCTCGCGAACCTGAGCGTATTGACCGGTCACCAGGCTGGTGAACTTGGCGGCGCCGGTGCCGACTGCCGGCAGCGAAATGGAACGCCCGACCGACAGGCAATTCATCAGCATCATCCAGCCTTTGCCGAGCATCTCCTGGCCGCCGATGAGGAAGTCCAACGGCACGAATACGTCCTTGCCGCAGTTTGGGCCGTTCATGAAGGCGGCGCCGAGGGGCAGATGGCGTCGGCCGATGTCGACCCCGGCGGTATCGGTCGGGATCAACGCGAGGCTGATACCAAGGTCTACCTGGTCACCCAGCAGATGGTCCGGGTCGTACGCCTTGAACGCCAGGCCGAGCAGGGTGGCGACCGGACCGAGGGTGATGTAGCGTTTTTCCCAGTTCAGCCGCAGACCCAGGGTTTCCTGGCCTTCCCATTGACCTTTGCAGATCACCCCGGTGTCAGGCATGGCGCCCGCGTCGGAGCCGGCGAGTGGGCCGGTCAACGCGAAACACGGGATGTCGTCGCCACGCGCCAGGCGGGGCAGGTAATGGTTGCGTTGTTCATCGGTGCCGTAATGCAGCAACAGTTCTGCCGGGCCTAGGGAGTTGGGCACCATCACGGTGGAGGCCAGGTCGCCGCTGCGGGTGGCCAGTTTCATGGCTACTTGCGAGTGGGCGTAGGCGGAAAACCCCTTGCCACCGAACTCCTTGGGAATGATCAGGGCAAAAAAGCCATTCTGCTTGATGTGCGTCCAGGCCTCGGCCGGCAGGTCCATCGTCTGGCCGATCTGCCAGTCGCTGACCATGGCACAGAGTTCTTCGGTCGGGCCGTCGATGAAGGCCTGCTCTTCTTCGCTCAACTGCGCTTTGGGATAGGACAGCAGTTTGTGCCAGTCCGGACGCCCGCTGAACAGCTCGCCATCCCACCAGACGGTGCCGGCATCGATGGCGTCGCGTTCGGTTTGCGACATTGGCGGCAGGGTTTTCTGGAACCAGTTGAACAACGGGGCACTGAAATATTTGCGTCGCAGGTCGGGCAGCAGCAGGGGCGCCGCGACGACGGCCAGCACGATCCAGAAAATCAGCAGCAGCCAGCCTCGATGATGGTGGCTGAAGACTCCCATCGCCAGCAGATAGACCGCCACGATACCCAGGGCGGGCAGGGGCGCGATGCGGCGGTGAGCCAGCCAGGCAATCCCGACCACCAGAACCAGTATCCACAACAACAGCATATTCAATCCTCCGTGAAGCCAGGGTCAAAACCACCTTCAGAGCTTAGACGGCATCTGCAAAACGGGGTGGTCAGAGCGATGTGTTTGAAATTGTGGGAAACAGCGGTGAGTTTCGTCAGTGATAGTCCCGGCCGTTTCATCGATAGTGACCACCCTCCGGTGGCGGAGTTCGCTGAAAGGCATCGTGGCGACAGCCGTGATCCGCTCGAACAGTCGCCGGTATTGCTCGGGAACCGGGAGACCGATTTGAGTCGCGTCTGATCCGGCGTAGACTGCTCCGGCATTCATCCATTTGGGAGCGGTCATGCTGAAGATCTGGGGTCGGAAAAATTCGTCGAATGTCAGAAAGGCACTGTGGTGCGCCGAGGAGCTCGGGCTGACCTACGAAACGCAGGATGCGGGCGGGGCTTTTGGTGTGGTCGACACACCGCAATACCGCGCGATGAACCCCAATGGTCGCATTCCGGTGATTGAAGACGACGGTTTTGTGTTGTGGGAATCCAACACCATCGTGCGTTACCTGGCTGCCCGTCACGCGGCTGATTCGCATTGGTACCCGGCCGATGTGCAGGCCCGGGCGAGTGCGGAAAAGTGGATGGACTGGACCACTTCGTCGTTTGCCGAACCTTTTCGCCAGGTGTTCTGGGGCGTATTGCGCACCCCAGTCGATCAGCAGGATTGGGTGGCGATCAACGCGGCGCAGAAAATCTGCGAGCAATTGCTGTCGATGGTCGACCAGGCATTGGCGCAGAAGCCTTATTTGTCCGGCGACGAGATCGGCGCGGGTGATATTCCGTTGGGCAGCTTTATCTATGCCTGGTTCGAGATGCCCATCGAGCGAGCGCCAATGCCCCATCTGCAAGCCTGGTATGCGCGCCTGAAGCAACGTCCGGCTTATCAAAAAGCCGTCATGACCGCGTTGACTTAATACTGACTATCAACACACTTGACTGTACTTGTGCGGCGTCGCCAAGCACCATTGCGCTAATGCGCCGCGGTTGCATTGGTCGCCGCTCGCCCTTACTTATTCCTGACTTCCCTTCTTGGTGCGTAAATCCGATATGAGTTCTGCTCTGTCCATCCGGCAGCTAACCAAAACCTACGGCAACGGTTTCCAGGCCCTGAGTGGTATCGATCTGGATGTCGCCGAAGGTGACTTTTTTGCCTTGCTCGGCCCCAACGGCGCCGGCAAATCCACGACCATCGGCATTCTCTCGACCCTGGTGAACAAGACCAGCGGAACGGTGAATATCTTTGGCCACGACCTGGACCGCGACCCGGCGGGGCTTAAGCGCTGCATTGGTGTGGTGCCGCAGGAATTCAATTTCAACCAGTTCGAAAAGACCTTCGATATTGTCGTGACCCAGGCCGGTTACTACGGTATCCCGCCCAAAATCGCCAAAGAGCGCGCCGAGCAATACCTGACTCAGCTCGGCCTGTGGGACAAGCGCGATGTGCCGTCGCGGTCACTGTCGGGCGGTATGAAGCGGCGGCTGATGATTGCACGTGCGTTGGTACATGAACCGCGTTTGCTGATTCTCGACGAACCGACGGCTGGTGTGGATATCGAACTGCGTCGCTCGATGTGGACCTTCCTCACCGAGCTGAACCAGAAAGGCATCACCATCATCCTCACCACGCATTACCTGGAAGAGGCCGAGCAGTTGTGCCGCAACATCGGCATCATCGACCACGGCACCATCGTCGAAAACACCAGCATGCGTAACCTGCTCAGCCAGTTGCATGTCGAGACGTTCCTGCTGGACCTGAAGAACGCCATGACCGTAGCGCCGCAGTTGAACGGCTATCCGACCCGTCTGCTCGACAGCCACACCCTGGAAGTCCAGGTCGATAAAGCCGTCGGTATTACCGCGTTGTTCGGCCAGTTGGCCATGCAGAACATCGAAGTGCTGAGCCTGCGCAACAAAACCAATCGCCTCGAGGAGTTGTTCGTGTCTCTGGTGGAGAAAAATCTGGCGAAGGTGGCCGTATGAGTTCCGAACTGAAGCCCAACCTCGTTGCGCTCAATACCATTGTTTATCGTGAGGTCCGGCGTTTTACCCGGATCTGGCCGCAAACCCTGCTGCCGCCGGCCATCACCATGGTTCTGTACTTTGTGATCTTCGGTAATCTGATTGGCCGGCAAATCGGTGATATGGGTGGCTTCACCTATATGGAATACATCGTGCCGGGCTTGATCATGATGTCGGTGATCACCAACGCCTACGGCAACGTGGTATCGAGCTTCTTCGGCAGCAAATTCCAGCGCTCCATCGAAGAACTGATGGTTTCACCGGTTTCGCCGCACACCATTCTGATCGGCTACACCGTGGGCGGGGTGCTGCGTGGCCTGGCAGTGGGCGTGATCGTGACGCTGCTTTCGCTGTTCTTCACTCACCTGCAAGTGCACCATTTGGGTATTACCCTGTTGGTGGTGCTGCTGACGGCAACGATCTTTTCGCTGTTGGGCTTCATCAACGCAGTGTTTGCGCGCAACTTCGATGATATTTCGATTATCCCGACGTTCGTGCTGACGCCGTTGACCTACCTGGGCGGGGTGTTCTACTCGATCAGCCTGCTGCCACCCTTCTGGCAGACCGTGTCGCTGGCCAACCCGGTGCTGCACATGGTCAACGCTTTCCGTTACGGCATCCTCGGCGTCTCGGACATCAAGATCAGCATCGCCATTACCTTCATGCTGGTGGCAACCGTAGTGCTGTACATCGGTTGCGCGCGGTTGCTGGTCAGCGGTCGCGGAATGCGCACCTAACCTGCGGCAAACTCGATCCTTGTGGGAGCGAGCTTGCTCGCGAAGGCGTCATTGCCGGCACTGCAAAAAATGCGTACTACACAAAAAAACGGCCTCCCGAGTGGAGGCCTTTTTTTTATTGATCGTTCCCACGCGCGTGGGAACGATCAGCGTGTTGGCGTGCTACTGCGGTGAGTCCGGCGGATCGAGGTGATCCAGTGCCCGATTCACCGCCAACTCGGCCAGCGAAATCATCTGCTGAATCGCCAGCGCGGTATTGCGTTTGGGACCTTCGAGTTCAAACGCCAGATCGCTGGCCATGACATTCACCGAGGCGAGCGTCTCGCAGGCATGGGCCAGCAGGGTTTCGCTGTCGACGTCCGGGGCGATGACAAAAATGCAACCAGGGCGTCGGTCGGCCAACAACTGCTTGGTCTCGGGTAGTACCAGGTAATGATCGAGCGCACGGTGCGCGGCGGCGTGGAGTTCTTTTGAATCGAGTGAGGCGTAGGGGGAAACCGGATCGGTTTCTGGAGGATTTGGCGTAGGTTTGAACATTGGGGGTCATCCATAAGTAGGGCTGCAACCATTGCGCTACTAAACGAAAGGGTGGCAGCTGTGCGCAAGTTAGTAGACCGGGTAACCCACCAAAACCGGCGCGCCCGAGGACGCCATGCGCACAGCTACCATCAAGTGCAGGGAAACCCTGGCTGGATGACGCTCATGCAACCGTTGGAAAGTTAACGCGGGCTACTAAACCCGATCACTGATGGGCAGTGACACGGAAACAATAGAGGCGACGACCAAAGCGCACAAGCCGGCGGATTCTGGCGCAGGTGTAGGCCGTGACGCAAGGCGCTGTAGCCTCCGACGAAGGCTGAGTCGGCAAATATAAACGCGCGTAACGGAATCAATAACGGCACCCCAAAGGTGCCGTTTTTGCATTTTTACATCCGGCTTTGCTTGCGCCGCGTCCATTGCCGACCGACCCACCAGCGCCAGTAGGTCATGGTCAGGCAGTAGGCCAACGCGCCGAGTACCAGGCCAGTCACCACTGAGCCCAGTAGAAACGGTTGCCAAAGAGTCGACAGCTCACCGCTGATCCATTCCCAGGTCAGCTCATCCGGCAGGCTGCGGGCGGGCACATCCATCAGCCGGGCGCCGGTCTGATAGGTGCAGTAAAACACCACGGGCATGGTGATCGGGTTGGTCAGCCAGACCAGGCTCACCGCGATCGGAATATTGCCTCGCAGCCAAATGGCGAGCATTGCCGCCACCAGCATTTGCAACGGAATCGGTAGAAACGCGGCGAACACTCCGATGGCCATGGCGCGGGCAACCGAATGCCGATTGAGGTGCCAGAGGTTCGGGTCGTGCAGCAGGGTACCGAGAAAGCGTAAGGATTTGTGTTCCCGGATGCGGGTCGGGTCTGGCATGTAACGTTTGAATAAGCGCCGGGGCATAAGGCTTCTCGGTCGGTTCAAGCGGCAAGTATGCCCGGATTCTACGGAGCGCCCGTTCAGACTTTGTGACAATTAATAAATGCGGACTGTGGTAACTCGGCTAATCCAAGAGAGGGGACTCTCAAGGACAGGCTAATGCGCACAGGGATGTTGGCGCTCGCGTTGGGTCTGTTGGCCTTGCGTTTTTTACCGGTGTTGCCACCGGTCGGGTTACTGCTGTTGCTGCCCGTACTGGCATTGATGCTGTTGCCATTTCGCACGTATCCACTGGCTTTCTTTCTGTTCGGCTTCAGCTGGGCATGTGCCAGTGCGCACTGGGCTTTGGCAGATCGTTTGGCGCCGGACCTCGACGGGCAAACCCGCTGGGTCGAAGGACGAGTCGTCGGCTTGCCGCAGAACACGCAGGGCGTGGTGCGTTTCGAGTTGGCCGATAGCGAGGCGCGGCGCACCCGATTGCCGAGGCTGATGCGGTTGGCCTGGTACGGCGGGCCGACCGTCAACAGCGGCGAGCGCTGGCGGCTGGCGGTGAAATTGAAGCGCCCCACAGGCCTGCTCAATCCGCAGGCTTTTGATTACGACGCCTGGCTGTTGGCGCAACGCATCGGCGCGACGGGAAGCGTCAAGGACGGGCAGTTGCTCAGACCCGCACAAGGGGCCTGGCGTGATGCTGTTCGCCAGCGTTTGCTGGCGGTCGATGCGCAAGGGCGCGAGGGGGCGTTGGCGGCGCTGGTGCTGGGCGACGGGTCCGGGCTGAGCCGCGAAGACTGGCGCGTGTTGCAAGACACCGGCACCGTGCATTTGCTGGTGATTTCCGGGCAGCACATCGGGTTGCTGGCCGGGATGGTTTATCTGCTGATTGCCGGGTTGGCGCGTTATGGGCTGTGGCCGCAGAGCTTGCCATGGTTGCCGTGGGCCTGCGGCATGGCGTTCGCGGCGGCGCTCGGCTATGGGCTGCTGGCCGGTTTCGAGGTGCCGGTGCGCCGGGCCTGCGTGATGATCGGTCTGGTGCTGTTATGGCGTCTGCGGTTTCGCCATCTGGGTGCCTGGTGGCCTTTGTTGCTGGCGTTGAACGCGGTGTTGTTGCTTGAGCCGCTGGCCAGTTTGCAGCCGGGGTTCTGGTTGTCATTTGCCGCCGTGGCGGTGCTGATCTTTACCTTCGGCGGCCGCCTGGGCGCCTGGCGCTGGTGGCAAACCTGGACGCGTGCGCAATGGCTGATTGCGATTGGCTTGTGTCCGTTGCTGCTGATACTTGGTTTACCCATCAGTCTCAGTGGCCCGTTGACCAATCTGCTGGCCGTGCCGTGGATCAGCCTGGTGGTGTTGCCCCCGGCCTTGTTGGGGACGTTGCTGCTGCCGCTGCCTTATATCGGCGAGGGGTTGTTGTGGCTGGCCGGCGGCTTGCTTGACGTGCTGTTCAACGGCCTGGCGTTGGTGGCAGGGCGGATACCGGCATGGGTTGCACCGGTGATTCCGCTCTGGGTCTGGGGGATAAGTGCTGTAGGCGCTTTTCTACTGTTGCTCCCCAAAGGTTTGCCCATGCGGTTATTGGGCTGGCCGATGCTTCTTTTGATAGTGCTTCCACCACTCAGAAGCGTACCTGACGGCATGGCTGAAATCTGGCAACTGGACGTCGGCCAGGGCTTGGCCATCGTGGTCCGCACGCGTCATCACGCGTTGCTCTACGACGCCGGTCCGCGTTTCGGTGATTTCGATCTGGGCGAGCGGGTGGTGTTGCCGTCGTTGCGCAAGCTCGGTGTGCGCCAGCTGGAGGTGATGCTGATCAGCCACGCCGATGCCGATCACGCGGGTGGCGCGCGCTCGGTCGCAAGCGGATTGCCGGTGGCGCAGGTGCTCAGCGGTGATCCCGAAGCACTGCCGGCCGAGTTACACGCGCAAGCCTGTGAGAGCGGTCAGCGCTGGGAGTGGGACGGTGTGGGTTTTACGCTCTGGCAATGGTCCGGGGCGAGCGAAAGCAACCAGAAATCCTGCGTCCTGCAAATTGAAGCCAACGGCGAGCGTCTGTTGTTGACGGGTGACATCGACGCCCGGGCCGAGCAGGCGTTGCTGGAAAGTCCGCTGGCGGTCGTGACCGACTGGCTACAGGCGCCGCATCACGGCAGTCGCAGCTCATCGTCGATGGCCTTTCTCACGGCGTTGGCACCCAAGGCGGTGTTGATTTCTCGCGGGCACGACAATTCGTTCGGTCATCCCCATCCGCAAGTGCTGGCGCGTTATCGCAAACTGGGCATGCAGGTCTATGACAGTGCCGAGCAGGGCGCCTTGCGTTTGCGTCTGGGGGCGTTCGAGCCGCCCGAGTCACTGCGCCAGCAACCGCGTTTCTGGCGCAGCCCGCCGTCTGTCAGCCAATAGCCACCGGTCATCAGCGCGGCGCGCCATGCGACACACGGTCTGTGGCGTGTCGGGTCTCTCTGTCGAGTCTGTATGTTAAAGTGGCGGACTTTTTCGAGGGGACTGTCACTGTGTGGGAATTGGTCAAATCCGGCGGCTGGATGATGCTGCCGATCATTCTGAGTTCCATCGCGGCAATGGCGATCGTTGCCGAGCGTCTCTGGACCTTGCGGGCCAGCCGTGTAACCCCGGAGCATTTGCTCGGGCAGGTCTGGGTCTGGATCAAGGACAAGCAACTCAATAAAGAAAAGCTCAAGGAGCTGCGCGCCAACTCGCCGTTGGGCGAAATCCTTGCGGCGGGCCTGGCCAACTCCAAGCATGGTCGCGAGATCATGAAAGAGTGCATCGAAGAGGCCGCTGCCCGGGTGATCCACGAGCTGGAACGCTACATCAACGCGCTGGGCACCATCGCCGCCATGGCGCCATTGCTCGGCCTGCTCGGCACGGTGTTGGGCATGATCGATATCTTCAGTTCGTTCATGGGCACCGGCATGACCACCAACGCCGCGGTGCTGGCCGGCGGTATTTCCAAAGCCTTGATCACCACGGCTTCGGGCCTGATCGTCGGTATCCCGTCGGTGTTCTTCCACCGGTTCCTGCAACGGCGCATTGATGAACTCGTCGTGGGCATGGAGCAGGAAGCCATCAAGCTGGTTGAAGTGGTGCAGGGCGACCGTGACGTCGATCTGGCTGAGGGCAAAGCGTGAAATTCCGCCGCAAGCAACGGGAGAACGTGGACATCAACCTCGTGTCGCTGATCGACGTGGTGTTTGTCCTGCTGCTGTTTTTCGTCGTGACCACCACCTTTACCCGTGAAACCCAACTGCGCGTCGACCTGCCGGAAGCCGTCAGCGGGTCGCCTGCCGAAGACCAGCAGACCAAGCAACTGGACATCGCCATCAGCGCCGACGGAGTGTTTTCGGTCAACAATCAGTTGTTGCCGAAGAACGATCTGGCCAGCCTGATCGACGCCTTGAAGAAGGAGTCGAATGGCGACACCAACTCACCGCTGTCCATCAGCGCCGATGGCAAAACCCAGCATCAGGCGGTCATCACGGCGATGGATGCCGCGGGCAAGCTGGGTTTCACCCACTTGCGCATGACCACCGTCGAGGCGGCGCCGGCACCCTGATGGCCATGTCCGATCGTTTGCTCGCCGCCTGGTATGCCGGTCATCCGGCGCTGAAACTGTTGCAGCCACTGGAGTGGCTGTACCGGCGCGTGGTCACCGCCAAGCGCGAACGGTTTCTGGCCGGCCAAGGCGAGATCTACCAGCCGCCGGTGCCGCTGATCGTGGTCGGCAACATTACGGTGGGCGGTACCGGCAAGACGCCGTTGATCCTGTGGATGATCGAACACTGCCAACGCAGTGGCCTGCGGGTGGGCGTGGTCAGTCGTGGTTATGGCGCCAAACCGCCGCAATTGCCCTGGCGGGTCGAAGCCGGGCAGAGCGCAGCCATCGCCGGCGACGAACCGTTGTTGATCGTCCAGCGCACCGGCGTGCCGTTGATGATTGACCCTGATCGCAGTCGCGCCGTGCAGGCGCTGTTGGCCGCTGAGCCGCTGGATCTGATTCTGTCTGACGATGGCATGCAACATTACCGTCTGGCGCGCGATCTTGAACTGGTGCTGATCGATGCCGCACGCGGATTGGGCAATAAACGCTGCCTGCCGGCCGGTCCTCTGCGTGAGCCGGTCGAACGCCTGCAAAGCGTCGATGCGCTGCTCTACAACGGCGCCACGGCAGATCGCGACGACGGTTTTGCCTTCCAGCTGCAACCGACCGCGCTGGTCAACCTGCTGACGGGCGAGCGCCGCTCGCTTGAGCATTTCCCCGCTGGTCAGGCCTTGCACGCGGTGGCCGGAATCGGTAATCCGCAACGTTTCTTCAACACCCTTGAAACGCTACACTGGCAGCCTGTTGCACATGCTTTTGCCGACCACGCCGAGTACAGCGCGGCGGCCTTGAATTTCACACCGTCACTGCCGTTGGTGATGACCGAGAAGGATGCGGTGAAATGCCGAACCTTCGCGGCCGCCGACTGGTGGTATCTGGCGGTCGATGCTGCGCCATCACCGGCCTTCGTGGCCTGGTTCGACACGCAGTTGATGCGGCTGTTGCCCGCGCGGCTTTTGCCTTAAAACGCTTTTATCCAGGGAATGCTCATGGACACCAAATTACTCGACATCCTCGCTTGCCCGATCTGCAAAGGTCCGCTCAAGCTCAGCGCCGATAAAACCGAGCTGATCAGCAAAGGCGCCGGTCTGGCTTATCCGATTCGTGATGGCATTCCGGTGATGCTCGAAAGCGAAGCGCGCACCCTGACGGCAGATGAGCGTCTGGATAAATGAGCACTGCCTTCACTGTCGTGATTCCGTCGCGTTTTGCTTCTACCCGTCTGCCAGGCAAACCCCTGCAAATGATTGCCGGCAAGCCGATGATTCAGCATGTTTGGGAACAGGCGAGCAAAAGCAGCGCGCAACGGGTCGTCGTTGCGACTGACGATGCGCGCATCGTCGAGGCCTGCAAGGCCTTTGGCGCTGAAGTGGTGATGACCCGCGAGGACCATAACTCCGGCACCGATCGTCTGGCTGAAGTCGCTGCCCAACTGGGCCTGGCGCCGGACGCTATCGTGGTCAACGTGCAAGGTGACGAGCCGTTGATTCCACCGAGTGTGATCGATCAGGTCGCGGCCAATCTGGCGGCTCACACCGAAGCGCGCATGGCGACCCTGGCCGAGCCGATCGAAGACGTTGAAACCCTGTTCAACCCCAATGTGGTCAAGGTCGTCAGCGATCTGAATGGCCTGGCGCTGACGTTCAGTCGCGCCACCTTGCCGTGGGCACGGGACGACTTCGCCAAGAGCCGCGAGCAATTGCCGGTTGGCGTTCCTTACCGTCGGCACATTGGCATCTATGCCTATCGCGCCGGTTTCCTGCATGACTTTGTCAGCTGGGGCCCGTGCTGGCTGGAAAACACCGAGTGTCTGGAGCAGCTGCGTGCGCTCTGGCACGGTGTACGGATTCACGTTGCCGATGCACTGATTGCACCGCCACCGGGTGTCGATACGGCTGAAGACCTCGAGCGCGTTCGTCGCCTGCTGGAGGCCTGATGCGGGTTCTGTTCGTCTGCCTGGGCAACATCTGCCGTTCACCCACGGCTGAAGGTGTGTTGCGACACAAACTGCGCGAAGCCGGTTTGACCGATCAGGTCGAAGTGGCTTCGGCGGGCACCGGCGACTGGCACGTCGGCAAGGCGCCGGACAAACGCAGCCAGGCTGCCGCGCTGCGCCGTGGTTATGACCTGTCCGCGCAGCGCGCCCAACAGGTCACGCGCGCCGATTTTTCCAGTTATGACCTGATCCTCGCCATGGACCACAGCAACCTGCGCAACCTCAAGGCGTTGCAACCGGCCAAGGGCAGGGCGGAGCTGGATTTGTTCCTGCGCCGCTATGAGTCGAGCGTGGATGAAGTGCCGGATCCTTATTACGACGGCGATCAAGGCTTCGAGCAGGTGCTGGACCTGATCGAGCGCGCCAGCGATTTGCTGGTGATTGAATTGAAGGGACGCTTATGACTTTGCACCTGCAATCGCAGGTTTCGCTGAAGCCGTACAACAGCTTTGGCGTGGACGTGCGTGCGCAATTGTTCGCCGAAGCCCACAGTGATGCCGATGTGCGCGAGGTGCTGGCGTATTCGGCCGCGCACGCGGTGCCACTGCTGGTGATTGGCGGTGGCAGCAACCTGTTGCTGACCGCAGACATTGCAGCGCTGGTGCTGCGCATGGCCACCCGTGGCATTCGAGTGTTGAGTGACAACGGCAGTCAGGTGGTGATCGAAGCCGAGGCCGGCGAAATCTGGCATCCGTTTGTGCAGTGGACACTGGCGCAGGGCCTGTCAGGCCTTGAGAACCTCAGCCTGATCCCCGGCACCGTCGGTGCCGCGCCGATGCAGAACATCGGCGCCTACGGGGTCGAGATCAAGGATGTGTTCGCCGGGCTGACCGCGCTGGACCGCCAGACCGGCGAGCTGCGGGATTTCACCCTGGCCGAGTGCAACTTTGCCTACCGTGACAGCCTCTTCAAGCAGCAGGTCGGTCGCTGGTTGATCCTGCGAGTACGTTTTGCGCTGAACCGCGTCGAGCATTTGCATCTGGAATACGGCCCGGTTCGTCAGCGTCTGACCGAGCAGGGCATTGATCATCCCACCGCAACCGATGTCAGCCAGGCGATTTGCAGCATTCGCAATGAGAAGCTCCCTGACCCGGCGGTGCTCGGCAATGCCGGCAGCTTCTTCAAGAACCCGCTGGTATCGGCAGCTCTGGCGGCACAAATTCGCCTTGAACATCCGGGCCTGGTTGGTTATCCACAAGCGGATGGCCGGGTGAAACTGGCGGCCGGCTGGTTGATCGAGCAGGCGGGCTGGAAAGGCTTTCGTGACGGCGACGCCGGCGTGCATCGCTTGCAGTCGCTGGTGCTGGTCAACTACGGCACGGCCACCGGGCTTGAGTTGCTTAATCTGGCACAGCGGATCCAGAGAGACATCGCCGAGCGCTTCAATGTCGAACTGGAAATGGAGCCGAATCAGTATTGAGCTACGCTTGATCGCTGAATCCAGAGCCCTGCACACCTTCCTTGGTTGCAGGGCTTTTTTGTTAATGCTGAGTTAACTTAGCCTGCTAACGATGCAGTCATTTGCTCCATAACTCTACCTATATATGCGGGCGTGCCCATGATTACCCTGAAGCTCAATGGTCAAGATCATCAACTCGATGTCACCGAGGACATGCCGCTGCTCTGGGCAATCCGCGATGTGGCCGGTTACAGCGGTACCAAATTCGGTTGCGGCATGGGCCTGTGTGGCGCTTGCACAATTCATATCGACGGCGCCCCGGCGCGCAGTTGCATCACGCCTATCGGTTCGGTGATCGGACAGGACGTCAGCACCATCGACAATCTGCACAGCGATCCGGTCGGTCAGGTCGTCCAGCAAGCCTGGCTCGACACGGCGGTCGCCCAGTGTGGTTTTTGCCAGGGCGGGCAGATCATGTCGGCCACTGCGTTGCTCAAGACCAACCCCAATCCCAGCGATGAACAGATCGAACAGGCGATGGTTGGCAATATCTGCCGCTGCGGCACGTACAATCGCATCAAGACCGCGATCCGCCAGGCCTCCACTCACCTGCAGGAGCGCAAGGCATGAGCCAGCTACCGAATGATTTCGCGCTAAGTAATCTCAGTCGTCGTGGTTTTCTCAAAGGTGCGGGGGCGACCGGTGCGCTGGTGCTGGCGGCCAGTTGGGGCTGGCAGGACGCGTTTGCTGAAGAGAAGAAATTCGGTGCCGCGGGCATGCCCAACGGCTGGATCGATGATCCCAAGGTCTACGTGAGTATCGCCGCCGACGGCAGTGTGACGGTGGTCTGCAACCGTTCGGAAATGGGCCAGGGTGTGCGCACCAGTTTGAGCATGGTAGTTGCTGATGAACTGGACGCCGATTGGGCTATGGTCAAAGTCCGGCAGGCGCCGGGTGATGAGGTGCGCTTCGGCAATCAGGACACCGACGGCTCGCGCAGCATGCGCCATTGGTACGAGCCGATGCGCCGTTGCGGTGCCGCTGCACGAACCATGCTGGAACAAGCCGCAGCCGATCAGTGGAAAGTCCCGGTTGGCGAATGCCGTGCGCAATTACACAAAGTTATCCACCAGCCCACCGGGCGTGAACTCGGTTACGGTGCGCTCGCCGTCGCTGCGGGTGCGCTGGCGGTGCCGGCTCGTGAAAGCCTGCGGCTGAAGCAGCCTTCGGAGTTTCGCTACATTGGCAAAGAGTCGACCCGGGCCATCGACGGTGCGGACATCGTCAATGGTCGTGCGGTCTACGGTGCCGACGTGCACTTTGACGGCATGCTCTTCGCCACCGTGGCGCGGCCGGCGGTTTATGGCGGCAAGGTCAAGTCCTTCGATGCCAGCGCGGCGCTGAAGGTCCCGGGAGTGCTCAAGGTCATCCAGATTGAAAGCCGCCCATTGCCCTCTGAATTCCAGCCGTTGGGCGGGGTGGCGGTGATTGCCAGCAATACCTGGGCGGCGATCAAGGGCCGTGAAGCGCTGAAGATTGAGTGGGATGACGGCGCCAATGCCGGTTACGACTCGATTGCCTACCGCAAGGAGCTGGAAGCCGCCGCCCTGAAACCGGGCAAAGTGGTGCGCAGCACCGGCAATATCGAGGAGGCCATGAACAGTGCCGACAGCAGTCTGGAGGCGGCCTACTATTTGCCGCATCTGGCACAGTCGCCAATGGAGCCGATGGTTGCCGTTGCACGTTTCAAGGACGGCCATTGCGAAGCCTGGGCGCCGAGTCAGGCGCCGCAAGTGACCCGCGAGCGCATCGCCGAGCGTTTGGGGATTCCATTCGACAAGGTCACGGTCAACGTCACTTTGTTGGGCGGTGGTTTCGGTCGCAAGTCCAAGCCGGATTTCATTCTGGAAGCAGCGATCCTGGCCAAGGAATTTCCCGGCAAGGCTGTGCGCGTGCAATGGACCCGTGAAGACGACATCCACTGTTCGTACTTCCATACCGTCTCGGCGGAATACCTCAAGGCCAGCCTGAACAAGGACGGTATGCCGTCCGGTTGGCTGCACCGCACGGTGGCGCCCAGCATCACCGCGTTGTTCGCGCCAGGCATGAATCACGAAGCGGCCTTCGAGTTGGGCATGGGCTTTACCAACATGGCCTACGCGATTCCCAATCTGCGCCTGGAAAACCCTGACGCGGCGGCGCATACCCGGGTTGGTTGGTATCGCTCGGTGTCGAACATCCCTCACGGTTTCGCGATTCAGAGTTTTGTCGACGAGTTGGCGCACAAGGCCGGACAGGACCCGCTGACGTACCAGATCAAGCTCTTGGGGCCGGACCGTCAGATCGATCCGCGAACCCTGAGCGAAGAGTGGAACTATGGCGAATCCCCTGAGCGCTATCCGATCGATACGGCACGTCTGCGGGGCGTTCTGGAAACGGCAGCCAAGGGTGCTGGCTGGGGGCGAAAACTGCCCAAGGGCCGTGGTTTGGGCCTGGCGGTGCATTACAGTTTCGTCACCTATGTGGCGGCGGTCATCGAGGTTGAAGTCAAGGACGACGGCACGCTGATCGTGCACAAGGCCGACATCGCGGTCGATTGCGGTCCGCAGATCAACCCGGAGCGGATTCGCTCGCAGTTCGAAGGCGCCTGCGTGATGGGCCTGGGTAACGCGGTGCTGGGTGAAATCAGCTTCAAGGACGGCAAGGTCCAGCAGGACAACTTCCATATGTACGAAGTGGCGCGCATGTCGCTGGCGCCGAAAGAGGTGGCGGTGCATTTGGTCACGCCAACGGGCAACGTGCCGCTGGGCGGCGTCGGTGAGCCGGGTGTGCCGCCTATCGCTCCGGCGTTGTGCAATGCGATCTTCGCCGCCACCGGCAAGCGTATTCGCAGTTTGCCAGTGCGCTACCAGTTGCAAGGCTGGCAGCAGACCAAAGCCTGATGCGCAGCGTCGAGCAGAGCATGAAGCTGGGTGCGATCATTCTTGCAGCGGGGCAGGGCAGTCGTTATCGACAAGTGGCGGGTGCCGATCAGGACAAGTTGCTGGCAATGTGCGAAGGGCGCGACGGTATTGTGCGGCCGGTGATCGAACAGGTGCTGCGCAATCTGCCGATTGGCATGGATACCCGGTTGTTGGTGACGACGCCGGATCGCCCTGAGGTTGCGCGGCTGGCCCGGGCTTATGGTTGCCAGGTGCTGCTGCTGGCATCGGCAGGCATGGGCGACAGCATTGCAGCGGCAGTCGCTGCGTGCCCGGCACTGGATGGCTGGCTGCTGGTATTGGGGGATATGCCGTTTATCTTGCCGTCGAGTATTGAGCGGATTGTCGAGGGGATTGCGGTCGATACCATCAGCGTGCCCGTGCAGGGTGGTGAGTTTGGGCATCCGGTGGGATTTGGGCGTTCGTTGGGTGCGGCGTTGATGGCGTTGTCCGGTGATCGTGGGGCCAGGCCATTGTTTGCGTCAGCGACAGTGGTTGAGGTGGCGCTGGAGGATCCCGGAGTGTTGTGGGATGTGGACGTGCCTGAGGCGTTGGTCTTTCAGTAGTTTGAGGGCTTGTTCCCACGCTCTGCGTGGGAATACATCCAGTGACGCTCTGCGTCACAGCCCTGGACGCAGAGCGTCCGGGGCGTCATTCCTGTGCTGCGCGTGGGAACGATCTTCATCACAACGGACATAAAAAAGCCCCGCCTGGGTTACCAGGCGGGGCTTTTTAGTGGCTGATGGAATCAGGCGAGGGGTTTAGGCTCGTGCTCTTTTTCCAGGGCCTCAGGTTTGTGCTCTACCACTTCTTCGACGGAACGCAGGTTTTCGTCGATGGTTGGGGCAGCAGGTTCGGCAGTCACTTCGGCGGCCGGGGCAGGGGCTGCCTCGACGACTTCGGCGACAACCGGAGCAGGCTCGGCAGCAACAGCCGGTGCAGCAGCGGCAGCCAGTTCGGCTTCCTTCTGCAGGCGCTCGGCTTCACGCTTGCGGCGACGCACTTCACGTGGGTCGTTTGGCGCGCGACCACTTGGCGTCAGGGCGCTGACCGGAGCGGCTTCGACAGCCGGTGCAGCCACTTCGGCGACAACCGGAGCTTCAACCACCGGAGCAGGCTCGGCAACAACAGCCGGGGCTTCAGCGACTGGCGCTGGAACTTCGACAGCTGCAGTTTCTGCAACCCAGTTGAACGCGGTTTGCTCTTCGCGAACCACAGGCGCTTTTTCAGCGACCGGGGCTTCAACCACAGGCTCGGCAGCGACTACTGGCTGTTCGGTAACTACGGCTGGTTCAACAGCAGCGTGAACTTCAGGCTGTGCTTCACGAACTGGAGCTACTTCGACGGCAGGAGCGACTGGCGCTTCGACCGGAGTAGTGGCTTCCACGACTGGCGCTTCAACCTGAGCCACTTCCTGAACAGCCTCTTGAGTCACGGCGGTAGCGCGTTCAGCTTGCTGATGAGCCTGAGCTTCAGCAGGAGCGCTGATCACAGTGCTGGCAACAGCGGCGGTAACGGCCAGGCCGGCAGCCAGTTCAGCGCCTGTTGGCTCTTCGCTGGTTTCGGACTCTTCCGAGCCTTCGATTACGTTGCCATTGGCATCGCGTTGACGCTCGCGACGGTTGCTGCGACGACGCTGACCACGGGAGCGGCGGCGTGGACGATCGCCTTCGGCGTTGTCCTGGCCATCTTCCGGCAGTTGCTCTTCGCTGGTTGGCAGCTCTTCTTCAGCAACGGCGGCAGCAGCTTGCTCGGCGCGTGGTTGACGTTCTTCACGCGGTGGGCGTGGAGCGCGTTCTTCACGTGGCGGACGAGCCGGACGCTCTTCAGCAACGGCAGTTACAGCGGCGGCAGCGGCTGGCGCGGCATCCAGAGGTTCACGCAGTTCACGAACCGGGCGCTCTTCACGCTCGCCACGTGGCTTGCGATCTTCACGAGGGGCGCGTGGTGCGCGCTCTTCACGCGGTGGGCGCGGTGCGCGTTCCTCGCGAGCGACTGCTGGAGTCTCTTCGCGGGCTTCGCGTGGTTGACGCTCTTCACGAGGCTCGCGCGGTGCGCGTTCTTCACGAGGGGCGCGTTCTTCGCGTGGTTTGCGTTCTTCATCGCGGCGACCGTTACGGTTGCGGCTCTGCTGACGACCGTTACGACGCTCTTCATTGCGTGCCGGACGCTCGGCGGCTGGTTTTTCAACCACAACCGGAGCAGCTGGCTCTTCCTTGGTGGCGAACAGGCTGACCAGCGACTTCACCAGGCCTTTGAACAGGCTTGGTTCAGGGGCGGCGACCGGAGCGGCAACCGGTGCGGCGGCGGCAACGACTTCGGTCGGAACCGGAGCGTTGGCGCGAGCTGGAGCGGTTTTCACGGCGGCTTCCTGGCGAACCAGGGTGCGGGTGGCGGCGGCCGGTTGAACTTCTTCCACTTCAGCAGCGGCAGCAGCGATTTCGTAGCTGGACTGGTTGATGTGGGCTTCCGGGCTGTCATCGCGCAGACGCTGAACTTCGAAGTGCGGCGTTTCGAGGTGATCGTTCGGCAGGATGACGATGCGGGCACGGGTGCGCAGTTCGATCTTGGTGATCGAGTTGCGTTTTTCGTTCAGCAGGAACGCAGCGACCGGGATCGGCACTTGTGCGCGAACTTCGGCAGTGCGGTCTTTCAGGGCTTCTTCTTCGATCAGGCGCAGGATCGCCAGCGACAGCGATTCAACGTCACGGATGATGCCGGTGCCGTTGCAGCGTGGGCAGACGATGCCGCTGCTTTCGCCCAGCGATGGACGCAGGCGCTGACGGGACATTTCCAGCAGGCCGAAGCGCGAGATGCGACCGACTTGCACGCGAGCGCGGTCGGCTTCCAGGCATTCGCGGACTTTCTCTTCCACGGCGCGCTGGTTCTTGGCAGGGGTCATGTCGATGAAGTCGATGACGATCAGGCCGCCGATGTCGCGCAGGCGCAACTGACGGGCGATTTCTTCGGCGGCTTCAAGGTTGGTCTGCAGAGCGGTTTCTTCGATATCGCTGCCTTTGGTGGCGCGCGCCGAGTTGATGTCGATGGACACCAGGGCTTCGGTCGGATCGATAACGATGGAGCCGCCGGAAGGCAGTTCAACGACGCGCTGGAAAGCGGTCTCGATCTGGCTTTCGATCTGGAAACGGTTGAACAGCGGAACGCTGTCTTCGTACAGCTTGATCTTGCTGGCGTACTGCGGCATCACCTGGCGGATGAAGGTCAGGGCTTCGTCCTGGGCTTCAACGCTGTCGATCAGCACTTCGCCGATGTCCTGGCGCAGGTAGTCGCGGATTGCACGGATGATCACGTTGCTTTCCTGATAGATCAGGAATGGCGCGGAACGATCCAGCGAGGCTTCTTTGATGGCGGTCCACAGTTGCAGCAGGTAGTCGAGGTCCCACTGCATTTCTTCGCTGCTGCGGCCAAGGCCGGCAGTGCGCACGATCAGACCCATGTCGGCCGGAGCAACCAGACCGTTCAGGGCTTCACGCAGTTCGTTGCGCTCTTCACCTTCGATGCGACGGGAGATACCGCCGGCACGCGGGTTGTTCGGCATCAATACCAGGTAACGACCGGCCAGGCTGATGAAGGTGGTCAGGGCGGCGCCCTTGTTGCCACGTTCTTCTTTTTCGACCTGAACGATGACTTCCTGGCCTTCGCTCAGGACGTCCTTGATGTTGACGCGGCCTTCAGGGGCTTTCTTGAAGTATTCGCGGGAGATTTCTTTGAGGGGCAGGAAGCCGTGGCGCTCAGAGCCGAAATCGACAAAGGCAGCCTCAAGGCTTGGCTCGATGCGAGTAATCCGGCCTTTATAGATGTTGGCCTTCTTCTGCTCGCGTGCACCGGACTCGATGTCCAGGTCGTAGAGGCGCTGGCCGTCTACCAGTGCAACACGCAACTCTTCGGGTTGAGTTGCGTTAATCAGCATTCTTTTCATGTAGTACCGTCGGTTTCCGGGCTGCCGGAAACGGCGTTCGGCACACACGACTTCTCACGGTCGGTGTCAGGTGCGTCAGGAGTGGTTGGCCACTCCAGTGTCTAGCGAGCTTCGACCAATTGGGCCGGAGTCGCGACGTACGCGTCCTGCTTGCTGTGGCTACTTAAGCACTCAGTCAGGAGGAGGAATCAACCGGCGACTGTGGACGAGATGAAGCGTCTAAATATAAGCCTAGTGCTACACAGTCCGACGGTTGTGCATCTCCACCCTACACGTATCCCTGATAATTCGGGTGCTGCCGCGCGCAGAATCCGCAGCGGGTTGGCATTTACCGTGTTCTCCAATGGGGAGTTCACGCTCATGGCTACACAAGACTGGGCGAGAGCTGTTTGGCTAACACTCAGCTTGTAACAGGCGTTGTTTCCGAAGCACTCGCTCAAGGGCTGGTTCGGGACTGACTGCACTTTGTGAACTGGCCGTAAATATCGGCGCATCAGACAAGTGGTTGCTCTGTTGCTGCGCTCGCTTCAGGCCTCATGTCACCTGCGCTTGTTACAATCACGAACCTTCCAATCGTTGCGAAAGCCCCGTAGGACGGCCTCGCGTCCTGATGAATTGCGTTGGTCAGGGCCGGCAATTTGCCGTTTGTCCTCTGTCCAGGCCGCTTTTGGCGGCGTTCGCGACTATAGCAGCAATGATTAAGTGCTTCAATTCCATAAAAAATTGTTATCATTCGCGGCATGACGACTACTGCCCCCTCGACCCCTAGCGTACAACTGCTTGAGGTCTCGCCGGAATATGCCGGCCAACGTATTGATAACTTCCTTCTCGCTCGGCTCAAAGGCGTGCCCAAGACCTTGATTTACCGCATTTTGCGTAAAGGCGAAGTGCGTGTGAACAAAGGTCGGATCAAGCCCGAATACAAGCTGCAGGCGGGCGACATCGTGCGCGTGCCACCGGTGCGCGTGCCGGAACGCGACGAGCCAGTGCCATTGGCACAAGGTTTGTTGCAGCGACTCGAGGCCTCGATTGTCTTCGAAGACAAGGCGCTGATCGTGATCAACAAGCCTTGCGGCATCGCTGTTCACGGCGGCAGCGGCTTGAATTACGGCGTGATCGAAGCCTTTCGTCAGTTGCGTCCGGATTGCAAGGAGCTTGAGCTGGTTCACCGTCTCGATCGTGACACCTCCGGCCTGCTGATGATCGCCAAAAAACGCAGCATGCTGCGTCACTTGCACACGGCATTGCGCGGCGATGGCGTCGATAAGCGCTATATGGCGCTGGTCCGCGGTAACTGGGCTGCCTCGATCAAGCAAGTCCGTGCGCCGCTGGGCAAGAGCAATCTGCGCTCCGGCGAGCGCATGGTCGAGGTCGACGAGGAGGAGGGCAAGGAGTCTGTGACCGTGTTCAAGGTTCTGCGTCGCTTTGGCGACTTTGCCACCCTGATCGAAGCCAAGCCGATCACCGGCCGGACTCACCAGATTCGTGTCCACACCCTGCACGTCGGGCACTGCATCGCCGGCGACACCAAGTACGGCGATGACGATTTCAGCAAGGAAATTCGTGACCTGGGCGGCAAACGCCTGTTCCTGCACGCTTACATGCTCACCGTACCGCTGCCTGATGGCGGCGAGTTGAAGCTTCAGGCCCCTGTCGATGAAATGTGGGCCAAGACAGTGGAGCGCCTGAGTGCACCCTGATTACAAGTTGCTGATTTTCGATTGGGACGGCACGTTGGCCGACTCCATTGGTCGGATTGTCGAGGCGATGCATGTGGCGTCGCAGCGATCCGGTTTTCAGTTGCGCGATGATCTTGCCGTCAAAGGCATCATTGGGTTGGGGCTGCCGGAAGCGATTCGCACGTTGTATCCAGAGATTGGCGATGACGAGCTGGTGGCGTTCCGTCAGCACTATGCGGATCACTACATCGCCTCGGAGGCCGTGCCTTCGCCGTTGTTTGACGGTGTTGTCGAGTCGCTTGAAGCGTTTCGTGCCGAGGGTTTTCACCTGGCAGTGGCGACCGGCAAAGCGCGTCGCGGGCTGGATCGCGTGCTGAAGTCCCATGGCTGGGAAGATTATTTCGATATCACCCGCGCTGCCGATGAGACCGCCAGCAAGCCACATCCGCTGATGCTCGAACAGATTCTCGCCCATTGCGACGTCCGCCCTGAACAGGCGTTGATGGTGGGGGATTCGTCGTTCGACCTGCAGATGGCGCGCAACGCCGGGATGGATTCGGTTGCCGTCAGCTATGGTGCTCAATCGATGGAAGCCTTGCGCGTGTTCGAGCCGCGCCTGGCCATTGATCATTTTTCGCAATTGCACGCCTGGCTGGGTCAGCGGGTCAATTAGGTTTTTGTTGGGGTAGATGGAATGACCGACGAATGGAAGGCGCCAACCAAGGCCAGTGCCGAAGATGGCGAAGGCAAGAGCTGGAAGCTGCTTGAGAAAACCCTGCTTGCGGGAGTGCAGGAGCAGCGTCGCTCGCGGCGTTGGGGGATTTTCTTCAAGCTGCTGACCTTTGTTTATCTGCTCATCGCGTTGGTCCTCTTTACGCCGCTGATGGATATTGAAAAAAGCGCGACTCGCGGGTCGAGCTACACCGCGTTGATCGAAGTGACGGGGGTGATTGCCGACAAGGAATCAGCCAGCGCCGACAACATTGTCGGCGGTCTGCGCGCGGCGTTTGAGGATCCGAAGGTCAAGGGCATCGTGCTGCGAATCAACAGTCCGGGCGGCAGTCCGGTTCAGTCGGGTTATGTCTACGATGAAATTGGTCGTTTGCGTGCCCTGCATCCGGCGATCAAGGTTTATGCAGTAATTTCTGATCTGGGGGCTTCGGGGGCGTACTACATCGCCAGTGCGGCGGACCAGATCTATGCCGACAAGGCGAGCCTGGTGGGTTCGATTGGCGTGACGGCGGCCGGCTACGGGTTTGTCGGGACCATGGAAAAGCTCGGTGTGGAACGTCGGACCTATACGTCGGGCGAGCATAAGTCGTTCCTCGATCCGTTCCAGCCGGAAAAACCGGATGAGATCAAGTTCTGGCAGGGCGTGCTGGATACCACTCACCAGCAGTTTATCGCCAGCGTCAAAAAAGGCCGTGGCGATCGCCTGAAAGACAAAGAGCATCCGGAGCTGTTCTCCGGGCTGGTCTGGTCAGGCGAGCAGGCGCTGCCATTGGGTTTGATCGATGGTTTGGGCAGTGCCAGTTCGGTGGCGCGTGACGTCATTGGCGAGAAAGAGCTGGTTGACTTCACGATTCAGGAGTCAGCGTTCGACCGCTTCTCGAAAAAACTCGGCGCCAGCGTGGCTGAGCAGTTGGCCATGTGGATGGGTTTTCAGGGGCCGGCATTGCGCTGATCGTTGTGCGACATAAAAAACAACCGGCCCGCGTGGCCGGTTTTTTGTGTCTGGCGTAATCCGTAGCAGCTGCCGAAGGCTGCTACGGGGGGGATCAGGGGATCTGCACGCCTTCAGCCAGCAGCATGTCCACCAGGCGAATCAGCGGCAGGCCGACCAGGCTGGTGGCGTCCGGGCCTTCGGTGCTCTGGAACAGGCTCACGCCCAATCCTTCGGCCTTGAAGCTGCCAGCGCAGTCGTAGGGCTGTTCGGCGCGCAGGTAGCGTTCAATGCGTGCCTGATCCAGTGTGCGCATGTGTACGGTGAAGGGGATGCAATCGAGCTGGCAATGGCCGGTCTGGCTGTTGAGCACTGCCAGGCCGGTCAGGAAGGTCACGCTGGCGCCGCCGGCGGCCAATAATTGATCGCGAGCCTTCTCGAACGTGTGAGGTTTGCCAATAATCCGTCCGTCGAGCACGGCGACCTGGTCCGAACCTATAATCAAATGGGCGGGATGGCTGCCGGCCAGCGCCTGGGCTTTTTCGCGGGCCAGGCGTTTTACCAGTTCGATGGCTGACTCTTCCGGTTGATGGCTTTCGTCGATATCCGGTGAGCTGCAGGTAAATGGCAGTTGCAAGCGGGCCAGTAATTCGCGGCGATAGACCGAGCTTGAAGCAAGTAATAAGGGCAGCATACGGCTCTCCAAAAGTCAGTCGCAAATTCTAGCGGGGCTTCCAAGTGACGGACAGGACTGAATTTCCTTTGACATGGCTGGGGGCATCCCTATAATGCTGCGCCTATGTTGAATGACCCGATTCCACCTCACGTTGACCCGCGCAAATTGGCTGATCGTGGCACCACCCTTCAAGGTGAAATGCTGCTGGCCGATTTGGAGAGACTCTGCGACCCGCTTTCCGACACTGTCGGTACGGTGCAGGCTAAATTCGTTTTTGAACGAGATGAACGTAAATCTGTGGTCATCCACAGCTTTATCGACACTGAAGTCAAAATGGTTTGCCAGCGTTGTCTTGAGCTGGTCACCCTGCCGATTCACAGCGAATGCAGTTATGCTGTGGTGAAGGAGGGTGCGAATACCCAGTCGTTGCCGAAAGGTTATGACGTGCTGGAACTGGGCGAAGATCCTTTGGATCTGCAGTCACTGATCGAGGAGGAGCTTCTGCTCGCCTTGCCCATTGTGCCTGCTCATCATCCGGAAGAATGCCAGCAGCCGGCGGGTCTCGATGAGCCCGAACCGAGCGAGGACGAGGTAACGCGGTCCAACCCGTTCAGTGTATTGGCGCAGTTAAAGCGTGACCCAAACGTTTAGGAGTTAATCAATTATGGCTGTTCAGCAGAACAAAAAATCCCGCTCCGCCCGTGACATGCGTCGTTCGCACGATGCTCTCGAGGCAAGCACCCTGTCCGTAGAAAAGACCACTGGTGAAGTTCACCTGCGTCACCACGTATCGCCAGAAGGCGTATACCGTGGCCGTAAAGTGATCGACAAGGGCGCTGACGAGTAATCCTTGTCCGCTCAAGTCATCGCGATTGACGCAATGGGCGGGGACTTCGGTCCCCGCAGCATTGTTCAGGCAAGCCTTGCTTGTCTGTCTGCTACGCCCTCGTTGTACCTGACCCTCGTCGGTCAACCCTCCCTTTTAGAAGAATTGATCGCCAGCCAGTCGGCTGTGGATCGCGCGCGCCTGACGATTGTGCCGGCCAGCGACGTGATCGGTATGGACGAAAAGCCTTCCCAGGCCCTGCGCGGCAAGCCGGACTCCTCGATGCGGGTTGCGCTTGAGTTGTTGCGTGAGGGCAAGGTTCAGGCCTGTGTCAGTGCCGGCAATACCGGTGCGCTGATGGCGTTGTCGCGTTATGTGCTCAAGACCTTGCCGGGTATCGATCGGCCGGCCATGGTGGCGGCGATCCCGACGCAGCGTGGTTATTGCCAGTTGCTCGATCTGGGGGCGAATGTCGATTGCAGTGCCGAGCACCTGTTCCAGTTCGCGGTGATGGGCTCTGTGGCGGCTGAAACCCTGGGCATTGCTCGCCCGAAAGTCGCGTTGCTGAACATCGGCACCGAAGACATCAAGGGTAATCAACAGGTCAAGCTGGCGGCCACGCTGCTGCAAAATGCTCGCGGGCTGAATTACATCGGCTTCGTCGAGGGGGATGGCGTGTACCGCGGCGAGGCTGATGTGGTGGTTTGCGACGGTTTTGTCGGCAATATCCTGCTCAAATCCAGCGAAGGGCTGGCAACCATGATTGCCGGGCGGATCGAGGCGTTGTTCAAGCAAAACCTGGCGTCGAGAATGGTCGGGGCTTTGGCGTTGCCGTTGATGAGGCGCTTGCAGGCTGATCTGGCGCCTGCGCGACATAATGGCGCAAGCTTCCTCGGTTTGCAGGGGATCGTCGTTAAAAGTCACGGTTCGGCCGGTGTGCAGGGCTTCCAGAGTGCCATTCAGCGCGCCTTGATCGAGATTCAGGAGAACCTCCCGCAGCGGCTTCACGGTCGTCTCGAGGATTTGTTGCTTTAGGCATTTTCGCCCGACAATGCTTAAATGTGACCGCTCAGTTCAATTAGCCATCCAACTGTCAGTTTCTTGCGTCCAGCAGTACAGGACGTCAATTCTCCGACGACAAGATCATTAGGGGCTTGTTACATGTCTGCTTCCCTCGCATTCGTCTTTCCAGGACAGGGTTCGCAGTCCCTCGGCATGCTGGCCGAGTTGGGCGCGCAACATCCGTTGATCCTCGACACTTTCAAAGAAGCTTCCGATGCTCTGGGTTACGACCTGTGGGCGCTGACCCAGCAAGGGCCGGAAGAGCAGCTCAATCAAACCGACAAAACCCAACCGGCGATTCTCACCGCTTCGATTGCCTTGTGGCGTCTGTGGCTGGCTGAGGGCGGCGCACGTCCGGCTTACGTTGCCGGTCATAGCCTGGGTGAGTACAGCGCGCTGGTCGCGGCCGGCAGCCTGAGTCTGGGCGACGCGGTGAAGCTGGTAGAGCGTCGCGGTCAACTGATGCAGGAAGCGGTGCCGGCCGGGCAGGGCGGTATGGCTGCCATTCTCGGTCTGGACGACGCTGATGTGCTGGCTGCCTGTGCCGAAGCGGCGCAAGGCGAAGTCGTCAGTGCGGTCAACTTCAACTCGCCGGGCCAGGTGGTAATCGCCGGTGCCAAGGCGGCTGTCGAGCGCGCCATTGAAGGCTGCAAGGCGCGTGGTGCCAAGCGCGCCATGCCGCTGCCGGTCAGCGTGCCGTCGCACTGCGAACTGATGCGCCCGGCTGCCGAGCGTTTTGCCGAGTCGATTGCTGCAATCAACTGGCAGGCTCCGCAAATCCCGTTGGTGCAGAACGTCAGCGCTGATGTGGCGCCGGACCTGGAAACCCTCAAGCGCGATCTGCTCGAGCAGCTCTACAAGCCTGTTCGCTGGGTTGAGTCGGTACAGGCGCTGGCCGCCAAAGGTGCTACTCAACTGGTTGAATGCGGTCCGGGCAAAGTCCTGGCTGGCCTGAACAAGCGCTGCGCCGAAGGCGTGTCGACCTCTAACCTGAACACCCCGGATGCTTTCGCTGCTGCTCGTGCAGCGTTGGCCTGAACTTAGGAGAAGCCTGCATGAGTCTGCAAGGTAAAGTTGCACTGGTTACCGGCGCGAGCCGTGGTATTGGCCAGGCTATCGCACTGGAACTGGGTCGTCAGGGCGCTATCGTGGTGGGTACTGCGACTTCTGCTTCGGGCGCTGAGCGCATCGCGGCAACCCTGAAAGAAAACGGCATTCAAGGCACCGGTCTTGAGCTCAATGTCACCAGCGACGAGTCCGTAGCGGCCGTGCTGGCGAGCATTCAGGAGCAGTTCGGTGCGCCGGCGATTCTGGTGAATAATGCCGGTATCACCCGTGATAACCTGATGATGCGCATGAAAGATGACGAGTGGCATGATGTCGTCGATACCAATCTGAACAGCCTGTTTCGCCTGTCCAAGGGTGTTTTGCGTGGCATGACCAAGGCGCGCTGGGGACGAATTATCAGTATTGGTTCGGTTGTGGGTGCCATGGGCAACGCAGGCCAAGTAAACTATGCGGCCGCCAAGGCAGGTCTGGAAGGTTTCAGCCGCGCTCTGGCGCGTGAAGTGGGTTCGCGCTCGATTACGGTCAACTCGGTGGCCCCTGGGTTCATCGATACCGATATGACCCGCGAACTGCCAGAAGCGCAGCGTGAAGCCTTGCAGGCGCAAATTCCGCTGGGCCGTCTGGGGCAAGCTCAAGAGATCGCGTCCGTGGTCGCTTTTCTTGCGTCGGACGGTGCGGCTTACGTGACTGGGGCTACAATCCCGGTGAACGGCGGGATGTACATGTAATTCAAATGTGACGGATTGCTTCAAAAAAATGTCATACGAGCTGTCTAAAATCCGTTATAAAGCTGCAATCTATTTATAGGCAGAGGGTCGTCAGGGTTTGAGGAGTGAAGCTTTCAGTTGAAAAACTGAAAAGCCTTTCTATACACTTACCCACTGGCCAGCTGCCTGAATTTGTCCATTAGGAGTGAAAACAAGGTATGAGCACCATCGAAGAGCGCGTCAAGAAAATCGTTGCTGAGCAACTGGGCGTTAAAGAAGAAGAAGTTGTGAACACTGCTTCCTTCGTTGAAGACCTGGGTGCCGACTCCCTTGACACCGTTGAGCTGGTGATGGCTCTGGAAGAGGAATTCGAGACCGAAATTCCTGACGAAGAAGCTGAGAAGATCACTACTGTACAAGCTGCCATCGACTACGTTACTAGCCATCAGGCGTAATAGTTTGTAGCCGTTGTTAGCTGTCATGGAAAAACCGCACTGCCATCACGGCGTGCGGTTTTTTCCTTTAGGCCTGATGCAAAGTCGTCATTTGAAAAAAGGAGAGTGCTGTGTCGCGTAGACGCGTCGTAGTCACCGGTATGGGTATGTTGTCGCCACTGGGCACGGATGTGCCGAGCAGCTGGCAGGGCATTCTGGCTGGCCGCAGTGGCATTGGTCTGATCGAACACACCGACCTTTCTGCCTATTCCACCCGTTTTGGCGGCTCGGTAAAGGGCTTCAATGTCGAGGAATACCTGTCGGTCAAGGAAGCTCGCAAACTCGACCTGTTCATTCAATACGGTCTGGCAGCAGGGTTTCAGGCAGTGCGTAACGCTGGCCTGGAAGTCACCGACGCCAATCGTGAACGCATCGGCGTGGCCATGGGCTCGGGTATTGGCGGTCTGACCAATATCGAAGAAACCAGCCGCACGCTGCATGATTCGGGGCCACGGCGGATTTCTCCGTTTTTCGTGCCGGGCTCGATCATCAATATGATTTCCGGTTTCCTGTCCATCCATCTGGGTGCACAGGGGCCCAACTACGCCATTTCGACAGCCTGTACCACCGGTACGCACTGCATCGGTATGGCGGCGCGCAATATTGCCTACGGCGAAGCCGACGTGATGATTGCCGGTGGTGCCGAGATGGCCGCTTGCGGTCTTGGCATGGGTGGCTTTGGTGCTGCTCGTGCGTTGTCGACCCGCAATGACGAGCCGACCCGCGCCAGCCGTCCATGGGACAAGGGCCGTGATGGCTTCGTGTTGTCCGACGGTGCCGGCGCGTTGGTGCTTGAAGAGCTGGAGCACGCCAAGGCGCGTGGTGCGACCATTTACGCCGAGCTGATCGGCTTTGGCATGAGTGGCGATGCGTACCACATGACCTCGCCGCCGGCCGATGGCGCAGGCGCTGCACGTTGCATCGTCAACGCGCTGCGTGACGCCAAGCTGAACGTCGACCAGATCCAGTACATCAACGCCCATGGTACGTCGACTTCGGCCGGCGACCTCGCCGAAGTCTGCGCCATCAAGTCGGTGTTTGGCGATCACGCCTACAAGCTGGCGGTCAGCTCGACCAAGTCCATGACCGGTCACCTGCTGGGTGCAGCGGGCGCGGTTGAAGCGATTTTCAGTGTGCTGGCAATCAACGGCCAGGTGGCACCGCCGACCATCAACCTTGATGAGCCGGATGAAGGTTGCGACCTCGACTTCGTGCCGCACGCCGCGCGCGACGCGAAGATCGATGTGGTGCTGTCCAACTCGTTCGGTTTTGGCGGTACCAATGGCTCGCTGGTGTTCCGCCGGTTCGCCGATTGATGGAAAGCTGGGTCGACGGTCAGCCGGCTGACGCACTGTCGCTAAAAGACCGCGGCCTGGCGTATGGCGATGGTCTGTTCGAGACCATTGCCGTCAAAGGCGGGCAGCCATTGCTGCTGGATCGACATTTGAGTCGTCTGGCCGATGGCTGCTCGCGTTTGGCGATTAACGCGGATCACGCATTGATTCGCAGTGAGTTACTGACGTACGCCACCGCCCTTGGCGAAGGTGTACTCAAGTTGATCCTGACCCGTGGCGACAGCCAGCGTGGTTACGCGGCCGATCCTTCGGTGTCGCCGCGCCGTATTCTGCAAGGCAATCCTCCTGCGGCTTATCCTGCTGTCCATGCGCAGCAAGGTATCAGGCTGTTTCCCTGCACCACCCGACTTTCCGAGCAGCCGCTACTCGCCGGCCTCAAGCACCTCAATCGTCTTGAACAGGTCATTGCCCGTTCCGAATGGCAGGATACCGAGCACGCCGAAGGCTTGATGCTGGATCTTCAGGGGCGGGTGATCGAGGGTGTTTTCAGTAATCTGTTCCTGGTGCGTGATGGCGCGTTGTTGACGGCTGATCTGAGTCGTTGCGGCGTTGCCGGAGTGATGCGCGCCGAACTCTTGTCCCAGGCCAAGAGGTTGGGGATTGTCATGCATGTCACTGACATCAGCCTTGATCAGCTGCAACAGGCTGATGAAGTTTTCGTCTGCAACAGCGTGTACGGCATCTGGCCGGTACGCGCTTATTCTGCACTGAGCTGGCCGGTTGGGCCGCTCACCCGTAAACTGCAAGGCATTGCCCGCGCGCTACTGGATGCTTGATTCGTGAGACGTAAATTCTTGCTGCTGCTGGAAACCGGACTGGTTCTGGCAGGGCTACTGCTGGGCGCTTCGGCCTGGAAGATCAACTCGGCGCTGGAGCAGCCACTCAAGATTACTCAGGAAGAGTTACTGGATGTACCGAGCGGCGCGACACCGTCGGGGACCTTCAATCGCCTCGAAACCGACGGTGTGCTTCAGGACGCCTTTTGGCTGCGCCTGTACTGGCGCTTGAACCTTGCCGCGCAGCCGCTGCACAGCGGCGAATACCGCATGCTGC
This sequence comes from Pseudomonas sp. H3(2019), assembly GCF_007713465.1. Lineage (GTDB taxonomy): Bacteria > Pseudomonadota > Gammaproteobacteria > Pseudomonadales > Pseudomonadaceae > Aquipseudomonas. The sequence continues at coordinate 188,832 of NZ_VMSG01000005.1, read as the reverse complement.
CGGGCATGAGCGCACAGGGCTTGATCGGTCTTTGGCAGCGCGGTGAAGTGGTTCAGTACAGCCTGACGCTGGTCGAGGGCTGGAACTTCCATCAGGTCCGTGCGGCGCTGGCAAAAAATGACAAACTCCAACAAACCCTTGCCGGGCTGAGCGACAGCGATGTGATGGACAAGCTCGGTCACGCCGGAGTGTTTCCGGAGGGCCGGTTTTTCCCGGACACCTATCGTTTTGTGCGGGGCATGACGGACGCCGAACTGCTGGAAAAAGCATACGAGCGCCTCGACGACGTCCTCGCCAAAGAGTGGAGCAAGCGCTCCCCCGACGCACCCTATACCGAACCCTATCAGGCGCTGATCATGGCCTCCCTGGTCGAGAAGGAAACCGGTGTGGCGCAAGAACGAGGGCAGATTGCCGGGGTGTTCGTGCGGCGCATGCAGATCGGCATGTTGCTGCAAACCGATCCGACGGTGATCTATGGCCTGGGTGATCGCTACAACGGCAAGTTGACCCGCGCCCACCTGAAAGAACCGACGCCCTACAATACCTATATGATCGCTGGGTTGCCGCCAACGCCGATTGCCATGGTGGGTCGTGAGGCGATTCATGCGGCGCTGAATCCGGTGTCCGGTACCAGTTTGTATTTCGTGGCGCGTGGTGATGGCAGTCACGTGTTCTCCGACGACCTGGATGCCCACAACAGTGCTGTGCGCGAGTTCCAGATCAAACGACGCGCCGATTACCGTTCCAGCCCGGCGCCGGCCAACGGAACTGCGGCGCCTGATACGCAACCGACTCCTCCGGCATCGTCCGACACGGCTCCGGAGGCGATACCGCAATTGCCGTCATCGCAACCGGCTCCGGCTCCGGCTGCCGCTCCGGCACCGAGTGCCGATGAGCCGCAAAGCCCGCAATGACTCTGACTAAGGACTGCCTGTGACTGGCTTGTTTATTACTCTGGAAGGCCCGGAAGGCGCGGGCAAGAGTACCAATCGTGAATACCTGGCCGAGCGTCTGCGCGCCAAGGGTATCGAAGTCGTGTTGACTCGCGAGCCTGGCGGCACGCCGCTGGCCGAGCGGATCCGCGACGTGCTGCTGGCTCCGGTCGATGAGGTCATGAACCCGGATACCGAGCTGTTGCTGGTGTTTGCGGCGCGAGCGCAGCATCTGTCCGAGGTCATTCGCCCGGCGCTGGCGCGGGGCGCGGTGGTGTTGTGTGACCGCTTTACCGATTCGACTTACGCCTATCAGGGCGGTGGTCGCGGATTGTCGCTTGAGCGTATCGCGACCCTGGAAACCTTCGTTCAAGGCGATCTGCGCCCGGACCTGACGCTGGTGTTCGACTTGCCGATTGAAATCGGCATGGCGCGTGCCAGCGCTCGCGGTCGGCTGGATCGGTTCGAGCTTGAAGGGCGAGTGTTTTTCGAGGCGGTGCGCAGCGCGTTCCTGAAGCGCGCCGAGGCTGATCCGGCGCGTTACCTGTTGGTGGACGCTTCGCAGCCGTTGGCACAGGTTCAGCAGTCGCTGGATGCTTTGCTGCCGCGTCTGCTGGAGCTGGCCCGTGGCTGAAGCCTATCCGTGGCAAGACAGCCTTTGGCAGCAACTGGCCGGTCGCGCCCAGCACGCCCACGCCTATTTGCTGCATGGCCCGGCCGGGATCGGCAAGCGTGCGCTGGCCGAGCGGCTGATGGCCAGTTTGCTCTGCCAGCGTCCAACCGCAGAAGGCGCCTGCGGCGAGTGCAAATCCTGCCTGCTGCTCAAGGCCGGCAGCCACCCCGACAACTACATCCTGGAACCTGAAGAGGCCGACAAGGCGATCAAGGTCGATCAGGTGCGTGATCTGGTCAGCTTCGTGGTCCAGACCGCGCAGATGGGCGGGCGCAAAGTCGTGTTGATCGAGCCCACCGAGTCGATGAACATCAACGCAGCCAACGCCTTGCTGAAAAGCCTCGAAGAACCCTCGGGCGATACCGTGTTGCTGCTGGTCAGCCACCAGACCAGCCGCCTGCTGCCGACCATCAAGAGTCGTTGCGTGCAACAGGCCTGTCCGTTGCCGAGCGAAGCCATGAGCCTGCAATGGCTGGCCAAGGCCTTGCCCGATTGCACGGAAGAAGAGCGTGTCGAACTGTTGACCCTGGCCGCAGGTTCGCCGCTGGCGGCGGTCAAGCTGCAAGGGCAGGGCGTACGTGAGCAGCGTGCGCTGGTCGTCGAGGGCGTGAAGAAGTTGCTCAAGCAGCAACAGTCGCCGACGCAGTTGGCCGAAGAGTGGAAATCCATTCCGATGTTGCAGCTGTTCGACTGGTTCTGCGACTGGTCGAGCCTGATTCTGCGTTATCAGCTGACTCAGGACGAAGCCGGGCTCGGCCTGGCGGACACGCGCAAAGTGATTCAGTACCTTGCGCAGAAAACCGCCCAGGAAAAAGTCTTGAATATTCAGGACTGGATTCTCGCCCAGCGACAGAAAGTGATGAGCAAGGCCAACCTCAATCCGGCATTGTTGCTGGAGGCACTGCTGGTGCAATGGGTGTCCTTGCCTGCCCCGAAGTGAGCTTCTGCGCCTAGACTCTGATCATCAGCCATGGAGGTCAGCATGAACGAACTCGTCAGTCTGGGCCCGCGCAACGGCATCCTGTCCCTGACCATCAAGGACAAATCCGTGCTTTATGCGGCCTACATGCCGTTCATCAAGAATGGCGGCCTGTTTATCCCGACCAACAAAAGCTACAAGTTGGGCGACGAGGTATTCATGCTGCTGCACTTGATGGATGAACCGGAAAAAATTCCGGTGGCCGGTACAGTGACCTGGATCACCCCCAAAGGTGCTCAGGGGAATCGCGCCGCCGGTGTCGGCGTGCAGTTCAATGAAGGCGACGACACCGCCCGAAGCCGAATCGAAACCTATCTGGTCGGAACCCTGAAGTCCGACCGTCCCACTCATACGATGTAGTTGCCGTCTTTTATGCTCGTAGATTCCCATTGTCACCTTGACCGTCTCGACCTCGCCGCACACGACGGCTCGCTGGATGCTGCGCTTGCCGCTGCTCGTCAGCGCGGGGTCGGGCACTTTCTTTGTATCGGCGTCAGTGTCGACAACGCCAAGGACGTCAAGGCCCTCGCCGAGCGTTACGACGATGTCGATTGTTCGGTGGGCGTGCATCCACTGGATGTTCAGCCGGGCGCCGCGCCGGCGCTGGACTGGCTGCTGCAGGAACTCAATCATCCGCGGGTGGTGGCAATCGGTGAAACCGGTCTGGACTACCACTACGAGCCAGAAGCGGCCGAGTTGCAGCAGGAGTCCTTCCGTTTGCACCTGCAAGCGGCCCGGCAGACCGGCAAGCCGGTGATTGTCCATACCCGTGGCGCCCGCGCCGACACGCTGACGTTACTGCGTGAGGCAGCGTTGCCGCAGGCCGGGGTGTTGCATTGCTTCACCGAAGACTGGGACATGGCCAAGGCCGCACTGGATCTGGGTTTTTATATTTCGTTGTCGGGGATCGTGACTTTCCGCAATGCCGATGCCTTGCGCGATGTGGCCCGGCAAGTACCGGCGGACCGCCTGCTGGTGGAAACCGATTCGCCGTACCTGGCGCCAATTCCTCATCGCGGCAAGCCGAATCTTCCGCAGTACGTGCGGGATGTCGCGGAGTTTCTGGCCATGTTGCGCGGCGAGTCCTATGAGCGCTTTGCCGAGCAGACTACGGAAAACTTCAAGCGGCTGTTTCCGTTGGCGCATGTCAAGTCGATTTGACAGGGGTGGGTCGTTGGCTCAAATCGCAGGCAAAAAAAACCCGGGTTCTGGGGGGTGAATCCGGGTTAAGACCATTAGGAGTAAAACAAAGGTACGCGGTCCTTTGGTACCTTCATCGGCGCAACACTTGGGGGAGATGTCACGCCGACAGTTCAAGTATTGATCACTATTGCGCCGAGTCCAGTTTGCCCCACCTGTTTCTTAAACATATTTGGAATACAGGCACTTCGCTTGAGTTCTCACTGCCTGGCGATCGAGGCGACAATGGCGACAGTCTCGTCGATCACTCGCTTTTCGGTGTAGAAGTGCGGTGAAAAACGAATGCCTGGGCCGCGCGGGATGCAGACCACCTGCTGAGCTTTCAGGGCCTCGTAAACAGTCTGATTATCGATGCCGTCGATACTGAACGAAAGAATCCCCCCGCGCCGGGCTGGATTCAGCGGGCTATGCAGTACGACGCCGGGAATCGCGCTCAGGCCGTCCTGCAGCCATTTCACGCGCTCGGCGATCAGTGCTGCGACGTGCTCCATGCCGACTTCTTCCAATAACGACAGACTGGCTTCCAGCGCCATCGCCCCGAGCATGTTCGGGCTGCCGCATTCAAAGCGGCGTGCACTCTTGGCCGGTTCCCATTCGGTGCGAGTGTAATCGCCCATGTGCTCGAGCATGTGCCAGCCGAATTCGTGCAGTTTCAGTTGTTCACGCAGTTCGCTGCGCACATAGAACACCCCCAGGCCTTCTGGTCCGAGCAGCCATTTGTGGCCGTCGGCCATGGCGAAGTCGCATTGATAGCTCTGGACGTCGAAGGGCAGGGCACCCAGTTGCTGGATGGCGTCGATGCAAAACAGCACGTTCTGTTGTTTGCAGCCGGCACCCAGGCGTTGCAGGTCGAGGCGCAGGCCGCTGGCGAATTGCACCGCGCTCACCGACATCAAGCGAGTCCGCGGTCCGCAGGCTGCCAGCAGGGCGCCTTCCGGGTCATCGCCTGTGAGGCTGGCCTGCACCACTTCCACGCCTTGTGCCGCCAATGCTTCCCAGACGATGCGATTGGAAGGGAATTCTTCATCGCTGATGACGATCTGGTCGCCGCTTTGCCATGGCAGTCCGAAGGCGACAAAAGACAATGCTTCAGAAGTATTTTTGACCAGCGCGATGTCATCCGTCGACGGTGCATTAAGCAGGCGCATCAGCCGTTCACGCAGCCGTTGTTCAAGTGTCATCCAGTCCGAATAGTCCCGCGCGCCCAGTAAAACGTTCTCTTGAGCGAAGCGTGTTACTGCCGTGGCAGCGCGATTTGGCCAGGGTGCAACGGCTGCATGATTCAAATAACGCAGGCCCGGAGCCTGTACAAATTCATCAAGAAACATAGTCATGGTCGGATGATCCGTGCAATTTGGCGCAATTTAGGCATAATACGCGGCTTCGTATTTTGACCCCTACAGACCTTTTCTTATGCATAAAGAACCTCGTAAGGTCCGTGAGTTTCGTCGCCGCGAGCAAGAAATTCTCGACACCGCGCTCAAGCTGTTCCTCGAACAAGGTGAAGACAGTGTCACCGTCGAGATGATCGCTGATGCCGTGGGTATCGGCAAAGGCACTATCTACAAGCACTTCAAGTCCAAGGCGGAGATCTATCTGCGCCTGATGCTCGATTACGAGCGTGACCTGAACGAGCTGCTGCACTCTGCCGATGTCGATAAGGACAAGGAAGCCCTGTCTCGGGCCTACTTCGAATTCCGCATGCGCGATCCACAACGTTACCGGTTGTTCGATCGTCTGGAAGAGAAGGTGGTCAAGGGCAATCAGGTGCCGGAGATGGTCGAGGAGTTGCACAAGATTCGCGCCTCCAACTTCGAACGCCTGACCTTGTTGATCAAGGGCCGCATCAGCGAAGGCAAGCTTGAAGACGTGCCGCCGTACTTCCACTACTGCGCATCCTGGGCGCTGGTGCACGGCGCTGTCGCGCTGTATCACTCGCCGTTCTGGAGCAATGTGCTGGAAGATCAGGAAGGTTTCTTCCAGTTCCTGATGGACATCGGTGTGCGCATGGGCAACAAGCGCAAGCGCGATACCGACACGCCGAGCAGCTGAACCATTCAGATGCCTTATTGCGCCATGTTTTCTCTGTATGGCGCAGTGCCCCAGGAATATACTCAGGCTTAGGTATTGCTAAAACTTGATTTGTGAGTCAAGTTTTAGCGCTTCCGAATCTACTTCCGCCGGAGTGATCCATGATCGTTGATCGACAAGGCAGACAGTTCCGCAATTTGCGGGTCAGTCTGACCTCCGCCTGCAACTACGCCTGTACCTATTGCGTGCCCAATGGCAAGCGACTGGTGGCTGCGCAGGATGAACTGTCGGCCGAGGCCATGGCGCGCGGCGTTGCCTACCTGATCGAAGCTGCGGGCATCGAGCGATTGCGGATCACCGGTGGCGAGCCGCTGGTGAGCCCGAAGCTGGAAACCTTCATGACGGCTGTCGGGCAGATGGGCCTTGCCGACATCAGCCTGACCACCAATGGTCAGTTGCTGGCGAAGAAACTGCCCTTGCTGGTGGACGCCGGCATTCGGCGGATCAACGTTTCCCTCGATACCCTGGACGCCGATGCGTTCCGCAGCATTGCGCGCGGCGGCGATCTGGCGACCGTGCTCAGCGGCATGGACCAGGCTCGCGCAGCAGGCATCAAGATCAAGGTCAACATGGTGCCGTTGCGCGGGCAGAACCTCGATCAAGTGATGCCGCTGCTCGATTATTGCCTGGAGCGCGGTTATGAATTGCGCTTCATCGAGCTGATGCGCATGGGGCATCTTGCCAGCGACTCGAATGCATTCCTGCAGCAGTTTGTCAGCCTCAAGCAGTTGCTGAGCCAGATCGGTGAGCGCTATGAGTACCTGCAGGCCGACGCGCCGGTGGATGCCACGGCGGTGCGTTACGAAATTCCGGGGCGCGGCTATTTCGGCGTGATCGCCAATGAAAGCGTGCCGTTCTGTCGCACATGCTCACGTTTGCGGCTGTCCTCCACTGGCTGGCTGCATGGCTGCCTGTCATCGAGTAACCGTCACTATGTCGGTGACTTGCTGGACAAGCCCCGTCATCAAGCGTTGCCGGCGCTCCAGCGCCTGCTGGTGAAAGCTCTGGGAGACAAGCAGGAAGTGGCGTTCTCTGGTGGCGCAACAATCATGAAGATTATCGGGGGCTAGCCTGGCCTCATCGCGAGCAAGCTTTGCTCGGATTTGTGTGGTCCCACAATTTGGTGATCGACACTAAGTTTGTAGGAGCAAGGCTTGCCCGCGATAGCGATCTCCTAATCCCCTGAAAACCATCTGACACACCACAGTTCATGAGCTGGCGCGGAAGCTGCATCCTGCCGACATTCGCCGGTTTTCCGTCACCGGCCTCTGGAGGATAGGATGCGTAGCCTGGTTTTGCTGCTGGCCTTTTTGGCGCTTGGCGGCTGCATGAATGTCAGCGACATGGGCGAAGGGGTTCGCTACCACATGAGCGACTCTGGTCTGCTCGATCACAGCGACAGCCGTCGCGTGAATAATCTGCGCATTCAGCCGGACTCGTTTATCTACATCGCTCAAGGCGCTTTTGCGCCGCCGGGCAGTGCCTATCCGCGACCGAACGTAGTCGCTGAAGAAGCCTTCAACGGCTTCATCGAATATTTCCCGATGGTTCGCCGTGCTCGCGCTCCCGAAGGTCTCGACACCGCTATGGGGGAGGCGCGCGCGGCTGGCGCGCATTACCTGCTCTACACCCGTTTTGCCCAGGCCGACGACCGTATCGGCAACTCGGATGAATTGCTCGATCAGGGCGCCGTGGATCGCCTGGGGCTCGACAGTGGAGTGATTCAGATCATGCTGATCGAGACCAGCACCCAGTATTTGATCGATACTGCACGAATCAAGAGTCGTGGCGGTTTACTGACGTTCCACGACAACAAGCCAGAAGACTTGATCGCTCAGCCGCTTGCGCAATACGCTCGTAGCCTGCTGGGCATGAGCGATCAGTAACTCACCAGGAGAGCAGCATGAATGGTCCGCAAAAAGCTAATGATCTGTTGGGGCAAATCCCCAAGTCCAAAGGCTTGCCACCGGTCCATTTGTGGAACCCCGAGTTCTGCGGCGATATCGACATGCGCATCGCACGCGACGGTACCTGGTATTACCTGGGCACGCCGATCGGGCGCAAGCCGATGGTCAAGCTGTTTTCCACCATCATTCGCCGCGACGGCGATGATTACTTCCTGATTACTCCGGTCGAGAAGGTCGGAATCAAGGTCGATGACGCGCCTTTCATTGCCGTGACGCTGGAGGTCGAAGACGAGGGTGAGGCCCAGCGGTTGCGCTTCACCACCAATGTTGATGAGCAGGCCGAGGCGGGTGCCGAGCATCCGTTGCGGGTGGTGATCGATCCGCTGACCGAGGAGCCAGCGCCCTACGTGCATGTACGCACCAACCTTGAGGCGCTAATTCATCGCAACGTGTTTTATCAGTTGGTCGAGCTGGCGGTGGCACGCGAGATCGACGGGCAGCGCTGGTTGGGTGTGTGGAGCGGTGGTGAATTCTTCCGCATCGGGCTTGAGCCTTGATCGCCAGCGCCCGGGTTTGATCTATGCCTCTTGCAGCACCTTGTTGGCAGTTACCCACCGCCACAGCAGGCGGCCAACGGAAATCGACCAGTTCAGCAGCGCCACCGCCAGCACCGTGAGCAATAGTGTCGGCAGACCTTGCTCGACGATGATCTTGCCGGCCAGCAAGGGAAAACCAAACACGCCCACGAAGTACCCGAGGCTGAACAGCAACAAGGCTTGCGAGGTGTTGCCGGCCGGCGCTTCATTGGCGGCCAGGCCATTGATCACCGAGTAGGTCAGCCCATAACCGACGCCCAACACAACGGCGGCCATCAGGTAAGTGAAGGCATCGTCGACCACGAAGCGGAACATCAGAATCGACACCACCATCAGTCCCGACAAAATGCAGGATGCCCAATAGGGATCGCGCTTGACCACGAAGCTGGCGATCAGCATTCGGCTGGTAATCGCAGCGCTCATGAAACCGAGAAAGAACAGAGAATAGTCCAGTGAACGGGACGCGGCATAGCTGGTCTGGAAACTCGACAGCCCCCCAAACACGCAGCCGCCAAGGCCGACCATGACGATGGGAAACAGCGCTTTGGATGACATTACTCGCACGGCGGCGGTCCAGGAAATCCGTGAAACTGCCGCGGTGCCCAATTGATTCGGACGCTGTTTGAGCGCGACTCCCAAATGCCAGAACAGCAGCGCGCCGATCAGGCTCGCCAGTGCGGCGAGATAAAATGCGCTGGTCAACGGGTAACCCAGGGCGCTGGCCGCACGCCCGAGCAATGGTCCCGAGCCGATGCCAGTCATCATGCTGCCCGAGAGCAGCGCGAAGTACCTGGCACGTTGTGCGGGCGCGACCAGCATCGCCACGATAATCGGCCCCAAGGTGTAAAACACGCCCCAACCCAGCCCCAGCGTTAGGCCGAAAAACAGCAGGGCATTGCCGAAACCCGGGGTCAGGGCAAAGCCCAGGCTGGCAAGTACCAGCAAGCCGCCGAACACGGCAATCGAACGGGCAGCGCCGAGCAGGTCCGACAAGTGTCCCGACAGGATCACCGCCGCGAACGTGCTGAGCATCGCCGCCGAGATCACGCTGCCGGCATCATGCTCATTACCTCCACGTGAACTGATCAGCAGCGAGAGCAAAAAGGTCGAGCCGTAGGACAGTGAAAGCAGGTAACTGGCGAGGCAGAACAGACCAAACAGTTTTCCTGAAACGGCGGTGTCCGGGGTATTGCGACTGGGCATGGACAAGTCTCTTTACCTATAGGGTTTATCGGTGACTTATCTAACACAGGCGGTCGTGGCGTATGTTCTGTGGTTAGCGATTTCAGGGTTAGCTGAAGGCGGAATAATGGCTTCAGACGGCACTGGACGGTAAACCGATCTCCTCGATGAACTCGTCCATGAAGCGCTTCAGACGCTCGTGGCGTCGTTGGGCCAAGCGCTTGCCAGTCGGCGTCTGGAAGCCGTTGGCCAAGTGCAAGAGCTTGGTCTGGAAATGGTCGAGGCAGAAGCGCTTGTCGTCGTACTCTCGAGATGTCGCCGTGGGATCCCGTGGATCATAGAGCGTGCTGCCCATGCGCCCGGCGATGTAAAACGTGCGGGCAACACCGAGCATGCCTAGCGAGTCGAGGCGATCGGCGTCCTGGAGGATTTTTGCTTCCAGGGTTGTCGGCTGAATGTTTGCTGAAAAACTGTGGGCTTCGATGGCGTGAGCGGCTGCCGCCGCTTTGTGTTCGGGCCAATTCAACTGATTCAGGATTAGCGAGGCTTTTTCTGCTGCCAACCGTGAGGCCTGAGCACGCAGCGGCGAGTTTTTTTCCACCGCCACACAGTCGTGCAGTAACACTGCTGCCAGCAGCACTTCAAGGTCACCGCCTTCTTCGGTTTGAATCCGTTGAACGTTGCACCACACCCGTTGCAAGTGCGACAGATCATGGGCGCCATCCTCGGACGGCTCCAGCGCATGGGGCAGCAAGGTTGAGGCGAGGTTTTGCAGTGGGGCGAAGGCAACGAGGCTCATAACAATCCTTTTGTGGTGACGCCCGTAGATTAAGTTTTGAAGTGACATGTGACGAGCGTTGATCGCCGACATAGTATGGCGGTTTCAACTGTTCACAAGGCACGTCCATGTCGATCGAAATCCGCCCGGCCACCCCCAGTGATGCGCCACAAATTCTCGCGTTCATCACCGAACTCGCCGACTACGAGCGCGCCCGGCATGAAGTCATCGCCAGTGTCGCCGACATCGAGCGCAGTCTGTTCAGCGAAGGTGCTACCGCCCATGGCCTGATCTGTCTGCGCGACGGTTTGCCGATCGGCTTCGCGGTGTTTTTCTTCAGCTACTCGACCTGGCTGGGCAGCAACTGCCTGTACCTGGAAGACCTCTACATCACCCCCGAGCAACGCGGTGGCGGCGCCGGCAAACAACTGCTGCGCCACCTCGCCAAAATCGCCTGCGCCAACGACTGCGGTCGCTTCGAATGGAGCGTGCTGGAATGGAACACCCCGGCCATCGACTTCTACAAATCCCTAGGCGCCCAGCCGCAGGAAGAGTGGGTTCGGTATCGCATGGATGGCAACGTGTTGCGGGAGTTTGCCGAGGGTTAGTCCGTTGCTTCCCAATTACCACTAATCATACCGTCGAGCGTTTGTCTTACCGTGATCTTGAAAACACCGGCCTTCCCCTGATCGAAGGCCGCCCTCCAAGCCTCATAACCTTTACTGAAGTCTGGAATCTCTGCGGTTTTCCCCACCCGTTGGGTAATGCTGCGTTCGATTGCCCTTGCCTGAAAGGGTAGGTGAGGCATTTCGTTGAACTCACCGCCATTCACCGGATTGATCATCCGAATGTTGTCGACCCTGATATGAACGACTTTGCCCAGTTTCGGATAGTTTTCGATTTTCAGGATGGTCAGGGTCGATGTCTCCTCTCCCGGCCTGTTTTTATAGGCCCAGATATCGCCAACCTTCAATTTTTCAGATGCGCAAAGAGCGGCAGTGGACCAGAACACGCCGCAGAACAGCAGCGCCTTTAAAGCATTCCTCATGTTTTCGTCCTTGAGTGTCGGGTGCGGCAATAAGCGCAATCGTTGGTAATGGCCTGGCATCTTAAAAGCATTGATGGAGAAAAACTCGTTACGGTTGTAAATCCTATAATGTGGGATTCAAATTTACATATTGAGATTTTTCTTCCGCAAGGTTTATAGTCCAGCTCACTCACTGCCAAAAACAAAACAGGTGAAGCGATGCTGGCGCAATTGATCGCGCTCGATTGGGGGACGACGTCCCTTCGTGCGTACAGGCTCGGCCCGAATGCTGGCGTCCTCGATCAGCGGTCACTGGCGTCAGGGATCATGCAGTTGCCGAAAGCGCCGCGGGTGATCGCCGGCCAGTTGTGTGCCGACGGTTTTGAACTGGCATTCGACGAGGCCTGCGGTGATTGGCTCGATGCACAGCCTGGTCTTCCGGTGATTGCCTGCGGCATGGTCGGCAGTGCTCAGGGCTGGCGTGAAGCGGCTTACTGCGATACTCCGGCGAATGTCGCCAACCTCGGCACTTCCCTGCAAACCGTCCGCAGCTTGCGCGGCGTCGATGTGCATATCGTGCCCGGTGTCATCCAGCGTTCGCGGCTGCCGAATGTGATGCGCGGCGAGGAAACCCAGGTGCTTGGCGTGCTGCAAAACCTGCCTGCCGGGGCAGGGGACAACCTGTTGATCGGCCTGCCGGGCAGCCATTCGAAATGGGTCGAAGTGGTCGAAGGCTGCATCACTCATTTCGACACGTTCATGACTGGCGAACTGTTCGCTGTGCTGAGCGAACACAGCATTCTCGGGCGCACGCAACAGCGCGGTGCAGCCTTCGACTGCGCAGCCTTTGATCGCGGCGTGAAGGTGGCGTCGTCGGCGGATGGTGAGATCGGCCCATTGTCGACGCTGTTCAGTTCTCGCAGTCTCGGCTTGACCGGTGAGCTCAGCGCCAAGCAGCAGCCTGACTATCTGTCTGGTCTGTTGATCGGCCATGAACTGGCGGCGCTGGCAACGGTGCGTCGCCACCACAGCGCAAAGCTTGCTTCGATCGTTCTGATCGGCAATGCCCAACTCTGCACCCGCTATCAGCGTGCCCTCGCTATCTGCGGTTTTCCTCATGTGGCCTTGGCCGAGCAAGCCACCGAACGCGGTTTGTGGCAACTGGCGGTCGCAGCCGGGCTGATCGGCAAAACCGCTCCCGTTCAACCCGACTAGAGGTCTGACATGCTCAAGCAAGCACTGGCAACAAACGGACTGATCGCGATCCTTCGGGGCCTGCGCCCACAAGAGGCGGCGGCCATCGGCGAGGTTCTGTACCAGTCCGGTTTCCGGGTTATCGAAGTGCCGCTCAATTCTCCTGAACCCTATGAAAGCATCCGCATTCTGCACAGCACCTTGCCCGCCGATTGCCTGATCGGCGCGGGTACGGTGCTGACCCCGGAGCAGGTCGTGCAGGTGAAAGCCGCCGGTGGCCAGGTGATTGTCATGCCCCACTGCGATGCCGAGGTCTTGCGTGCGGCAAAGGCGGCCGGCTTGTACCTGGCGCCGGGTGTGGCGACACCGACTGAAGCATTCGCCGCACTGGCCGAAGGCGCGGATGTGTTGAAGATGTTCCCGGCCGAGCAGATGGGCCCGGCGGTAGTGAAGGCCTGGCTCGCAGTATTGCCGGCCGGGACCGTGCTGGTGCCAGTGGGCGGGATTACTCCAGACAACATGCAGGCGTTTGTCGAGGCCGGGGTCAAAGGCTTTGGCCTGGGTTCCGGGTTGTTCAAACCGGGCCTCACGCCTGCGGAAGTGGCCGTTCGGGCCGGGGTGTATGTCGCAGCCTGGAACGCGCTGCACTTCGAGTTGTAGTGACGGCACGGGGGCAACCATAATGCCGCCCGTTCACTCGCTTAACGGTAAGGCTGGACTATGCAGGAAGAGCTCTCGAAAAATGCCGCGCCAACCGGCACGCAAACGTTGCTGCGCGGTTTGGCGGTGGTGCATGCCGTGGCTGGCGGTGCTCGTGATCTCAAGGAAATCGCCCGGCTGATCGGTACTACCCGCAGCACCACGCACCGCTTGGCCAGTTGCCTGGTGGACGAGCGATACCTGCGCGTGGTGCCGCAAGTGGGTTACCTGCTCGGACCGAAGCTGATCGAGTTGGGTTTTCAGGCTCGCGAAGAGCTGCCGCTGGTGACCCTTGCCGGGCCCTATCTGGACGAGTTGTCAGCGCTGACCGGCGACACCATCCATCTGGCGATCCGTGAAGGCGACGAGGTGCTGTACTTGCACAAGATTCCGGGGCGCAATGGCCCGGAAATGCGCTCGCGAGTCGGTCATCGCATGCCGTTGGCGCGCACCGGGATCGGCAAGGCGCTGATGCTCGATGACTCGCAGCAGGAATGGCAGCGGCTGTATCAAATCAGCTTGCCGGCGGGGGGGAAGAGTCAGTTCTGGCCGCAACACCCCGAGCAATCCTGGGAGCAGTTTCAGCAGCGCATGCTGGAGTATGTGGCGGGTGGTTACGCCTTCGATCTGGAAGACAACGAACCGTCGATCCGCTGTGTGGCGGCTCCGGTTCGCGACGCCAGTCGGCGGATCGTCGCGGGCATCAGCATCGCCAGCACGGTTCCGTACATGCCGCTGGAAAAAATGGCCGAGCTGATTCCCCTGATCAAAGGAGTCTCGGCTCGGCTGTCGGCAGAGCTAGGAGGCAAGGTATAAGCCGCTAACGTTTGATCAGCAGTGCAGTGGGTTGAGCAGGTTTTTAGGGGATGGAGCGTTATCTTGGGAATGAAAATGGTACGGATGTTATGGGTGTTGATGGTTGTTTTGTGTTCATCGTGCATGCAGTTACGCGTACCTGATGCGCGGGTTGAGTTTACCTCGATCAAACACCAACGCTATGGTCAGTATGAGTTACGTTTCAGGTCCGATCGGGACTTGGCGCATATCTACAAGTCCAACGGTATCAACGCGGGTGGCAATGCGTGGGTTACGTGCTCACTGGACGGTGATAGGAACTTTTCAAACGATCACAATATAACCTTGTCGATGCAAGGTTTTCTGGAGGATGCCCATCTTGTTGAGGGTGATCGTCGCTACGAGTTCTGGACCTCGGTCAGATTTACCGAGGATAGGGATCATCACAGCTCTCAACGTGACATCAGGAAGGAAGTGCTGCTCCCGTTGCTGAAATCCCAGGAGTACATTCCCTGTAAAGCCGTGAATGTCGCGTGGTTTTTCCGGCCGTACTATTCAAAGATCATGTATATCCCGACGTCACGCCTCATTGCCGAGGTGGATAAACAAATCCTTTCACCCGCCTATGTGATTCTGCCGCCAGAAGATCGTCCGTTTTCCTGGTTGTTGTTTGAGCCTGTCTGTATCAACGAATGGGTTTGGAATGGCGGTGAGACCATTGTCCATGGCGGTGTATGCAGCAGTTTGCCTTACAATGGGCTGTTGAGTTCGTTTGCGCCCTACAAAGACAAGTACCGCGTTGTTAACCAGGAAACCGGTTTGGCGATACCGGACGCTCCCTACATTATTGTGCGCATGGATGGGCGCAAGGAGGAGGGTGTGACCGACTCCTTGGGCTACACCCATCAAGTGGGGGCCGATGAGCCTGAAACAATAAAGGTCTATGTCCCTGGCGAGGGGCTCTGATCCAAGGTGGATTGGCAGGCCCAAATGAAAAAAACCGGGCGGGACTCTTGGGTCGAAGAGCTCACAGCCCGGTGGATTGCTCCGCTAAGCGACAGGACTGACTCAGGCTTTAAGCGTTGCCATGTCGATGACGAAACGATACTTCACATCACCGGCGATCATGCGGCTGTACGCCTCGTTGATCTGGCGGATGTCGAGCATTTCGATGTCGCAGGTGATGTTGTGCTCGGCGCAGAAATCCAGCACTTCCTGGGTTTCTGCGATACCACCGATCAACGAGCCGGCCAGCACCCGACGACCCAGCACCAGTTTGGCGGCGTGGACGGGTGGATCGATCGGCTCGATCAGGCCGACCAGAATGTGCACACCGTCGAAGCGCAGCGTATCGAGGTACGGGTTGAGATCGTGCTGTACCGGAATGGTGTCGAGCAAAAAGTTGAATTGACCTGCAGCGGCCTTCATCTGTTCGGCGTCGGTGGAGACGATCACGTGGTCCGCGCCCTGGCGGCGACCTTCTTCGGCCTTGCTCGCCGAGCGGGTGAACAGCGTCACTTCAGCGCCCATCGCCTTGGCAAACTTGATGCCCATGTGACCGAGGCCACCCATGCCGAGAATCCCGACTTTATCGCCGGCTTTCACGCCGTAGTGCTTGAGCGGCGAGTAGGTGGTGATGCCCGCGCAGAGGATCGGCGCAGCGCTGGCCGGGTCGAGTGCCTCGGGGATGCGTACGACGAAGTGCTCGCTGACAACGATGCTGTCGGAGTAACCGCCCATGGTGTTGCTGCCGTCGACCCGGTCCGGGGTCGCGTAGGTCATGGTCGGACCTTCGAGGCAATATTGCTCAAGATCGGCATGACAGGCTTCGCAGTGGCGGCACGAGTCGACCATGCAGCCGACGCCAACCAGATCACCCACCTTGTGGGCGGTGACATTGGCGCCGATGGCGGTGACTTTGCCGACAATTTCGTGGCCGGGCATCAGAGGGTAAACCGCGATGCCCCATTCGTTGCGAGCCTGGTGGATGTCGGAATGGCAGACGCCGCAGCAGAGAATCTCGATCGCTACGTCATCGGCACGTGGGCTGCGACGTTCGAAGGTCATCGGGGCGAGGGGAGTGGTGGCCGACTGGGCGGCGTAACCGATGGCGGTGTACATGGTGAACCTCGCAAAAGCAGTGACGGGTGAGGTGGGCGATTTTCCGCGCCGTCCGCCTCACCGGCCATGACGATTCCTCCGCGTCTTATGCCTATTCCTCCGGCATCCTCAGTGACCCCGTCGTATTGGCGCTCAGACCTGCGATGATGCTTTTATCCCTTTTTTCGTGAAGTTTTTGCCATGTTGTTGACCCGACATCTCGATGCCAATGCCGCGTTGGTTGCGCTGATTCAGCCGTTGGCGACCCGTGATGGTTTCGTGCCGACGCGTCTGCCCGGCGTGCACGTACTCAGAGCCAGTTGTGATGTGGCGCGAGGCCCGCAGATTTATGAGCCGAGCCTGATGATCATTGCCCAAGGCAGCAAAGTCGCCTATCTGGGCGCGCGTACGCTGGAGTACGGTGCCGGGCATTACTTGATTCAGGCGCTGCCGGTGCCTTTCGAGTGCGAAACGTTTGCCATGGCTGATGCGCCATTGCTCGGGGTTTCCATTGCCATCGACCGCGCGATTTTGGGCGAATTGGTGTTGGCCATGGGGCTGGTGTCTGGCCGCAATACGCCTGCGCAAACCCCCGAATCCATGACTTCGGCAGTACTCGATGACGGTATGCGCGGCTGTGTCGAGCGCTTGTTGCACTGCCTGCACGATCCGCTGGAATGTCAGGTCATGGGGCCGGCGCGGTTGCGTGAACTATTGTTCGTGGCGTTACGCGGTCCGCAGGCTGATGTGCTGCGGGCGTTGGTCGAGCAACAGGGACAATTTGCACGGGTTGCGGCGTCCTTGAGTCATTTGCATGCGCACTTTACCGAGCCGTTGAACGTCGAGACGTTGGCCAGTTGCGCGAACATGAGTACGTCGACCTTTCACGAGCATTTCAAGCGCAGCACCTTGTTGTCGCCGGTGCAGTACTTGAAGCGCTTGCGATTGCTCAAGGCGCAGCAGTTGTTGCTGTCGGAAGGGCTGGGGGTGGCGCAGGTTGCGCATCGGGTGGGTTATCAGAGTACGTCGCAGTTCAGTCGCGAGTATAAGCGCTACTTCGAGCGTAATCCGGGGGATGAGCGGGTGGCTTAGATTTCAGGCGCAGCTACAGAGGGCGGTGTGGTTTTCTCCAGGCAACAAAAAGGCCCCCGTTCGGGAGCCTTGATGTTCAAGTCTACGACTTACATGTTCGGGTAAGTCGGGCCGCCAGAACCTTCCGGCGTTACCCAGGTGATGTTCTGCGCAGGGTCCTTGATGTCGCAGGTCTTGCAGTGCACACAGTTCTGGGCGTTGATCTGGAAGCGCTTCTCGCCGTCTTCCTTGGTGATCACTTCATACACGCCAGCCGGGCAGTAGCGCTGAGCAGGCTCATCGTACAGCGGCAGGTTCTTGCTGATCGGGATGCTCGCGTCGGCCAGCTTCAGGTGGCAAGGCTGTTCTTCTTCGTGGTTGGTACCGGAGATGAACACCGAGCTGAGCTTGTCGAAGCTGAGTTTGCCGTCCGGTTTTGGGTAGTCGATCTTCTTGCTGTCGGCGGCCAGCTTGAGGCAGGCATAGTCCGGCTTGGTGTCGTGCAAGGTGAACGGCAGTTTGCCGCCGAAGATGTTCTGGTCGAGCCAGTTGAAGCCAGCGCCAATGATGGGGCCGAATTTGTGCATCGCCGGGCCGAAGTTGCGACTGGCGAACAGTTCTTCGTAGAGCCAGCTGGCTTTGAACGATTCAACGTAGCTGTTCAGTTCATCGGCACCTTCGGAACCTGCGAACAGGGCGTCGGCCACGGCGTCAGCGGCGAGCATGCCGGACTTCATGGCGGTGTGGCTGCCTTTGATCTTGGCGAAGTTCAGGGTGCCGAGGTCGCAACCGATCAGCGCGCCGCCCTTGAAGACCATCTTCGGCAGCGAGTTCAGGCCACCTTTGCAGATAGCGCGGGCGCCGTAGCTGATGCGCTTTCCGCCTTCCAGGTACTGTTTGAGCACCGGGTGATGCTTGAGGCGCTGGAACTCGTCGAACGGCGACAGGTAAGTGTTGCTGTAGGACAGGTCAACGATCAGACCGACCACCACCTGGTTGTTTTCCAGGTGATAGAGGAACGAGCCACCGGTGTTTTCAGTGCCCATGATGTCCAGCGGCCAACCGGCAGTGTGTACCACCAGGCCTGGCTGATGCTTGGCCGGGTCGATTTCCCAGATTTCTTTCAGGCCAATGCCGTAGTGCTGGGCGTCGGCATCGGTGTCGAGGTTGAAGCGCTTGATCAGTTGTTTGCCGATGTGGCCACGGCAGCCTTCGGCGAACAGCGTGTACTTGCCACGCAGCTCCATGCCCGGGGTGTACAGGCCTTCTTTCGGATTGCCTTCACGGTCAACGCCCAGGTCGCCGGTGATGATCCCGCGAACCACGCCGTTTTCGTCGAACAGCGCTTCCTGAGCGGCGAAGCCCGGGTAGATCTCTACGCCCAGGTTCTCGGCCTGCTGAGCCAGCCAGCGGCACAGATTACCCAGGGAAATGATGTAGTTGCCTTCGTTGTGCATGGTCTTGGGCACAAAGAGGTCTGGAATCTTGATCGCGCCATCGGCGTTTTTCAGCACGAAGATGTCATCGCGAGTGACCGGAGTGTTCAGCGGCGCACCGAGTTCTTTCCAGTCAGGGAACAGTTCGTTCAGCGCCCGAGGTTCGAACACCGCGCCAGACAGAATGTGAGCGCCGACTTCGGAGCCTTTTTCGACCACGCAGACGCTAATTTCCTTACCGGCTTCGGTGGCCTTCTGCTTCAATCGGCAGGCGGCGGAAAGACCAGCGGGGCCGGCACCGACGATGACCACGTCGAATTCCATGTATTCGCGTTCCACAGGTTATCTCCTACTCAAGGCTCAACAGTTTTTTTTCTAATTGGAGGTTTGGTGTCGCATCCATGAATCCCTGCACAACGCTGGGAGAGGACAATCGATGAGCCACCTTTCTCTCTAGGTGGCGCATTATATCTACACCACTCTTAGCGTCCAATACAAACGTTTGTTTGAATTTGCTCCAGCCCAGAGAAATCAAAGAAGCGCGGCTTATGACTGGCCATTTTGGCGTATTGACCGGAATAGGTGTTCCGGTCAAGATACGGGCGGTTTTGCGCTCGCCGTAGGCTGACTGTTGGTTTCAAGAGCACCTCTAAAGACAGGGCGAAGGCAGTACAAGGTGACGCGCAGCGCAGGTTTGGCGCGAAGTTTACACGTCGCGACAAAGAATGACTCGTTAGTCACCACTGACGAACGGTCATTACGCTTCGTCAGCTGGGTCACCCATTACAAATGCCGGCGTTTTTAGAGGTGCCCTTGTACCCGATGAGCATCAACCGCCAGGTTCGCCTAGGCGACTTTCTTTTCACCGGAGAGTAACGAGGAATCCATGAAGGTTCTTGTAGCTGTCAAACGAGTGGTCGACTATAACGTCAAGGTTCGCGTCAAAGCGGACAACTCCGGCGTCGATCTCGCTAACGTCAAGATGTCGATGAACCCTTTCTGCGAAATCGCAGTGGAAGAAGCCGTACGCCTGAAAGAGAAAGGTGTTGCGACTGAAATCGTCGTCGTCTCCATCGGCCCGTCCACCGCTCAAGAGCAACTGCGCACCGCGCTGGCTCTGGGTGCCGACCGCGCCATCCTCGTCGAATCTGCCGAAGACCTGACTTCCCTGGCTGTGGCCAAACTGTTGAAAGCGGTTGTCGACAAGGAACAGCCTCAGCTGGTGATCCTTGGCAAACAAGCCATCGACAGCGACAACAACCAGACTGGCCAGATGCTCGCTGCACTGAGCGGTTACGGTCAGGGCACGTTCGCCTCGAAAGTCGAAGTCACTGGCGACAAAGTTGCCGTGACTCGCGAAATCGACGGCGGCGCGCAGACAGTTTCCCTGACACTGCCGGCCATTGTCACCACCGACCTGCGTTTGAACGAGCCGCGCTATGCGTCCCTGCCAAACATCATGAAAGCCAAGAAGAAGCCGCTTGAAGTGCTGACTCCTGACGCTTTGGGCGTTTCCACCGCTTCCACCAACAAAACCCTGAAAGTCGAAGCGCCGGCTGCACGCAGCGCAGGCATCAAGGTTAAGTCGGTGGCTGAACTGGTCGAGAAACTGAAAAACGAAGCGAAGGTAATCTGATCATGACTATCTTGGTAATCGCCGAACACGACAACAAAGTAGTGGCCCCGGCCACGCTGAACACCGTGGCGGCTGCCGCCAAAATCGGTGGTGACATCCACGTACTGATTGCCGGTCAGGGCGTTGGCGCTGTAGCTGAAGCTGCCGCGAAAATCGCTGGCGTGGCCAAAGTGCTGGTAGCCGACAACGCTGCCTACGCACACCAACTGCCAGAAAACGTAGCGCCTCTGGTTGCCGAGCTGGGCGCTGGCTACAGCCATATCCTGGCTGCCGCCACCTCCAACGGCAAAAACATCCTGCCGCGCGTTGCCGCTCAGCTGGACGTTGACCAGATCTCCGAGATCATCTCGGTTGAAAGCGCTGACACCTTCAAGCGCCCAATCTACGCCGGTAACGCTATCGCTACCGTTCAGTCCAACGCTTCGGTAAAAGTCATCACTGTGCGTGCTACCGGTTTCGACCCGGTTGCAGCCGAAGGTGGTTCGGCTGCCGTTGAAGCAGTTGCTGCTGCTCACGACGCTGGCACTTCCAGCTTCGTTGGCGAAGAACTGGCCAAGTCCGATCGTCCGGAACTGACCGCTGCCAAGATCGTCGTTTCCGGCGGTCGCGGCATGCAGAACGGCGACAACTTCAAGCACCTGTACGCCCTGGCCGACAAGCTGGGCGCTGCTGTTGGCGCTTCCCGCGCCGCGGTCGACGCAGGTTTCGTACCGAACGATATGCAGGTCGGTCAGACCGGCAAGATCGTTGCGCCACAGCTGTACATCGCCGTCGGTATCTCCGGCGCGATCCAGCACCTGGCCGGCATGAAAGACTCCAAAGTGATCGTTGCGATCAACAAGGACGAAGAAGCACCGATCTTCCAGGTGGCCGATTACGGCCTGGTGGCGGACTTGTTCGAAGCCATCCCCGAGTTTGAGAAGCTGGTCTAATCCAGCGGCTTGACTTATAAAGAGCCCGGCCTTTTGGCCGGGTTTTTTATTGTCTGCGATTTGAGTATGGGAGAAATACGCCATGGATTTGCGTCGCTCGAGCGGCTTGTGGGTGCTGCTGAGCCTGTCGGTTTTGCCCTTGCTCTCAGTTGCCGCGGGCAAATGCGAGCGTCTGGTGGTGACCGGCAGCCCGGATGCACCACCGTATCTGTGGCAAGACCCGCAAGACCCGACACACTTGATCGGTACCAGCGCCGACTTGTTGCAGCAGATGGCGGGGGAGTTGGGGATCAAGGTCGAGTTGCTGTACGCCGGCAATCGATCTCAAGCGCTGGATGAAGTGCGTAGCGGGCGTATCGACATGCTGGCCGACGCGCCTCTGATGGACAATCAATTCGAGTCACTGGATTACATCCAGCCACCGTTGCTGGAAAACGACTATCTGGTCTGGACCCGCAAGGGCTCGGCATTGGTCTACAACGAGGCGCAGGATCTGCGCGGGCATGTTGGTGCAGTCTCGGCAAAGGCTCGTTTGACACAACCTTTCGAGGCGTACGCAAAAGAGCAATTGACCTTGATGAGTCTGCCGAACCTGACACAGGCTTTTCAGAAGTTGTTGCTGGGTGACGCGGACTACGTGCTTGCAGGGCGTTATACCGGGATGGCCATGGCGCAGACATTGGGCATGGCCAACGATGTGCAGGCGTATCCGCAACCGATCGACCGACCGGGGCTGTTCCTCGCCATTTCCCGCAACTCTGCCTGCAACGATCCATGGTTACGCGGACAGTTGTCGAAAAAGATGACAGAATTGCCCGCGTCCGGCCTGACGCAGGCCCTGCTGCAGCGCAATCTGGAGCGCTGGAAAGCACACTTGCAGCAACCCGTCAGCACCCCAAAACAGTAGGGATTTTTAGTGACTCTTCGACCTCTTTTCGCTGCCCTGGCCGTTATGGCCCTGGCGGGTTGTGCTGCCGATCCGGCGCCGAATGAACAATTGCGTTTGACCGAACGGGCCCTGGAACAGGCCGCCGCTGTCGGGGCTACGACTGAAGACGTGCCAGAGCTGAAACTCGCTGAAGGCAAGTTCGCTCAGGCTCAGGCCGACATGACCACTCAAGCGTTCAAGGATGCGCGTATGCAGGCCGAACAGGCAGAACTGGACGCGCGTCTGGCCGAGGCCAAGGTTCTGACAGTGAAAAGTCAGGAAAAACTGAACGTGCTCAATACCCGCATCACTCGCCTGCGCAAGCAACTGGGAGATGCCCAATGAGCCTGAAAAACACCATTCTGGGCGGTTTGCTGCTGGTGGGTTGCGCGGGGCTTGCCGGCTGCGCAGGTCAACACAGCGCGGCGGCTTTGCAACAAGCCAGCGCTGACTTTCAGAAGGTCAAGGAAGATTCGAACGTACTGCGCATCGCGCCCAAGGACGTGATTCGGGCAGGTGAGTCCCTTGCCCGGGCTGATCGCCTGTCGACCTACTGGGGCAGCGGCCCGGATGTCAAACATTACGCTTACCTGAGTCAGCGTTACAGCGAAATTGCCCGTCAACACACCGAGCAAGCGCTGAACGACGAACGCGGGGCGAAGCTTGAACTGGAGCGTCAGCGCCTGCAGTTGGCGTTGCGCGAGAACAAACTGCTCAGCGTGCAGCAACAGGGTAAATGGCTGGAAGAGCAAATAATCAACCTGGCTACGACCCAGACCGATCGCGGTCTGGTCATGACCCTGGGTGATGTGCTGTTCGACACCGGTGAAGCCGAGCTGAAAAATTCGGCAAATCGCACCGTATTGAAAATTGTCCAGTTCCTTCAGCTCAACCCCAAGCGTGTTGTGCGTATCGAAGGCTATACCGACAGCACCGGCGGCAAGCAGGACAACCTCAAGCTGTCGCGCGATCGCGCCCAGTCGGTGGCGGACATGCTGATCGATCTGGGGATCGAAGATAAGCGCATTCAGGTCGAAGGCTACGGCGATGAATACCCGGTAGAGGCCAACGCTTCCGAGCGGGGGCGTGCGCAGAACCGCCGGGTCGAAATTGTGTTCTCCGACGAAAAAGGCCAGCTCGGCGCTGCCCGCTAAGGTCAGCGTTACTGGAAAACCCGGCCCCCTCAGCGGTGCCGGGTTTTTTTATACCTGCGAAATGGTCCGCAAAACAGTACAGTTTTTGCTGTCACTGCACTGTACGGTCGACTATTGTGGCAACTGTCCCAGTACACTTCTAAACTGTTCCGGTAATGTTTCACACAAGAATAAAATGCCCGTGAAATCGAGTGCTGCGTCATGACCAATCTATTGCTCTATCAACGTATCGCTCAGCAATTGGCTGAGGATATCCGGCGTGGTGTCTATCAGCCCGGCGAACGCGTGCCTTCAGTGCGCAAGATGAGTTCGCAGCTCAACGTCAGCCACGCGACGGTGCTTCAGGCGTATGCCAACCTCGAAGATCAGGGGCTGATTCGCGCACGTCCACAGTCGGGTTACTACGTCCACCAGACCCCGGCACTGACCGCGCCGACGCCAGATATCGCGCGTGTCGAACGTCCAGGTCTGGTCACGCGCAGCAGTATCATTCAGCAAGTGTTGGTCGAGTCGCGTCGCGAAGGGGTGTTCCCGCTAGGCGCAGCGGTGCCCAGTGTCGACTATCTGCCGGTACGGGCGCTGCACCAGCAATTGGCCAAGGTCACGCGGTTCCACAGCCCGCGGGCGTTCAGTTACATGTTCAGCCCTGGGTTTGAGCCGTTGCGTCGCCAGGTGGCGATCCGCATGCGTGATGCCGGCGTAGTGGTCGACCCATCGGAAGTGGTCATCACCCATGGTTGCGTCGATGCGCTGCAAATGTCGTTGCGCGTCCTGACGCGTCCCGGCGATCTGATCGCGGCTGAGTCACCGACCTACTACGGCTTGTTGCAGCTCGCCGATTTGTTGGGTTTGAAAGTCATCGAGATCCCCAGTGACCCGGCGACGGGCATGAGCCTGGAAGCCTTGCAACTGGCCGCCAACCAGTGGTCGATCAAGGCGTTGGTGCTGACCACGCGCCTGAGCAACCCGCTGGGCGGCACCATGCCGGAAGAGCGGCAAAAACAACTGCTGCGTCTGGCTTCGGACTTCGATATCCAGATTGTCGAAGACGATATTTACGGCGAGTTGATGTTCGAGCAAGGCCGCACCAAATCGCTGAAAGCCTATGACCGACTGGATCGGGTCATCTATTGCTCCAGTTTCTCCAAGACCCTGTCACCCGGTGTGCGCATTGGCTGGATGATTGCCGGCAAATACCAACAGGAAATCCAGCGCCTGCAGACCTTCAGCACCCATTCGGCGTGCAGCGTGACGCAGATGGGGATTGCGGCCTATCTGGAGAACGGCGGCTATGATCGTCATTTGCGCTACATTCGCCAGGAGTACCGCAAGAACCTCAGCGCTTTCCAGTTGGCCGTGCAGCAGTACTTTCCTGAGGGAACGCAGATAACCCGGCCCACAGGCGGCTTCATTCTGTGGGTCAGCCTGCCGGGGCGGGTCAATACGCAGGAACTGCATGTACGTGCGTTGCAGCAGGGCATCAGCATCGCGCCGGGGCTGATTTTCAGTAACACCGAGCAATTCAATCACTGCATTCGCTTGAACTGCGGCACGCCGTGGAATCGTGAAGCCGAGCGGGCGCTGATGACACTCGGGATGCTGGCCACTCAGCTTTGTCAGGAGACGGCAAGCGGCTTTTGACGCACACCGGGGGCTGGATTGTTATGCGAGCTTGTCAGGGACCTTGCAACAAGCGAGCATATGGCCCTCTGCCGTTAGCGCTGTAGTGTTCATGAAAGCGATTTTCCCTGCTGGTTTGATGTTGGCGTGCCTCTTGAGTGTTTTCATTCCTGGCAGCGCGATGGCTGCGACCGCTCTGGATAAGGGGCGCGTCAGCACGTCTGAAGCAAAAGTGAAGCCCGTTGCACCGGCCAAAAAACCTGCTCCGGTCAAAAAAACCAAAGTGGCGAAGAAGCCGACGCCTTCGAAAAAACGCCCACCGATTGCTTCAAAATCAAAATCCGCGAGCGAAGTGGTCAGAACCACGTACTTGCCACCGGCCACGCTGGATTTGAGCCTGCCATCGGACATGGTCAAGCAGTTGCAACCTGTTGGCACTGTTCCGCTAGTCAAACATGCTCCGCTACTGCCGCCCATGTTTGGTGAAAAAACCAGGGATGACAGCCCGTTCCAGCTCAACGGTCGCCTGCTCAGCAACGAAATGCAGTTGCAAATGCGCAAAGAAGAGCACCGGGAAGTCGAAGGTGCGGCATTGGAGTTTCAGTTCAAACAGTAAAATCCCGCATTGATCTGTGACCCGCGCACCTGACGCTTTGTCGGAGACTGGTCAGTCACGCGTGTTTGAGCGAA
Source organism: Pseudomonas sp. H3(2019) (assembly GCF_007713465.1). Classification (GTDB taxonomy): domain Bacteria; phylum Pseudomonadota; class Gammaproteobacteria; order Pseudomonadales; family Pseudomonadaceae; genus Aquipseudomonas. Next base: position 163,212 of record NZ_VMSG01000005.1, on the reverse strand, counting down.
AAACCTCTATCCGGCCAATTTCAAACGGCTGTTTTAGCGGGTACTCTAGTCCACGTTATTCAACACATTACCCGTCGCCAGGAGCGTGTCGTCATGAACTGCCGTGAAGGCTGTGGCGCCTGTTGCATTGCCCCTTCCATCAGCACACCCATCCCCGGCATGCCAAACGGCAAGGCGGCGGGAGAACGTTGTGTGCAACTGTCTGTCGATAATCTGTGCAGTATTTTCGGTAAGCCCGAACGGCCGGCGGTATGTGGCGCATTTCAGGCGGATGTCGAGGTGTGCGGCGACAGCCGGGAAGAAGCCATCAAGTTGATTGGTTGGTGGGAGCAGATGACCGCAGCGTAGTGTGTTCAACGAACGGAACTTCAACAATAAGGAATAAGACTATGGGTTCGCTGCATCGTATCGCTGTGTTGTGTGGTTTGAGCGTTCTGCTGGCCACGACGGCCCAGGCTGAAGACTGGAAAACTGCCAAGGATGAGGACGGAATCAAGGTTTCCCTGAGTGAAGTCGCCGGGTCTCAGTACAAGGCCTACCGCGGTGTGACCGTGATGAAGACCACCGTGGCCAAGCTGCGCGCGCTTCAGGAAGATGTGCCCGGCGCGTGTGCCTGGATTCATGAGTGCAAGGTGCAGAAGTTGCTCAAGCACGAAGGCGATCAAAGCTGGACCTACACTCAGTTCAGCACCCCATGGCCGGTGACTGCGCGTGACTCGGTATTGCACGTGACTACTGTCGAAGGCGCCGATGGCAGCCTGACACGTAAGCTTGAAGGCGTACCGACCTACCTTCCTGAAGAAAAAGGCTTTGTTCGTGTCACCCAGGTCCAGGGTTTCTGGAAACTTGTTCCAAAAGGCGCGGACCAGGTCGAAGTGACCTATCAGGTTCACACCGAACCAGGTGGTAGCGTGCCGTCGTGGTTGGCCAACAAGTTTGTTGTTGACGCACCCTTCAATACCTTGAAAGCCCTGAAAGAGCGCGCCGAGAAGTAATTCCGTGCTCTTTGCAAAGAGGCTGCCAACCGGCGGCCTTTTTCATGTCGAACCAATGGATTCAGGGGGAACGATTATCCGGCGTTCGGGGTCGAGATGTTGTAAGCCCATCTGTGGGTTTTACCAAGGAGGCACCGATGCAAAAGTGGGAAGTCACCTTCGTTGATGATCACGGTGTGCAGACCGTGGAGCAATTCGATTGCGAACAAAAACCCACGATGGAGCGGGCCGCGCAATTGATTCGCTCAAAATTCCTCCCTGTTCCGGCCGAGCTCGATCTCAATGATCTGGAGGGGCGAACGGATGACCCGACGGTCAAAAGCCTGAAAGATCAGAACAGCATTGAAATTCTCAGTATCACTCCAATTGCATAACCACTTGATGCGACTCGCAAACAGGCCTTGGCAGCAGCTCGGACTTGGGGCTACTCTGCAATCGAGATCAGCGAATGGATCGCTAAGGTCTGGTCTTGTCAGCTACATGCTTGTTTCCCGGCGGCAATCTGATTGCCGTATCGCCCACACCATTCGGTTGCGGGCGCAGGGAGTACGGAAAGTCTATCCATCAGTTTGAGGAGGACGTTTCATGAGCACAGCCTATCAAGAAGACATCAGCAGCAGTGTGCTGCGCCGCATGAAAGAAGGCGGTTTTGATTTTTCACGGTTCCATCCCATCGAGTTCTACGCCATTTTCCCGGATGAGGAGCGGGCACGCAGGGCGGCAGGGCATTTTCGCGGTGAATCCTTGAATGCGCAGGTCAGCGTGCGTGATGACGGTGCCTGGCATCTGGAGTTGAGCAAGGTGATGTACGCCACTTACGGCGGCATCGGCGACTTCGAACAGGACTTTGAGGCGGTGGTCGAGCCTTTGGGTGGGATTATCGAAGGATGGGGCGTCAAGCAGGAGGTACGAGGGCTACTCGCATAACACTATGAACAGCGACAACACTCAGCAACGGCTGACCTCAGGGTTGGCCGTTTTCGTTTTCGGACATTGAGAAGTCAAAGGATCGCAACCGCACGCAGGCCGTGAAACCAACTCTGGCTATGTCGGTAATGACCATGAGCATTGCTTCGCAATGAAGCGGGGGACGAACAGGTTGAGGCATTGGCTGCACAGGATTGGTGCGACGTGTCTTCGACGATTATCCAACCGATTGATAGTAAAGCGTTTATGCCGCTGGCACGGGCCTTGCGAAGTCCAGGTGTCCGGGTGACAAGGAGTACGGCATGATCCGCACCTATTTTGATGAAATGTACGACGCTGGCGGCCTGGTCCGCCCGCACTATCGGGAGTTCGCCCGTTGGTTAGCTGAAACGCCTGACGAGCTTTTGGCACAACGGCGACGCGAGGCCGATCTGTTATTTCATCGTGCCGGGATAACCTTCACGCTCTATGGTGATGAGCAGGGGACAGAGCGCCTGATTCCCTTCGACACCATTCCCCGCAGCATCCCCGCCAGCGAATGGCGGATCGTCGAGCGCGGCTGTATTCAGCGGGTCAAGGCATTGAACATGTTCCTCGCCGACCTGTACCACGAGCAGCGCATCATCAAGGCCGGCATCATCCCGGCCGAACAAGTGCTGGCCAACGAGCAATACCAGTTGGCCATGCAAGGGCTGGATCTGCATCGCGATATCTATTCGCACATCTCTGGCGTCGATCTGGTGCGCGATGGCGACGGCACGTACTACGTGCTCGAAGACAATTTGCGCACGCCCAGCGGCGTCAGCTACATGCTTGAAGACCGCAAGATGATGATGCGGCTCTTCCCCGAGTTGTTCGCCGCCCAGCGCATCGCGCCCATCGATCATTATCCGAACCTGTTGCTCGACACGCTGAAAAGCTCCAGCCCACTGGACAATCCGAGTGTCGTGGTACTGACTCCCGGCCGCTTCAACAGTGCGTTTTTCGAGCACGCGTTTCTGGCGCGGGAGATGGGTGTTGAGCTGGTGGAGGGTGCGGACTTGTTCGTGCGCGACGACAAGGTGTTCATGCGCACCACCGACGGCCCGCAAGCCGTCGACGTGATCTACCGCCGCCTCGACGATGCGTTCCTCGATCCGTTGGCGTTCAACCCGGATTCGATGCTCGGCGTTCCAGGGCTGCTATCGTCTTATCGTTCCGGCAATGTGGTGCTGGCAAATGCCATCGGCACCGGTGTCGCGGACGACAAGTCGGTTTATCCATTCGTGACCGACATGATTCGTTTCTACCTGGACGAAGAACCGATCCTGAAGAACGTGCCGACCTGGCAGTGTCGCAATCCGTCAGAGCTTTCTCACGTGCTGGCGAACCTGCCTGAGTTGGTGGTCAAGGAAACCCAGGGTTCCGGTGGTTACGGAATGCTGGTCGGGCCTGCAGCCACCGCTGCCGAGATCGAAGCGTTCCGCGCACGCATCAAGGCCAAGCCCCACGCGTATATCGCCCAACCGACGTTGTCCCTGTCGACCTGTCCGACGTTTGTCGAAAACGGCATTGCCCCGCGGCACATCGACTTGCGCCCGTTTGTTCTGTCTGGCCGCGAAACCCGGGTCGTCCCCGGTGGCCTTACCCGTGTAGCCCTGCGCGAAGGATCCCTGGTGGTCAACTCGTCCCAGGGTGGCGGAACCAAGGACACCTGGGTGGTCGAGGATTGAAGGAAGCCTGCCATGTTAAGTAGAACTGCCTCGGATTTGTACTGGATGTCGCGTTACCTGGAGCGGGCGGAAAACCTCGCACGGATGCTCGATATCAGTTATTCGCTGTCATTGATGCCACAGGATGGCCGCGGTGATGGTCTGCACGAATTGGCGATGCCCTTGCTGATCACCGGCACGCTGGACGATTACCTTGAGCGCCACGGTCAATTGCACGCCGAGCGTTTGCTGCACTTCTTCGCCCTGGATGCGGCGAACCCGGCCAGTATCTACAGTTGTCTCGGCGCCGCGCGGGCCAGTGCTCACGCAGTGCGTGGGCGAATCACCGCCGACATGTGGGAGAACATCAACGCGACCTGGCTGGAGATTCGCGGTATCGCCGAACAGGGCCTCAGTCGTTATGGCATGAGCCGTTTTTGCGAGTGGATCAAAGAACGTTCCCACCTGTTCCGGGGCGCGTGCTACGGCACCATCATGCGCAACGATGCCTTCCGCTTCATTCGCCTGGGGACCTTCATCGAAAGGGCCGACAACACGCTGCGCCTGCTCGATGCCCGCTACGAAATGGCCGGCGACCAAGCCGAGGCGGTCAGCGACGGCACGGCCCACGCGTATTACCAGTGGAGTGCACTGCTGCGGGCCTTGTCGTCGTTCGAGGCGTACACCGAGATCTACCGCGACGCACCTGGCGCGCGGCACGTCGCCGAGCTGTTGCTGCTGCGTGCTGACGTACCGCGTTCGCTGCGTGCCTGCACTGAAGAAATCGACCAGATCCTCGCCAGCCTGTCGGGGGTCAACGGCCGTCCTGCGCAGCGTTTGGCGGCAGAAATGGACGCACGGTTGCGTTACACCGGCATCAACGAAATCCTCGACGAAGGCCTGCACGCCTGGCTGACCGAGTTCATCCCGCTGGTGCGCCAGTTGGGCAACGCCATACACAGTTCCTATCTGGAGGCTGCATGAGACTTTCCATTAGCCACGAGACCACCTATCACTACGAAGATCAGGTGCGGGCAAGCATCCAGTATTTGCGACTGACGCCTCACGACAGCGAGCGTCAGCACGTACTGAGCTGGCAGCTCGACCTGCCACGGCCAGTGCGCGCGCAACTCGATCCGTTTGGCAACATCCTGCATGTGCTGACGATGGACGAGCCCCATGCGGCGATCATCATCGGCGCGAGGGGGCAGGTGGACATCGATGAGTTGCGTGAGGCCGAGCATGAGAGCCAGTCGGCGCTGCCGTTCTTGCGTTTCACTCGCCTGACCGAGGCGGATGAAGCGTTACGCGCATTCGCCGAGAAGCAATGTCGCCAACGCCGTGATCGCACAGCGTTGATCGACCTGATGCATGGTCTCAACCAGCACATGACCTACACGCCGGGCTCCACCGAAGTCGACACCAGCGCCGCTCAAGCATTCGCCGGGCGCGCCGGGGTCTGCCAGGATCACGCCCACGCGTTTCTCGCTTGCACGCGTAGCCTGGGGATTCCGGCGCGGTATGTGTCGGGTTATCTGTACAGCGAAAACAGCGAGCACCTGGCCAGTCACGCCTGGGCTGAAGCCTGGCTTGACGACGCGTGGTACAGCTTCGATGTCACCAATGAACTGGCCAGACCCGAGCGTCATCTGAAGCTGGCGGTGGGCCTCGACTATCTCGATGCCTGCCCGGTACGTGGCATGCGTCGTGGCGGTGGCGGGGACCAGATGCACGCCAAGGTGTTCGTCGCGCCAACCCCGGTGATCGCCGCTCAGCAGCAGTAAGTGGCAGACGTTGATCGTTCCCACGCTCCGCGTGGGAATGCATCCCGTGACGCTCTGCGTCACATCCAGAGCCGAACGCGGAGCGTCCGTGGCGGCGTTACCACGCAGACGGTTCGACGCCTCGACGTGGGAACGATCGAAGCTATCAGGGCTGCTGCTTACGCCCCGCCATATGCTTCAAATATCCCACCAGCAACGTCAGCTCCTCATCCGACAATACTTGTGTCGAGAACCCCGGCATTTTTGCCTGTGGCCATTGGCGCAAGCTTTGCGGGTCGCGGATATAGCGCTTGAGGAATTCAGCGCCAAAGTACTCGGTAGGGCTGAAGGGGATGTTCAGGTCCGGACCAAACTGCGCATCGCCCGCACCGTTCAGACGGTGGCACGCCAGGCAGTTTTTCTGGAACAACGCATAGCCCAGATTCACCGGGTCATTGGCGGCGAGCGCCGGGTCTGGAAGCAGGGCAGGGAAGCGCACGCCGACCGCCGCCAGGCGTTTGATACTGGCTACCTGGAATGGCCATTGCTCAGGGCTGATATGGCCGGCCTGAGGGTTGGTCCACACCAGATAAAACGGTCCGGCGCCGGGTTTGCCTTCCGCCAGCGCTGGCCAAGGGTTGGCCGGGTCTTCAATGGCCAGCCACGCCTGCGCACCTACCGTGTTGAGCAACGGCGCAGCAGCCAGTTCGGCAGCGAAACCGTCCAGAGCCACTGCTTGCAAGTGGTCGTCAGCCTTGATGCCGGTCAACAACGCCGCCAGCGGCACCGCGCGATAACTCATGTTCCTTTTGTAGGAAACATCGTCGGTGATCTGAATCGTCTGAACCTGAGGATGCTTGAGCAGCTCCTCGGTTTTCCAGGTTCGGCTGCCGGTGCCCAGGTCGAGCACCAGCTGTGCGGCATACGAGGGCGTGCTGAGCAGCAAGGCCCCAAGCAAAAGTAGAGCTTTCAAGTGATCGCCATCCTGTCGAAGGTATGCCGTAAAGGTTGGCACACGCACGCCGACCCGGATAGCGAGCGAGTCAGTTTTTTAGTGAGGCGTCGTCAACAACCACGCTTGATTATCCGATCACTTTGGTTAGGTTCGGCAAAATCAGTAACAGCGTAGTGGCGAATAAAATGAGCCCGGCTTGACGCACTTTCGAATGTTTGAACATGGCTGTTTGCCTTTTTTTGTTATTTCCTGAGCGTCGAATGCTTGCCTGCATTTCTCCATGACGGCAAAGCGCTGTAGTGCTTTTCTCACGGGCGCCTCGGCAAAACCCGACGACAACCTCGTACGGTTTACCTTAGGGGCCCCGCAGGCTGTGCTTTAGATCCATTTCGTATGAAATAAGAGCAAACTGCTTCCAAAAAGGCATGAGGCATACTGCCAGCTGCTTTGCCGGCCTTTTGCTAGACAGTTCGGTGACCTGAATCGGTTAATCCGATAGCTCACTACCGTTCGTCTGAGCGTGACCGTCAAGGCCGTTGAGCGCTTCGGTCATTGAATCCGCCGCTGCTGAGCCTAAGGTGAGAACTCGCCAACGATTCACCTGCCCAGCGGTACGAGGACGTCATGACCCAAGCTTTGATTTTCGATGCGTTACGCACGCCCCGTGGCCGTGGCAAGGCTGATGGCGCCTTGCACAGCGTCAAACCGGTGAACCTGCTGGCGGGCTTGCTCGGTGCTCTGCAACAGCGGACGCAACTCGACACCCGCGAGGTCGATGACATGGTGATCGGCTGTGTCACGCCGATAGCCGATCAGGGCGCCGATATTGCCAAAACCGCAGCGCTGGTGGCCGACTGGGACGTTAGCGTCGCAGGTGTGCAAATCAATCGCTTTTGCGCATCCGGGCTTGAAGCGGTGAATCTTGGGGCGATGAAAGTACGTTCCGGCTTTGAGGACCTGGTGGTGGTCGGTGGCGTCGAGTCCATGTCGCGGGTGCCGATGGGCAGCGATGGTGGCGCCTGGGCGCTGGATCCGCAGACCAACCTGCACAGCCATTTCACCCCGCAAGGCGTGGGCGCCGACCTGATCGCCACGATCGAGGGCTTCAGCCGTCAAGACGTTGATACGTACGCGCTGCGCTCTCAGCAGAAGGCCGCGCGGGCACGGGCGGACGGCTCGTTCAAGAAGTCTCTGGTGCCGGTGCAGGATCAGAACGGCATCGTCCTGCTGGATCATGATGAGTTCATTCGCGCCGAGTCGACGCTGGAAGGTTTGGGCAAGCTCAAGCCGAGCTTCGAGATGACCGGGCAAATGGGCTTCGACGCTACCGCGTTGCGGGTCTACAGCCACGTGGAGCGAATCAATCACGTTCACACGCCGGGCAATAGCTCGGGGATCGTCGACGGTGCGGCGCTGATGTTGATCGGCTCCGAAGCGAAAGGTCGGGCGTTGGGCTTGCAGCCGCGGGCACGGATCGTCGCCACGGCGGTCACCAGCGCCGATCCGACCATCATGCTCACCGGCCCGGCGCCGGCCACTCGCAAGGCCTTGGCCAGGGCCGGGCTGCGGGTCGAAGACATCGATCTGTTCGAAGTCAACGAAGCGTTTGCCTCGGTGGTGCTCAAGTTCATCAAGGACATGGCCATCGATCCGGCCAAGGTCAACGTCAACGGTGGCTCCATCGCCATGGGCCACCCGTTGGGCGCCACCGGTTGCGCGATTCTCGGCACCTTGCTCGATGAACTGGAAGTGCGGCAGTTGCGCTACGGCCTGGCGACCCTTTGTGTCGGCGGCGGCATGGGCATTGCCACCATCATCGAACGCCTCTGGGCCCCCCGACTTCAAGGAAAATTGCCATGACCGATGCCATTCGTTACGAAAAAGCTCAGGACCAGATTGTCGTCCTGACCATCGACATGCCGGGGCAGAGCGCCAACACCATGAACGCGGTGTACCGCGAGGCCATGGCTGATTGCGTTGCGCGTCTGGTGGCCGACAAGGATTCGATTGCCGGAGTGATCATCACCTCCGCGAAAAAAACCTTCTTTGCCGGCGGCGATCTCAATGAGTTGATCAAGGTCGGCAAGCCTCAAGCCAAAGCCTTCTACGACATGGTGCTGACACTCAAGGGCCAGCTTCGGACACTGGAAACGCTCGGCAAGCCGGTAGTCGCCGCGATCAATGGCGCAGCGCTCGGTGGCGGTTGGGAAATCTGTCTGGCCTGCCATCACCGCGTTGTACTGGACAATTCATCGGTGCAGATCGGTTTGCCGGAAGTCACGCTGGGGCTGTTGCCGGGTGGCGGCGGTGTGGTGCGCATGGTGCGTATGCTGGGGCTGGAAAAGGCGCTGCCGTATCTGCTCGAAGGCAAGAAAATCCGGCCGCAACAAGCGCTGCAAGCCGGCTTGGTCGATGAGCTGGCGGCGGATCGTGATGAACTGCTGGCCAAGGCGCGAGCCTGGATTATTGCCAACCCGACGGTCAAACAGCCTTGGGACGTGAGCGGTTACCAGATTCCCGGCGGCACACCGTCTAACCCGAAAGTCGCGCAAATGCTGGCCATCGCGCCGTCGATTTTGCGCAGCAAAACCCAGGGTTGCCTGCCGGCTCCGGAGAAGATCCTCTGCGCTGCGGTTGAGGGCGCTCAGGTCGAGTTCGACACCGCGCAGTTGATCGAAACCCGCTACTTCACCGAGCTGACCACCGGCCAGGTGGCGAAGAACATGATTGGCACCTTCTGGTTCCAGCTCAACGAGATCAACGCTGGTGGCTCGCGACCTGCTGGTTTTGCGCCGCACGTCACGAAAAAACTCGGAGTGCTCGGCGCGGGCATGATGGGCGCCGGCATTGCCTACGTCAGTGCTGTAGCTGGTATCGATGTAGTACTCAAGGACGTCAACCTGGCGGCAGCGGAGAAGGGCAAGGCTCATTCGGCAACACTGCTGGACAAGAAAGTCGCCCGTGGTCAGCTAAGTGCAGAGCAGCGTGACGCCACGCTGGCGCGGATCAAAACCAGCGAGCAGGACGCCGATCTAGCGGGTTGTGACCTGATCATCGAAGCGGTGTTCGAAGACCGCGAGCTAAAAGCCAGGGTCTCGTCCGCCGCACAAAAAATCGTCGGTGCAGACGCGGTCATTGCATCCAACACCTCGACCTTGCCAATCAGCGGTCTGGCGACGGCCGTGCCGGATCAGTCGAAATTCATCGGCCTGCACTTCTTCAGCCCGGTCGACAAAATGCCGCTGGTGGAAATTATCAAAGGCGTCAATACCAGCGATGAAACCCTGGCCCGTGGTTTCGATTTCGTCCTGCAAATCAAGAAAACCCCGATTGTGGTCAACGACAGCCGTGGCTTCTTCACCTCGCGAGTCTTCGGCACTTTTACCAATGAAGGTATCGCCATGCTCGGCGAAGGCATCTCGGCACCGATGATCGAAACCGAGGCGCGCAAGGCCGGAATGCCGATTGGTCCGCTGGCGATCTCCGACGAAGTTTCCCTGAGCCTGATGAGCCATATCCGTCAGCAAACCGCCAAGGACCTGCAAGCCGAAGGCAAACCGCTGCCCGCGCACCCGGCGTTTGCGGTGATCGATCTGCTGCTCAACGAATACCAGCGTCCTGGCAAGGCCGCGGGGGGTGGTTTCTACGAATACCCGGCCGGTGGGCAGAAACAATTGTGGCCAGAGCTGAAAACGCGTTTCGAGAAAACTGACGGGCAGATATCGCCACAGGACGTGCGCGATCGCCTGCTGTTTGTGCAGGCCATCGAAACCGTGCGTTGCGTGGAGGAGGGCGTGCTGCTGTCGACGGCCGATGCCAACATCGGTTCGATCTTCGGCATTGGTTTCGCCGCCTGGACGGGCGGGGCGTTGCAGTTCATCAACCAATACGGTGTGAAGGATTTTGTCGCCCGAGCCCAATACCTGGCCGAACAGTACGGCGAGCGCTTCACACCGCCGGCGTTGTTGCTGGAAAAAGCCGCGAAGGGCGCGTTGTTCTGAGGGAGTCGCTCTGACGGATTGGCGGCGCGTACCGGGCTTGCCTTGACCCCGCGTTTCAAGGCAGGCTCTGGGTGTGCACTATCGCCTCTATCGTGTCAGGTATTTTTTATGTCGTTACGCATCTGCATTCTGGAAACCGACATCCTGCGTCCCGAGCTGGTCGATCAGTATCAGGGGTACGGGCAGATGTTCCAGCGTTTGTTTTCGCAGCAACCCATCGCTGCCGAATTCACTGTCTACAACGTCATGCAGGGCGAATACCCAAGTGATGAGCTGAGTTTCGATGCCTATCTGGTGACCGGCAGCAAGGCCGATTCGTTCGGCACCGACCCGTGGATTCAAACCCTCAAGACTTACCTGTTGTCGCGCTATGAGCGCGGCGACAAGCTGCTGGGCGTGTGCTTTGGCCATCAATTGCTGGCGCTGCTGTTGGGTGGTAAAAGCGAGCGCGCGACCCAAGGCTGGGGTGTCGGCACCCACAAGTACAAACTTGCCGCCAAAGCGCCGTGGATGAGCCCGGTGAGGGAAGAGCTGACACTGCTGATCAGCCACCAGGATCAGGTCACCGCGCTACCGGAAAACGCTACGGTGATCGCTTCCAGCGACTTTTGCCCGTATGCCGCGTATCACATCAACGACCAGGTGCTGTGCTTCCAGGGCCACCCGGAGTTCATTCACGATTACTCGCGGGCGTTGCTGGAAATCCGCCAGCAGCACTTGGGCGAACAGGTCTATAAGAAAGGCATGGAAAGCCTGGCGCAAGAGCACCACGGCACCACCGTTGCCGAGTGGATGATGCGGTTTGTGGCCCACAAACCCGAGACCAAATCCGTATAACGTGTTGAGGATCGTTCCCACGTCGAGGCGTCTGCGTGGGAATGCATCCCGTGACGCTCCGCGTCACCCTGTCACAGCCAGCCCGACCGCTTGAAGCTCGCCCACAACCCGAAACATCCCACGGTAATAAACCCCAGCACTGAAAAATAGCCGTAGTGCCAGCTCAGTTCCGGCATGTTCTGAAAGTTCATCCCGTAGATCCCGGCCACCGCCGTCGGGAACGCCAGAATGGCCGCCCAGGCTGCAAACTTGCGCTGCACCACGCTTTGTCGGGCCGCTTCCAGCAACACACCGATCTCGATGGTCTGGCTGGCAATGTCGCGTAACGTCGTCAGGTCCTCCATCTGTCGCGTGACATGGATCTGCACATCACGAAAGTACGGGCGCATGTTCTTGTCGATGAACGGGAAGCTCAGCTTCTGCAGCTCTTCGCTGATCTCCACCATCGGCGCCGCATAACGGCGCAGGCGCAACACGTCGCGTCGCAAACCATGAAGGTTTTGAATGTCCTTTTCGTTGAGCGTGCTGCACAACACGTTGCGCTCCAGCTCATCGATCTCGCTATGGATCGCCTCGCCCACTGGCTGATAGTTTGCGATGACGAAATCGAGCAGGGCGTAGAGCACGAAATCTTCGCCGTGCTCAAGCAACAGCGGACGCGCCTCACAGCGTTGGCGCACATGCGCGTAGGACGCCGAGTGACCGTTGCGGCAGGTGATGATGTAGCCCTTGCCGGCAAAGATGTGGGTTTCGATGAACTCCAGTTTGCCCTCATGGCGCACCGGCGAGTACGTGACGATAAACAGCGCGTCGCCAAAGGTTTCGAGCTTCGGTCGGCTGTGTTTATCCAGGGCGTCTTCAATCGCCAGTTCGTGCAGGCCGAACTGACGTTGCAGGTTGGCCAGCTCCTGGGCGTTCGGCTCTTCTAGGCCGATCCATACAAAGTGGCCCGGTTTTGCAGCCCAGGCGGCACCCTCGTCAAGGGTGATATCGGTGACTCTCTTACCGGCACTGTAGACCGCAGCCGCAACGACTCTACCCATAATTCTTATTCACTTCTTCTTGGCAAATGGTAATGACAGGCAGTGTCCAGCTTATCCTGCTCTTAAGCTTGAGAGTCAGCAAAATCAGTGAAGTTCGCCAGCAAAAAGAAGCCCGCACGAGGCGGGCTTCATTCAGGCAGCTTGCAGCTGTCGATCCATCGATTCGATGCACTCGCGCATCTGTTCGCGGCACTGGGCGATCAGCATCGGCATGTCGTCCAGGCTCAGGCCGGCGGTAGGAATCGCCGGCAGCGAACGGATCAGGATCTTGCCACTGCGCCAGCGGTTCAGGCGCATATGGTTGATGTAGCTGCTGACGCACACCGGCACGATTGGCACCCCGGCGGCGATCGCCATCTGGAACGCGCCTTTCTTGAATGGCAGCAACTCTTCACCCAGGTTGCGCGTGCCCTCCGGGAACACCCAGATCGAGGTGTCCTTGTGTTGCAAAGTGTTGGTGGTGGTGAGCATCGACTGCCGAGCCTTGTGCGCATTGCCGCGGTCGATCAGCACATTACCGGCCAACCAGAACAACTGCCCGAACAACGGCACCCACTTCAGGCTTTTCTTGCCGATGCACACGGTGCGGTGCGGCACCACGTTGCCCAGCACAAACAGATCGTAGTTGGACTGATGGTTCGCGATCACCACGCAGCTTTGCGTCTTGTTCGTCAGCCCATCGACGTCGGTCTTCACTCGCAAACGCAAAATGCACATCGCCGGCCAGGCATAAAGACGTGCGCACAAACGGCTGTTATCCGGATTGAACGGTCGACACAGGCCAAGCACTACACCGAGCACACCCGCGACAGCAAAATGCAGGGCCATCAATAACATGCGAAACAGATACAGCATCTACAGGCCCACCGGGACAAAAGGTGGCGCAGTGTACGGATGTGCACTGTATTCGGCAATTGCTGCTATAGAGGTAGGAGATAGGCGATGTTTAAGCGTATGTTTCAGACTGATAGCGTCAGATGCGGAGTAGAGCGGCTGAAGGACTGTAAACAGATGAGGCACGAAAAAGCCCGACTCGGCGGTCGGGCTTTTCGTAGGTGCGCTTTCGGGATTAAACCAAGTGTTCCTGATCAAGAATGATCGCGTTGTCCAACGTCTCCAGCAGGGCCTTGCGTACTTTGAGCTTGGTGTTCTTGTGCGCGGTCATGTTGATCTTCTTCAACTGACGCGCCATGGCCAGGGCTGCACCTTGCAGTTCTTCGGCAGAAACGACCTTGTCGAGGAAGCCAGCATCCACAGCACCCTGCGGATCGAACATCTCAGCGTTGATTACCGAACGGTGGAACGCCGACTTGCGCAGACGATCACGGGCCAGCTCGATGCCGGCGTGGTGCATGGTCATGCCGATCTGTACTTCGTTCAGGCCAATGCTGAACGGCCCGTCGACACCAATCCGGTAATCAGTCGACAACAGAATGAACGCGCCCTTGGCCACCGCATGCCCAGGGCACGCGACGATTACCGGGAAAGGGTGCGACAACAGACGACGGGCGAGGGTCGAACCGGCGGTCACCAGGCTCACGGCTTCTTTAGGGCCGGCCGTCATCACCTTCAAGTCATAACCGCCCGACAGAATGCCTGGCTGACCGGTGATGATCACCACCGCACGATCCGTCACCGCCTGATCCAGCGCAGCATTAAACGCAGCAATCACGTCCGGCGAGATGGCATTGACCTTGCCATTGCTCAAGGTCAGGGTCGCGATACCGTCTTCGAGGTGGTAGGAAATCAACTCACTCATGACGCTATTCCTTGTATTGAAGTGGGGCAGACGTTACCCACCGTCGTAGGCCAGGTAAAGCGCCATGACTGACCAGCCAGTCAGCCAATCCGCGCCCGCCCAGCGTAGCCGGCCCTACGTACCGCGCATTGCCCTCTATATAGAAGCATTCACCCGGCCGAAGATTGGCAGGTTTGCCCTGCCTCCAGACCCGCCCGACGGCATAAATCGCTTAACCGCATGAAAATTCTGAAAAAAATATTTGCCATCGGAAAAGCTTTCGACTACATTAGCGCGCCTCGACAGACAGAACATGTTTGAAGAGATACGGTGAAGTGTCCGAGTGGCTTAAGGAGCACGCCTGGAAAGTGTGTATACAAGAAATTGTATCGAGAGTTCGAATCTCTCCTTCACCGCCACATTAAGTAAACACAAACCCCTGATTTTCCTAGAGAAAGTCGGGGGTTTGTGGTTTCTGGCGTCTGAAAAAAGGCGATATGGGACAGATCTGGGACAGATGGGTGGTTTTCTCGCCTAGAAAGGAGCCCCCGCCCGCTGGCGGGTGGACTAGGCTGAGGGGGCCACTCTGGCGCACGCAGAAGGAAAGTCGCATGCAGTTACATGAAGCGACTCAAGTAAGGGAAGTGTATGGCGTCGACCAGGCCAACGAGCTTTTGCAGGAAGATTGTTGGAGGCTGTTGGCGGTGACCGGAGTCAGCGATCCGCAGGGCGGGTCGCGGGTGGTCTACGTGCTGGGTAATTCCAATCTACCGCGGAAGCCAGCCGCTGAGCAGGGTTCGGGGGGATTTCAGAGGGAAGTCCGTAGCTGACTGCGCAATACGGCGTTTTCGTTAAATGCCTGCCCACAAAAAGCCCACACCGGTGGGCTTTTTTGCGTCCACTGGAAACCAGTCCCCTAGGGATTGGACTACCCTGACCCCGGTGCGTGGCTTTACGCGCAGTCCGCCCCTTCGTTCACTGCCAAAGGCTTGCTTTTAAATGCCCGCGACACCCGCGCGGTTGTTGCACGTGGCGGCGCAACGGGTGGGAGAGGAAGATAAGGGCAGGTGTCCTGCTTGCTGCAGTTTCCTTGCTCAGCGGCCTGCCATTCGGCATCGCGCGTTGGTATCCGTCGGGGCTCGAAGGGCAGGTCAAGGTCGGCTTCGACTGTGAGTACATTTCTGGTGAGTTGTACTTGAACGGCGTCGAGCCCGGTGACCGAGTGATCATGGTTGATGATCTGATCAGCACCGGCGGGTCGCTTCTCGCGACTCATTTCCAAGGGCGGCAATAGTCACTTTCGTGGTTCAACCGCAAGCAAGATCCGAGAGCAAACTGCTATGAAAACCAAAATATTTCCAGGATGGTACGTGGTGTTCGCGGCGCATCTGCTGCTGGCACTTATCTTTGGTGGCGCCTATTCCTTCGGGGCGTTTTTTTCGCACATCCAGTCCAACTTCGATGTGGGGCGTTTTTCCGTGGCGTCGGTGTTTTCGCTGACTGCTTTTATATATTACGCGGTCGGGGTTTTCTCCGGTTCTCTGGCGGATCGCATCTCGACCCGGGTTGTGGTCTGCGTTGGCATCATCTTGCTGGCGCTGGGTTTTTTCCTCAGCAGCCTTGCTTCCGGTTCGTTGCAGTTGTTCCTGGTGTGCTTCTGCTCCCTGATCGGGTTGGGGGTCGGTCTGGTGTATGTGCCGACGGTGACAGCGGTCCAGCGCTGGTTCGTCAAGAATCGCAGCAAGGCTTTTCGGGCATTGCGCTGGCGGGAACCGGTGTCGGGAACAGGCCAATTTGTTGATCGGGCTTATCGGCGTCGGCAACGTAGCCGGCCGGTTGTTCCTGGGCAGCATCGGTGACCGGATGGGGGCTCGTCGCCTGCTGATCGTTTTGACCTTCGCGCTGGTGCTGCTCAATCTCCTGTGGCTCGGCGCCGATACATTCATCACGCTGGCGCTGTTCGCCATTTGTTTCGGGGGGGGGCGATGGTGGCTGCATATCCCTGTCCCCGTCGGTGGCCGCCAGTTGCCTCAGATTGCTGTCCCGGCTCCCTCAGTTGGTTCCTGAACGAGGGGCGGGTATGACTGACAACCTTGAGATTCATGATCTTTGCTCCGCTCTTGGCGTGCTTGAGTGTCATGGGCAAACCCTGGAGTACGTCGATACACCCATTGATCCGAACCTGGATTTGCTGAGGGACTATCTGGCACCTACCGAACGGCGGCCACTCAGTACTCACTGGTCGAGCGCTTCAATCGATAGCCTGACTCGCTCCGTGTATGGAAAAATGCCACGCTGATCCCGAAGCAGGTGGGGTTGGCGTGGCACAAGGCGCGCAGGGCAGGTGCGTTTGGATAGCACCGTTAAATAAATCCTCACCTTCTTCTATGATCAAAACGAGCTCGTTATTAACCGAGGTGGAACAATCATGAATGCCGTTAAGGCCGGCAAAAGCAGCCCATTGGCTAATGTCGGTCAGTCAAGAGATTCAGGGCACGATGCATGACCCGTAGCAGCAGACTTCGCCAGCTGCTACGGGGGGCGATACGGCTTAACTGATGGGGTAGAAAATGAATCAAAGCGCGGCCGGCAAGATGACCCGTGAAACTTTTTGGTATCCGGTTGTCGTTGCGACTGGCCTGATCGGCACAGTGGCTGCGGTCACTGCGGTGTTGATCAAGCTTCTCTTAAAGCCCCTTGCCGGTTTCCCGGCAAGGGGGCAGGCTGTCACCGCTCTTTTCGCCTTTGATGATCAGGCTGCCGTCGGCCATTGTCACCTCTCCTCTTGGTCGAGTCCCAAGGTGGGCCGCGAGCATCCCGCTTCCAGATGTCGATAGGTGTCGATATCTGTCAGGCAGAGCATTTTCCTGCCATCCCTGAGCTCAATCCAGAACGTCACGTCTGCATCAGCCCGGGCCATGCCATGTGGGGGCTATAGCCATCGCAGCGGCCAAGCCCATTCCGGCACAGCCTTGTGTCAGTGCGATCGGAGTTTGGTTTACGACGTTAATGTGTTTGATATCGGTAACCGGGACACTGATACCTGGCCACGGATAGAGCGCAGTCTCGATACTGACAACACCGGAGTCGTACGCCCCCACTCCATGAAGAAAATCACCAGCTAGAACTTTTATTTTAGCCATGTGGAAATCCTCCCGACATCTGTTGTATCAGGGGCTATTAATGTTTTGTGATGACCGCTGCGGCGGCCCATTTGATGCCCGGCATCGCAACCCGGTTCGCCACCAAACATCAATAGATCCAGAATATTCCACGCCCCAAAAAGGGGCGCGTCAACGACTCTGCGACGAAATACTGTTGAACTGATGTCGGAGAGGGAGATAGAAGTCCGTGAGGGGAAGGGCTGTCATAGGCTAATAACCGCCACCGCCCATCCCGCCGCCCGTACTTCCAGATGGCTCTCTGGCCTTTTGCTGCATACGACTCCATTCCGCACACGTCATAAAGCTCTTGTGGTCGACTTTGCCTCGACCATCAAAACTGACATTGAACGTGTGCTTTTGGCCGGCTTGCGTGAGCATGTAGTCAAAACAGGTGCCGGGCTCGACGGTGCGATCACTGATTGATAAAGGCTTTCCGCCGATTTGCTGGACTTGATCCTTGCTCATGCCCATTTCTACCTTTGCGACCAGCGGTTGCTCTCGATAGGCCGATGTCTCGGAGCTGCATCCAGCCACCGCGGACAGCACGACGACCAGTGCGAATAGAGGGGTGTTCATGACTGGGCTCCCGAATGTGAGTGTCGTGAAGAAACTCTTGGGTGCATCAATAAAAGTAAAGTCGAGTTCGGCGGTGCACGCCAAATATCCTCAAGGCTGAGATATTGGCGTGCGAGGGAAGGGCAGATAACAGAAAGTCCACGCGTGGCGGGGTTTGCGACAAGAAGCAGAGCGACTTTCAGAAACGCGCGAAAGCGTTCCTTTTCGATAGGTTTGTTCTCAATGATGCAACAGTGCGTTCCCTTAATTACGCTGGATGTCTACCCGGCCTCGCGTTACATTTGCCACATTTTATTGCAGAGAATAATTATGCGAGTTTTGATAGGTGCGCTTGCTGTTGCAGCGTTGGCGGGGTGCTCTTTACCGGCCTCTTTGGTGCCGGGTGAACCGAATGTCAGCGAGATCACTGCCAAGGTTCCCAAGGACTACGCCCAGTGCGTTCTGCCGGCCTGGCAGCGCGAGATCCCTAAAACCACCCAGACTACGATTTCAAACGGCTACAGGATTACTGCGCCAAGCGTTGTGACGGCCGATGAGACGCTGGATATCGTGAAGTACAAGAATGGGAGTCGCATTTCGCTGTATCAAGGTCCGCCGTGGGCCAAATCCCGCGCTCTGATGAAGTCGGTGCACGACTGTTTGTAGCTCATAAGTCTTATGCAGCGACAAGGAGTCCGTAATCCCGATCCTGGGCGCCTGTTTCCCACGAAATCGTACGATAGGCGCTCAAAAGTCGGGGTGGCAGCGGGGGAACTGAGGTCGCCCCCCTCAAAAAACCTATAGATGCAACCACGCCAGCGACCCCAGCACGACGCTAATGCCTGCTGCACTGTACGCGACCCTTTTCAGCCATTCCTTGCGCGTCAACAAGGTAATCGCTGCCAGCGAAATGGCTATCTGAATCGCCGTCATTGCCTGTGCCCAGCGGTGATGCTGGTGTAATACCAATTCTGATTTTTCATCCCACTCGCGAGCTTCTGCTTCGAGGGCTTCCGCTTTCTTGCGCACTTCTTCTTTTTCGGTTTTGTAGCGTTGCGCTTCGGCGGTGTAGTGCGCGGCATCAAGGCCGGGGATGTGAATCGCCAGTTCAGAGAGGTTTTGTCGGCTGGATTTCGCCTGGTAGTAATTCCACTCGTTGGAGGCTTCGGTTTTCTTGATGGCGGCGTTGTTCTTGTCCATGGCCGCTTCGCTTTCCGTAGAACCCGCCTGATAGCTGAGCATGGCACCGATGGTTGCCATGATCGCCGTCATCACCGCTATCTTGCTGGCGAAACTGTCCCCGCGGGCTTGGGCGTGTTCGGTAGCGTGTTCCAGATGCTTTTCGTGCGGACTAGGGACTTCGAAGTCTTCAGTCATGACTTTGGTCTTTGGGGAGTGAATAAGTGTCAAATTGTAACTGGAGTGAATGCCAAAGGCGCTATCTCAATCATCATGGCCATTGCGACTTGCATACTGCTGCAACCCTTCAACCAACGCGTCGAAGGTCGCACGGCATCGCGGGCTATTGCGCAAGTCCTCGTGCATGGTGACCCAGGTTTCCAGTCCCAGCGAAAACGACGTCGGCAGCACGCGTTGCAATGCTGCATCACGCTTGGCCAGCGGAACCTGGCAGAAGCCGATGCCGGCCCCCGCGCGTATCAATGCTAACTGCGCCAGATCGCTGTCGCTGCTCAGTGAGAAGAGCTGGCGGTCAATGCCTTTGATGGACTTGCTGATACTGCGGATAAAGGCGTTCGGCTGGTCGTAGCCGATGATCGAATGGCCGGCCAGTTCGTTGAGGTCGCGCGGCATGCCATGTTGGCTCAAGTACTCGGCGCGCGCATGCAGCCCGAGTTCGATTCGACCGATCCGACGTGCCACGAGCTGCTCTTGGCGGGGGCGTAACATGCGCACGGCGATGTCGGCTTCGAGCTGCAAGAGATCCACCACGCGGTTAGTCAGTACGAGTTCTACTTTCAACGCCGGGTGCTGTTGGCGAAGCCGGGTGATGATCGGCGGCAACACCTCGACGCCAATCACGTCGCTGGCTGAAATACGGACAATCCCGTGTACAGCCGCGCCCTGACTTGAGGCGGCTCGCTCAATCGAGGCCGCTGTAATTTCCATGGTTTGTGCGTGGGCGCGCAGGGTCAGTGCCACTTCGGTGGGTATCAGCCCTGTTTGTGATCGCGTAAACAAAACAACACCCAGCGCCTTTTCGAGCGCGGCGATGTGCCGGCCGACCGTTGGCTGTGTGATGCCGAGCAAGCGCGCCGCGCCCGACAGCGATCCTTCATTGAGTACACCCAGGAAGGATCGATAGAGCTCCCAACTAATATTCGATGCCATGCATAAATGTATAGCATCACGCTGATCTTCTGCAATTTATCTATAGCATCCATTCGCTCAGGATCAAGCCCTCTATAACCTTGAGGTGTCGGGCATGAGCAGCAATAAAGTGCTGGTACTGGGAGCGACAGGCGGGATTGGCGGGGAGGTGGCGCGTCAATTGAAAGACGCCGGTTGGGAGGTGTGCGCGCTAACGCGTCATCTCGAAAAGGCTGTCGATCAACAAGCGGACATCACGTGGTTACGCGGTGATGCGCTGAATCGGCAGGAGGTTATCGAGGCCGCGAAAGGCTGCTCGGTGATTGTGCATGCGGTCAATCCGCCGGGCTATCGTCGATGGCCGGAGCTGGTGTTGCCGATGCTCGACAACACAATCGCTGCGGCCGTGCTCGAGGGTGCAACCATCGTGCTGCCCGGCACGGTTTATAACTTTGGCCCTGATGTTTTTCCGGTATTGCATGAAAGCTCACCGCAGCAGCCGCTTACCCGAAAAGGCGCTATTCGGGTGGAGATGGAGCAGCGCTTGCGCAAGGCTGCTGACAATGGTGCTCGTGCGTTGATCGTTCGCGCCGGAGATTTTTTCGGGCCGCGAGCCGGTAGCAATTGGTTTTCCCTCGGCTTGATCAAGCCGGGGAGACCCGTCAAAGCAGTGAGTTATCCTGGTGAGCAAGGCGTTGCTCACCAGTGGGCCTATCTGCCTGACGTTGCGCGGACCATGGTCGAGTTGCTGGAGCGCCGCACCGCACTCCAAGCCTTCGAAAGCTTTCATATGGCTGGTCATCTGGATACCGACGGTACCCGAATGAGCCGTGCTATCCAGCGTGTTGTTTATCGGCACACGGGCATGGAGCCGCGTGTGACAGCGTTCCCGTGGTGGTTGCTGATACTGGCTTCGCCTTTTGTTGTGACCTTCCGTGAAATGCTGGAAATGCGTTATTTGTGGCGCACGCCAGTGCAGATGGACAATGCGCGATTGATCGAGGTGCTGGGGGGCGAACCGCATACGCCGTTGGATGAGGCTGTCGAAGCGGCGTTGCTGGGCATGGGGTGTATTCGACGAGACGGCTTGGCGACTTTTTCCTGATGCAAGAGCGCTAACAGGTGTTTCCATTGATGGTCACGGACTGACTTGAGTTTCGCAGACAAAGTAATTGCTCTTTCGATTCTTGGCCGTGAGATCTACTGTCAGCTTTTTCGCTGCAGCGAGGCATTGTTTGTAAGCGTCAGCGTGTACCCAGTGTTCGACGGGTATCACCTGGCAGTCAGTGCGGGAGGCGTCAGAGCATAGGTACAGCAGTAAAAATACCGTCATACAACCTCCTGTGCACCCAACATCAAAACCGCGGGTTGAACTTAGTCCTTAGTATGTATGTCTCTCCAGCTTCAGCCAGCAGCATGGCTGATACTCAGTCAATAAAGGAATGCCACGTGATCATAACCACCACCCAATCCATCGAAGGTCGCCAGATCGCAGCCTACCTGGACATTGTCAGCGCCGAATCGGTGCAGGGCATCAACGTTGTGCGGGATATGTTCGCCGGAATGCGGGATTTCTTCGGCGGACGTTCCCAGACGTTGGAAAGGGCGTTGAAGGAGGCGCGAGCCCAGGCAACGGATGAGCTCAAGGAGCGTGCGCAGAGTCTTCGGGCTGATGCGGTGGTCGGGGTGGACTTCGAGATCAGTATGCCCTCGGGCAGGGGCAGCATGCTGGTGGTGTTTGTGACCGGAACGGCGGTGACGCTCAAATAGGCTGACTGACGTTTTATCTGTCAGAAACAGGTCGACGAGGTCAGAGGCCTTTCCTGGCCGTTCGTCGGGTGTTGGACAATTGAATCATTGGTCTGGGAATGACCGGCTAGTCTCAGAAACCTTGGAGGTCGGTATTTTTTTAGGCAATCAATTGCTTGCCGGTATCGATCTGTCTGGAGGGACTGATAGATGAGCATTCCTTACATTGAAGATGATGGCGCTGAGTATCCGGTCAACAATTGCGTGCAATGTGGCCAGACGGATTATGTGGCAGGGTTTGGTGAAACACCGACCAAACCGGGCAAGGCCAGGCTGCCAGCGGTGGCAAAAAACACCGCAAAGCCGTTCATGCCCAAGGTCTCCGTGCCTGTACGCAAGTAATTGAAAATTAGACTGACCCCGCCATTGAGCGGGTTTTTTTGTGAGTGGTGTCTGAGCGTGTGGCGTGGTGCAGGAGGTTAATGGGGGCTTGTGACTGTCATGCGCGGTATCAACATTATTGATTTTCGGGCGTTTCTTTCACGCTTCTTTCACAAGCATATCCGTAGGCTCAACTCATCCGTTAAAAAGCAATTCCATTAGCCCGTCTCCCCAGCGGGCTTTTTTTTGCCTGCGATAAAACTCTTTGCGTATAAACTGTCCAACCCTCGTGCTCATGAGGGTTGGGCCGGTTCTTTGACTGAACCGACGGCCTTTTTAAGCATCCGGTTTTTTACTTATCAGTACCCTTTTTGAGGTTCATGTCATGCGTTTAACTTTGCCTGCTTTGGTTCTGGGTCTTCTGGTCGCTCAAGGCGCAATGGCCGGTGATGGCAGCGCAGCGCTCGGTGGCGGCCTGGGTGGTGCGCTGGGTAATGTGGTCGGTCAGAAGCTCGGTGGCAGCACCGGCGCGGCGATCGGCGCAGGCGTTGCAGGCGCGGCGGGCAGTGCTGCCGGTGCGCGCAAAGGTCACCGTGCCAAAGCTGCAATCGGCGGTGGTGTAGGCGCAGCGGGTGGTTCGGTTATCGGTAACTCGCTGGGCGGCAAGACCGGCTCCGCCATTGGTGCTGGCCTTGGTGGCGCAGCCGGCGGCGCGCTCATGGGCAAGTAAGGGTACTGGTTCCAGCGGTACGGTTCGAAAAAGCCCGGCTAATTGCCGGGCTTTTTCATTCTGGGCACTTGACCCCAAGCACCCCATGCCAGTGCGCTATCTGAATTCAGAACCTGCAATGACCCCGACTTCACAACTCCAGCTGATCAGCTCTGATCCCGAACGCCATGGCGATCTTTTCCCGAGTGGCGCGACGTGGTTTGTTCACAGCCTCCTGCTGGGCGAACGCAGGCTGTGAAATTCCCATTCGCTTTGCCACTTCTTCCTGAGTCAGGTTCAAGTGTTCACGCCAGGCGCGAATTGGGGTGGCGCCGTCGACAATACGACTGACCACTTGATGAGGAATCAGCTCGGTACCGCCGTGTTGAGTAACATATTGCTGGTAGGGGATGACCACAAAGGCCGGCTCACCGTCCGGGCCGTTGATGATTTGTATGTCAGTAGGTGCGTTCGTCACGTTTTTTGACCTCTTGAATGCTGACTACCTGGACCGAGCCGTCCCAGTCAAACAGAACCCGGTAGCTACCGACTCTCAGGCGATACCCGCAATCGTGCAGGGCCAGCGCCTTGACGTTGATTACGTCGGGCATACGCTCCAGTTGCGTCACGGCATCGCGGATTTGCACCCGGTGCTCCGTGTGTACCCTGAGCAATTGCTTTACGGCTTTGCGGGTCCAGTAGATTTCGTTCATGAGATCTTAATAAGCCTTCCATAAGTCATGCAATGTTTTTCTTATATTTCTATAAGTAACCGTGCGGCGCTTTCCTTGCGCTCACTACACACCCTAGGCCGTGATCTGAAGGCGGGGAGCGGCAAACAGTTGCCGCATGTGAACCGCGCTCGCTATGCTGCTGAGCCCTTTGATCGATCCTGCTTCGATCGATCAAGGTACTGGCCGTACCTGAGCCGCCTCCCGGAATGTTGTGTTGATAACGGATCAGATGCGATGAATGCACCGCTCGACTTCGGCCCGATCAAGGCCGTGATTTTCGATATGGATGGTTTGCTGCTCGATACCGAGGGTATCTACACCGAGGTCACGCAAATCATTGCTGAACGCTATGGCCGAACCTTCGACTGGCACATCAAGCAGAACATCATCGGCCGCGGTGCTGGTGATCTGGCGCGCTATGTCGTTGAGGCGCTGGAGCTGCCGATCAGCGCCGAAGAGTTTCTGCTGATCCGCGAGCCGTTGATGCGTGAGCGTTTTCCGCGTGCGCTGGCGATGCCGGGGGCGCAGGAGCTGGTTCAGCATTTGAAGGCGAACAATATTCCGATTGCCGTGGGCACCAGCTCTTCGAGTCAGTCCTTTGGACAGAAAACCACCTTGCATGGCGATTGGTTTGCGCTGTTCGACACCATTGTGACCGCTGATGACCCTGAGGTCGGCGCGGCCAAACCAGCGCCAGACATTTTCCTCATCGCTGCGCAACGTTTGGGGGTGGCGCCGGGCGATTGCCTGGTGTTTGAAGACTCGCCGTTTGGCGTCACGGCGGCAAAAGCGGCGGGGATGACCGCGATTGCGGTGCCGGATGCGGCCATGGCTGACGAAAAGTATGCGCATGCCGACAGCATTCTTCGTACGTTGAAAGCGTTCCAGCCGCACGCGTATGGCTTGCCGGCACTCGGGCAGGCGTAACGGGAAAACACTGGACAACAAAACGCCGGACAACCTGATCAAGGGGGCCCGGCGTTTTTTTACGCTGCAAAAAAGCTGAATCAGGCGCCAAAACCACCGTCGATGCTCAGGCTGGCACCGGTGATGTAGCCTGCCTCCGGGCCGACCAGGTACGCAACGAAACTGGCGATCTCGGAGGCGGTGCCATAACGACCAACAGCCATCAACGGGATCAGGCTCTCGGCGAAATCACCGTGGGCCGGGTTCATGTCGGTATCGACCGGGCCAGGCTGCACGTTATTGATGGTGATGCCGCGAGGGCCCAGGTCGCGGGACAGGCCTTTGGTCAGGCCGACCAGCGCCGCCTTGCTCATGGCGTAAGGGCCGCCACCGGCGAAGGGCATGCGGTCGGCGTTGGTGCTGCCGATGTTGATGATGCGACCGCCTGCGGTCATGTGTTTGGCCGCTTCTTGAGTCGCGATGAACACACTGCGTACGTTGATCGCCAGGGTTTGGTCGAAGTCTTCGAGTTTGAAGTCTTCCAATGGGGCGACGGCCAGCACACCGGCGTTGTTGACCAGAATATCAAGGCGGCCAAAGGTTTCGACGGTGCTGTTGACTGCATTTCGAATGGCTGTCGCGTCAGCGCTGTCGGCTTTGATGGCCAAGGCTTTGCCGCCGGTAGCGGTGATGCTGTTCTGCAATTCTTCAGCCTTGGCAGTCGAGCTGACGTAAGTGAAGGCAACCGCTGCGCCTTCAGCGGCCAGACGTTTGACAATGGCGGCGCCGATGCCGCGGGAGCCGCCCTGGATCAGAGCTACCTTACCGCTGAGGTTTTGAGTGGTCATGTCGATCTCCAAAGTCCCGAGGCGAGATGTCTCGGTTGATGGAGCCTAGTATCGATACTGGATTACCCCCTGTGTAGACGGTCATTGCTATAGTCTGTGTAAACCAAAAGTTTATAGTGGCGGCCATGGAAACCTTCAACAGTATCGAATGCTTCGTCCGCAGCGCCGAGGTCGGCAGCTTCGCCGAAGCCGCGCGGCGCTTGAGCCTGACTCCGGCAGCGGTAGGCAAAAGTGTCGCCAAACTTGAGGCGCGCCTGGGCGTTCGGCTGTTTCAGCGCAGTACACGCAGCCTGACGTTGACCGAAGCCGGTCAGCTGTTTCTCGGTGAAGTCAGTGCCAGTCTGCACACCATTCAGAACGCGGTGGCCAATCTGGCCAGCGCCGAAGGGCGCCCGGCCGGAACGCTGAAAGTCAGCATGGGCACGGTGTTTGGACGGCTGTACATCGTGCCGCTGCTGGGCGAGTTTCTGCGACGTTTTCCGGCGATCAACCCGGATTGGCATTTCGATAACCGCCAGGTCGATTTGATCGGCCAAGGCTTCGACGCGGCAATTGGTGGCGGTTTTGAACTGCCGCCAGGGGTGGTGGCGCGCAAGCTGACGCCGGCTCACCGGGTGTTGGTGGCATCCAGGGAATATCTGGCGCAACGCGAGGCGATTCGTAAGCCGGATGATTTAAGCGACTGCGACGGGATTCTGATTCGTTCACCGCAGACCGGCCGCGTGCGTTCCTGGCAACTGACCAGCCGTCGTCAGGAACACAGCCCGCTGAGCCTCAAGGCGCGGATGACCATGAGTGACTCCGAAGCGGCTTGCGCCACTGCGGCGCAAGGCTTGGGGATTGCGCTGGTGAGCATGCCGTTTGCGGTCGGCTACCTGAATGCCGGAACCTTGCAGCGCGTACTGCCGGACTGGTACGTCGATGACGGCAATATCTCGATCTACTATGCCGAACACAAACTGTTGCCGGGCAAGACGCGAGCGTTCGTGGATTTCGTCATCGAGCAGTTCGCCGAGCAGCAATTGGCGCAGCGGTTCAGTGCTGTTTGAGTGTGACGTCAGGCCGCGTAGTAGCCGTCGCCGGGAAACGGAACGCCGCCCGGCTTCTCCTTCAGGAAGGATCAGGCTTTCTGGATGATGTTGCCCGCGTGCAAGCCGCATTCTTTCTGCGTGGCTTCTTCCCACCACCAGCGACCTTCGCGCTCGTGCTGGTTTGGCAGCACCGGGCGGGTGCACGGTTCACAGCCAATGCTGATGAAGCCGCGTTCATGCAGGCTGTTGTACGGCAGCTCCAGCATGCGGATATAGCCCCAGATCTCTTCGCTGGTCATTTGTGCCAGCGGGTTGAATTTGTACAGGGTGCGCTCCGGCGTCGAGAACGCGCTGTCGATTTCCAGTACGGCAACCTGGCTGCGGGTGCCCGGGCTCTGGTCGCGGCGCTGGCCGGTAGCCCAGGCGCTGACGGTGGACAGCTTGCGGCGCAGCGGTTCGATCTTGCGGATGCCGCAGCATTCGCCATGGCCATCCTTGTAGAAGCTGAACAGGCCTTTTTCTTTGACGAACGGTTCGAGCTTTGTATGGTCCGGGGAGACCAGTTCGATCTCGATCTTGTAGTGCTCGCGCACCTGATCGATGAAGCGATAGGTTTCCGGATGCAGGCGTCCGGTGTCGAGGCTGAAGACCTTGACGTTCTTGTTGATTTTCCAGGCCATGTCCACCAGCACCACGTCTTCGGCGCCGCTGAAGGAGATCCACAGGTCGTCCCCGAACTCGGCAAAGGCGAGTTTGAGAATGTCCTGGGCGGATTTGGTGGCATAGGTCGCGGCGAGTTCAGTGACGTCGAACGATGGGCTCATCAGGGCGGTTTCCTACAGGTCGGTGGCGCTAAGCGCTCTATATGGTGGCGATGGTAGCAAAATCCCGAAGCGACAGGGGCGCTCCTCTGCGTTGCGTCGGTCGGTATGTCTCGCTAGAGTTCGGCAGTCCTTTTGCTCGCTCAACTCAATAATCAGTACAAATGGGAGTGTCTTGTGGAAATTGCCTGTCTCGATCTGGAAGGTGTATTGGTCCCGGAGATCTGGATCGCCTTTGCCGAAAAAACCGGGATTGAATCCCTCAAGGCAACCACCCGGGATGTTCCCGATTACGACGTGCTGATGCAGCAGCGCCTGCGCATCCTCGACGAGCACGGCCTGAAGCTGTCCGACATTCAGGAAGTGATCGCTACCCTGAAGCCACTCGACGGTGCCATCGAGTTCGTCAACTGGCTGCGCGAGCGCTTCCAGGTGGTGATTCTTTCTGACACGTTCTACGAGTTCTCCCAGCCGTTGATGCGTCAACTGGGCTTCCCGACCTTGCTCTGCCATCGCCTGATTACTGATGACACAGGGCGGGTGACGGGCTATCAACTGCGTCAGAAAGATCCCAAGCGTCAGTCAGTACTGTCCTTCAAAAGCCTCTACTATCGGGTGATTGCCGCCGGTGATTCGTACAACGACACCAGCATGCTGGGCGAAGCGGACGCCGGAATCCTGTTCCATGCACCAGATAACGTGATCCGCGAGTTCCCGCAGTTCCCGGCGGTGCACAGCTTTGCCGAGTTGAAGCAGGAGTTTCTCAAGGCCTCGAACCGCGAGCTGAGCCTATAAACACCTGAAGATCGTTCCCACGCGGGAGCGTGGGAACGATCATCTGCTAGAGGGTTTGCAGGGTTTCGAGTAACACCTTCACCTTAGTGATGGACTCCTGATACTCGGCCTGCCAGTCCGAATCGGCGACGATCCCGCCACCGCCCCAGCAGCAGACCTGGCCGTCCTTGACCAGCAAGCTGCGGATGGCGATCGAGCTGTCCATTTCCCCGCGTACGTCCAGATACAGCAACGAGCCGCAGTACAAGCCGCGGCGGGTTGGCTCCAGCTCGTCGATGATTTGCATGGCGCGGATTTTCGGCGCGCCAGTGATCGATCCGCCGGGGAAGCTGCCGGCGATCAGGTCGAGGGCGTCCTTGTTGTCAGCCAATTCACCGGTGACGCTGCTCACCAGGTGATGCACGTTCGGGTAGCTTTCCAGGCTGAACAACTCGGGTACGCGCACCGAGCCGATGCGGCAGGTGCGGCCCAGATCGTTGCGCAACAGGTCGACGATCATCAGGTTTTCCGCACGATCCTTGGGGCTGGCCAACAGTTCGGCGGCGTTGGCCGCATCTTCGGCGGCGTTCTGCCCGCGCGGACGGGTGCCTTTGATCGGGCGGGTTTCCACGTGGCCTTTGCTGACTTTGACGAAACGCTCTGGCGACAGGCTCAGCACTGCGCCGCCGTCGGGCAAGCTCTGGAAACCTGAGAATGGCGTTGGGCAAGCTTCCCGCAGCGCGCAATACGCGGTCCACGGATCGCCTTGGCATGGTGCGCGAAAGCGCTGTGCGAAATTGACCTGGTAGCAGTCGCCGGCCTGGATGTACTGCTGGATACGCACGAATGCCTGCTGATAGTCGCTGGCGCTGAGGTCGGGATTCATGGCGCCGCTCAGGGTGAACGGCGCGGCAGCAGCAGTCGCTGGCTGGCTAAAGAGTTCGATCAGACGCTGGCGCTCGGATTCGATCAGGTTGGGATGGAACACCAACTGACTGCTGCCGGTCAGGTGATCGCTGATCAATGCCCAGTCATACAGGCCGAAGCGCGCGTCAGGCAGTTGCAGGTCATCGTGAGCCTGGGAGGGCAGGGCCTCCAGGTGACGGCCGAAATCGTAACTGAGGTAGCCGATCAAACCACCCGCGAACGGTAATTCGTAGGGAGCAGGGATCGCTGCATCGCCGAGCCGGGCCAGCGTGTCGCGCAGGCGTTGCAGGAACGCGCCGCCACTTTCGTCAGGCGATACCGCCAGTGTTGCCAGTGGCCAGGCGCTGAGCACGTCATAGCGTCCGCGCTCGGCACTCGGTCGGCCACTGTCGAGCAGCACGCTGCCCGGGGCATGACGAATCGCCGCGAAATACTCGGCGGGGTTGGCGCGATAGGGAAGCGGGTATACGGAGCAGGTCAACATGAGCGGGGCAGATCAGCCATCGAGGCGGGGTGGCGATTGTAGTCCTCTGCGGGATTTGCTCCTAGAGGGGATGTCGGGGATGAGACCGCCTCGGTCTCGAATCAGCCGTCAACCGAGGGAATGCGCCCAAACATCTCCTGAACAAACTCCACTCGCTCTTGCGGCGTTTCGGTAATCCCTCTGGCTTTCAGCTCTTCCAGGCGTGCCTCGACGGCATGAGTGCGCAAGGTCAACCCGCAGTCATTGGCAATCTGAATATTCAGCCCGGGCCGCGCGTTGAGCTCGAGAATCAGCGGACCTTTTTCCTGGTCCAGCACCATGTCGACACCGATATAGCCCAGGCCACACAGCTCATAACAGCTGGCAGCGA
This sequence comes from Pseudomonas sp. H3(2019), assembly GCF_007713465.1. GTDB lineage: Bacteria > Pseudomonadota > Gammaproteobacteria > Pseudomonadales > Pseudomonadaceae > Aquipseudomonas. Next base: position 133,481 of record NZ_VMSG01000005.1, on the reverse strand, counting down.
GTTTCATGAAACCGTCCCAGTAGGGCAGTTGCACGCCATCTACCGCGTTGGTGGTATCCGGGTGTTTGAGGATGAATTTGTTCAGCCAGGTGCCGCGCAAGGTCATGCCGGTGGCCAGGTCGACACCGACGCCGATAGCGCCCTGGTGCAGGTTGGCCTTGCCACTGGACTGCCGGGTGGGCAAACGCAGCATGGCCATCACCGGGTAACCCATCAGCACGATGATGCGGATGTCCGGCACGCCTTCATAACTGATGCTTTTGAAGATCTGATCGGGAATCACCCGGTATTCGATCAGTGCACGGTCGCGGTGACCGCCCAGGGAATACAGGCCGGTCAGGATGCTGGAGATCTGGTGCTCGATTTCTTCATGGCTGATGATCCTTCCGGAAACCGTGCGGTACTGGCCTTCGAAGCGGTCGGCGATCACCAGGATGCCGTCACCGCCGGCACCCTGTGCCGGTTTGATCACAAAGTCGCTATGGTTGCCGATGATCTCGCCAAGTTTTTCGATTTCTTTCTCGGTGGAGATCACGCCGTACATCTCCGGCACGTGAATGCCGGCCTTGATTGCGCGTTCCTTGGTGATGATCTTGTCATCGACAATCGGGTACAGGCTGCGCTTGTTGTACTTGAGTACGTAGTCAGCGTTGCGCCGATTGATGCCCATGATGCCCCGGGCGTGCAGGGCCTTCCAGGTCTTCCAGAAGCCGAACATTACGAATCGGCCTTGACGAAGGCTTTGAAGCGCATCAGCTCGGTCAGGCGATAGCCGCGATAGCGACCCATGGCCAGCATGAAGCCCACCAGGATCAACAGGATCGCCGGGAAGGTGAACACAAAATAAATCAGTTCCGGAATGCTCATGATCAGGTGTCCCAGAGAGGCGGCGAACAGCGTGCCTATCGCGACTTTCAACGCATGCCCGGCGCCGCGTTCTTCCCAGGTGATCGACAGGCGTTCGATGGTCATGGTCAGGATCACCATTGGGAACAGCGCTACCGACAGCCCGCGCTCCAGCCCCAGTTTATGGCTGAACAGGCTGATGGCGGCAATCAGCACCACAACGAAGGTCAGCACCACCGACAGCCTCGGGAGCATTTGCAGCTTCAGGTGCTCAAGGTAGGAGCGCAGCGACAGCCCCAGTGCCGTGATCACGGTAAACAGCGTAATGCCGAAACCCAACCCGGTTTCGCGAAAGGCCAGGGCAATCAGCACCGGGGTAAAGGTGCCGAGGGTCTGCAAGCCGATCAGGTTGCGCAGGATCAGGATAACCAGCACGCCGATCGGGATCATCACCATGATCATGAAGGTTTGCTGGGTTTGCAGCGGCAAGCCGTACAGCGAGTAGTCCAGGAAGCTGGCGTCGGTGTTTTCGTCGGTCAGCTTGGCCAGGCGAATGGCGTTCATTTCGCTGTTGTTCAGGCTGAAGGTGACGTTGGCTTTCTTGCCGCCCTCGACGGTGATCAGGTTGTCATCGCCGGTCCACCACAGCAGGCGATCGGTGGGCAGGCCTTGCTCGCCGGTTTCCGGGTTGAAGTACAGCCAGTCAGTGCCGTTGAAGCTGCGCAGCCAGAGCTCCGGGGTTTGCGGCTGATCGGCGACCAGGCGGATGGTGTGGACCTTTTCCATCGGCACATGGGCGATGGACAGCAGCAGCTCGACGATTTTCGCTTTGTGCGCCGGTGACGGATCACCGGCCAGCAGCAGTTTTGCGTTGTCGTCATTGGAATTGTTGACGCGTTTGATCGCTTCGCCGATGAAGGTCTCGACGTCTGCCGAGTGCTGGCGAATCGGCGCGAGCAGGGCGTCGGCGGCGACTTTCTCCGGGCCTTCGACGGCGATGCTGTCACGGAAGGTCGGGCCTTTGACTTTGGATTTTTCACCGGTGTAGCGCTTGGTCAGCACCAGGCGGTAGTAAAGCGTCTGGTTGCCCTTGGCCCGGCGTGCCGACCAGGTGACCTTGCGGTTGCCGTCGACGCGGTTGACCGCAACGCCATAGTTGTTGGAGATAAAGCTTTCATTGAGGCTGACGTAGTCGCGACTCAGCGGTGGCACGAACATCTGGATCTTGACCGGGTCCTTGGCACTGGCGACGAACTCGACCTTGGCGTCGATGTTCCACAAGTCGTCGGTGGCGTCTTCGGTCACCGGAATGCCCAGCACGAAAATCTGATAGGCCGTAACTGAAAGGCCCAGCACCACCAATAGGGTGATCAGGATTTTCAGGTGGAGGGTAAGGGAGCGCATGGGCATTACTCTGCGGTATGAGCGTCGACGGCGCAGGCGGGTTTGCCAGCAGCGTATTTAAGACTCGGGTCGACCAGCGCATCAAAGCGTTTCAAGGCTTCGGAACCGATCAAGAGCGGGTACTGGAATGCACTTCGGTCGGTCAGGTTAACTTCTATGCTGCGCAACGCCGTGCCCATGCAGATATCCAGCTCGATCACCGGGCGAGCGGTGTACTGCTTGCCTTCCTCGGGATCGAAGTCGCCAGCGCGGCGTTTGATTTTGCTGACGCGTGCCAAGGGGCGCTCGATCGGGTGCGAGTGGGCGGTGTCGATGGCCAGATAAAAGCGCACCCACGATTCGCCATTGCGTTTGAAGCGCTTGATATCACGGGCACTGAGGGAGGCGGTTTTGGCCCCGGTGTCGAGTTTGGCCGCGACTTCCAGGTCGATTCCTGCCAACTGCGCGTATTCGTTGAGACCGTACACAGTCTTTTCACCCGCGATAGCGAGACCTGGCAGGCAGAGGAGTAGACAGATCAACAGGGTGAAGGGCTTGAGTCTCATAGATCCTGGCGCGGTGCCGTCCGTTCTTCAGTTCAAGGCGACTGGCATTGCTGCACAAGCTCCTTCTAGTGCCTGCCATAAAAAGATGACAGACAAATGCGGGCGGCATTCTAGCACGGTGGTTTTATGGCGCCAGCCGCGGGTCAGTCCTTTACTTAGGTTTTACTTAAGGCGTTTATTAGACGATTGTCGACAATAGCTCTTTTTCCTTTGACTGATTGCGCGGTATTGGTTAGTTTTTGGCGCATTGGTTTGTGAGGTGTCGACAATATGCTGGATCAACTTGATCCCCCGGTGATGGCGTCAGACGATTCGGAAACCCTTTCCGAAAACGTCTTCCGACGCATTCAGGCGGCCATCGTCAAAGGCGAGATCGCCCCGGGCAGCAAGATTTCCGAGCCTGAACTGGCGCGCACTTACGGCATCAGTCGTGGGCCGTTGCGTGAGGCGATCCATCGTCTCGAAGGTCAGCGCCTGCTGGTCCGCGTCCCGCACGTAGGGGCCAGGGTGGTGTCGCTGAGCCACGCCGAACTGCTTGAACTCTACGAAATTCGCGAGTCGCTGGAAGGCATGGCCTGTCGTCTGGCTGCCGAGCGCATGACCGCCGAAGAAATCGACGAGTTGCGTCAGGTGCTGGAAACCCACGAGCGCGATGCGGCGTTTCAGGCCGGTGTTGGCTACTACCAGCAGGAAGGCGATTTCGACTTTCACTACCGAATCATTCAAGGCAGCGGCAACCGCACGCTGACGCAAATGCTCTGCGGCGAGCTGTATCAACTGGTGCGCATGTACCGCATCCAGTTTTCCGCCACGCCCAATCGGCCGCGTCAGGCGTTTGCCGAGCACCACCGGATTCTCGATGCCATCGCCGACCGTGACGGTGAATTGGCCGAGTTGTTGATGCGTCGTCACATCGGCGCTTCAAAACGCAATATTGCCCGTCACTATCAGGACGGTGCCCATCAGACAGCCACTCCACGAGGTGAGTCATGAGTTCGAACAAGAGCACACCAGGCCAGCGTTTCCGCGATGCGGTTGCCAGCGAGCAGCCTTTGCAAGTGGTCGGCACGATCAACGCCAACCATGCGCTGCTGGCCAAGCGCGCCGGTTTCAAGGCTATCTATCTGTCCGGTGGCGGGGTCGCTGCCGGTTCTCTCGGTGTGCCGGACCTGGGGATTACCGGGCTCGATGACGTGTTGACCGACGTACGCCGGATCACCGACGTCTGCGACCTGCCGCTGTTGGTGGATGTGGACACCGGTTTTGGTTCCTCGGCGTTCAATGTCGCGCGCACCGTGAAGTCGATGATCAAGTTCGGCGCGGCAGCGATTCACATCGAAGACCAGGTCGGCGCCAAGCGCTGCGGTCACCGCCCGAATAAAGAGATCGTTTCCCAGCAGGAAATGGTCGACCGGATCAAGGCGGCAGTCGATGCGCGCACCGATGACAGCTTCGTGATCATGGCCCGCACCGACGCCCTGGCGGTGGAAGGTCTGGAGTCGGCACTGGATCGCGCTGCGGCGTGCATCGAAGCCGGCGCCGACATGGTGTTTCCGGAAGCCATCACTGAACTGGACATGTACAAACTGTTCGCCAGCCGCGTCAAAGCGCCGATCCTGGCCAACATCACCGAGTTCGGTGCCACGCCGCTGTACACCACCGAGCAACTGAAAGCCGCTGATGTGTCGCTGGTGCTGTACCCGCTGTCGGCCTTTCGCGCGATGAACAAAGCGGCGGAAAACGTCTACACCGCGATCCGTCGCGACGGTACGCAACAGAACGTTATCGACACCATGCAGACCCGCATGGAGCTTTACGATCGCATCGATTACCACACCTTCGAGCAGAAGCTCGATGCGTTGTTTGCCCAGAAAAAGGGTTGATCGGCAATACTCGATTCATCGTTCAGATGTTGCAGATTCCCTAACAAATTCAAGATTGGAGACAGCAATGGCCGAAGCAAAAGTATTGAGTGGCGCCGGGCTGCGTGGCCAGGTGGCCGGGCAAACCGCATTGTCCACCGTGGGCCAAGAGGGCGCAGGCCTGACCTATCGCGGCTATGACGTTCGCGAACTGGCGGCACAAGCGCATTTCGAAGAAGTGGCGTACATGCTGCTGTACGGCGAACTGCCGAACAAGGCGCAACTGGCGGCCTACATCAGCAAACTGAGCAAGCTGCGTGACCTGCCGCAAGCCCTGAAGGAAGTGCTCGAACGCATCCCGGCCGACGCCCATCCGATGGACGTGATGCGCACTGGTTGCTCGTTCCTTGGCAACCTTGAACCGGAGCATGACTTCTCCGAGCAACACGACAAAACCGACCGGCTGCTGGCCGCGTTCCCGGCGATCATGTGCTACTGGTATCGCTTCAGCCATGACGGCAAACGCATCAACTGCGTGACCGATGAAGAGTCGATTGGTGGCCACTTCCTGCACCTGCTGCATGACAAGAAACCGAGCGAGTTGCACGTCAAGGTGATGAACGTTTCGCTGATCCTTTATGCGGAACACGAGTTCAACGCGTCGACCTTCACCGCCCGCGTTTGCGCATCGACGTTGTCCGACCTGTTCTCCTGCGTTACCGCAGCCATCGGTTCCCTGCGCGGCCCGCTGCATGGCGGGGCCAACGAAGCGGCGATGGAAATGATCGAGCGCTTCGCGTCGCCGCAAGAGGCGATCAAAGGCACCCTCGACATGCTTGCGCGCAAAGACAAGATCATGGGTTTTGGTCACGCGATCTACAAAGACAACGATCCGCGTAATGAAGTGATCAAGGGCTGGTCGAAAAAACTCTCTGACGAAGTCGGTGACACCGTGTTGTTCGCGGTTTCCGAAGCCATCGACAAGACCATGTGGGAGCAGAAGAAACTGTTCCCCAACGCCGACTTCTACCATGCCTCGGCGTACCACTTCATGGGCATTCCGACCAAGCTGTTCACGCCGATTTTCGTCTGCTCGCGCCTGACCGGCTGGGCGGCGCATGTGTTCGAACAGCGTGCCAATAATCGCATCATCCGCCCGAGCGCCGAGTACGTCGGCGTCGAACAGCGCAAGTTCGTGCCAATCGAACAACGCTGAATGCTGGAGGCCTGACCGCCGATTTTTGGAACGACGTAGAACCCTGTGGGAGCGAGCCTGCTCGCGATGACGGACTGACATTCGACATTGATGTCGCCAGTTGCATCGCTATCGCGAGCAGGCTCGCTCCCACAGTGGTTGGGTGTTACTTCAAATCCGGTGCCAGGCCCCACTTTTTGCAATCACCGTGACCGAGTCCTGACGATGAACACAGATTTCCGCAAATCGCTGCCCGGCAGCCATCTGGATTACTTCGACACCCGTGCGGCAGTCGAGGCCATCCAGCCCGGCGCCTATGACACCCTGCCGTACACCTCTCGCGTACTGGCGGAAAACCTGGTGCGCCGCTGTGACCCGGCCACGCTCACCGAATCCCTGAAACAGTTCATCGAACGCAAGCGTGACCTCGATTTTCCATGGTTCCCGGCCCGCGTGGTGTGCCACGACATTCTTGGCCAGACCGCCCTGGTCGACCTCGCAGGCCTGCGTGATGCCATTGCCCTGCAAGGTGGTGATCCCGCGCAAGTGAACCCAGTGGTACCGACGCAATTGATCGTCGACCACTCCCTGGCCGTCGAGCGCGGTGGCTTCGATCCGGAAGCGTTCGAAAAGAACCGCGCCATCGAAGACCGTCGTAATGAAGACCGTTTCCACTTCATCAACTGGACCAAGAAGGCCTTCAAGAACGTCGACGTGATTCCGCCAGGCAACGGCATCATGCACCAGATCAACCTGGAGAAAATGTCGCCGGTGATCCAGGTGCGTGATGGCGTGGCCTTCCCGGATACCTGCGTCGGCACCGACAGTCACACCCCGCATGTCGATGCCCTGGGCGTGATCGCCATCGGTGTTGGCGGTCTGGAAGCGGAAAGCGTGATGCTCGGCCGGGCCTCCTGGATGCGTCTGCCGGAAAGCGTCGGCGTTGAACTGACCGGCAAGCTGCAACCGGGCATCACTGCCACCGACATGGTGCTGGCGCTGACTGAGTTCCTGCGCAAGCAAAAAGTCGTTGGAGCCTGGCTGGAGTTCTTCGGTGAAGGTGCCTCCGCGCTGACCCTCGGCGACCGTGCAACCATTTCCAACATGGCTCCGGAATACGGCGCCACCGCGGCGATGTTCTACATCGACCAGCAGACCATCGACTACCTGAAACTCACCGGCCGCGAAGACGAGCAGGTGCAGTTGGTCGAAAATTACGCCAAGACCACAGGCCTGTGGGCCGATAGCCTGAAGGGCGCGCAATACGAGCGCGGCTTGACCTTCGACCTGTCTTCGGTGGTGCGCAACATGGCGGGGCCGAGCAATCCTCACGCCCGTGTCGCTACGTCTGATCTCGCGGCCCAGGGCATCTCCGGCCAGTGGGACGATGTGCCCGGCCAAATGCCGGACGGCGCGGTGATCATTGCCGCCATCACCAGTTGCACCAACACCAGCAACCCGCGCAACGTCATCGCCGCCGGCCTGCTGGCGCGCAATGCCAACAAACTCGGGCTGACCCGCAAACCATGGGTCAAATCGTCCCTCGCGCCGGGTTCGAAAACCGTGGCGTTGTACCTCGATGAAGCCGGCCTGACTTCTGAACTGGAGCAACTCGGTTTCGGCGTGGTGGCATTTGCCTGCACCACCTGCAACGGTATGTCCGGTGCGCTGGATCCGGTGATCCAGCAAGAAATCATCGATCGCGATCTGTACGCCACCGCCGTGTTGTCGGGTAACCGCAACTTCGACGGCCGGATTCACCCATACGCCAAGCAGGCGTTCCTTGCGTCGCCGCCGTTGGTGGTGGCGTATGCGATTGCCGGGACCATCCGTTTCGACATCGAAAAAGACGTGTTGGGCCTGACGGCTGACGGCAAGGAAATCCGCCTCAAGGACATCTGGCCGAGCGACGAAGAGATCGACGCAGTGGTCAAGGCATCGGTCAAGCCGGAGCAGTTCCGTCAGGTCTACATCCCGATGTTCGCCATCCACGAAGACACCGGCCCGAAAGTCAAACCGTTGTACGACTGGCGTGAGATGAGCACCTACATCCGTCGTCCGCCGTACTGGGAAGGTGCACTGGCCGGGGCACGTCCGCTCAAGGGCATGCGCCCGCTGGCAGTGCTGCCGGACAACATCACCACCGATCACCTGTCGCCGTCCAACGCCATCATGCTCGACAGCGCCGCTGGCGAATACCTGGCGAAAATGGGCTTGCCGGAAGAGGACTTCAACTCCTACGCGACACACCGCGGTGACCACTTGACTGCGCAACGCGCGACTTTCGCCAATCCGAAACTGTTCAACGAAATGGTTCAGGAGAATGGCAAGGTCAAGCAGGGTTCGCTGGCGCGTGTCGAGCCGGAAGGCCAGGTCATGCGCATGTGGGAAGCCATCGAAACCTACATGGAGCGCAAGCAGCCGCTGATCATCATCGCCGGCGCCGACTACGGTCAGGGTTCGTCCCGCGACTGGGCCGCCAAGGGTGTGCGTCTGGCCGGTGTCGAAGCCATCGCTGCCGAAGGTTTCGAACGCATCCACCGCACCAACCTGGTGGGCATGGGCGTGTTGCCGCTGGAGTTCAAGCCGGGCACCGACCGCAAGACGCTGGGCATCGACGGCACTGAAACTTTCGATGTGATCGGCGAGCGCACGCCGCGGGCCACGCTGACCCTGGTCATTACCCGCAAGAACGGTGAGCAGGTGTCGGTGCCGGTGACTTGCCGTCTCGATACTGCTGAAGAAGTCTCGATCTACGAAGCCGGCGGCGTGTTGCAGCGTTTCGCCCAGGACTTCCTTGAATCGGCTGTTGCTGTCTAACGCGACTTGCCAGGGCAGGGCGGTGACGTCCTGCTCCGGCGCATAAGGAACATTATGGCCCACGTACCTCAGATCAAGATCCCTGCCACCTATATGCGTGGCGGCACCAGCAAAGGCGTGTTCTTCAGCCTGCAAGACCTGCCTGAATCGGCGCAGGTGCCGGGCCCGTCCCGCGATGCGCTGTTGTTGCGAGTGATCGGCAGCCCTGACCCGTATGAAAAGCAAATCGACGGCATGGGTGGGGCGACTTCCAGCACCAGCAAAACGGTGATCGTGTCCAAGAGCATCAAGGCCGATCACGACGTTGATTACCTGTTCGGTCAGGTTTCCATCGACAAGCCTTTTGTCGACTGGAGTGGCAACTGCGGCAACCTCTCGGCGGCGGTCGGTTCGTTCGCCATCAGCAGCGGTCTGGTCGAGGCCAGTCGCGTTCCACGCAACGGCATCGCGGTGGTGCGCATCTGGCAGGCCAATATCGGCAAGACCATCATCGCCCACGTGCCGATCACTGACGGCGCGGTGCAGGAAACCGGTGATTTCGAACTCGATGGCGTGACCTTTCCGGCCGCTGAGGTGCAGCTCGAGTTCATGAATCCGGCGGCCGAGGAGGAGGGTGCAGGCGGCTCGATGTTTCCCACCGGCAATCTGGTCGATGACCTGGAAGTGCCCGGTGTCGGCACCCTCAAGGTGACCATGATCAACGCCGGCATTCCGACCATTTTCGTTAACGCCGAAGCCATCGGCTACACCGGCACCGAGTTGCAGGGCGATATCAACGGCGACCCGAAAGCGCTGGCGATGTTCGAGACCATTCGTGCACATGGCGCACTGCGCATGGGGCTGATCCTGAATCTTGACGACGCCGCCAAGCGTCAGCACACCCCCAAGGTGGCGTTCGTCGCACGGCCTGCCGATTACCTCGCATCCAGCGGTAAGCCGGTGGCGGCAGGCGATGTCGACCTGTTGGTCCGGGCACTGTCCATGGGCAAGTTGCACCACGCGATGATGGGCACCGCTGCCGTAGCGATTGGCACCGCAGCAGCGATTGACGGCACGCTGGTCAACCTCGCGGCGGGTGGTATTCCACGCAACGCGGTGCGCTTCGGCCATCCGTCTGGCACCTTGCGCGTTGGCGCCGAGGCCAATCTGGTCGATGGCGAATGGACCGTGACCAAAGCCATCATGAGCCGCAGTGCGCGGGTGTTGATGGAAGGCTGGGTGCGCGTGCCGGGTGATTCTTTCTGACACGTACATCGTAGGGAGTCGAACATGAGCGCCAACGTCGACCTGAACATTCGCCCCGACTACGACAAGGTCCTGCAGGACATTGCCGATTACGTTTTCGATTTCAAGGTCGTGTCCAAAGAGGCGTTGGACACCGCCCGCAATTGCCTGATGGACACCCTCGGTTGCGGCCTGCTGGCCCTGCGCTTTCCCGAATGCACCAAACATCTGGGCCCTATCGTTGAAGGCACGGTCGTGCCCTTTGGCGCACGTGTTCCCGGTACCCGCTTTCGTCTCGATCCGGTGAAAGCGGCGTGGGACATCGGCTGTATCGTCCGCTGGCTCGATTACAACGACACCTGGCTGGCTGCCGAGTGGGGGCATCCGTCTGACAACCTCGGCGGGATCCTCGCGGTTGCCGATCACCTGTCGCAGAAGCGCCTGGCCAATGGCGATGCGCCGCTGACCATGCGAGCGGTGCTGGACGCGATGATCATGGCCCACGAGATCCAGGGTGTGATTGCCCTGGAGAACTCCTTCAACCGGGTCGGTCTGGACCATGTGCTGCTGGTCAAAGTCGCCTCGACGGCGGTGACCGCGAAACTGATGGGCGCCAATCGCGAGCAACTGCTGGCGGCGCTGTCCCACGCGTTTGTCGATGGCCAGGCATTGCGTACTTATCGTCACGCGCCGAACGCCGGTTCGCGCAAGTCCTGGGCGGCGGGCGACGCCTCCAGTCGTGGCGTACGGTTGGCGGACATCGCCATGCGTGGCGAGATGGGTATTCCGGGTGTGTTGACAGCGCCGCAGTGGGGTTTCTACGACGTGCTGTTCAGCCACACCAACAAGGACCTGGCGCTCAAGCCCGCCGATAAACGTACGTTCAGCCTCTCGCAGAAGTACGGCACCTACGTGATGGAAAACGTACTGTTCAAGATCAGTTTTCCGGCCGAGTTTCACGCGCAAACCGCTTGCGAAGCGGCGGTGACCCTGCACCCGCAGGTGAGCGATCGTCTGGATGAAATCGACAAGATCGTTATCACCACTCACGAGTCGGCGATTCGTATCATTTCCAAGGTCGGCCAACTGGCCAATGCCGCAGACCGCGACCACTGCATCCAGTACATGACCGCCGTGCCGCTGGCCTTTGGCACTCTGGTGGCTGAACAGTACGAAGACGAGTTCCACGCCGCGCACCCGATCATCGACGAGCTGCGCGAGAAGATGGTCATTGTCGAAGAGCCGCGCTACACCCGCGAATACCTGGAGGCCGACAAGCGCTCTATTGCCAACGCCTTGCAAGTGTTCTTCAAGGACGGCTCAAGTACCGAGCAAGTCGTGGTCGAATACCCGATTGGTCATCGTCGTCGCCGCGCCGAGGGCATTCCCTTGCTGGAGGACAAGTTCAAGGCCAATCTGGCAACCCGATTCACTGCGCAACGTTCGGCGCAGATCTTTGCCTTGTGCCAGGATCAGGCAAAACTCGAGGCTACGCCGGTTAACCGTTTCATGGACCTCTTCGTGATCTGAAGCCGAACCCGCGGCAGCTCCTACTTGAAGCGCCGCTCGACGCCTTTTTCCACCAGGATCTTCGCCGAAATCTCTTCCACGGAAAAATGCGTGGAGTTGATGTGTGCGATGTTCTCGCGGCGGAACAGGTTTTCGACTTCACGCACTTCGAACTCGCACTGGGCGTAGCTCGAGTAGCGGCTATTGGGCTTGCGTTCGTTGCGGATCGCGGTGAGGCGGTCCGGATCGATGGTCAGGCCAAACAGCTTGTGTTTGTGGGCACGCAATGCCGTTGGCAGTTGCAGGCGCTCCATGTCGTCTTCGGTCAACGGGTAGTTGGCCGCGCGAATACCGAATTGCATGGCCATGTACAGACAGGTCGGGGTTTTGCCGCAGCGCGACACGCCGACCAGGATCAGGTCAGCCTTGTCGTAATAGTGGGTGCGGGCGCCGTCGTCGTTGTCGAGGGCGAAGTTCACTGCCTCGATACGCTCCATGTAATTGGAATTGTGGCCAATCGAATGGGACTTGCCGACCGAATACGACGAGTGTTCGCTCAACTCCTGCTCGAGCGGCGCGAGGAAGGTCGAGAAAATGTCGATCATGAAACCATTGGAGGTCGCGAGGATCTCACGAATATCCTGGTTGACGATCGTGTCGAAGATGATCGGACGAAATCCGTCCTTTTCGGCGGCCAGGTTGATTTGTTGTACCATCGCCCGCGCTTTGTCCACGTTGTCGATGTACGGTCGTATGACTTTGCTGAAGGTAATGTTTTCGAACTGCGCCAACAGGCTTTGACCCAGGGTTTCGGCTGTAATGCCGGTGCCATCGGAGATAAAGAAAGCAGATCGTTTCATTTGCGCCTTGGGCCTTAAGCTGGTGACGATTCTTGGATATGATAGGCGCGGTTTGTCGGCCTGGATTGGCCCGCATTCTCACTTATTTTCCAGGTCCAGGCCATATTGCTGGCAAATGCTCCTGATGAGCTGCCGGCGCCCTGAGCTTTTCCAACACAGTTAGTGGAGAGATCACCTTGGTAGAGTACGTAGTTTCCCTCGATAAGCTCGGCGTCCATGATGTAGAGCATGTGGGGGGCAAGAACGCATCCCTGGGCGAGATGATCAGTAATCTTGCAGGTGCCGGTGTATCGGTCCCGGGTGGCTTCGCCACGACGGCTCAGGCTTATCGTGATTTTCTCGAATTAAGTGGTTTGAACGACCAGATCCACGCAGCCCTCGACGCGCTGGACGTCGACGACGTGAACGCCCTGGCGAAAACCGGTGCGCAAATCCGTCAATGGATCATGGAAGCCGAGTTCCCGGAGAAGCTCAACACCGAAATCCGCACCGCGTTCGCCACGCTGTCAGCCGGTAACCCGGACATGGCCGTGGCCGTGCGCTCCTCGGCAACGGCCGAAGACTTGCCGGACGCTTCCTTCGCCGGTCAGCAGGAAACCTTCCTGAACATCCGCGGCGTCGAAAACGTCATTCGTGCTGCCAAGGAAGTCTTTGCTTCCCTGTTCAACGACCGTGCCATTTCCTACCGTGTGCACCAGGGTTTCGACCACAAACTGGTTGCCCTGTCGGCTGGCGTGCAGCGCATGGTCCGTTCGGAAACCGGCACTGCTGGCGTAATGTTCACCCTCGATACCGAATCCGGCTTCCGTGACGTGGTGTTTATCACCGGCGCCTACGGCCTGGGCGAAACCGTCGTACAGGGCGCAGTGAACCCGGATGAGTTCTACGTCCACAAAGGCACGCTGGCAGCCGGGCGTCCGGCGATCCTGCGCCGCAATCTGGGCAGCAAAGCCATCAAGATGATCTACGGCGACGAAGCCAAGGCCGGTCGTTCGGTCAAGACTGTCGATGTCGACAAGGCCGAGCGCGCACGTTTCTGCCTGACCGATGCTGAAGTCAGCGAACTGGCCAAGCAGGCGATGATCATCGAGAAGCACTACAAGTGCCCGATGGACATCGAATGGGCCAAAGACGGTGACGACGGCAAGCTGTACATCGTTCAGGCTCGCCCTGAAACCGTGAAAAGCCGCACCCACGCCAACGTCATGGAGCGTTACCTGCTGAAAGAAACCGGCACCGTGCTGGTGGAAGGTCGCGCCATCGGTCAGCGCATCGGCGCCGGTAAAGTCCGCATCATCAAAGACGTTTCCGAGATGGACAAAGTCCAGCCGGGCGACGTTCTGGTTTCCGACATGACCGACCCGGACTGGGAACCGGTCATGAAGCGCGCCAGCGCCATCGTCACCAACCGTGGCGGCCGTACCTGCCACGCGGCGATCATTGCGCGTGAACTGGGGATCCCGGCCGTCGTGGGTTGCGGTAACGCCACTCAGCTGTTGAAAGACGGCCAGGGCGTGACGGTTTCCTGCGCGGAAGGCGATACCGGTTTCATCTTCGAAGGCGAGCTGGGCTTCGACATCAAGAAAAACTCCGTCGACGCCATGCCGGAACTGCCGTTCAAAATCATGATGAACGTCGGTAACCCGGATCGCGCCTTCGATTTCGCGCAGTTGCCGAACGCCGGTGTGGGCCTGGCCCGTCTGGAGTTCATCATCAACCGCATGATCGGCGTGCACCCTAAAGCACTGCTGAACTACGACGGCCTGCCATCGGAAATCAAGGAAAGCGTCGACAAGCGCATTGCCGGTTACAACGATCCGGTCGGCTTCTACGTCGAGAAGCTGGTCGAGGGCATCAGCACCCTGGCCGCTGCGTTCTGGCCGAAAAAGGTCATCGTGCGTCTGTCGGACTTCAAGTCCAACGAATACGCGAACCTGATCGGCGGCAAGCTCTACGAGCCGGAAGAAGAAAACCCGATGCTGGGCTTCCGTGGCGCCTCGCGTTACATCAGCGAGTCGTTCCGTGACTGCTTCGAACTCGAATGCCGAGCGCTGAAACGCGTGCGCAACGAGATGGGCCTGACCAACGTCGAAATCATGGTGCCGTTCGTCCGTACCCTGGGCGAAGCCAGCCAGGTCGTGGAGCTGTTGGCCGAGAACGGCCTGGCCCGTGGCGAAAACGGTCTGCGCGTCATCATGATGTGCGAACTGCCTTCCAACGCGATCCTGGCTGAAGAGTTCCTCGAATTCTTCGACGGTTTCTCCATCGGCTCCAACGACCTGACCCAGTTGACCCTGGGCCTGGACCGTGACTCCGGGATCATCGCGCATCTGTTCGACGAGCGTAATCCAGCGGTCAAGAAGCTGCTGTCCAACGCAATTCAGGCCTGTAACAAGGCTGGCAAATACATCGGTATTTGCGGCCAGGGCCCTTCCGACCACCCAGACCTGGCCAAGTGGCTGATGGAGCAGGGTATCGAAAGCGTTTCGTTGAACCCCGATTCCGTACTGGAAACCTGGTTCTTCCTGGCTGAAGGTCAGGCTGCGGTCTGAGTCGTTGAGTGAAGGACCGATCGGTGATCGGCCCTTTAGAGTTAAAGTAGGGGGGCATCTATCTGGATGCCGCCCTTTTTTGTGCAAGAGCATTATGCAAAGCAGCAGCAACCTATTTCCTGTCGCCTTGATCAGCGCCGAGCGTCGCGGCGATCTGAGCGAGGACGTTTATCGTTTGAAACCCGGCAACAGTCCGGACGGCACCGTCGAACTGGCCGTCACCCGCCTGGGCATCGCCGATGAGCCCTCCGTGCGCGGCGTTCCGGTGATTTTGCTTCACGGCAGTTTTTCCAATCGGCGTTTCTGGTTTTCTCCCAAAGGCCTTGGTCTGGGCGCTTTTCTGGCACGCGCCGGTTTTGATGTGTGGATCCCGGAAATGCGCGGTCACGGCTTGTCCCAGCGCAACCAGAACTATCGAAAGAACCGCGTTGCCGACTACGCTCGTTACGATCTGCCGGCGATTGCTGCGTTCGTTCGTGAGCAAAGCGCTCAGGTTCCGCACTGGATTGGTCATTCACTGGGTGGCATCACCCTGGCGGCAGCGCTGGGTGGTCAGTACCTGGGGGCGCCTGCCGTGGCCTCTGCGGCATTTTTTGGTACGCAGGTCAGTCGCACTTATTGGCCGCTGAAATTTCCCCCGGTGGAGTGGAGCGGGCGGTTTATCCTGAAGCGTTTCGCGCAAATTTCGGGCTCTCGCCTCAAGCGTGGTCCGGAGGACGAACCGATAGGCCTGGCCCTGGAGGGCATGCGCTGGTACGGCTTGTTCGGGCGCTTCGGCGATGCCGAGAAAGACTGGTGGGCCGGGCTGGCCGAGGTTCAGGTGCCGGTCCTGGGCGTCAGCGCGACCAGCGATCATCAGGACCCGGATTGGGCGTGTCGCAAGCTGTTCGATCAGATCGGTTCCGAGCACAAACAGTTCATCTGTCTGGGGCGCGAGCAGGGTTTTTCGGACAATTTCGGGCATGTTGAAATGCTTGTCAGCAAAGCCGCACAGGCCGAAGTCTGGCCGTTGGTGCAGCGCTGGCTGACAGACCCGCAGGCGCCGTTATTGGCTGACAAGTCGAGTTTGGCGACAGCAGTCTGAGTACGAATGCTCTGACAAGAGCGTTTCGCTCCGATCAGCGAACGGCTAAGATATGACGCATTGAGCTGTTCTGGTCACAAACGGTTGTTGAGTCGACCTTATGTTCGTACCTCTTCCCGTTCAATACCGTAACCCCTGCGATTTTCGACAGTCCACGATCTGTTCTTTCTCTTACAGGAGTTTCTCGATGAACCATTACCTTACTCCCGACCTGTGTGATGCCTACCCGGAACTGGTGCAGGTGCTGGAGCCGATGTTCAGCAACTTTGGCGGCCGTGATTCCTTTGGCGGCGAAATCGTTACCATCAAGTGCTTCGAAGACAACTCGCGGGTGAAGGAGCAGGCCGAGCTCAAAGGGAATGGCAAGGTGCTGGTGGTCGATGGTGGTGGTTCGCTGCGCCGAGCATTGCTGGGCGACTTGATCGCCGAGAAAGCCGCGAAAAACGGTTGGGAAGGGCTAGTCATCTACGGCTGCATTCGTGATGTCGACGTTATCGCGCAAACCGACCTGGGCGTGCAGGCGCTGGCCAGCCACCCGATGAAAACCGACAGGCGTGGCCTCGGTGATCTGAACGTTGCGGTAACCTTCGCCGGCGTGACTTTCCGTCCGGGTGAATACATCTACGCGGATAATAACGGCGTGATCATCTCGCCGAGTCCGTTGAAAATGCCGGAATAAATAACTGATTCATGCCAGGGGTGAGGATGTTCGAGGAAGAAAACGCGCAGTGGGGGCTGGTGCATGCTCTGGTGCTGGATGGTAAAGGCGGTGCGCGTTGGCTTGCCCGGACTGAACTGGATAACCTGCAACTGCAGCCCCATGAAAGCCTTTGGCTGCACTGGGATCGTAGTCACCCGCAAACTCAGACCTGGTTGCGTAAATCCAGCGGTCTGAGTGAGTTCAGCTGTGACCTGCTGCTCGAGGAGAACACCCGGCCGCGCCTGTTGGCGCTGCCGGACTCCGAACTGTTGCTGTTTTTGCGCGGAATCAACCTCAACCCGGGGGCCGAGCCTGAAGACATGGTGTCGGTGCGCATCTTCGCTGCTGCTCAGCGGGTCATTTCCCTGCGTTTACGCCCGTTGCGCGCCACCGATGAGTTGCTGGTGCAACTGAATGAGGGCAAGGGTCCGAAAACCACCTCCGAACTGGTCCTTTATCTGGCTCAGTACCTCACCCATAAGGTGCAGGATCTGGTCAGCGATCTCTCCGAAATCGTCGATGATGAAGAAGAAAAGCTGGATGCCGACGAACGGTATACTCCGGAACATGGCTCCATTGTGCAGATCCGTCGGCGAGCGGCAGGACTGAAGCGCTTCCTTGCTCCGCAGCGGGATATCTTCGGCCAATTGACGCGGATAAAACTGCCATGGTTTGTCGACGATGACGGCGACTACTGGAACGAATTGAACAACAGTCTGACGCGTTACCTGGAAGAGCTGGAATTGACCCGGGAGCGCGTGGGGCTGGTGCTTGAGACCGAAGACCGGCGTTTGAACGTGCACATGAATCGCATCATGTACCGCTTCGGGATCATCACCGGGATCTTCTTGCCGATGAGTTTTCTGACCGGTTTGCTCGGGATAAACGTCGGTGGAGTTCCTTTTTCCGGAAACCCTTATGGCTTCGTGATTGCCTGCCTGATGATGGTGACAGTAGGGGTGGGGCAGTGGTGGTTGTTCCGGCGTTTGCGCTGGGTATGAGGGAGAGCCATGTGACCCGAAGAATTTTGATCGCGTCTTTCACTGATATCACGAGAGGTGCGTATGCACGATCCGTTTGAACAGTCCTTGCGCGACATGCTCAAGGCATCACCGTCCACCCGTGACGACGATGCCTGTCTGGGGCGTGTACTGAAAACCGCCAACCGCCAGGTTGGTGCCGGTGATCTGTTCAGCCTGCTGGGCCGCTGGCTGCCCGCGCTGATGATCGCCCTGAATAACGGATCGGCCCATGTCTTGCCGGTTTCCCGTCATAAACCTGCTGCCCGCACTGCTGATAAGGCTGATTGAATATGGAACTTGATCTCTGGACTCAGAGCCTCGTCACGGCAATGACTGCGTTGTGGACCAAGGTAGCGAACTTCATTCCGAACCTGTTCGGCGCACTGGTAGTGCTTCTGCTGGGTTTTGTCGTAGCCAAGCTGCTCGACACCCTGCTCTCGAAATTGCTCGCAAAACTGGGCCTGGACCGCTTGATGGGCGGGACTGGCTTGACCAAACTGCTGTCCCGTGCGGGCCTGCAGGTGCCGATTTCTACGCTGATCGGCAAGATCGTTTATTGGTTCGTTTTGCTGATTTTTCTGGTTTCTGCTGCAGAATCCCTTGGCTTGGAGCGAGTTTCGGCTACGCTCGACATGCTGGCACTGTATTTACCGAAAGTATTTGGTGCCGCGCTGGTGTTGCTGGTGGGCGTGTTGCTCGCACAATTGGCCAATGGGCTGGTGCGTGGCGCCGCAGAAGGCGTAGGGCTGGATTACGCAGCAGGTCTTGGGCGTATCGCTCAAGGCCTGGTGATCATCATCAGTATTTCGGTCGCGATCAGTCAATTGGAGGTCAAAACAGACCTGCTGAACCATGTGATCGTGATTGTCTTGATTACCGTTGGTCTGGCAGTTGCCTTGGCCATGGGGTTGGGAAGCCGGGAAATCGCCGGTCAGATTCTTGCTGGAATCTATGTGCGTGAGTTGTATCAGGTTGGGCAACAAGTGCGTGTTGGTGAGGTCGAAGGTCAGATCGAAGAGATCGGCACGGTTAAAACTACATTGCTGACCGATGAGGGTGAGCTAGTCTCACTTTCCAATCGGATCCTCCTGGAACAGCATGTTAGTAGCCGCTAACCCGGCAAACCCTGCTAATGTATGCCGCCGCAAAATGCCCGATACGATGGGCTGCGGCGGACATTGACCTGACTGTCGGCCCGACTTGTTTTGAATAAAGCCCAATCGCTATCCATGCGCTACGACCCCCGCGAGCTCTCTGATGAGGAGTTGGTCGCGCGCTCGCACACGGAGCTGTTTCACGTGACGCGCGCCTACGAAGAGCTGATGCGGCGTTATCAGAGAACATTATTTAACGTTTGTGCACGGTATCTTGGGAACGATCGTGATGCAGATGATGTCTGTCAGGAAGTGATGTTGAAGGTGTTGTACGGGTTGAAGAACTTCGAGGGCAAATCGAAGTTCAAAACGTGGCTCTACAGCATCACGTACAACGAATGCATCACACAGTATCGGAAGGAACGGCGTAAGCGTCGCTTGATGGATGCTTTGAGTCTGGACCCCCTAGAGGAAGCGTCTGAAGAGAAGGCGCCGAAACCTGAGGAAAAGGGTGGACTTGATCGCTGGTTAGTGTATGTGAACCCGATTGACCGAGAAATTCTAGTGCTACGATTTGTCGCAGAGTTGGAGTTTCAGGAGATCGCGGACATCATGCACATGGGTTTGAGTGCAACGAAAATGCGGTACAAACGCGCTCTTGACAAATTGCGTGAGAAATTTGCAGGCATCGCTGAAACTTAGTTCAGCGCAAATATTTCTTACGTGTAGGCAAGTTCTGATAGACTTGCCGCCGAGTTGTCCCCCGGTTTGCGGGACTGCTTTACAATCACCAGATGGGGATTTAACGGATGAAACTGAAAAACACCTTGGGCTTGGCCATTGGTTCTCTTATTGCCGCTACTTCGTTCGGCGCTCTGGCACAAGGCCAAGGCGCGGTCGAAGGTGAGGCGTTCTGGGGCAAAACCTGGAACCACAGCGTCGATTCCTACGAGAACGGTCGCACTCCTGGCGTCTCGATCGGCTACTTCCTGACCGACGACGTCTCTGTGAACGCAACCTACCGCAAAGACGAATACACCCGTTCGGACACTGACACTGGCAACCAGCGGATCAAAGGCGATCACTTCGGCCTGAAATCCCAGTACCACTTCGGTACCGTTGGCGACGCTATCCGTCCTTACGTTGAAGGCGGTGTATCCCACGGCAGCATGACCAACGTCGCTGCTGACGGTCACACTGGTCGTGACAAGTCCACCTACCTGACCACTGGTGCTGGCGCCAAGTGGTACATGACCGACAACCTGTACGCTCGTGCCGGCGTTGAAGCTGACTACAAGCTGGACAACGGTCGTTGGGACTACCAGGCTCTGATCGGCCTGGGCGTTAACTTCGGCGGCACTGGCGGCAAAGTTGCTCCGGCTCCAGTAGCTCCAGCACCGGCTCCAGAGCCAGTGGCAGAAGCTCCAGTTGCTGAAGTTGTTCGCGTTCAACTGGACGTGAAATTCGACTTCAACAAGGCTGTTGTTAAGCCAAACAGCTACGGCGACGTGAAGAACCTGGCTGACTTCATGAAGCAGTACCCGAACACCACCACCGTAGTTGAAGGTCACACCGACAACGTCGGTCCTGACGCTTACAACCAGAAGCTGTCCCAGCGTCGTGCTGACGCTGTTAAGCAAGTTCTGGTCAAAGACGGCGTTGAAGCTAACCGCGTTCACTCGGTTGGTTATGGCAAGTCCCGCCCAATTGCTGACAACAGCACTGACGCTGGCCGCGCTGCAAACCGTCGCGTAGAAGCGCAGGTTGAAGCTACCGCTAAGTAATTAGCCTGGTAGTTCGGAAAAGCCCGGCTTAGGCCGGGCTTTTCTTTGCCTGCGATTTGGTTTTTTGAAAGATCGTCCGAACGCGGCTCGAACTTTCGAGGGCACCTATGCGAGGTTAGCGCTCCAGAACTCTTCTGTAGAAGCTGTCGCAGGCTGCGATCTCTTGGCGTTGTCACTGGCAGCCACCGCACCGATCACCAGGATCGCCGGGCTTTTCAGTTGGAAGCTGTGGGCGTCTTCCTGCATAGCAGTCAGGTTGCTCCGGCATTCGCGCTGGTGAGGCAATGAAGCATTTTCAATCATCGCTACGGGCGTATCAGCCGCCATCCCACCGGCGAGCAATTGCTCGCCAATGGAGCTCAATTTCGCCACACCCATGTAAATCACCAGCGTCGTACCGCTTTGGGCCAAGGCTCCCCAGTTAAGCTCGCTGTCGTCCTGAGTGTGCGCGGTGACCAGGGTTACGCCGCGGGCGATGCCGCGCAGGGTCAGGGAAATATCGCATTGCGTTGCGCCGGCCAAGCCGGCGGTGATGCCATTGACCAACTCCACTTCAATCTCGCGCTCGCGTAGCCACTGCGCTTCTTCGCCACCGCGTCCGAAAATGCACGGATCGCCGCCCTTGAGTCGTACCACACACTTGCCTTGGCGGGCATAACGCAGCATCAAGCGATGAATGAACGCCTGCGGAGTAGAGCGACAGCCGCCACGTTTGCCGACCGCAATGATTCGCGCCTGCGGGCAATGCACCAGCACCGCGTCGTTGACCAGGTCATCGATCAGCACCACATCGGCTTCGTTCAGCGCCCGTACAGCTTTGAGGGTCAGCAATTCAGGGTCACCGGGACCTGCACCCACCAACCAGACTTTTGCGCTCATGTTCTATTCCTCACGAGGTGATTGCGATGGGCTGCACGCTGGCCGCCAACAGACGCTTGATTTCCGGGACACAGGAGCCGCATTGCGTGCCGCAACCGAGTTGTTGTTTCAGGCCCTGCAAATCCAGGCCACTGCGAATGCCGGCGCACACCGCGCTTTCGCTGACGTTCTTGCAGTTGCACAGAGTTTTCGTGGCGCTGACGGATGAGCCCGCACTGCCGGGTGGCGTGCTCAACGGCGCCAACAGCCAGCGCCGCAGTTGTTCGTCGGCACGGCCTTCCAGCCAGAGGTTTTGCAGCCAGTGTTGTGCAAGGGTTTCACCGGCCAGGCGAATGGCGGTAATCCGGCCCTGTTCGATGCGCACGCGTTTGCCAATGGCGCGCCGTGGATCGTCGTAGGCCAGGACAGGGCCATCGTTGAGCCCCAGTTGTTGATCGATGTCATGCAGTCGTTGCGGGTCGGGTGCCAGGGCGCTGGCAGCGCGTATCAGCAGCGCTGGGCGTTCACGGCCAGCCAAGCTGAGGCTGATGTAGGAAAAGTCCTCACAGAGCGGTCGTAAGGTCTCAAAATGCTGCTGAACATCGCCCTCAACCAGTGCGAACAAATGCCATGGCAGCTTTATCGGTTCGATACGCACTCCGCTGTGTTTGAGTTCGGGTTGTTTCGACAGGGGGTCGAATGCCGGCTGTGTGACCGCATTGACGCCACCCTTGAGGAAACGGTCTCCCCAGTGCATCGGCAGAAACGCCTGGCCCGGGCGCACGCTGTCATCACTGCCGACCGCAACGATTACGCTGCCTCGACGGCTTTTGAGGTTGACCAGGTCACCGGTCTGCAGCCGATACCGACACAGTTCATCAGGGTGGAGGCTCAACAGGGCTTCGCTGACATGGCCGAACAATTGTGCAGCCGTGCCGGTGCGGCTCATGCCGTGCCATTGATCGCGCAGGCGCCCGGTGATCAGGGTCAGCGGAAAGCGTGCGTCACGTTGCTCCTTGGCGGCACGATACGGGTCGGCGACAAACTGTGCACGGCCACTCTCGGTCGGAAAAATCCCGTCCACATAAAGCCGTGGCGTTCCGCTCAAGGCGCCGTCCGGGAACGGCCATTGCTGTGGGCCGAGGCGATCGAGCAGCGCATGGCTGATCCCGCAGAGGTCCAGATCGCGTCCGCGCGTCAGTTGTTTATATTCATCGAAGACCTGCGCCGGTTGTTCGAAAGCAAACAGGCTGGGCTGTCCTGGACGCAGACGCTGCTCCAGGCGTTGTGCGAAATCCACAGTGATCGCCCAGTCGGGGCGCGCTTGACCCGGTGCGTTGATGGCGCGGCGAACGTGGGAAATCCGCCGTTCGGAGTTGGTCACCGAGCCTTCTTTCTCACCCCAACTGGCGGCTGGCAGCAGCAGGTCGGCGAAGGGGGCGGTTTCGGTGGTACGAAAGGCTTCTTGCAGCACTACGAATGGGCAAGCCTGCAATGCAGCGCGCACGGTTTGTTGATCCGGCAGCGACTGCGCCGGGTTGGTGCAGGCGATCCACAATGCTTTGATCTTGCCGCTCTGGACCTGTTCGAACAGTTCAATGGCGGTGAGTCCGGTGGTGTCAGGTAATTTTTCGACACCCCAGTAAGCCGCCACTTCGGCGCGATGTTGCGCATTGGCTGCTTCGCGATGACCAGGCAACAAGTTCGACAAGCTGCCGGTTTCGCGCCCGCCCATGGCATTCGGCTGACCGGTGAGCGAGAAGGGGCCAGCGCCAGGCCGGCCGATTTGCCCGGTGGCCAGGTGCAGGTTGATCAGTGCACTGTTTTTTGCGCTGCCGGCGGTGGACTGGTTCAACCCCATGCACCACAGCGAGAGAAAACTCGATGAGGTGCCGACCCACTCGGCGCATTGCTGCAGCTGTTCAACGCTGATTCCGCAGAGTTGCGCGACCATTTGCGGGGTGTAATCGCGCACCAGGTTTTTCAGCTCGGCCAAGCCTTCGGTGTGCGCTTTGATGAACTCGCGGTCGACCCAGTCTTCCCACAGCAGCAGGTGCAAAATCCCGTGGAACAGTGCGACATCGGTACCCGGCAGAATGGCCAGATGCAGGTCGGCGAGGTCACAGGTGTCAGTACGTCGAGGGTCAATGACGATGACTTTCATCTGTGGTCGGCGGGATTTGGCTTCTTCCAGTCTGCGAAACAGTACCGGATGGGCGTAGGCCATGTTGCTGCCAACAATCATCACGCAATCGCTCAGCTCAAGGTCTTCATAGCTGCACGGCGGGGCGTCGGCACCCAGGCTGCGCTTGTAGCCGACCACTGCCGACGACATGCAGAGTCGCGAATTACTGTCGATGTTGTTGGTGCCGACCAGCGCCCGGGCCAACTTGTTGAAGGCGTAATAGTCTTCCGTCAGCAGTTGCCCGGAGATATAGAACGCCACGCTGTCCGGGCCGTGCTCGGCGATGGTGTCGGCGAACACGCTGGTGGCGTGATCGAGGGCGGTGTCCCAGTCGGTACGGCTGCGGGCCATGCCTTTGCCAAGGCGCAGTTCCGGGTACAGCGCCCGTGCCGCGAGGTCGCCGGTGAGGTGCAGGGTCGAGCCTTTGCTGCACAGCTTGCCGAAGTTGGCCGGGTGCGTCGGGTCGCCGCTGACGCCGAGGATCTGCTCGCCGTCATGCTCGATCAGTACGCCGCAGCCCACCCCGCAATAACAGCAGGTCGAGGCGGTCGTCTGGCGGCTCATCAGCCTGCTTCCCGCAGAGCCAGCATGACCCGACCGTTCTCCACCCGTGCCGGATGGTGATGGGCGCAACCGACATCAGGCGCCAGGGCCTGACCGGACTCCAGGTCGATCTGCCAATTGTGCAACGGGCAAGCGACGCGTTTGCCGTAGATCAATCCTTGGGACAGCGGCCCTCCCTTGTGTGGGCAGCGGTCGTCGAGAGCGAAAACCTCGTCGTCACTGGTGCGAAAAATCGCGATGTCACCTTTGGGGCCGCTGATGATGCGCGAGCCCAGGGCGTTGATTTCTTCGAGTGCGCAGATATCCAGCCAGTTCATGCCGGCACCTCCAGGTTTTTCACGGGGATCACATCGAACTCCTTCTTCAGCTGCGGCTGTTCAAGGCGTTCTTTCCATGGGTCCTGCTCGAACGACAGGGAGAATTGCAGTCGGTCGTTGAGCGCTTTGCGGCGCTCCGGGTCTTCCAGCACGGCTTTCTTGATGTACTCCATGCCGACCCGTTGCAGGTAGTGCACGGTGCGCTCGAGGTAGAAGGCTTCTTCGCGATACAACTGCAGGAACGCGCCGTTGTACTCGCGCACTTCTTCGGCGGTTTTCAGTTTGACGAAGAATTCCGCGACCTCGGTTTTGATCCCGCCGTTGCCGCCGATGTACATCTCCCAGCCAGAGTCGACGCCGATGATTCCGACGTCCTTGATTCCGGCTTCCGAGCAGTTGCGCGGGCAACCAGAGACCGCCAGCTTGACCTTGTGCGGCGACCACATGTTGAACAGGTCATGCTCCAGTTCAATGCCCAGTTGCGTGGAGTTTTGCGTGCCGAAGCGGCAGAACTCACTGCCGACGCAGGTTTTGACCGTGCGGATCGATTTGCCGTAGGCATGGCCGGACGGCATGTCGAGGTCCTTCCAGACACCGGGAAGATCCTGCTTCTTGATCCCCAGCAAGTCGATACGCTGGCCGCCGGTGACCTTGACCATGGGCACGTTGTACTTGTCGGCGACATCGGCAATGCGCCGCAGCTCCGAAGGATTGGTCACACCGCCCCACATCCGTGGGACTACAGAGTACGTGCCGTCTTTCTGAATGTTGGCGTGGGCCCGCTCGTTGATCAGTCGTGATTGCGGATCATCCTTGGCCTCGCCGGGCCATGTGGAAATCAAGTAGTAATTGAGCGCCGGACGGCAGGTGGCGCAGCCATTCGGGGTGCGCCAGTTCAAATAAGTCATGGTTCCGAAGAGGGTCAGCAGATGCTCTTCGCGGATCGCCTGGCGGATCTGTCCGTGGTTGAGGTCGCTGCAACCGCAGATGGCTTTTTCGCTTTTCGGTTTGACGTCCGCCGCGCCGCCGACGGTGTTGATCAGGATCTGCTCCACCAGTCCGGCGCAAGAGCCGCAGGAGCTGGCCGCTTTGGTGTGTTTCTTGACTTCGTCGACGCTGAACAGCCCGTGTTCCTGAATCGCCTTGACGATGGTGCCCTTGCAGACGCCATTGCAGCCGCATACTTCGGCGTTGTCAGCCATGCCCATGGCTTTGTCCTGGCCTTGATGGCCTACATCGCCAATGGTGTTTTCGCCAAACATCAGGTGATCGCGGATCTCGCCGATGGCGTGGTTCTCACGAATCTGCCGGAAATACCAGCCGCCATCCGCCGTGTCGCCGTACAGACAGGCGCCGACCAGCACGTCATCCTTGATCACCAGTTTTTTGTAGACCCCGCCGATGGGGTCGGAGAGGGTGATGGTTTCGGTGCCTTCGCCGCCCATGAAGTCGCCAGCGGAGAACAGGTCGATGCCAGTGACTTTCAATTTGGTCGAGGTCACCGAGCCCGAATAGCGGGCAAACCCCAGTTGCGCCAGGTGGTTAGCGCAGACTTTGGCCTGCTCGAACAGCGGTGCCACCAGGCCGTAGGCGATGCCACGGTGGCTGGCGCATTCGCCGATCGCGTAGATCCGCGGGTCATAGGTTTGCAGGGTGTCGTTGACCAGAATCCCGCGGTTGCAGGGGATGCCGGATTTTTCCGCGAGTTCGGTATTGGGGCGAATGCCGGCGGCCATCACCACCAGATCAGCGGGAATGATGTCGCCGTTCTTGAACTGCACCGAGCCGACCCGGCCATTGCCGGCGTCGTGCAGGGCCTGGGTCTGTTCGCACAGGCGAAAGTGCAAGCCGCGACCTTCCAGGGCGGTTTGCAGCAGCTGACCACTGGTTTTGTCCAGTTGCCGCTCCAGCAACCACTCGCCGAGGTGCACCACGGTCACGTGCATGCCGCGCAGCATCAGACCATTGGCCGCCTCAAGGCCCAGCAGGCCGCCGCCGATGACCACTGCGTGCTTGTGGGTCTTGGCGGTGTCGATCATGACCTGGGTGTCGGCGATGTCGCGGTAGCCGATGACGCCTTTCAGGGTATTGCCAGGAATCGGCAGGATGAACGGCGTCGAGCCGGTGGCGATCAGCAGCCGATCGTATTCGGCTTCGCTGCCGTCTTCGGCGATGACCCGGCGTTTGACCCGGTCGATCTCCACCACCTTGCGGTTGAGCAGCAGTTTGATGTTGTTGTCCAGGTACCAATCAAGATCGTTAAGCACGATCTCTTCAAAGGTCTGCTCACCCGCCAGCACCGGCGAAAGAAGAATACGGTTGTAGTTGGTGTGGGGCTCGGCGCCGAAGACCGTGATGTCATACAGCTCGCTGCTCAGCTTGAGCAATTCCTCCAGGGTGCGAACCCCGGCCATGCCATTGCCGATCATCACCAGTTTTAGTTTTTTCATCAGGTTCTCCGGGGAGCTCAGGCTTGCCTCATCAGGGCGGTCAGGCTGGCTCGACAAATTTTGCGCAAACAAAAAAAGGCGTCCCGCTAGTTGCCTAGCGAGGACGCCTTTGTCCTGGTCCCGTTCTCTCGGGAAGCACACCCTTCGTCGTTGAAGGCCGGGCTTTATGTATGGTGTAGAAGGTAATGCAGTGGTCGTGCCAAATCGGGGGAGGGCGCGGTTTTGTTGGGTTTTGCTTCGTTAAGCAGTGTCGGGTTTGAGCTTTTTGCACCAAATCAAAGCGTGGCGCCCAGTCATGGCGCGGAAAAGACCTGTGGCGAGGGGGGGTGTTTGACTCAGGAATGGAGCAGCAGATACAACAGCACCAGATTGATCAGTAGCGACCCCAGCGCCAAGGTCCGCCAGACCTTCAACGGTTCACGCTCCAGCAGCGGCCTGGGGCGCACACTCAAACTGCGCCGTTCGCCTTGTTCCAGCAGCAGCAACCATTCCTCCGCCGTTTCATAGCGTTGTGCCGGGTCGGCGCATACCGCACGTTCCAGACTTTGTCCCAGCCAGTCGGGTAAATCCGGCCGA
This sequence comes from Pseudomonas sp. H3(2019), assembly GCF_007713465.1. Taxonomy (GTDB): domain Bacteria; phylum Pseudomonadota; class Gammaproteobacteria; order Pseudomonadales; family Pseudomonadaceae; genus Aquipseudomonas. Next base: position 106,030 of record NZ_VMSG01000005.1, on the reverse strand, counting down.
TAACGATTGGCGTTGATTGGCAGGCCAAAGCGCGGACGTTGAAAGGCTTCGATTTCCCCGTAGGGATAATGCCCGGTGGCCAGGTAATAAAGCGTCACACCAACCGCATACAGATCCTGTTGCGGTGTCGGTGGAGTCCCGTTGAACGCTTCCGGGGCAATATAGCTAGGGGTGCCCGGCAGCGCGTTCGATTGGTCTTCGGATAAACCGGTGCAGTACGCCAGGCCGAAATCCAGCAGCCGTAATTCACCGTCATCAGCCAGCAGCAGGTTTTCCGGTTTGATATCGCGATGGAAGATCTGCCGCCGATGCAGCATGCCCACCGCCCTTAGCAAACGTTCGGCCAGTTGCTGCCATTGGGGCAGCGGCAACGGGCCGTTTTGCGCGAACAGCTCGGCCAGGGTCAGCCCCGGATACTCGCGCATCACGTAATACAGGTGCTGACGTTGAGCCGCCGGGTGAACTTCCGGAAAGCTTCGACCGGCAACGCGCTTGAGAAACCACTCTTCAGAGAGCAGCGCCTGGGCGGCCTTTGTGTCGTTGTTCAGCTGTGAGGGGAGTGTTTTCAGTAACCAGGGCTGTTGCTGCCCATCACGGACACGGTAAATCAGCGACTGCTGACTCTGCCCGAGCAGTCTCTCGACGTGCCAGCCCTCGAAGGTCTGACCGGGTTTGAGCGGCGGTGGCAATGGCCATTGCTGCAGTTGGATCAGCGTATCACCGATGCTCGTTTCGCCGAGGGTGTCGACCCGCACCAGCAGCGCACTGGCGTTGTCCTGACTGCCGGCCAGGTGAGCGGCGTTGACCAGGGTTTGCGCCGCGCTGTCGAGGTCGGGTTGATCACGCAGAATGGCGGCGATGGCGGTGTCGCCGAGTGTCGCCCAAACGCCGTCGCTCAGCAGGACGAAACTCTCGCCCGCGCGCAACTCGCCGTCGAGAAAGTCCAGCACCAGATGCTGATCCAGTCCCAATGCGCGCTTGAGCACATGCTGCATGCCCGGTTGTTCCCAGACGTGGTCCTCAGTGATGCGTTGCAACTGGTCGGCGTGCCAGCGGTACACCCGACAATCGCCAACATGGGCCAAGGTGAAGCGACGACCGCGCAGCACCAGCGCGCTGACGGTGGTGAGCAATGGCTGGCTGCCGCCATTGGCCTGCAACCAGCGATTTTGTGCCAGCAGCAGACGGTCCAGCGCTTGCGCCACAGCCCAGGTCTGCGGCGTGGCGTAGTAGTCGAGGGCCAGGGCCTGCAAGGTTGCCCTGGCTGCCAGCCCGCCATCGGCGCATTGACTGACGCCGTCGGCGATGGCGAACAGAAACCCCTTGCTCGCCGCCAGTTCAGCGGCGGGCGTGACCAGGCGCAGGGCGTCCTGGTTTTCGTCCCGTGGACCGATGGCACTGGCCTCGGCGAAGCTCAATTGCAGGCTCATCGGTGCATCATACCCGCGCGGCGGTCACAGCGGCCGAGCCCCATGTGGTTCTCCAGCGGCGTTTGACCCCATGCAGGCCAAACCAGGCCAGGACACCGAGGCTGGCGAACAACCACAAGGCCAGTTGATAGCTGCCGGTGCTCTGCTTGATCGCCCCCATGCCCGCCGCGAGGGCGAAACCGCCGATGCCGCCCGCCATGCCGATCAACCCGGTCATCACGCCGATTTCGCGGCGAAAGCGCTGCGGCACCAACTGGAACACCGCGCCATTACCCGCGCCAAGGCCGAGCATGGTGCAGACGAACAGTGCCAGTGCAGCGTAGGAGCTGGGCAGGTTGAAACCCACGGCAGCAATGCAGGTCGCGGCCAGCGTGTACATCACCAGCAGGGTGCGAATACCACCGAAACGATCCGCCAGTGCACCACCGAGTGGCCGCATCAAACTGCCGCCAAACACGCAGGCGGCGGTGTAGTAGCCGGCGGTGACCGGGCTCAGGCCGTATTGGTCGTTGAAGTAGCCGGGCAGGGCGCTGGCCAGGCCGATGAAGCCGCCAAAGGTCACGCTGTAGAAAAACATGAACCACCAACTGTCGCGGTCACCGAGGGCCTTGAAGTAGTCAGTCATGGATTTGGCTTTGGGCCGTTCAGGTGCGTTTTTCGCCAGCCAGGCGAAAATGATCAGCGCTGGGATCAGTGGAATCAGCGCGAAGCCGAAGACGTTGCTCCAGCCAAATGAGGCCGCCAATATCGGGGCGATCAGTGCGGCGAACACCGTGCCCGAGTTACCCGCGCCAGCGATGCCCATCGCCTTGCCCTGATGCTGTGGCGGATACCACTGCGAGGCCAGGGGCAGGGCGACCGCGAACGAGGCGCCGGCCATGCCGAGGAACAGGCCCAGCAGCAGCGCTTGCTCGTAGCTGTGGATGCCCAGCTTCCAGGCGCCGAACAGCGCGCAGATCACGATGACCTGACCGATCAGCCCGGCGGTTTTTGGTGACAGACGATCTGCCAGCAGTCCCATCACGAAGCGCAGGAACGCCCCGGCCAGAATCGGCGTGGCCACCACGAGCCCGCGTTGCTGGGTGGTCAGGTGCAAGTCGGCGGCGATTTGCACTGCCAGCGGGCCAAGCAGGTACCAGACCATGAAGCTCAGGTCGAAATACAGAAAGGCCGAGAAGAGTGTCGGGGTATGGCCGGATTTCCAGAAGCTTGAATTCATCGCGCACCTCAGCTGTGAAGAGTCTCGAAGGGAGTCATGAGCTTTGCGGTGGCGCGCCGCAACGGCCGCACCACCGGCCCCGGGCTGTGGGGCCAAAACGAAAAAACGCCGCAACCCGCTGCGCATGCGCGAAAGGGGTGTGCGACGTCTTTGTCGTAGGTGGGGCAACCGCCGTTGGTTACCTGTGCGGTTTACGTAGCGAGATCTGTGCCAACAGGTGAAACCGCATCGTGGCCAATCGCGAGCAAGCTCGCTCCCACAGGGGAATTGCGTCGTACACAAATCAACTGTGGGAGCGAGCTTGCTCGCGATGGCGTCTTCGCAGGCGCCGCAACGGCTTCAGCCCAGCAACTCGCTCATGGCAATGATCTGCTCGGCCACCTGGATCAGCTTCTGTTGGCGGCTCATGGCCTGGCGGCGCATCAGGGTGTAGGCCTGTTCTTCATTGCAGTCTTTCATTTTCATCAGCAAGCCCTTGGCCAGTTCGATGCGCTTGCGCTCGGCCAGTTGCTGGTCGCGGGCCTGGAGTTGGGCACGCAAGGCCTGATCGCTTTCAAAGCGCGCCATGGCCACGTCGAGGATTGGTTGCAGGCGTGCAGCATGAATGCCTTCGACGATGTAGGCGCTGACGCCGGACTTGATCGCCTGGCGCATCACGTCCGGGTCGTGCTCGTCGGTAAACATCACGATTGGCCGAGGCTGGTCGCGGCTGACCAGCACCACTTGCTCCAGCACATCACGGCTCGGTGACTCGGTATCGATCAGGATCACGTCCGGACGCACCGTTTCGACGCGCGCAGGCAGGTCGATGGTCAGGCCTGATTCATCGATCACCTCAAACCCGGCTTCGGTCAGCGCGGCCTTGAGCCGCCCGACCTTTTTCGCGGTGTCGTTGATCAGCAGGATACGCAACATATTTGCAGGCTCCTGTCAGCGGCGGGCGAGAAGGGTGGGGGTGTCGGCCATGGCGTGCAGCCTGAAACTGCGGGCATACGCCGCCGGGTCCGAGCCATTCCATATTTTACCGTCGATCAACTGGCTGCTGCGCATTTCCTGATCCCGGGCCGCGATGCCCAGCGCGCTGGCGGCGTCGCGATAGACACCGAGTTGCTGGACCTGACGCGCCACTTGCAGATAGTCCGGATCTTCGCGCAGCAAGCCCCAGCGGCGGAATTGGGTCATGAACCACATGCCATCGGAAAGGTACGGCAGGTTGACGTCGCCACCGCCGTGAAAGCGCAACGCGTGAGGGTCCTGCCAGCGATTGCCCAGGCCGTCGGCATAATCGCCCAGCAAGCGCGGTTCGATGCAGTCGAGAGGGGCGTCGAGGTATTCGGCAGCGCTCAACAGTTGCGCGGTGCTGCGGCGGTTTTCCGGGCTTTGTTCAATGAAGCGACTGGCCTCCAGGATCGCCATGACCAGCGCCCGTGCGGTGTTCGGGTATTGCTCGACGAAGGTACGGGTGCAGCCGAGGACTTTTTCCGGGTGGTCGGGCCAGATGGTCTGGCTTGTCGCCAGGGTGAAGCCGAGGTTCTGCTTCACCGCACTGGCGCTCCAGGGTTCGCCGACGCAGAAACCGTCGATCCGTCCAGCCTGCAAGTGCGCGACCATTTGTGGCGGTGGCACCACGACGCTGTCGACATCCTGCAACGGATGGATGCCCTGGCTCGCCAGCCAGTAATACAACCACATGGCGTGGGTGCCAGTGGGGAAGGTCTGGGCGAAGGTGAGTTTTGGGCGACTTTGGTGCACGTGACGTTCCAGCGCTTCAGGACCGGTCACGCCCAGTCCTTGCAGGCCGTGAGAAAGGTTGATGCTCTGGCCGTTCTGGTTCAGCCCCATCAGCACGGCCATGTCCGTCGCGGCGACGCCGCCGATGCCCAGATGCACCGCATAGATCAAACCATAGAGGCTGTGGGCGGCATCCAGTTCGCCGCTGACCAGTTTGTCCCGCAGGTTGGCCCACGACGATTGGCGCTTGAGGTTCAGGGTCAACCCATAGGGTTGGGCGAAGCCCTGAGTCGCCGCAACCACCACGGATGCGCAGTCACTCAGGGCCATGAAGCCAAGGTTGATTGTGGTTTTTTCCGGGGCATCGCTGCCGTTGACCCAGGCCAGCGGTCCTGCTTCAGGTTCAGTCATCACATAAGCACCTTGCATGAAAAAAGCGCCGTACCCAGGCCCCATGTGCAAACCAGGCCAGGTGACGACGCCATTGTCCTTTCAAATCGCAACCTAGCACGCATCCCGCCATTGGCATGGGTGCTGATAAGCAAGTTGGTGCAAGGCATATGCCACTGACAGCTGATTTCATCGTGCGCCTCGCTTGCGACCCCGATGCACGGCTATAATCGCCGCCTTATTTCGCCGCCAACCGAGTCAAATTCGCCCATGTATACCCTGGCCCGCCAACTGCTGTTCAAACTCTCCCCGGAAACCTCCCACGATTTGTCCCTGGACCTGATCGGCGCAGGTGGGCGTTTGGGTCTCAATGGCTTGCTGTGCAAGGCGCCAGCGCAGTTGCCAGTGAATGTCATGGGCCTGGACTTTCCAAACCCGGTGGGACTGGCGGCCGGTCTGGACAAGAACGGGGCGGCCATCGACGGGTTTGCTCAATTGGGTTTCGGCTTCGTCGAAATTGGCACCATCACCCCGCGTCCACAGCCAGGCAATCCAAAACCACGGATCTTCCGCCTGCCGCAAGCCGAAGCGATCATCAACCGCATGGGGTTCAACAACCTCGGCGTCGATCATCTGCTGGCACGCGTGGCAGCGGCCAAATACAAGGGCGTGTTGGGGATCAACATCGGCAAGAACTTCGACACGCCGGTTGAGCGTGCGGTCGACGACTACCTGATCTGCCTGGACAAGGTCTACGCCCACGCCAGTTACGTGACGGTCAACGTCAGCTCGCCGAACACTCCGGGCCTGCGCAGCCTGCAGTTTGGTGATTCGCTCAAGCAACTGCTCGAAGCCTTGCGTCAGCGTCAGGAAGACCTGGCTCAACGCCACGGCAAGCGTATACCGCTAGCGATCAAGATCGCACCGGACATGACCGACGAAGAAACTGTTCAGGTGGCGCAAGCGCTGATCGACACCGGGATGGACGCGGTGATTGCGACCAACACCACCCTGAGCCGCGTAGGCGTCGAAGGCATGGAATACGGTGACGAGGCGGGCGGATTGTCCGGCGCTCCGGTGCGCGACAAAAGCACTCACACGGTCAAGGTGCTGGCGGCCGAGTTGGCCGGGCGTTTGCCGATCATCGCGGTGGGCGGTATTACCGAAGGCAAGCACGCGGCTGAGAAAATCGCCGCGGGCGCCAGTCTGGTGCAGCTGTATTCGGGCTTCATCTACAAAGGCCCGGCGCTGATTCGCGAATCGGTGGATGCCATAGCGGCCTTGCGCTAAACCCTGTGGGAGCGAGCTCAAGGTTGGGGTTTTGAAGGCATAAAAAAGGGCTCCTCGAAGGAGCCCCTGGGCCGAAGCCCGCCGTCCGGAGAGGACGTGCATGGTTAAGTCGTTACATATTCAGATTTTCGTGTCGGAGTGTGTGCCCTGTATTAGCCGACGGCGTGAAGTTCGTTGAGTCTATGGATTCCCGCAGTGCCGGTCATACCGTCCCAGTTGTCGCCGCGTCCTTCTCGCCAGCCGTTGATCCAGGCTTGGCGTACCGACGGTAGAGTAAAGGGGCAAAGCTCACGGGATTTTCCACCAACGCCATATTGATATCCGCGCAAAAATGCTCTTTCCAACGGATCACGCTTAAGTCTTCTCATAGGGTGTTTCCCTCACTTGTTGACTGTATTTGTCGCGTCGACCTCGATCGAGGTCAGGCAGAAAAATTTCTGCCGTTGGTGGCTCGCTGCCGGCGTCACGAGCCAAGGTGTTGACGCCGTTGCGACGTCAACCTGTGTTGAGTTCTAACCAATGCGTCACATCGAGGGAATGATCGTTTTGTCATAAGGACGTAACAATAATGATGCGAAGGCCATAAGTAACACGATGTAATTCCGGTGTTCATTGACCAAAGCTCGCTATGATCGGCCTTTCACTGGATGATGAGGCTGATGCTTTAGTAAAAATGTCCACCCGCTGCACTCGGGTACTATTCGACGAAGGGTCGAGTTATGACATTTTGTTGCACAGAATTTTTTATCTGCCCGGGCATCTAAGCTCATTCAACCGGTTGGTTGGCTGTGTGGCCGGGGTGGGGCGGCACACTTTCGTGCCACGCGAGCGCTCTTCAAGAAAAGCGCTTGATTGAAAACCGAGCGGTCAATGCGTTGTCCGTTCACTTATTGCTAAAGGCCCTGGAACTCCCATGTCGGATCGTTACGAACTCTTCCTCACTTGCCCCAAGGGCCTCGAAGGCCTGCTGATCGAGGAAGCCGTCGGGCTTGGCCTTGAGGAAGCGCGCGAGCACACGTCGGCTGTGCGCGGCATGGCCGACATGGAAACGGCTTATCGCTTGTGCCTGTGGTCGCGTCTGGCTAACCGGGTGCTGCTGGTACTCAAGCGTTTCCCGATGAAGGATGCCGAAGACCTGTACCACGGCGTGCTGGATATCGAGTGGCAAGACCACATGCTCAATGACGGCACCCTGGCCGTCGAATTCAGCGGTCACGGCTCGGGCATCGACAACACCCACTTCGGCGCCCTGAAAGTGAAGGACGCCATTGTCGACAAGCTGCGCACCCCGTCGGGCGAGCGTCCTTCCATCGACAAGCTCAATCCGGACCTGCGCATTCACCTGCGCCTGGACCGTGGCGAAGCAATTCTGTCCCTCGATCTCTCCGGCCACAGCCTGCACCAGCGCGGTTACCGCCTGCAGCAAGGGGCGGCGCCGCTGAAGGAAAACCTCGCGGCAGCGATTCTGATCCGCTCCGGCTGGCCGCGCATTGCGGCTGAAGGTGGCGCTCTGGCTGACCCGATGTGCGGTGTCGGTACGTTCCTCGTCGAAGCCGCGATGATCGCTGCCGACATGGCGCCGAACCTGCGTCGCGAGCAATGGGGCTTCACTGCCTGGCTCGGTCACGTGCCGGCGCTGTGGAAAAAACTTCACGAAGAAGCCGTCGCCCGCGCCGCTGCCGGTCTGGCCAAGCCACCGCTGTGGATTCGCGGTTACGAAGCCGACCCACGGCTGATTCAGCCGGGCCGCAATAACGTCGAGCGCGCAGGCCTGAGTGAGTGGATCAAGATCTACCAGGGTGAAGTCGCAACCTTCGAGCCGCGTCCGGACCAGAACCAGAAAGGCCTGGTGATCTGCAACCCTCCGTACGGCGAGCGTCTGGGCGATGAGGCGAGCTTGCTCTACCTCTACCAGAACCTCGGCGAGCGTCTGCGTCAGGCCTGCCTGAACTGGGAAGCGGCGGTGTTCACCGGCGCACCGGATCTGGGCAAGCGCATGGGGATTCGCAGCCACAAGCAGTATTCGTTCTGGAACGGCGCCTTGCCGTGCAAATTGCTGCTGATCAAAGTACTGCCGGACCAGTTTGTCACAGGGGAGCGTCGTACCCCGGAACAGCGTCAGGCCGAACGTGAGCAGGCGGCCTACGATCAGTCGCCGGCCGAGCCGCAAGAGCGTCAGTACAACAAGAACGGCAACCCGATCAAACCTGCACCGGCGCCGGCTCCCGTTGTCGAGCAGCCACGTCTGAGCGAAGGCGGGCAGATGTTTGCCAATCGCCTGCAAAAAAACCTCAAGGCGCTGGGCAAGTGGGTCAAGCGTGAAGGTATCGACTGCTACCGCGTTTACGATGCCGACATGCCGGAATACTCCATGGCCATCGACCTGTATCACGACTGGGTCCACGTTCAGGAATATGCGGCACCGAAGTCGATCGATCCGGAAAAAGCCTCGGCGCGGATGTTCGATGCGCTGGCCGCCATTCCGCAGGCCTTGAACATCGACAAGAGCCGCGTGGTCGTCAAGCGCCGCGAGCGTCAGAGCGGCACCAAGCAGTACGAGCGCCAGAGCGCGCAGGGCAAGTTCACCGAGGTGAACGAAGGCGGCGTGAAGTTGCTGGTCAATCTGACCGACTACCTCGACACCGGCCTGTTCCTGGATCACCGCCCAATGCGTCTGCGGATTCAGAAAGAGGCGGCCGGCAAGCGCTTCCTCAACCTGTATTGCTACACCGCGACAGCCAGCGTTCATGCAGCCAAGGGCGGCGCACGCAGCACCACCAGCGTCGACCTGTCGAAAACCTACCTGGATTGGGCGCGTCGCAACCTGTCGCTGAACGGTTTCTCCGATAAGAACCGTTTGGAGCAGGGCGACGTGATGGCCTGGCTGGAAGCCAACCGTGACGAGTTCGACATGATCTTTATCGATCCGCCGACCTTCTCCAACTCCAAGCGCATGGAAGGGATCTTCGACGTGCAGCGTGACCACGTGCAGTTGCTGGACCTGGCCATGGCCCGTCTGGCGCCGGGTGGCGTGTTGTATTTCTCCAACAACTTCCGCAAGTTCCAGCTCGAAGAAAACCTCATGGCGCGCTATGCCGTCGAGGAGATCACCGCACAAACCATCGACCCGGACTTTGCCCGTAACGGCAAGATCCATCGCGCCTGGAAAATCATGGCGCGCTGAGGCCTGATTGGATCCACAGAGCCTTGACTTTTCGAGGTTCTGTGGTCTTTTTGCGCTGGCTAATCTAATGGCTAATAGCTATAACTTCACTCAAAGCCAAGGTGACGCCTGAGCACGCCGGCGTTTGAGTTTTGCTTATGCCGTTGCACGCCGTACGACCCAAGATCCTGGGCTTGATCAGTGAAGATGTTTCGGCCTGGCTCATTGCGCTGCTGGTGTTGCTGGTCGGCGGCGTACTGACGGGGCTGCTCGCCTGGGCCAGCTTCAATGCGCACCATCAGCAGGTGGCGCAGCGTTTCCAAATGCTGGTCAACGAACGCAAGAGCCGGATTACCGAGCGTTTCGACGATCAGGAGCTGCGCCTTGACAGCCTGCGGCGATTCTTCGTCAACTCCGAGTGGGTCTCCCGTGAGGAGTTCGACGGCTTTACCAAAGCCCTGTTGCGCAGAACTCAGGCCTACGCCTGGGCGCCGCTGGTGGCCCGCAGTGAACGTTCCGTGTTCGAGCAACGGGGGCGCGAGCAAGGTAAAGCAGGGTATTCCATCCGCGATCTGACACCTTCCGCCACGTTGCAACCTGCCGCCGAGCGCGATGAATACGCGCCGGTGTTGTACAACCAGACGCTAGGTTCAAAAGCCGCGCCGCTGGGTTTTGATTTGCTCTCGGAACCAACACGTCGGGTAACCCTGGAAAGGGCCCGCACCCTCAACGCGATGGCGGTGTCCGAGCCCACGCTGCTGATTGGCGTCGATTCTGAATATGCCCGTGGCGTGCTGCTGGTCGAGCCTGTTTTGCGCGATGCCACAGCGTCCGCTCAAAACGCCGCACCCCTTGGTTACGTGCTGGCAGTGATCAGCATGCGTCAGTTGGTGGCCGATGGTTTTCCGTTGCCCGGTCAGGACAACCTTGTGGTGCAGATTCGCGGTCGGGCGCAGGACGGTCAGGCGCAAGCGCTCTACGAATCGACCAACCCGGTGGCGAACCAGCCGTTGCATTACAGCTCGATGTTGCGACTGGGCGATCATGTCTACGATCTCGATATTCGCACCAGTACCGTGTTTGAACACGCCACTCATTCGGCGGTTGCCAGCCTGATCGTGATGGGGACGCTGTTGAGCGTGCTGCTCAGTGCCTTGCTCTACATTCTGGTCAGTCAGCGGCAACGAGCGTTGGCGCTGGTCGAGCAGCGCACCCGTGAGTTGCGTCTGCGAGAACAGGAGCTAAGCGGCGCTCATGGGCAGTTACGCGGGGTGCTGGACGCGGCGACCCAAGTGGCGGTGATCGCCACCAACCTGCGCGGTGTGATCACCACCTTCAATGCCGGTGCCGAGCACATGCTTGGTTATCGCAGTGACGATGTGTTGGGACAGGCGACCCTGGAAAGCCTGCATCTGCCTGCTGAGCTGGAGGCGCGGGCTGTGGAGCTCAGTCAGCGTTACTGCAAACCGGTACCGAGCTGCCAGGCGATGCTGGTGGAAGGTGGCGAAGCGGGTGGGCAGGAAGCGCGTGAATGGACCTTGGTGCGTCAGGACGGCAGCCATCTGACGGTGAACATGCTCGCCACCGCGGTGCTTGATGAGCAGGGGCTTTGGGTCGGGAATCTGGCGATCTGCATCGACATTACCGAGCGCAAGCGGGTGCATGAAGCGTTGGCGGCGCGCGATTTGCTGCTCAAGAAACTCAGTGCTCATGTGCCGGGCGGCATTTATCAGTTCAAGATGGCGGTAGACGGGCGCTTCAGTGTGATCTACGCCAGTGATGGCATTCGCGACATTTACGAGATCGATCCGGACGTGCTGCAACAGAACGCCGAGGCCATTTTCGAGCGGATTCATCCGCAGGATGTCGCCCGGGTGCGTGCCTCGATCCGGGTCTCTTCGCTAAAGCTCAGCCCATGGCGCGAAGAGTACCGCGTGCAGTTGCCCGTCCGTGGTCTGCGTTGGGTGCGCGGTGAGGCAACACCGGAAGAGCTGCCCGGCGGCGGGGTGTTGTGGCATGGCTACATTTCGGATATTTCCGACCTCAAGCGGGTCGAGGAAGAGCTGCGCGCCTTGTCGGTTACCGACTCGCTGACCGGCATTCACAATCGACGCTATTTCCAGGAGCGGTTGATCATGGAAATGGCCCGCGTTGAGCGCGGTATCGGGGAATTGGCGGTGATCATGCTGGATATCGATCACTTCAAACGTATCAATGATGCGTACGGCCACGCGGCAGGCGATCGGGTGTTGCAGGCGGTCTGTCAGCGCATTCGCCAACGATTGCGGCGCACCGATGTGTTCTGTCGCCTGGGAGGCGAGGAATTCATGGTGCTGTGTCCGGACACCGACGGGCAGCATGCCCATACATTGGCCGTCGAGCTATGGCAGAGCTTGCGCAATACGCCTATCGAGGGCCTGGGCACGGTGACTGCCAGCTTTGGTATCGCCAGTTGGCGTTCCGGGGAGGGGGCTGATGCCTTGCTGTTGCGCGCTGACTCGGGGGTTTATGCGGCGAAGCAGGCTGGGCGGGATCGGGTTGAGGTGGAACTGGCGTAGGCCGGTTCAGGCTTGTGTGGCGAGGGAGCAAGCTCCCTCGCCACAGTTGCGCTATGTTTAAGTGGGGCTTAAAGCGCCGACTCGGCTGTCGCCAGTTTCGGCTGGCGGTACAGGTCCAGCAGCACCTGATCGAGCACCGTATGCGCACCAAATGGCGCCGGATCGTTGAGGATCGCGACCACTGCCCAGGTGTTGCCGTTGTTGTCACGGCTGAAACCGGCAATAGCGCGCACAGTGTTCAGGGTGCCGGTCTTGACGTGCGCTTCACCCCGCATCGCGGTGGTCTTGAGGCGTTTGCGCATGGTGCCGTCCATGCCGCTGATCGGCAGCGAACTGACGAACTCGGCCGAGTACGGGCTTCTCCAGGCCGCTTGCAGCATGCTCGCCATTTCACGGGCGCTGACCCGTTCGGCACGCGACAGGCCCGAGCCGTTCTCCATTACCAGGTGCGGCGCGGTGATGCCTTTTTTCGCCAGCCACTGACGAACCACGCGTTGTGCGGCTTTTGCATCGTCAGCATCAGCGTCGGTGCGGTATTTCGCGCCCAGGCTGAGGAACAGCTGCTGAGCCATGGTGTTGTTACTGTATTTGTTGATGTCGCGGATGATTTCCGCCAGGTCCGGCGAGAACGCCCGGGCCAGTACCTTGGCATCCTTCGGTACGGCGGCCAGACGATCCTTGCCCTGGATGCTGCCACCCAGTTCCTGCCAGATCGCCCGTACGGCGCCAGCGGTGTAGGTCGCATGGTCGAGCAGCGAAAGGTAAGTCTGCGAGCTGCAACCGTCGGCCAACTGGCCTGCAACCGTCACGGACACGCTGCCGTCGGCCTGGGTTACCGGGTTGTAGCGCACGCCCCCGGAACACTGTTTGCCGCTGAGCGCTTTGACCTGGTTGTCGATGCGAATGCTGGCGATCGGTGGCTCGACCGACACCAGGACCTTGCCCGAGTCGTTGCGAGCTACGAAGCGCAAGGCCTTGAGGTTGACCATCAACGCGTCGGGTTTGACCAGGAATGGCTTGTTCTCGTCTTTACCGTCGTCATTGAATTCAGGCAGTTGTGGCTGGACGAAGAAGCTGCGATCCAGCACCAGGTCGCCGGTGACTTGCTGCACGCCATTGGCCCGCAGGTCACGCATCAGCAGCCAGAGTTTTTCCATGTTCAACTTCGGGTCGCCGCCACCCTTGAGGTACAGGTTGCCGTTCAGGATGCCGCCACTGAGGGTGCCGTCGGTGTAGAACTCGGTCTTCCACTGGTGGTTCGGGCCAAGCATTTCCAGCGCGGCGTAGGTGGTGACCAGTTTCATGGTCGAGGCCGGATTGACCGAAACGTCAGCGTTGAAGACTGTCGGTGTGCCCGGGCCGTTGAGTGGAATCATCACCAGCGACAGGGCGCTGTCCTGCAACTTGCTGGCTTTGAGCGCTTTTTCAACGCTGGGTGGCAGGGTGGTGTTGATCGGGGCAGCGGAAACAGGAAAGGCCAGCGGCACAAGCAGGCTGGCGAGAAGCAATGGACGCAAAGATTTGATCATCTGAAATAAAGCCCTACAGCCGAGGGGAAAAAAATGAGGGCATGGAGATAAATTCCCTCAGTGGTCACGAAAGTGTCGGCATTATGCCCAAGGAATAGCGCCTTGTGCCGTATACAGAGGGCCGAATCCGCTATTTTTTTACCAGTGGTAGGCACAAGCTCCCAGAGAGTCGGGCAAACAACGGCTTAAACTGCTAAAGTGCCGCCCGTTATTACTTTTGAGGATTGTTCCAATGGCGACTAACCGTTCCCAGCGTCTGCGCAAAAAACTCTGCGTCGATGAATTTCAAGAGCTGGGTTTCGAACTGAACCTGGATTTCAAAGAAGATCTGGCTGATGAGGCTGTTGACGCTTTCCTCGACGCGTTTCTGAAAGAAGCCATGGAAGCTAACGGCCTTGGCTACGTTGGCGGCGACGACTACGGTCTGGTTTGCCTGCAAAAACGTGGCTCGGTCAGCGCTGAACAGCGCGCCGCCGTTGAAGGCTGGCTGAAAGGCCGCACCGAGCTGACCAGCGTTGAAGTCAGCCCGTTGCTGGACGTTTGGTACCCGGAAAAGCCGATCAATCCGGTAGCTTGATGTTCAAAAAAACGGCGACCCAAGGGTCGCCGTTTTTTTATGTCTCAGGCTTGTCGCCAATTCAAAATCATCAGCGTCACCACACCCGCCACAATCCCCCAGAACGCCGAGCCAATGGAGAACAGCGTCAGCCCCGACGCAGTGACCATAAAGGTGATCAACGCCGCTTCACGTTCTTTCACTTCGCTCATGGCGATGCTCAGGCCGTTGATGATCGAGCCGAACAGTGCCAGCGCGGCAATCGACAGCACCAGCTCCTTCGGCAAGGCGGCGAACAGCGCCGCGAGGGTTGCGCCGAAGACCCCGGCAATCCCGTAGAAAATCCCGCACCAGACGGCTGCGGTGTAACGCTTGTTGCGGTCTTCATGGGCATGCGGCCCGGTGCAGATGGCGGCGCTGATCGCTGCCAGGTTGATCCCGTGGGAGCCAAATGGCGCCAGCAACAGCGAGGCGATGCCGGTGGTGGTGATCAGCGGCGAGGCCGGCACGTTGTAGCCATCGGCGCGCAATACGGCGATGCCGGGCATGTTCTGCGAGGTCATGGCCACCACGAACAATGGAATGCCGATGCTGATGGTCGCCGCGAGGGAAAAGTGCGGGGTGGTCCAGACCGGGGTGGCCACTTCAAGATGAAAACCGCTGAAATCCAGCAGGCCCATGACGCCGGACAGTGACGTGCCGATCAGCAGCGCCGCCAGCACTGCATAACGCGGCGACAGGCGCTTGACCACCAGATAGGTGAAAAACATCCCCAGCACCAGGCCCGTGCGGTGCTGGGCGGCGACGAAAATTTCGCTGCCGATCTTGAACAGAATCCCCGCCAGCAACGCCGCCGCCAGTGACGCAGGAATGCGTTTGACCAGGCGTTCGAAGCTGCCCGTCATACCGCAAAGGGTGACGAGCACGGCGCAAGTGATGTAGGCGCCAATCGCCTCGCCGTAGGTCACGCCCGACAGGCTGGTGATCAGCAGCGCCGCACCGGGCGTCGACCAGGCAATGGTGATCGGTGTGCGATAACGCAAGGACAAACCGATCGAGCACACCGCCATGCCAATTGAAATCGCCCAGATCCACGACGAAATCTGCCCGCTGTTCAGGCCCGCCGCCTGGCCGGCCTGGAACATTAGCACCAGCGAACTGGTGTAGCCGGTCATCATGGCAATGAACCCGGCGACGATGGCCGAAGGTGAAGTGTCGGCCAATGGGCGAAGTTGCGCGTGAGTGGCGTCGGTCATGGCGCGGTGTTCCTTGATCTTGATAAAGATGATGCACCCCGGAGTGTCGGGGGTATTCAAGCCTAAGCTTAAACGTGGCAGCTCGTTGCGATACAGCCGGGGGCGTATATGGCCGTACAGTCGTGTTGCCACCAGCGGTTGTGTACAATGTGCTGTGTTTTTTACGCAATACTTGCCAGCGACCCTCTGTGCCGTATTACAGTCACAGTCAATTCGCCGCAGTTCTCCCGACTCGAGTGCCCATGAACGAACAGTTGCAGCCCCTCAAGAAACAACCGCGAGCAGGTAAAGCCGGCCGCAGCGGAACCCAGGACGATATCGTCTATGCGCATATCTTCGAGGCCATCCTCGAACAGCGCCTGGCGCCCGGTACAAAGTTGAGCGAAGAGGCGCTGGGAGAAATTTTCGGGGTCAGTCGCACCATCATTCGCCGTGCGCTGTCGCGTCTGGCCCACGAAGGCGTGGTGCTTTTGCGTCCTAACCGTGGCGCCGTGGTTGCCAGCCCGAGTGTCGAAGAAGCCCGTCAGGTATTCATGGCGCGGCGTCTGGTCGAGAAGGCGATCACCGAGCTTGCAGTCGTACACGCGACGGCCGAACAGATTGCCGAGTTGCGGCAGATGGTCAACGACGAGCGCGACAGCTTCTCCCGTGGCGACCGTGGTGCCGGTATCCGTCTGTCTGGCGAGTTCCACCTGAAGCTGGCCGAGGCGGCGAAGAATGCCCCGCTGATCAGCTTCCAGCGCAGCCTGGTGTCGCAGACTTCGTTGATCATCGCCCAGTATGAAAGCGGTAACCGCTCGCACTGTTCCTACGATGAACACACTCAACTGATCGATGCCATCGAGGCCCGCGACGCCGAGCTGGCGGTGAACCTGATGATGCATCACATGGATCACATCGACAGCAAGCTCAACCTCGACGAAGAAAGCGCCTCGGACGATTTGCACGCGGTGTTTTCGCACCTGTTGCAGACCAAAAAGCCAGGGCGGCCAACCGCGAAACTCTGATAGACCGCGGCGCGCCCATCGCGAGCAGGCTCGCTCCCACAATTGAAATGCATTCCCCTGTGGGAGCGAGCCTGCTCGCGATAGCGATCTGACAGGCAATAAAAATCCCCCGGGCTGTAAAACGACGGGGGATTTTTTTATGCTCAGGAAAACCTAGCGCTGGTGAACCAGGTTCCCCGCCGCGTAAGTCTGCAGAACAGTCCGGTCATCCCCCAATGTCATCAGCACAAACAACGTCTCGGCAATGGTCTTGGCCTGTTTCAGACGATAGCCGAGCAGCGGCGTGGCGTTGTAGTCCAGCACCAGGAAGTCGGCGTCGGTGCCCGGTTGCAGGGTGCCGATCTTGTCTTCCAGGCGCAGTGCGCGGGCACCGCCGAGGGTTGCCAGGTACAGCGATTTGAACGGGCTCAGGCGTGCGCCTTGCAGCTGCATGACTTTGTAGGCTTCGTTCAGGGTTTGCAGCAGCGAGAAACTGGTGCCGCCACCGATGTCAGTGCCCAGGCCGACGTTCAGGTTGTGCTTTTCGGCCATTGGCAGGTTGAACAATCCACTGCCAAGAAAGAAGTTCGAGGTCGGGCAGAAAGCAATGGCCGAACCGGTTTCGGCCAGGCGTGCGCATTCGTCATCGCACAGGTGCACGCCGTGCGCGAATACCGAGCGTTCGCCGAGCAATTTGTAGTGGTCGTAGACGTCCAGGTAGCCCTTGCGCTCCGGGAACAGTTCCTTGACCCATTCGATTTCCTGCAGGTTTTCACTGATGTGGGTCTGCATGTACAGGTCGTGGTATTCGCTGAGCAACTGGCCGGCCAGGGTCAGTTGTTCCGGGGTGCTGGTCGGTGCAAAACGGGGCGTCACCGCGTAGTGCAGACGACCCTTGCCGTGCCAGCGCTCGATCAGCGCCTTGCTGTCGACGTAGCTGGATTCGGCGGTGTCGGTCAGGTAGTCCGGCGCATTGCGGTCCATCATCACCTTGCCGGCGATCATCCGCAGGTCGAGCGTCCGTGCGGCTTCGAAGAACGAGTCCACCGATTGCGGGTGCACGCTGCCGAACACCAGTGCGGTGGTGGTGCCGTTGCGCAGCAGTTCCTTGATGAAGATACCGGCGACTTCTTCGGCGTGGGCCTTGTCGGCGAACTGGCTTTCGCACGGGAAGGTGTAGGTGTTGAGCCAGTCCAGCAGTTGTTCGCCGTACGCGCCGACCATGCCGGTTTGCGGCAGGTGAATGTGCGTATCGATGAAGCCCGGCGTGATCAGCGCATCCTGATAATGGCTGACTTGAATGTCGGCGGGCAGGCTGGCGAGCAGTTCGCAGGCAGGGCCGACGGCGCTGATCTGGCCGTTTTCGGTCACCAGCAAGCCGTCTTCGAAATACTCGTAGGAGGCTTCGATACCCACCACGGCGGGGTCGGCGATGCTGTGCAGAATGGCGGCGCGGTAGGCTTTGCGAGTCAAAGGCATTGTCGTTCTCGGTTCGTGGCTTTTTTAGTTCGAGGCGTGGCTGCGGCGTGAGGCGGGCAGCAGTTTGGCAATAGGTTCGGCTTTCGCGCTGTGCTGGCCGAAATTCGCGTTATAGGTGGCGATGATTTCGCCGGCGATGGAGATGGCGATTTCCACAGGCAATTTGCCTTTGACCTCGCCCAGGCCCATCGGGCAGCGCATGCGTTGCAGCACGGCGTTGTCGAAGCCGCGCTCGCGCAGGCGATGTTCGAATTTCACCCGTTTGGTCTTCGAACCGATCAGGCCGAAGTAGGCAAAGTCATTGCGCTTGAGAATCGCTGCGGTGAGCTCCAGGTCGAGTTGGTGATTGTGGGTCATGACGATGCAGTAACTGCCAGCCGGCAGGTCGTCGATTTCGTCCACCGGTTCTTCGGCGACGATTTTAAGCACGCCGTGGGGGATCTGTTCGGGGAACTCGGCTTCCCGCGAATCGATCCAGCGCACGCGGCAGGGCAGGCTGGCCAGCAACGGCACCAGCGCCCGACCGACGTGGCCGGCGCCGAATACGGCGATCTGTGCTTGTACCTGGCCCATGGGCTCGAACAGCAACACCGTGACACCGCCGCAGCATTGACCGAGGCTGGCGCCGAGGCTGAAGCGCTCCAGGTGAGTGTCCTGTTTGCCGCTGGCAAGCATTTCCCGGGCGACCTGCATCGCCTTGTATTCCAGGTGCCCGCCACCGATGGTGTCGAACGCCTGCGTGGCGCTGACGACCATCTTCGAACCGGCATTGCGCGGCGTCGAGCCGAGCTCTTCGATGATGGTCACCAATACGCAGGGTTCACCCTGGTTTTGCAGGTCGGCGAGGGCGTCGATCCAGTTGTACATGTCCCACCTCTTCAGATCGTTCCCACGCTCTGCGTGGGAATGCATCACTGGACGCTCCGCGCCCGCTCTTCACAATGCGACGCAGAGCGTCGCGGGCTGCATTCCCACGCAGAGCGTGGGAACGATCATCAAACGACCTCGACCATGGAATCGACAGCTTTCACCGCCTTCAGCTGGCGCATCTGCTCACAGCCCCACAACACCCGCTCCGGTGTGGCCGGTGCGTCGATTTTCGGTTGATGCCTGTAATCGCACAGGCTCGCCACCGCATCCTTGATTGCGCACCAGACGGATATGCCGAGCATGAACGGCGGTTCGCCCACGGCTTTGGAATGGAACACCGTGTCTTCCGGGTTCTTGCGGTTTTCCACCAGCTTCACCCGCAAATCCAGCGGCATGTCGGCGACTGCCGGGATCTTGTAGCTGGCCGGGCCGTTGGTCATCAGTTTGCCTTTGTTATTCCAGACCAGCTCTTCCATGGTCAGCCAGCCCATGCCCTGGATGAAGCCACCTTCGACCTGGCCCATGTCGATGGCCGGGTTCAGCGAGGCGCCGACGTCATGCAGGATGTCGGTGCGAAGCATTTTGTATTCGCCGGTCAGGGTGTCGATGATCACCTCGGCGCAGGCTGCGCCAAACGCGTAGTAGTAGAATGGCCGTCCGCGCGCCTGGCTACGGTCGTAGTAGATTTTCGGGGTCTTGTAGAAACCGGTGCTGGACAGCGACACTTGGGCGAAATACGCCTGCTGGATCAGTTCTTCGAAGGTCAGGATCTGATCGCGAACCCGCACGTGGCCGTTGTGAAACTCCACGTCTTCTTCGCTGACTGCATACTTGCGCGCGGCAAATTCCACCAGGCGTTGCTTGATGATTTCGGCAGCGTTTTGCGCAGCCTTGCCGTTAAGGTCGGCGCCACTGGACGCGGCGGTCGGCGAGGTGTTCGGCACTTTGTCGGTATTGGTCGCGGTGATCTGCACACGGTCGATTTCAACCTGGAACACTTCGGCCACGACTTGCGCGACTTTGACGTTCAAGCCCTGGCCCATTTCGGTGCCGCCGTGGTTCAGGTGGATGCTGCCGTCGGTGTAGACGTGAATCAGCGCACCGGCCTGGTTGAGGAAGCTGGCGGTGAAGGAAATACCGAATTTCACCGGGGTCAGCGCCAGGCCTTTTTTCAGGATCGGGCTGTTGGCGTTGTAGCGGCGGATCGCTTCGCGGCGTTCGGCGTACTGGCTGCTTTCTTCCAGTTCGGCGGTGATTTCCTCGAGCATGTTGTGCTCGACGGTCTGGTAGTAATGGGTGATGTTACGCTCGGTCTTGCCGTAGTAGTTGGCCTTGCGCACCGCCAGCGGATCCTGGCCTAAATGACGGGCGATGGCGTCCATCACTTCTTCGATGGCGACCATCCCTTGCGGGCCGCCAAAGCCGCGATAGGCGGTGTTCGACGCGGTGTTGGTCTTGCAGCGGTGACCGTTGATGGTCGCGTCGCCCAGGTAGTACGAGTTGTCCGAGTGGAACATCGCCCGGTCGACGATCGATGCCGACAGGTCTGGTGAACAACCGCAGTTACCGGCCAGTTCCAGCTGGATGCCGTGCAGGCGGCCGCTGTCGTCGAAGCCGACATCGTATTCAATGTAGAACGGGTGACGTTTGCCGGTCATCAGCATGTCTTCGACCCGTGGCAGACGCATTTTGGTCGGCTGTCCGGTCAGGTGCGCGATCACCGCGCAGAGGCACGCAGGGCTGGCGGCCTGGGTTTCCTTGCCGCCGAAGCCGCCGCCCATGCGGCGCATGTCGACGACGATTTTGTTCATCGACACGTCGAGCACTTCCGCCACCAGTTTCTGCACTTCGGTGGGGTTCTGGGTCGAGCAGTAGACGATCATGCCGCCGTCTTCGGTCGGCATGACCGAAGAGATCTGGGTTTCCAGATAGAAGTGTTCCTGGCCACCGATGTGCAGCGTGCCTTGAATCCGATGCTCTGCGGTTACCAGCGCAGTGGCCGAATCGCCGCGCTTGTGGGTGTGGCTATCGAGCACGAAATGGCGTTTGCGCAGGGCTTCGACCACGTCGAGCATCGGCTCCAGATCTTCGTATTCGATGATCGCTGCCATGGCCGCTTTGCGTGCGGTTTCCAGGTCTTTTGCGGCGACCGCAAGCACCGGTTGACCGACGAATTGCACGTCATCGATGGCCAGCAGCGGGTCACCCGGCAACAAGGGGCCGATGTCTTTCAGGCCCGGCACGTCTTCGTGGGTAATGGCGATGCGTACGCCTTCGAAGGCGTAGCAGGGCTTAGTGTCGATGCTGATGATTTTCGCGTGGGCGCGGTCCGAGAGCCGCGCGTAAACGTGCAGTTGATTCGGAAATTCCAGTCGATCGTCGATGTACTGCGCTTCACCGGACACGTGTTTGTCGGCGCTGTCGTGCTTGACGCTGCGACCGACACCGGTAGTCAGGTCCTTGGCAAACAGTTCGGCCAATTCGGCTTGGGTCTTCTCGACTTTGTGATGGTTAGACATAAGCGGTCACCCGAGTCTCGATGTGCGGTGTTTGCAGTTCGATGAAGTATTTACGCAGCAGGTTTTGCGCGCTGAGCAGGCGGTATTCCTTGCTCGCACGGAAATCCGAGAGCGGCGTGAAGTCTTGCGCAAGGGCGGCGCAGGCATGTTCCACTGTAGTGTTGTTCCAGGGCGCGCCGAGCAGCGCGGCTTCGCAGCTTTTCGCGCGTTTCGGTGTCGCGGCCATGCCGCCGAACGCGACGCGGGCGTCGGCAACCACGCCGTTTTCGATGCGCAGGTTGAACGCCGCGCAGACCGCGGAAATGTCATCGTCCAGACGCTTGGAAACCTTGTAGGCACGGAACAGCTGTTCAGCGCAGGCACGCGGCACGATGATTTTCTCGATGAACTCGCTTTCCTGGCGCGCAGTGACCCGGTAATCGATGAAATAGTCTTCCAGCGCCAGGGTGCGACGGGTTTCGCCTTTGCACAGCACGATCTGTGCGCCCAGAGCGATCAGTAGCGGAGGCGAGTCACCAATCGGCGAGGCGTTGCCGATGTTGCCGCCGAGGGTGCCCTGATTGCGGATTTGCAAGGAGGCGAAACGTTGCAGCAATTCGCCGAAGTCCGGGTACTCGGCCTCGAGGGCGTCGTAGCAGTCGGAGAGGGCGGTGGCGGCGCCGATTTCCAGGCGATCGTCAAAGCGCTCGATGCGCTTCATTTCTGCGACATTGCCGACGTAGATCATCACCGGCAGCGTGCGGTGGAACTGGGTCACTTCCAGCGCCAGGTCGGTACCGCCGGCCAACAGTTTGGCTTGCGGATAGGCATCGTAGAGGTCGGCCAGATCGGCGACGGTCAGCGGCACCAGGCAGCGTTTGTCGCCGCTGTTCAGTTCGCCGGTGTCGGTCGGCGCAATGGCTTTCAGGCGAGCGATGGTTTCGGCTTCGCGAGCATCGAACTGGTCGGGCTGTTTGGCGCTGCACACTTGTTCGGCGGCAGCGAGGATCGGCCGGTAGCCGGTGCAGCGGCAGAGGTTGCCGGCGAGGGCTTCGTGAGCTTTATGGGAATCGGCGTGATCGCTGTTTTTCTGCAGGGCGAACAATGACATGACGAAGCCCGGTGTGCAGAAGCCGCACTGTGAGCCATGGCACTCGACCATGGCTTTTTGCACGCTGTGCAGTTTGCCCTGATGCTTGAGGTCTTCGACGCTGATCAGCTGTTTGCCGTGCAGCGACGAAACAAATGTCAGGCACGAGTTGAGGCTGCGATAGCGAATGTGTTCGCCGCCGTTGTCATCGGTCTGCAATTCACCGACCACCACCGTACATGCGCCACAGTCACCGCTGGCGCAACCTTCTTTGGTACCGGACTTGCCCAAATGTTCGCGCAGATAGTTGAGCACGGTCAGGTTCGGGTCCAGGGCGTGCTCGCTACGGAGTTCCTGGTTAAGTAAAAACTGGATCACGGAAGGCCTCGCAGACTCATTATTGTTGTTAACCGATTTGACCTGAATTTATCAGGTCTGACTTTTCGGTCAATGATTTTCTGACTTAAGGGTCAAGAAAATCGCTTTTGCCGATCAACAGTGGCTTATTTCATTATTGACCCTCTCGGGATGCCTCGCTTTTTGCTTGAATCGTGCCAAATTCCGCTGGCTTGGCCCTGCGCCATCACCGCCCAAGTGCGCTACACTGCGCCGCTTGTACAGATCGAAGAGTTTGAAGGAAAACCATGACGTTCAAGGCGCCGGACAGCCTCGCCGAGCAAATCGCTCACCACCTCGCCGAACGCATCATTCGCGGCGACCTCAAGCCGGGAGAGCGCATCCAGGAACAGAAGGTCACGCTGGCCCTGAATGTCAGCCGCGGCTCGGTTCGCGAAGCCTTGCTGATTCTCGAGCGCCGACACCTGATCGCCATCCTGCCACGTCGTGGTGCTCATGTGACCGAGCTCACCGCACACAAGGTGCAGAGCCTGTGCACGCTGATGAGCGAGCTCTACGTCCTGCTCGGTAATTCGGTGGCCAGTGGCTGGCAGGTCCAGGCCGACATGGCGCCGTTCCTGCAAATCCAGCAGCGCTTGATCGCCAGTTACGAGCGTCAGGACATCCGCGCCTTTGTCGAAGACAGCTTCAGCGTGATGCGCGCGGCGTACCCGTTCGCCAATAACCCGTACTTGCAGGAAACCGTCGAGAACCTGCAACCGGCCATGAGCCGTGCGTATTTTCTCGCCCTGGAACAGCGCAAGGCCGAGATGAGCGAGTTCCTCGAACTGTTCGAGCGCTTGCTCGCGGCCGTGCTGGCTCGTGATCTGCCAGAGATTCGCGTCGTGCTCTCGGCTTATGCCCGGCGCAGTTGCGATCTGGTGCTGTCTGCCTTGCCGGTTGCCTGAGCGTGCGGCTCAAGTGCATCAAGCTGGCGGGGTTCAAATCCTTCGTCGACCCGACCACGGTGAACTTCCCCAGTAACATGGCGGCTGTGGTCGGGCCCAATGGTTGCGGCAAGTCGAACATCATCGACGCCGTACGCTGGGTGATGGGCGAGAGCTCGGCCAAGAACTTGCGCGGCGAGTCGATGACCGACGTCATCTTCAACGGTTCTACCAGTCGCAAGCCGGTGAGCCAGGCAAGCATCGAACTGGTGTTCGACAACTCCGACGGCACGTTGATCGGCGAATACGCGGCTTATGCGGAGATTTCCATTCGCCGCAAAGTCACCCGCGACAGCCAGACTACTTATTACCTCAACGGCACCAAATGCCGTCGCCGCGATATTACCGACATTTTTCTTGGTACCGGCCTGGGCCCGCGCAGCTACTCGATCATCGAGCAGGGGATGATCTCCAAGCTGATCGAGTCCAAGCCCGAAGACCTGCGCAACTTCATCGAAGAAGCGGCGGGGATCTCCAAGTACAAGGAGCGCCGGCGCGAGACCGAAAACCGCATTCGTCGCACCCACGAAAACCTCGCGCGCCTGACCGATCTGCGTGATGAGCTGGAACGTCAGCTCGAACGCCTGCATCGTCAGGCCCAGGCGGCCGAGAAGTATCAGGAATACAAAGCCGAAGAGCGTCAGCTCAAGGCTCAACTGTCGGCGCTACGCTGGCAGGCACTGAACGAACAGGTTGGCCAGCGCGAAGCAATCATTGGCAACCAGGAAATCAGTTTCGAAGCCCTGGTCGCTGAACAGCGCAATGCCGATGCGAGCATCGAACGGCTGCGCGACGGTCATCACGAGCTGTCTGAGCGCTTCAATCTGGTGCAGGGACGTTTCTATTCGGTCGGCGGCGACATCGCCCGGGTCGAGCAAAGCATCCAGCACGGTCAGCAGCGTTTGCGTCAGTTGCAGGACGACCTCAAGGAAGCCGAGCGTTCGCGCCTGGAAACCGAGTCGCACCTGGGTCACGACCGCACCTTGCTGGCGACCCTCGGCGAAGAGCTGGACCTGCTCACGCCCGAGCAGGAGGTCACCAGCGCCGCCGCTGAAGAGGCCGCCGCCGCGCTGGAAGAATCCGAAACCACCATGCACGGCTGGCAGGAGCAGTGGGACAGTTTCAACCTGCGCTCGGCCGAGCCACGGCGTCAGGCCGAAGTCCAGCAGTCGCGCATCCAGCAGCTGGAAACCAGCATGGAACGCCTGGCCGAGCGCCAGCGTCGCTTGGCCGAAGAGCGCGACCTGCTGTCGGCAGCCCCGGAAGACGCAGCGATTCTCGATCTGAGTGAACAACTCGCCGCCAGTGAAGCGACCCTCGAAGATTTGCAGGCCAGCGAAGACGCGCAGGTCGAGCGGCTTGAGCAGTTGCGTCAGGAACTGCAACTGGCCCTGCAAAACCAGCAGCAGGCGCAGGGTGACTTGCAACGGCTCAACGGGCGCCTGGCCTCGCTGGAGGCGTTGCAGCAAGCGGCGCTCGATCCGGGCACCGGCGCCGCCGAGTGGTTGCGCGAACAGCATTTGGCCGAGCGTCCGCGTCTGGCTGAAGGCTTGAAAGTTGAAGCGGGTTGGGAGCTGGCGGTGGAAACCGTGCTCGGTGCCGACCTGCAAGCAGTGCTGGTCGATGACTTTGCGGGCTTCGATCTGTCCGGCTTTGCCCGGGGCGATCTGCGCTTGCTCAGCCCGGCCAGCGACGGTGTGCGGATCCCCGGCAGTCTGCTCGACAAGGTTGAGGCGCAGATCGATCTGTCGCCGTGGCTGGGGCAGGTCAAACCGGTGGACAGTCTTGAACAGGCGCTGTCGCTGCGTGGTCAATTGTCGGTCGGCGAAAGCCTGATCAGCCGTGATGGCTACTGGGTTGGTCGGCACTTTTTGCGGGTGCGCCGCGCCAGTGAGGCCGAGAGCGGCATGTTGGCGCGCGGGCAGGAAATCCAGCGTCTGGGGCTTGAGCGCGAAGAGCGCGAAGCCACCGTCGAGACACTGGAAACCACCCTGCAAAACCTGCGCGCCCAGCAGCGTCAGCAAGAGAATGGCCGCGAACACCTGCGCCGTTTGCTGCAAGACGAAGCGCGCCAGCAAGGCGAATTGAAAGCTCAACTGTCGGCCGGTAAAGCCAAGGCCGAGCAGCTGACGTTACGCCGTAAGCGGCTCGACGAAGAGCTCGGTGAATTGGCGGAGCAACGCGCGCTGGAGCATGAGCAGATTGGCGAGTCGCGCCTGCAATTGCAGGAAGCCCTCGACAGCATGGCAATCGACACCGAACAGCGCGAGTTGCTGCTGGCTCAGCGCGACAGCTTGCGCGAACGCCTGGATCGGGTGCGGCAGGAGGCCCGTCAGCATAAAGACCACGCGCACCAATTGGCGGTGCGTCTGGGCTCGCTCAAGGCGCAACACGATTCAACCCGTCAGGCACTGGAGCGGCTGGAGTTGCAGTCCGAGCGCCTGACTGAAAAGCGCGAGCAGCTCAGCCTTAATCTGGAGGAGGGCGAAGCGCCGCTGGAAGAGTTGCGGCTCAAGCTTGAAGAGTTGCTCGACAAGCGCATGAGCGTCGACGAAGAACTCAGAACCGCGCAGATCGTCCTGGAAGATGCCGACCGTGAATTGCGAGATGCCGAGAAGCGCCGCAGCCAGGCCGAGCAGCAATCGCAGCTGATCCGTGGTCAACTTGAACAGCAGCGCATGGAATGGCAGGCCCTGACCGTGCGCCGTAAAGCCTTGCAGGATCAATTGCTCGAAGACGGCTATGACCTGCACGGGGTGCTCGCCACCCTGGTGGCTGAAGCGAACGAAAAAGCAGCCGAAGAAGAACTCGAGCGCATTGCCGCGCGAATTCAGCGACTGGGTGCGATCAACCTCGCGGCCATCGATGAGTACCAGCAGCAGTCCGAGCGCAAGCGTTATCTGGATGCTCAGGACGCTGACCTGGTGGAAGCGCTCGACACCCTGGAAAACGTCATTCGCAAGATCGACAAGGAAACCCGCAATCGCTTCAAAGATACCTTTGATCAGATTAACGGTGGATTGCAGGCGCTTTTTCCAAAAGTTTTCGGTGGGGGCAGCGCTTATTTGGAACTGACGGGCGAAGATCTACTCGATACAGGGGTAACGATCATGGCGCGTCCGCCCGGGAAGAAGAACAGCACCATCCATTTGCTGTCCGGCGGTGAAAAAGCCCTGACGGCATTGGCGCTGGTTTTTGCGATCTTCAAGCTCAACCCGGCACCGTTTTGCATGCTCGACGAAGTTGACGCACCGCTGGATGACGCTAACGTTGGACGCTATGCCCGATTGGTGAAAGAGATGTCACAAACGGTGCAGTTCATCTATATCACCCACAACAAGATCGCCATGGAAATGGCCGACCAATTGATGGGGGTCACGATGCACGAGCCCGGTTGTTCGCGTCTGGTAGCCGTGGATGTCGAGGAGGCGATGGCGATGGTGGACGCCTGAGTCATGGCGCGTAGGCCAGATATTTGCGGGAATCAGGGATTTTTACCCGCAGAGAATGCTGGCTAATCGACATAATGGCTGAAGCCATTGTGACTGACGGTGTAAAGTTATCTTTGGTCGTGCTAGTTTAATGTCAATTTTTCGTATGCGTGGGCAAAACGCCATTCAGAACATAGAGTTGGCGCCACGTTTTAAAGCGGTTTGCAGCTTGTAAACCCCTTATTTTCCAGCATTTTTTATAGAGGCACGGGATTACATGGAAATCGGTCTGCGCGAGTGGCTGATCGTCATCGGCATTATTGTCATTGCCGGTATTCTTTTTGATGGCTGGCGGCGCATGCGCGGCGGCAAGGGCAAGCTGAAATTTCGCCTGGACCGAAGCCTGTCCAACCTGCCGGACGAGGACGGCGGTGCCGAACTGTTGGGCCCGCCACGCGTGCTGGATACCCATAAAGAACCGCAACTCGACGAGCATGACTTGCCGTCGGTGAGCATGTCTGCCCGTGAGCCGCGTGAATCGGGCTCCAAGCGCGGCAAGCGGGGTGGCGAGCCATCCCAGGGCGACCTGAATTTGAATCTGGACCTGGATGGCGGCCCGAGCTTCAGCAGCCGTGATGATTTCCCGGACGAAACCAAATCGCCGAGCGCAGCAGCCAATAAAGAGCAGCCGCAGGCGGAAGAAGTGCTGGTCATCAGCGTGATCTGCCGTGACCCGGGCGGTTTCAAGGGCCCGGCCCTGTTGCAGAACATACTGGAAAGCGGTCTGCGCTTTGGCGAGATGGATATCTTCCATCGTCACGAAAGCATGGCCGGCAACGGTGAAGTGCTGTTCTCCATGGCCAATGCGGTCAAGCCTGGCGTGTTCGATCTGGACGATATCGATCTGTTCAGCACCCCGGCTGTCAGTTTCTTCCTCGGCTTGCCAGGCCCGCGCCATCCGAAACAGGCTTTCGACGTGATGGTCGCGGCTGCCCGCAAGCTGTCTCAGGAGCTCAACGGCGAACTGAAAGACGATCAGCGCAGCGTGCTGACGGCTCAGACCATCGAGCACTACCGTCAGCGGATCGTCGAGTTCGAGCGCCGCGCCCTGACCCAGAAGCGCTGATTCATCGGTTGTTCTCGCGCCGGACGCGGGACGACCAGCAAAATAGATTGAGCAGCCTCGGCTGCTCTTTTGCTTTATGAGAGAGCACCCATGACCGTCGTTGAAAAACGCATTCTAGAGCTGCGCGCTGAGCTGGATCAGCACAACTACCGTTACTACGTCCTCGACGAGCCGAGCATTCCGGACGCCGAATACGATCGGCTGTTTCATGAGCTCAAGGCGCTGGAAACGTCAAACCCCGAGCTGGTCACTGTCGACTCACCGACCCAGCGGGTTGGCGGTGCGGCGCTTGCGGCGTTCACTCAAGTGCGGCACGAAGTGCCGATGCTCAGTCTTGGCAACGCCTTCGAAGAAAGCGATATGCGTGAGTTCGATCGTCGGGTCACTGAAGGTCTGGATTTGCCGGCCGGTGATTTATTTGGCGGTGGCGCCGAGGTGGAGTACAGCTGCGAACCGAAGCTCGATGGCCTGGCGGTCAGCTTGCTGTATCAGGACGGCATGCTGGTGCGCGGCGCTACTCGCGGCGACGGCACCACCGGTGAAGACATCAGCGTCAATGTGCGCACCGTGCGCAATATACCGCTCAAGCTACAGGGCAGCGGCTGGCCGTCGACCCTGGAAGTGCGCGGCGAAGTGTATATGTCCAAGGCCGGATTCGATCGCCTTAACGTCGCGCAGCTGGAATCCGGCGGCAAAACCTTCGCCAACCCGCGCAACGCCGCGGCAGGCAGCTTGCGTCAGCTGGATTCGAAGATTACCGCCAGTCGTCCACTGGAGTTTTGCTGCTACGGTCTCGGCCAGGTTTCGGCCGAGGTTGCCGACACGCACATTGGCAATCTGCAACAACTCAAGCAGTGGGGCATGCCGGTCAGTCACGAACTGAAACTGGCCAAGGGCATTGGTGAATGCCTGGATTACTACCGTGACATTGGCGAGCGTCGCAACGCGCTGCCTTATGAAATCGATGGTGTGGTGTTCAAGGTCAACAGCCTCGCCTCACAGCGTGAACTGGGCTTCCGCGCGCGCGAGCCACGTTGGGCGATTGCCCACAAGTTTCCGGCGATGGAAGAACTCACCGAGCTGCTCGATGTGGAATTCCAGGTCGGCCGAACCGGTGCGGTCACTCCGGTTGCACGCTTGAAACCAGTGAAAGTGGCGGGTGTGACGGTGTCCAACGCGACATTGCACAACATGGATGAAGTCGCGCGTCTGGGCTTGATGATCGGCGATACGGTGATCATTCGCCGCGCCGGTGACGTGATCCCGCAAGTGGTGCAAGTGGTTACCGAGCGTCGCCCGGAAAACGCCCGTCCCGTGCAGATTCCCGAGTGCTGCCCGGTCTGTGGTTCGCATGTCGAGCGCACGCAGTTGGTCAAGCGCAGCAAGGGCCGCGAAACCGTCAGCGAAGGCGCCGTGTATCGCTGCGTCGGGCGTCTGGCCTGCGGGGCGCAGCTCAAGCAGGCGATCATCCATTTCGTTTCGCGCCGGGCCATGGACATTGAGGGCCTGGGCGAGAAAAGTGTCGAGCAGTTGGTGGATGAAGGCCTGGTCAGCTCGCCAGCAGATTTGTACGCCTTGAGTTTCGAACAGATCGTCGACCTTGAAGGGTTCGCCGAGCTGTCGAGCAAGAACCTGCTCAGCGCGATTGCCGACAGCAAGAAACCGGGGTTGGCGCGCTTCATCTATGCCCTGGGTATTCCGGATGTTGGCGAAGAGACGGCCAAGGTGCTGGCGCGCTCGCTCGCGTCGCTGGCGCGGGTTCAGCAGGCGTTGCCGCAAGTGCTGACGTACTTGCCGGATGTCGGGCTGGAAGTTGCCTACGAGATTCACAGCTTCTTCGAAGATGCGCACAACCGGAAGGTGATCGAGGAGCTGCTCAGGCATGGTCTGGATATTCAGGATCAGGGCGAGTTGGGTGCCGAATTCGCCGCCAGCACCACGCTGGGCGGGATGATCGACAAGCTCAACATTCCCTCGGTCGGACCGGGCGGGGCGCAGAAGCTGGCCGATAAGTTCGGTTCGCTGGAAGCGATCATCAGCGCCGACTGGCTGGACATGCGTCAAGCGCTGCCTGAGAAGCAGGCCAACGCCGTGAGGGAGTTCTTTGCCATCGAACAGAATCGTCAGCTGGCGCTGGATGCCGAGAAGCAATTGCGCGACTTCGGCATGCAC
This sequence comes from Pseudomonas sp. H3(2019), assembly GCF_007713465.1. Classification (GTDB taxonomy): domain Bacteria; phylum Pseudomonadota; class Gammaproteobacteria; order Pseudomonadales; family Pseudomonadaceae; genus Aquipseudomonas. The sequence continues at coordinate 75,913 of NZ_VMSG01000005.1, read as the reverse complement.
TGGCAAAGCGAGAGGAAAGTCGTCGAAGGCTTGCCGTTGGCAGGCCAGACCTGGGTGCTCACCGGCTCCCTGGAGCTGATGAGCCGCGACGTCGCCAAGGACAAGCTTGAAAGCCTCGGCGCCAAGGTGGCGGGCTCGGTATCGGCCAAGACCTACTGCGTGGTAGCGGGGCCTGGTGCTGGCTCCAAATTGGTCAAGGCCAATGAGTTGGGGTTGAGGGTGCTGGACGAAGAAGCGTTTGTCGGGTTTCTGAAGGCGCACGGCATCAACGTTTAAGATCGCAGTCTGGGCAGCTCCGGAATCGGCATTTACCGGTAGGCGCTGCCGCAGGCCGCGATCTTTCAAGGGCCAACGCATGTCCTTGACCCGGTTCATATTTTTTAATCTGCGCGAACGGTTGTAACTTCGTCTCAGATAGGTACAATGGCGCGGCTCGCCGTCAGGTGAGCGTCGTTATGGTGACCCCATCGGTCCCCCCGCAACGATTACCCGTGAACCTGGTCAGATCCGGAAGGAAGCAGCCACAGCGGGAACATTGTGTGCCGGGGTGTGGCTGGTGGGGTCGCCACCTTAACGCCAAGCCTTCATTCGCAAGGCTTGTATCTCCTCAGAAAAATCCAGAATTTTTATCTCGTTGATCTTTCCTGATCGATGCCTTGCTTCGTCAAAAATAACCTCGCCGTCATTCCGAAAGCGCAAACACCCGCAACCGATGCCCGTCAGGATCGAGCGCCACGAAGGTGTAGCCGAAATCCAGTTCAATCGGCTTTTGGGCGATGCGCAGCCCTTGTGCGGTCCATGCGGCGTACAGCGTGTCAACCGCCTGTTTGTCGGCCACCGAGAATCCCAGCTCGCCGCCACCGCCCGCCGCTTCGGCCGCAGGTTCCACGGTGTGCCTGGACCATAGCCCAAGCTTTACGCCTGAATCGAGAATGAACAGCGCGAAGGTCGGTTGCAGTTCAACCGGTGGTTTGTCGAGCAGGCGGCTGTAGAAGTTGGCGCTGGTGGCGGGGCTGTCGACGTACAGCAGCAGGTAATGTTGGGCGTTCATGGCGACTCCGATGTCGTTGGCGTTGATGGCTCAAGCCTAAACGGTCGGTCTGTCAGTTTCTGTCAGTAGTCGATAGCAAAAGAGCAGGCAGGTGTATCAATCCAATGCACATGCCTGCTCTTTTTTGTTTTTGGCTCTAAGGCTTGGACAAGGCCTGGTCTACCGCCGCGATCAGCTTTCCCAGATCCTTCGGGGTGGCTTTGTGTATGACACCGAACAAATACGCTCGCTGTTCGTCTTCGTCGCCAAGATCGGCAAAAAACGCTTTGAGCTTCACTCCCAGCACATCGGCAAGCATGAACAGGGCTTCCACGCTGGGTGTATAGGTGCCGGTTTCGAAGCGGCTGATGGTTTTGGGGTCAAAACCGGTTTTTTCGCCGAGTTCAGCCTGAGTAAGCCCCGCCACCTTGCGATAGCGCCTTATGGCTGGACCCAAACTTGAAATTTGCATCGCTCAATTCCCATTTAGAATCAAGAACTTAACGATAGATTTTTGCATTAGGCAACTGCATGATCCATCACCTTGCTTTGCAAAATGTGATGTATTTCGTAGAATCCCCGTTTCGTACAGGCATTCGGTGACCTGGCTTCATAAGTCCAGGCAATGTGAGAAAGCCAGCATTGCGTTACCTCGTAGGGTGTGCAGAGACACCTCCGACGACGCGAAATGCCGTTTCAATATTACCAGAGTCGATGTTTTTGACGTGCCTGTACGAGGCCTCTGAGCCTAGTTGATCTTCGTCTGTTCGGTCGCCATCAAATGCTGTTCATGGAGTTTTAACGTGCATCTGAATTTGCCGGCCCGTTCAATTGCAAGGATGTTGCCCAGGCAGCATCACGCGCTGCGATCCTCTGCGCAGTGTCGGATCTTTCAAAACATCTCTTCCGGGCGTTGTGCGCTGGTCGAGCGGTACAACCGCTAGCCACAGTGAGCCGGACTCATGGATGAGAAGTACCGCAGGGCCGTAGATGCAGCCGCCATTTTCTCCGAGACCGACTTGGCGGGGCGCATTACTTACGTCAACGATTTGTTTTGCGCGGTGTCTGGCTACAGTCGCGAGGAGTTGTTGGGGGCCAACCATCGCATCCTCAATTCAGGTCTGCATCCTGACGATTTCTTCACAACGATGTGGCGCACGGTTGCCTTGGGCAAAGTCTGGAAGGGCGAAATCTGCAACCGTGCCAAGGACGGTAGTCTGTACTGGGTCGACAGCACCATGGTGCCGGTGCTGGACGAGTCGACCGGACGGGTTCATCGGTATCTGTCGATTTGCTTCGATATCAGTGAAAAGCGTCAGTTGCTGCACTCATTGCAATGGCGGGTCGGCCATGACGTCCTGACCGGCCTGCCCAATCGGGCGTATCTCTCCGATTTGCTCGAGCAGGCCCTGGATTATTCCCGCGTCGAGAACGTGCCGTTGGCGGTATGCATGCTTGACCTCGACGGCTTCAAGGCGGTCAATGACGGCTATGGTCACGCCAGCGGCGACTTGTTGCTGGTCGAAGTGGCCAAGCGTCTGCGCACCATCGTTCGCGGCGAGGACGTGGTGGCGCGGCTGGCCGGGGATGAGTTCGTGCTGATCTTGCGGTTTGTGCGCGATATGCCGGAATTGCGCGCGGCGCTGCATCGTGTGCTGGGGACGATCTCTGCGCCGTATTCGATTCTGGGCAAGGACATCAATGTGTTTGCCAGCATCGGCGTCACTCTGTTCCCGGATGACAGCGAAGATGCGGAAACCCTGCTGCGCCACGCCGATCAGGCAATGTACGTGGCCAAGCAGGGCGGACGTAACCGTTTTCACCTGTTTGATGTAGTGCGCGACCAAGAGGTCAAGGCGACTCACCAGACGGTTGCGCGGGTGCGTCAGGCCTTGCTCAACGATGAGCTGCGCCTGCATTTTCAGCCCAAGGTCAATATGCGCTGCGGTTCGGTGGTTGGTTTCGAGGCGTTGCTGCGCTGGGAGCACCCGCAGGATGGCCTGGTGCCGCCCAGGGAGTTTCTGCCGCTTGTCGAGGAGACGGACCTGATCGTCGATATTGGCGAGTGGGTGATGGAGCAGGTTCTCGCGCAGTTGTCGCGATGGCAAAAGAACGGTCAACGCTGGCCGGTCAGCGTCAACATCGCCGCCCGGCATTTTCAGCGGGCGGACTTTTTTGATCGGCTCAAGACCGTGCTCGAACGGCACGCCTGGGTTGCGCCCCAGCTGCTTGATCTGGAGATTGTCGAGTCGGTGGCGATCGAGAATATTCAGCACGTCAGCACCTGCCTGCAGGCCTGTCAGGCGCTGGGCGTGAGGTTTTCTCTGGGGGATTTTGGCACGGGTTATTCGTCGCTGAGCTATCTCAAGCGCCTGCACACGCAAACCATCAAGATCAATAAGTCATTTGTGCGCGACATACTGCATGATCGCGATGATCTGGCGTTGACCACCGCGGTGATCGGTCTTGCCCGGGCGTTTGGGCGAGAGGTGATCGCCGAGGGCCTGGAAAGCGTCGAGCATGGCGAGTTGCTGTTGCGCCTGGGCTGCGAGGTGGCGCAGGGTTATTTCATTGCGCGGCCGATGCCGGCCAGTGAAGTGCCGGGTTGGGTCGAGGCCTTCGTCGCTCCAACCCGGTGGCAGGCACTGGACCAGGCGGTCTGAGGCTGATTACGGCGGGTTGGCCTGGGCCGGCTCACTGAGCCAGGCTGAGCATCACGTTGTACCCAATGCCTTGGGTCGGCCGAAATTCCCCGGCAAAAAAACCGCCAGGAGCCAATTTAAACGCTCCCAAAGAGCAGCTTAGCCAGATTAGCCGAGCACACCGGATGCAATTTTGCCCCTGCTCCGCTAGCATTACCCGCTTCCGCTTCCCAGTTGCGACGGTTTTCGATGAGTTATCAGGTTCTTGCACGTAAATGGCGTCCGCGCTCGTTCCGCGAAATGGTCGGCCAGACCCATGTGCTCAAGGCTCTGATCAATGCCTTGGACAGCCAGCGGCTGCACCATGCCTATCTTTTTACCGGCACCCGGGGTGTGGGCAAGACCACCATCGCGCGGATCATTGCCAAATGTCTGAACTGTGAGACAGGTATCACGTCGACACCGTGTGGCGAGTGCTCGGTATGCCGTGAAATCGATGAAGGGCGCTTTGTCGACCTGATCGAGATCGACGCCGCGAGCCGGACCAAGGTCGAGGACACCCGTGAACTGCTCGATAACGTGCAGTACGCGCCGAGCCGTGGGCGCTTCAAGGTCTACCTGATCGACGAAGTGCACATGCTCTCCAGCCATTCCTTCAATGCGCTGTTGAAAACCCTCGAAGAGCCGCCGCCCTACGTCAAGTTCATCCTGGCGACTACCGACCCGCAGAAACTTCCTGCAACGATTCTGTCGCGGTGCCTGCAGTTCTCGCTGAAAAACATGACGCCGGAGCGTGTGGTCGAGCATTTGACCCATGTGCTGGGCGTCGAGAATGTGCCGTTCGAAGACGATGCACTGTGGCTGCTGGGTCGTGCTGCCGACGGTTCGATGCGCGATGCGATGAGCCTCACCGACCAGGCCATTGCCTTTGGTGAAGGCAAGGTCATGGCGGCCGATGTGCGGGCGATGCTCGGCACGCTCGATCACGGTCAGGTCTACGACGTCCTGCACGCGCTGCTCGATGGTGACGCCAAGGCGTTGCTCGAAGCGGTACGGCATTTGGCGGAGCAGGGCCCGGACTGGAACGGTGTGCTGTCGGAAATTCTTAACGTGCTGCACCGCGTCGCGATTGCCCAGGCCTTGCCTGAAGGCGTCGATAACGGTCATGGCGACCGCGACCGGGTGTTGGCGCTGGCTCAGGCCTTGCCGGCCGAAGATGTGCAGTTCTATTACCAGATGGGCTTGATTGGCCGCCGCGATTTGCCGCTGGCGCCGGACCCGCGCGGTGGTTTTGAAATGGTCTTGCTGCGAATGCTCGCGTTCCGGCCGGCAGACACCGCGGACGCACCGAGGCAGCCGCTAAAGCCAGTGGGGATCAGCCAGGCCACAGTTGATTCCGCACACTCAGTGGCTGGCGCACCGCGTGTTGCGCCGGCAGTCGCGCCTGCTCCCGTTGCCGTTGCACCTGTCGCGGCAGTGCCGGTTCAACCGGTTGCGGAGGTCGTTGCACCCGCTCCGGCGCCTGTTGCTCCGGTGGTCGTGCCTATGCCGGTGGTCGAGGTGGTGGCTGAGCCTGTGGCCATCGTCGAAGAAGTCGTCGATTTGCCCTGGAACGATCCGGTAGAGCCTGAAGTCGTGCAGCAACCGGCTGTCGAGCCGGTGCTGGAGACGACTGCCGAGCAGCCTGACCTGACGCCAATGCCGACGCCGACTCCGGACAGCGTTGTACTCGATGCGCCAGAGTGGGCGGCAGCGCCGATTCCCGAGCCGTCGGTGGCTGACGTCGACGTCGCCACGCCGGGCATGGACCTGGATGACGAGCCGCCGCTGGACGAGGACTACATCGAGCCGGACATGGATTCGGCCTATAGTTACCTCGATGAGCTGGCCAGTGAGCACGCCGCAGAGCCTGCTCCGGCCCCCGAACCTGAACCGGCCGCGATGCCGGCCACAGGGTTGGCATTGCAATGGCTGGAGCTGTTCCCGAAATTGCCGATTTCCGGCATGACCGGTAGCATCGCCGCCAACTGCACGTTGATTGCCGTCGATGGCGACCACTGGTTGCTGCACCTGGACCCGGCCCACAGCGCGCTGTTCAACGCGACTCAACAACGCCGGCTGAACGATGCGCTGAACCAGTATCACCAGCGCACCCTGACGGTGAGCATCGAGCTGATCAAGCCTGAGCAGGAAACCCCGGCCCAGGCGGCTTCGCGTCGACGTGCCGACCGCCAGCGCGAAGCTGAGGATTCGATCCACGGCGATCCGTTCATCCAGCAAATGATGCAAGAGTTCGGCGCGGTGATCCGTAACGATACTATTGAACCTGTCGAGGCTCTGGTCAGCCAGGGCTAATAACTGAAGGTGTTCGGCCCACTGGGCCGGGCGCTGTTTTGATCCAAGTACTTTTGAGGTGATTCCCATGATGAAAGGTGGCATGGCCGGCCTGATGAAGCAGGCGCAGCAGATGCAGGAAAAAATGGCCAAGATGCAGGAAGAGCTGGCCAATGCCGAAGTCACCGGTAAAGCCGGTGGCGATATGGTCACCGTGGTGATGACCGGTCGTCACGACGTCAAGCGCGTAACCATCGATCCAAGCCTGGTAGAAGGCCTGAGCGAGGACGACAAGGAGATGCTGGAGGCCGTATTCGCCGCCGCCGTCAACGACGCCGTTCGCAAGATCGAAGCCAACAGCCAGGACAAAATGTCCGGCATGACCGCAGGCATGCAACTGCCGCCGGGCATGAAGTTGCCATTCTGATTCGCGTAAACGCATCGGATGGACTACAAAAATGCCAGGCACTCAGCTTGGCATTTTTGTTTCTGCGACACACTGATGAGCATTTGACGCTGGCCAGAGGCGCGGGTATAAACCGCGTCTCGTTGATATGTCGGACGTTTTCCCCATGAGCTTCAGCCCTTTGATTCGCCAACTGATCGACGCCTTGCGCACCTTGCCCGGTGTCGGTCAGAAAACCGCCCAGCGCATGGCGTTGCAACTGCTCGAGCGTGATCGCAGCGGTGGCTCGCGGCTGGCGCTGGCCCTGAGTCAGGCCATGGAAGGGGTCGGCCATTGCCGACTGTGCCGAACCCTGACCGAAGACGATCTGTGCCCGCAATGCGCGGACACTCGCCGCGACGACACCTTGCTGTGCGTGGTCGAAGGGCCGATGGATGTCTATGCCGTGGAGCAGACCGGGTTTCGCGGTCGCTACTTCGTGCTCAAGGGGCATTTGTCGCCACTCGACGGTCTGGGGCCGGAAGCCATCGGTATTCCGCAATTGATGGCGCGGATCGAAGAGGCGGGTACGTTCACTGAAGTCATCCTCGCCACCAACCCGACGGTTGAAGGTGAAGCGACAGCGCACTACATCGCCCAGTTGCTGAACAATAAAGGCCTGATCGCCTCGCGCATCGCCCATGGTGTGCCGTTGGGTGGCGAGCTGGAGCTGGTAGATGGCGGCACCCTGGCCCATTCGTTCGCCGGGCGTAAGCCGATCGTGTTGTAAGGCATCTATCGTAAAAAGATCGCAGCCTTCGGCAGCTTCTACGGGCAGGAACGGCTTACTTATCGGTCAACGCAAACTGCGTCAGGCAGAACGTCGGGATACCCATGTCTTCCAGGTGCTGGGAGCCGCCCAGTTCCGGCAGGTCGATAATCGCCGCGGCTTCGAACACTCGCGCGCCCATGCGCCGAACCAGGTTGGCCGCAGCGATCAGCGTGCCGCCAGTGGCAATCAGGTCATCGAAGATCAGCACCGAGTCGCCTTCACAGAGGCTGTCGGCGTGGACTTCAAGGAAGGCTTCGCCGTACTCGGTTTGATACCCCTCGGACAGCACGTCAGCCGGCAGTTTGCCTTGCTTGCGGAACAGCACCAGCGGTTTGTTCAGTTGATAAGCGAGGATCGAGCCGATCAGGAAGCCGCGCGCATCCATGGCACCGATGTGCGTGAAGTCAGTCTCGACGTAGCGGTGCGCAAAACTGTCCATCACCAGGCGCAGGGCCTTTGGGGACTGGAACAGCGGGGTGATGTCACGAAAGATCACGCCCGGCTTTGGAAAATCGATCACGGGGCGGATCAGGGATTTGATGTCGAAGGAGTCGATGAACATCGTCGAAGTGTCCTGGCAGGCTACAAACGGCGAAGTATAACTGCGGCCGGGCAGGTTCGCTCAGCCGCAATCGCAACGTCAGCCTTCGACCGAGCCACCGGCCAGTGCACACAGCTGGATCGGGTCGAGGATGTGCACTTCCTTGCCTTCGGCGGCAATCAGCTCGTTCTGCTGGAAGCGCGTGAACACGCGGGACACTGTTTCCACTGCGAGGCCTAGATAGTTACCGATTTCGTTGCGCGACATGCTCAGGCGGAACTGGTTGGCGGAGAATCCGCGTGCGCGGAAACGCGCCGACAGGTTGACCAGGAACGTGGCGATGCGCTCGTCAGCGGTTTTCTTCGAGAGCAGCAGCATCATCTGCTGATCGTCACGAATCTCGCGGCTCATCACGCGCATCAATTGGCGGCGCAATTGCGGCAGTTGCAGGGCCAGTTCATCGAGGCGTTCGAAGGGGATTTCGCAGACCGAGGTGGTTTCCAGCGCCTGGGCAGAAACCGGGTGGCTCTCGGTGTCCATGCCCGACAAGCCGACCAGTTCGCTCGGCAGGTGGAAGCCAGTGATCTGCTCTTCGCCGCCATCGCTCAGGCTGAAGGTTTTCAACGCACCGGAGCGTACTGCAAAAACGGAATCGAACTGGTCACTCTGACGGAACAGAAACTCGCCTTTTTTCAGCGGGCGACCACGTTTGACGATATCGTCCAGCGCATCCATGTCTTCCAGATTCAGCGAAAGTGGCAGGCAGAGGGGGGCCAGGCTGCAATCCTTGCAATGTGCCTGGCTGTGAGCGCGCAGTTTAACTGGCTCGGACATTTCTTAGATCCTTGTGGGAAAACACACATAAGACGTAAGGGTAACCCACGCAATGACGTCGAAGCCAGCCTGTGGTGTCTTAAATTACCCGAGAGAAACGTTGGCGATTCTGTTGCTCCAGGTGTACATCGAAGACCATGCACACTGAACGGACCAGTAATCTTCCGGCCGGCAGGACCATGATTTTTTCGCTGTCGAGTTCTATCAGGCCATCCTCGGCCATGGCCTGCAATTGCGGCCAGAGCTCGCTGAAGTAACCGCGAAAATCGATATTGAAGGCCTGCTCGATCTGGGCGAATGCCAGGCTGAACGTGCAGATCAATTGCTGAATCACTGCTCGCCGCAGGCGGTCGTCCTGGTTGCACAGCAAGCCGCGACTGGTGCCCGGTTGTGCGCTCGCCAGAGCGTTTTGGTACTGATTCAAGTCACTGCTGTTCTGGCAGTACAAATCACCGATCTGGCTGATGGCCGACACGCCCAGGCCGATCAGGTCGCAATGACCGTGGGTGGTGTAACCCTGGAAGTTGCGTTGTAGCGTCGACTCTTCCTGTGCGATGGCCAGCTCATCATCCGGCAGGGCGAAATGGTCCATGCCAATGTAGTGATAACCGGCGGCGGTCAGTTGCTCGATGGTGCGCTGAAGCATGTTGAGCTTTTCGGCGGGGGCCGGTAGGTCGCTGCTGTTGATTCGTCGCTGTGGCATGAAGCGTTCGGGCAGGTGCGCATAGTTGAATACCGAGAGCCGATCCGGTTGCAGGTTGATGACTTCGTCCACGGTGCGGGCGAAGCTCTCGGCGGTTTGCTTGGGCAGTCCGTAGATCAGGTCGATATTGATCGAGCGAAACTGCAAGGTGCGCGCCGCCTCGATCACCGCCCGGGTTTCCTCCAGGCTTTGCAGGCGATTGACCGCACGCTGTACGGCAGGGTCAAGGTCTTGCAGGCCGATGCTGACCCGGTTGAAACCCAGTTCGCGCAGCAGACCCATGGTTGACCAGTCGGCTTCCCGTGGGTCGATCTCGATGCTGTAATCACCGGAGTCATCGTCCAGCAGGTTGAAATGCTTGCGCAATTGCGCCATCAACTGGCGCAGTTCGTCATGGCTGAGAAAAGTCGGGGTGCCGCCGCCGAAATGCAGTTGCTCGACTTTCTGGTTCGGGTCCAGGTGACAGGCGATCAGCTGGATTTCCTGTTCCAGGCGCTGCAGGTAGGGCAGGGCGCGGCCGCGGTCCTTGGTGATGACTTTGTTGCAGGCGCAGTAGTAGCAGATGTTTGCGCAAAACGGCACGTGCACATACAGCGACAGCGGGCGCAGGGCCTTGCGGCTTTCGCGCAGGGCGTGAAACAGATCGAAAGTGCCGACCTGGCTGTTGAATTGCACCGCGGTCGGATACGAGGTGTAGCGTGGTCCCGCCAGGTCGTAACGGCGGATCAGATCTGTGTCCCAACGAATGGCGTCGAGCATGCGGGCATTCCCCCGGATAGGCTGGCAGTGTTGGCGAGTCTAGGGGGGGCGGCGTAGGGGTATCTTGATTTGCATCAAGGGTAGCCGGAAGTGGTGCGGCCCTTTGTAGCAGCTGCCGCAGGCGGCGTTCGAGGACGTAGTCCTCGCAAATGCGTTGCATGCGGTTTCACTGCGACAGCGAGGTGGATAGTTTACGACGGTTTCGCCGCCGAACACCGCCTGCGGCAGTTGCTACAGGTATGCGGCGTGCCGCCGATCTAATGCCCCATCAACCAATGCTGATGTGGCCCCGGCAGGGTCCAAAGGCCGAACAGGATGACCAACAATCCGCCGGTCATGCGCACGCTGCGTTTGCGCAGTAACGCTGTGACGCGTTCGGCCGCAAGGCCAGTGGCCAACAACACCGGCCAGGTGCCAAGGCCAAACGCGAGCATCAACAACGCGCTATCGATGGCATTGCCCTGGCTGGCAGACCACAACAGCGTGCTGTAGACCAAACCGCACGGCAGCCAGCCCCAGAGGGCGCCGAGCAGCAACGCACGCGGCAGGCTCGATACCGGCAGCAAACGGTTGGCAACTGGCTGTATGTAGCGCCACAGGCCGCGCCCCAGGCTTTCGATGCGGGTCAGGCCGCTCCACCATCCAGCCAGATACAGGCCCATGGCGATCAGCAGCAATCCGGCGAGGATGCGCATGAACATCGCCGCCGGGCTGTTGGCCACCGCCCATCCCGCCAGGCCGATCAGCAGGCCCGCAGTGGCGTAGCTGAGAATCCGCCCGAGGTTGTACGCCAGCAACAGACGGAAGCGCCGGCTGCGTTGTTCCTTGGGAATCGCCAGGGTCAGCGCGCCCATCAACCCGCCGCACATGCCCAGGCAATGCCCGCCGCCGAGCAGACCAAGGATCACCGCAGAAACCAGCAGGGGCGCCAACTCAAGCATGAGGCGGGGCCTTGTCGTTCGGCTTGGCCGGATCGGTCGGTGCATGACCGCTGGCTTCGTCGACTGCTGCCTGATGGCTCGGGTCCTGGTCGTCGAACAGGATGCTGTGGGCTGGACCGTCGAGGTCGTCGTACTGACCGCTGTCGACCGCCCAGAAGAAAATGTAAATGGCGATGGCGACGATCAGCAGCGCCGCCGGGATCATCACATAAAGAGCTGGCATCTGGACTCCATGCCTGACCGGATCAAACCGGTAGCGGGCGGGTTACTGGCGTGGCGCTGGCGCTTGGCTGGCTCGGCATGCGAGTCAGGCGAAGCGCATTGAGCACCACGGTCAGCGAACTGATCGACATGCCGACTGCAGCCCACACCGGAGTGATCCAGCCGAGGGCGGCGAACGGCAACATGAAGCCATTGTACAGCCCGGCCCACAGCAGGTTCTCGATGATTACCCGACGTGTACGCCGGGCCAGGCTGAAGGCTTGCACCAAGGCGTCGAGACGATTGGACAGGAGCACCGCGTCGGCGCTGGTTTTCGCCAGGTCGGTGGCCGAGCCCATTGCCACGCTGATGTCGGCGGCGGCCAGCACCGGCACGTCGTTGACCCCGTCGCCGAGCATCAACACCTTGCGGCCTTGTTGGTGCAATTGCTTGAGCATCTGCAGTTTGTCATCCGGGCGCAAGCCGCCCCGGAACTCGTCGATAGCCAATTCGGCGGCGACACTGGCAACCATCGGCGAGCTGTCACCGGATAGCAGCAGCGTGCGCCAACCGCGTGCTTTGCACGCCGCGAGCAGCGCAGGCGCGTCGTTGCGCAGGCGGTCGTCGAGCACGAACCAGGCCAGTGCGCCATGACTGTCGCCAAGCAACAGCCATTGGCCGGCTTCATTCGGGATGGCCGGCACAGCGCAGCCACTGAGTTCGCAGACAAATGCCGGTTGACCGATGCGCAGGCGCTGTTCGCCAACCCGGCCCTCAAGGCCCAATCCTGGGGTGCTGAGGACTTCTTCGGCGGCCAGCGGCGCTCGGCCAAAGGCGCGGGCGATCGGGTGCTCAGAGCGGTTCTCCAGGGCGGCGGCGAGGCCCAGGCACTGATCGCTGTCGAGCGCGCCCAGTGCTCGAATCGAACGCAAAGCCAGGCGACCTTCGGTGAGCGTGCCGGTCTTGTCGAAAATCACCGTGTCGATTTGATTCAGGCCTTCCAGCACGTGACCGCGGGTCAGCAGCAGGCCGAGTTTGTGCAAGGTTCCGGTGGCGGCGGTGAGCGCGGTTGGTGTGGCCAGCGACAGGGCGCAAGGGCAGGTCGCGACCAGCATCGCCAGCACGATCCAGAACGCGCGGGACGCGTCCAGCTCCCACCAGAGCAAACCAATGGCCGCGGCGGCCATCAACGACAGCAGCAGAAACCACTGCGCAGCGCGGTCGGCAATTTGTGCCAGGCGCGGCTTCTCGGCCTGGGCGCGATCAAGCAGGCGGACGATGGCCGAGAGGCGAGTGTCCTGGCCCAGCGCCAGCACTTCGACGGTCAATGCGCCCTCGACATTCAGGGTGCCGGCAGTCACCGCATCGCCCTGCGTTCGAGGTTGTGGCAGGTACTCGCCGGTCAGCAGCGACTCATCGATGCTCGACTGGCCGTCGAGGATTTTGCCGTCGGCCGGGAGGATGGCGCCGGGGTGCACCAATACCTGGTCACCGAGACGCAACTCGCTGAGCAGGATGCGCTCGCTCTGGCCGTCCGCACTCAGGCGCAGGCACGATGCGGGCAGCAGGTTCACCAATTGCGCGGTGGCGGCGGCGGTACGTTCACGGGCGCGGCGTTCCAGATAGCGGCCCGCCAACAGAAACAGCGCAAACATCCCGACCGCGTCGAAATACAGCTCGCCGACTCCGGTGATCGAGGTCCAGATCCCGGCAAGGTAGGCACCGCCGATGGCCAGCGAAACGGAAACGTCCATGGTCAGGTGGCGGGTGCGCAGGTCGCGCATTGCGCCTTTGAAAAACGGCGCGCAGCTGTAGAACACAATCGGCGTGGTCAGGAACAGTGCGACCCAGCGCAGGATGGTATGCAGCTCGGGGCTGAGGTCGATGTTGAATTCCGGCCAGGTGGCCATGGTCGCCATCATCGCCTGGAACCACAGCAATCCGGCGACCCCCAGTTGGCGCAGGGCCAGGCGGTTTTCGCTGGCCAGTTGTTCGCAGGCGCGGTCGGCCTGGTAGGGGTGGGCGGCATAACCGATGTGGCGCAGCTCGCTGAGCAGCTGGCTCAACGGCAACTGGCTGTCGGCCCAGCGCACGTGCAAGCGATGGTTGGACAGGTTCAGGTGCGCCTCGGCCACGGCCGGCAGGCTGCGCAGGTGTTTCTCGATCAGCCAGCCGCAGGCCGCGCAGCTGATGCCTTCCATCAGCAAGGTGGTTTCAGCGAGTTCGCCTTCGTGGCGAACAAACGGTTGTTGCACGTCGGCGCGGTCATACAGCGCCAGTTCGTCCACCAGTTGCACCGGCAAGGCCTCCGGGTTGGCCGAAGCCTCGCTGCGATGGCCGTAATAGTGCTCCAGGCCGCCCGCGACAATCGCCTCGGCCACGGCCTGACAACCTGGACAGCAGAGCTCGCGGGTTTCGCCGAGGATGACGGCGGTAAACCGGCTGCCGGACGGGACGGGCAGGGCGCAGTGGTAGCAGGGGGTGGTCATGGGGTTTTCACAGGGCGTTATCCGATGATCGTTCCCACGCTCTGCGTGGGAATGCCTCCCCGGACGCTCCGCGTCCGCTTCGGCTGGGACGCGGAGCGTCCCTGGCTGCGTACCCACGCAGAGCGTGGGTACGATCAGGGGTTGAGCTAACTGCTACTGATCTTCCGCGCCTTGCAGCGGTTCGTCACCGAGCAGCAAATGCTTGTCGTGGCCGATCTGTTCTTCTTCGAACAGGCGCCACACGTGATCGTCCTGGCTGCCCAGCAGCTCGACGAAGCGCCGGCCTTCGATCTTGTCGGTCAACTGGCCGATATAGCGACCCGGTTCGGCCGCGCTGCGGGTCAGGGTGATCTTGCGATCTTTATCCGGCTGGGTCGGCGAGATCAGGTTCAGTTCGAGGGTCGCTGGCGTGCTGTTGCCGGTCAGGCGCACGTCGACTTCACCGGTCACCTCATCCAGATGCACGTTGGCGCGCAACAGCAGGGTCTGGGCCAGCAACTCGCGGTCCAGCGAACGGTTGATGCCTTTGCCCGCCTCGTAGTAATTGTCGTTGACCAGATTGTCCGGGTTTTTGACGGCAATGGTCACCATGGACAAGGTCAGGGTCACCGAACAGGTCAGAATTCCGATGATGATCCATGGCCAGAGGTGCTTGTACCAAGGGCTGGTGGCAGTTGCTGCGGGCATGATGACTTCTCTCAACGAATTTGTGGGCCGATGAATCGGCTCTTGGCTTCAACGTGGACGCTGTTGTCGTCGGCATCCTTGAGGGTGAATTTCACCTCGTTGGTGCTGGACGGCAGTTGTTCCGGTGCACTCGACAGCTCGACCGGCATGCTGAAGATTTCGCCAGCAGCCACCTTGATCTCGCGCTTGCCTTGCAACTTGAGATCCGGCAGTCCTGAGGCTTCCAGCACGTAAGTGTGGTCGCGCTGGTCCTTGTTCATGACTTTGAGGCTATAGACGTTCTCGATCCGGCCTTCGGCGTTTTCGCGGTACAGCACACGGTCCTTGCTGACATCGAAGCCGACCAGCGAGCGCATGAAGAACGCGGTGATCAGCAAGCTGATCATGGCCAGCAACACCAGCGCGTAACCGATCAGGCGCGGACGCAGTTTATGGGTTTTTTGCCCGGACAGGTTGTGCTCGGTGGTGTAGCTGATCAACCCGCGCGGATACTCCATCTTGTCCATGATGCTGTCGCAGGCGTCGATGCAGGCGGCGCAGCCGATGCATTCGATCTGCAAGCCGTCACGGATGTCGATGCCGGTCGGACACACCTGAACGCACATGGTGCAGTCGATGCAGTCGCCCAGGCCCTGAGCCTTGTAGTCGATACCTTTTTTGCGCGGACCACGGGCTTCGCCGCGGCGCGGGTCATAGGAAACGATCAGCGTGTCCTTGTCGAACATCACGCTCTGGAAGCGCGCGTAAGGGCACATGTAGATGCACACCTGTTCGCGCAGCCAGCCGGCATTGCCGTAAGTGGCGAGGGTGAAGAAGCCGACCCAGAAATACGACCAGCCATCGGCCTGGCCCATGAAGAAATCGATCGTCAGTTCACGAATCGGCGAAAAGTAGCCGACAAAGGTCATGCCGGTGACGAAACCGATCAACAGCCACATCGTGTGTTTGCTGAGCTTGCGCAAGAACTTGTTGGCGCTCATCGGCGCCTTGTCGAGCTTGATGCGCTGGTTGCGGTCGCCTTCGGTGCCCTTCTCGCACCACATGAAGATCCAGGTCCAGACACTCTGCGGGCAGGTATAGCCGCACCAGACGCGTCCGGCGTACACGGTAATGAAGAACAGGCCGAAGGCGCTGATGATCAACAGGCCGGACAGCAGGATGAAATCCTGTGGCCAGAAGGTCGCACCGAAGATGAAGAATTTGCGCTCCGGCAGGTTCCACCAGACCGCCTGGTGACCGCCCCAATTGAGCCAGACCGTGCCGAAATACAGCAGGAACAACGCGGCACCGCCGGCCATCCGCAAATTGCGGAACAGGCCGGTGAAGGCGCGGGTGTAGATTTTTTCCCGAGAGGCGTAGAGGTCGACGCTGTTATTTGCGTTTTTGGCAGGCGGGGTGACGTCGTGTACCGGAATCTGGTTGCTCATCATTGCATCCCACGGCAGTGGAAAAATGCCTCGGTCAGTACGTGCCGACCGCGGTCAAAAAGGGTTGTTGCAGTGGCGCAATGATACGCCTGTCGCTCTAGTTCAAGGGTGCGACCTTTGGTCGCGTTGGGGGAAATCCACGAATGGTGTAGCGAATGTAACAAAGCATGATACAGGTCAATTGACTATAGACGATTCATCTTCCTCTCTGCCGAGCGCACGCGATTTTGTTTAGGAGTGCAGCGCGCGGGCGATGCACTCTTGTTACTGCAATGATTGATCCGATGATGCGATGCCTTTAAGGAAGATTGCCTTGCCCAAGAGAATCCAGGCCACCGGTACCCCGTTTCCTGTCAGCGCTGCTTTCCCCATCCAGGGGCCTTTTGCGGCGGGACAGGGTGCTTGTTTCGTTAACAACTTTTGCCGTTGCAACACTTTCACTGTCAGTTGAGGTTTCGCTGTTGTTCGAGTGGTTGTAGTTGGTGTTTTTTGCGTTCATTTAGTGATGTCCTTGTTGTTGATGATCTATTTTCAGGTATTGTCGAGGTTGGTTTGACAAGTTTCTTCTGTTGTTTATTCGACAGGGTGGGAAGTTACCATCTGTCAAAGGTGCGATCTATTGTGCTTTTGTTTCGGTGTGTAAGGCGCAGTGAAGGGTGTTTGTAATATGCGTTATTACATGGGGGGCTTTTCCGGGTTTGCTTCGAGGGCTGTGCCAAGTTAGTTTTTGTCTGAGGGTTGATGCGCCTGTTGAATAATTATTCTGTCTTTATGGAAAAGGAATTTCTATGGTGTTTAAAACTGCAAAAGTATTGGGTTGCCTTGCCCTGTCGTCACTCATGTCCGTGGCCTGTGCTGCAGACCCACCTCGGCATATGGTGTTTGTTTCGGATTCACAATACCCCTGGTCCGATCTTACCGATGATAACCTCCCGGATCCCAACAAGGAGGCACGCTCAAAAGAACTAATAGAGTTGCAATACTCCGATATTTCAAGCTTCAGGAAACTGAATGGCGGTGCATCCCGTATACCGGTAATGATCAACGGTGATATCACGGCATTTGGTCATGGTGGCGAGCGTTCATACATGAAGTCGGTTTTCGAAAATAAACTGGAAGGGCTCTATGACTACGGTTTGGGTAATCATGACTATGCCAATAATGTGGATGACTGCTTCCTGAATAATTGTGCGGCCGGAAGTGTCAATGACTTCAAGGATCGCTACTGGGGAAAAGTCGAATCCATGGATCTGGCGGCAAGAAGTTCGGGTGGGGGGACGGTCTATTATGGCAGCCTGGCTTATTCGAAAAGTGTCGGGGATGTGCATTTGGTTCAACTGAACAATGAGCCGACCTATACCGTCAGTTTTACCTCCGGCAATCCACTTGCTCCGAAAGCGTTTGAAATTACTCCTGCGCTTGACTGGCTGGAGAAAGACTTAAAGAAGGCGCGGGAGCAGGGCAAGATCATCATTCTGAATATGCACAAGGTTTACCGGTGGGACGGCAACGACGAACAGATTTCGAGATTCAATCAGATGATCGAGAAATACAAGGTGACGGCGGTGTTCGGTGGGCATGATCACTGGGGGGCGGGGGAGCACTTTACTTGGAATAAGTCGAAATTTTTTGGTGATGTGCCGGTGTTTCTGAGCGGCTCTGCCTCTCAGCAGACTTATCTGATTGCCAGCTTTTCCGCTGACAGGCAGTCACTGACGGTCAGTGTTGTTCGGAACAGTAACTGGCCAAGCCGAAAGGTCGAAACGGTCATACCGGTCGTGAAATAAGTAACCGGGATTTAAATGAAAAAGCCCCGCCAATTCACATGGGCGGGGCTTTTTTTGCAACAGGCGTTTGCCTTACTGGGCGTCAGCCGCCTTCTCACCGTGAGACAGGCTGTAGACGTAAGCGGCCAGCAGGTGAACCTTGTCGTTGCCTTGCAACTGTTCTTGCGCAGGCATCTGGCCCTGACGGCCATAACGGATGGTCTGCTGCAGTTGAGCGAAGCTCGAACCGTAGATGAACGCGGCCGGGTGGGTCAGGTTAGGTGCACCCATGGCTGGGGTGCCTTTACCTTCCAGACCGTGGCAAGCCACGCAGTTGGCGGCGAAAATCTTCTGGCCGGCAACCGGGTCGGCCTTGGCACCTTCCGGCAGCTTGCGGCCATCGAGGTTGGTCAGTACGAACGCGGCAACGTCGCTGACGCCTTGCTCGCCGATCACTTCACCCCAGGCAGGCATCATCGCGTGACGGCCGCCCATGATGGTGGTCTTGATGGTTTGTGGCTCGCCGCCCCAACGCCAGTCTTCGTCGGTCAGGTTAGGGAAGCCGTAAGCGCCTTTGGCGTCGGAGCCGTGGCAAACCGAACAGTTGGAGGCGAACAGGCGGCCACCCATCTTCAGGGCTTGTGGGTCCTTGGCAACTTCTTCAATTGGCATGGCCGCGAATTTGGCGAAGATCGGACCGAACTTGGCGTCCGATTTGGCCATTTCCTTTTCCCACTCGTGAACGCCGGTCCAGCCGGACTGGCCGTTGGCGAACGCGGTCTGCTTCTCGTTGTCGAGGTAGCCGTAACCCGGCAGCAGGCCTTTCCAGTTGCCCAGGCCCGGGTACATCACCAGGTAGCCAAGGGCGAAGATGATGGTGCCGACAAACAGCATGAACCACCATTTCGGCAGCGGGTTGTCGTACTCCTCGATCCCGTCGAACGAGTGGCCAACCGTCTCATCCGTCTGCTCGGCGCGCTGGCCCTTGCGGGTCGACAGCAGCAGCCAGGTCAGGGCGAAGATGGTACCCAGACTGAGGACTGTGACGTACAGACTCCAGAACGTAGTCATTCTTTGTTACTCCTAGAAGCTTGCTCGACGTGCTTGATGGCTTCGGGATCATCCGCGAAAGGCAGCAAGGTCGCGTCTTCAAACTCCGATTTGCGCTTGGGGCTGAACACCCACAGCGCCAGACCGATAAAGGCAACCATCACGACAACGGTGCCCAGGCCACGAATCATCCCGATATCCATCTAAATCACCGTTTGCTTTTGATGATGGTGCCCAGGCCTTGCAGATAGGCCACCAGCGCGTCCATTTCGGTTTTGCCCTTCACGGCATCTTTTGCACCGGCGATGTCTTCGTCGGTGTAAGGAACGCCGAGGGTGCGCAAGACTTCCATTTTCTTCGCGGTGTCCTTGCCGTCGAGCTTGTTTTCCACGAGGAACGGGTAAGCCGGCATTTTCGACTCTGGCACCACGTTGCGCGGGTTGTACAAGTGCGCACGCTGCCAGTCATCGGAGTAACGACCGCCAACGCGGGCCAGGTCCGGACCGGTACGCTTGGAGCCCCACAGGAACGGGTGGTCCCAAACGCTTTCACCGGCTACCGAGTAGTGGCCATAACGTTCGGTTTCAGCACGGAACGGACGGATCATCTGCGAGTGGCAGCCGACACAACCGTTGGCGATGAAAATGTCACGGCCTTCAAGTTCCAGCGCCGGGCGTGGCTTCATGCCTTCAACCGGCTTGTTGGTCACGTCCTGAAAAAACAGGGGGACGATCTGGGTCAGGCCGCCGATGCTGACGGCGATGACCATGAAGAAGGCCAGCAGGCCAATATTCTTCTCGACTGCTTCATGCTTCATCAGTGAGCTCCAACGACAGCGATCTGAGCGGCGGCTTCAGCATCTTCCGGATTCGAGGCGCGTACGGTGCGGAACACGTTGTACGCCATGAACAGCATGCCGCTGGCAAAGAACGCACCGCCAAGGGCGCGAACGATGAAACCAGGGTGGCTGGCTTGCAGGGCTTCGACGAAGGAATAGGTGAGGGTGCCGTCATCGTTGATTGCACGCCACATCAGGCCCTGGGTGATGCCGTTGACCCACATCGAAGCGATATAGAGCACGGTACCGATGGTCGCGAGCCAGAAGTGCGTGTTGATCAGGCCGATGCTGTGCATCTGCGCACGACCGAAGATTTTCGGGATCATGTGGTACAGCGCACCGATCGAAATCATCGCTACCCAGCCCAAGGCACCGGCGTGTACGTGGCCGATGGTCCAGTCAGTGTAGTGAGACAGCGAGTTGACAGTCTTGATGGCCATCATCGGGCCTTCGAAGGTCGACATGCCGTAGAACGCCAGGGACACGACCAAAAAGCGCAGGATCGGGTCGGTGCGCAGCTTATGCCAGGCGCCCGACAGGGTCATCATGCCGTTGATCATGCCGCCCCAGCTTGGCGCCAGCAGGATGATCGACATCGCCATGCCCAGCGACTGAGCCCAGTCCGGCAGTGCGGTGTAGTGCAGGTGATGCGGGCCAGCCCAGATGTACAGGGTGATCAGTGCCCAGAAGTGCACGATCGACAGGCGATACGAGTAGATCGGACGTTCGGCCTGTTTCGGCACGAAGTAGTACATCATCCCCAGGAAGCCGGTGGTCAGGAAGAAACCTACCGCGTTGTGGCCGTACCACCACTGGATCATGGCATCAGTCGCACCGGCGTACGCCGAGTAGGACTTGAAGAAACTGACCGGCAAGGAGGCGTGGTTGACGATGTGCAGCATCGCCGTCACGACGATGAAGGCACCGTAGAACCAGTTGCCGACGTAGATGTGCTTGGTTTTGCGCTTGACGATGGTGCCGAAGAACACCAGGCCGTAGGTGACCCAGACGATAGCCAGCAGGATAGCCAGAGGCCATTCCAGTTCCGCGTATTCCTTGGTGGTGGTGTAACCCAGCGGCAAGGTAACGATCGCGCCAACGATTACAGCTTGCCAACCCCAGAAGTGGAAGGCGGCGAGGCTGTCGGAAATCAGTCGCGTTTGGCAGGTTCGCTGCACGACGTAATAGGAAGTGGCAAACAGTGCACAACCACCGAAGGCGAAAATCACCAGGTTGGTGTGCAACGGGCGTAGGCGTCCAAACGTCGTCCACGGCAGGCCGAAATTCAACTCCGGCCAGACCAATTGTGAGGCGATGAAGACACCGAGCCCCATGCCAAGGATCCCCCAGACCACCGTCATGATGGCGAACTGGCGGACTACCTTATAGTTATAAGCAGTCGGACTGATTGCTGTGCTCATTCTAAGGTTCCACGGTTTAGGTGTTTTATTAGGGATAAAAATCGGTCGCAAGTATGGAGAAAGCGGGGGGTCATTGCAACGCGCCATGACCCGCGTCAATGCTTTCAAAAGCTGATTCTGCGGCCTTTCCATGCTCCGCGTAGGGACAAAATTGCCCATGGACAAAATGTCTCGGCGGACAAAAAAGGCGAGGGGGTCGGGTCAGGTGTAACTGGGTGTGTTCAAACGAGGCGGGCAGGTGACAGACGGCAATTTGCGCGACAGCCGGTATCTACCAGCCTTTGCGGCCTGTCATCGAACAGATTCGTCGAACGCATCGTGTACGGTTGACCTTTGACCGGCTGTTGCCAGTCCGCTTCGAAGCAAGCGTAGACGCGAATCCACCGAACCGAAAGGCAGACCAATTGAGGGGTGCGACAATGCGTCGCAAAGGAGCAGGGAACTGCCGCATTCGGGTGAATGCAGCAGTTGGGCGGTGAAGATTTATTTGGTTTTGCTTTCAGCCTGCAAACGCTCGGCGTTCGGGCTGTGAGACAAGCTGTACACATACGCGGCCAGCAGTTGCACCTTGTCGTTGCCGAGCAGTTCGTGCTGCGCCGGCATCTGACCCTGGCGACCATGGCGGATGGTCTGTTGCAGTTGCGTCAGGCTGGTGCCGTAGATGAAACCTGCCGGTTGCGTCAGGTTTGGCGCCCCCATCAGTTCCGTGCCCTGGCCGTTTGCACCGTGACAGGCTACGCAAGTGGTGCTGAACGTTTGCTGTCCGGCTTGCAGGTCAGCGCCGCTGTCGGCTGGTAGCGGCAGGCCGGCGAGCTCGTGACGCACATAGGCCGCGACGTTTTTCACCCCGGTTTCGCCCAGCACTTCACCCCAGGCTGGCATGGCCGCCATGCGTCCGCCCATGATCGTGGTCTTGATGGTGTCGGCACTGCCGCCCCAACGCCAGATGTTGTCGGTGAGGTTGGGGAAACCAAACGCGCCCTTGGCATCCGAGCCGTGGCAGACCGCGCAGTTGGAGGCGAACAGGCGTCCGCCCATTTTCAGCGCTTGTGGATCCTTGGCGACCTCTTCCACGGGCATGGCCGCGAATTTGGCGAAGATCGGCCCGAACCTGGCGTCGGCCTTGGCCATTTCCCGGTCCCATTCCTTGGTCTGGGTCCAGCCATCCTGGTAGCCCGGCAGTACGCCTTTCCAGTTGCCCAGGCCCGGATAAAGGATCAGGTAGCCGACGGCAAACACCAGGGTCCCGGCGAACAGCATGAACCACCACTGCGGCAGCGGATTGTCGTACTCCTCGATGCCGTCGAAGCTGTGGCCCATGGTCTGGTCGACGCTGCCCTTGGTTTCGCCCTTGCGGGTGCCGATCAGTAGCCACGTCAGACCGATCAGGCTGCCAATGGTCAGTACGCAGATCCACGTACTCCAGAAGGTGGTCATGGCCGGGTACTCCTTGTTGCTGCGGGTTCTTTGGTGTCGGTGTCGTCGGGTTGCGGTTCATCGGCAAAGGGCAGCAGGCGCGCTTCGGCGAATTCCGGGCTGCGTTTACCGTTGAATACCCACAGCGTCAGTCCGACAAACGCTACGAAGACGACGACGGTGCCCAGGCCTCGGATCATTCCACTACTTATTTCAAAGAACATGGCCATGGCTCACCTCTTGCTCTTGATTGCAGTGCCGAGCACTTGCAGGTAGGCGACCAGTGCATCCATTTCGGTCTTGCCCTTGAGCGTTTCGGTGGCACCGGCGATGTCTTCGTCGGTGTACGGAACGCCGAGGGTGCGCATGACCCGCAACTTGGTTTCGGTGTGGCTGCTGTCCAGCGCGTTGGCCACCAGCCATGGGTAGGCGGGCATCTTCGACTCCGGCACGACGTTGCGCGGGTTGTACAAGTGCGCGCGGTGCCAGTCTTCCGAGTAGCGACCGCCGACCCGGGCCAGGTCCGGCCCGGTGCGCTTGGAGCCCCAAAGAAACGGGTGATCCCAGACACTTTCGCCGGCCACCGAGTAGTGCCCGTAGCGTTCGGTTTCAGCGCGGAACGGGCGAATCATCTGCGAATGACATTGCACGCAACCTTCACGGATGTAGATGTCGCGACCTTCGAGTTGCAGCGCGGTGTAAGGTTTCATGCCTTCGACCGGCTTGTTGGTGACGTCCTGGAAGAACAGCGGGACGATCTGGGTCAGACCGCCGATGCTCACCGCGAAGACCATCAGCAACAACAGCAGGCCGACGTTTTTCTCAATCGTTTCGTGTTTCATGGCGGACTCCTCAGGCCATCTGCGCCGCGGCGGCGACTTCGGCTGGCTGTGCGGCACGCACGGTGCGCCAGGTGTTGTAAGCCATCAGCAGCATGCCGCTGAAGAAGATCGCGCCGCCCACCAGGCGCACGACGTAGCCTGGGTGGCTGGCCACCAGGGTTTCGACGAAGGAGTAGGTCAGCGTGCCGTCTTCGTTGACCGCGCGCCACATCAGGCCCTGGGCGATGCCGTTGACCCACATCGAGGCGATGTACAGCACGGTGCCGATGGTCGCGAGCCAGAAATGCGCGTTGATCAGGCCGAGGCTGTACATCTGCGAGCGGCCGAAGATTTTCGGGATCATGTGGTACAGCGCGCCGATCGAAATCATCGCCACCCAGCCGAGTGCGCCAGCGTGTACGTGGCCGATGGTCCAGTCGGTGTAGTGGGAGAGGGCGTTGACCGTTTTGATCGCCATCATCGGCCCTTCGAAGGTCGACATGCCGTAGAACGCCAGCGACACAACCAAAAAGCGCAGGATCGGGTCGCTGCGCAACTTATGCCAGGCGCCCGACAACGTCATCATCCCGTTGATCATCCCGCCCCAGCTCGGCGCCAGCAGAATCAGCGACATCACCATGCCCAGCGACTGTGCCCAGTCCGGCAGCGCGGTGTAGTGCAAGTGGTGCGGGCCGGCCCAGATGTACAGGGTGATCAGTGCCCAGAAGTGCACGATCGACAGGCGATACGAGTACACCGGGCGTTCAGCCTGTTTCGGCACGAAGTAGTACATCATCCCGAGGAAGCCGGCAGTGAGGAAGAAACCTACCGCGTTATGGCCGTACCACCACTGCACCATAGCATCGGTCGCTCCGCCGTAGGCCGAGTAGGACTTGGTCCAGCTCACCGGCAGGGAGGCGTGGTTGACGATATGCAGGATGGCTACGGTGATGATGAACGCACCGAAGAACCAGTTACCGACGTAGATGTGCTTGGTCTTGCGCTTCATCACCGTGCCGAAGAACACGACGCCGTAGGCGACCCAGACGATGGCGATCAAAATGGCGATCGGCCATTCCAGCTCGGCGTATTCCTTGGAAGTGGTGTAGCCCAGCGGCAGGCTGATGGCGGCCAGGACAATGACCAACTGCCAACCCCAGAAGCAGAATGCGGCGATTTTCGGCGCGAACAGCTGCGTCTGGCAGGTACGTTGCACCGAATAGAATGAGGCGGCGAACAGGGCGCAGCCGCCGAACGCGAAGATCACCGCGTTGGTGTGCAGCGGGCGCAAACGGCCGAAGCTGGTCCAGGGCAAATTGAAGTTGAGTTCAGGCCAGACCAATTGAGCCGCGAGAAAAACCCCGAGCCCCATGCCGACGATGCCCCACACCACCGTCATAATGGCGAATTGGCGGACCACCTTGTAGTTATAGGCGGTACTTAAAGAAGTGTTCATGGTTCCCCATCCACGGTTCAGCCGAAGTGAACGCGTTCGCGCGAGGCGATGACGCTCCCTTCGCCTGGAGTTATAGGCAGATTAAAAGCGAGGCAAGCATGGACAAACAGCACAAGGCCAGTATTGACGGGGATCAATGGGCGCAGTGCGTGCAGGATCGCGGATGGCTGTGGGATGCCGCCTCGGTGCCGGCATCGGCGACGCTGATTCTTGCTCATGGCGCCGGCGCGCCGATGGACAGCGACTGGATGAACGACATCGCCGCACGCCTTGCCGGGCTTGGCGTCAACGTGTTGCGTTTCGAGTTTCCGTACATGGCGCAACGGCGCATCGACGGTGGCAAGCGTCCACCGAATCCGGCGCCAAAATTGCTCGAATGCTGGCGTGAAGTGCATGCCCTGGTGCGACGCCATGTCGCTGGGCGTCTGGCTATTGGCGGCAAGTCCATGGGCGGACGCATGGCCAGTTTGCTGGCTGATGAGTTGGAGGCGGATGCGCTGGTGTGCCTGGGGTATCCGTTTTATGCGGTGGGCAAACCGGAGAAGCCGCGAGTCGAGCATCTGGCCGGTTTAAGGACACCGACGCTGATTGTGCAGGGGGAGAGGGATGCGTTGGGGAATCGTGAGGCAGTCGAGGGTTACGTGTTGTCGCCGAGTATCGAGGTGTTCTGGCTGGCGGCTGGCGATCATGATTTGAAGCCGTTGAAGGCTTCGGGCTTCACCCATGATCAACATTTGGAATCCGCAGCCAAAAAGGTCGCCGAATTTCTCCGTTAAGTGATCGTTCCCACGCAGAACGTGGGAATGATCGGTAGGGGCGCATCTGTCAGCGGTTAAACCGCTCTACCAACGAATACTGGGTATTCGCGGTTTTGGTCAGCTCTTCACTCAGTAACGCCGAGTTCTGTGCCTGTTCCGAGGTCTGGTCAGCCAGTTGCGCTATGGTACTGATGTTGCGGCTGATCTCTTCGGCCACCGCACTTTGCTCTTCGGTCGCCGCAGCGATTTGGGTGGTCATGTCGGTGATGTTGGCCACCGCTTCGCTGATGCCCACCAGTGCCTGGTCGGCTTCCAGAACCCGCGCCACGCCTTCTTCAGCCTGACGGTGACCCGCTTCCATGGTTTGCACTGCGGTGCTGGCGGTCTGCTGGAGCTTGGCGATCAGGGTGTGGATCTGCCCGGTCGACTCGCTGGTGCGTTGCGCCAGTTGCCTTACTTCGTCGGCAACCACCGCAAAACCACGGCCCATCTCACCGGCGCGAGCCGCTTCGATGGCCGCGTTCAAGGCCAGCAGGTTGGTCTGGTCGGCAATGCCTTTGATCACGTCGACCACGCCACCGATTTCGTCGCTGTCCTTGGCCAATTGGGTCACGGTCAGGCCGGTTTCGCCGACCACCACCGACAGGCGCTGGATCGCGTCACGGGTTTCACCAGCGATGTCACGGCCACGACCGGTCAGGCGATTGGCTTCCTGGGTCGCGTCAGCGGTGCGTTGCACGTGGCTGGCGACTTCCTGGGTGGTGGCGGCCATCTGGTTGACGGCGGTCGCCACTTGCTCGGTCTCGACGCGCTGACGTTCCAGGCCGGTCGAGCTTTTGTGTGCCAGGGTGTCGGACTGTCGAGCTTGCTCGTTCAGGTGCTCGGCGGTGTCTTGCAGGCGAGTCAGGCAGGTCTTCAGGCGGGCTTCCTGGCTGAGGATCGACATTTCCAGGCGCGCTTGAGCGCCACGGCTGTCGGTATACATCTGCGCAATCAACGGGTCGGACGTGGTCTGCTCGGCCAGGCGCAGCAAGCGCTTGAGGCCACGCTGTTGCCAGCTCAAACCCAGCAGGCCGAGCGGCACGGACAGCCCGGCGGCCAGCGCAAAACCCCACTGCGAGTTGAGCGTGGCGCCGATCATGAAGCTCAACTGGCTGACCAGAATGAACGGCAACCAGTCCTGTAGCACCGGCAGCCACTTGTCTGTTTGAGGAATCGCCGACTTGCCCTGATTGATGCGTTGGTAGAGCGCTTCGGCGCGGCGGATCTGTTCGGCGCTGGGCTTGACCCGCACCGACTCGTAACCGACCACCTGATTGCCGTCGAATACCGGTGTGACGTAGGCGTTAACCCAGTAGTGATCACCGGTCTTGCAGCGATTCTTGACGATGCCCATCCATGGCAAGCCTTGTTTCAGTGTGCCCCACATGTGCGCGAAGACCGCAGACGGAACGTCGGGGTGACGGACCAGGTTGTGCGGTGCACGGATCAGCTCTTCACGAGAAAACCCGCTGATTTCGACGAAAGCATCGTTGCAGTAGGTGATCACGCCTTTGGCGTCGGTCGTGGAAATCAACCGTTGCTGAGCCGGAAAGGTCCGTTCGCGTTGTGTAATGGGCTGGTTATTACGCATGGCTTTTTCAATCCGCAAGGCTTTGACAGGGTGTCGGCAGCACCAGGAATAAATTGAAGTTATTTTTCAATATTCAGCGCTGGCGCACATTCCTTGACCTTCAACCCGCCAGCATCGGGTAGGTAAAGAGGCCAAAGTGCAGCAGATTCAAGCCAAAGTGCGTGGCGATGGCGGCCCCCAGCCCACCAAAACGGTATGCCAGCCCGTAACCGGCCCCGGCAAGGCTCGCCAGCAGCACCCATTGCCAGCCAGCGCCGAGGTGCGCCAGACCGAACAACACTGTGGCGCCAAGCAGGGCGAGGTGTTCGCCGTAGCGCAGGTGTTGCAGGCAGCGACTCAAACCGCCCTGAATGTAACCGCGAAACAGCGCCTCCTCGACCAGCGTCACCAGCAGCAGGTTGTTCAGTACCCAGAGCCAGGCTTGATCGGGCCACTTCGGCGCCCAACTGATCATGCCCAGCAGTAGCGCGCCACCAAGCGCGGTCAGCACGCTCAAGGTCAGTGCCGCGGCAGTGGCATAAAGTGAAAGGCGCAGGGAGCGGCGCCCGACAATCCACGGGCACACCAGCAACAGCCAGAAGCCAATCAGTGGTTTGTCCAGATTCAGGTACATGGAAAACGGCACCGCATCGGCAGTAAAGCGTTCCGGTCCGAAACCGCGACCGTTGTAGAAACCGGGAAGCCAGTGCATGGCCAGCGCCACCGCCAGGAAAATGAACAAGCCGTGACCCAGGACGCGGCCGACCTGGATCTGTGGTTGGCGAACGGCAAAACCGGCAAACACTAACAACCCGACGGATATTGCCGCCAGCCAGCCAAGATGGCTGTAGATCAGGGCCAGTACGTAGCCGATGGAGAGGAGTGCCAGGTAGAGCCATGGCAGAGCAATCATGTGAAGTCCTTGTTTCCGGGATTTTGCAGTGTGACGCGATCCACTGTGGGAGCGGTGCGGTTAAAGGGACGTTCGCGACGCAAACAAAAACACCGCCCAAAGGCGGTGTTTTTGTCAGTGCGACATTATGAAGCAATCAACTGCCGCAACACGTAATGCAGAATCCCTCCTGATTTGAAGTATTCAACTTCGTTCAAGGTGTCGATCCGGCACAACACGTCCACCTTCTCGCTGCTGCCGTCCTCGCGGGTGATCACCAGCGTCAGGTTCATTCGCGACGTCAGCTCGACACCCGTCAGCCCTTGAATGTCGAGTGTCTCCTTGCCGGTCAGGTTCAGGCTCTTGCGGTTCTGATCAAGCTTGAATTGCAGTGGCAGCACGCCCATGCCCACCAGGTTGGAACGGTGAATCCGCTCGAAGCTCTCGGCAATCACCGCTTTGACACCCAGCAGGTTGGTGCCCTTGGCCGCCCAATCGCGGCTTGAGCCGGTGCCGTATTCCTGACCCGCAATCACCACCAGCGGGGTGCCCGCCGCTTGATAGCGCATGGCGGCATCGTAGATCGCCAGTTTCTCCCCGGTCGGGATGTAGAGCGTATTGCCGCCTTCTTCGCCGCCAAGCATTTCGTTGCGAATGCGGATGTTGGCAAACGTGCCGCGCATCATGACTTCATGGTTACCGCGACGTGAACCGTAGGAGTTGAAGTCTCGCGGTTCCACGCCTTGTTCACGCAGGTAACGTCCGGCGGGGCTGTCGGCCTTGATGTTGCCGGCGGGGGAGATGTGGTCGGTGGTTACCGAATCGCCGAGCAGCGCCAGTACGCGTGCACCGCTGATGTCCTGAATCACCGGCAGGGGGCCGGAAATATCATCGAAGAATGGCGGATGCTGGATGTAGGTGGAATCCTTCTGCCAGACGTAGGTCGCCGCTTGCGGGACTTCGATGGCTTGCCACTGCGCGTCTCCGGCAAACACCTCGGCGTATTCCTTGTGGAACATCGCGGTGTCGACCTGCGCCACAGCGTCGGCGATTTCCTTGCTGCTCGGCCAGATGTCCCGCAGGTACACCGGTTTGCCATCCTTGCCTTCACCCAGCGGCTCGCTGCTGATGTCCATGCGCACGCTGCCGGCCAAGGCATACGCGACGACCAGCGGCGGGGAGGCCAGCCAGTTGGTTTTCACCAGGGGGTGCACGCGACCTTCGAAGTTGCGGTTGCCGGACAGCACTGAGGCCACGGCCAGGTCGGAGCTCTGGATGGCTTTTTCAATCGGTTCCAGCAACGGCCCGGAGTTACCGATACAGGTGGTGCAGCCGTAGCCGACCAGTGAAAAGCCCAATTCATCGAGGTATTGGGTCAGGCCGGCGGCCTTGTAGTAGTCGGTAACCACTTTGGAGCCCGGCGCCAGAGAGCTCTTCACCCACGGTTTGCGTTTGAGGCCTTTCTCCACGGCTTTTTTGGCCACCAGCCCGGCCGCCATCATCACGCTCGGGTTGGAGGTGTTGGTGCACGAGGTGATGGCGGCAATCACCACGGCACCGTTTTTCAGCCGATACGTCTGGCCCTCGTACTCGTAATCCGCCTCGCTCACGAGGTCGGCATTGCCGACCGCGACGCCACCGCCACCTTCGCTTTCGAGGCGGCCTTCTTCCTTGCTGGTGGGGCGGGCAGGCTTGACTTGCAGGCCGAGGAAGTCAGTGAACGCCTGGGCGACATTTGGCAGCGACACCCGGTCTTGCGGGCGTTTGGGGCCGGCGAGGCTGGCTTCGACGCTGCTCATGTCCAGCGCCAGGCTGTCAGTGAACACCGGCTCCTGGCCGGGCAGGCGCCACAGGCCCTGGGTTTTGCAGTAGGCCTCGACCAGTTTCACCACGGCGTTGGGGCGACCGGAAAGGCGCAGGTACTCCAGCGTCACCTCGTCCACCGGGAAAAAGCCGCAAGTGGCGCCGTATTCCGGGGCCATGTTGGCGATGGTCGCACGATCCGCCAGCGGCAATTCGGCGAGGCCGTCGCCGTAAAATTCGACGAATTTTCCGACCACGCCTTTCTTGCGCAGCATCTGGGTGACGGTCAGCACCAGGTCAGTGGCGGTGATGCCTTCCTTGAGTTTGCCGGTGAGTTTGAAACCGATCACTTCCGGGATCAGCATCGACACTGGTTGGCCGAGCATCGCCGCTTCCGCTTCGATGCCGCCAACCCCCCAGCCGAGTACGCCGAGGCCGTTGATCATGGTGGTGTGGGAATCGGTGCCGACCAGCGTATCCGGGAAGGCATAGGTGCGGCCGTCCTCGTCCTTGGTCCACACCGTGCGGCCAAGGTATTCCAGGTTGACCTGGTGACAGATGCCCGTGCCCGGCGGCACGACGCTGAAGTTATCAAAGGCACTCTGGCCCCAGCGCAGAAAGGCATAACGCTCGCCATTGCGCTGCATTTCGATGTCGACGTTCTGGGTGAAGGCCGTGCTGCTGGCGAATTTGTCGACCATCACCGAGTGGTCGATCACCAGGTCCACCGGCGACAGCGGATTGATTCGCTGCGGATCGCCACCGGCCTTGGCCATGGCGGCACGCATGGCCGCGAGGTCGACCACTGCTGGCACACCGGTGAAATCCTGCATCAACACGCGCGCGGGGCGGTACTGGATTTCCCGGTCGCTGCGCCGTTCTTTGAGCCAGGCGGCGAGGGCCTTGAGGTCGGCGCCGGTGACGGTTTTTTCGTCCTCCCAGCGCAGCAGGTTTTCCAGAAGCACTTTGAGCGACATCGGCAGCTTGTCGAGATCGCCCAGGGACTTTGCGGCTTCCGGCAAGCTGAAATAATGGTAGGTCTTGTCGTCTATTTGTAAGGTTCTAAGGGTCTTCAGACTATCGAGGGACGGCATTGAAATGACTCCTTTGGGTCCGCACGGCTACGGACTGGCGGGGCAGACAGAGTTCTTAACCTAGCCCTGTTTGGACATTAAGGCTAATAACCGGACGCTATGGACAAGTCCGGCGTTGCGAACTCGGCTATCATGCGCCGGTTTTCGTGACAGGCTTTGCTTCAACGCAAGTCTGGGCATCGCGCAGTGGTTGAATGTCTCGCCATCTGCCCAGGAGTAAGAATGAACACCCTCTTTATGCATTGCCGGCCGGGCTTCGAAGGCGAAGTCTGTTCCGAGATTTCCGAACACGCCGCGCGGCTGAACGTGGCCGGTTATGCCAAGGCCAAAGCCGCCAGCGCCTGCGCCGAGTTTGTCTGCACCGAAGAAGATGGCGCCGAGCGCCTGATGCGCGGCCAGCGTTTCGCCGAGCTGATTTTTCCGCGCCAATGGGCGCGCGGGATCTTCATCGATCTGCCGGAAACCGACCGCATCAGCGTGATCCTCGCCCATCTGGCGAGCTTCCCGACGTGCGGCAGTCTGTGGCTGGAAGTGGTCGACACCAACGATGGCAAAGAGCTGTCGAACTTCTGCAAGAAATTCGAAGGCCCGCTGCGCAAGGCGCTGACCGGCGCCGGCAAGCTGGTGGAAGACGCCAACAAGCCACGTTTGCTGCTGACCTTCAAAAGCGGCCGCGAAGTGTTCGTCGGCCTGGCCGAGGCGAATAACTCGGCGATGTGGCCGATGGGCATTCCGCGCCTGAAGTTCCCGCGTGAAGCGCCCAGCCGTTCGACCCTGAAGCTGGAAGAGGCGTGGCACCACTTCATCCCGCGTGATCAGTGGGACGAGCGCCTGCACAGCGACATGACCGGTGTTGATCTGGGCGCCGCGCCAGGCGGCTGGACCTGGCAACTGGTCAATCGCGGCATGCTGGTGACCGCTATCGATAACGGCCCGATGGCTGAAAGCCTGATGGACACCGGGCTGGTTCAGCACTTGATGGCGGACGGTTTTACCTTCAAGCCCAAGCAGCCGGTGGACTGGATGGTCTGCGACATCGTCGAGAAGCCGGCGCGCAACGCGGCGATGCTGGAAGAGTGGATTGGCGAGGGACATTGCCGCGAGGCGGTGGTCAACCTGAAGCTGCCGATGAAGCAACGTTATGCTGAAGTGAAGCGCTTGCTTGAGCGCATTGCAGAAGGCTTCAAGGCGCGTGGCATTCGGGTCGATATCGGCTGCAAACAGCTGTACCACGACCGCGAAGAAGTGACCTGCCATTTGCGCCGGCATGATGTGAGCAAGCCAAAAAAGCGTTGAACCTATGCATCAGGATTCGCGCGCTTGATCGTTACCACGCAGAGCGTGGGAACGATCGGGCTGGAAGTGACTAAACACCCGGTTTTGCGCGACAATGCCGGCCAGTTTCAGGAGTGAATCATGAGTGAAATGATTGATACGCCGGTAGACGGCACCCTCGACGCCACCGGCCTCAATTGCCCGGAGCCGGTGATGATGCTGCACCAGCATATTCGTGACCTGGTGCCTGGCGGTCTGCTCAAGGTGATCGCAACCGACCCTTCGACCCGTCGCGACATTCCCAAGTTCTGCGTGTTTCTGGACCATGAACTGGTCGGACAGCAGGAAGATGCCGGGACCTATCTGTACTGGATTCGCAAGAAGTCCGATTAACGGACCCGAAAAAAAGCGCCAGCCCCGGTTCAGGGGCTGGCGCTTTTTGCAATTGACGCGCTAATCAGCTGCTTTGTGGCATCTCACCGTTGGCCAGGCGCTTGTTGATGTCGGCGATCACTTCCGGCAGGTCGAGGATGGCGGCTTGCAGCCGAGTCGGGTTGTTGTAGTTCATGTCTCAAATCCTGTAATTGGGGGAATGGCAAGCAAAGCCATGACTCGCCCCGTAGCAGCTGCCGAGCCTGCGAGGCAGCGTTCGGCTGCTACGGGGGGGAAGTCAGGTGTCGAGGACTTCCATTTCGCGCAGCACCTCGGCGATGGTCGCCACTGCCGCACGCATCTCGGCCTGATTGACGTGGCCGATGCAGCCGACGCGGAAGGTTTCGACCTGAGTCAATTTTCCCGGGTAGAGGATGAAACCCCTGGCCTTCACGCGTTCGTAGAACGCTTTGAACTGGTAACGCGGATCTTTGGGTGCATGGAAGGTGACGATGATCGGCGCCTGGATCGCGGCGGGTAGAAAACTGCGCAAGCCGAGTTTGGCCATTTCATCGAGCTGTACCTGGCAGTTGTTCGCGTAACGCTGATACCGCGCTGGCAGGCCGCCTTCTTCGTTGTATTGCAGCAGTGCTTCGTGCAGCGCCGCGACCACGTGGGTCGGCGGGGTGAAGCGCCATTGGCCGGTCTTGGCCATGTAGGTGTATTGATCGAACAGGTCCATCGCCAGTGAGTGGGAATTGCCGGCGGCATTTGCCAGGGCGGCTTTGTCGGCAAAGACGAACCCCATTCCCGGTACGCCTTCCAGGCATTTACCCGAGGCGGCGATCAACGCGTCGAACGGTACTTGCCGAGCATCGATCGGCAGTACACCGAATGAACTCATGGCATCAATGATCAGACGTTTGCCGTGCCGGGCGATGTTCGGTCTGGCTGAAGAGGCGCAAGTAATGCTTGAGGCCAATCGGCAGTTGTTGACCGGTCGTTTGGAAGTGGCGGCGGACGGCCCGCACCTGGTCATGCCGATGCTCGCCAGCCTGCGTGCGCGGTATCCAGGTATCACCGTGAATTTGCGGCTGGGCAATGCTCAGGAAACTCTTGCGGCATTATTGTCCGAGCACGCCGACGTGGCGGTGCTGACCGAGGTCGAGCCGCGAAAAGGTTTGCACCTGCAAGCCTTGAGCGAGTCGCGGATCTGCGCGCTGGTGCCGGCGGGGCACCCATGGTCGACGCTGCACGAAGGGGTCGCGCTCAAGCAACTGGACCAGCTGATCATGGTGTTGCGTGAGCCGAGTTCGATCACCCGTCGCACGTTCGATGAGGTCTGCGCTCGGGCCAGGATCAGTCCTCGGGTGTTGCTGGAGCTGGACAGCCGTGAGGCGGTGACCGAAGCAGTGGCGGCCGAGCTGGGGGTGGGCGTGGTGTCTTCAGTGGAAGTCAGCCCCGACCCGCGCGTGCGGGCGGTGCCGATTATTGGCGACGGACTGGTCAACCGGCACATGATTGGCTGCATGGAGCGGCGGCGGGATTTGCGCTTGATTCAGGCGTTTTTCGATCTTGCACCGAATTCTGCGTAGGGCATGTGTGATCAACGCAGGCTTTCGTCACCAAACGTCAACAGGCCCTAGGGCGTGGCCTCCGGGCCATTTACCAGCCAGTCGAACAGCAGACGAGCCTCACTCGGTTGGCGCTGAGCGCTGGCGTTGCCGATGAAGCTCAGGCGTTGCTCGCTGTTCCAGTGTTGCTGGAAATAATCGGCCAACGCCACGCATTGCCCTGGATACAGCAGGCAGAGCTGTTCGGGAGTACGGGCGAACTCGCTGGCCAGGCGCTGTTTTTGTTCAAGCGTCAGCGACAGGTTGCCCAGTGCCTGGCTTTTACCGGTCATCAGCACATCGTCACGGTTGAGGCTCCCCAGTTCCTTGAGCCCGGGACGCGGCATGCGCACGATGTACCACGTGGTGTCGGCCAGGCATTCGGTGGTGGTGGGAGGTCGCTCGAACAAGTAGATCTCGCCGCTCCAGCCCGTCGCCGATGGCTCCTGTTCAACGGCAACCATTGGCAGCGGTTCGCCCGCTTGTACGTCAGCGAAACCCGTGCAAAGCACCGGTCGATCAGGATCACCGTCGAGGAAACTCACGTGCACCTTGCTGCCGGCCAGTGGCAAGGTCGGGTGCCCCGTCCCCGTATGGGCGATCGGCAACCAGATGCCTGAGGAACCTTGCCTATCGGATGGCGAGTCAGGCCACAGGCAGATGTTGATTTGCCCGTGTTTGTCGAGGTGCGGCGGCATTCCTGGCGGGCCGAGGACCTCCGCCATCTGGTAACCATTGATACACGGTCTGGAATGTTTCAGGGCCGGGCGGAACGCGGTCGACCAAGGGATTGCCTTGAACTGATTGCGATAACCCACTGGCGCGGACAACACCTTGTCCGCGCCGGGCGTTTCGCCCTGGTGCAGCACTTCGCATAACAACCATTGATCGTTGAATGCCGGGACGGGATGCCCGGTGACTTGCAGCAGCCGGCCGCTGAGCAGTTCGGGCAGTGTACTGTGGCCCTGAACCAGACGATGCAGGCTGCGCAGACGCTCGAGTTCGCGGCGGCCGAGCTGGTTACGACGGGCTTGCGCCGGGTCGGGTCGACCCGTTGGGTGCAGGCTGTCGAGATAGGGCTGGTTGGCGCAGGTGTCAGGTGCGAGGGTTGCGCGGTCAGTGCTGGCGTGCTGTGCAAAGATGGTTTGCGGCCTGGTGGTCGGTCGGCTGTGGCATTGAAAGAGCTGGCTGATTCGCGGCTGTCCGGCATCCGGTGCGGCGGGGTGAAAAGCGCACTCGACCGGTCGCTGCGCAAAGCTGTCGCTGTCATCGGCGAACACCAGTACGTGCCGGTCGTGTTGATGTTCGAAGTGATAGTGGATGCCTTCCTCTTCGCACAGCCGTTGCAGCAGGTTCAGATCGGTTTCGTCGTACTGGATGCAAAACGGGCGCGGCGGATATTCACCGTTCGGTAACTCGAAGCGGTAGCTGTCGGGCGGCAGTTGATGCTCGGCCAGCAACTGGCGCAAGAGATCGGGCACGCTCAACTGCTGGAACACCCTTCGACAGCGCTGCTGCTCCAGCGCAAGCAGGCGGGGTGCGAGGTTCAGGCTGTAGCCGATCTGCTGCGCGCCGCAGTATTGCAAACCGGCGCTGTGGATGATGCCGTGGATGCCGGTGGTGGGGCTCAGGCTGAGGAATGCCGGTTGATGCAGCAGCCGATCCAGACTCATCGCGGGCTGCGGGCCGCGCATTTCGATGTCGAGACAATAGACCTGATTGAGGGCTTCGCGACCGCTGAACTGTCGGACCTGAAAACTCAAGGCGAGCTCGGTGAGCGTCAGGATGAAGGGACTTTCCATGTCGATATGCATCAAACACTCTTCTGCCTTGAAGTACGGGGCACAGAGGTTACGAAACACTGGCGCTCAATAGTCACCGTAAACCTGTTTTTCAGAAAAGCCCTACAACAGCTTGTGAAGATGTCGATCGCTCACAACACTTTTTGGTCGATTGCCAACTTTTTGCCGTATAAACTTGCACAAAGCGTCGGCCAATAGATGTCTCGGCGCCACAGATCAAGAGAGTGAGTAATGGGCGCACAGTGGAAGGTTAAACACAAAGAAGCGGCAGCCAACGCCAAGGGCAAGATCTTCGGCAAACTGGTGAAAGAAATCACCATTGCTGCGCGTAACGGCGCTGATATCAGCACCAACGCACACCTGCGTCTGGTGGTGGAACAGGCTAAAAAAGCCTCGATGCCGCGTGAAACCCTGGAACGTGCAATCAAGAAAGGCTCGGGCCAGCTCGGCGAAACCGTACAGTACCACCGAGTGACTTACGAAGGCTTCGCCCCGCATCAGGTGCCGCTGATCGTTGAATGCGTGACCGACAACATCAACCGTACCGTGGCGGAAATCCGCGTTGCGTTCCGTAAAGGTCAGCTGGGGGCTTCCGGTTCCGTGGCCTGGGATTTTGACCACGTGGGCATGATTGAGGCGTCCCCGGACACCCCGGATGCCGATCCGGAAATGGCCGCTATCGAAGCCGGTGCACAGGATTTCGAACCGGGCGAAGACGGCGCGACGCTGTTCATCACCGAAGCCACCGACTTGGACTCCGTTCAGAAAGCCTTGCCTGAGCAGGGTTTCACGGTGTTGTCGGCGAAGCTGGGTTACAAACCGAAGAACCCGGTCAGCGGTTTGACCGACGCGCAAATGGAAGAAGTCGAAGCCTTCCTCGAAGGCCTCGATAACCACGACGACGTGCAGGATATGTTTGTCGGGTTGGCGGGTTAAGCCGACGGCTACTGTCGCCTGACAGACTGTCTTCGCGGGCATCATTGCGATGCCCGCGTTTGTTTCAGGCCGCGCGCAATGCGGCTTCGACTTCTTCAAAACCTGGGCGCGCCAGCACATCCGGCTGACAGCAGCGACTCTGCAAATCCATCAAGCGCTCACGGCGTTCAACGCTCAAGCCTGAGTCGATCCGCTCCAGCAACTCACCCAACAGAATCCCGAACGCCCGCACCTCGATGCGTTGCAGCGCGCGCGTTTCAAGCGTGTCAGACGTGGCATGGAAGGACGCGGCACCAAAGTCGCCCAACAGGCAATCACCGTGCTCATTCCACAATGTGTTGTGGCCGTACAGGTCGCCGTGGGTGATGCCCTGTTGATGCAGGTGCGCAGCCGCCGAGGCAATGCCGCTGGCGATCCGCAGCGCCACCGCTGCACTGAAACGCGTGTCCTCTGCGTACACATCACGGCTGCAAGACGCCAGGCTCGGCAACGCCGCCAGATTGCGATAGCTCGGC
Organism: Pseudomonas sp. H3(2019); assembly: GCF_007713465.1. Taxonomy (GTDB): domain Bacteria; phylum Pseudomonadota; class Gammaproteobacteria; order Pseudomonadales; family Pseudomonadaceae; genus Aquipseudomonas. The sequence continues at coordinate 38,668 of NZ_VMSG01000005.1, read as the reverse complement.
TCGATCAAATGCATGACCAGCCCGGCCTGTGCCTGCGGATGCCCGACGATCCGGCCCTCGACCTTGATCAGGTTGGGGTGAATGCCGGCGGTGATGCAGGCGTTCATTTCATGCAGCGGTGAACCGTCGCTGGTCATGTGCCCCTTGTAGAGTTTCACTGCGACCTTGCGCTCAGGCTGCGACGGTTGCTCCCATACAGCCTGGTGAATCACCCCGGAAGCGCCTTCGCCCAATTGTTGTTGCAGGTGCAGTTGTGACCAGGGAATGTTCGGCGTGGCTTCGAGGGCGGCGGCATCGGCCTCGGTTTCCAGCGGGTTGCCGGCGTACGCCAGCCAGGCCAGCCCCGGCAATGTCAGCAGCCACTGCGGCAGTTCGGTCATGCGGTTGGCGGCGATGCGGATCAGCTCCAGCTGATGACACTGGCTCAAGCTTGCGGGCAAGCTTTGCAGGTGGTTGCCGGCCAGCATCAATTTTTGCAGGTGCGGCCGTTCACCCAACTCGCTCGGCAACTCGCTGATGCAGTTGTCGGTCAGGATCAGCCAGCGCAGCAGCGGCGGCAGCGCGGCGGCCGGGACTCGCTCAAGGCGATTGGCCTTGAAGCCGATCATCGTCAATTGCGCGCATTGACCGAGGCCGATCGGCAGCTCGCGGAACTGATTGTCCGAGCAAAACAGCACGCGCAGATGTGTCAGGCGATGCAGGTCATCCGGCAAACTGCTCAAGGCATTGCCACTGAGGTTGAGCACCTCCAGCGTGTCGGCCAGGTCGAAGATTTCCCGGGGGAACTCGGTCAGGCCGCACGACAGATCCAGACGTTTGAGCCCTGCAAGCGCGCCGGCCCGCAGTTGTGCAAGGGTATGCATGAACACATCCAACCAATGAGAAGAGAACGGCATGTCGCCTACAAAAAGCGCCACCATGATAACGACAAAACCCAGTGCGCTGGACGCTTTATAGCGCCGGCCCGACGTCTACTGGCTGCAGTAATCGTGAGGGCCGCCGACTTCCATGACCTGCATGCGCGCTTGGATCAGGTCGATGACCGGTTTGAAACGTGTGTGGTAGAGCGGGTTGGGCAACAAACCCTGGGACGGATACGGTCCCGGCGGCTCGTCCGGCAGCCAGCGTTACACCCTGTCATTCAGCTTTGAAGCTTTAAAACCTCTGCATCTGCTTGAGCATTGGCGTCGCCGGATCCCGGGCTTCGCTGACCATCGCATAGTTGTACCCGGCCCCGGACCAGTATTGAGCCTGTAACTCGCCGTCGCTGCGACTGCCGCGTGGCAGCAGGTTGTTCTTCGGGCCAGGCGGACGGATGTAAAAACTGATCTTGCGGCCGCTCTGGTCTTCGTACATCACCATTGCTGCAGGACCCTGCTCGGTGCTCAGCAACCGTGCGCTGACCGGTTTGAACCCCGAGTTGGCGAGGTTCGGCAAGCGATCGGCCCGGGAGAAATAACGGTCGAGCCAGCCCTGCATGTCGCCGTCATCGGTGACCTTGTAGTCGGCCGGCAGGATGCCTTGCTGGGCGAACATCCGGTAAGCCTGCAGTGCGTCGGTCATTGGTGGTGTTGCACCCACCATGGTTATTTCCCGTGCTTGCCAGCCGCTCAGGCCGCCAGCACTGACGGCGATCAGCAACATGGCGGCGCTGGCCAAGTGGCGGCGGGACTGGCGTTTCAGACGCTGGCGAATCACGCCGGGGTCGAGGTTCGGGTTAGGCGGTTGCTGCAAGGCGCCGCTCAAGGCTGCACGCAGTTGCTGGGCGTCCTGTTGCCAGGCCTGAACCTGCTCGGCGACGTGCGGATTGGCCGCCAGGTACGTTTCCACCAGTCGCCGGTCCACGTCGTTGAGTTGATGGTCGACGTAGGCGTGCAGGTCACTGACGCTTGGGGGCATGTTGATCATTTGAGTATCCGCAAAGAAGGGCTGGTGATTTCGCCGTCGCTGAGCTGGCGCAAGGCCTGGCGAGCGCGGGACAGGCGAGACATCACGGTGCCGGTGGGGACGCCGAGAATCTCGGCAACCTCCTTGTAACTCAAGCCTTCCACCGAGACCCAGAGCAACAACGCGCGTTGCTCGGTGGTCAGTTTATCGAAGGCTTGCAGCGTCGATTGCGCCAGCACCGTGCGTTCGACCGAGGGCTGTGCGTCGTCGCGACCGGTGAAAAACTCGAGCATTCGCGCATAACGCCTTGAGCGTCGATGGGCGTCGAGAAACTGTCGATACAGAATCGAAAACAGCCAGGCGCGCAAGTCGCCGTCCGGGCGTTTGTCGCCCCATCCCGACAGCGCTCGCTCCAGGCACGACTGCACCAGATCGTCAGCGTTGCTGGGGTTGCGCGTCAACGACACGGCAAAACGCCGCAGTCTGGGGATGAGTTCACGTAACGGTTCGTCGAGATCGTTCATGGAATGCTGGCTAGTCATTACGCTTTGGATCAGGAAGACGCTCGGCAGGGGAGGTTATTCCAGCATTGGAAAAATAAATACCGGGCCATGGAATAAACCTCTGCGGGCTTCGTCTGATTGATCCTTCCCACCGGCGGCCCACGGCCCTGGAGATGTTCACATGGTTGATCGTTCACCACCGCCGCGGCCCGACAAAGTCCCCCTGAGCAGCGCGAGCATTGTCTTGCGCCTGGCCGGTATCGGCGCGGTAGTCGCTGCACTGGCCGGGGCCTTTGCCTACGTCAATGGCACGTTTGACCCGCAGCGTCTGACACCAAAAGCGCTGGTCGACGTGTTGGAGAAAAATAATGGCATACACCCGGGGTTTCGGCGCAATCACGCCAAAGGCGTGTGCGTGGCCGGGTATTTTGAAAGCAGCAGCGAGGCGCGTCCGTATTCAACCGCTCAGGTCTTCAGTGCGGCACGAACGCCGGTTGTCGGGCGTTTTGCGTTGCCCAGCGGCAATCCCTACGCGCCGGACAGTAGCGTGCCGATCCGCAGCCTGGCGTTGCGCTTCAAGCAGGCCAACGGTCAGCAATGGCGCACGGGGATGAACAGCATGCCGGTGTTCCCGGTGGGCACACCCGAGGCGTTCTATCAGTTGCAGCAAGCCCAGACTCCCGATCCAGCCACCGGCAAACCCAATCCTGCGAGCGTCCCGGCATTTTTTGCCACACACCCGGAAACCACGCCTTTCCTGCAATGGGTCAAGACCGCCAAGCCGTCGGCCAGTTACGTGACCGAGACCTACAACGGCATCAATGCTTTTTATCTGGTCAACGCCGCGGGTCAGCGTCAGGCGGTGCGCTGGAGTGTGGTCCCCGTGGTGCGAGATACGGTCGGCGCCAGCGCCCCTGAAGGTGCGGACTTTCTCGAAAAGGATCTGCTCCAGCGCTTGAAGAGCGGGCCGTTGCGTTGGCAACTGAACATCACGCTGGCCACGGCTGCTGACCCGACCAACGACGCCAGCAAGGCCTGGCTGGGGGAACGCAAGGTCCTGAACGCCGGGACGCTGGTGCTGGAAAGCGTCCAGGCGCAAAACGCTGGCGAATGCCGCGACATCAATTACGACCCGCTGGTCTTGCCGAGCGGTATCGTGGGTTCCGATGACCCGTTGCTGGCCGCACGTTCGGCAGCTTATGCCCGTTCTTACCTGCGTCGAACCAGTGAAGTCGGCCAGTTGCCCACCGCTAATCAGGAGTCGCCACAATGAGCGCGCACCCTCATCATTTCACTCCGCTGGCGCGGCTGCTGCATTGGCTGATGGCAGTGATGATCATCGCCATGTTGTTTATCGGGGCCGGCATGGTCGCGTCTGTGTCCGAACGCCATGAATGGCTGATCCATCTGCACAAACCGTTGGGCATGGCAATTCTGCTGTTGGTGATCGTGCGTGTGCTTGTACGCTTTTCGACTCGCCAGCCGCCGTTGCCGGCAGACTTTCCGGGCTGGCAAGTGCTGGCGGCCAAGGCGTCACATGGGCTGCTTTACGCGTTGATGCTGATCCTGCCATTGCTGGGTTGGGCGATGATTTCGGCAGCCGGGGATCCGGTGATGCTCGGCAGTTCGTGGCAATTACCTTCGATTGTGCCGGCGAATGCGCTGCTGTTCGCCTTTCTGCGCACGGCCCACGGGTATCTGGCGTACGTGCTGTTTCTGACCGTTCTGCTGCACCTGGCGGCGGCGCTGTTCCATGGCTGGGTGCGCCGTGATGGAGTGTTGCACAGCATGCTGCATGGCAAGGATCACTGATCGGCTGGCACGGCGCATCGCTCAGGTGCGCTGCTTTTCAGTGTCAGCAGCCAATGGACCAGCGCCACGGCGTTGATCCCCGCGCCCAGCCATGGAACAGCGCGGCCGCCGAGTGAAAAATGGCTGCACGTCGTACCGGCACGCTGCCATTGAGAGGCGTCAACGCAGGGTGCTGACCATCTCCGCAATCGTCGACAACACATCCTTGCCCAACTGCATCGAACGCTTGCCCGACCAGCCGGTGCGGGCATTCGGTGCGTCATTGTTGTCTTTGAATGGCATCTCCAGCGTCAACGACAGGCAATCGAACTTCTCGCCGACGCTGTTGCAGGCGAGGGTCATGTTGGCCTTGCCCGGGAGGTCGCGGGTGTAGCCATGAGTGGTCTGGAAGTCGCGGGTCAGGTGTTTCAGATGACTGCGAAAGTGCTCTTCGAGTTTTGCGATTCGCGGCGTGTAGCCCGGGTTGCCTTCGCAGCCAGCAGTGAACACGTAGGGAATTTCTTCATCGCCGTGGATATCGAGGAACAGGTCGACACCGTACTGTTCCATCTGCTGTTGAACGAAGAGTACTTCCGGGCTGGTGTCCTGGCTCGCGCTCTGCCAGGCGCGGTTGAGGTCCTTGCCCATGGCGTTGGTCCGCAAGTGACCATGGAAGGCGCCGTCCGGATTCATGTTCGGCACCAGGTACAAATCAGCACTGGCCAGCAGTTTGTTCAACTCAGGATCATTGTGTTGTTGCAGGCGTTCGATGACACCTTCCATGAACCACTCGGCCATGTGTTCGCCGGGATGCTGCTGGGCGATGATCCAGACTTTGCGTTGACCCTCGGCGCCGCTGCCTTTGCGCAACAATTGAATATCACGACCTTCGACGCTTTTGCCGGTGGCCAGCAGTTCGGTGCCAGCCTTGCTCAACGCCTGGTCGATCAGCCAATCGTGGCGTCCGCGGCTGTAGGGTTCAAAGTAGGCGAACCAGGCGTGAGTTTCGGTGGCTTCGAGGCTGAAGCGCAGGCAGTCGCCTTCAAAGATTGTTGGCACACGGAACCAGTTGACGTGGTCGTACGAGGCCACCGCCTGGTAACCGTCCCATGCCTTGTGATAGGAGGATTTACTGGCGTTGTTCAGTCGAAACCAATGTTCCTGGCCGACGTGCAGACCACTGGCCTTGAAGTGAAACCACTGGAAATGCTGACTGCGGGTGTCGGGTTTGATGGCCAGCAGGGCCTGCAATGGATTGCTGAGGTCCAGCACCTCGATATTGCCGCTGTCGAAGTTGGCAGTGATCTCAAAGGAGCGGTGAGCCACGGTCATAATCTATTCCTGAGTATGATTTTTATGGCTGTTACTTTACACGCAAGGGTGGGAAAGCCGAGGGCAATTTGCGGGGGGATAAAATGGGGGGCGTCGTCCTTGACGCAGCCGCAGCTTAGTGTTTATGCGATTGATTCTCAAGTACTATCTTTGGTGGTCTTAAGCCCGTGCTTGAGCGGTCTGTTGCAAAAAGATGCTCTTTTGATATCATCCGCGCCATCGAATTCAGCAGCACCCGACTTCATTAGCCTGAAGCCATAGCCAGAATAACTGGCAAAAAAAGACCCGGCAAAAAGCCGGGTCAAAAACCGTGATTAGCCTGATGAGGAGATATTCCAGGAGTCCGACCTAAGGTCTCTTGGTCTATCGACTGATCTCGCGATCAGTTGCATGCAATAATAATTATTATCATTTGCAAGTCAAATGTTTTCATCCTGCCTATAGGCAAATTTTTTCCTGTGGCGTCCTCAAGCGTCTGCGGCTTGACTCAAATCGCAGCGTTCTTTAATCGTTTTTCCTGTTCAATCTTTCTGGTCACCGTCCAGGGACCTGTCCACCATGGCCTTGGCCATGTCGATCATGTGTACCACTGAAAATGCCAGATCGCGGCTTGCGCCATGCAGGTTGTCTGCCGACTCATAAGCGGTCGCGGCCGCACAGCGCAGCAAGTCCGATGCATGGACCAGAGCCTCTTCGCTGCTGATGTTACGGTTGACATCGAAAAATCGTTCTGCGACTTCGAATTCTGAAACAGTTGGTTTCAAGTAATAGTCCAGGGCGCGTTGGGCTGCTGCACAACCCTTGAGCGAGGTGAAGTTCGTGTCGATGTCTTGTTCGGTCGTGTCTTTGCGGGGGATGTCCATGGCGGGTAATGCTCCGTGGGTGGGGCGATTGAATAACTCGAATCCTAGTACAATATGTATTTATGACGAGAAATTAAATACTACAATGTGTGTGTTGAGGGTCCGACTACACGAAGTATTGTTCCGCCCATGGATAAATGGATTGAGTTGGTCAAGGCCAAGATGAGTGAGCTCAAAATCACTCAGGAAAAGCTTGCAGAGCGTCTCGCAATGTCTCAGGGCGGTGTCGGCCATTGGCTGAACAAGCGTCGCCAGCCCAGCCTCGAGGACATGAACCGGGTACTTCGGGAGTTGGGGCTGGGGTTTCTCGAGGTCGCCCTGGTGATCAGGGAACCCGAGCTTGCGAATGACGAGCCGCAAGAGGGCGATTACGAAGTGTCGCTGGCGCAAAAGTACAACCCGTACTTCCGTTATCCGGTCAGTGACTGGCAGGGTATCAGTGAGGTGCGCGAGGCTGCGCCGGCTGCTTATGCCAAGGGACGTCACGAGTTATCGGATTATCACGCCCAAGGCCCGGCGTTCTGGCTGGTCGTGGTCGGCGATGCGATGACTGCACCGAGTGGCATCAGTATTGCGCAAGACATGCTGATTCTGGTCGACCCGGCGGTTGAAGCCGTGCCCGGAAAACTGGTGATCGCGCAGTGGCCAGACAGCGCCGAAGCGACGTTCCGCAAATTGATCGAAGAGGGCGGTCAACGGTATCTCGTGCCGCTGAACCCGACCTATCCGAAAGCCTTGTTTACCGACGAGTGCCAAATTATCGGAGTCGTGGTACAGGCAACTGCCAAGTTCTAGTCAAACAGGTCCTACGGCGTAGGACCTGTCATCAGGCCGCGATTATTCCAGCTCCACCAGCGCACTGCCTTCGTTGACCATCTCGCCCTCCTGGCAATACAAGGCTTTGACCACGCCTGCATGGGGCGCACGAATACTGTGCTCCATTTTCATGGCTTCCAGCACCACCAGTTGCGCGCCGGTTTCGACCGTTTGCCCTGGCGTTACCAATACACGGACGATGCTGCCATTCATTGGTGCGGTCAGGCCACCCTGATGACTATGGCTGGCTTCCACCGCGGCGATAGGGTCGTAAGGCTTGATGCAGCGCAGCTCACCTTCCCATTGCAGAAACAGGGTTTCACCATGACGGATGGCGCGATGCTGACGGCGCACGCCGTGATGTTCGACCAGCAATTGCTCACCGTCGAGCTCGGCGTTACGGGTGTCGGCCGGTGCCAGGGTGATGGCCCGGTCCTGGTCTTCGCAGCTTAAGTGCAGCGTGGTTTCTGCCGGCAACCCGGCACGGAAACCGCTGCCAACGGCCCATGGCGAACCCGGGTCATCAGCGCGTACGTGGTGTGCCTGGCTTTTCGCAAAGGCTTGAGCGGCGGCTTGCCAGAATTCATCGCTGAGTTCGTTTGGCGCTGGCAGCAACTGTTCCTGATGGCGTGGGATGAATCCGGTGTCGAGCTCAGCTGCAGCGAAGGCCGGGTGTCCGATGATTCGGCGCAGAAAGCTGATATTGGTCTTCAGCCCGCCAATGGCGAACTCATCCAGCATGCTCAGCAGCCGCAAACGAGCCTGTTCGCGGTCCTCGCCCCAGGCGATCAGCTTGCCAAGCATCGGATCATAGAATGGCGAAATGCTGTCGCCTTCCTCGACACCGCTGTCGACGCGCCTGCCCGGGCCTGCGGCTGACTCGCGGTACAGCGCCAGGTGTCCGGTGGCCGGCAAGAAGTCATTACTTGGGTCTTCGGCATACAAACGCACTTCAATCGCATGGCCGAGCAACGGCACCTGGGCCTGCGTCATGGGCAGCGGCTCGCCTTGGGCGACGCGAATCTGCCACGCCACCAGGTCGAGACCGGTGATGGCTTCGGTGACCGGGTGTTCGACCTGCAGGCGCGTGTTCATCTCCATGAAGAAGAACTCACCGCGCGAATCCAGCAGAAACTCCACGGTGCCTGCGCCGACATAACCGATCGCTTGTGCCGCACGGACTGCCGCTTCACCCATGGCTTTGCGCAGTTCCGCGCTCAGGCCGGGGGCCGGCGCCTCTTCGACGACTTTCTGGTGACGACGTTGAATCGAGCAATCACGTTCGTTGAGGTACAGGCAGTTACCGTGCTGATCAGCGAAGACCTGGATTTCCACATGCCGTGGTTTGAGCAGGTACTTTTCCACCAGCATCCGCGAATTGCCAAACGAAGATTGCGCTTCACGCTGCGCCGAGGCCAGGGCTTCGGCCAGCTGGCTGACGTCCTCGACCACTTTCATGCCTTTACCGCCGCCACCGGCAGTCGCCTTGAGCAGCACCGGATAGCCGATGCGCTCGGCGGCATCGCGGAAGGTTTCCAGGTCCTGGGCTTCGCCGTGATAACCCGGTACCAGCGGCACACCAGCAGTTTCCATCAAGGCTTTGGCGGCGGATTTGCTGCCCATGGCGTCAATGGCCGAAGCGGGTGGGCCGAGGAAAATCAAGCCGGCGGCTTCAATGGCGCGCGCGAATCCGGCGTTCTCCGAGAGAAAGCCATAACCCGGGTGAATCGCCTGAGCGCCGCTGGCCTTGGCGGCAGCGAGCAGTTTGTCGATTTGCAGGTAACTGTCAGCGGCTTTGCTGCCACCCAGATCGACGCGGATGTCCGCCTCGCGGCTGTGCCGCGCATCGCGATCAGTGGCGCTGTGCACAGCCACGGTGGTCAGGCCCAATGCCTTGGCGGTACGCATCACTCGGCAGGCAATTTCGCCACGGTTGGCCACCAGCAAGGTGGTGAGAACAGGGGCGCTCATCAACGCAGCTCCTTGGTAGTGGATTCGGGCTGCCAGCTTGGCGGACGTTTCTGCAGGAACGCTCGCAAGCCTTCCTGACCTTCAGGGCTGACGCGAATTCGGGCGATCGCGTTTTCACAGTAGCGGCGCAACGCCGGGTTCAAGGAACCGTTGCCGACTTCACGCAGCAACTCCTTACTTGAGCGCATGGCGTGTGGGCTATTGAGCAACAGATTGTTGATCCACTGTTCGACCTGCGACTCCAGTTCGCTGGCCGGATAGCTTTCGCTGAGCAGGCCGATTTCTTGAGCACGTTGGCCACTGAAACGTTCAGCGGTCAGTGCATAACGGCGCGCGGCCCGTTCGCCGATGGCTTGCACAACGAAAGGGCTGATCACCGCGGGCGCCAGACCGATGCGCACTTCCGACAGGCAGAATTGCGCGTCATCGGCACCAATCGCCATGTCGCAGCAACTGATCAAGCCCAATGCGCCGCCATAGGCCGCGCCCTGGACTACCGCCAGCGTCGGGATTTTCAGCTTGGCCAGGTTGTACATCAACTCAGCCAGCTCGCGAGCGTCGTCAAGGTTGGTGTGGTAATCGAGTTCGGCCGATTGCTGCATCCAGGCCAGGTCAGCGCCAGCGCTGAAATGCTTGCCACGTCCGCGCACCAGCAGAAAACGCAGGCTCGGGTTGCTCTGGACCTTGTCCAGCGCGAGGATCAGTTCGCGGATCATTTCAGCGTTGAAGGCGTTGTTTTTCGCCTCGCGACTCAACCACAGCGTGGCGAAACCACGCGGGTCGGTCAGCAGTTCGAGGGTATTGAAGTCGCTCATGGTTTTCTCCAGATCACATCCGGAACACGCCGAAGCGGCTCGGTTCGATAGGTGCATTCAGCGATGCAGACAAGGCCAGGGCCAGCACGTCGCGGGTTTGCGCCGGGTCAATGACGCCGTCGTCCCACAACCGGGCGCTGGAATAGTAGGGGTGGCCCTGTTCTTCGTACTGATCGAGGATCGGTTGCTTGATCTCGGCTTCCTGGGCGTCGGAGAAAGGATGACCGCTGCGTTCAGCCTGTTCGCGCTTGACTTGAACCAGCACACCCGCGGCTTGCTCGGCGCCCATCACGCCGATTCGTGCGTTCGGCCACATCCACAGGAACCGCGGATCGTAGGCCCGCCCACACATGCCGTAGTTACCGGCGCCGAAGCTGCCGCCGATGATCACAGTAAATTTCGGCACCTTGGCGCAGGCCACGGCGGTGACCAGTTTTGCGCCGTGCTTGGCAATGCCGCCGGCTTCGTATTTCTGACCGACCATGAAGCCGGTGATGTTCTGCAGGAACAGCAAGGGAATCCCGCGCTGGCAGGCCAGTTCGATGAAGTGCGCACCTTTTTGCGCCGCTTCGGCGAAGAGGATGCCGTTGTTGGCGAGAATCGCGATCGGGTAGCCGTGCAGGTGTGCGAAACCACAGACCAGCGTCGTACCAAACAGCGCTTTGAACTCATCGAACACCGAACCGTCGACCAGACGCGCGATGACTTCACGCACATCGAACGGCTGCTTGGCGTCGGCCGGCACCACGCCGTACAACTCATCGCTGGCGAACAGCGGGGCGATCGGCGTGCGTTGCTGCAGTTCACCGAGTTTGCGCCAGTTGAGGTTGGCAACGCTGCGCCGAGCCAGCGCCAACGCGTGTTCGTCGCTGCCGGCGTAATGGTCGGCCACACCGGAAATCTTGCAGTGCACATCGGCGCCGCCCAGGTCTTCGGCGCTGACCACTTCACCGGTCGCGGCTTTTACCAGCGGCGGGCCGGCAAGGAAAATCGTCGCCTGTTGACGGACCATGATCGCTTCATCGGCCATGGCTGGCACATAGGCGCCACCGGCAGTGCAGGAGCCCATGACCACAGCGATCTGCGGGATGCCCATGGCGCTCATGTTGGCCTGGTTGAAGAAGATCCGCCCGAAGTGTTCACGGTCCGGGAACACTTCATCCTGACGCGGCAGGTTGGCGCCGCCGGAGTCGACCAGGTAGATGCACGGCAGTCGATTCTGTTGGGCGATAGTCTGGGCTCGCAGGTGTTTTTTCACGGTCAGCGGGTAGTACGAACCGCCTTTCACGGTCGCGTCGTTGGCAACGATCATGCATTCGACACCTTCGACCCGGCCGATGCCGGCGATCACTCCAGCGGCGGGGACCTCTTCACCGTAGACCTCGTAAGCGGCCAGTTGGCTGATTTCCAGAAAAGGTGAGCCAGGGTCGAGCAGGCGATTGATCCGCTCGCGGGGCAGTAGTTTGCCGCGTGAGGTATGCCGTTCCTGGGCCTTGGCGCCGCCGCCTTGCCGGACCTGAGCGAGCAGGGTGTGCAGCGCGTCGACCTGTGCAAGCATCGCCGCGCTGTTGGCCGCGAACTCCGCTGAACGGGGGTTGAGCTGGGTGTGCAGGATTGCCATGGACAGCTCCGTTAGCGGGTTTCGTTGAAGAGTTCGCGACCGATCAGCATGCGACGGATCTCACTGGTGCCCGCACCGATTTCATACAGCTTGGCGTCACGCAGCAGACGGCCTGCCGGGAATTCATTGATGTAGCCGTTACCGCCCAGAATCTGGATTGCGTCGAGGGCCATTTGTGTGGCGCGTTCCGCGCTGTAAAGGATCACGCCGGCAGCATCCTTGCGGGTGGTTTCGCCACGCTCGCAAGCCTGGGCCACCGCATACAGGTAGGCGCGGCTGGCATTGAGTTGGGTGTACATGTCGGCGACCTTGCCCTGGATCAGCTGAAATTCGCCGATGCTTTGGCCGAACTGTTTGCGGTCGTGGATGTACGGGACGATGAGGTCCATGCAGGCCTGCATGATCCCGGTTGGCCCGCCGGAGAGCACCACGCGCTCATAGTCGAGGCCGCTCATCAGCACTTTCACGCCACCGTTGAGCACGCCCAGGATGTTTTCTTCCGGGACTTCAACGTCATCGAAGAACAGCTCGCAGGTGTTCGAGCCGCGCATGCCGAGCTTGTCGAATTTGTTGCTGCGGCTGAAACCTTTCCAGTCGCGCTCGACGATAAATGCGGTGATCCCATGCGGACCCTTTTCCAGGTCGGTCTTGGCGTAGATCACGTAAGTGTTGGCGTCCGGACCGTTGGTGATCCAGGTCTTGCTGCCATTGAGCACATAGTGGTCGCCGCGTTTATCTGCACGCAGCTTCATTGAAACCACGTCGGAGCCGGCGTTCGGCTCGCTCATGGCGAGGGCGCCGATGTGTTCGCCGCTGATCAGCTTCGGCAGGTAGTTGGCTTTCTGTTCGTGGGTGCCGTTGCGGTTGATCTGGTTGACGCAGAGGTTGGAATGCGCGCCATAGGACAGGGCGACCGAGGCCGAGCCACGGCTGATTTCTTCCATGGCCACCACGTGCGCCAGATAGCCCAGGCCGGCGCCGCCATATTCTTCTGGAACGGTAATCCCCAGCAACCCCATGTCGCCGAATTTACGCCACAAGTCAGCCGGGAACAGGTTATCGATATCGATCTGTGCTGCGCGCGGGGCGATCTCTTTGCTGACAAAGGCGCGGACCTGGTCACGCAGCATGTCGATGGTTTCGCCGAGGGCAAAGTTCAGGGTCGGATAGCTCATGGGGCACCTTCAAACTTGTTTTTATAAATGGAGAATCGGTCTGCACAGCGCGCCGAAACGACTGTCACCTTTACGTTAACGTAAGCCTGTGACGAATGGCTGTCAATCACCCTTTACGTTAACGTCAACTTGCGCGACTCTGTAGTAGCCGAGCTTGCTCGCGATGAACGATAGCGCGGACTTTCAGTAACGCCGGGGCAGTCCTGTCGCAGGCAGCCTCGCTCCTAAAATAAAGACAATAGGGGTCGTCATGGATCAACACAGTGCTCCCCCGCAGTACAGCTACAACCGTGGTTCACAGGACAAAGCCTTGCTGGCGATGACCATTGGCCAGGTGTTCGATAACACCGTCGCGAAGTACCCCCAGGGCGAGGCATTGGTGGTGCGCCATCAGCAACTTCGCTTCAGCTGGGCGCAATTGGCTGAAGCTGTCGACTTGCACGCCAGAGCGTTACTGGCGCTGGGTTTACAGACGGGGGACCGTCTCGGTATCTGGGCGCCAAACTGCGCGCAGTGGTGCATCAGCCAGTTTGCCAGCGCGAAGATCGGGGTGATTCTGGTCAACATCAATCCGGCCTATCGCAGTTCCGAACTCGAGTACGTGCTGAAGCAGTCCGGCTGCCAATGGCTGGTGTGTGCCGGTTCGTTCAAGACCTCCGATTACCACGCCATGCTGCAAGGCCTGGTGCCGGAGTTGGCCGAGCAATCCATTGGTCGCTTGCAGTCCGAACGCCTGCCGGACTTACGCGGCGTGATCAGCCTCGACGCGCAACCGCCATCAGGCTTTTTGCCGTGGTCGCAACTGGCGGATCTTGGCGTCGGGGTGCCGGTTGAACAGCTCAAGGCACGGCAAAGCAGCCTGCATTTCGACCAGGCGGTGAACATTCAATACACCTCGGGCACCACCGGATTTCCCAAGGGCGCGACTCTCAGTCACTACAACATCCTCAACAACGGCTACATGGTTGGCGAAAGCCTCGGGCTGACCGCCGATGATCGCCTGGTGATCCCGGTGCCGCTGTATCACTGCTTCGGCATGGTCATGGGCAACTTGGGTTGCATCACCCATGGCAGCACCATGATCTATCCCAGCGACGCCTTCGATCCGTTGCTGACGTTGACCACTGTTGCGCAAGAGCAAGCCACTGCGTTGTACGGTGTGCCGACCATGTTTATCGCCATGCTCGATCAACCGCGCCGTGCAGAGTTCGACCTGTCGACGTTGCGTACCGGGATCATGGCCGGGGCAACGTGCCCGATTGAAGTCATGCGCCGGGTCATCAGCGAAATGCACATGAGCGAAGTGCAGATTGCCTACGGCATGACGGAAACCAGTCCGGTGTCGTTACAGACCGGTCCGTCAGACGATCTGGAACTGCGCGTCACCACGGTTGGCCGCACCCAGCCGCAGTTGGAAAGCAAAATCATTGATGAGGCGGGCAATCTGGTGCCCCGCGGGACCATCGGTGAACTGTGCACCCGCGGTTACAGCGTGATGCTCGGTTACTGGAACAACCCGCAAGGCACGGCCGAGGCAATCGATCAGGCTGGCTGGATGCACACTGGCGATCTGGCGACCATGAACGAAGACGGTTACGTCTGCATCGCCGGACGTAACAAGGACATGATCATTCGTGGTGGCGAGAATATTTACCCGCGGGAGCTGGAAGAGTTCTTCTTCACCCATCCAGCGGTGGCGGATGTGCAGATCGTCGGCATTCCATGCGAGAAGTACGGTGAGGAGATCGTCGCCTGGATCAAGTTTCACCCGGGCCACAGCGCCACTGAGCAAGAGCTGCAAACCTGGTGCAAGGAGCGCATCGCGCACTTCAAGACGCCGCGCTACTTCAAGTTCGTCGAGGAATTTCCGATGACTGTGACCGGCAAGATCCAGAAGTTCCGGATGCGCGAGATCAGTATCGAGGAGTTGAAAACCAATAAAGGCTAACGACAATCCTGTGGGAGCAAGCCCGTTCCCACAGGATGCGCGGCGAAAACCCAAACATCAGACAGCACAAAGGGGAGCCGAAGCTCCCCTTTAATTTGTCGTTGCCTGCTCTTTTTTTATTATTAAGGGGCGGTCTGTTGTTGTTTTTGGCAACCGTGACCCTTTACCGCTGTTTCGGGCGACCCCCATCCGGGGTCAAGAGCAAACGTATTTTTTTGAGCGCTGATCTGCTTTTTCGCCAAGCGATCCAACCAGTTCGGGAGCTACCTGAAGGTAGTTTTATTGTTCTCTGCCCGGTTGCGGGTTACTGCAAGCAGCACCCTGAAAAGCACACCTTCTCCAAAAAAATCTGTTAGCTGCGTCTCTGCCGTGTTGTTTTTGTTATGTCAGAGTCGTTACGTCTTATTTTTATTAGGTTTGCTGCTTTTTATTCTTGTTATGCCATAGAGATAGCAGAAGCCATGCCAACTTTTTAAAGTCCTTTAAAATCAAGCAATTAACATTTTGTAGGACAAATCGTTCATAAAAATTCGGTCAGGTTGTTTCCGTGTTACTCGTTTTGTTGCGGGTGCGGTAACACCCCCGACACATCACTGGGCGCTACGGGCCTTGGCCACGCGTGAACCGGTGGGACGGCCCAGGACGTTGCAGATCTGCTGGCCGGCCAGAATCAGTTTGTCCATGTCGACGCCGGTCTCGATGCCCAGCCCATTGAGCAGGTACAGCACGTCTTCGGTGGCTACGTTACCGCTGGCGCCCTTGGCGTATGGGCAGCCGCCGAGGCCGGCGATGGAGCTGTCGAACACCGCAATCCCTTCCAGCAGGCTGGCATAGATGTTGGCCATGGCCTGACCGTAGGTGTCGTGGAAATGCCCGGCCAGTTTGTCCCGTGGCACGTCGGCTGAAACCACTTCAAACATCTTGCGCGTTGCGCCAGCGGTGCCGGTGCCGATGGTGTCACCGAGAGAGACCTCGTAGCAGCCCATGGCGTATAGCTCGCGCGCAACCAGGGCGACTTGCTCAGGCGCCACATCACCCTCGTAAGGGCAGCCGAGCACACAGGACACGTAACCGCGCACACTGACCCCGTGTTGCCGGGCGGCGTCCATGATCGGCACGAAGCGCGCCAGGCTTTCGCTGATCGAGCAATTGATGTTGCGTTGCGAGAAGGCTTCGGACGCGGCGGCGAACACCGCGACTTCCTTGACCCCGGCAGCCACCGCGTCTTCGAACCCGCGCAGGTTCGGCGCCAGTGCGCCGTAGGTCACCCCGGGCTTGCGCTGGATCTGCGCGAACACCTCCGCCGAGCCGGCCATTTGCGGTACCCATTTCGGCGAAACGAAACTGCCGACTTCTATATAGCCAAGGCCAGCGGCACTCAGTGCATCGACCAACTGCACCTTGTCCGCGACGCTGATGGGTTGGGCTTCGTTCTGCAGTCCATCGCGTGGGCCGACTTCGATCAGGCGTACGTGGGTGGGGAGGGACATAGGATATCTACCTGTGTGTTATGAGATCGTTCCCATGCTCTGCGTGGGAATGCCTCAATGGACGCTCTGCGTCCGCTCTTGATTGTGACGCGGAGCGTCACGGGCTGCGTTCCTTTACTGCGCGTGGGAACGATCAACAGTGGATTGCGTAGACCTGCTAAACGGCCTGCTGGCTCTTGATCGTCTGTTCCAGCGCCTGGACACAGCGTTCTTCGGCGGTGTCGAGTTCCAGTTTCATCTGCTCGATGTCCAGCAGTTGCTGTTCAAGCTGTTCACGGCGTTCGGTGATTTTCGCCAGCATGCTGTGCAGCTGTTTCTGATTGCCGCTGGAGGGATCGTAAAGCTCGATCAGCTCGCGGCATTCGGCCAGGGAAAAACCGATGCGCTTGCCACGCAGGATCAGCTTCAGGCTGACCTTGTCACGTGGCGAGTAGATACGTTCCTGGCCGCGACGCTCGGGGCTGAGCAGGCCTTGCTCTTCGTAAAAGCGAATGGCGCGAGTGGTGATGTCGAGCTCGCGTGCGAGGTCGGAAATACTGTAGGTCTGGCTGCTCATGGGCACGCTCGCAAAAAGGTCATGGCGCTAAGCTAATGTCAGGTTGACGTGAACGTCAAGCAGCCTGCAATCTTTTAACCTTCCTCAAGCCAACTGCTTGTCGAGCTTCTTCTCATGCGCCGTCACTTGCTGACACAACTCGATCATCTGCTCGCGCATCCAGCGGTTGGCCGGGTCCTGATCGGTGCTTTCGTGCCAGTAGAGGTGGGTCTCCACCGGCGGCACATCATTGACCGGCAGATAGAAGGCGTGCAGGTCATGACGCCGGGCAAAACGCTCCGGCACGGTCATCACCATGTCGGTTTGCTGCAACACCTGGGAGGCCATCAGGTAATGCTGCGAGCGCAGGGCAATCTTGCGCTGGATGCCCATTTTGCCCAAGGCCAGGTCGACATAACCCAGGCCACTACGGCGGCTGGAAATGTGCACATGGGTCAGTGACAGGTAGTCGTCGAGGGTGAATTTTTCCTTGTTCGCCATCGGATGACCCTTGCGCATGGCGCACACATAACGGTCTTCCATCAACTTGACGTGGCGCACTTGCGGATCGGTGTTGAGCGGCGCATCGACGGCAAAGTCCAGGCGGCCAGCGGCGAGCTCCTTGGTGGTCTCGCGGCGTTTCGACAGAAAGCTCTCGATGATCACCGTCGGTGCCAGGCGTCGCAGGCGCTGGAACAGCGGCGGCAGGATCACCGCTTCGGTGAGGTCGGTCATGCTGATGCGATAGGTCTTGACCGCCTGCAACGGGTTGAAAATCCGGCTTTCCTGCACCGATACCCGCAGCAGCGACAGCGCGTTGCGTACCGGGCCGATGATGTTCTGCGCCATGGGCGTGGGCACCATGCCCTGGGCGGTACGCACGAACAACGGGTCGTTGAAGGTCTCGCGCAGGCGGGCCAGAGCGTTCGACACCGCAGGCTGGGTGATGCCGACGATCTGCCCGGCGCGGGTCAGGTTGGCTTCGGTGTAGATCGCGTCAAAGACGATGAAAAGATTGAGGTCGACCTTGCTTAGGTTCATGGCGTTTCGCTCTTGGCTTTTGTTATTGGAGCAGGGGGCTCGATCAGTCGATCATATATCGGTGATGAATGTTAATACACGCCGAGAATAGGCTAGGTAAATTATCAACGCTGATCTAGCATCGATTCATGACCTCAACAACGTCTTCAACACCTCGTCAAAAAAGGTAGCTGCCCATGGATTTCGCCTATTCCCCCAAGGTCCAGGAACTGCGTGAACGCGTGACTGCGTTCATGGATGCGTACGTTTATCCAGCCGAAGCGGTGTTCGAACGCCAGGTTGCTGAAGGCGATCGCTGGCAGCCAACCGCGATCATGGAGGAGCTGAAAAAAAAGGCCAAGGCAGAAGGCTTGTGGAACCTGTTTTTGCCGGAATCCGGACTGGGCGCCGGCCTGACCAACCTGGAATACGCGCCATTGGCGGAAATCATGGGCCGTTCCTTGCTCGGGCCTGAGCCGTTCAACTGCTCGGCGCCGGACACCGGCAACATGGAAGTGTTGGTGCGCTACGCCAATGAAGAGCAAAAGCAACGTTGGCTGGAGCCGCTGCTGCGCGGTGAGATCCGCTCGGCGTTCGCCATGACCGAGCCGGACGTGGCGTCCTCCGACGCCACCAACATGGCCGCCCGTGCGGTGCGTGATGGCGACGAGTGGGTGATCAACGGTAAAAAGTGGTGGACCTCCGGCGCATGCGATCCACGCTGCAAAATCCTGATTTTCATGGGCCTGAGCAACCCCGACGCACCGCGTCACCAGCAGCACTCGATGATTCTGGTGCCGGTGGATGCTCCGGGTGTGAAGATCGTTCGTCCGCTGCCGGTGTTCGGATACGACGATGCGCCTCACGGTCACGCCGAAGTGCTGTTCGAGAATGTCCGCGTACCTTATGAGAACGTGTTGCTGGGTGAGGGCCGTGGTTTCGAGATCGCCCAGGGGCGCCTTGGCCCGGGCCGGATTCACCACTGCATGCGCTCGATCGGCATGGCGGAGCGCGCGCTGGAATTGATGTGCAAGCGTTCGATCAACCGCACCGCATTCGGTAAACCGTTGGCGCGGTTGGGCGGCAATATCGACAAGATCGCCGACTCGCGGATGGAAATCGACATGGCCCGGCTGCTGACCCTCAAAGCGGCCTATATGATGGACACCGTGGGCAACAAAGTGGCGAAAAGTGAAATCGCCCAGATCAAGGTGGTGGCGCCTAACGTGGCCCTGAAGGTGATCGACCGGGCGATTCAGATCCACGGTGGTGCGGGTGTCTCCAACGATTTCCCGCTGGCCTACATGTACGCCATGCAACGTACGCTGCGCCTGGCCGATGGCCCGGACGAAGTGCACCGTGCGGCGATCGGCAAGTTTGAAATCGGTAAATACGTGCCCAAAGAAATGCTGCGCAACGGGCACTGAATCCAGGCGCTATAGCTCACCCGCCAACACAGTAATGCTGCGTTGGCGGGTGAGTGCATTTGCAGTCTTCCCTCACACCGATAGCGCGTTGACCTCGCGACCAAACCGCTCTCGATACACCGACGGCGGCAGCCCGACCACGCAGCGAAACGCCACCCGAAAACTCTCCACCGAACGGTAACCACATTGCAGCGCGATGGACTCGGTGTTGTGCGCGCTGCTTTCCAGCAGTTCCCGGGCGCGTGCCAACCGTTGTTGTTGCAGCCAGGATTTGGGCGAGGCACCGGTGGCTTCGCTGAACCGTCGTAAAAAAGTTCGCTCGCTCATCGCTGCCTGACTCGCCAGTTCGCGCACGCCCAACGGTTCATGCAGGCGTTCGCGGGCCCATTGCATGACGCGTGACAAATCGCTGCGGGGGGTGCGGCTGACGGGGGCGGGAATGAACTGTGCCTGGCCGCCAGTGCGTTGCGGCGACATGACCAACCGGCGTGCCACCGAGTTGGCCACCTGGGTGCCAAAGTCCCGCGCCACCAGGTGCAGGCACGCATCAATTCCGGCGGCGCTGCCGGCGGAGGTGATCAGCTGCCCGGCATCGACATACAGCACGTCGGGGTCGACCAGAATGTTCGGGAAACGCTCGGCCAGTTCCTCGGTATAACGCCAGTGAGTGGTTGCGCTCAGCCCGTCGAGCAACCCCGTGGCTGCGAGTACAAACACCCCGGAGCAGATCGACAGCAGCCGCGCGCCTTGGGCATGCGCTTGGCGCAAGGCGCAAAGTAGCGCTTCCGGCACCGGCTCGCTGCGGCTGCGCCAACCGGGGATGATGATGGTTCGCGCGGTGTCCAGCAGTTCCATACCACCGTCCGCCAATACCCGAATGCCGCCCATGGCGCGCATCGGTCCCTGATCGACAGCGACGATCCGGTGTTCGTACCAGGGAAAGTCGAACTCTGGCCGCGCCAGCCCGAAGATCTCCACGGCAATCCCGAACTCGAAGGTGCAGAGACCGTCGTAGGCCAGAATCGCGACTAATCCGGGTTCAGTGTGCATTTGGCGGAAAATTCCCAGTGAGTGTCTTGTGCGCCACTGTAGCGATATCGGCGAGTTGGATACAGTCCTCTCACGCCCACACACGCTTTGGAGAGCACCTATGACCAGTCTGGTTCGCGAAATTCCTGCCGCCCCATCCGCCGTTGCCCTGATGCATTTCAGCAATCGCCTGACCTTTGAAACCGACTGTTCCGACGTCTTTGGCAGCCAGCAGGCCGGTGATGTGGACTTCGTTCTGGTGGATGTACGGGGGCCATTGGCGTTCGAGCGCGGTCATGTGCCGGGTGCGATCAACATTCCTGGGCGCTTGATCAGCGCCGAGGTCCTGGCGGCTTACCCGAAAACCACCCTGTTCGTGGTGTATTGCGCCGGTCCGCACTGCAACGGTGCGAACAAGGCTGCGGTGAAGCTCGCGGCGCTGGAATACCCGGTCAAGGAGATGATCGGTGGAGTGACCGGATGGCTGGATGAAGGCTTTGAACTGAGCCACCCGGTTGAACGGCCAGCCAGTGCGGCAATCGGATGCGAGTGCTGATCGCGACACATGGTCGAGTCAGTTCTTGTGGCGAGAGAGCTTGCTCCCGCTCGGCTGCGAAGCAGTCATAAACCTGTCAGTGCGTTCTTTCAGGATAAACGCATCAGCTTTATTGCGACCGCTTCGCGATCGAGCGGGAGCAAGCTCCCTCGCCACAAGGGGAATTGCTAGGCCCTGGACGCGGCCGCGTGCCACTCATCCAGCGTCGCCTGCAACCAGTCGAACACTAGGCGGTAAGCGGCGCTGTCGTCCTGATCGCGGGGCAGGGGGGACTCGTTGCCAAAGTGGGCATTGAGCAGCGCTACCGACTCGGCGTTCCATTCCGGATGAAACTGCAATCCCACGCGCGTCGAGCCGACGGCATACATCTGCTGCTCGCACTGGGTGCTGCTGGCCAGCAATTGCGCGTCGGGTGGTAAATCAATCGCGTCCTCATGCCATTCCAGTACGTTCAGTGCGTGCCCGTCAGCGAATGTAACCTGGGTCCAGCCGGTCTCGGTCCGGGCCATTCGCCGCACGTTCCCGCCCAGGCTCAGGGCCAGCAATTGCGCACCCAGGCAAATGGCGAACACCGGCGCGCCTTGTGCGATGCTTGCGGTCAGCCACTTGCGCTCTTCTGCCAGCCATTGCGGACCTGCATTCGCCTCGTAAGGTCCGCCCAGAATGATCACCGGCGCGGCGCCTGCGGGCGGAAGCTGGCCTAGGTCGGCGCGAAACACCTTCAGCGTCAGCCCTCGGGACTCGGCCCAGTCATCGATGGCGCCCGGGCCTTCGGCGGGGTGGTGTTGGATCAGGTTCAGCGAGGTCGATTGCTCGGGCATGGCGCGGCTCTCTGGTGGCGAAGGGTTGTACGGTCGGCTTTTCCGTCGGAACCTGTGGCATCTTGACTGAAAACGAGGCGTTTCTGAAGGCCGGTTACAGACGTCTGAAGACAAACGAGTTCAACACAGGAGCCCGCCATGCAACGTATCGACCATCAACTGCCCTGGGGCCACCTTGGCACCGAGCGCAGCCTCAGTGTGTTTCGTTTTGGCGCGGGTTCGCGCAAGGTCTACATTCAGGCCAGCCTGCACGCCGATGAGCTGCCGGGCATGCGCACGGCCTGGGAACTGAAAAAACGTCTCACCGAACTCGAAGCCCAGGCCCAGCTCAACGGCGTTATCGAACTGGTGCCGGTGGCCAACCCGATTGGTCTGGATCAGCATCTGCAAAGCGCCCACATGGGCCGTTTCGAGCTGGGCAGCGGGAAGAATTTCAACCGGGCGTTCTATGAACTAAGCGGGCCGGTGGGGGAGTTGATCGGTTCGCAGTTGGGCAACGACGCCGAGGCCAACATCGCGTTGATCCGTCAGACCATGGGTCAGGTCCTCGACCGGTTGCCGGCTCCGGCTTCACAGCTGGAAGCCCTGCATCGTTTGCTATTGCGGCATGCCTGTGAGGCTGAGATCACCCTGGATCTGCATTGCGATTTCGAGGCGGTCATTCATCTTTATGCGCTGCCGCAACACTGGCCGCGGTGGCGGTCTCTGGCGGCGCGGTTGAAGGCCGGTGTGGCGTTGTTGTGCGAAGACTCCGGTGGCAGTTCGTTCGATGAGTCCTGTTCGTCGCCGTGGTTGCGGCTGGCCAAGGCGTTTCCAGAGGCGGCGATTCCACCGGCCAACCTGGCGACGACGCTGGAATTGGGGAGTATGGGAGACACGCGGGTTGATCAGGCTCAGGCCAATTGCGAGGCGATCCTCGGGTTCCTGGCAGAGCAGGGTTTTATTGCCGGGCAGTGGCCGCAAGCGCCGGATGAGTGCTGTGAGGGGATGCCGTTCGAGGGGACGGAGTACCTGTTTGCACCGCATCACGGGGTGGTGAGTTTTCTGCGTGAGGCGGGGGAGTGGATCGAGAAGGGCGATGCGTTGTTTGAGGTGGTCGATCCGTTGAGTGATCGGTTGACGGTGGTGTGTGCCGGGACCAGCGGGGTGTTGTTTGCGCTGGATCGCGGGCGGTATACGCAGCCGGGGATCTGGCAGGCGAAGGTGGCCGGACGGGAAACGATTCGGGTTGGCAAGTTGGTCAACGATTGAGTCTGGTCTGGCCGCCTCATCTCCTGTGGGAGCCGAGCTTGCTCGCGATGGCGGCCTTAGAGCCGACCAATCTCTTGCAGGTGTACATATCCGTTGCTGCGGTGATGGCCGCTGTCGGTTTCGCTCTTACAGCGAGTCCCTTTTTCAAACGCCAAAAAGGAACCAAAACGCTTCGCCCCGGCGTACTGCGCTGCGCGTCCACCCCCTGATGAACACCTCCACTCGGCCTGCCGAAGGGGCGGGTGGATCAAGATCAACAGCGGCAGGCGAGCTAACGCTCGGCCTGTTGAGTGGTGGGTGGGGCGCGCCACTTCATTGCAGGTGGGTGAATCTGTGGAGCTGCCGGAGGCTGCGATTTTTTGATCTTTTGATCTTGGCGTGAGTGGTTGAGGCGGTTTTCGGGAGCGCTGTTTGTGGTGTTAGGCTCTGGTGCGAGTTCGTCGTATTTTTAAGGAAGGTCCATGTTCCGTTTTTTGGCTATGTTGATGTTGATGGTGTCTTCCGTTGCCTATGCGGCGCTCAACGATGATTTGCCGTTGCCGTACCTTGAGCAGTCCAATCCTGATTCACGCAATCAGCCGTTGGTGATTTTTCTCCACGGTTCGGGCAGTAACGAAGAGGATCTGTTCGACATCAAGGACGAGTTGCCGGCGCAGTACACGTACCTGTCGGTGCGGGCGCCGCAGGCGGTGGGGGCGGATAGTTATCAGTGGTTTCGCAAGAAGGGTGAAGGCGCCTATGACGGCGATACCGATGACCTGAATAGCAGCAACGCGCTGATTGTCGATTTCGTGGCGCAGGCGGTGAAGAAGTATCACACCGAGGCCGATAAGGTGTTTCTGGTGGGGTTCAGCCAAGGCGCGATCATGTCGTATGAAGTCGCGTTACGGCATCCCGAGACAGTGCGCGGGATTGCGGCGTTGAGTGGCAAGGTTTTGCCCGTGTTGAGGTCGCAGCTCAAGGTCGACAAGGCGCTTGAGCCGCTGGCGATTTTCATCGGTCACGGGACGGCCGACCTGAAACTGCCCTACAGCGATGGCAGCGAGGCCAACAGCCTGTTGCAGAACATTGCGCTCACACCTGAGTTTCATGCCTATCCGGGCATCGGCCACACCATCAGTGCGACCGAAATGCAGGATTTGAACGCCTGGTTGCTGCGGATCAATCAATAGCCTGAAGGCTTATTTATCGCCAAGGATCTGTTTGACCAGTGCCGCATGCCCGGCCTTGTCGTCGGCGCGGGAGATGATCTGAATCAGCATCATGCGTGTGCCGGAGCCGGCCAGCAGGCTGGTGTCGAGCGTCAGGCCGCCGCCCTGGGTGGCGGTGCTGTCGATCTGGCGCAGGCCAAGACCTTTGACGGTCAGGCTTTTTTCGCTCTGCTTGTTGAAGTCAGGCAAGGCTTCGCGTTGCTGAGTGGCGAAACCGGACACTGACTCGTCCAGAAACGCAGTGTCGTTGTCTTTGACGTTCAGGCCATTGGGCAAGGTATTTTCAGCAATGATCAGTACGGTTTTGCTCGCCTGATTGGTGTACATGGTGCCTGTTGCGCCAGCGGTGCCCTTGGTGGCATCACCACCAGGCAGTGGGTTGGCGATGAAGCCCTGGGGCAGGGTGAACGCGAATTTTCCGCCCAGCGCCGAGATTTTTTGTGCGGGTGCGGTTTTCGCGGCCGGTTGCTTGGCAGCGTAAACGTTCACGGCAGCGAAGCTGGTGACCGCTGTCAGGATCAGGACAACGGCTTTTTTACTCAACGACATGCAAACTCTCCGGGGTAATCGCGCAGTGGCGGCGATCATCCCACGGCCAACCATGATCACTCCAGTGCGATCGTGAGTGGGTACGCGAGAGGCGACGTGAGGTCAGGTGACCAGTGAGCATGCTGGCGAGTCAGGCAGGGATGCGGTGCAATTGAGCGCTCAATCGCAGTCATGGTCGTAAGTTGCATCGACTACCCTAAGAGATGAGCGAGGGCCGCCTGTCACGTCATCGGAACCGTTTTTCAATGTGCGGTCATTGCTTCAGGTGTGGCATTGGTGCCGCCTCTGGACGACCACACGCATGGAGTCAGATAGATGAAAGCAACGACCTGCGACTGTCCAAAATGTAACTGCAAACTGGGTGAACACCCAATTGTCCGTCACGGCAAACACTATTGCTGCGAAGGCTGCGCCAAGCATCACGAACACGGCGAAGCCTGCACCTCGGCAGGTTGCCAATGTGCCAAGGGCGCTCACGGCTGAAAACTTCTGCCTGAACGTGGAGCCGTTTGTGCTCCACGTCGAGCGGGTGTGTCAACTGGCGGCAATCGCGCTGGCTCGTTACCATGAGGCCTTCTCCCTTTTTCACGATTCCGCCCATGGCCCTTGCCGCTCCACCTGATCTCAGCGACACCGATGTGCCGGTGCAACCGTTGGCGCGCACCTATCCGCGCGGCCGGTACATCGAGCCGCACGAGCATGTCTGGGGGCAGTTGCTGTATGCGATGAGCGGTGTGATGTGGGTCGAGACACCCGACGAAGCATTGGTCGTACCACCGCAACGGGCGGTCTGGTTGCCTCCGGGGGTGGTGCACGGGATTCGTGTGGCCTCGGACCTGCAGATGCGCAATATCTACCTGCGCCCCGCATTGGCTGCGACGCTGGACAGCAGCGTTCAGGTGATCGAAGTCGGCGGTTTGCTGCGCGAGTTGATTCTCGGGTTGGTGGAGCAGGGCGACAGTGGGCCGACGGATTACTATGAGGCGCTGGTGGGGCTGGCGTTGCTGGAGTTGAAACGGGCGAAGCGTTCGCTGTTGAAGATTCCCATGCCGGATAACGCCGAGCGGCGGCTGGTCAATCTCTGTCAGGCGGTCATGGCCGCACCGTCGCTGGACATCCCCTTTGAGCGACACGCCGAAAATGCCGGCGCCAGCGTGCGCACCCTGGCGCGGTTGTTCAAGGATGGGTTGGGCATGGGCTTTGCCGAATGGCGGCGTCAGGTGCAATTGGCGATCGCAGTCGCCGAGCTGATCCAGGGCGTGCCGGTCAGCACAATCGCCCGCGAACTGGGCTATTCGCCGAGCAGCTTCAGCGACATGTTTCGCCGCGAGCTGGGTGTTCCACCCTCGCAGTTCTCCCGCGAAGGCGATTTCAGCTCCGCGCCGTAGCAGTGCATTTGGCCGAAATCCTGAAGTACTTGGCCGATCGCTTTGGTGGCCACTCTCTAGACTCTGTGTATCCCCGATTACACGGAGCTCAGCATGAACTACCTCATTTCAGTGGCTATTGGTCTTGGCGTCGGCCTGTTCTACGGCGCGCTGGACTTTCGTTCGCCCGCGCCACCGGCCATAGCATTGGTGGGGTTGCTGGGCATGTTGGCCGGAGAACAGCTGTGGCCGATGGGGCGGCAGCTGGTCGCTGGCTGGATCTCCTGAAATCCCTTCATTTGTCAGATGGAAACTCCCATGAAAGCACTGCAATTCGATAAAGCCGGTGATCTGGCGGCCCTGCGTTACGTTGAGGTACCCACCCCGGTTCCGGGCGCCAACGAGGTATTGGTGCAGATCAAGGCTGCGGGCCTGAATCCCAGCGACGTGAAGAACGTGCTTGGACGTTTTCCCTACACCACACTGCCACGGATTCCCGGCCGCGACTTCGCCGGCGTGGTGATTGAAGGCCCGCAGGCGCTGATCGGTCAGGAAGTCTGGGGCACGGGCCGCGAGTTGGGTTTTTTCGCCGATGGCTCCCATGCGCAATACGTGAAGCTGCCGGCCAAGGGCGTCGCGCTCAAACCAACACATTTGAGCTTTGCCCAGGCTGCCAGCCTTGGCGTGCCCTACACCACGGCGTGGGATGCGCTGGAACGCAGCCTGGTGACCGCGCAAACCCGTTTACTGGTGATCGGTGGCGGCGCGGTAGGGAGTGCGGCGCTGGCGCTGGGAAAAATTCGCGGTGCCCAGGTGTTGGCGGCGGCGCGACGTCCCGAGCAGGTCAAGGCCTTGCAGGCCCAGGGCTTTAACACGATTCAACTGGAAACACCGGAAGCGCTGGGCGCTCAGGTCAATGCGATTTTCACGGGCGGTGCCGACGTGATTTTCGATACCACCGGTTTTTGGCTGCCGGCGTCGGTAGCGGCGTTGGCCACCTTCGGCCGCATCGCAATCATCGCCGCACCAGTCGACGGGCAGGTGCAACTGCCGGCGCTGGCGCTGTATCGCCGTGGTGGTTCGGTGGTCGGGATCAACTCGTTGCTGTACGGCGTCGAAGCCTGCGCGGCGATGCTTGAGCAGTTTGGTCGGTTCTTCGATGACGGGTTGTTGCCGTTGCCGGAAGGGCTGGTGGAGTCACCACTGGCCGAGGGGCTTGAGCGTTATGCCGAGGTGAATCAGGGCGGCGGCGACAAGGTGATTTTGTTGCCTTGAAGCTGATGATTTTGATCGTTCCCACGCTCTGCGTGGGGATGCCTCTAAGGACGCTCCGCGTCCCCTGTGACGCAGAGCGTCACGGGCTGCATTCCCACGCGGGAGCGTGGGAACGATCAAGACCGCGCAGATTTACACCTCAGGCACACCCTTCTCCCACGCCGACCAGTTCTTCAGAATCTCCTGCACCAGCGGGTTGCCGGTGCGGAAGAGGTTTTCCAGGGCCGGCATAAAACCACCCTGATCGGCGTACTTGAGCAGGTTGTCGACTTCGCTGTAACCCGGATACGGACGGTCGAAGTCGGAGCCGGCGCGCACCACCGCCAAGCGCTGGATATCCACCAGACCTTCACGGCTGGCACGCAACAGCGCTTCATACGTCGAGTTGTCTTCCTGCTGAGTCGTGCAGTAAACGCCTTTGTTGTCCGTCAGCAAACGGGTCCAGACTTCGGCACGTTCGCTCAGGCGTGTTCCGGAAAACCAGGTATTGCCGGCCAAGGTGTCGCATTGAATGACCACCGGCGGTTGATTGGCCGGCGCGTAGGGATATTTCATCCGCCACGCGGCGGACTCCTGGCTTTCGCTCAGAGCAACTTTCGCGCTCAGGGCGAAGGCTTTGGCTTGCAGCTTCGGGTTGAGTTCGAAGACTTCGGTCTTGTAGTCCAGCGGCGGTTTTTCGTTCGGACCTTTGGTGTTGATGCCGATGTAACCGGTCGGCCACTCTTTGGGGGCGTCCCGCGAATCCAGTTCCCATTGCGTGCCGAACTCCACCAGATAATGTGCCCACGCGGCGGTGCCGATAGTGCCGCGGTGCGGGTTGATGCCGGCAATTCCGGCGATCAGGAAATAGCTTTTGCGCAGGTCGAATTTCGGTGACAGGGCCAATGCCAGCGTGGAGGCCGCGGCGTTGGTCTGGCCCATGCCGGTGACCATCAGGCACACCTGCTGTGTATTGCAGCGAATGCTTGGGTACTCGGCGGAAAGCCCCGGTACGCGGATCTCCTGCTTGAGCTCCAGGCGATCGATCCAGGTTTGCGCTTCCGGGGCGAACATGCTGATCAGCATGACTTTCGGCGCGATCGGCGCTTCTACCGCCCAGACACTGGAAGAGAGCAGGGCGCTGCAGGCCAGACCGGCGGACAGAGAAAGGCGTGTAAAGGTATGCATGGAACCTCCTTGGTAGATGTTGATGACGAACCAGCTTGCCACTCAGAATTGATACCCGACACCCGCGTAGTAACCCCAACCATCGGAGCGAGCGCGGAAGCTGCCTTCACCGAAGTTCAACTCGCTGCCATCCTCCCAGTTACCGCCGTTATGGAAATAACGCCCAACCAGGGTGAAGCGCAGGTGCGTGAATGAATAGAGCAATACGTTAGTGGCCACGGTGGCGTTGGCCGTGCGCGCCGGATTGTCTTTATGCAGGTCCGAACCAAAGTCGAAGTTGGTGAAGCCAATGTAAGTCAGTGACGCGCCATTGCTGAAGCGGTCGATGGGCACGATGTACTTCAACTGGGCACGATAACCGTCCCACGAGTACTCGTTGCTGGCGCCGTAGTTTTCCCACTGATAACGCCCGTAGAAGTTGGCCGACAGGTTGACCCGCGAATGGGTGTCGATGTCGGTGCCCAGGCCACTGTAAAGCGTGTTGGCGCGATTGGCGGTGCTGCTGCCGTGGTCGTAGATCCAGTCGAACGCGACATACCATTCCTTGAACGGCCCGACCGCCAGGCTGCGACCGGCCAGGTAGTCGATGGAAATACGTGGCTCGTGCTCCATGAACAACGGCGAACCGTGGTCCCAGGCACCTTTGTCATGGCTGTTGCCGATGCCGAGGATCTTCGGGGCATCAATGTAGCCGTACAGTTCGAATGGCCCCTTGCGCCCGAAATACTCGTATTCCAGGTAAACGTCGTCAGCCGGTTGCGGGCCGAAGCTGATGTCCTTGCTACCAATCAGCGTCAGGTCCTGATTGAACCAGTCCGACAAGTACGCGCCTTTTTTCGGTGGGCTGGCTTCGGCGCTGAGCGTCTCGCCTTGGGCGGATTCATCAACGGTTTTTTCTTGAGCCAGGGTCGCGGAGCTGAGTAGTCCCGTAACGGCGCTTAGTAGCAAGGAAACAGCAACAGTGGGGCAGGACGCGGTGCGTCTGGAAGTGGCGTGCATTGAAAATCCCTGTTCGTGCAGTGGTTGGCTGAACGTGAGCGCTCATGCATTGATCAAGCGTTCACGTTACTGACGCAAACGTTTGCATGTTGCGGACCAACTTGGAACAGGCGATTGAAATAAAGGAGAATTTTGTGAATTAGCTGACGTTTTGGTTAGCAATTTGCCTCCTCGGCGAGCGTGTCTGCTCGAAAGCGGGGGCAGGCTCAGTCAGCGCTTACGCTGTGCTCTGTTAGAATTGTTGAACTTGAATTCCAGAGGTGCCCCCCATGAGCGAGCCGATTCGCCTGACCCAGTACAGCCACGGCGCAGGTTGTGGCTGCAAGATTTCACCTCAGGTGCTGGAGGTGATTCTGGCCGGCAGCGGCGCGCAGAATCTCGACCCTAAGCTCTGGGTGGGTAACGCATCGCGCGACGATGCGGCGGTGTATGCCATCGACGACGAGCGTGGCGTGGTATCGACCACTGACTTCTTTATGCCGATTGTCGATGATCCGTTCGATTTCGGTCGCATCGCCGCCACTAATGCCATCAGCGATATCTACGCGATGGGCGGTGATCCGTTGATGGCGATTGCGATCCTTGGCTGGCCGGTCAACGTGCTGGCGCCGGAGATTGCCCGGGAAGTGATTCGCGGCGGCCGTTCGGTCTGCGATGAGGCGGGTATCCCGTTGGCCGGCGGGCATTCGATCGATGCGCCGGAGCCGATCTTCGGCCTGGCGGTTACCGGGCTCGTGCAAAAGCGCCACATGAAGCGCAACGACACGGCCACCGCCGGTTGCTTGCTGTACCTCACCAAACCGCTGGGCATCGGCATCCTCACCACCGCCGAGAAGAAGGGCAAGCTGCGCGCCAGCGACGTCGGCCTGGCCCGTGACTGGATGTGCAGACTGAACAAACCCGGTAGCCGTTTCGGCAAACTCGACGGCGTGACCGCCATGACCGACGTCACCGGTTTCGGGTTGCTGGGGCATCTGGTGGAAATGGCCGATGGCAGTGCTGTGACCGCGCGCATTTATTACGATCGTGTGCCACGTTTGCCGGGCGTCGAGTACTACCTTGATCAAGGCTGTGTGCCGGGCGGTACCCTGCGTAATTTCGACAGCTACGCCAACAAGGTTGGACGTGTACAGGAACTGCACAAGCGCGTGTTGTGCGATCCGCAGACCAGCGGTGGTTTGCTGGTTGCCGTGACGCCCGAGGGCAACGAGCAGTTTCTCGCTGTTGCCGCTGAGCTGGGTCTGAACCTGGCGCCGATCGGTGAACTGGTTGAGCGACAGAGCAACGCGGTAGAGGTGATTTGATGCTTATCGATTTCACTGATTACCGCGACATCTTCCTCAACGACCGGCCGATGATGGATGTCCGCGCGCCAGTCGAGTTCACCAAGGGGTCGTTCCCTGGGGTGATCAACCTGCCGCTGATGACGGACAACGAGCGCCAGCGGGTCGGCACTTGCTACAAACAGCACGGTCAGCAGGCCGCCATTGTGCTCGGGCATCAGTTGGTGCGCGGCGAGATAAAGTCTGCGCGCATCCAGGCCTGGGCTGATTTTGCCCGGGCCAACCCCGACGGTTACCTGTATTGCTTTCGCGGCGGTTTACGTTCGCAGATCGTCCAGCAATGGCTCAAGGACGAGGCCGGCATCGACTACCTTCGGGTCAGTGGCGGCTACAAGGCGATGCGGACTTTTCTGCTGGAAACGGTCGATCAAGCGGTCGAGCAGTGCGACTTCGTCTTGCTCGGCGGCATGACCGGCACCGGTAAAACCGATGTCCTCACCCGTTTGAGCAATGGTCTGGACCTTGAAGGTTACGCCAATCATCGCGGTTCCAGCTTTGGCAAGCGTGCGACCGGTCAGCCCACTAACATCGACTTCGAGAACCGCCTGGCCGTCGACGTGCTGAAAAAGCGTGCCCGTGGCATCGAACAGTTCGTGCTCGAAGATGAAAGCCGTATGGTCGGTAGCTGTGCCTTGCCACTGCCGCTGTATCAGGGCATGCAACGTTTCCCGATGGTCTGGCTCGAAGACAGCCTGCAAGACCGGGTCGAGCGGATCCTGCGCGATTACGTGGTGAATCTCTGCGCCGAATTCATCGCTGTACATGGCGACGAGGGGTTTGCACAGTTCTCCGAGCGTTTGCTGGCAAGCCTCAACAATATCAGCAAGCGCCTGGGTGGCGAGCGTCATCAGCGCATGTTCGATTTGATGGAGGCCGCGTTGGCCGAGCAGGCACGCAGCGGTGCAGTGGACTTGCACCGTGGCTGGATCGAAGGTTTGTTGAACGAGTATTACGACCCGATGTACGCCTTCCAGCGCGAGAAGAAAGGCGACCGAATCGAGTTTGTGGGTGAGGAAGCTGCGGTGCTCGAGTACTTGCGTGAGCGCAGTAATCGTTAAGATCGAGACGCAGGCGCTGGTTAACCAGCGCCTGCAATTCCCTTTAGAGCACCAACGCGCCGATCAGGCCGCAGATTACGCCAACCAGCATGGTCAGCACGGCCACGGTTACCAGCACCCGGGTGTCGAAATCCTTACGCAGCATCAGCAGTGACGGCAGACTGATGCTCGGCAAAGTCATGAGTAGCGCCACGGCCGGAGCGGTACCCAACCCCAGGGTCATCATGGTTTGCACGATGGGGATTTCCGCTGCGGTGGGGATCATGAACAGCGTGCCGACGATGGCCAGCGGTATCAGCCATAGCAAGCTGTTGGCCATCGCGCCGTCAACGTGCGGGAACAGCCAGACCCGGGCAGCGCCCAGAACCAGTACTGCCAGCACGTAGATCGGAATAGTGGTCCAGAACAATTGCCACAAGGTCCGCGCCCAGCGGCTCAGGAAAGATTGTGCGTCGGTTGTGCGGGTCGCTTCGGCCACGGCTTCCAGCGCCGCTTCCGGCATGTACTCAGGGCGCGAAATGCGTTGGGCGACCAACGAAACACCCAGCACCAGCACAATCCCTGCCACCAGCCGCAGTGCGGTAAAACCCCAGCCGAGTACAAAACCCATGAATACCAGTGTTGCCGGGTTGAGTACCGGGTTGGCAATCCAGAATGCCAATGCCGCACCCACCGAGACGTTCTGACGGCGCATGCCGGACACCACGGGGGCGGCGCAGCAGGTGCACATCATGCCTGGCAAGGCGAACAAGCCGCCGCGCAAGGTTGAAGCAAAACCGGCACGGCCGAACAAGCGCAGCAGCCAGTCTCGCGGAATCAATACCTGCAACAGCGAACCCAGAATCACCGCCAGTACGGCCGCTTTCCAGATCGCCAGGAAGTACACCCTGGCGTACACCAGTGCAGCGGTGAGTGGCGCGGTTTGTTCATCGTTGAGGATCGAGGCGCCGATGCTGTGGCTGTCGGCGGCCACAAATGCCTTGAGGTAGTAGGGCGACCACTTGACGTAGTAGAGGCCGATACAGGCAACCAGCAGGAACAGGGCGGGTTTCCACCAGAGCGCCAGGCCCCGGTTGGGGACCGCTAAGGAGTTGGACATACAGAGGCTCCGGACAATTAGGACAGTGGGGCATCATACTCCAGTGCAGTTTAGTCCAGAGGCCCGGAAACGGTGGGCACAAGCCGACCTGTTATGTCGGACACGTCTGCGGGCCGTTGTTCAGCTCTTGCTTGTAACGATGACTGAGCAAGGTGACCTTGCCGTTGTGCCAGGTCAGAGTCAGCACATACAGCGAGTCGAAATCGTTGGAGGGCCAGTCGTCGAGAAGGGGGCGTTTTTCACCGGTGGCCTCTTGCGCCACCTTGTTGATCAAATCCGGCAGATAGCCGTGGGACCAGGCGGTGTAGATGATCGAGTTGCGGTACTTGGCGTGAAGCAGTTCGTCGGCCAGATCGCTGATGTCGTTGGCAGAGAACTCGATGTTCACCGGCAGCCCGAGTTTGATTGCGGTGGGACTGATGGTCAGCAGCGGTCGGAGGTAGCTGTAGGAGGTGTCGAACTCGCCTTCCTCGACATTGCGTGTCGGATTGGCGGCAAACACGTAATTGGCCTTGCCGAACTTTTCTGGCAGTAGCTCTGCCAGTTTGATCGCACGGTTCAGGCCCTGGCAGTTCAACTGACCGAGACCTCCGGCGGGTTTTTCTGCGTGGCGTAAAAACACCAGGGTCTGGGTGCCGTCAGTCGGTTGGGCGCGCCTCTCACTGGCTTCCAGCGCCAGGAACAGGACGCAGGTCATGAGCAAGGCCGCACAGAACACCAGGGTGCGCGGCTTCAGGGTTTTAACGAAGTTCAGGAGCTTTTTCATTGAGTTATTATTCTTCAGCGCATTCGTTTAAGGCTGACAAAACATCACACCGGGAGCTCGCGGCTTCAAGTGCTTTTCATGTCGTGGGGTCGATTCGTCTAACGCAAGGGCAGCCTTGGAGTCCACGGGCGCCCTTTGGTTCGATTCGAATCGGCGCGCATTACTTTATCTGCGGACCGGGTTGGCTGACGGAAAGGTTATCGACAGAATGTTTCTGAATTGACCTGGCCCAATCAGCGTCGTGCTTATAATCTAACCGCCTTGAAGGCCGGGCACCTGCCGAGACCAACCCCCATCGTCGCCATTCAACTGTCACTGGATGTTCACCATGACCGATTTGTCTGCATTCCCGATCATTGAGAAATGGCCTGCGCAGTTTCCCGAGTGGATACAGCTCTATTCCTTGCCGACACCCAACGGCGTCAAAGTCTCGATCATGCTCGAAGAAACCGGCTTGCCATACGAGTCGCACCGGGTGGGTTTCGACACGAATGATCAGCTGTCTCCAGCATTCTTGTCGCTGAACCCAAACAACAAGATTCCGGCGATCCTGGACCCCCACGGGCCGGGTGATCAGCCACTGGCGTTGTTCGAGTCGGGAGCGATTCTGATCTACCTCGCCGACAAAAGCGGGCAACTGCTGGCGCAGGAATCGGCTGCACGTTACGAGACGATTCAGTGGTTGATGTTCCAGATGGGGGGCATCGGACCGATGTTTGGTCAGTTGGGCTTTTTCCATAGATTTGCCGGCAAGGACTACGAGGACAAGCGCCCGCGTGATCGCTACGTCGAAGAGAGCAAGCGCTTGCTGAAAGTGCTCGACGGCCGCCTGGAAGGCCGTGACTGGATCATGGGCGAGCGTTACACCATTGCCGATATCGCGACGTTCCCGTGGGTGCGTAACCTGATCGGCTTCTATGAAGCGGGGGATCTGGTCGGGATCAACAACTTCCCGAATGTATTGCGCGTGCTGGAGCGCTTCCTGGCACGGCCGGCAGTGATTCGCGGGCTGGAAATTCCCAAGTAACGGCAAACAATGCCACCCCCTCGACGTAACCACGCTTAAGGAAGAGCAATGTCTCGATATGACTTCAAGCAAGTGGATGTCTTCAGCCGTGTTGTACTGAAGGGCAACCCGTTGCCCGCTGCCAAACTGTTACCGAATCGGAAACAAATTGTTCCTGAACTTACGTTTGTGTCGATGGGGGAGAGGGGCATAAGCTCCCTTCCTTTATGACTTTTGTCTTGTCCAGGCCGTTGGCCTCCAGCCAGGAAAACCCATGTCCAGCCAGTTCCCCGAAGCCCGTCCACGCCGTTTGCGTCGCAATCCGCAATTGCGCAGCCTGTTCCAGGAAACCGAGTTCACCCTCAATGACCTGGTGCTGCCGATCTTTGTCGAAGAAGAAATCGACGATTTCGTGCCGATTACCAGCATGCCCGGCGTGCGGCGGATTCCAGAGTCGAAACTGGCAGGCGAAATCGAGCGCTATGCGCGGGCCGGTATCAAGTCGGTGATGACTTTCGGGGTCTCCCATCACCTGGATGGCTGTGGCAGCGACACCTGGAATGAAAACGGTCTGGTGTCGCGTATGGCGCGGATCTGCAAGGACGCGGTACCGGAAATGATCGTGATGTCCGACACCTGTTTTTGCGAGTACACCGATCATGGTCACTGCGGGGTGATGCATGCGGGGGAAGTCGATAACGACAAGACCCTGATCAATCTCGGCAAGCAAGCCGTCGCCGCCGCACGGGCCGGGGCCGACGTGATTGCGCCTTCAGCGGCAATGGACGGGCAGGTCCAGGCTATTCGCCGGGCGCTCGACGAAGCCGGCTTCAGCCAGACTTCGATCATGGCCTATTCGACCAAATTTGCCTCGGCACTCTACGGTCCGTTCCGTGAAGCCGGCGGCAGTGCGCTTAAAGGCGATCGTAAAAGTTACCAGATGAACCCGATGAACCGCCGTGAGGCGGTGCGCGAATCGTTGCTCGATGAGCAGGAAGGCGCCGATGCGCTGATGGTCAAGCCAGCCGGTGCGTATCTGGACATCATCCGTGATATCCGCGAAGCGTCGCGTTTGCCGTTGGCGGCTTATCAGGTGAGTGGCGAATACGCGATGATCAAGTTCGGTGCCGCTGCCGGTGCGATCGATGAGGACCGCGTGGTGCGCGAGAGTTTGGGTGCGATCAAGCGTGCGGGTGCGGACCTGATCTTCACCTACTTTGCGATGGACCTGGCGTTGAGCGGGATTTAAGGCGCTGGCGTGCCGTTGTTACCAGAGGAATGGTTTGATCCCGTGGTCCCGGAAGTAGCGCTCGATGACTTTCGGATCGGCGGACAGGTCGGCGACGGCCACGTAACTGTCGGGCCTTAATAGATAGAAGCCATTGCGCGCCAGCCCGGCGGCTTCGTGGGTCGGATGCCAGTCGAAAACGTGCAATGCCAGGTGATGCTCGGCGCACCAGGCAAGCATTTCTTCGCTGGTGTCGCCGTACACGTGAACCTGCCAGTTGAGGCTTGTCAGACTGTCGAAATTATCGGTCTCACTGTCATGCGCCCAGGGCAGGCGATCACCACCGAAGACATCGCCCGCATGCCCCTCGCTCAGGGGCATCCCGCGATAGTTCAGGGTGATTTGCGACACCGTGCGAAATAGATATTCGCGTGCCAGTTCAAATGAGACCATTTTGGGCAACAGAAATGGTGCAACGCGGGTGCGTATCAGATCGGCCATTGGGCCTTCAGCAGAGACAAAATTGAACACCCGGTCGGTGGTTGCCACCAGTCGCCGGGCAAAGGCCATGCGTTCGACTTCATAACTGTCGAGCAGTTTGTCGTTGGCTGCTCCATTGAGAACGGCTGCGAGTTTCCAGGCGAGGTTGATCGCATCGCCAATACCAGTGTTCATGCCCTGGCCGCCGGCGGGGCTGTGCACATGGGCGGCGTCACCGAGCAAAAAGGCGCGCCCGAAGCGGAAGGTATCCGCCACCCGGTGATGGACCCGGTAGGTCGAAAACCAGTTGACCTTGTGTACCTGAACCTTCAGGTGTTCGATGGCCCGGCTGCTGACATCTTCAAACTTCAGGGTTTCGGCCTGTTCCGCGCGTTCGTCGCGTACCGTACCTATCAGTCGTGCATGGCCTTCGCTGGCCAACGGAAAAACCGCCAGAAAGTCTGCCTCATCAAGGTCTGCGTGCAATTCACCATTGAACACCGGACCAGAGGCCTCGACGTCGGCGACATAAAACACTTGCTGATAGGTGCCACCGGGGAAGCCAATGTCGAGTGTCTTGCGTACGGTAGAGCGAGCGCCGTCACAACCCGCCAGGTAGCAGGTCTGACAGGTATGCTCCTGCCCGTCGGGCATGAGTAACTGCGCGGTGATAGTGCCGCCATGTTCGCTGAAGCCGGTCAGTTCGGTGTTGCGCTCGACCACCACGCCGAACTTCTCCAGGCGTTCTATCAATAACCGCTCGTGCTCGTCCTGTGGGTAGATTTCCAGGAAGGAGTAAGGGGTGAGGTCTTTGCCGATATCCTCGAAGGGTAGCCGGGCAACCGGTTCGCCTTTGACCCACAGATTTACTGCCGGTACTTTGTGGCCGTTCTGCACCACGGCCTGGCTGAGGTCAAGCTGACGGTACAACTCCAGCGTACGAGCCTGAACCGCCAGGGCGCGAGAAGTGGTGCCGGGTGCGCTGGTCTTGTCGAGGATGCGCACCCGGATGCCAAGCTTGCTGAGCCAAAGCGCCAGGACCAGTCCTGTGGGGCCGGCGCCAACGATCAGTACATCGCTGCGGTTCATGTCGTTGCCCTCGGTCGAGAGTCCCGCTGAACAGGGGTGTATCCAGTTTAGATCCGATTGACCGAGGTGCTTGTTCCCCCGGCGCATCGCGCATTTAGTCCGCTACTTTGAAGACAGCAAGCTATATAAGAAGGTGTTCGAGCTGGCGGAAACGGCTGAGGGCAAACCACTGTCCAGGGCGGGTTCTGCCGGGTATCCAGTTGCAAAGCCCGAAAATCACACGAAAACTCACCACGGTCTGGTTCGCCAAGCGTGTCGACGAGCGTTATCAGCGCGATATGACGCGAGCGTCGGCGGGCTAGAGATAAACGTCGGCTGTACAAGTACCGGGCGCTTATCTCAGTAGAGCCCGGGGATGAGTCGCCAGGTCTTTGAGCAGTAAGCCTCGTACTCAGCACCAAACTCACTGCGCAACAGGTCTTCTTCGGCGTTTATGCGGGCGATGAGGGCAGGGAGCAGCAGGAGGATGAGCACGATCCCGACACTGGAGCGAAAGGCCAGCGCCCAGCCCAGCGCGTTGATCAGCAAACCGAGATAACTCGGGTTACGCAGCGTTCGGTAGATACCGTCAGTCACCAGCGTATGCCCGGGCTGAATGGCGACCAGGCCACTGAAGCGTTTGCCGAGTACAAAAACGGGCCAGATCCGCAATGCGCCACCCGCGATGAATAGTGCCGCGCCAACCCAGCGTATGCCTTCGCCATCAAAGGTCCAGACGTCTATCCGATCGGTATAGGCCGGTACGAACGCGGACAACAGACCAATCACCCCAAATACTGGCAGCACCCACCGGTTGGCCCGGTCTTCACGTACCCCGGAACTCAAGTTGACTTCGCTGAGCAGCGAAAGTCCCACCATCAACAGCGTCGCAAGGGCAATGACCACCAGGGCTGGATGTGAGAAAAACGCGGTAAAGCCACCCAGTCCCAGAATGGCGAGTCCGAGATAGACCAGGATTGCCGCAATGCTGAACACGGCCAGCTTCAGGGAGATCTTCATGGCGGGGAGCTCGTTGGGTCGACTCTATTAAGCGTAGTGGGACCAGACGGATTAGGGTGCCTGATCGGCCGCCTACACCCGTCAGGATAGAAAAACTAAATTAAGTGTTGACGGCAGATTCTGGACGTCTATAATTCGCCCCACTTCCGGCGCACTCGAAACGGAAAACTCCTTGGTAAAC